>NZ_JAAGOA010000024.1 GCF_010550675.1 Phytoactinopolyspora halotolerans | reverse complement strand
ATCACCCGCACCGCCTACGGCTTCAAAGACCCCCACGCCCTCATCGCCCTGGCCATGCTCGCCCTCGGCGGATACCGCCCCGCCCTCCCCGGCCGCTAACCCACGGATCGGGACGGAGAGCCCTAAATGATCATGTGAAGTGGGTTTCTTCGTGCACTACCATGCCTGCAGACATGGTAGTGCTGGAGAAAACCCACTTCACATGATCATTTAGGTGTGGTGGTCGGTGAGGGAGAGCGGGGGGAGGTTGTCGGTGGGGGCGAAGTCGAAGACCTGGGCGTAGAGGGACAATTCGGCCTGGATCGCGGCGACGATCGTCTCCCTCTTGCGGAAGCCGTGCTGCTCGCCATCGAAGGTCAGGTAGGCGTGCGGAACATCCCGGCCGGACATCGCCGCCACGAACCGCTCCGCCTGCACCGGCGGGCAGATCTCGTCCTCCAAGCCCTGCAGGAGCAGGAACGGCGCCGTCACCCGCTCCGGATGGCTCATCGGCGAGCGCTCCCGGTAGCGCTGTTCCACCTGCGGCCATGGTCCGACGAGACTCTCCAGATATTGCGACTCGAAGTCGTGAGTCTCCCCGGTCCGCCATCCGGCGAGGTCGAGGATCGGGTACATGATGACGCCGCAGCGGAACGCGTCGGTGAAGACCAACGCCGCGGCGGTGGTCCAGCCTCCCGCGCTGCCACCGCGGATCGCCAGCCGCTGCGGGTCGGCCAGGCCCTCGTCGACCAGGGCCCGCGCCACCGCCGCGCTGTCCTCCACGTCGACGACGCCCCAGCTCTGCCGCAACCGGTTCCGATACTCCCGCCCGTGCCCGGTCGAGCCGCCGTAGTTGACCTCGACGACGCCGATCCCGCGGCTGGTGAAGTAGGCCACCTCCAGGTCATGCACCATCGGCGCCCGGCTCGTCGGCCCGCCGTGCACGAAAACCACGTAGGGCGGCAGCTCCCCGTCCGACGCGGAGAACCCGTCGTTGCGCGGCGGGTACAGGTTCGCATGGATCTCATGGCCGTCGTCGGCCCGGAACGTGCGCGCCTCGGGCCGCGGCAGGTGTCCGTCGTCGACCCGCACCGGCGCCGGGTCGGTGAGCGCGATCGCTCCCCGGGCCACCGTGCCGACGGCCATCAGCTGATACGGCCGGTCGTGACCACCCGCGACGCCGTAGACGGAGCCGGCGCGGGCCGCCAGGGTGGGCGCCCACTCGGTGTGGTCGTCAGCCACCGGAAGCAGCTCGCCCGACGCCGTGTCCAGCATGCTCAGCCGCGTCGACGCACGCCCATGGATGACGGCGACGGTGCCCGCACCGGCCGGGACGAACCACTCCATGCCCAGCTGCCATAACGCGCCGCCGAACTCTTCCTCCCGCGGGCACAGGTTGACCCCGGGACCGTCCGGCTTACCGTCCGCTCCGATCTCGACCCGGTGCAGATTCCACCACCCGCTCGGGTCGGACACGTAGAGCAACGCGTCGCCGGAGCTCTCCCACTCCGCCTGGACGACCGCCTCATCCGGGCCGCCCGCGACGCGCGCCGGCGCACCCGCCACCGGTCGTCCGTCGCCGTCGTCCTCGATCGGGGCGATCCGCAGCTCGGTGGAGTCCCACGGCATCGACGGATGGTCCCACCCGATCCAGGAGAGCCACCGGCCATCCGGTGAGCGACGCGGGCAGGCGAGGAAGTGCCGGTCGGCAAGGACGGTCCGGACCCCCGCGGCGTCGGACGCCGCCGAGCCATCGAGCGGGACGGCGACGATCGCGCGCCGTACGTCTGTCGGGTGCGGGCCGGTGAGCTCCTCGCGGATGCACCACACCTCGCGCGCGCCCGGGCCGAGGATCGGTTCGACGTAGCGCAGGCCCGAGGCACGCTCCGGCTCCGGGGTCAACGGCGACGGCCGTACGTCCACATCCGGCTGGAACCGGTAGAGACGCTGGTCGGAGAACTCGGAGAAGACCACGATCGGCTCCGGTTCGCCGGGCACCAGCAGGTACGGGCGTCCGCCGTACTCGTGCACCCGGCTGCGGACGTTCCACGGGGCCGGCAGCACCACCTCTGCACCTTCGGCGCCTTGGCGCAGCAGCGCCATCCGGCCGCCCTCCGCCGGCATCCGCTGGATCCACCACGGCTGCTGAGTGCCGTACACGCTGACCCAGGCCGGCCGGCCATGATCCTCCGCGACCAGATCGGCGTCGATCGACGACCGCCAGGACCCGTACGGAGCCGTTTCGCTCATCGTCAGTTCCACCTCGCTCACGCCATGCTGACTCACGCCATGCTGAGAAATCGGTCCAGGATCCGCGCCCCGCCTTCGAGCGCCGACACCGGAACCCGTTCGTCCACGCCATGGACCAGTGGTGCCAGGTCGAGACCGGGCGGCATCACCAGCGGCGCGAAGCCGTAGCCGAGGATGCCCAGCCGGGAGAACTGCTTGGCGTCGGTGCCGCCGCCTATGCAGTAGGGAACGACGTGTGCGCCCGGATCCTCAGCCTCGATCGCGTCCTTCATCGCCGTGAAGGTCGGCGACTGAACCGGCGCGGACAGCGACGTCTCCCGGTGGTAGTACTCCCACGCCACATCGGGTCCGGTGAGTTCCTCGATCGTCTTCTCGAACTCCGCTTCCGACCCCGGTAACACGCGCCCGTCGACGTGCGCGGTGGCGACGGACGGGATCACGTTGACCTTGTATCCGGCAGCCAGCATCGTCGGGTTGGTGCTGTTGCGCAGCGTGTTCTCCAGCAGGCGGCGGGCAGGTCCGAGCCGGTCCAGCATCGCGCCGGCGTCGAAGTCCGGCGAGTCCGGGTCCACCGGCACATCCAGCGCCTCGCAGATTCCGACGACGGCGGCGCGCACGGTCGGGGTCAGCCGCACCGGCCACCTGTGTTCGGCGATCCGGCTCACCGCCGCCGCGAGGGTGGCCACAGCGTTGTCGGGGTTGGCTCGGGAGCCGTGCCCCGCGGCGCCGCGCGCGGTCAGCTTCAGCCACGCGGTGCCTCGCTCGGCGGCCCCGATCGGATAGAGCCGCCGCCCGTTCGCGTGCAACGTGTACCCGCCGGATTCGCTCACACCTTCGGTGCACCCGGCGAACAGCTCCGGATGCTCCGTCGCAAGCCAGCCGGCCCCGTAGTTCCCGGTGTCTTCCTCGTCGGCGGTGAACGCGACGACGATGTCACGGCGCGGCATCCGCCCGTCGCGAGCCCAGGCCCGGGCGACGGCCAGCACCATCGCCACCATGCTCTTCATGTCGACCGCACCGCGGCCCCACACCATGCCGTCGCGGATCTCGCCGGAGAACGGGTACACCTTCCAGTCGGCAGCGTTCGCCGGAACGACGTCGAGGTGACCGTGGACCAGCAACGCGGGACGGGAACGGTCCGCACCCGGGATTCGCGCGACGAGGTTGGCCCGCCCAGGCGCGGACTCCAGCATCGAGGCCGCGATCCCCACCTCGTCCAGGCGGCGCGCGGCGTACTCGGCCGCCGGTCGCTCGTGCCCGTCGCCTTGACCCTGGTTGGTCGTGTCGAGCCGGATCAGCTCGGAGGTCAGCGTCACCACATCGGACTCGATCGTCGGCGATGACGTCGGCGTCACGGCGTCGGGTCCGATCGTCGGCGATCCGGAAGAGCCGCGTGCGGCGGAGTCATCACCGTCCGCGCTGCCGTCCATGCCATCGTCGAAGCCGGCGTCACGCATGGCAACGTCCGGACCAGCGACGTTCAGGCGAACGAGGTCCGCACGAACCAGAGGCCGAGATACGCACCATGCCGGAGAACATCATGGGTCGATACGGTACCGCGAACGGATCTCGCGCTCGCAGGGCGGTCTCGCTGGAAGATTTCCGACAAAGAGGACGCCAAGCGGTCCCCTGCCCTCAACGACACTGTGCCCAGGGCCGGGCCCACCGACATGTTGAGTGCTGGTGGCGTCAAAGGGCCCTCCGACGCGTGGTTAACGCAACGAGCACTCAACAAGTCAGCGGCCTGCCGCCGAAGACGGCGAAAGTGGCAGCGTCAGCCGAAGTGGAGCGCTCCCACACGCCGTGACGAGCCGCCCAGGCCCGTGAATCGAGCCATCGGTCACCCGAGACCACTCGGGACTCGGACGCGCCAGGCGCTCAGGGCGTGGCGACTTCGACCTCGAAGCCTTCCTCGTTCTCGAAGTAGGCAGCGTAGTGATGCGGGCCACCCGCATAGGGGTGCCGATCGGCGAACATGAGCCGCCAGCCGTAGGTGGGCGCCTCGGAGACGATCCGGTCCACCATCCACCGCTCCGGAACGGCGAGCGCCAGGTGGTTCAGGCCGGGAGCCTTCCGGTCGTACGGCGTCCAGGAGAGGTCCGGCGACTGCTCGATGACCACGTACGGGCCGCCACCCGGAGACTGCCAGGAGCGACCGCTGTCCCATACCTGGAACAGGGTCCATCCCAGCCGCTCGAAGAGCCACCCGAACGACCGCGTCGCCGCATCGATGTCACGCGTCCAGATCTCCACGTGGTGCAACCCGGTCGACGGCGTGCGCACGTCGGAGAGCGAGGGATCATCGGTGGTCGGCTCGTAGCCGTTGACGGCGGGCTGCTGGTGGGTCCGCTGCGCCGGCTCCTGGAACTGCACCGCTTCGGCGTACTGCTGACCGGCCGGGTCGGTGTAGTGCGGTTGCGTACGCTCCCCACCGTAACTCGGATCGAGCGCTCGCAGCGCCGGGTCCAGTTCGTTGACGGCCGAGTCGGTGAGCGGGTCACCACCGATGGCAGGATCGGCGTAGCCGGTGTATCCGGTGCCGCCGGCCCCTGGATAGGCGGGCGGGACCTGACCCGCCGGGGGCACCGGGCTGACCGGAGGAGTCGGCGCTGCGGGCGGCGCCACGGGTGCGATCGGTGCCGTGTTCAGCCCGACGTGGTCGGCGGCGGCCCAAGTGTGATCCGGCGTCTGCGCGCCGTGCGGAGCCTGCGGGGCCTGTGCGTACTGCTGCGGGTGCTGTGCGGGGACGGCGTACTGCTGTTGCTGGGCCTGCTGCGCCGCGTGCCGCTTCTTCCGCAACTCGGCGGCCGCTGCGTCCAGCCAGTCATCGACGTCGTCCATGGAGTAGCCCTCGCGCATCCGGACGACCTTGAACTCCTCGGCCTCGATCCGCTCCGGCGTGATCCCCTTGCCGCCTGGTCGGCCGTCCAGCGCATCTATGACCTGGTCCACGAAATCGTCGACGGCGTCCAGATCATAGCCCTCGCGCATGCGCACGGTACGGAACTCAGGTTCGCGACTCACAGCCACGGCGTCGTCACACTCCTCCAGTTACGAGAACGGCCGACCACGCAGCGCAGCACAACCGGCGAGCGGCGGAACCGCTCGCTGCCGACTGCCGACCCCCGTGACCGGCCACCCCAAGCAGAACGTAGTCTAGAGCACTTTTCCAGGCGTTCCACTCCAAGCTGTCAGGCATCTTAGGCGCTCGAGGTGGCTAGTTGTCCACAGGCCCCATCGATGTCGCGCCCTCGAGTGTCACGCACAGTGACGGGAATGTCATGTCGCTCCAGCGCCGCGACGAACGCACGTTCCACCTCAGGATCGGAAGCTGTCCATTTCGACCCAGGCGTCGGATTCAACGGGATCGGGTTGACATGTACCCATCCTCGGCCCCGTTCGGCCAGCAGTCTGCCGAGCAGATCAGCCCGCCATTCCTGGTCGTTGATGTCCCGGATCAACGCATACTCAATGGACACACGCCTGCCGGTACGGTCGAAGTACCGCCGGGCGGCATCCAGCGCCTCGCCCACCTTCCACCGCGTGTTGATCGGCACCAACTCGTCACGCAGCTCGTCGTCCGGCGCATGCAGGGACAACGCCAATGTCACGGAGAGTTGCTCCGAAGCCAGCCGATCGATCGCGGAAACCAGTCCAACTGTTGAGACGGTCACCCCTCGCTGGCTGATGCCGAGGCCGGCCGGCACCGGATCGGTCATCCGGCGGATGGCGGTGACGACCGCCTTGTAATTGGCCATCGGCTCGCCCATGCCCATGAATACCACGTTGGTCACGCGGCCGGGACCACCGGCGATCTCGCCGGCCGCAAGCGCCCGAGCACCGGCGACCACCTGCTCCACGATCTCCGCCGCGGACATGTTCCGGGTCAGCCCCTGCTGGCCCGTGGCACAGAACGGGCAATTCATCCCGCAGCCGGCCTGGCTCGACACACAGATGGTCACCCGATCGCGGGCGGGCGTCCGGGCAGACGACGCTCCGCCCCGGCCGCGACCCGGTCCGCGCCGGTTGCCAGCCACGTCCTGCACGGCCTGACCGTAACCGGCCTGTCCGCGTCCTGTCTGTCCGTGACCTGCCTGTCCGTGACCTGCCTGTTCGGCGGCGTCGGATCGCGCGACGCCGCGTACCGCGTCGCCATAGCGCATCAGCACGCTCTCCACCATCGCGCCGTCGTGCAGGCGCCATAGCGTCTTCCGGGTGGCTCCGCCATCGGTCTCGACGTTCTTCACCGGCGTCACCAGTGACGGCAACATGGCACCGCCGATGTCGTCTCGGACACCCGCCGGGATATCCGTCATCTGTGCGGCGTCGGAGACGAAGCGTGCGAAGTAGTGCCGGGACAGCTGATCCGCGCGGAAAGGTTTCTCCCCGAGTCCGGCCACAGCGGCGCGGCGTGCATCGACATCGAGGTCCGCCAGGTGCCGCGGAGGCTTCCCCCGCCGCGCCGGGGTCAGTTGCAGCTCACCCGGTTGGGGAGCAGTGGGCTCATCGGGCCGCGCAAGGCTTACATTCTCAGGCATGACGCCGACGATTGTCCCATGCCGGAGGGGCTCTCGCCGAACTGTCTCAGCGGACGTGTCACATCAGGTAAGTCAGTACCAGCCAGATCAGCGGAGCGCTGGGCAGCAGCGAGTCGAGCCGATCCATGATCCCGCCGTGGCCGGGAAGCAGTGAACTCATGTCCTTCACGCCGAGATCTCGCTTGATCATCGATTCCCCGAGGTCGCCGACGGTCGCCCCGACCACGCCGACCACGCCGAGAACCACACCGCTCCACCACGGCGCGTCGAACGCCAGCATCGCCACGGCCACGCCGACCGCGACGCCGAGAAGCAGCGACCCGCTGAACCCTTCCCAGGTCTTCTTCGGACTCACGCTGCGCGCCATCGGATGCCTGCCGATCAGCACGCCGGTGAAGTAGCCGCCGGTGTCCGATGCGACGACCACGGCCAACAGCGCGAACACCTGCCAATGGCCATCGTCCGCACGCGCCATCAGCATGGCGAAACCGGCTAGGAAGGGGACATACGCCACCACGAAGACGCCCGCGGTCACGTCCCGTAAGTAGCCTGCCGCGCCGTCGCCCAGCCGCCAGACCCAGATCGCGGCCACGGTCAACCCCAGCGCCACCACCAGCGGCGAGGTCCCGGCGACGAACGCCCCCACCAGCATCAGCACGGTACCCAGCAACGCCGGCACCACCGGTACCACGACGCCACGGGTGGCGAACGCCTGAGCGAGTTCCCAGACGGCCACGACCATGACCACCACGACCAGACCGGCGAACACCGCCGGCACCGTGAACAGCGTGCCCAGCACCACGGCGGCCAGCGCCAGGCCGACCGCGGTCGCGGCGCGAAGGTCCCGACCGGCGCGGCGCGGAGCCCGGCCTCCCGGTGCGGCCGCGTCCTCCGGCCCCTCGCCCGGGCCGGCAGGCTCGTCAGTCACCACCACACCCGTGACCTTTCCGGACGCAGGACGACCGACCTGGCCCGGACGCCGCAAGGTCAGACCTCAAGGAGCTCGGCTTCTTTGTGCTTGAGCAGTTCCTCGACCTGGTCCACGTAGGTCTTGGTCATCGTCTCGAGCTGCTTCTCGGCGCGCGCGACCTCGTCCTCGCCCACCTCGCCGTCGTGCACCAGCTTCTCCAGCGTCTCCTTGGCGTGCCGGCGGATGTTGCGGATCGAGACCCGGATGCCCTCCGCCTTCTCTCGCGCCACCTTGATGTACTCGCGCCGGCGCTCCTCGGTCAGCTGCGGCAGCACCACACGGATGATCTGGCCGTCGTTGTTGGGGTTGACCCCCAGATCCGAGTCCCGGATGGCGCGCTCGATGGCCCCCAGCGACGACTTGTCATACGGCTGCACGGTGATCATCCGCGCGTCCGCCACGTGGAAGGACGCGAGCTGGTTGAGCGGCGTCGAAGCACCGTAATAGTCGACGACGATCTTGTTGAACAAAGACGGGTGCGCCCGTCCGGTGCGGATGGTGGAGAAATCCTCCTTTCCGACCGATACGGCCTTCTCCATCTTCTCTTCTGCCTCGAACAGTGTTTCCTCGATCACCGTTGCTCCCTAAGCCTCGTATGCGCCCTGACCGCTTGACCGCCACGGTTCGCGACGCGCGCAGAGCATCTTCCGGTGCCTACCAGTGCCTCCTGGCGGAGGTGGCTAGTCTCCCGTATCAGCAAGGACAGTATCCACCCCAGCGGCCACGATGGTACCGATCGGCTCACCCCGGATGGCGCGGGATATGCCGTGGTCCTCCCCCAGGCCGAACACCACGATCGGAAGCTTGTTGTCCGCACACAGGCTGAACGCCGCCGGGTCCGCGACGTCGAGCCGGCGGCGGATGACATCCCGGTAGGTGATGCTGAGGTACTTACGGGCGGTCGGATCCTTGCGGGGATCGGCCTCGTAGACCCCGTCGACCCCGCTCTTCGCCATCAACAGCCGGTCGCAGCCGATCTCCAGCGCGCGTTGCGCGGCCACCGTATCCGTCGTGAAGTACGGCATGCCGGCGCCGGCCCCGAAGATCACCACCCGCCCCTTCTCCAGGTGACGGGCGGCTCGGCGCGGGATATACGGCTCGGCGACCTGCCCCATCGTGATGGCGGTCTGCACCCGGGTGTCCACCCCACGCTGCTCCAGGAAATCCTGCAGCGCCAGGCAGTTCATCACCGTGCCGAGCATGCCCATGTAGTCGCCACGAGCCCGGTCCATGCCGTTGTTCTGCAGCTCCGCGCCCCGGAAGAAGTTCCCACCGCCGACGACCACCGCGACCTGGACACCCTCACACAGCACGCCGGCGATCTGACCGGCGATCTGTTTGACCACCACCGGGTCGACGCCCACTTCACCGCCGCCGAAGACCTCACCGGAGAGCTTGATCAGCACCCGGCGGCCGCCGGGCGGCGGCGGCATCGCCGTACCTGACGCGCCCGTCTCCGGCTTGTCTTCCGTCACTGGCTTGGTCATGGGCGTCTACCCTCCGCGTCGTCCGCCGTCAGCTGCACACCGGTGGTCATCGATTCTTCACCAGGTGAACGATCGATGACCACCGGAGGTTCTCATCCGGGTGTTGTCTGTGAAGGATCCGCCAACGCCGACGACGCCGCGCACGGGCACACCGCACGGCTGACCGCACGGGCTGGAGGACATGCCCTAAGCGCCGACCTCGAACCGTGCGAACCGACGAACCGAGACGCCGGCCTCGGAGAGCAGGGCGCCGACCGTCTTCTTCGATTCCTTCACCGACGGCTGCTCGACCAGGACGTTCTCCTTGAAGAACCCGTTGACCCGGCCCTCGACGATCTTCGGCAGCGCCTGCTCGGGCTTGCCTTCCTCGCGCGCCGTCGCCTCGGCGATGCGGCGCTCGTTCGCCACGACGTCCTCGGGAACGTCGTCGCGCGACACGTACTGCGGACGCATCGCCGCGATCTGCATCGCCGCGTCCTTGGCCGCGTCGGCGGAGTCGCCGGTGTACTCCACCAGCACGCCCACCTGTGGCGGCAGGTCCGCCGAGCGACGGTGGAGGTAGCTGGCAACGGGGCCGTCATAGGCGACGACCTGGCGCACCTCGACCTTCTCTCCGATCACGGCAGCCGCGTTGGCGACCGCGTCGGCCACCGTCCGGCCGTCGGCCAGCGTCACGCCGGACAGCGCCTCGACGTCGGCCGGTTTGGCCTCGGCGGCCGCCGTCGCGATGTCGGTGGCGAGCTTCTGGAAGTCGTTGTTCTTGGCGACGAAGTCAGTCTCGCAGGCCAGTTCGACCATGACCGTGCCCTCGGCGACGATCAGGCCGTTCGCGGTGGTGCGCTCGGCGCTGCGCTTGGCGGCCTTCGCGGCCCCCTTGATCCGGAGCACCTCGACCGCGCCGTCGAAGTCACCGTCGCTCTCTTCCAGTGCCTTCTTGGCGTCCATCATGCCCGCGCCCGTGGCGTCGCGGAGCTTCTTGACGTCCGCGGCAGTGAAGTTCGGCATCCTCTTGCTTTCTCTTGAGTCGTGATGTTGGTCTTCCACGCGCGACGGACGTGGCAGGGCAGTCCCCGCCACGTCCGTTCAACGACACACTCAGGCCTGCGTACCGGCCGTCTCAGCCAGGTCGCTTTCGGCGCTTTCTGTGTTCTCGGCGCTCTCGCTGGCAGCACTCGCCGTGGTATCCGCGCTCTCGCCGGAGTCGGCGGCGGACGCCTCGGCACCGCTCTGCTCGGCGGAGCCGGTCTCCTCGGCACCCACGAGCAGCTCCTTCTCCCACTCGGCCAGCGGCTCGTCGACGGCCACGTCGGCCGTTCCCTCGTCGCCGCCGCGCTGGCCCTGGCGGGCGATCAGACCGTCGGCGACCGAGTCGGCGACGACCCGGGTCAGCAGGTTCACGGCGCGGATCGCGTCGTCGTTGCCGGGGATCGGGTAGTCGACCTCGTCCGGGTCGCAGTTGGTGTCGAGGATGGCGATGACCGGGATGCCGAGCTTGCGCGCCTCGTCGACCGCGAGGTGCTCCTTCTTGGTGTCGACGATCCAGACCGCGCTGGGCACCTTGGCCATGTTGCGAACACCACCGAGGGTGCGCTCCAGCTTGTCCTTCTCACGCCGGCGCATGAGGAGTTCCTTCTTGGTCAGCCCGGACGCGGCGACGTTGTCGAAGTCGAGCTCTTCGAGCTCCTTCAGCCGCTGCAGCCGCTTGTTGACCGTCTGGAAGTTCGTGAGCATGCCGCCCAGCCACCGCTCGGTGACATACGGCATGTTGACCCGGGTGGCCTGCTCGCGCACGGCCTCCTGCGCCTGCTTCTTGGTGCCCACGAACAGCACCGTCCCGCCGTGCGCCACGGTCTCCTTGACGAAGTCGTACGCGCGGTCGATGTAGGACAGCGACTGCTGCAGGTCGATGATGTAAATGCCATTGCGCTCGGTGAAGATGAACCGCTTCATCTTCGGGTTCCAGCGCCGGGTCTGATGCCCGAAGTGCACGCCGCTCTCGAGCAGCTGCTTCATGGTGACGACGGCCATGGCCGCGCCTACCTCCTTCTCACGCCCGCTGAGAGCACGGGCGTATCGTCGTGGTTGTCCGCGGTCAGCCCTGATACTGCCGCGCCTGGCGCCCTGCCTGCTGCCGCCACAACCCCGGCCGGAGCCGAGGACCACGACGTGCGCAGTTCTCACAGGACACGCGAATTTGATTCAGCGCAAACTGAATCACCGCACAGTGTACAGGCTGAGCGCGCGTCCCCACCAACGCCCCACCACCACCGAAGCCCCCCATGATCATGAACACTAACCGTTCACATAGCACGGCAAGTGTTCATGATCATGGGGATTGGTCGGTGACTCCGTGCAGGTGGCAGGCCGCCGCCTGGGCAAGCGAGCCTTCCGACGTGGTACCGCCGACGATCTGCAGCACCGGATCATGGTCCGGGCACGGCTCGAACACCTTGGGACAACGGGTCCGGAAGCGGCATCCCGACGGCGGAGCGGCCGGACTCGGCACGTCCCCGCGCAACACGATCCGTTCCCGCTCGCGTTCCCGCTGCGGGTCCGGCACGGGCACCGCCGACACCAGCGCCTCCGTGTACGGGTGCTGCGGACTGCCCGCCACCGTCTCGGCCGGGCCGAGTTCCACCACCCGGCCCAGATACATCACCGCCACCCGATCCGCCACCTGCCGCACCGCGGCCAGATCGTGGGAGACGAACAGGTAGGTCAGCCCGAGCTCCCGCTGCAGCCGCATCAGCAGGTTCACCACCTGAGCTTGCACCGACACGTCGAGCGAGGCGATCGGCTCGTCGCACACGATGAAATCCGGCTCGCCGGCCAACGCCCGTGCGATCCCCACCCGCTGGCGCTGCCCGCCGGAGAACTCATGCGGGTACCGATTGGCGTGGTCCGGGCTCAACCCCACCAGCTCCATCAGCTCACCCACCCGGCCGCGGCGCCGGCCCCGACCCCGGTAGAGGCCGTGGATGGACAGCGGCTCGGCGATCGAGTCGCCGACGGTACGACGCGGATCCAACGACGCGTACGGGTCCTGAAAGATCATCGCCATCCGGCGCCGTAACGCCCGCAGCTGCGACTTCGCCATCGACGTGACGTCCGCGCCGTCGAACTCGACCGTGCCGCCGGTCGGCTCCACCAGCCGCAGCAACGCGCTGCCCAGGGTCGACTTCCCACATCCGGACTCGCCGACCAAACCCAGCGTCTCGCCGCGGCGCACCTCCAGATCGACCCCGTCCACCGCGCGCACGTGCCCTGCCGTGCCACGCAGCGGCGTTCCCGACCGGATCGGAAAGTGCACTTTCAACGCCGTCGCCCGCACCAGCGGCGGCTCACCAGCCCCGCCGGCATGGCCACCCACCGGTTCCACCACCGTGGTCGCGTCGTCGCCTGTCATCAGACGCCCTCCGGAGCGTAGAACGTCGCCGCGCGGTGCCGGTCGCTGCTCCCGGCGATCGGCACCAACGGCGGCACCTCGGTCCGGCAGCGCTCGTCCGCCCGGATCGTGCACCGCGGATAGAACGAGCAACCAGGCGGGAGACGGACCGGGTCCGGCGGCAGGCCGGGCATCGTGGACAGCGGATCGCGTTCCCGCGCCGGGCGCGGGTCGTCCACCAGTGGCATCGAGCCGAGCAGACCCCGGGTGTACGGGTGGACCGGCCGGTCGAAGAGTTCGTCGACGCTGCCTTCCTCGACGCATCGACCGGCGTACATCACCAGGACGTGGTCCGCGATGCCCGCTACCACGCCGAGATCGTGGGTGATCCAGATGACGCCGGTGGAGTGCTCGGATTGGAGCCGCCCGATCAACTCGATGATCTGCGCCTGCACGGTGACGTCGAGTGCCGTCGTCGCCTCGTCGGCGATCAGCACCTTGGGGTCGCCCGCCAGCGCGATCGCGATCATCACCCGCTGCCGCATCCCACCCGACAGCTGATGCGGGAACGCGTCGGCGCGCGACCGCGGATCCGGAATGCCGACCTCCGCCAGCAGCTCCTCCGCACGCGCACGGGCCGCGGCCTTCGGCATCGGGCCGTGCGCACGGACCGCCTCGACGATCTGCCGTCCCACGGTCAGCACCGGGTTGAGCGACGTCATCGGATCCTGGAACACCATCCCGATGCCGGCGCCGCGGATCGGCCGCAGCTTCTCCTCGCTCCGCCCGATCAGCTCCTCACCGGCGAAGACGGCGCTACCGCTGACCTTGGCCACACCAGGCGGGAGCAAACCGAGCAACGCCAGCGTGCCGACGCTCTTGCCGGAACCGGACTCGCCCACGATCGCCAGCGTCTCACCCGGCTGGACGTCGTAGGAGATACCGTTCACGACGTGCGCCAGGCCGCGGCTCGTGCGGAAGCCGACATTCAGGTCCCGCACGGACAGTACCGGCTCGGTCATCGTCCACCTCCATCCATCGGCCGCGCTTGGCTCCTCCCTCGCTCCGCGGACGGCTTCGCTCGTTCCCCGCTGCACCGGCCACTCCGCTCGCCCGTCACCTCGCCGCCCTCAGCTCCCGGTCGCGCTTGGCTCCTCCCTCGCTCCGCGGACGGCTTCGCTCGTTCCTCGCTGCACCGGCCACTCCGCTCGCCCGTCACCTCGCCGCCCTCAGCTCCCGGTCGCGCTTGGCTCCTCCCTCGCTCCGCGGACGGCTTCGCTCGTTCCTCGCTGCACCGGCCACTCCGCTCGCTCGTCACCTCGCCGCTCCTTTGCCGGACAACGCGGATCTCTGCCGCGGATCCAGGACGTCACGCAGCGCGTCGCCCAACACGTTGAACGCCAGCACCGTGACGAAGATCGCCAGCCCTGGGAACAGCGCCATCCACCACGCCTGCTCGATGAAGCCCCGTCCCTCCGACAGCATCCGGCCCCAGGACGGGTCCGGCGGTTGGGTGCCGAGCCCGATGAAGCTCAGCGCCGCCTCGGAGAGGATCGCGAACGCCAGGCTGATCGTGGTCTGCACGATGATCGGCGGCGCAGCGTTGGGCAACACGTGACGGAAGATGATCCGGAAGTCGCCGGCACCGCTCGCCCGGGACGCGCGGATGAATACCTCTTCTCGTACGGTCAGCACACTCGCCCTGGTGACGCGGGCGAAGATCGGCGTGTAAACGATGCCGATCGCGACCATGGCGTTCGTCTCGCCGCGACCCAGGATGGCCAGCACCGCGATCGCCATGAGCAGCGCCGGAAAAGCGAACAGCATGTCCATGAACCGCATCAACGCGTCGTCGATCCAACGGCCGTAGTAGCCCGCGAGCAGCCCGATCAGCACGCCCGCCACCAGCGAGATCCCGACCGCGACGGCGCCCACCCGCAGCGACACCTCGGCGCCCAACAGCACCCGGGAGAATACGTCGCGACCGAAGTCGTCGGTGCCGAACCAGTGCGAGCCAGAGGGTGACTCGAGCTGATCGCCGACGAACTGCTCGTTGTATCCGTACGGGGCAAGAACGTCGCCGAACACACCGACGATCACCAGGACCAGCAAGACCAGTGAGGACGCGACGGCCATCGGGTTCCGCACCAGCAGAACCAACGTCTCGACCCAGCGCGAGCGGTGCTTCTCGCCCATGATCGCCACGGTGTCGGCCGTGTCGCCGGCAGTCTGGATGCTGCCCTCGCTCGTCACCTCGCCGCCCTCACCACCCGGTCGCGCTTGCCTCCTCGCTCCCTCCGCGAACGGCTCCACTCGTTCCTCGCTGCGCCGCTCACTCCCCTCGCTCGTCACCTCGCCGCTCCTTGCTCATAGCTGATGCGTGGGTCGAGCTTGGCGTACAGCAGGTCGACGACGAGGTTCACGACGAGGAAGATCACCGCGAACAGCAACACCGTCCCCTGGAGCAGGGAATAGTCCCGCGCCTCGACCGCCTGCAACGCCATCTGGCCGAGCCCCGGCCAGGCGAAGACGATCTCCACGATCACCACGCCCGAGAGCAGGTAGGCCAGTTGGACGCCGCCGACCGTCACCAGCGGCACCAGAGCGTTACGCAGCACGTGCCAGGTCATCACATCTCGCGCACGCATGCCCTTGGCACGCGCGGTACGGACGTAGTCCTGGCCCAACGCCTCCAAGACCGACGATCGGACGAACCTAGTCATGATCGAGCCACTCGCCACTCCGGCGGTCACCGCGGGCATGATCAGGTGCCGGGCCCATTGCACCGGGTCCTCGGTGAAGCCCACGTAGCCGCCCGACGGCAACCACCCGAGCGTCCCGGCGAACAACAGGATGAACATGATCCCCATCCAGAAATCCGGGATGCTCAGTCCTGCCTGGCTGCTCACCGTGGCGAACCAGTCCACCGGGGAACGTGGCTTCAGCGCCGACAACGTCCCCAACGGAACGGCGATCAGCAGCGCCACGACGATCGCCGCTGCAGCGAGCGACAACGTCGCCGGCACGCGCTCGGAGATCATGTTCGCCACCGGTTGACCCGTGCGGAAACTCACGCCGAGATCCCCGGTGAGGGCGGACCCGATCCATTGGAAGTACTGGACCACCAACGGCTCATCGAGCCCGGCCCGCTCCCGCATGGCCTGGTACGTCTCCTCCGTACCGCGGGTTCCCAGGGCAAGGCGGATCGGGTCCCCCGGCACCAGATGGACGATCGCGAACACCAAGATGCTGACGCCGATCAGCACGATCACCGACTGCACCAGCCGGCGGATGACGTACCCGGTCACTGGCTCATTCCGGCAGCGTCACGTTCTCGAAATTGATCGCACGGTCCGGACGGATCTCATAACCGCCGAGCCCGGGAGCCCACGCCTGCACCACGTCGGGGTTGTACAGGTAGAGGTAGCTGACGTCGTCGACGATCATCTCGGCGGCCTGGTCGTAGAGCTGCTTCCGCGCGTCCTGATCTGTCTCCGCGGCGCCCTGGTCGAGCAGCTCGTCCACCTCGGAGTTGCTGTAGCCCTGGAAGTTGAACCCACCCTCGCTGTGGTGCTGGGAGTGGTAGAAGTCGAACGGATCGAGGTTGCCCAGCCACGACCACATGAAGGCGTCGAAGTCACCGTTGGCCTGGCGGTCCAGCCAGGTGGCATCCGGCTCCTGCTCGATCGTGACGTCGATGCCGACCTCTTCCAGATTCGCCTGGATCGCCTGCGCGGCCTGGACGCCGGCGGTGTCCTGGACGACCATCAGCCTGAGCTCTTGTCCTTCGGAGACATCCGCCTCGCTCAGCAGGTCTGCGGCTTGATCCGGGTCATGTTCGTACGGCGCGTAGTCGTGGTACCAGAGGTTGTCCTCCGGGATGGCGGTCTGGTTCGCCGTGGCCGCGCCGAACTGCGCCACGTCGACAACCTGTTGCCGGTCGATCCCGTACGCCACCGCCTGCCGAGCCTCTACCTGATCCCACGGCTCCTCGTTCTGGTTCAGCGCCACGTACCAGTAGTCGACGCTGGGCGAGATGCCGAGCTCCACGCTGTCGTCGCCTTCCAGGCTCTCGATCTGCTGCGGCGGGATGTTGTCCGTCCAGTGGATCTCGCCGGTCTGCAGCGAGGTCAGCGCCGTCGTCGCCTCACCGATGTAACGGAACTCCACGGCGTCGAGCGACGGCCCGTCGCCCCAGTAGTCCGCGAAGGCCTCCACGGTCATGCCCGCGGCGGCCGGATCTCCGAGTGTGAACGGACCCGTCCCGTTCGCCTCGGTGGCGAGGTCGAACTCGTCGGCCGCGTCTTCGGAGACGATGGCCGTACCCTTGAACCCGCCGATGTTGGCGAGCAGCGAGGGTGTCGGTTCGCTGAGCGTGATCACGACGGTGTAGTCGTCCTCCGCGGTGATCTCCTCCACGGTCCCGAACCGGTACGCGTTGGCCATCTCGTTGTCGATGATGCGGTTGTACGAGTAGACGACGTCGGCGGCGGTGAAATCGCTGCCGTCGTGGAACGTCACATCCTCGCGCAGGTTGAACGTCCAGGTGAGGCCGTCCTCGCTGGTCGTCCAGTCGGTGGCCAGGCTGGGCTGGAACTCGCCTTCGGCGTCCGGCACGACGAGCGTGTCGTATACGTTCTCCAAGACCTGGAAGCTGGCATAGGCGGAGGTGCTGTGCGGGTCGAACTGGTCCGGCTCGCCCGAGATGGCGGCGATGAGCGTCCCGCCTGCGGCGCCGCCTTCGCCATCCTCGGCACCTTCGCCGTCCTCGGCCCCGTTCTCGGTGCCTTCGCCGTCGATCGGCACGCCCTCGTCGTCATCGCCGCAGGCGGCAAGGACCAGTGCAGCCGCGGATACAGTGGCCGCCACCCTCCAGACACCGGCTCGCCGGAATCGCGCCATCGCTCCTCACGCCCTCTCTTCTCGTCTTCTCGTCTCGTCACGCTCATGCACGGCGCGGGCGCCCAACGTCGGTGTCGGGGCGTCCGTCAACGCTACCTACCCCGGCCTACGATCTCGACCCTTTCCGACTCCCGGGTGTGTCCGTCCACTCCAGAACGGCGAGCTGAGGCGTTCGTTACGGATTCGTTCCTGGCGCGTGATGTCCGGCCACGTCCGCGCCGCCACACTTTTCCACAAGGCATGAGCAGGCATGACGCCGCATCATCCGGCTGATATCCACATTCGCGGTTCATGTGATGCATATCGGCCACGAATCCACCATGATCCAGGTCATGATCTCTATCCAATCTCCAGAAGAAAGTAACGGATTCTACACGCAGCAAACTCAGACATCTGGCGTCCCGCCCGACCTGGAGGCACCCGCGCGCACGCGGTGGCGAGGGTCGACGGATCGCGCACGGCCCACCTTCCTGGCGCGAGTCGCGTTGCGCGTCCTCGCCATTGCGCTGGCTGCGGTCACGCTGATCGCCGCCCGGGCTCCGGCCCAGTGGGAGTTCCCCGTCGGAGCTCCGGGCGGACCGCCCGACGTCGCGCGAGGCTTCGATCCGCCCTCCAAACCTTGGCTCTCCGGGCACCGCGGCGTAGACCTGCGAGCGCCTCAAGGGTCAGAGGTTCGGGCGGCCGGCCCGGGTGATGTCACCTTTGCCGGGCTGCTGGCTGGTCGCGGTGTGGTGGTGGTCCAGCACGGCACTATCCGTATGACGTACGAGCCGGTCGATCCGATCGTGACCGCAGGCGCCTCCGTGTCGGCCGGGGACACGATCGGCACCGTGGCGGCCACCGGCAGCCATTGCGCACCCGATTCCTGCCTGCATTGGGGCGCGATCGAGGGTGACACCTATGTCGATCCACTGACCCTGGTGCACTCCGCCACGGTCGAGGTCCGGCTGCTGCCGCTCGGCGACCGCTCGCTAACCGAGGAACCGCCACCCCACCCACCCGATCCCCCGGCTTCCGACACGTCACTCGGCTGGCCCGTTGCCGATCCGCAGGTCACCTCGCCATACGGCATGCGCACGCATCCCATCACCGGCGAACGCAAGCTGCACGACGGTACGGACTTCCGTGCGGCATGTGGGAGCCCCATCCGGGCCTCCGCAGCGGGCAAGGTCACACGCGCGGCAGATCGCGGCGCTTACGGCCTGCAAGTCACGGTCGATCATGGCTCACTCGGTGGTGCGGCGATCACCACGTCGTACAGCCACCTCTCGAGGATCGGCGTCGCTGTGGGCCAACGCGTGCAAGCCGGCGAGGTGATCGGATGGTCTGGCACCACCGGACTCTCCACCGGCTGCCACCTGCATTTCATGGTCTACGTGGACGGCACCCTGGCCGACCCGATCAGCAAACTCCCCGGCAACGGTGTCGCCACCAACGCCAAGGAAGCCCATAGCCTCAGCCACTGAGCCGTAGTGCGGCACAACAGCCAGGTGATGCCATAGCACCAGATGTATGCGCACCACCTTGGCCATCGACGACCACGTCCTCATCGCGGTACGCGAACGAGCACAACGGGAGAACCGCACCATGGGGCAAGTCTTGTCCGATCTCGCCAGACAAGCGCTGACCAGTGCACATCGCGCTCGGACCGACGATGAAGACGAGAGTTTCCATGGCTTTACACCACTGCCACACCGTGGTTCGACGGTGACGAACTCCCTCATCGATCAGCTGAGAGATGAAGAACCCGAGTGAGGCGTGCACTCCTCGATATCAACGTTCTCGTTGCACTCTTCGATAGCGACCATGCCGACCACGACCGGGCACGAGAGTGGCTCGGCGAGGAGATCGGGCACGGCTGGGCTTCATGTGCGATCACGCAGAACGGTGTCGTGAGAATCCTCAGCCAGCCACGCTATCCCAGCCCCGTCACACCCCTACAGAAGCGCTTGCCCTGCTCACCAAGGCGTGCAAGACGGAACACCACGACTATCGGGCCTGCTCGATCAGCCTGACCGACGATACGGTCGTGGACCGCTCGAGGATTCTGGGCCACCGTCAGATCACCGGCATCTATCTACTCGCACTCGCCGTCGCCAACGACGGCCGATTCGTCACCTTCGACGCCTCCGTCCCGATTCAAGCCGTTCACCACGCGACCAAAGATCATTTGGGGCTCTTCTGACGTGTTGCGACGGGCGGCCCAGAACCGCTGCCGGCATTGATGCGTCTGACTGCACGCGAACCTCGCCGAGGCGACGACGAACATGCGTTCATCCGTGAGGCGGAATGTGTCCAGCGTGCTGTGACGTCATGAGCGGACGTCGAATAGCCGGGCGAGCCGTTCGGCCTGATCCGGCATGGTTCGCATCCGGGCCAGGATCAGTCTCTCGGCCAGGTCGTCCAGGGCCGCCTCGATCACGGCGACCTGGTGTTGGCTCAACCCGGGTGCTCGTCCGGACAGTCGTCTCATCTCGTGATCGATGACGGCGCGGTTGTGGTGCCGGACGCCGGTGAGCAGCGCGTCGACGGTACGTCGTTCGTCGATCACGGTGCGTGGGATCCGTGGAACGGCGACGTGACGCCGTCGTAGCCGAGCCCGAGCATCATGCCCTGCTCGGAGTCCCGGGAAAGGACATGCACCGTGTGACCGTGCAGGTGCCACCGATGGGTCTCCAGGCTGCGGTCGACCACGGTGAAGTCGCAGTCGAATGGGCCGTCGGCACCGAACGGGGCAGGCGCCGGCCAACCGTAGCTGAGCAGGTCGAGCTCCGGCCAGTCCGAGGTGTCTTCGGCCATCGCCGCTGTCTGCGCCGCTGCATCCTCGTCGTCATCCGATGCGGACGGCAGCAGCCGTACGCCGCTGTCATGGTCGTTGTCGAAGACGAGTGCCACCGTATGCTCGGGCATGGTGAAGGCCAGGTCGTACCAGCCGCCCGCAGGCAGCCTGAGGTGGGCACCGCGTAACTCGTCGGGCTCGTTGAGATCCCTCCCGTCCACCGCGACGAGCCGGAACGGCGTACCTGAAGCGCAAGCCGGTGCGGGTCGGAACCGGTGTTGACCAGGCGAAGCCGCACCGGAGCACCGGGACGCGCAGCATGGGCGAGTGCGGTGTCGTGGTCTCCGACCGTGAGGACACCCTCGAACGTGTGCAGGGGCAGCGTGAGGTCGACCTTGTCGCGCCTCGTCTGGTCACCCGCACCGTCGCCGCTCGCGCTGTCATCACGCGGCGTGACCACGAGGGTGCCGTACAGTCCCAGCCTGACGCCGCGATGCGAGACCGGGTGAGTGCGGTACCAGTACGTTCCTATCTGCTCGGCGCGAAACCGGTAGACGAACTCCTCCCCCGGCATCACCGCATGCTGCGTCGCTCCTGGAGCTCCGTCCTCGCCGCACGGCACGTCGTACCCGTGCCAGTGCACCGTCACGCCGTCATCCATGTCGGCGTTTTGCAGGGTGATCTCGAGGCGATCGCCGTGGACGGCGGTCGACGGGCGACGGCCGACATAGATCTTGCGCATGATCCGCTCGCTTCCGTTCGTCACTCCAGGTGCTTCCCGACGAACTGATCATGCAGGTCAGAGGTGTGCTTGTCGTCCGTCCGAGCGCGGAGTGCGGATACGCCGGCGTGCGTAGCAAGACGATCCGGCCATACGCCCTGGGACGTATCGGGCCCGACCCGGCCGTGATCATCGCGGGCCTTGAAGCTGAAACTCCCACGCGCCACGTCGATCACGGAAGGTCCAGGATTCTGGGCGCGGATGGCTCCCATTCCATGAGCGGATGGTGCTCGGAATACGTTCCGATCCCCGACACAATGGGGCGATGGAGCAGCGCACACGCGGTGACGCCAGTAACCATACCGACGGTGACACCATCCACCACACCGGCGGCGATACCAGCGGCCACGCTGGGACCGAACCCAGCGGCGTGACAATCGAGGGTGCTGCGGACAAGCGCCGCGTGCTCGTCATCGGCGGCACCAGCGGAATCGGCGCCGCCGTGGCCACCCGGTTCGCGGCCACGGGGGCCGACGTCACCGTCGCGGGTCGTCCCGCTGCCGGCGATGCCGACCCGTTGCCGCCCGGGGTGACGACGGCGGATCTCGATCTGCGCGACGCCGGCGCGGTGGAGCAGTTCGTCGCCGATCGACCCGTGCTGGATGTGCTGGTCAATTCGGCCGGCGTCATCCGCCGGGACGAGGAGTTCCGCCCGGAGGTGTTCGACGACGTGCTCGCCGTGAACCTGAGCGGGACGATGCGCGCATGCGTCGCTGCACGGGAGTTGCTCGTCGCTTCGCGCGGATGCATCGTCAACGTGGCCTCGATGCTCAGCTTCTTCGGCGGCGCCCGCGTGCCCGGTTACGCGGCCAGCAAGGGCGGCGTGGTACAGCTGACCAAGTCACTGGCCGTGGCGTGGGCAGCGGACGGCGTCCGGGTCAACGCCGTCGCTCCGGGGTGGATCCGCACGGAGCTGACCGCCGGACTTCGGCAGCACTCGGAGGCCGCGGACCGCATCGTCGACCGGACACCCATGGGCCGATGGGGCGAGCCGTCCGACGTCGCCGGAGCCGTCATGTTCCTCGCCGGTCCCGACGCCGCGTTCATCACCGGGGTCGTACTGCCCGTGGACGGCGGATACCTGGCCGCCTGACGAACAACAGACACACTGAAGAACATCGTCGACGACGCTTCGATGGAGAAGGAGATTCCATGACCACAGGACCGCAGATCGCCGTCTCGACGGACTATCCGGACGAGATCGCCGTCGCCGCCCAGCCAGACGATGAGCGGGTCTGGGTGCCGCAAGCGCCGAATGTCTGGTTCCGGCCGCTGATGTTCAACACCGTGATCGGGCAGTGGTGCAACCTGCTCAAGGTGACCGCGTCCGGCATCGTCTCCCGGCACCGGCACCCCGGCGCGGTCTTCGGCTACGTCGTCAAGGGGCGCTGGCACTACTACGAGCACGAGTGGGTCGCCGAGACCGGCCACTTCGTCTACGAGCCGCCGGGCGAGATCCACACCCTTGCCGTGCCCGAGGACTGCACCGAGATGATCACGTTCTTCAACATCTCCGGTGCCATGGTCTACGTCGACGAGAACGGCCACCAGATCGACTACGAGGACACCTTCACCAAGATCGACCGCTGTCGGGCGCACTACGAGAAAGTCGGGCTCGGCGCCGACTACGTCGACCAGTTCATCCGCTAACGGCGACCAACCGCAAACCGAAGACCAGGGAAGACCCCGCTCCGCGCGGCACGCCACCTTCCGCCTGTCGTTGTCGCGCGGCTAACCTGCGTGCGTGCACCTCTCCAGCGCGTACGGCTACCGGCTCGACTGGATCGCCAGCTTCGTGGCGGTGGCGCGGGAGGGCGGCTTCTCTGCGGCCGCGCGGGCCCAGTTCCGCTCGCAGCCCCGGGTGAGCAGCCATGTCAGCGATCTGGAACGCGCACTCGGCACCAAGCTGTTCGATCGGTCAGTCCATCCAGCCGCGCTGACTCCGGAGGGTCGCGCCCTGCTGCCGCATGCGGAGGAGATCCTCGTCCGGCTCGGTGTCTTCGCCGATGTGGTGGCGGAAGCGGGCGGGCAGCCGCGCGGAGAGGTGCATGTCGGCATGTATCCGAGCGCGGCCGCCTTCCTCTACCCGGACCTGGTCCGGCAGCTGCGGCAGGAGACGCCGGATGTCACGACCGTGTTGCGCGAAGGCGACACGCTGGCGCTGGAGCAGATGCTCGCCGGCGGCGAGGTAGACGTGGCGGTCCGTCCGCTGCTGCCCCTGGTGAGTGACGACCGGCTGCACTACCGGCGGCTGTGGCGCGAGCCGCTGGTGGCGGCGTTGCCGGCCGACGGACACCCTCGTGGTGGCGGAACCGTTGAGCTGTCGAGCTTGGACGGACCGCCACTGATCACCATCGGCGAACCGACCGGAAACACCCGGCAGTTCGAGACCAATCTGGCGTTCGCCGAGGCCGGCGTGCAGCCCAACATCGCCTTCCAGACCAACCAGCCACAGACGCTGGCGGCCCTGGTGCGGGCCGGACTCGGCATAGGCGTCACGAACATGCTGGCGATGACCACCGCGGACTGCTCAGGGGTCGTGCTGGCCGCGATCACGGGGACCCGCGTCGAACGCCAGGTTGCGGTGTGGTGGCGATCAGATCGCACCCCATCGACAGCGGCGCGCCGCGTCATCGAGACTATCGCGGCGTTGAGCCCCGACACCGTCGCCTCGCGACAGGATGCTGACGCCGAGCAGCACTCGAACCCTGAAGCGTAGCTCGGTAGGTCGATGAATGGCACTTGACGCTGCTTGCCTTCATTTGCTTTACTTTAACTTCCACAGGCGGTCATACGATCGCGATACCATTTTCAGATATGAAGGTGGCCAAGATGAGCATCACACTCGATCCGGAGCTCGATCGTGAGGTCCGCGAAGCCGCCCGTCGCTCTGGCAAGAGCCTCTCCGCATGGTTGTCGGAGGCCGCCGCTCAGCAACTGCGCGCGCAGTCGCTCCGCGAGTTCCTCGATGACTACGAGCGCGAACACGGTGCCTTCACAGAGGAGGAGCTTGCACGTGCACGCGCGGAAATGGGTTACGAGGGTCGATGATGCCTGTCGTGCTGGACTCCGGTGCTCTCGTCGCGGTTGATCGAAACGGCACACGTCATCTCGCCAGGCTCAAGGAGGCTGAGAAGCGCGTTGACCGTCTCGTCACGCACCCCTTCGTCGTGGCGCAGGTCTGGCGCAAGGGCACCCAGGCCCAACTCGCTCGCTTCCTGAAGAGCGTCGATGTGCGCGACATCGACGAGCGACTCGGCCGACAGTGCGGTGAGCTTATCGGAAAGGCCGGTACGTCCGATCCGATCGACGCCGCGGTCGTGTTGCACGCCGAGGACGGCGATCGGATCCTGACGAGTGACTCGCGGGACATCGAGCGGCTAGCCGACGCGAGGGGACGCAAGGTCCGGATCGTGCCGGTCTAAGCGTCGCCCGGCCTACGCCCGCGGGTGTGCTTGCTGATACGCCTTGCGGAGCCGGTCGACCGAGACGTGGGTGTAGATCTGTGTGGTTCCGAGCGACGCATGCCCGAGCAACTCCTGCACCGCGCGGAGATCGGCGCCGCCTTCGAGCACATGGGTGGCGGCGCTGTGTCGAAGGCCGTGTGGCCCCAGGTCGGGAGCATCCGGCACCGCGCGCAGCCGGGCGTGCACGAGCGTACGCACCGCCCGTTGTCCGATGCGTCCCCCACGAACCCCGACGAACAGCGCCTGCCCCGCCGCCGGTGCCGCAAGTTCCGGCCGGCCCCGCTCGATCCAGGCCTGTAGGGCGCGTTCGGCCGGAATCCCGTACGGGACGCTCCGCTCCCGCCGTCCCTTGCCGAAGACCCGCAGCACCCGCCGACCACTGTCCAGATGGTCGAGATCGAGCCCGACCAGCTCGCCGACACGCACGCCGGTCGCGTACAGCGTCTCCAGGATCGCGTGGTCTCGCAGCGCCACCGGGTCCCCGTCCGCGGCCTCGTCAGCGACCGCGTCGAGCAATGTCCTGGCGTCCTCAGGCTGCAAGACGTCCGGCAGATCCCGTTGTGCCTTCAACGACGCCAGCTGCGCGCCGACGTCGGTATCGAGCATTCCCAGGCGATACGCCCATGCGCTGAACGTCCGCACCGCCGATGCTCGCCGGGCCAGCGTGGCGCGTGCCCTTCCCCTGGTGTGCAGCGAGGCCAACCAGCTGCGCAGCACCGCGATGTCGACGCCTCGGGGTTCGGTCCGGCCCATCCGTGCGGCGTGCACCATCATGGTCTGCACGTCGCCGACGTAGGCACGCACCGTGTGCTCCGAGCGACCCAGCTCGGACGCCAGATGCCGGGAGAAGTCCTCCAGGGCGGCGGCCATCGGCGCGGGCAGCTCCTGCTCGTCCGTGCCGTGCTCGCCGGGTGTACTCACCTTGTCACCGTTGCCTGCCCGGCCCGCCAGGTCAAGCACCGCCACACGGCAATCATTCGCCGGTCGGGTCGATCGCGCGCGCAAGCACTTGAGCCAGGTGCAGCGCACGGCGGTCGGTCAACTCCGCGATCTGGGTACGGCAGCTGAACCCGTCGGCCAGCACCAACGTCTCCTGAGGCGCCGCGTCGACGGCCGGAACCAGCACCCGGTTCGCCGCGGCCACCGAGACGTCATGGTGGCCGCGTTCCATGCCGAAGTTGCCCGCCAAGCCACAGCAGCCGGAGTCGAGCGTCTGGTTCCGCACGCCGGCCTTGCGCAGTATCCGCTCGTCCGCGGTGTTGCCGAATACGGCATGCTGATGGCAGTGCTGCTGAGTGATCGCGGTAGCTCCCAGCGACGGCAGCTCCATCTCCGGGGCGTGCTGCTCGAGGAACCCGGCCAACGTCTGGACCCGATCCGGCAGCCCGCGCAGTTCGTCGTCGGCCAGGAGGTCACGTGCGTCGTGCCGGAGCACCGCCAGGCAGCTCGGTTCCAGCCCGACGATGGGCGTGCCGGCCCGTAGCTCCGCGTCCAGCACCCGTACGGTACGGCGCAGCAGGCGCCGGGCCACCCCCAGCTGTCCGGTCGAGATCCAGGTGAGTCCGCAACACACCGACGCGCCAGGCAGGCGGACCTCGAAGCCGGCGTGCTCGAGGACGCGAACGGCGTCCAAGCCGACCTCGGGCGACAGAAAGTTCGTGAAGGTGTCCGGCCACAGCACGACGGCCGGCCGTGCACCGGACGTGGTGGCTGCGCCCGACACTCCGCTATCTGCGGCCCCGCGTCGCACGAGCCCGCGGCGTATGAGCCCCCGTCGCACAATCCCCCGACGCACCACGTCGTCGCGTGCCGAGCGCGTACGCCCGACGGTCGTACCGGTTCTTCTGCGTAGCGCCCGCCGGAACGTCTCCTTCGCGAACCGCGGAAGGGAGCGTTCCGGGGCGACCCCACCGGCTCGTTTCAGCAGGGATGCCGTGCCCCGTCCGGAGAGCAACGTGTTCACCGCGCCGGGCGCGAGCGACGCCAGCCGCGCCCACAGCGGCAGGAAGCCCAGCGCGTAATGACTCGCCGGACGCAGCCGGCGGGCGTAGTGCTGGTGCAGGAACTCCGCCTTGTACGACGCCATGTCCACGTTGACCGGGCAATCCGACAGGCAACCCTTGCAGGCAAGGCAGAGATCGAGCGCGTCCCGGACCTCGGCGGAGCGCCACCCGTCCGGGATGGTCTCGCCGCGGATCATCTCAGACAGCAGCCGGGCCCGCCCGCGCGTGGTGTATTCCTCCCGACCGGTCACCATATAGCTCGGGCACATCACGCCAGACGATGTGTCGATGCACTTTCCGACGCCGATGCAGCGGTGCGCGGCTCTGGCCAGGCTGCCGTCGTCATGGGGATACCGCAGGGTGATCGGGAGCTCACGGACCGGCCCGTCGAACCGGAGATCCGCGTCGAGCGACCGCGGTCGTACCAGGATTCCCGGGTTCAGCAGATCGTCCGGATCCCAGACGGCCTTGAACCGCTCGAACAGGGCGATCATCTCCGCCGAATACATGCGTGGCAGCAACTCCGCGCGCGCCTGGCCGTCCCCGTGTTCGCCGGACAACGAGCCACCGTGCTTCACCACCAGATCCGCCGCGTCTTCGATGAACGAGCGGAAATCCGCGCGCCCGTCGGCAGAGGCCAGCGCGAAGTCGATCCGCACGTGCACACACCCCTCGCCGAAGTGGCCGTACGGGATGCCATGCAGACCGTGCGCACGCAACAACGTACGGAACTCGCGAAGGTAGGAGCCGAGATTCTCCGGTGGTACGGCGGCGTCCTCCCAGCCGGGCCACGCCTCGGCGCCGCCCGCCATCCTGGTCGCCGTGCCGGCGGCAGCCTCTCGGATGGACCACAGCTGCCGTTGGGTGGCCGGGTCCTGCACGAGCGCCGTCCGCGCGCCGCAGACACGACGCAGCCGGTCCGCCATCTCCTCGCCGCGCCGACGAGCGTCCGCAGCGTCATCGCCGCCCACCTCGACGAACAGCCATCCGCCGCCCTCCGGGAGGGCATCCAGCGCCGCCGGCCGACGGCCCCGGACGAGCAACGCATCGATCAGGTCGGCGCCCATCCCCTCGACCGTGAGCGGCTTCATCGGCAGCACCTCGGGTACGGCGTCGGCCGCCGCGACGTCGTCGGTGAACCCGGCGACCATCAGCGTCGTCGCCGCCGGGAGCGGCACCAGGCGGACCTCCGCCTCGGCGACCAGCACGCACGTTCCCTCGCTGCCGACCAGGGCGCGCAGGACGTTCCGGCCGTTCTCCGGCAACAGCTGGTCCAGGGCGTACCCGGAGACCCGTCGCGGCAGGTCGGGAAAGCCGCGACGCAGCAGCGCGAGGTTCTCATCCGCCAGCTCCCGCAGCGCGCGTCCGACCTCGGCGGCCGCCGCAGCGTCGTCGGAGCGCACACCGTGCGTGGAACGGGCACCGTCCACGCCATCGCGGTCGATCGTCAAGCGTGCACCGCCGGCCGTGAGCACGTCCAGGGACAGCACGTTATCGGCAGTGCGCCCCCAGGCGACGGAGTGCGAGCCGCACGCGTCGTTGCCGATCATCCCGCCGATCGTGCAACGGCTGTGCGTGGACGGATCCGGCCCGAAGGTGAGCCCGTGTTCCGCGGCGGCGGCACGCAGATCGTCCAGCACGACTCCCGGCTGGACGCGTGCGGTCCGCCGCTCTGGGTCGATCGCCACCACGGCGTTCATGTGCCGGCTGACGTCGACGACGATCCCCCGCCCCAGCGCTTGGCCGCCGATGCTGGTTCCTGCTCCGCGCGCCGTGATCGGCACGGCGTGCTCCCGGCACAGTCGGACCGTGGTGGCGAGCTCCACGGCGTCCCGCGGAAACACCACCGCGACGGGCACCTGCCGGTAGTTGGAGGCGTCCATGCTGAATGTCGCCCGCGCGGCGCGCCCGTCCTCCACCTCGCCGGAGATGGCCGCACGTAGCGCACGGACCAGATCGGACATATCCGGATCGGACGCGTACGGGCCGGGCACTTCCCGGCCCGGTGCATTCAGACCGGAATCGGAATCGGACTCGCTCAT
This sequence comes from Phytoactinopolyspora halotolerans, assembly GCF_010550675.1. Classification (GTDB taxonomy): domain Bacteria; phylum Actinomycetota; class Actinomycetes; order Jiangellales; family Jiangellaceae; genus Phytoactinopolyspora; species Phytoactinopolyspora halotolerans. Next base: position 90,094 of record NZ_JAAGOA010000024.1, on the reverse strand, counting down.
CCGTTGGTTTCCCGGCCGCCTTCCGTCGATGGTGGTTGGCTCGCTGCCGAGGACGGGCCACCGGTCGGCAACGCGTCGCCGGCGCGTAACGGCGCACCGGCGAACCGCCCTTCGTGTGCGAGCACCGGTCGCCGGTCGCCGGCCAGCTCCGGGTACTTCTGCTCCAGCCGCTCGCGCTGCGACATCTGCCGGTGCCAGTACTTCAGCGTCTCCCGGTCTCCGTTCCCGGTGGCCTGCCAGCTCTTCGGCGCGTCGTCCCGGCTCGGCCCCGGGTCGGCCGTGCCGGCGAGCCGTACCGCGGACGGCCGGCGCCGCGTCGCATCGCCGCATTCCGGGCAGGCCGGGTCGGCGCTGCCGGCGGAGCGGACCAGCATCTCGAAACGGTGCCCGCCGACGCAGGCGTAGTCATATATCGGCATGGTTGCGGTCACCAGTTCTCGATCGATTCGTGGAGTATCGCGGCCAGATCCTCATCCTGCACGTCCCGGGGCGCAACAGCGAGCAAGCGCTGCTGTTGCAGGGTGCCCTGGACCAGATCCGGGATGTCATCGTGACCGTAGCCGACGGCGCCGATGCCGTTCGGGAAGCCGATGTCGCGCATCAACGACGAGAGTGCCGCCGGCAGCTGCTCGCGCGGGTCCGCCGGCCGGTCACCGTCCGCGTCGAGCAGCTCGGCCGCCCGCTGATGCTTCGCCGGATCCGTGGGGAACGTGAACCGGAACGCCGCCGGTGCGGTCAGCGCCACCGATTGCCCATGCGGCACCAGCGCCTCGTCCTGCGGATAGTTCTTCGGCCGGTAGTCGCGGACGCGGCCGGCGATCGGGTAGGCGCACGCGTGCGGGATGTGCACGCCGGCGTTGCCGAATCCCATCCCGGCGTAGGTGGCCGCCAGCATCATGTCGGTCCGGGCTTCGAGATCGCCGCCGTTCAACACGGCCCTGCGGAAGGAACGCGCCAACAGCCCCAGCGCCTGCTCCGTCCAGGCGTCTGAGATCGGGTTGGAACCGCAATACGCCACCCTGGTCTCCGGGCGATGCCGGCGGAACGAGTGGAATGGCCGCGCCGTGTACGACTCCAAGGCATGGCATGTCACATCCATGCCGCTGGCGGCGGTGACCTCCGGCGGCATGCTGAGCGTCAGCAGCGGGTCGACGACGGCCATGGTGGGCCGCAGCCTGGGGTGGCTGATGCCGGATTTGACCTTCAGATCCAGGAAGTCCATGACGCACACCGGCGTCGTCTCCGAGCCGGTACCGGCCGTGGTCGGCACCGCCACCAGCGGCTTGAGCGGTCCGGGCGGCGGCAGCGCCTGGCCGATCGGCTTGTTCACGTAGTCGAGCAGATCCGCGGGGTAGGTCGTCATCAGGTTGATCGCCTTGGCGGTGTCGATCGTGGAACCACCGCCTACCGCGATGAACCCGTCCCACTCCGAGCGAGACGCCGCCTTGACCGCGGCGGTGACGCTGGCGTCGGTCGGCTCGACATGGACCTCGTCGTAGATCTCGACGTTCAGCCCGCCGGCGGTGGCCGCATCCGCGACCCGTTGCGGGACGCCGCTGGCCGCGACACCCGGATCGGTGACGATCAGCACCCGGCGAGCGCCTTGCTGGGCCAGATCCCAGCCGATCTCATCCACCGCACCGGCGCCGAACTTCAGCGGCGTGGCACCCCAGGTGAAGACGGTCTCATGCACGTACTCGGTCACGTCGCCGCCCTCACTGGTAGAACCCGGCGGGCGCGAACGGCAACGTCGCCGCCTGGTCGGGATCGTGGCCGAAGATCACCTGCGCGTCGGTCTCCTCGGCGATTCTGCGCAGTTTCTCCACGGACTCCAGCCATTTCAGGTTGTCCCAGACGATAGCGGCGCCGACGGCCGGCGGGCCCCAGCTGTCGGCCAGGTACACGGCGTCGGAGGTGAAGATCTTCGTCCCGGACTCCGCGCAGTCGACTCTGAGCGACATCGTGCCCCAGGTGTGCCCGGGCGTCTCGATTACGCTCACCCCCGGCACGATCTCGACGTCGCCGTCGAGCAGGTGGTAGTCGATGCCTTCGTAGTCCACCTTCAGGTGGGCACCCTTGAACGGACCATCGATGCCGAGGGCGCCCTCGTGCTCTTGGCGGTTGACCATGATCCGGGTTCTGCCGTTGTCGAACAGCTTCGCGTTCGCGGCATGGTCGAAATGCAGGTGGCTGAGGACCAGGATGTCGATATCCTCCGGGCTCAGCTCAAGCGCCGCGAGCGAATCCTGCAGGTAGCTGGTCCCCTCCTGGACGGGGAAGAACTCCTGGAGGCCGGTCGGCGCCCATCTGGTCTCCCAATCCTGCGGCACACCTGTGTCCCAGAGAATGCGCCCATCCGGGTGCTCGATCAGCACCGCATGGGTGGGGCAGGTGGTCCACGGGGCCGGCTGTGCGGTGCGGGAGCGGTCGGTGATGGTGCTGCCCGGCTTCAGCAACAGCCAGGTCTTGTCGCACTCCATCACCCCGGTCTGCAACAGGTGAACCTTGAACGGTGCCGTCATGTGCGCCTCCTTGCGCCTCCCAGAACAAACGATGGCCTGAGAGTGGCATGTAGCATGCTACTCTGTCAATCAGTTCACTCTCGTCGGCGCGTTCAGTCAGGCCGGCGCCGGCCGGGTGGTGCTCAGCCGGGGTATCGCGTCCACTCCAACGACACCGACGGCACCGGGTCACCTCGTTCAGCCGCCTCCTGCGCGACCAGCAGCCTCGCTGTGTTCAGCAGGTGACTGCGCATCGCCTCGGCGGCCTCTTGTGCGCGCCCGTTCTCGATCAACTCAGCGACCGTCTCGTGCTCGGCCAGGATGTCCTGCAGACTGCGCGAGCGATCGACGGTGGATGTCCCGCGCAACAGCACCATGTCCCGCAACGAGTCGACGTACCGGGCCAGCCGCACGTTGCCGGACGCCTCGTTGATCACCTCGTGGAACCGCCGGTCCGCCGACATGAACTCACTCTCGTCGTGCTCGTCGGCGGCCGCCCGCATCCGGTCGAGCTGCGTGCGCAGCTCCCGGCGGAGGTGCGGCGTCGGCTGACCGGCGGCGCGGAACGTGGCCGGAACCTCCAGCAGCAGCCTGATCGCGAACACCTCCTCCAAGTCGTGCAGGGACGTCTGCAAGATCCGCACTCCGCGGTTGCGCTCGAACCGCACCATGCCCTGGGCGGCGAGCTGGATCAACGCTTCTCGGACCGGGGTCCGCGAGACACCGAGGCGTTCGGCGAGCTCGTGCACCGAGTACAGCCGCCCGGGCACCAGTTCGCCGCTGACGATCGCCGTGCGCAGCTCGTCCAGGATCTTCTCGCCAAGGTTGGCAGTGTCGCCGATCCGCTGCATCCCGTCATTGTTCCACGCCCGAAACCCACCGCCCGCCGGGTCGCCGCTATGCCGCGCCCGGGACCCGTACCCAGCCGTCGAGCACCGCCAGGACGAGTCCGCCCGCCGCGAGCTCGCGGAGCGACTGCTCCACGAACGGCGGTGGGTAGCCACTCTCTCGGGCGAGGTCGGGAACGGTGGTGACTGCCCGCGCGGGCATCCGCTCGTACACGTGGCGGACGTCGGGGCTGTACCGGTCGAGCGGGCGCTCCTCGCCCACGGCCAGCGGAGCCGCGTCCGGCCCCAACCGGCCCGCCGTATCCGCCACCTCGTCGGCGTCGGTCACCAGCACCGCGCCGCGGTTGCGGATCCATTCGTGGCAGCCGGACGACTGCTCAGAGGTGACCGGGCCGGGAACCGCCATCACCTCGCGTCCCAGCTTGACCGCCCAGTGCGCCGTACTCAACGCGCCGGAGCGCCGCGCCGCCTCCACCACCACCGTCCCCGAGGTCAACGCGGCGATCAGGCGGTTACGCGCGATGAACCGGGAACGCATCGGCTGCATGCCGGGGGCGAGCTCGCTGACCACCACGCCATCCTGGGCGATCCGGGCCAGCAGCTCGCTGTGCGATCTCGGATAGTCCATGTCCAGCCCGCAGGCAAGCACCGCGACCGTCACTCCGCCCATGGCCAGGCAGCCTCGGTGGGCGGCAGCGTCGATCCCGTAGGCGGCACCGGAGACCACGATCCACCCCCGCGCGGCGAGGTCGGCGGCGATGTCCCCGGCCACGTGCCGGCCATACGGTGACGCCGCGCGCGAACCCACCACCGCGATCGCTCGCGGTTCGCATGCCGCCAGTGAGCCGTTGCCACGGACCCACAGGCCGAACGGCGGCGGCACCGAGTCCGTACCGGCGTCGAGGGTGTCCGGCATCGTCGCGAATCCGGCCGGCCATTCCGCGTCCGACGGGCAGACGAACCGGATACCGAGTCCGGCCGCGTGCTGAAGCAGTGCCGCCCCGTCCACGCCTTCCGCTCGGCGCGCGAGCACGCCGTCGGTGTCCAGATGCGGATCTCGCCGGCTGATCGCCCGCCAGGTCGCCTCCGCTCCGGTCGCGTACACCCGCGCGACCACCTTGCGGTTGGCGGGCTCGACAACTGCGGACAGCGCCGCCCGGGCCGCCCGGTCAGCCGTGCTGCGTGCCTGGATGTCCTCGGACGGCGTTCCGGTCGCCCGAATGTCGCCGGCCGGAACGCCGACGACAGGAAGGTCGGCGACCGGAACGTCGGCGGCCGGAATACCGGTGGCCGGTCGGTCGATGTCGTTCACCGGTCCCCCACCCTGAGGCCGATGGCCACGTGCACATCGTCGCGGGTCGGCCGGCCATGCCCGGCCAGGTCGGCGACCGTCCACGCCAGCCGGACGATGCGGTCCGCGCCGCGGGCCGTGACCGTGCCCTGGCGCAGTTTCTCGTACGCGGGCGCCGTGACCTCGCCCGGGAGCGGGAATTCTCGCTTCAGGAAGGCCATCGGCACCTCACTGTTGACTCGCCAGGGTGTGTCCGCCAGCCGGCGTGTCTGACGCTCCCGCGCGATCGCCACCCGCTCCGCGACCGCCTTCGTCGTCTCCGCGATCTGCAACCGAAGATCGATGTCGGCCATCGACGGCGGCAGCACCCTCCGGTAGATGTCGATCCGGTCCCGCACCGGCCCGGAGACGCGCTGCCGGTAGCGCCGTACCGAGTACGGGGTGCACTCACACTCGCGGTAGCGACTCCCGTGATTGCCGCACTCACACGGGTTCTGTGCCAGCACCAGAAGAAACGACGCCGGGAACACAGCGGTGGTGGCGGCGCGGGACACCACGATCTTCCCGTTCTCCAGCGGCTCCCGCAGGGACTCGATCACCTGGCGGTTGAACTCCGGCGCCTCGTCGAGGAAGAGGACGCCCCGGTGCGCCAGACTGATCGCCCCGGGTCGGACGATCCGGCTCCCACCGCCGATGATCGACACCGGCGATGCCGAATGGTGCGGATCGGCGAACGGCGGGCGGATCACCAAAGGCCGATCCGGCGGCAGCACTGCGGCCACCGAATGGATCGCCGTGACCTCCAACGACTCCTCGGTACTCAGGTCGGGCAGGAGACCCGGAAGCCGTCGCGCCAGCATGGTCTTACCCGCTCCCGGTGGACCTTCCAGCAGCAGGTGGTGATGACCGGCGGCAGCCACCTCCACGGCTCGCTTCGCCTCCTCCTGGCCGGCTACATCCGCCAGGTCCAACCCCGGATCGTGCGGCAGGGAGTCGGGCAGAGCGACGTGCTCCTCGGGCGGTTCGTCCGGCATATCCGCACCGCGCAGGAAGGCCAGCACCTGGCGCAGCGAACGCGCGCCCAGCACGTGTACCCCAGGAACCTGGCTCGCCTCCCGGGCGTTGCGTTCCGGAACCACCACACGCCGCACCCCTGCCTTCGAGGCCGCCAGCACCGCCGGCAGCACCCCGGGGACGGAGCGCAGCCGGCCGTCCAGCCCCAGCTCGCCGATGAAGACCACGTCCTCGATCGCCGCTTCCGGTAGCTCCTCGGCGGCGCTGAGCACGGCCACCGCGACGCCGAGGTCGAAGTGGCTACCACGCTTCGGCAGCGCGGCCGGGGACAGGCTCGCGGTGATCTTCTGCAGCGGCCACCGCTCACCGCTGGACAGGATGGCCGCCCGCACCCGATCGCGCGCCTCGTAGAGCGACGCATCGGGCAGGCCGACCAGGGTGAAGCCGGGCATGCCGCCGATGTGGACGTCGATGTCGACGACGGTCCCCTGAACACCGACCAGCGCCACGCTTCGGCACCGACCGAGGCGCATCAGAACGCGCCCTCGACATGTTCGATCAGCGGCGCGTCCGAGCGCCCGCGGTGGACGGCCACCACGTCGATGCGCACCGGAGCACGATCACACCCGTTCGCTTCCCGCCACGCTACCGCCAGCCTGCGCAGCCGCGCGCCCTTCTCCCGAGTGACCGCCTCGAGACCCGAGCCGTACCCGAACCCGCTGCGCGTCTTGACCTCGCATATGACCACCAGGTCGCCGTCGAGCGCGACGATGTCGATCTCACCAGCCGCGCACCGCCAGTTCCTGGCGACGATCACCAGGCCCTTGTCTTCCAGGTACCGTGCGGCGACGTCCTCGCCGTACGCACCGACGCTGTCTTTGACTCGCACCGGCAACACCTCCCGACACGAGCTTGCTGATCAGCTCAGTCAAATGGAAGTGCGCCCGCTTGATTGTGAATAACTGCGATGGCGAACGGACAGAACACGACAATTGTGCCTGTGGACAATCGCGCGTGGCCACTCCACCCTTGGGCATCCATGTCGGCCGGACCGCTACGGGTGCCGACAATGCCACGGCGTGATCACGCCACGGACCGCCAGGCCGGGCAGGCCCCGTCGGCTCGCCCGGACCAGACGACTCAGTCGTCCGTCTTCGGTATCTCCAGGTCGCTCTTGGCCAGTTCCTCGACGTTGACGTCCTTGAAGGTGACCACCTTGACGTTCTTCACAAACCTGGCCGGGCGGTACATGTCCCACACCCACGCGTCGCTCATCGTCACCTCGAAGTACACCTCGGCGCCTTCGCCCCGGACCTGGAGGTCGACGTTGTTGGTGAGGTAGAAGCGTCGCTCGGTCTCCACCACGTACGAGAACAGGCTGACCACGTCGCGGTACTCGCGATAGAGCGAGAGCTCCATCTCCGACTCGTACTTCTCTAGGTCTTCCGCGCTCATCCTCACGCTCCTTCGTCCTGGGGATCGGATGGGAACGGTACGGCCAGAATGCCGTCCGCGTCGCCCGATCCATCGTCGATACCGCTCTCCTCGCCGAAGACGGCGCGCGGACGTTCACCCTCCGGAAGCACCCGGGCGACGTTCACGTACGAACGACGGTGCACCGGGCTCGCACCCAGCCGCTCCAGCGCCCGCTGATGCTCGCCGGTCACATACCCCTTGTGCTCGTCGAATCCGTAACCCGGCCAGCGCTCGTTCAGCTCCACCATGATCCGGTCCCGCGTCACCTTCGCGATGACCGATGCGGCCGCGATGCAGGCGGCCACCTGGTCGCCCTTCCACATGGCCAAGCCCGGAACACCGAGACCGGCCACCGGGAAACCGTCGGTCAGCACGTACGACGGTGCCACGTCCAGGCGAGCCAGCGCACGTCGCATGGCTTCGATGTTGCACCGGTGCAGGCCCATCCGGTCGACCTCGGCCGGCTCCACGATGACCACCGACCACGCCAGCGCCCGCTTGACCACCTCGTCGTACGCCCGCTCCCGGGCAGCCGGGGTCAGCAGCTTGGAGTCCGCCAGACCGGGCACCTGGCCTCGCTTGCCGTCGGAGAGCACGGCCGCACCGACCACCAGCGGTCCGGCACACGCCCCGCGGCCCGCCTCATCCGCGCCGGCCACCGGGGCGAAGCCCGCGCGTGCCAGTCCACGCTCATAGGCATACATGCCCGAGTCCTTGCGGAGGAGGACACGTGGCCTGTCGAGTAAGACGGTCATGACCCAGTCCAGCTTACTGACTCGGCCGGGCGATTCACTCGGGCGCAGGCACGTCGTCGAACGTGTCGCCCGCGCCCACCCCGGACCACCGAGAGATCGGCCAGACCACCGCGAACGCCTTACCCACGACAAGGTCCTCGGAGAACGAGCCGTTGAAGCGTGAATCGCCCGAATTGGACCGATGATCGCCAAGGACGAACAGCTCGCCTTCCGGCACCGTGACGCTGAAGTCCTCCTGTGCGGGTTCGTCGCCGGGATACAGGTAGTGCGATTCATCGATCGCCACACCGTTGATGGTGATCCGGCCGTCGTCGTCGCAGCATTCCACCGTGTCGCCGCCGATACCGATGACCCGCTTGATCAGGTGACCTTCCGAGTCGTCCGGCAATACCCCGACGAACTCGAAGAATCCCTTGATGCTGTCGCCGACGCCGCCATCGCTCTCCGGCTGCCGCCGCAGCCAGTTGTCGGGGTCCTCGAAGACGACGACGTCACCCCGTTCGACGTCACCGAAGTGCATGCTGATCTTGGAGACCATCACGCGGTCGCCGACGAGCAACGTGTCCTGCATCGACTCCGACGGGATCAGGAAGGCCTGGACCAAGAAGATCCGCACGACAGTCGCGATGATCAGCGACAACGCGACCACGATGGCGGTCTCCTTGACGAGCGCCACCCACCTGCGACGCGCCGGCTTCGGGTCTTCAGCGTCTTCCTGATCACCCGGCGGCACGCCGTCTTCGATCACGCCCACTCCTTGTGGCCGCGGGTCAGGCGTTTTCGCGCTTCTCGCGAATCCTCGCGGCCTTCCCTCGGCGGTGCCGCAGGTAGTAGAGCTTGGCGCGCCGGACGTCGCCGCGGGTGGCCACCTCGATCTTCTCGATGATCGGCGTGTGCACCGGGAACGTCCGCTCGACTCCCACGCCGAAGCTGACCTTACGGACCGTGAAGGTCTCGCGGATGCCGTCGCCCTGGCGACGGATCACGACGCCCTGGAAGACCTGGACTCGGGAACGGTTGCCCTCAACGACGCGGACGTGGACCTTCAGCGTGTCCCCAGCCCGGAAGTCGGGCACGTCGTCGCGCAGCTGTGCGGCGTCAACAGCGTCAAGCGTGTGCATCAGAAATGTCGCTTCCTTGCAGGTGCCACGGGCCACCCACAGTTACGTGGAGATTGGCTTCCCGGCGTCTGTGACGGCGCTCCCCCCGTGGCAGGGGCTGACCAACATACCGGGCACGGACGTCTAAGTTTGCCACACGAACCGACGTCAGTGGTAATCGTCCAGGACGGACCGATCGTGGTCATCCAATGCGTCCGGGTCCAGCTTGTCGATCAGATCGGGCCGTCGCTGCGCCGTCAGCCGTAGCGCCTGGTCCCGGCGCCAGCGCGCCACCCGGCCGTGATGCCCGGACAGCAGGACCTCCGGCACCTGGAGACCGCGCCAGGACGGCGGCTTGGTATACACGGGATACTCCAGCAGGCCGTCCTCGCCGTGCGACTCCTCGCGCAGGGATTCCGGGTTCCCGACGACGCCGGGCAGCAACCGCACGACCGCTTCGATCATCACCAAGGCCGCCACCTCGCCCCCGTTGAGCACGTAGTCGCCGATCGAGATCTCGCTCACCCGCATCCGGGTGGCGGCGTCCTGAACCACTCGGGCGTCGATGCCCTCGTACCGCCCGCAGGCGAACACGAGCCACGGCTCATCGGCGAGCTCGGCAGCCATGCCCTGGGTGAACGGCACACCGGCGGGCGTCGGGACGATCAGCCGCGGCGCCGGTCCGGTCCCCGCGTCGGAGGCGACGTCATCCAATGCGTCGCCCCACACGTCCGGCTTCATCACCATGCCCGCGCCACCGCCGTACGGCGTATCGTCCACGGTCCGATGCCGGTCGTGCGTCCAGTTCCGGAGGTCGTGGACGCGGACATCGAGCAGCCCGGTCTCCCTCGCCTTCCCCACCAGAGACAGCTCCAGCGGCGCCAGGTAATCCGGAAAGATCGTGACGATGTCGATCTTCATCGCGCCGGCCTCACCCGGTCGCCTGATCGGGCCGCCCGAGCTCCAGCAGTCCGGGCGGCGGTTCGAGCACCGCGCGCCCCGCCTCAAGGTCCACCTCCGGGACGATCTGCGCGACGAACGGCACCATCGCCTCCGCACCGTCGGCCCCGCGAACTACCAGAATGTCCTGATCCGGCCCGTGGATCACATCGGAGACCTCGCCGACGACGGTGCCATCACGGGTGATCGCCTGCAGTCCGATGAGCTGATGGTCGAAATACTCGTCCGGATCCGCCGGCCGATCTTCCTCGCCGACCTCGACCTGCAGCACGCGCCCGCGCAGCTCTTCCGCGACGTTTCGATCCGCCACCTCGTCGAACAGCACCAAGAGCCTGCCCTTGTGCCATCGCGACCGCGCGACCGTGAGGGTCCGCGGCTCGCCCCGAGCACCGGACGCACGCAGCTCAGCGCCGACCGTGAACCGCTCGTCGGGCGTGTCGGTGCGGACGTCGACGGCCACTTCGCCACGGATACCGTGCGCCCGGCCTATCCGTCCGACCGTCACCAACACCGTCTGTTCCCTTCTCTGCCACCACATGCGAAGAGCCCACGCCAGGGTCTCCCTGTTGCTGGCGTAGGCTCCTCGTCCTGTGGCGCCGGCTCAGCGGCGCCGCTTATCACCGCTCATCGACATCGACGAAGTCGATCCGCACGCCCTCGTCGGCGAGTGCGCCGACGACGGTACGGAAAGCGGTGGCCGTGCGTCCACCTCGTCCGATGACCTTCCCGAGGTCATCGGGGTGGACGTGCACCTCGAGCAGCCGGCCACGACGTTGCTGCCGGGATCGGACGACCACGTCGTCGGGATGCTCGACGATACCCGTCACCAGGTGCTCCAGTGCCTGAGCGAGCATCTGTCAGGCCTTGTCGGCGGTGGATTCGGCCGCAGCAGCCTCGGACTCGGCGCCGGCCGCGCTCTCAGCCTGGGTCTCCGCCTCGGCCGGCTGCTCCGGCTTGGCTTCCTCGGCCTTGGCCTCCTCGGCCTTAGCCTTCTCCACCTTGTCGGCCTTCTCGGACTTGTCCGTCTGCTCGGCCTTGTCCGCCTTGGAGTCTTCAGCCTTGGCCGCGCTCTTCTTCGCCGTCTTCTTCTTCGGCGTCGTCGCGTCGCTCTTCGGCTCGCCGTGCACCTCGGCAAGAGCAGCGTCGAACGCAGCTCGCTTGTCGGCCTTCGGCTCCGCCACCTTCAGCGTGCCCTCGGCGCCCGGCAGGCCCTTGAACTGCTGCCAGTCACCGGTGACCTTCAGCAGAGCGAGGACCGGCTCGGTCGGCTGCGCGCCGACGCTGAGCCAGTACTGCACGCGCTCCGAGTCCACCTTGATCAGGCTGGGCTCGAGCATCGGGTTGTACAGGCCGATCTCCTCGATCGCCCGGCCGTCTCGCCGAGTACGAGAGTCGGCGACAATGACGCGGTAGTGCGGGGAGCGGATCTTTCCCATCCGCTTCAGCTTGATCTTGACAGCCACGGGTGTGGAGTCTCCTTGTGGTCTTCGCGTGGGTGAGCCGCTGACCGCCTGGGTGGGGCACCGGGGTCGGCAACTCGGATGGACTGGCGGACCGCGGGTGAGAGGGGCCACACGGAACGCCGGCTCAGCAGGCTATTGTGCCAGATCCGCGCGTGCATTCCCAACCGGTCAGGAGATACTGCGCGCTCGCAGCACCGCGGCCGCCTCCGACCGCGTCCGCGCGAGCCGGGACAGCCGCTGCGACCAGCGTTGCCAACGACGCGCCGACCGGGCCTGATAGACCATCCGCACGCGCTGCGCCTCGCGCAGTCGCTCACCGTGCGGGTCCTGAATACCGACTGGTCCGGAGAAGATGGCAGCTTCCGGCGGCGGCATACGGGTCATGACGATCTCCTCCTGATGTGGTCGACGGAATCACGTGGTCGAGGTGCTCATGTCGTCAACGTGGCCTACTGCTGGTCGTGTGGAACTTCAGACGCCGGTTCCGACACTGTCGCGCCGAACACACGGACGATCCGGGCACCTTCCGGGCGCAGCGAGGGATCGTCCCAGCGGTCGCGGAAGCGGTCAGCGATCTCACTCAGCGCCTCACTCACCTCCGCCATCTCCTCCGACGTCGCCCAGAAGGTGGAGGTGGCGATGGTCGACGCGTCGAGCCACTCCCGCGGTTCCTCCGGCGCCCGGGCGAGCGAGTCCCGCAGCCGCTGCATCTCCCTGTCGATCACGGCCGCAGCGACCTGCGTCGCCGCCTGAACGGATGCCGGATCGTCGAGATCGGCTCCGGTTTGCAAGCTGCGGTGCACCAGCCGCCAGGGCTTATCCCGGCCACGTTGTTCCGCCCGCTCGATGAAGCCGTACTTGGCCAGCATGCGCAGGTGAAACGAGCAGCTTGCCGCGCTTTCGCCGACCAGTTCCGCACATCGGGTCGCCGTCGCCTCACCTTCGGTGCGCAGCACGTCGAGCAACTCGTGGCGGAGTGGATGCGCCAGCGCCCGCAACCGCTGCGGGTCACTGATCCGGGTCCGTTCCTCGCCCATGACTCTAAAGATACCTTGCTAAAGAGTTCTTTTGCAAGCTTTCTTTAGGATGACTCGTCGCCCGCCGCCCTCACCACCACCGCACCGCCTTTGCAATGCACACACATACGCATCGGTGCGTATGTGTGTGCATTGCAAAGGCGGCGTGAAGGTGTCAGTGAGCAGGCGGTTCGGCCGGATGAGGCCACGCACCCGGCCTAGGCGACGACGCGACCCCGCAGTACCACGCGCACCGGCTCCAGCAGTGTCGCCGGATCGATCCGGGGATCGGCCGCGTACACGCACAGGTCCGCAGCCGACCCTTCCTCCAGCACACCGCTGCCGCCCAGCAGGTATGCGCGCGCCTTCCACGACGCCGCCGCGACCGCGTCAGCGGCCGGAATCCCCGCCGTCACGAACTCCAGCACCTCGCGAGCGAGCAGGCCGTGTGCCATGTAGCCGCCCGCGTCGGTACCGGTGAACACCGGGACGCCGGCCTCGTACGCGGTCCGCACGTTCTCGTACCGCCGAGCATGCAGGGCTCGCATGTGATCGGCGTAGGCGGGGAACTTCGCTGCGCCCTGATCGGCGAAAGACGGGAAGTTCGCGATGTTGACCAGTGTCGGGACCATGGAGACGCCGCGCTCGGCCATCACCGCGATCAGGTCCTCGGACAACCCGGTGCCGTGCTCGATCCCATCGATACCGGCACCGATCAGGTCGGGTAACGCGTCTTCACCGAAGACATGCGCGGTCACCCGCGCATCGAGCTCGTGCGCCCGGGCGATCGCCGCCTCCAGCGCCTCACGTGGCCAGCATGGCCCCAGATCGCCCCGTTCCCGGTCGATCCAGTCACCGACCAGCTTGACCCAACCGTCCCCGCGCCGCGCCTCCTGCTCGACGTAGGCGACCAGCTCGTGCGGCTCGATCTCCCAGCCGTAGTTGCGCAGGTAACGCTTGGTGCGGGCGATGTGCCGACCGGCACGGATAATGCGCGGCAGGCCCGTGCGCTGGTCGATCCACCGGGTGTCCGCCGGCGATCCCGCATCCCTGATCAGCAGCGTGCCGGCGTCGCGGTTCGTCAGCGCCTGCTGTTCGGCGACGTCGTCCGGTACCGCACCGTTGGCGTCCAGGCCGACATGGCAGTGCAGGTCCACCAATCCCGGGAGAATCCAGCCGGACGCCACCGTCTCCGCACCCGGCACCGGCTCATACGTGACGACGCCGTCGCGCACCCAGACATCGCGGTGCTCCGCTTGCGGCAGGACGATCCCGCGGACGTGCAACGCCTGGACCATCAGCGCTTGTTCAGGAACTCGGTGATGTCGTCGGGAAGCTGGAAGTCGGTGTTCTCGGAGTTGTTGTCCTGCGCACCGCCGAACGCCGACGGCACCTGGCCCGGCGCCGGCGACTGGTTCCGCCGCTCCTCCGCCTCCGCCAGCTGCGCAGCCCGCTTCGCCGGATTGCCGGAGCGTGCTCCACGCTGCTTCTTACCCTTCTTCGACTGCTTCGGCTGGCGACCCTTGGACTTCTTGCCGCCCCCGGGCATACCAGGCATCCCCGGCATGCCGGGCATTCCGCCGCCCATGCCGGGCAGGCCACCCATCTTGCCCTGGGCTGCCTGGCTCATCATGTCCCTGGCCATGAAGAACCGCTCGATGAGCTGATTGATCTCGCTCACCTGGGTGCCCGAGCCACGCGCGATGCGGGCACGGCGCGAACCGTTGATGATCTTCGGGTTCTCCCGCTCAGCGGGCGTCATCGAGTAGATGATCGCCTGGACGCGGTCGAGCTCCCTGTCATCGAAGTTGTCCAGCGCCTCACGCATCTGCCCGGCGCCCGGCAACATGCCCAGCAGGCTCTTCAGCGAGCCCATCTTCTTGACCGCCTGCATCTGGTCCAGGAAGTCGTTGAGGGTGAAGCCCTTGCCGCCCTTGTCCGACAGCTTCTTCGCGATCTTCTCCGCCTCGGAGGCGTCGAACGCCTTCTCGGCCTGCTCGATCAGCGTGAGCATGTCGCCGAGGTCGAGGATGCGCGAGGCCATCCGTTCGGGATGGAACACATCGAAGTCGGTGAGCTTCTCTCCTGCTGACGCGAACATCACCGGCCGGCCGGTGACGGACGCGACCGACAACGCCGCGCCACCCCGCGCGTCGCCGTCCAGCTTGGTCAGCACCACACCGTCGAAGCCGACCCCGTCGAGGAACGCGTTCGCCGTGGTCACCGCGTCCTGACCGATCATGGCATCGACCACGAAGAGGGTCTCGTCGGGATGCACGGCATCCCGGATGTCGGCCGCCTGCTGCATCAGCTCCGCGTCGACACCGAGCCGGCCGGCGGTGTCCACGACGACGACGTCATACAGTTTGGACGTGGCGTGCTCGATGCTGTCGCGCGCCACTCCGACCGGGTCTCCGACCCCGTTGCCCGGCTCCGGCGCGAACACCGCGACGCCGGCCTGCTCGCCGACCACCTGGAGCTGGTTGACCGCGTTCGGCCGCTGAAGGTCGGCCGCCACCAGCAACGGTTGCTTCCCCTGATTCTTCAACCAGAGCGCCAGCTTGCCGGCGAGCGTCGTCTTACCAGCGCCCTGCAGACCCGCCAGCATGATCACCGTCGGCGGCTGCTTGGCGAACCGGAGCCGGCGCGTCTCGCCGCCGAGGATCTGCACGAGCTCCTCGTTGACGATCTTGATGACCTGCTGTGCCGGATTGAGTGCCTGCGAGACCTCGGCGCCGCGCGCACGCTCCTTGACCGCCGCGATGAACTCCTTCACCACGGGAAGAGCGACGTCGGCCTCCAACAGGGCGACACGGATCTCACGTGCGGTAGCGTCGATGTCCGCCTCGGAGAGGCGGCCTTTGCCGCGCAGCGTCTTGAACGTGGCTGTCAGGCGGTCAGAGAGAGTGGCGAACACGTCGGCTTCGAATCCTCACGGTTCTCAGAGGTTGACGTTGACTCCTGCCAGCCTACCTTGACGCATCCACCCCCAGCCCGTCCATGCGGCTGCGGAGGAGTGCTGGTGCGCATGAGCGCTTCGCGGGTGCTGCCGCGGTTCAGTGCTGCTGCGTATCAGTGCCGCCGCGGATCAGTCGTCGCCGGCGGCCTTCTTGACGTCGTCGACGACGGACTTGTCGCGCGACGCACGTAGGCAGGCGGCCACGAGACGCGGAAAATCGTCCTTGGAGACCATCTCAGCCAGCTTCTCCGCGGATTTCGGCAATCCCAGCCGCTCCGCGCCGTCCCGCGCCCGGGAGTCGACATACGGGTGGACGTCGGGCCATACACCCTGCACTTCGCGACAGAAGATGGCCGCGCCCGACGGGCCGATGCCGGGGAATTCCTGCAGGCGCCGCTCCAGCTCATCCACGCCTGCCGTGTCGTCATGCAGCCGGCGCAGGTCTCCGCCGTAACGGTCCAACAGGAGCTCGGCGCCATCGCCGAGCATGGACGAGGTGCGCTCGTCGTAACGTCGGTAGTGGCCGCGGCCCAGGGCGTCGACACGCTGTTGCCAGGTCGCCCCGGCCATCTTCTGTGGTGTTCGAAAGCCCGCCTTGGACAGCTCGCGCGCCGCGGAGACCGCGATATCGGAACTGATCCGTGCGGACAGCAACGTCGACAACACCAGTAGGCGGTAGAGCGGAGACGGTCGGTCAGCCAGCTTGATCCCTGCTTGCTCGGCGAACGTCTGGCCATGTCGGTCCAGCACCGCCTCCGCTCTGCCCTTGGTCGACGTCACGGAAGGTTACTTCTTGAAGGCGTTCCGGGCGTCCTCGGCGGCATCCTTGAGCTTGTCACCGGCCTTCTTGAGGCTGCCCTTGGCTTGCTCGCTCCGACCTTCGGCCTGAGCCTGCTCGTTGTCGGTGGCCTCGCCCGCCTTCTCCTTGGCCTTGCCCTTGAGCTCCTCGCCCTCGTGGCGGATCCGGTCTTCGCCGTCACCCATGATTCTCTCCTTACGCACGAGTCAGAATGCTGATATCTGCCTCGTTACCCAGTCCGCCTGCCATCACGCCTCCACCAGCGCCCGAACGGCACGCGACGCGGTAGCCCGAGCGGCGGTACCGGGATCCGAAAGGCCGGGCAGCCGACAGCGCGGTCTGCAGCGACACGGCGGCATGGTCGCCAGCCGGAGCCCAGGCCGGCGGTCGGGGCCGTGGCTCCTCAGCCGAAGGCCATCAGCCGAGGATGCCGTCGACGAACTCCTCCGGATCGAACGGTGCGAGATCGTCCGCGCCTTCTCCGAGTCCGACCAGCTTGACCGGCACACCGAGCTCGCGCTGCACCGCGACGACGATTCCACCCTTGGCGGTGCCGTCGAGCTTGGTCAGCACCACACCGGTGACGTCGACGACCTCGCCGAACACGCGCGCCTGCATCATCCCGTTCTGCCCCGTCGTGGCATCCAGCACCAGCAGCACCTCGTCGACCGGGCCGTGCTTCTCCACGACGCGCTTGATCTTGCCCAGCTCGTCCATGAGGCCGACCTTGGTCTGCAGCCGGCCGGCGGTGTCGACCAGCACGGTGTCGACCTCCTGCTCGATACCGGCCTTCACCGCCTCGAACGCCACGCTGCCGGGGTCGCCGCCTTCCGGTCCGCGCACGGTGGGAACCCCCACCCGGTCGCCCCAGGTGGTGAGCTGATCGGCCGCGGCCGCTCGGAAGGTGTCCGCGGCCGCGAGCAGCACGTCGCGATCCTCGGCGACGAGCACCCGTGCCAGCTTGCCGACCGTCGTCGTCTTCCCGGTGCCGTTCACGCCGACGACGAGCACCACAGCAGGCCGGTTCTCCGCCACGTGCCGGTCCGTACGCAGCGAACGGTCCAACGACGGGTCCACAAGAGTGATCAGCTCTTCGCGAAGCACCGCGCGGGCCTGTCCCGGATCGGTGAGGCCCTCGACCCTGGACCGGGTGCGCAGACGCTCGACCAGCTCCTGCGTCGGCGTCACACCGAGATCGGCGGTGAGCAGCGTGTCCTCGATCTCCTCCCAGGTGTCCTCGTCCAGTCGTTCCCGGGACAGCAGACCGAGCAGCCCGCGTCCCAACGTCGACTGGGATTGGGCCAGCCGGGCACGCAGCCGAGTGAGCCGTCCGGCGGCGGGCTCCGGACGCTCGACCGGGACCGCGACGATCTCGTCGACGGCCTGCTGGTCGACCTCCGGCTCCACCGTCGCCGGCTCGGGAAGCGTGACGTCGGAGACGGTCCGACGCTGCTCATCGACGGCCGGCGTCGCATCGTCGCCCACACCCGGCGGGTAATCCACACCCGGGCGCGGCTTCTCCGGCCGTTCCTTGATCCGCCCCCTGCGCCGTGGGACGACGAAGGCAAGGACGGCAGCGACAAGCAGGACAGCGACGACGACAGCTATAACCACGTACTCCACGAGCGCCCATCCTCCCACGAATTCACCGGATGTCCGCACCCGTGCTTCTTGAGTACGTCGGCCAGACCGGCCGGATGGCGATCATCGGAAGCCGGCACCCGCGATGCATGTCGCGACACCCGCCCTTACGGCGGGTGGGAGAATCGGATCAGCGTGAGATCGCGTGCTCTGACACCACAACCTCGGGCCGCGGAAGGCGCACCGGCACCGGACGTGTGAGCCGCTCGGCAACCGCCCGCCGACCGATCCGCAGACCGTGGGCGACGAGCTCGCCCAGCAGCTCCGTCCGGACCTGCATGCGATAGCGCCTGCGGCGCAGCCACCGCCGACCACGCCGGGTGCGCGTCAGCTCATGGACGGCGCCCACCAGCGCCAGAATGGCCGTGGCCAGCAACACGATTGCCAGCATCGCGACTGCGATTGCGGTCATGTGAACCTCCCCGTGCAACGCCAGTCACATGAATAACATCTGTCACAACAGGTTACGCGAGTCACGCGGGTTACGCACGGTGCTGCGCCGGCCCCGGCGTGTCGCGTGTTCTCTGCGCCGTCTCTGCGCGATCTCGACGCGAACTCTGCGCATGTGCGCACCGTGTCAGCGCGGTGTGCGCCGTGTCAGCGCAGTGTGCGGAATGTGTCAGTGCCGCCACGCAAGATGGCATCGTCACCCGGGCTCAGCGCCGAGCCCACGTTCACGCCAGAGGAGGACCACCGAGATGTCCACTGCATCCGACATCGCCATCCAGGCCGAAGGCCTGGTGAAGCGTTTCGGGGAGACGACCGCGCTCGCCGGGGTCGACCTCCAGATACCCACCGGCACGGTGCTTGGCGTCCTCGGGCCGAACGGTGCGGGCAAGACCACCGCCGTACGTGTGCTGAGCACGCTCTTGAAACCGGACGCCGGCCGCGCCACGGTCGGCGGCTATGACGTCGTCCGGCACGCCCACCAGGTCCGCCAGCTGATCGGCTTGACCGGTCAGTACGCGGCGGTCGACGAGAGCCTCACCGGGACGGAGAATCTGCTGCTCATCGGCCGGCTGCTGGGAATGCAGCGCGCCGAGGCCCGGCAGCGCGCCAAGGAACTGCTCGCGGATTTCGACCTGACCGATGCGGCCGGACGCGCGGCCGGGACCTACTCCGGCGGCATGCGCCGCCGGCTGGATCTGGCCGCCAGTCTGGTCGGACGCCCGCGCATGCTCTATCTCGACGAGCCGACCACCGGACTCGATCCGCGCGCCCGCAACGAGCTGTGGGGCGTGATCCGTTCCCTGGTCTCCCGCGGTGTCACCGTGCTGCTGACCACCCAGTACCTGGAGGAGGCCGACGAACTGGCCGACACGATCGTCGTGATCGATCACGGCAAGATCATCGCCTCCGGAACACCGGACGAGCTGAAGACGATGACCGGTACCCGGACGCTGGCCGTGCAACCGCAGGACCCGATTCACCTGTCCCAGGTCACCTCGACCGTGCGCGAACTGACCGGCAACGAGCCCGAGGTGGACAACACCCTCGTGACGGCCGCCGTGGCGGACCCCGCAGTGCTGCCGGCCGTGGTGCGTCGTCTGGACGACGCCGGCGTGGTCGTCACCGAGCTCACGCTGCGCAGCTCCAGCCTGGACGAGGTCTTCCTGTCCCTGACCGGCGGCCCCGCCGGCAATGACAACGACACCACCAGCACCGAGAGGATTCCGGCATGACAACCGCCACCACGAGCGTTCCCGCCACCGGCGAACGGAGCACTCCCGCGGGCGATGATGTCAGCCCGAGGGTCAGCACCGTCGACGGCATCCGGCAGAGCTTCACCCTGGCCTGGCGCACGGTTGTCCAGGTCAGACACAATCCCTGGGAGCTCGGCGACTTCAGCATCCAGCCGATCATGTTCGTGTTGCTGTTCACGTTCATGTTCGGCGGCGCCATCGCCGGTGACTGGCAGGACTATCTGACCTTCATGCTGCCCGGGATGATCGTGATGAACATGCTCTTCGTCACGCTCTACGTGGGCCAGGGGCTCAACACCGACCTGACCAAAGGGGTGTTCGACCGGCTGCGGTCGCTGCCGATCGCACGCTGGGCTCCGCTGGCCGGACGCATCCTGGCCGACCAGGTCAAGCAGATCTGGTCGATCCTCCTGGTGCTCGCGGTCGGCATGGTGCTGGGGTTCCGTCCGGACAACGGCGTACTCGGCGTGCTGGGCGCCGTCGCGCTACTGCTGACGTTCGCGCTGGCGTTCTCCTGGACGAGCGTCGTCGTCGGGATCCTGGCCCGCGATCCGGAACGGGTGCAGATCTACGGCATGACGATCCTGTTCCCGCTGACGTTCGTCAGCAACGTCTTCGTGCCGGTGGATACGCTTCCCAGCTGGCTCGAGCCCGTCGTGGACGCGAACCCGGTCTCGACGATCGCCGACGCAGTGCGGGGACTGCTCCTCACCGGGGCCGAGACGGGACCGATCCTGCAGACGCTGATCGGAGCCGCGGTCATCCTCGCGATCTTCGCGCCACTCTCCGTCTGGGCGTTCAAGCGGAAGCTCTGACCGCACCTGCGAGCGGGTACGTGCGCAACAGGTCCAGGGCGGCGTCGCTATCCAGCGCGGCGCCGCCCGCATACTCGTGCTCGAACACCTCGTCTCCCAGCGCTTCCCGGGCCTGGCTCTCGGCCGCGGCCCGTTCGGCGTTGGGTGAGTAATCCGGCAGGTCATCGATGGCACCGAGCAGGGCCGCGACACCGAGCAGTTTCGCCGCCTGCCGGTGCCGGCCGCGGGCCTGTTCCAGGGACGCCACCGCCTCCGCCGCCTTCGCCGCGGTCGGGAGCTCCGCAATGGTGACCTTGCCGCGCGCGGTCGCGCGTCGCAAAGCGAACTCGACCACCTCATCCAGGAACGTGACGGCGGTCTCGAGCGCTCCGGCCGCGATCTCGACCCGGGCGCAATCGATGGCGATTTGCGATTCCGGATCGCCCATACCGCCGGCGAGAGACCGCGCCTCGCCCAGGAACTCCCGGGCACCGTCCAGATCGCCTTCCCGGTACGCCAGCCACCCCTGCCCGTGCGCCACGATGACCTGCGCGGAGGGCAGGCCATAACGATGCGCGTCGGAGCGCGCCTGTTCGAGCAGACGACGCGCCGCCGCAAAGTCGCCCTGGTCGACCTTGACCAGGCCGAGTTCCGCGCCCACCACGGGGAGGTCCTCCAGCGTCCCTAACTCCTCGGTGTATGCCAGGGCTTCCTCCAAGGACTCGGTCGCCTCCTCGAAGGCTCCCCGCTCGCGGGCGAACGTCGCCCGCATGCGTAGCACAAACGCCATGCCCATCCGGTCGCCGATCGACCGGAACTCAGCCAACGCCGCGGCGAGGTCGTCGTCCCTGGTCCGCACATCACTGACGGCGCTCGCCATGAACATCCCCGCCATGTCACCGATGCCGCGCAGCCACGGGTCGTCGCTCCGCCTGGCCGGATCCAGCCGGTGCCGGACCTCGGGCCGTCCGTCGAACATGGCGAACCACAGCGTCTCGACGAACGCGGGCACCGTCGATGCGTCGCTGTGGATCCGACGGCTCGTCCATCGCGCCCGGCCGAGGCTGCGGGCCAGCCCTGTCATGCCCTGATCGGTATAGCAGCTCAGCGCGTCGAAGACATACGCCCACGCCCGCTGCTCCGGGGGGTTCGGCCCGGGCACCGCCAAGGCTTCCTGCAGCCAGCTTCCGCCCTCACGAGTGGTCCCCCGCAACAGCCAGTAGTAGCCCAACACGGCGACCATGCGTATCGCCAGGTCGGCGTCGGAGTGCTGGATCGCCCACCGCAGCGCGGTGAGCAGGTTGTCATAGTCGGCCGTCAGCGTGGCCATCCACTCCACCTGCTCGGCTCGCCGCAGGTAGGGCTCGGCGCGTTCGAGCAGATCGCGGAAGTAGCGAGCGTGTGCTCCGCCCACCGTGTCCGACTCGTCGGCGGCGGCCAGCTGTTCTCCCCCGTACGCCCGCACGGTCTCCAGCAGCCGATAACGCACCTCGCCGCCGGAGCCGCACGAGACCGCTTCCACCAGGGACTTTCCGACCAGCGCCGCGAGGGTGTCCAAGACGTCCGCGGCCGCGAGCCCCGCACCTGCACAGACGCTCTCGACCGCGTCCAACGAGGCACCACCGGAGAAGACCGACAGCCGTCGGAGCAGGATCCGCTCCGGCACGTCGAGCAGATCCCAGCTCCATTCGACGACGGCCCGCAGCGTCTGGTGCCGCCCGAGCGCGGTCCGGCCACCATTGGTCAACAACCGGAACCGATCGTCCAGGCGAGCGGCGATCTGCTCCGGTGCCAGCACCCGCACCCGGGCGGCGGCCAGTTCGATCGCCAGCGGCATCCCATCCAGCCGTCGGCAGATCTCCAACACGGCGGGGGCGGTATCCTCATCGATCCGGAATCCCGGCCGCACGGCGGCCGCACGCTCGGCGAAGAGCCGAATCGCCCCATACGCATACGCATCGTCCGCGCTCACGTGCTGATCGGCGTCGGGCAGGCCGAGCGGGCCCACAGAGTACAACTGCTCACCGGCGACGTCCAAGGGTTCCCGGCTGGTGCACACCACCCGGAGCCGGGGGCACGCGGCCAGCAGCGTGTCGGCCAGCACGGCCACCGCCTCGACCAGATGCTCGCAGTTGTCGAGCACCAGGACGACGTCCTTGTCCGCGAGCACGTCGACCAACCGCCGGCTCGCTTCGTACGCCCTGGGCAATCGCTCCTGGATGGTCTCGATCCGGCCGGAGGCATACTCACCTAAGCCGAGCGCGGTCAGGACCGCGGGCGCGACGTCGAGGGCGTCGCCCACCGCCGCGAGTTCCACGAACCAGACCCCGTCGGTGCCCACCTTGACACCTGCCGCCTCCGGCGACGGGTACGTAGCGCCGTCCGTCAGCCGTCGGGCCAGCTCGATCGCCAGCCGGGTCTTGCCCGCACCACCGGGGCCGTGCAGAGTTGCCAAGCGCACGTCGGTCACCATCTCGGCGAGTGACTCGACCTCGTCCTCCCGGCCGACGAAACTGGTCAGCCGCGACGGCACCCGCCGGCGGGCCGGCTCGCCCGACCCATCCGACGCATCGGCCGACGGCGAGGCCGGTGCCGTCTGCGGCCCGACGGCGGCCAGCTCACCGCGCAACGCGGCCAGGTGGATCTCCCGAAGCTCCGGCGACGGGTCGAGCCCCAACTCGTCCGCGAGCCGCCGACGGGTCCGCTCGTACACGGCCACCGCATCCGCCTGCCGCCCCACACCGGCGAGCGCCCGGATCAACAACCCGCTGACCCGCTCCCGCAACGGATGGTCGGCGGCCACGGCTTCCAGCTCGGTGACCGCCTCGGCGTACCGGCCCAGGAGCAGCGCCGCCTCGTTCCGATCTTCGACCGCGGCCAACCGCAACTCTTCCCACCGGGCCGCGGGCCCGGCGGCGAACGTCGCCCCGGGCAGATCGGCCAGGACTTGGCCCCGCCACAGTCCACAGGCGTCGGCGAGGAGTTTGTAGGCATGATCGACGTCGCCGTCCCGCAACGACTCCCGGCCCTGCCGCGCGCGCTGTTCGAACACCTGCGCATCGACGTGCGATGCGTCGACGTTGAGCATGTATCCCGCAGGCCGGGACTCGATCGTCAACGGTATTCCGGCGCCGGCCGACGTCGATGCCAGCCGCTCCGGGCCGGCGATGTCGCCGACATCGCCGATGTGGCCGGCATCGCCGGTGTCTTCAGCCGCGTGCAGCGCGCGCCGCACCCTCGACACCACGGACTGCAGCGAGTTCGCCACCCCGGACGGCGGGTCGTCGCCCCACAGGGCCTCCACCAGGGCGTCGACCGGGACCGTCCGCCCAGGCTCCAGCGCCAGCCGTGCGAGGAGCGCGCGCGTGCGTCCCGCGCCGATCTCGATCGGCCGCCCGTCCGCAGTCCATACCTGCAGCGGTCCAAGGATCCCAACACGCACCCTTCCAGCTTTGCACGTCCCGGCTCATTGCACACATGGGCGTGCTGGGGTCTGTATCAGCTCTCAGGCCGGCTCTGACTCACGGATGCGCTGGCTGATGACGGCAGTGACGCCGTCGCCGCGCATGGACACCCCGTACAACGCGTCGGCGATCTCCATCGTCCGCTTCTGGTGGGTGATCACCAGCAACTGGCTGCGCTCCCGTAGCTCCTCGTAGAGGCCCAGCAGCCGCCCCAGGTTGGTGTCGTCGAGCGCCGCCTCCACCTCATCGAGGATGTAGAACGGGCTGGGACGTGCCTTGAACAGCGCCACCAGGAACGCGACCGCTACCAGCGACCGCTCTCCCCCGGAGAGCAGGGACAGCCGCTTGACCTTCTTGCCCGGCGGGCGCGCCTCGACGTCGATGCCGGTGGTGAGCATGTCATCCGGGTCGGTGAGCACCAGTCTGCCCTCGCCACCCGGGAAGAGGCGGGAGAAGACATGGTCGAACTCACGGGCGGTGTCCTCGAACGCGCTGGTGAAGACCTCCTGGACCCGGTTGTCGACCTCCTTGACGATGTCCAGCAGGTCTTTCCGGGTGCGCTTGAGATCCTCCAGCTGCTCGGCGAGGAACGAGTGCCGCTCCTCGAGCGCTGTGTACTCCTCCAGCGCGAGCGGGTTCACCTTGCCCAGCTTGGTCAGTTCCCGCTCGGCCTTGCGTAGCCGTTTCTCCTGCTCGTCCCGGACATACGGCACGTAGTCCTGCGGCTCCTCGGTGGTGTCCGGCGCCGGCGCGGGCGTCCCCGACGACGGCGCCACCGTGCGGTCCTGGTCGGTGCGGTCCTGGTCGGTGTTGCCCTGGTCGGCGTTGCCCCGGTCGGCGTCGGCGCGGTCACCGTGGTTCTGGTCACTGCCGACCTGAGAGCCGCCGTCGTTCTCGCCCGTCCGTGCCGCGGCCTGCCGTCTGGCCGCCTCCTTGATGGTCTGCGGAGGCGCGAAGACGGGCACCATCAGGTGCGGCCCGTACTCGTCGACCAGGACATCCGGTTCCACACCGAGCTCCTCCAGCGCCTTCGTCTCCAGCGCCTCCACCCGCATACGGTGCTCCGCGCGGGCCAGCTCGTCCCGGTGGACCGTGGACGTCACCTCTTCCAGTTCGGTGGCGACGGCGCGGGTGCGCTCGCGCTCGGCGGCCAACGCCGCCTCGCGTTCGGCCCGTGCCTGCTCGGCGGCGGCGCGCTCGGCCTCGGCCACCTCCAGCGACTGCTCGACCCGGTGCAGCAGCACGGTCGCACCGCGCTCCACGACCTGGGCGATCTCCGCCTGCCGGGCACGCGCCTGGGCGAGCACGGCCGCCCGCTCGCGGTTCT
Organism: Phytoactinopolyspora halotolerans; assembly: GCF_010550675.1. Classification (GTDB taxonomy): domain Bacteria; phylum Actinomycetota; class Actinomycetes; order Jiangellales; family Jiangellaceae; genus Phytoactinopolyspora; species Phytoactinopolyspora halotolerans. The sequence continues at coordinate 64,983 of NZ_JAAGOA010000024.1, read as the reverse complement.
TCCGTTCCTCCCGGGCGGCACGCTCCAGACTCTCCGCCCGGCCTGCGAGCGCCCGGGCCCGTTCCTCGCTGGTACGCAGCGAGAGCCGCGCCTCGGTCTCCCGCTGGTGCGCCTGCCGGACCAGGTCGGCCAGGCGGTCCCGCTCCTGCGTCGACGGCTCGTCGTCCTCGTCGGAGCTCTCCTCGGCCGCAGCCAGCCGCTCTTCCAGCTCGGCCAACGCCGCGAGGTCGCGGTCCCGGGCCTGTTCCGCCTCGGCGACGGCGTTCTCCAGGCGCTCGGCCTCCTGGTGCGCGCTCCGGCTGGCCTCGCCCAGCCGCCCCAGTTGCTCGGCCACGGCGGACAACTCCGCGTCGGACTCGTGCAACTTGCTCAACGCCGCCGCTTCCGCCGCGGCCGCCTCGTCCCGTCGTTGCTTGGCTTCGGCGAGTTCCCGTCCCAGCCGTTCGGCCCGCGAGGTCACCTCAGCCAGCTGGTCCGCCGCCTCGTCGACGGCGGCTTGGACCTCCAGCAGGCTTGGCGCGCTGCTCGAGCCGCCGTAGGCCCGGCCGCTACCGAGCAGATCTCCGTCCCGGGTCACAGCGCACAGGTGCGGGTACTCGGCGACCAAGGCGCGGGCGGACGCGAGGTCCTGCACCGCGACCATCCCGCGCAGCAGGCCGGCCAACGCCGGACGCAACTCCGTGGGCGCCGTTACCAGTTCCACCACGTACCGCATGCCGGACGGCAGCGACATCCAGCTTCCAGGGTCCTCGTCGGGTGCCTCACCGACCAGGAAACCGGCCCGGCCGAGATCCTCGTCGTGGAGCATGCGCAGGGCCGACACAGCGCCGTCCACGGACTCCACCGCCACCGCGTCGGACGCGGAGCCCAGCGCCGTCGCGACCGTCGCTTCCCAGCCCGGTTCGATCGTCAGCAGCGCAGCGACCGATCCCAGCACGCCGGAGAGCCGGTCCGACGCCGCCAACAGCGCAGCCGTCCCGTCCTTGCGGGTCAGCCCCATCTCCAGGGCTTCTTTGCGGGCGGCCAGAGTCGCTCGCTCCCGCTCGGCCGCGTGCACATGCTCCTGCAGGGCGGCCAGTGCTTGCTCGGCTTCGGACAGTTCTGCCGCCGCCCGCTCATGCGCCGCGTCGAGACCTTCCTCGCCTACGGACAGACCGGCGATGGTGGTCTCCAGGCTGGTGAACTCATGCTCCGCCTGGCTGGCGCGGGTCAGCGCCTCCTCCCGCGCCTCGGTCAGCCGGGTCAGTTCCGCCTCTGCCGCGGCCGCCTGCCGGCGCAGCCCTTCGACCTGACCGGAGAGCCGGGCCAGCCCTTCCCGCCGGTCGGCGGCAGCCCGCATCAGGCCGGCGAGCCGCTTCTGTTCGGCCTCTGACGCCTCCTCGGCCTCGCCGCGTTCCGCGATGGCGGTGTCCAGCGCGTCGCGGGCCTGTTCGACCAGCTCCGCGAGTTCGACCTCCTGCTCCCGGACCGCGGCCGCCTCTTCCTCCAGTTCCTCGGGATCACGTCCGGTGGGCCGGGCGTCTTCGGTAGTGGCCAGATGCCGCGAGCGCTCCGCCGCGAGCGACACCGTCCCGCGGACGCGCTCGCGCAGCCCGGACAGCTGATACCAGGCATCCTGCGCCCGGCTCAGCACCGGCGCCGACTCCTTGACCTCGGCGTCCAATCGCGCCTCCGCGGCACGAGCCTGTTCCAGGGCCTGCGTCAATTCGCTCTGCCGCGCCTTCAGCGCAGCCTCGTCGGCGACCTCCTGCTCGAGGTTCGCCCGGGCCTGCACCAGATCGTCGGCGAGCAGGCGCAGCCGTGCGTCGCGCAGGTCGGCCTGAATGGTGGCGGCCCGTCGTGCCAGCTCCGCCTGCCGGCCCAGCGGGCCGAGCTGACGCCGCAGCTCGGCCGTGAGGTCCTGCAGCCTGGTCAGATTGCCCTGCATGGCCTCGAGCTTGCGCAGCGCCTTCTCCTTGCGCTTGCGGTGCTTGAGGACTCCGGCCGCTTCCTCCACGAAACCCCGGCGTCCCTCCGGGGTGGCGCCCAGAATGGAGTCGAGCTGGCCCTGTCCCACGATCACGTGCATCTCCCGGCCGATGCCGGAGTCGGACAGGAGTTCCTGGACGTCGAGAAGGCGGCAACTCTGGCCGTTGATGGAGTACTCCGAGCCACCGTTGCGGAACATGGTGCGAGAGATCGTCACTTCGGAATACTCGATCGGCAGCGCGCCGTCGGCGTTGTCGATCGTCAACACCACCTCGGCCCGGCCGAGCGCTGGACGGCCGGCGGTGCCGGCGAAGATGACGTCCTCCATCTTCCCGCCGCGCAGGCTTTTCGCGCCCTGCTCCCCCATGACCCACGCCAGCGCGTCCACGACGTTCGACTTGCCGGAGCCGTTGGGCCCAACCACACATGTGATGCCGGGCTCGAATTGCAGCGTCGTCGAAGACGCGAAGGACTTGAACCCCCGCAACGTCAAGCTCTTCAGATGCAACGGACAACTCTCCTCGCCGCGCCCCCGCACGGGCAGCTTTCGAGTATCACATGGGGAAGCTGCCGCCTCAGACTACCCCTTCTCCGGGGGACGCGGTGTCCAAACGCCCATGATCACCCACGTCGAGCCGCATTCGGCCCCGAGCCAGGCGGCGGGAGCGGACGCCGACGTCTACGCGACGGTGAACAGCGACGGCGACGAACAACGCCGCCGTCGCCCATGACGCGTCGCCGCATCACCACGTCGACCGTGCCGCGCGTGACCTAAGATCGACACACGCGCCCGCGAGCAGCACTCACGGGCGCCCGCACCGAATACCGGGCGAGGAATCCACCCGGCGCAAAAAACAACCTGGCAGCAACGCTGCCAGGTGTGTTAGGTGAGTGCCGGCTGACGTACCGAGGACTCGTCGAGGACCATGGTGTCGTGGTCCATGGCGGCCTGGGCGAGGTCGGCGTTCGCCGCCTGAAGCCGGTCTACCTCAGCCTCGAGGTCGTTGACACGGCGACGGAGCCTCTGTACCTCTGTGACGAGCCGCGGATCCGGACCCCCCACATGTCCCAACAGCGCCTTTGCCATCGCTGATGCCCTCCACAGGCTAAGATCTCAAAAAATGATTCAGGACAGTTGCGACAGCCATTCCACTCTGAGCAAACTCACGGTGGACGCACAGCTCCGCAACAACGTATACCAGCATCTCACCTGGACCCGCCCCTGGTCAAGGCGAGACTAGACACCAGGCGACTCAACTATGTGACATTAAACCCATAGTGCACATATCGGCGCGTACATCTGTCACCAACGGGCCCGCCGCGGTCGAGGCTGGCACCGCGGACACGTATAAGACGAGCGATTCATGAACGGATCACGCCGGATCGCACTGCCGCAGCGCCCACACGGCTCACCTTCCCGGCCGTAGACCTGCAACGAGCGGTCGAAGTACCCGCTCTCGCCGTTGACGTTGACGTACAGGCGGTCGAATGACGTCCCGCCCTCGTTGAGCGCCGCCTTCATCACATCGTGCACCGCCTCCACCAGACGCTGCACCTCGATGGAGCGCAGCGTCTCGGTGGGCCGGGCGTAATGCAGCCGTGCCCGCCACAGCGCCTCGTCGGCGTAGATATTGCCGACGCCGGAGATCAGCGACTGATCCAACAGAGCTCGCTTGATGCCGGTACGGCGCCGACGCAGCGCCCTGATCAGCGCCGTCACGTCGAACTCCGGCTCCAGCGGATCACGTGCGATGTGTCCGATGACGACCGGCACCCCCGCACCGTCCGTCGGGTGGATCGCCAGACCGCCGAACGTGCGCTGGTCCACGAAGCGCAGCTCCGGACCGCCGTCGTCGAACACGAAGCGCACCCGCAGATGTGCGCCGTCCGGGGCCGACGAGGGCTGCAGCAAGAGCTGACCGCTCATCCCCAGGTGTCCGAGGATGGCACGGCCCGCCGACACGTCATCGGTCGGTGCGTGAACGGTGCGCGCGTCGACGGCCCGCGCGTCCCGAGCCTGCTCACGGCCAGGGGCAGCCAGGGCTGTCAGTCGGTCGACGAGTGGCAACCACAAGTACTTCCCGCGCCGCCGAGGCGCATCTATGGCAGCTCCGACCAGGGACGACGCAAAGTCCGCCGGTCCAGCCGCGTGACGGCGGACAGCACGAGGGTGGAGAACGTCGACGCGCGCGATACGACGGCCCGCGACGTGCTCAGCGAGGCCACGCCGGACGACCTCGACTTCCGGGAGTTCAGGCACCGTCGGCCGGCGCGCCGCCCTGGCCACGACCGGCCCGCGCGCCGGGCTTCTCCGAGACGGCGTCGTGTGAGGTGTCTGAGGTGTTCGAGGCCTCGGAGGTATCCGAGGTAACTGAAGCGCCTGAGGTGTCCGACGAATCCGGGGCGTCCGCGACCTCCGGACCGATCTGTTCGTTCAGCGCGCTCCACGCGAGCTCGGCCGCGTTCGCCTCGGCTTCCTTCTTGCTCCGGCCTTGACCCGTTCCGTGCACGGTGCCGGACAGCAAGACCTCAGCCGTGAAGACCTTCTCATGATCAGGCCCCTCCTCGGAGACCTGATACTCCGGCACGCCCAGCGCGTGCCGCGAGGCGAACTCCTGCAGCGACGTCTTCCAGTCCAGACCTGCGCCGAGTGTCGCCGAGACGTCGATCAGATCATCCACCAGGCGGTGCACCAGCGCAGTCGCTTCGTCAATTCCGCAATCCACGTAGACAGCACCGATCAGCGCCTCGACGGTGTCCGCCAGAATGGACGCCTTGTCCCGGCCACCCGTCGCCTCCTCGCCACGGCCGAGCCGGAGGAAATCGCCCAGTCTCAGGCTGCGGCCGACACCGGCCAGGGCACGCATATTGACGACCGCGGCGCGCAGCTTCGCCAGCTGCCCTTCGGAGAGGTCTGGGTGGCGCCGGTACAGAGCATCGGTCACCACCAGTCCGAGCACGGAGTCGCCCAGAAACTCAAGGCGCTCGTTGGTCGGCAGCCCACCATGTTCGTAGGCATACGAACGATGGGTGAGCGCCTGCTCCAGCAGCGCCCCGTCAACCGGCAGGCCAAGACGGGCTTCGAGCTCCGAGAGCTCTTTCGACTCAGCCGTCATTCTGGGGTCCCGATCAGGCGTCGCCCACCTGACGTCCGTTGTACTCCCGGAACAGCGGGGTTCCCTGCGAGTCCTCGACAACGTGCGCCCGGTGCGGCACGACCCACGTCGTGCGACCGTTGACGGTGCGCTTCTGGATCTGCGGCAGCTTGGCCTTCCACTGCGAACGGCGGTGGCGGGTGTTGCTGCGGGACATCTTGCGCTTGGGGACGGCCACGGCTACTTCTCCTCCGTCGGGCCGGCCCCCGAGGAGCCGGACTCGTTCGTTTCGTCGGCGAGCAGCTCGGCCAGAGCCGCCCACCGGGGGTCGGTCATTTCGTGCTGGTGGGAGGGGTCATCCTCCAGCCGAGCCCCACATACGGAGCACAGGCCGGGACAATCCTCCCGGCAGACCGGCGCCAACGGCAATGCCAGCACCACCGCGTCACGCACCGGCTGCTCGAGGTCGATCATGTCGTCGATGACGCGTAGACCGTCCTCGTCGGCCTCACCGTCGTCGGAGTCAGAGTAGGAGTACAACTCCTGGAGCTCAACGAGAACCTCATCCTCGATGGGATCCAAGCACCGTACACACTCGCCGGAGAACGACGCATGCGCCGTCCCGGAGACGAGCACACCCTCCATCACCGCTTCGAGCCGGATTTCCAGCTCGACGTCGGCGCCTTCAGGCACTCCGACCACGCCCTCGATTCCGAGACCGGACGGCGCCGGCACCACACGGGAGACGCGCCGCATCGCTCCAGGGCGACGTCCGAGCTCGCGGATATCGAGCACGAACGGCGCGCGCGGATCGAGGGCGCTCAGGGCTATCAACTCTCGTAAATGTGCGGGCAGACCGATCACGGCCTCGTGGCGAGACCGCACCCAAGAGTACTAGGTATGCCGGGACGGAGCCAACTCGAACAGATCATTCCGTGCGTTGGTCACTCGAGCCGAATGGATCGACGTCGTCCTCGTCCCCCTCCGGCATCGGCTCGGCCTCGTCGCGGTCCGTCGTCGACAGAGCAGAGGCGAGACCGTCGTACGGGTTGGTCTCGTGCAGCTGCTGCCGTCCTTCCCGCACCGTCTCCACGATCCGCTCGGCGACGAGCTCGAGCCGGGCGAGCTTGGCGTCCACATGGTCGTCGAGCGCCGACTTCATCGCCTCGATCTCCAGCCTGGTCTGCTCCAGGGTCCGACCGCGCTCGCGTCGCGCCTCCACCAGCACGGTGTGGTCGCCGACCAGTCGTGCCTGTTCCGCGCGTGCGTCGGCGATGATCTTGGACGCCTTGCCACGCGCCTCGGCGAGGAGCTCCTCACGCTGGGCGATCACGGTGTCCGCGGCTGCCAGGGTCTCCGGCAGCATCTCCCGGACCTGGGTGATCATGGCCAGCACGTCGGTCTTGTTCACGATCGCCGAAGACGACATCGGCATCGTGCGAGCGGAGTCGACCAACTCCGCAAGCTCGTCGAGCTTCTTATGAATCTCCACGACCTTCCCCCTGCTGAGATACAACGCCGCCGAAACCAAGCTGCGGTCCGGCCGTCGCACGCGGCGTCGGCCGGGACAGCTCTCACGTTACCGGCTGTTCGGGTCTGCGTCCTCGAATCGGCGGCGCAGCCGTTCCTCAACCTGCTTGGGCACCAGTCCGCTCACGTCGCCTCCGTAAGAGGCGACCTCCTTGACCAGGCTGGAGGAGAGATACGAGTACTCAGGATTGGTCGCGACGAAGAACGTCTCCAGGCCGCTGAGCCGGTGGTTCATCTGTGCCATCGACAGCTCGTGCTCGAAGTCGGTCATCGCGCGCAGCCCCCTGATGACGACCGAGGCATCGTTCTGCCGGGCGAAGTCCACAAGCAGCCCGCCGAAGCTGGCGATCCGCACATTGGGCAGATGAGCACAGGCGTCCTGGAGAATGTCGATCCGCTCGTCGGGGTCGAACAACCCCTTCTTCGCGACGTTCACCAGCACCGCCACGACCACCTCGTCGAACACGCCGGCCGCCCGCTCGATCACATCCAGGTGTCCGTTGGTGACGGGATCGAACGAGCCCGGGCATACGCAACGACGCACGATACCTCCAGTGGTCACACCGGCACTATCCACCGGCGCCCTGGCCGCGGGCACCGGCTGCGCCGAGCGCCGGTCCAGTGCGGACCGGCCACCGCGGGCGCCTGGCCGGATCTGTGTGTTGTTGTTCCGGCTACATCATTCCGGCCGAGCGACCGTACCAAAGCACGGTCTCCCCATATGCGCGTTCACGCAAACCCGTCAGCCCGTCGGGCCATTCGAACGGCGCGCTACGACGGTCCCGCTCGACCACGACCAAGGCATCCGCGGCAAGCCAGCCGTGTGGGAGAGGCGCCAGCATGCCGGAGAGCGTGTCGGAGTCCATGGCGTACGGCGGATCGACGAGTACCAGGTCATACGGAGCGCCACCAGCCGCGCCCTGTCGTCGCAGGTCGGCAGCGGTCGGTCGTGCGCCGCTGCGGCTCTGTGCCGGCTCATTCGCGGCGGTGCCGTCGCGGTGCCGAGGTACCACTGTGGGGTCGGCGGACAGCCCGTCGGCGACGACCCGCTCCACGGAGTCATGAACCACCGTCGCCCCCGGTAGCCCGACACCGGCGATATTCGCGCGGATGGTCCGGACCGCTCGCGCATCGGACTCGACGAGTGTAATGAGGGCCGCACCACGCGACAGCGCTTCCAAGCCCAAGGCACCGCTCCCGGCAAACAGGTCGAGCACCCGCGCACCAGCAAGCCCGCCGAGGTAAGCCTCCACCGATGAGAACAGGGCCTCCCGCACCCGGTCCGAGGTCGGACGCGTGGATTGTCCGGGCGGAACCTGCAGCCGCCGGCCTCCCGCTACGCCGGCAACGATCCTCGTCACGTCCGCCCCGCCCTTCCGCCCATCATCATCCACGCCTGAGCCGCCCAACGGCGCGTCCAGCGATCGGTGATCACGGCGTCATCCTTTGTCGATGTAGTCTTCATCACGCTCGGCGAGGATCGCGTCGATCGCCGCGGCCAGGTGTGGATGCTCACTGAGTTCCGGATCGGAGTCGACCAGTCTGGCCGCGTCGTCACGAGCCTGCCGGATGACGTCCTCGTCCTTGATGACCTTCAAGAACCTCAGGCTCGACCGCCGCCCCGATTGGCTCGCGCCCAGCACGTCGCCCTCGCGCCGCTGCTCGAGGTCGACCCGGGCCAGCTCGAAGCCGTTCCGCGTCGCCGCCACCGCCTCCAGCCGCTCACGCGCCGGTGACTCCGGCGGAGCGTCGGTGACCAGGAGGCATACACCCGGCAGCTCGCCACGGCCGATCCGGCCACGCAACTGGTGAAGCTGCGAGACACCGAACCGGTCAGCGTCCATGATCACCATCATCGCCGCCGTCGGCACATCCACGCCCACCTCGATCACCGTCGTCGCGATCAGCACATTGGTGGTTCCGGCGGCGAACCGCCGCATGGTGGCCTCCTTGTCCTCCGCGGCGATGCGCCCGTGCAGGATCTCCACCTCGAGTCCGGCCAGCGGGCCCGCGCGCAGCTCCTCGGCCAGCTCCAGCACGGCGATCGGCCGACGCTGGTCGGGCCCGGCACCAGCAGCGGTTCCGGCACCGGCCTCGCCGGCGGCAACGCCAGTGCCGGCGTCATCGCCATCTGCCACGGTCAGCATCGCCGGCTCGTCCTCGTCGCCGATGCGCGGACAGACGATGTACACGCCGCGCCCGGCCTCGGCTTCTTCCCTGGCGCGCTCCCACGTCCGCTGGAGGAAATGCGGCTTCTCCTTGACCGGCACCACGTGGGTGTCCACCTCGGCCCGCCCCGCCGGGACGTCAGGCAGCGTGGAGATCTCCAGGTCGCCGAAGACGGTCATCGCCACCGTCCGCGGGATCGGTGTGGCCGTCATCACCAGCACGTGCGGTCGCGTGCCGTCCCGGCTCTTCGCCGCCAGCGCCGCCCGCTGCTCGACGCCGAACCGGTGCTGCTCGTCGACGACGACGAGGCCGAGGTCGAAGAACTGCACCCGCTCCTCGAGCAGAGCATGTGTACCCACGACGATGCCGGCATCCCCCACACCGATGTCGAGCAGCGCCTCTTTGCGGGCCTTGGCGCCCATCGACCCGGTCACCAGCGCAACCCGCGTACCGATGTCCAGCCCACCGAGCATGCCGCGTTGACCGAGCGGCCCGAGCAGGTCCATCAGGGAGCGATAGTGCTGCTGGGCCAGCACCTCCGTGGGCGCGAGCAGCGCCGCCTGGCCGCCGGCGTCGACGACGGAGAGCATCGCCCTCAACGCCACCACCGTCTTACCGGCGCCGACCTCTCCCTGAAGCAGCCGATGCATCGGGTGTTCCTGGGCCAGGTCCGCCGCGATCGTCTCCCCCACCGCCCGTTGCCCCGCGGTGAGTTCGAACGGAAGCTGTTCGTCCAGCGCCTTCAGCACACCCCCGGGTGTGGCGTGCCGAGGGCGCGCCGGCAGCGCGGCAGTGGACGTCCGGCGCCGGGCCAGTTCGGTCTGCAGCACGAACGCCTCTTCGAAGCGCAATCGCGCCTGTGCCTGCCACACGCGCTGCATGTCCACGGGCCGGTGGATCGCCTGGAACGTCTCGGCCAGCCCGGGCAGGTGCCGCCGGCGCAGCACATCTTCCGGAAGCGGATCCGGCACGTCGCCGAGCTGATCGAGTACCAGATCCACGCATTTCTGAATCCGCCACGACGCGAGGCGGCCGGTCGCCGGGTAGACCGGGATGATCTGCTCGGCGAAGGCCCGGGCGGCTTCCTGGAGGTCTTCGGCATCGTCCGGCGCCATCTGGTACTCCGGGTGCGCGAGTTGGCGCTGACCACGGAACGAGCTCACCTTCCCGGCAAACATCCCGATCCGCTCCGGTTTGAGGTCGCGCATCCGCCAGTCCTGATTGAAGAAGACCAGCTGCAGATCGCTGACGCCGTCGGTAACCACCACCTCGAGGCGGTTGTTCGGCCTGCGCCGCCCGCCGCCGTAACTACGTCCCCGGAACTCGCGCAACTGAGCGGTCTTGACCATGGCGAGCACAGTGACCTGCTCGTCCTCGCGGAGCGCCGCGAGGTCGGTCAGCTCGCCGCGCTCGATGTAGCGCCGTGGGTAGTACCGGACCAGGTCCTCGACCGTGTGCAGGTCCAGCTCCTTCGCCAGCACCTTCGCCGTCTTGTCGCCGACCGCGACATCGAGATCCCAGTGGAGTTCCACGAGTCCTATTCCACCACTCGGTTGGCGGTTCCGCCTCGTCACTCCACTTGTCTGGTCGCTCCTACCCTCGACTCCGGGCGCCCTACCCTCCGCAAGCTCCGGGCAGACGGGACACCCTACGCCTCGGTCGTCACTCGATCCGTCTGGTCGCTCCTACCCTCGACTCCGGGCGCCCTACCCTCCGCAAGCTCCGGGCAGACGGGACACCCTACGCCTCGGTCGTCACTCGATCCGTCTGGTCGCTCCTACCCTCGACTCCGGGCGCCCTACCCTCCGCAAGCTCCGGGCAGACGGGACACCCTACGCCTCGGTCGTCACTCCACCCCGAGGAGCAGCGGGTACCGAGGCTGCCCTCCGTCATAGATGACGGTGTCGGCTTCCAGGTAGGTCTTGCGGACCCAGGCCTGAACGCCGTCGGCGAGCGCCTCCTCAGCGTCCGCGCCGGTCACGACGGTGACCAGTTCTCCGCCTGCCGCCAGCATCCGGCTGACGACCTCGATCGCGACCTCCAGCAGGTCGGACCCGATGACGGCGAAGTCCCCCTCTACCACGCCCAACACGTCACCCGGACGACAGATGCCGGCCATGGTCACAGCTTCCCGCGCCGCGATCGTGACCGCCCCATGCCGGGCATGCGCCGCGGCCGTGGTCATCGCGACGACATCCGCATCGAACGGCCGGCCAGGCTCGTGGACCGCCACGGCGGCCAGACCCTGTACCTGCGCGGCAGTCGGCAAGATCGCCACCCGACGCCCGTCGCCGCGCAGCTCTGCGGCGGCCGCTTCCGCCACTGGGATGGCGTCCCGCTCGTTCGGGAGGATCACCACCTCGGCGGCTCGCACGTCGCCGACGGCCGCGAGGATCTCCGACGTCGACGGCCGGTGCCCGGTCGGTGTGGGCGCCACGACCGCTCCGGCAGAGGCGAACAGCTCGGCCAACCCAGGGCCGGCGGCAAAAGCGACCACCGCGCGCCCGGACAGATCGCTCCCTCCGGCGTCCGAACCTGCCGCCTCCGCCAGGTGATTCACGCTGATCCGATGTGGCCGGCCGACCGCCAGGCCGGCCTCGATCGCGGCACCCGCGTCATCGGCGTGAACATGCACGTTCCACTCGCCGTCACCACCGATAACCACGAGCGAATCCCCGAGCTTGGCCAGTTCCGACCGCAGCGAAGGAATCTCCGCGTCCGGCGCGTCGAGCAAGTACATGACCTCGTAGGCGGGCGAGCGTGCGTCGGTGGTCCGGTCCGCATCCGTCGGCCGGGATACTGCCGGCCCCGGAACATGATGCTCGCCGACGCGGCGCGGCGCAGGCAGCGGACGGCGGCCGGTCAGCACCGTGTCGAACGCGTCGAGCAGTACCGTCAGACCGCGTCCGCCGGCGTCCACCACACCCGCGTGACGCAGCACCTCCAGCTGGTTCGGGGTCTCGGCCAGGGCGGCACGAGCGGAACGAGCAGCCGCGAGTGCGACGCGGGAGAGGCCGGCCAGGGGTCCGGACGGGCCAAGGCGGTCTTCGTGCCGACGCGTGCGCGCCTCCTCACGCGCGCCTGCGTCGTGGTTCTCGCGTTCATCTGAGCGCGCGTCGTTCTGGGACGCGCGAGCGCCGGCCGCGGCAGCACGCGCCACGCTGAGAATGGTCCCTTCGACCGGCTCCTGCACCGCGGCATAGGCGGAATCCGACGCGCGCTCCAGGGCATCCGCCAGCGCCGCACCGTCGGCCAGACTGGTGCCGGGACGGGAAAGCACATCAGCCACACCGCGCAGCATCTGCGCCAGGATGATCCCGGAGTTGCCACGCGCGCCCATCAAGGCTCCGCGCGCCATCGCCTCGGCCACCTCGCGCAGGCCGGTGTCCGGCCCGCATTCGGCGTCCACCGCGGCGCACGCGGCCTCCATCGTCAGGAACAGGTTGGTGCCGGTATCGCCGTCGGGCACCGGGTACACGTTCAGCGCGTCGATCTCCTCACGCGCCGCCGCGAGGCCGTCCAGGCCCGCCCGGCACCAGCGCCGGACGATATCCGCGTCCGCGACCGGCTGCACCCCACGACTCCTTCCGGTTCACCACGTCTTGTCGGTGGAGCGTATCTCTCGTCTGGGCCTAGGTACATCTGTCTGGATCCTGACGATCCCGCAGCCCGACGACTTGGCACGCCGACTGGCGTGAGCTCGCCGGCGGGAAGCGGCTGATCCTCCGCACGACACCCGGGGACGTCGTTGCCTTCTCGGGGGGACCGGACTCCCGGTTTGGGTCTGAGACGCGGAACACGTATCCTAGAGCGGTTGCCTCGATCGCGACGCGGCGCGTCGCATCGGGTGCAACACCATAGTTTCCTGACACTACACATTCCGTAGGAGTAATCCCGTGGCTGCCACTTGCGACGTCTGCGGCAAAGGCCCGGGCTTCGGCAACAAGATCTCGCACTCGCACCGCCGGACCCCGCGCCGTTGGAACCCGAACATTCAGTCGGTGCGTACCGTCTCCGGAGGCACGCCGAAGCGGATCAACGCCTGCACCTCCTGCATCAAGGCCGGCAAAGTCCTACGCACCGCCTGACGTTCGCTGGGAGTCGGCGACGGCCTGGATTAAGACTCGATGCGAAACATCGCCGTCTTCAGCGGAACTGCGCACCATGAGCTCGCCGCAGAGATCTGCGCACACCTAGACGTGCCGCTGCATCCCGTGCGGATCCAGCGGTTCGCCAACGACTGCCTCGAAGTGCAGCTCCAGGCCAACTGCCGTGAACATGACGTCTTCCTCATCCAGCCGATCGTTCCACCGGTTCAGGAGAACCTAGTCGAACTGCTGCTGATGCTGGATGCCGCACGCGGGGCCTCGGCGGCCCGGACCACCGTCGTCATTCCGCACTATGCCTACGCGCGGTCGGATAAGAAAGATGCACCGCGGATCTCCATCGGTGGGCGTCTGGTCGCGGATCTCATGGTCACGGCCGGGGCGAGCCGGGTACTGGCGATGACGCTGCACTCGCCCCAGGTCCATGGGTTCTTCAGTGTCCCGGTCGACCAGCTGCATGCTCTACGCGAGCTGGCCGGGCATTTCCGCGGCAGCGACCTGTCCAACACCGTCGTCGTCTCGCCTGATCTCGGTAACGCGAAGCCCGCGTCGGCTTTCGCCCGAATGCTCGGCGTACCGGTAGCGGCCGGCGCCAAACAGCGTTTCGCCGACGACCGGGTCAGCATCAGCGCCATCATCGGCGACGTCGAGGGTCGCGACATCATCGTCCTCGACGACGAGATCGCCAAGGGCAGCACCGTGATCGAACTGATCGGCAGGCTTCGGGAGCACCACGTCCAGTCCATCAAGATCGCCTGTACGCACGGCCTCTTCACGGATAAGGCGATCGAGCGCCTGGCAGATTTCGATGAGGTCCACGAGATCGTCTGCACGAACACGGTGCCGATTCCAGAGACTGAGCGGCACCCGAAGCTCGAGGTGCTATCCGTCGCGCCGCAGTTCGCCGAGGCTATTCGGCGCATCCACAACGGCGAATCGGTCAGCGCCCTCTTCCACGACGCGTGATCGCGGCGCCCCCGCGCATTCCGACGCCCACATCCCGCCGCCGCTGCCCTGACGACGTGTGCCTGACGCTGTGCACCGTCTGAAGGCCGAGATCAGGAGAAGTGCGTGTGGCCGGCCCGGCCCACGTGCGGTTCACCGTCGACGTCCACTCCAGCACCTTCGACGACGCTGCCGATGACCCGCCAGCGCTCCGGGAGCCGGAGCTCCGCAGGAAAGGTCGCGAGCAGCGCGTTGTCGTCGCCCCCGGCGAGCACCCATTGGAGCGGATCCTCGCCGAGCGCGGCGCCGACCTCGCGCATCGGCTCCGGGATCTCCAGCGACCCGCTGTGCACGCTGATCCGCACGCCGCTGCACTCCGCGATGTGACCGGCGTCAGCCAACAGGCCGTCGCTCACGTCGCACATCGCACTGGCGCCGACGTCGGCCGCCTCCGGGCCAGCGTCGTATGGCACCTCGGGACGGCGGTGCGCCTGCACCAGAACCCGGGGCGAGGTGAACCCGCGACTGAGCACGCGCAGTCCGGCCTCTGCCCATCCCAGGCGCCCACAGACGGCGAGCACATCACCCGGCCGAGCCCCCGAGCGCAGCACGGGCTCCCGGCCGTCCAGATCACCGAAGGCCGAGACCGCGAGGATGATCGTCTCGGCGCTGACCGTGTCACCGCCGATCACCGACGCGCCCACCTGTTCACACTCGTCGCGCAGCCCATCGGCCAGTTCCAGCGCCCATGCGGAGTCCAGGTCCTTCGGAGCACCCATCGCCACCGTGACAGCCGTGGGCCGGGCTCCCATGGCCGCCACGTCGGAGAGGTTCTGCGCGGCCGCCTTGCGGCCCACGTCATAGGCGCTCGACCAGTCGCGCCGGAAATGGCGACCCTCCACCAGCATGTCGGTGGTCACCACCATGCGGCCGTCTGGCGCCGCGATCACCGCCGCGTCGTCGCCGGGACCGAGGATGACGCCGCTGCCCTGGGGGTATCGCGCAGTCACGGCGCCGATCAGCCCGAACTCGCCCAAATCGGCCACACTCTCTGGCACGTTTACTCCTCTTCCGCTGCGGCAAGATGTAGGTTGGCACAACCATCATTCCGTAAGAGCTGGAGGCCAACTCGTGGTGGTGCAGGCATACATCCTGATCCAGACCGAGGTAGGAAAGGCGGCGGAGGTCGCCCGCGAGATCTCGGAGATCGAGGGGGTCACACTCGCCGAGGACGTGACCGGGCCCTACGATGTCATCGTGCGAGCAGAAGCAGACAACGTCGATGACCTCGGCAAGCTCGTGGTCGCGCGAGTCCAGGGCGTCGAGGGAATCACCCGAACACTCACGTGCCCGGTCGTCCATCTCTGATCGTCAGCATCGGGGCGTTTCTACTCGCCGGCTGCGGGTTCGGCGCCGTCTCGGTGGACAAGTATGAACTGGAGGCCGGCAGCTCGCAGACGTGTGCAACTTTGATCGATCGATTGCCGGACGTGCTCGGCGACGCCGTCCGTCGTGATGTCGAACCTGACTCACTACCCGTGGCGGCGTGGGGCCAGCCGGCCATTGTGCTCCGCTGCGGGGTGCACCTCCCCGGCTCCTACCGTCCGGACGCGCAACTGCTCGACATCAATGGGATCGGATGGTTCGCCGAAGAGGGCGACGGCGGCACGTTCTTCACCGCCACCGACCGCGAGACGATGGTCGAGGTAGCCATCCCCGACGACTACGCCCCGGAGGGTTTCATCCTCGAAGAACTCAATCCGGTGATCGCTGACGTGATCCCGGAACGTCCACTCCGCTGACACCGCCCTTCCCATGCCCCGTGATCACCAACCGTCGGCCGGTCCATGGTCGGTCCATAGCCGGGCCGACGGTTGATGACCGTGGGATCGTGCCTAGCGCAGGCCGAGCGGTCGACGGAGGGCCGTGGTGATCATCCGATCCACCAGCGCGCTGTAGTCCAGACCCGACTTGGCCCACAACATCGGGAACATCGACGTCGGAGTGAACCCGGGCATCGTGTTCACCTCGTTCACGATGGCCGTGCCGTCCGGCTGCAGGAAGAAGTCCACCCGGGCCAGACTCTCGCAGGACAACGCCCTGAACGCGGCCACTGCCATCTGCCGCACGCGCTCCGACGTGGTGGCGTCGACGTCCGCCGGTATGTCGAGATGAACGTCGCCCTCGGGCAGGTACTTCGCCTGGAAATCGTAGAACTCGTGGCTCGCATCGAACCGGATCTCGCCGAGCACGCTCGCCTCGGGGTCGCCACCGTCGACACCTTCCAAGACCCCGCACTCGATCTCGCGCCCGGTGACGGCCTCCTCCACCAGCACCTTCGGATCATGTTCCCGGGCCGCCAGAACGGCGTGCTCCAGCTCCGCGGGCTCGGTGACCTTGGCCACCCCCATGCTGGAGCCCGCGCGCGCGGGTTTGACGAATACCGGCCAGCCTAGATCGGCCGCACCTGCGGCGACCCGCTCGCGTTGGGGTTCCCAGCGCCCCGCTTCAACCAGCACGTGCCGCGTCACCGGCAGACCGGCCGCGCGCAGCAGGAGCTTCATCACGTGCTTGTCCATACCGACCGCCGACGCGAGCACACCCGACCCGACATAACGGACGTCGGACAGCTCCAACAATCCCTGGATCGTGCCGTCCTCGCCGTACGGACCGTGCAGCAGCGGGAAGACGACGTCCACCGCGCCCAGCTCACGCGGCACCTCACCGGGAGATTGAACGACCAGGCCGGATCCCGCGGGTAACACGACGGTGCCGCCTTCGTCCGCGACCTCCGGAAGCTGCCCGTCGCTGATCGCCAGCTTCTCCGGCTCGCCGCTGGCCAGCACCCACCGGCCTTCGGTCGTCACGCCGATGGGCACCACCTCGTAGCGGTCCGGGTCCATGGCGCCGAGCACGCCGCCGGCGGTGATGCAGGAGATCGTATGTTCAGAGCTGCGTCCACCGAAGACGACGGCAACCCGGATTCTGCGCGGCGTTTGGTTCACGACGACAGACCCTATCTCGTGCTGCGCACTCAGTGTCCATGGCGTTCCGGCTTGGCCGTGCGCGAGAGCAACGACCGTAGCATCTCTCGCGGCGCGAGCTCACCTCGGACCACGCCCACCACATGCTCGACGATCGGCATGTCCACACCCGCGCGACCCGCCAGTTCGAGGATCGATTCGCACGACTTGACCCCCTCGGCCACCTGACGAGACGACGACACCACCTCGTCGACACTCATGCCGCCGCCCAGCCGCTCACCGAAGGTGCGGTTGCGCGACAGTGGTGAGGAGCAGGTGGCGACCAGATCGCCGAGGCCGGCCAAGCCGGAGAACGTGTACGGGTCGGCACCCAGAACCTGCCCCAGCCGCGTCGTCTCGGCCAGTCCCCGGGTGATGACGCTGGCGCGGGCGTTGTCGCCGAAGCCGAGGCCGACGGCGATCCCCACCGCCAGCGCGATGACGTTCTTCACCGCGCCGCCCAGTTCGGTACCGAGCACGTCGGTGTTGGTGTACGGGCGGAAATGCGTCGTGTGGCACATGCCTTGGATACGTCGTGCGAGCTCGTCTGTATCCGCGGCGACCACGCTCGCCGCCGGCTGGCGTTCGGCGATCTCGCGGGCCAGGTTGGGCCCGGACACGACGCTGATCCGATCCCCAGCAGCGCCGGTGACCTCGGCGATCACCTCACTCATCCGCTTAGCCGTGCCCAGCTCGATGCCTTTCATCAAGCTGACGAGTAGCGCAGAGGACGGAATCAGACCTGCCCACTCGGTCAGGTTCATCCGGAGACTCTGCGACGGCACAGCGAGCACGACGACATCGGCGCCGTCCACGGCTTCCTTCGGATCGTGCGTCGCACGGATCGATGCCGGAAGCGTGACGCCGTCGAGATAATCGGCGTTGACGTGTGTGCGATTGATCGTCTCGCACAGCTCCGGCCGCCGGCCCCACAGCCGGACTTCCGCTCCCGCGTCGGCAAGCACCAGCGCGAATGCGGTGCCCCACGACCCGGCACCGAAGACCGCGGCCCGTGTTCGTGTCGCGCCGTCCGGCATCAACGTGACTCCTCGCCCGATCCTGTCGGGCCCTCGTCTGGGCCCGAGTCGCCCCCTTCCGGGCTCTCTTCAGCGGCACGCATGTCGAAACGCTCAGCCGGTGCCGCCTCGCCGCGGATGGCCTCCAGCTCGGCGGTGACCGCGGCCATGATCCGATCCGTCGCCTCGCGTAGAACAGCGCTGGTCACCGGCTTGTCGCGAAGGTCGCCCAGGTCCACCGGCGCACCGGCTCGGACATGAACCGTCTTCCGCGGCAGCAGCCGTGGACGTTTCGAGTACGGCGCGAGGATCGTCTGCACCCCCCATTGCGCCACGGGAAGCACCGAACACCCGGTCTCCAAAGCCACCCGCGCCGCTCCGGTCTTGCCCACCATCGGCCACAGCTGCGGGTCGCGGCTGATGGTTCCTTCGGGATAGATGGTCACGCACTCCCCGTCACGGACGGCCTGCACCGCAGCCCGGTACGCCTGCGCGGCGTCGCCGGTCCCGCGATACACAGGAATCTGCCCGCAACTGGAGATGATCCGCCCGATCACCGGAATACGGAACAGGCTCTCCTTGGCTAAATACCGTGTGGCCCGACCGTTGTCCCAGAAGAAGTGCGCGAGCGTGAGTGGGTCCAGATGCGAGATGTGATTCGCGGCGACCACCAGCCCTTCGCCGGCCGGCGGCACCCGTTCGGTGCCGGCCCACTGCCGGCGGGTGAACACCATCAGCAGAGGTCGCACGATGTGCGCCACGATCCGGAAGGCTCCCACCCGCTGCTTCGATCGCGCCACAGATTCCTCCTTCATGACCGGACATGGCCGCCGCCGACGACACGACTCCGCCACCCGGCCTCGTCGTCACCCGAACCACACATTAGCTGGCCGGAAGGACCGGGCGATGAACATGATGTCCGATCCCCCGACGCGGTTCGTGGGCGGGGCCAGTGCGCCATCCCGTCAGGCAGCGCCGACGCCAGGCTGGAAGACTGGAGCAGGAGACTGGCCGGTACACCGCCGAACGGCTGGACCGAGACTGGAGAGAACCCTGATGTCCACTGAACCGGTGCCGGAGAGCACGCCGCATGCCGACCTCGACGCGGGTGTGAACTCCGATGCGGCACATGCCGGCGTCAGGTGGTCAATCGTCGTGCCTGTGAAACGGCCGGAGTACGCCAAGACCCGGCTGGCCGACGCTGTCGGGGAGTTTCGACCGCATGTGGCCAGGGCGTTCGCTGCGGACACGATCGCTGCGGCGCTGGCCTGCACGGTGGTATCGACCGTCACCGTGGTGACCGACGATGAGGAGGCTGCTGCGGAGGCCCGCACACTGGGTGCGGCCGTCATCGCTGACACCCCCGCGTCCGGACTCAACGCAGCGTTGCGGCACGGCGCCGCGACGGTCCGCACCCGGCGACCGGACGCTGCGGTCGCCTCGTTGTCCGCGGACCTGCCGGCGCTGCGGGCCGACGAGCTGAAGCGTGTGCTGACCGCCGCCACGATGTACCCGACGTCATTCCTGGCAGACGCCGTCGGTATCGGCACCACGCTCTACGCGTGTTTGCCCGGAGCCGAGTTCGACCCGCGTTTCGGCGGCCGATCGCGCGCCGCACACCGCGCTGCCGGTGCAGTGGAGCTCGATGTCCCGGGTGTGCCGTCGGTTCGGCGCGACATCGACACGGCAGTGGACCTCTGGGACGCGATGCGGATCGGGCTGGGCCCACGGACCGAGTCCGTTATCGTGCAACTCGACGCCGCATTCTAAGTGCGGCAGACCGAAGCTCGGCCGCGCTGAGTCCGGCAACGCTGAAGCGCGGCGGCACCGAACCCGCCGCGCCGATCGCCGCACTCGTCAGCTGTTGCCAGGCGGCGTCGTGCCCGTCGACGAAGAGCCGGTCGATCCGGACGACCCGGTGGTCGTCTCCGACGAAGACGGAGCCTGCCGGGGCGGCGTCGTGGGCGCTGTCTTCTTGGCCGGAGCCGACTTCGCGGCCGTCGACTTCTTCGCCGGAGCCGACTTACTCGCCGCTGTCTTCTTGGCCGGAGCCGACTTACTCGCCGCCGTCTTCTTCGCCGGAGCCGACTTGCTCGCCGCCGTCTTCTTGGCCGGAGCCGACTTACTCGCCGCCGTCTTCTTCGCCGGAGCCGACTTACTCGCCGTCGACTTCTTGGCCGGAGCCGACTTACTCGCCGTCGACTTCTTGGCCGGAGCCGACTTACTCGCCGTCGACTTCTTGGCCGGAGCCGACTTACTCGCCGCCGTCTTCTTGGCCGGAGCCGACTTACTCGCCGTCGACTTCTTGGCCGGAGCCGACTTACTCGCCGCCGACTTCTTCGCCGGAGCCGTTTCGGTGCCGCCCGTGGCCGGCTCTGCTGTTTCGGGTGCGGATTCTCCGCGCACGGCACCAGCGGCCGCGCGGGCAGCCGAGGATGCTGCGCGTGTGGCGGTCTCGGCAACATGGGCTGCTTGGGCGGGTACCACCGAGAGCGACTCGGCCGCCCGCTTGCGCATCTTCTTGACGCCGGCGACAACGTCACGCAACTCGTCCGTGGGATCGAAGGTGGGTACCACCCTCTTCTTGGACTTCTTGCCCTTCTTGTCGGTCTTCTCGGTCTGCTGGGAGAACACACCGAATCTCTTGATCACGACCTTCTCACCGGCCGCGAGAGACTTGGTGATGGAGTCGACGACGGCGTCCAAGGCGTGCTGCGCCACCTCGCGGTTCCCGTCGAAACGTTCAGCGATCCGATCGATCAGCTTTTTCTTCCCCACCGTCGCTCCTTACCGTTCCCACTCAGTTCTCGACGCCGGATAGTCCAGCCCAGGGTAATCCCGCCGCGCTCAATTTGGCGCGTACAACGCCGAGACTGTCGCTATCTCGTGCCCACCACGCTTCAGACGAGCGTCCGCGGCTTGTGGGAGGGCCGACTGGCCTCGTAGTCGCCGATGGCGTCGATGTGGCGGTACGTCAACCCGATGTCGTCCAAACCCTCCATCAAACGCCACCGCGTGTAGTCGTCGACACTCATGGGCGCGACGATGTCCGCACAGCGCACCTCACGCTGCTCCAGGTCGACGGTCACCTCGGTACCAGGCTCGTTCTCCAGAACCTTCCAGATCAGCTCGATGTCGTCCTGCGAGAGCTCCCCGGTCAACAAGCCCTGCTTGCCGGAGTTCCCGCGGAAGATGTCCGCGAACCTGGACGACAGGACCGCCTTGAACCCGTAGTCCTTCAGCGCCCAGACAGCGTGTTCGCGGGACGATCCGGTACCGAAGTCGGGCCCGGCCACCAGCACGGAGCCAGAGCGGAAGGCAGGCTGATTCAGCACGAACGTCTCGTCACCGCGCCAGGCCGCGAACAACGCGTCCTCGAAGCCCGTACGGGTCACGCGCTTCAGGTAGACGGCCGGGATGATCTGGTCCGTGTCGACGTTGCTGTAGCGCAGCGGCACGCCCACGCCGGTGTGCCGGATGAACTTCTCCATGGTGTCCTCTATTCGTTCGCATCGCTCGTGATCATCAATCGATCGCCTCCGGACGCTGCTGCTCCCTGCTGCGGCTGACCGTCGACCATCACGGAGGGTTGTCAGTTGGCGGCAGACTCGAGGTCGGCCGGGGACGACAGCGTGCCGCGCACACTCGTGGCCGCGGCGACCAGCGGGCTCACCAGGTGAGTCCGCCCACCTTTGCCCTGTCGACCCTCGAAGTTGCGGTTCGACGTCGAGGCGCTCCGCTCCCCGGGCGCCAGCTGGTCCGGGTTCATCCCCAGGCACATCGAGCAGCCTGCGTGCCGCCACTCCGCACCGAACTCCTTGAACACGGTGTCAAGCCCTTCTTCCTCGGCTTGCATACGCACCCGATGAGACCCCGGAACGACGAGCACCCTGACGTTGTCGGCCTTGCGACGGCCCTTCACCACGGCAGCCGCAGCCCGCAGGTCCTCGATCCGTCCATTGGTGCACGAGCCGATGAAGACGGTGTCGACTGCGATGTCACGCAGCGGTGTGCCCGGTTTCAGATCCATGTACTGCAGTGCCCGCTCCGCCGCGTACCGCGCGCCCTCGTCGGCGAAGCTCTCCGGGTCAGGCACGGAGGCGGACAGCGGCAGGCCCTGGCCAGGGTTGGTTCCCCAGGTCACAAAGGGTTCCAGCTCGCTCGCGTCGATTGTCACCTCGGCGTCGAACTCCGCGTCGTCGTCCGTGCGCAATGTCTTCCAGTACTCGACGGCGGCGTCCCACTCCTTGCCCTGCGGAGCGTGCGGACGTCCCTCGATGTAGGCGAACGTGGTCTCATCCGGTGCGATCATTCCGGCACGGGCACCGGCTTCGATGGACATATTGCAGATGGTCATCCGCGATTCCATCGACAACGACCGGATCGCCTCGCCCCGGTACTCGAGGACGTAGCCCTGTCCCCCGCCGGTGCCGATCTTCGCGATGACGGCCAGGATGATGTCCTTGGCTGTGCTTCCCGGCTTGAGCTGTCCCTCGACGTTGATCGCCATCGTCTTGAACGGGCGCAGCGGCAACGTCTGGGTCGCCAGGACGTGCTCGACCTCGGATGTGCCGATGCCGAACGCCAACGCGCCGAACGCCCCATGTGTCGATGTGTGCGAGTCGCCACAGACGACGGTCAGCCCGGGCTGCGTGAGACCGAGCTGCGGCCCGACGACATGGACGATGCCCTGCTCGGCGTCGCCGAGGGGGTGCAGCCGGATCCCGAACTCCTCACAGTTGCGTCGCAGAGTCTCGATCTGTGTGCGGCTGGTGATATCGGCGATCGGCTTGTCGATGTCGACCGTCGGGGTGTTGTGGTCCTCGGTGGCCAGGGTCAGGTCCGGACGACGGACCTTCCGTCCGGCCAGACGCAGACCCTCGAACGCCTGAGGACTGGTGACCTCGTGCACGAGGTGGAGGTCAATGTAGAGAAGGTCCGGCTCACCCTCGGCTTGGCGCACAACGTGCGCATCCCACACTTTTTCAGCCAGGGTCTTCCCCATTGCCGTCTCCTTGGTGTCATGATCTTGTCGTGTACGACTCCGAGCGCGTCAGCCGGCCGAGACTTGAAATCTCGCATGCTGAGATGGCAATATCGAGTCATGGACAACTCTAGCGGAGTTGGCGTCCTTGACAAGGCCGCCCTGGTGTTATCTGCACTTGAGGCTGGCCCGGCGACGCTGGCCAACCTCGTCGCGTCGACAGGTCTCGCGCGCCCTACGGCACATCGATTGGCTGTCGCACTCGAGCATCACCGGCTTGTCTCCAGAGATCTGCACGGGCGATTCGTGCTTGGCCCTCGCCTGTCCGAGCTCGCGGCCGCCGCCGGCGAAGATCGCCTTCTCGCCGCTGCAGGGCCGGTTCTCGCCAGACTGCGGGAGGCAACCGGAGAGAGCACGCAACTCTTCCGGCGCCAGGGCGACCAGCGTATTTGCGTCGCCGCCGCGGAGCGCCCCAGTGGCCTGCGGGACACGATCCCAGTCGGCGCCACCGTCACCATGCTTGCCGGCTCCGCCGCACAGATCCTCCTAGCATGGGAGGAACCGGAGCGCATGCATCGCGGACTACAAGGTGCGCGTTTCACCGCAACCATGCTTGCCGCCGTCCGCCGCCGCGGCTGGGCGCAGAGCGTCGGTGAGCGTGAGCCTGGTGTGGCGTCCGTCTCCGCACCGGTACGGTCCTCCAGCGGCCGCGTGGTCGCCGCCGTCTCCGTGTCCGGCCCGATCGAACGACTCACCCGGCAACCGGGCCGGGTCCACGCCCCTGCCGTACTTGCCGCCGCCGAACACCTCACGGGCGTCTTGAAGAACGCTGAAGATAGCTGACGCGCATCACTCGAACCATGACGCCATGCGCCCCTTCGCATCGTTCGCAAAAGGGGCGCACGTCGTCCTCTCACCACTCCAGACCGCACACCGATTCAATTACTCAGCGCTTTCACCGGCCACGGGCCAGCAGCTCTGTACTAAGCCGCCTGCCTCTCACGGTCATGGCTGGCGCTCTCCCGGGGCTCCGCCACAGGTACCCAATGCTCCTCAAGGCGCACCCGTCCGGATGGATCGATGGCCTGTACCCATGTTGCCTGCAGGGGCGGAGTACGATCACTCATGATCCACCTCTCATTCATTCGCCGTTCACCTTTTGTTCACCTTAGTTTAGCAGAGATGATCACTGCCGTGTTCGTAGGCCGAACGAGTGTCAGAAGGGCGGGATTTCGTCGTCTTCGGGGCGGACGCTGAGGCGTTGTTCGCTGGGACTTGTCGTCGTGTTCTCCTCTGCGGTGCCACTCCTCATGTCATCGGGTCCTGTGCTGTTGCCGGGCTCCGTCGTTTCTCCCGTGTGACCGGCGCTATCGGCGTGGCGATCACGCTGGTCCGCGGCCGCGATGGTGGTGGCGTGGCGGATGCGGCGTAGTTTCTCGGCCACACGCGCCTTACTGCCGTGCCCGTCGTCGCCGGCTCCGTCGTCGTCGTTGGTGTGGTGGTCGTTCCTGGTGGTTGCGGGGTGGGGGTTGGGCAGGGTGGGGATGATCGCTGGGGCGCGGTTGGTGTAGCGGTGTCCGAGCGGGCTGTGCCAGATGGTGGTGCCGGTGTCGGGGCGGTGGGCTTTCCAGCCGCCGTCGTGGCGTAGGCGGTGGTCGTGGCGGCATAGGCAGGCCAGGTTGCCCGCGACGGTGAGCCCGCCGAGGCAGAATTCGTGTTCGTGGTCCTGGTCGGTGCGTACGGCGGGCATGCGGCAGGTCGGGTGTGTGCAGCAGCGGTCTCGGATCTGGATGTGCCGGCGTAGCCCGGCCCCGGCGCGACGCCGACGCACCCCCGCCCCCGCCCCCGGGTCGGCACCGTCACCTGTTCCGGCGCCATTGGCGGTGCCGTTGCCGGAACCCGCTCCGTTGCCGGAACCCGTACCGGTGCCGGTGCTCGTCTCGGTGCCGGGGCCCGTCGCGGTGCCGGAACCGTTACTCGAACCCGTGTGGGTGCCGGTGGTGGTCTCGCCGGTGGTGGCGGTGGCGTGTTGGCGGGCGAGGTCGGTGATGACCGCGGCCCAGCGGACACACTCCTGCACCGGTATCTGGGCGTGGGCAGGCTCGTCTGCCGCCCGGGTGTCCGGGTCGGCGTTCGCGTCCGTGTGGACGAGGGTGGCCAGGCGGGCCAGCATCGAGATGGTGACATGCAGTTCGAGGATCCCGCCGCGGCGGGCATCCCGACGCACGGTTTGTTCGTCGGGTGAGCGGGGCCGGGCGGTGGTGATGCCGGTCTGGATCAACTGCCCGTCGTCGTTGCAGATGGCGAACCGCCACTGCGCGGAATGCATTCGTGCGGCGATCTGGCGGGCGACGGCGGCGGGGATGAAGTCCCAGGCGGGTATCTCACCGGGGTGCTCGTCCACACCGAGCAGGCTCGCCAGCCCGATGCGCAGCTCCGGCACCGACCAACCAGACACACCAGGGCACGACGATGACGCACCTGCACCAGCCGCATCAGCCGAGGCTGTGTTGTCGCCGGCAGGGCCAGTCGTGCCCGCGTCATCGTGAGGACCGGACATGTTCGTGCTCGTGGTGCGAGCGCTGGAGGAACCATCACCACGACCGCTCGGCCTGCCGGAATCACGGCCCGTACCGCCGCCAGCGCCAGGATTACCGTCGTTGGCGCCGGGACCGTCGTCACCGGGGCTGTCGTCGTCGGGAGCGTCAGGGCCGCTGCCGTGGTCCGGATCGTCAGGACGGCCACCGTCGCATCCGCCGTCACCGCCGCCAGGTCCACCGTCACCGCCGCCGCTGGAGCCGTCACCGTCATCGCCGGAGCCGTCACCGTCGTCGCTGTCGGGGTCGTCACCGTGGCCGTGGTCGTCGTCGGTGCCGTTGTCGGGGTCGTTGCTGGGACGGTCGTTGCCGTTGCTGGTGGCGGAGCCATCGCCGCTGGGACGGCCGGTTCCGCCGTTGCTGGTCTTGGTGTCGGCGGTGGTGGTCTCGTCGTCGGTGAAGGGGTGGTTGAGGATGTGGGTGATGATCTGGTCTTCGTCGAGATCTTCCAGACTCCCGTCGAGCATGCCCAGGAACAGATCGACCCGGATGTGGTCGATCTTGCGGGTATCACCGGCCTTCTTACACGCCCGCGCCAACACATCGATACGCTCACACGCAGCGGCGGCACGATCGATGGGCAGATCGTAGCCGGCCACGTTCGCGCTACCGTCAGGGTTACGCGAACCCACCACCCGACGACCCCGGATCGCTTTGCGGTACTTCTTCTCCGCCCACTCGGGATCGATCGCGATCGCGGCCTTCTTGATCGCATCGATCAACTCCGCCACCGTCAACCCCGGCGCATCCGGGAGCAGGAAGGCGCAGATGTAACCGGCCTGATCATCATCGAGGCCGTCGGTCCAGGACACGAACGCCTGCGCGCGGGGCTCGTCCAACACCCCGGCCAGCATCGCCTGACCCAGCATCGGCAGCCGATGATGGATGTCGTAGGCGAAACCGAACACCCGCCCGGCGCGTGAACGCGACCACACCAACGCCGCGCGGGCCTCCTCCGGGGCGAACTCCCCCGGCACCTGTACCCGCTGCAGCGTGTCCGCCGAACCGGGTACCCGCATCCCGGTCTCCAGCAGACACAACAAGAACAACGCCCGGTCCCGGGTAGCCTGGCGGTAGGCCGCCTTCATCACCTCGACCGTGTCACGACCGGACACTCCCGCGATCGGGATGTCCTCCAACATCGCCAGCAGATCCGCACCCGCGGGCACCGCATCCAAACCCTGCGGAACCGGCCACGGCCCACCACCGCCAGAGTCCTCGTCGCCGTCGCCGTCGCCGTCGCCGACGGCGTGGCTAGCGTGGCCGGGCTGGTCGGCGCGGCGGTGGGCAGCGGCATCACCACCACGCCGCACCGGCACGTCGCGGTCGTTATCGCGGCGCTGACCGTCACTGAGGCCCTCGTCATCGATGTGGGGACGCTCGTCGGCGCCGTCATCGTCGTTGCGGCGCTCCCCGCCGTCGCCATTACTACGGCGGGGCTCGCCGTCGCCGTCGCGGCGCTGACTGTCGCCGGGGCGCGTGTCGTGGTGGGCACGCTCGTCGCCGCTACCGCGGGGCACGGCGTCGTCGTCGCTGGGATGGGGTTGAACGGACATGGCGGCCGGCCTCCAAAAGGCACAACGGTCAACGGACCGGGCCGGCCACACCCGCCGAACCCACACCAACCACCACAGAACTCAAACACACCGAGCGGAAACCAGAAACAACACCGCTCCAACACTGATAAACACACCCTACATCGAACACACATACGAACGCAAGGCGGATCGCTGATCTCATCCAACACGCCGTCCCGGACACATCCGGCGCTGCACGGGTCTTGCGCACTCTTCGTTGCGGGACCACCATCACGACATGGCGCATCGTCCACTCGTCATCGCATTCGACGTGATCGAGACCATGTTCTCGCTGGAGCCCATGCGGCAACGGCTGGTCGACGCGGGCCTGCCCAGCCATTCCCTCGAGCTGTGGTTCTCCACACTGCTGCGGGACGCATTCGCGCTCGCGGCCACCGGCGGATACCGGCCATTCAGCGACATCGCCGCAAGTGCCCTGCGTTCCAGCACCGATTCCACGCTGGACGACCCGACAATCAGAGACATTCTGGCGGGCTTCGCGGGACTCGATCCGCATCACGATGTCGTGGATGCCGTGCACCTGGCCCACGATGCCGGCCTCCGAGTCGTGACACTCACCAACGGAAGCGCCCGGAACACGACCAGTCTGCTGCAGCGCGCCGGCCTCGACAGCACCATCGAGCAGGTCCTCACCGTCGACGATGTTCAGCGATGGAAGCCCGCACCCGACATCTACCGGCACGCCGCCGCGAGCACGGGTGTCCGTGCCGAACAGGTGGCGCTCGTCGCAGCGCACGCCTGGGACACCCACGGCGCGCACCAGGCCGGCTTGACCACCGGCTGGGTTGCGCGGTTGGAGGACCGCTTCCCCGCCGTATTCGCACCGCCGGACGTCATCGGAAACGACCTCGTCGAGGTGGTACAAGGTCTGCTCGATCTGCCCGAGCAAGGCTGACGAGAAGCGGGCACAGTTTGTTCGGCGCCCAACGAGGGTAATCGGCACAGGCATGAGTTCGGATTCCGGTCTTCGCCTCCGCCCTGATGAATTCCCGCGGGAGTTTCCCGCACAGCAGCAAGAGCCGCCAGGCTTAACCGGGGATATGGAGCCGAAGCCGGACCATGGCGAGGAGAGTTACCACGGCAGCAGACGGCTCGCCGGATTGCGTGCGTTGATCACGGGCGGTGACTCCGGCATCGGCCGAGCCGTCGCCATCGCGTATGCCCGTGAAGGCGCCGACGTCGCGTTCACGTACCTGCCGGATGAAGAACGCGACGCCGAAGACACCAACTCCCTCATTACCGACGCCGGACAGCAGGCTGTCGCCATACCCAGCGACCTTAGAGAGCTCGACGCCTGCCGCGACGCGGTCGGATCCGCCGTCGACGAACTCGATGGCATCGACATCCTCGTGAACAACGCCGGCTTTCAGATGGCGCGCTCCGTCGGCATCGAGCAGATCAGTCCGGAACAGCTCGACCGGGTCTTCCGGACTAACCTCTACGCGCTGTTCTGGGTGACCCAGGCGGCTCTGCCGCACATGCACGAAGGCAGCTGCATCATCAACAACTCGTCCATCCAGGCCTACGACCCATCGACCTCGCTGCTCGACTACGCCGCGACCAAGTCCGCGATCAACAACTTCACCGTGAATCTCGCCGCAGAGCTAGGACCACGCGGCATCAGGGTCAACGCCGTGGCGCCAGGCCCGATCTGGACGCCTCTGCAGCCGGCGACCCAGCCGCCGGAGAGAGTCGAGAAGTTCGGCCAGGACACGCCGATGGGGCGCGCAGGCCAACCCGTCGAGGTGGCACCCGCGTTCGTCTTCCTCGCCTCGCCCGTCGAGGCCAGCTACATCTCCGGGACCGTCCTCGGCGTCACCGGCGGCAAGCCCGTTTTCTAAAGAAACGGGCACCTTGGCGACATCAAAGATGACAATGAGATAACCATGTAGCCAGATGCCCGGTGATGCTCCCGTAAGCGCGCCACCATGGCTCGGTACCCCACGTGCAACCAGATCGTGACCAGCTACGCCGAGTGGCGACGAGAACGGAGTTTCGGGATGAGCAAGACCGGCCGGCGCACCGGGACCATCAAGCGGCACGCACCGCTGCCGGGTAACAGCACACCGGTGGCACGCAACGGCATGGCTGACGTCTCGAATGGAGATTTCCTCGCCCCTGTGGCCGACTCCGTCTCTCTCCCCCAGCCACGCGAGCCACGGTCCACCGCCGAGCCCATGCACACCCTGCCGGAGGTCCGCAGCTACGACGGCGTCCTCGAGCACACGCTCCGGGTGTCGCATCAGACGCTGCATGTCGGCGATCACTCGTTGCGCACCTATGCCTACAACGGGACCGTGCCGGGCGAGGTCCTGCGGCTGCAGCCGGGCGATCGGCTGAAGCTTCGCCTCGACAATGCCACCGGCCCGACCGGCACGGCGGGCTCCGCCCGGTCAGGCGAGTTGCTCACCCCGGTCACCACCTCGGCCGGCCTGCGCATGCGTGGCTCGAAGGGGACCGGCTCCAGGCGCGGCAACGACGTGCCCGCCCATCTGGCGCCCGGAGACAGTCAGCGCTACGAATACGAGGTACCGGCCGATCATCCGGCGGGACTGCACTGGTACCGCATCGGAATCTACGACGAGGCCACGCGGACGACGCTGCCGGGACCGGCCGTACCGATGATCATCACCGGCGACATCGACCGGGCTGCACAGATCCGCAGCATAAGGGAGCGGACCATGGTCCTGACCGCTCTGCCTGTCCGCGGCAGCGACACCGCCCCGGACCTGAGCGTCAACGGACGGCTCCACCCCGAGATCGACATCAGACCCGGTGAGATCCAGCGCTGGCGGGTGCTCAACGCGGATCCCGACGAATCCGTCTGGCTGCACGTCGACGGGCACACGCTGTATCAGGTCGGGCAGGACGGCATCCCGTTCAGCGACCCGCACCCGGCCCGTTCGATCATGCTCGCTCCCGGCAACCGTGCCGAGCTGCTGGTCCGCGCCAACCGTGCGGGCCACTACCGGATCTACTCCGGCCACATCGCGGGCACCGGATCGCCCGCGCACGCCTCGACGGAGGTCGCCACCCTGGCCGTGGATGGCCGGCCCATGTTCAACCGGATGCCGCGGGAGCTGATCGAGGCGCCCGAGTTTCCGACCCATCCGGTGGTTCAGCATCGGAAGGTACACCTCGGGGTGGCCGCGGCCGAGACGCACGACGGGCTCACCGTCACGGCCGGGACGGTCGAGGAATGGACATTGATCAACGACGACGCGCAGGAGCGATCGGTCCACCTGCACGGCAACCCGTTCCAGGTCCTCGATATGCAGGGCGCCGGGCCGGGCGACCCGTGTCGGCAGACCGATCCGAGCGTCTGGCGGGACACGCACCGGCTGCCACCGAACGGCCAAATGACCGTCCGTACCTACATACGCCCGGACACCACCGGGTCCACGGTGTACCGCTGCCGGGTCGCGGCGTCGGACCATCGGGGGCTGACCGACACACTGAGCGTCACCCCAGCACACTGAGCGTCACCCCGGCGCAGTGATCGTCACCCGGCCGTCCGTCGTCGGCGGCGGACGACCGGCCAGGCCGGCGGCACCAGCAGCACCGCCGCCGCGAGCAGCACCAGCGGAACGTCACCCAATCGCGCGTACGGCGTCAGCCCCACACGCAGCGGCACGTCGTCTCGGAGTATCGCCTCGTCGCCGAGTTCGCTGAGCGCGACGACATCGCCGTCGGCGTGCACGATCGCGGAGTATCCGGTCGGCGCGGCCATCAACACGTCGCGCCCGAATTCGCGCGCCCGGAGCCGAGCCGCGGCCAGCTCCAACGACGGCACCTCCTCGGTGACATAGGACGAGGCGTTGGTCGGCACCAGGACCACCTGCCCACCGGCGTGGACCGCCTCGGCGATGCGGTCGGAGAAGAACACCTCGTACGAGATGCCCACCCCCAGCGGCAGCCCGTCGGCGTCGAGAAGTGCCTCGCCTTCGCCCACGACGGCGTCCCGCGGCACGAACGCCGTGTCGTCGCTCAGCCGCTCGAACAAGCCACGCGCCGGGATGTACTCCCCGAAGGGCACCCGGTGTTCCTTCTCGTACCGGCCGGTGATCTCCCCGCCGGGTCCCCACATCACCGCGGCGTTGCGGAACCGATCGCCGTCGCCTTCGGTGACGCCGACCACCAGATACGCGTTCACGCTCTGGGCCAGGGCACCGTAGCGCCGGTCCAGTTCGGTGCCGGCGATGGGACCGTCGGTGTCGGCCACGTTCTCCGGCAGCACCACCAGCTCGACCGGTCCGTCGATCTCCTCGGCGACGCTGAAGTGACGCTCGGTGACGATCATCGAGTCCATGTGCACGGCGCGGATCCCGCGCGGACCGCCACCCTGGACGACGGCCGCATCGACGGTGCCGACCTGCTCGGTCTCGATCAACAGCCCACCCGCCGTCGGGACGACCGCGACGACGGCGGCGACAGCTGCGACACTCCATGCGCGCCGCCGGCCACGCATGATGATCAACGCCGCAACCGCCACCCCGCTCGTCGCGGCGGTGGCAGTGATCAGCAGCGAACCACCCAGCGGCGCGGCCGCCATGAACGGCCCGTCCACCTGGCTGTAGACCGGTGCCGGCAGCGGAAACCCGCCGAACGGGAACGAGGCCTGCACGGCCTGTAGGAGCACCAGTGCCGCAGGCAGCGTCCACCAGCCACCCGCCCAGCGCCCGGTCCGCGCGGACGGCGCCGCCGCGGTCGCCGCGGTCAGCAGGAAGGTCTGCAGCAGCACCAGCGCCACGTAGCCGGCCGCGTTGAAGTCCGTCAGCCAAACCATCCCGAACCCGTGATAGATCAGCCCACACGTCAGGCCGACCAGTATGCGCGTGCGCACCCCCGCACCGTACAGGGCGATCGTCAATGCGGCGACGCCCAGCGGAAACAGCGGCCACCACCCACGCGGGGGCACCGCGAACAGCCACCCGATCCCCGCCGCCGCGGCTAACGCCAGCGGCAGCAGCCGGCTATGCCACCCGCGCACGCTCCGCTCGTCCGTCGGCGCATCGTGCGCGGCATCGTGCGGCGCGTCCGGCGCCGCGTCCCTCGGCGCGTCCCTCGGCGCGTCCCTCGGCGCGGACGCGGCCGGATCCCCCGCGGCGTCCGTCGCCGAAACGGTGGCAGGACTGTTCGAAGAGGAAGTGCGGTTCTGCTGCATACGTCCTGCCGCGGTCTCGGATCTCGCCGGTTCAGTCAGCGTACATCTCGGCCCGCGCAGGCACGCAGGCACCAACATCACGGCAAGATCACGGGACCTTGAAAAGAACCTAAGAATACAAAACGGGCACTTTACTCATCGATCGGCTCGGTCTAACTTCTCGTCTGCGTATGGATCCTTCCGCCTGCGCATGGGATCGCAGCAGGTCATGCTGCCCGGAACGGTCTTATGGAGCACCGATGAGAAGGTTTCGTCCCACACTGTTATTGCCCGTAGCGATGATCAGTGCGGCGCTGGGTCTCGCCCCGGTGGCCCCGGCCAGCGCCGCAGAGCTCGTCACGCCGTACCCTTCGGTCCGCGTGGAGCCGGGCCAAGACGCCACGTTCGATCTGCAGATCTTCTCCGACGAGCGCGAACCGGTAGAGCTGCGAGTCACCGACGCGCCCGACGGCTGGGAGACGCTCTTCCGCGGTGACGGCCGCGAGATCGACGCCGTCTACGCGAACCCCGGCGAAGCCGCCGAGGCGCAGCTGGATGTGCGGCTGCCCGCCGACGCCGAACCCGGTAGGTACGACGTCACCGTGGTGGCCGACGCCCCCAGCGGCGACTCAAGGCTGGAGCTCGGACTACGGGTCGTCGAGCAGGCATCCGGCGCGTTCGAGTTCGGCACCGACTTCGACACACTGCGCGGCTCCGGTACCGACACGTACCGCTTCGATCTGACCGTAGCCAATAACACGGCGCAGGAGGCCACGTTCTCCCTGGCGGCCTCCGGACCCGAAGGCTGGAACGTCACCGCGAGTCCATCCACCGAACAACAGGCCGCGACGGTCACCGTGGACGCCGGGAGCCAGAGCACCGTCACCGTGGAAGCCGATCCGCCGGACGACGTGGCGGCAGGCAGCTACGAGATCGGCGTCGAAGCGCAAGGTGAGGGAACGACGCTGCAGTCGACGCTCACCGCCGAGGTCACCGGCGCCGGTTCGATGACGCTCAGCACCGCCGGCGAGCGGCTCAACGCGTCGGGGTCGGCGGGCGACAGCAGCTCGCTCTCGCTCGTCGTCACCAACGACGGCAACGCGCCACTGCAGGGGGTGACTCTGTCCAGCACCCCGCCGACGGACTGGGAGGTGACATTCGAGCCGGAGACGGTCGAGGTCATACCCCCGGGCCAGAGCGCACAGGTGACCGCGAACATCACGCCGGACGGCGACGCGATCGCCGGGGATTACGTCGTCACCTTCGACGCGAGCAGTCAGGGCGAGAGCAGCGGCAACGACAGCGTAGAGGTCCGCTACACCGTAGAGACGTCCGCCTGGTGGGGCCTGCTGGGTGTGCTGGTGATCGTGGCTGCGCTCGCCGCTCTGTTCTGGGTCTACCGGAGGTTCGGCCGCCGATGACCGCGCCAGCCACCGGTTCGGCGCCGGCCATCTGGACGCACGGGCTGACCAAGAGATACGGGGACAAGGTGGCGGTGGACAACCTCCACCTGGAGGTACATCCGGGAGAGATCTTCGGGCTGCTCGGCCCGAACGGTGCCGGCAAAACCACGACCATCCTCATGCTGCTCGGCCTGAGCGAGCCGAGCGGCGGGCGGCTGAAGGTGGTCGGGCTCGACCCCACGCGCAGCGCGCTCGACGTGAAGAGCCGGGTGGGGTACGTACCCGACAACGTCGGCTTCTACGGCGGTCTGAGCGGGCGCCGGAATCTCGCGTACACCGCACGTCTGAACGGACTGGATCGATCGACGGCGAGCGCGCAGATCGACCGGCTCCTGGACGAGGTCGGGCTGGCCGACCGGGCCGACGACCCGGTGCGCCACTACTCGCACGGCATGAGACAACGCCTGGGTATCGCGGATGCCCTGGTGAAGGATCCCGATGTGCTCATCCTCGACGAACCCACCATCGGGCTGGACCCGCACGGCGCTGACCAGGTGCTCGGCCTGGTTCAGCGGCTCGCGGCCGAACGGGGCGTCGCGGTGCTGCTCACCTCGCATCTGCTGACCCAGGTACAGCAGGTGTGTGCGCGGGTCGGCATTTTCACCAATGGCCGCATGGTCGCGTCTGGAACCGTCGGAGAACTGGCGGCCCAGCGTGGCGGCCAGTACCTCGTCGAGGTGGGTGTCGCCGAGAAAGCCGACCTCGCACCGATGGTCGGTGAGATCCCCGGCGTCGCGGACGTCACGGCGGACGGCGACGCGTGGCTCGTCCGGGCTCGCACCGACGTGCGGGCCGCCGTCGCGGAGCGGATCGGCGGCGCCGGCCTGACCCTCGTCCACCTGCACCAGCGTTCAGAAGACCTCGGGCAGATCTATCGCCGCTACTTCGCCGAGGAGGGCAGTGATGACGACACCGAACGGCCCTGAAACCGGCCCCGAAACCGGCCCCGAAACCGCCCCTGAAGCCGGCACGGACCCGGCCGGCACGGACCCGGCTCGCCAGGATCTGGTTCGCCGGTACGGCGCCCGGCTGCTGACTCCCGCACGCCGGATACCCGACCCCTTGCGCAGCCACGTCCTCAGCCGCCGGGTCGCTGAGCACCCAGGCCGGGGCTGGAGGGCCGTCGCGGGCAAGGAGTTCGCCGATCATGTGACCTCGGTGCGATTCCTCGTCCTCTTCTTTCTCCTGGGCCTCGCGTGCATCGCCGCGGTGATGTCGGCAGCAGGGTTTCTCCGGGACGTCGCATCCGAGGCGACCGATACCCCCAGTCCGTTCCTGCTGCTGTATACGCAGTCTCCGGAGCGGATTCCGTCGTTCGCGGAGTTCGTCGGGTTCCTCGGCCCCCTGCTCGGCATCGCGTTCGGCTTCGACGCCATCAATCAAGAGCGTGCGGACCGTACCCTGCCTCGGCTGGTCTCACAGCCCATCCACCGCGATGACATCGTCAACGGCAAGTTCGTCGCAGGCCTGGGTGCGATCGGCCTGACCCTGGTCCTGCTCGTCACCGTCATGGCCGGGGTCGGCATCGTCCGGCTCGGCATCACGCCGTCGCCGGACGACGTCGCGCGGCTGTTCGCCTACCTGGTGGTCACGCTGCTCTACATCGGGTTGTGGCTGGCCTTCGCGCTGCTGTGCTCGGTGCTGTTGCGTCGCCCGGCCACGGCGGCGCTGGTGGCGATGGCGGCGTGGCTGGTGTTCACGCTATTCGGCACGTTCTTGGCCGGTCTGGCGGCAGGGGCGCTGACGGACAACCAGACCGACGAGGTGCGGATGGAGCACACCGTCTCCCAGGTGTCCCCGTCGACGCTGTACGACGCGAGCACCGCTACCCTGCTCAACCCGCAGGTACGCTCCGTCGGCCTGCTCACCGCCGAACAGCTCGACCGAGCCGTGCCGGGTACTCTCAGCCTGGACCAGAGCCTGCTGGTCGCCTGGACGCACATCACTGCTCTAGGCGCGGCGTGCGTGGTGATCTTCGCCCTCGCCTACGTCGCGTTCCTGCGACAGGAGGTGCGAGCGTAGCGGGCGAGTGATCGCGACACCGACGCAACGATGCCACCCGTGCCCCGCCCGGCCGCCGGCCGAGATCAGCCGCCGGCCGCGGCCCGGCGCCGGCAAAGCTCCGGCGCCGGTCGGCATCAGGCGATACCCGAGGTCAGGCGATCGACATCGCTCTCAGCCAAGGTTCTGGGTGGCATCGCTGACCTGGCCGACGAGTTTCTCCAGGACGTCCTCCAAAGCGACGATCCCGGCGACGTCGCCGGTGTGCGTATCGACCACCCGCGCCAGATGGGCACCCCGGTTCTGCATGACCTGCAGCACCTCACGGAGCGTCTGGTTCGCTTCGACGGTGGCCAGCGGCCGGATCACCCGCGGATCCATCGGACGGTCCCGATCGTCGGCAGACAAGCCGAGCAGATCCTTGGTGTGCACGTAACCGATCAGCCGCCCGTCGCGATCCTGCACCGGGAACCGTGAGTAGCCCGTGGACACACATGCCTGCTCGACCTCATCCGGCGTCGCGTGCTCCGGCACGGTCACCAGGTCCGTGACCGCCAGCGCAACCCCGGTCACCGACTGCTCGGCGAAGC
Source organism: Phytoactinopolyspora halotolerans (assembly GCF_010550675.1). Classification (GTDB taxonomy): domain Bacteria; phylum Actinomycetota; class Actinomycetes; order Jiangellales; family Jiangellaceae; genus Phytoactinopolyspora; species Phytoactinopolyspora halotolerans. The sequence goes on along the minus strand of NZ_JAAGOA010000024.1, from coordinate 28,755 downwards.
CTAGGGCGCCGGTCAGCAACGCGTGCTCCTGCTCGTCCAGCAACCCCTCCCGGCGTGACTCGGCCAGCAGGCCGGCGACCTCTTCGGGGGTGAACGTGGTGGCGACCTCGTCGCGCGGCTGCACGCGCAGCAGCCTGAGCACTGTGTTCGCCACCCGGTTGAGGGCGAAGATCAGTGGCCGCAGCACGACGACGAGGCCATACAGAAGCGGACCCAAGGCCATCGCCGACCGCTCGGGGCCGGCCAGAGCGATGTTCTTCGGAACCATCTCGCCCAGCACCATGTGCGCGAACACGACGATCGCAAGCGCGATCGCGAACGCCAACGGATGCAGGACGCCGGGCGGTGCGCCGACCGCCTCGAGCGGGCGCTCCAGCAGGTGTGCGACGGCGGGCTCCCCCAGCGCACCCAGGCCCAGGGAACACACCGTGATCCCCAGCTGGGCGCCGGCCATCATCGACGACACCTGCTCCATGGCCCGCAACGTGATCCGGGCGGAACGTCCACCGGCCGCGGCGCGCGGCTCGATCTGCGTCCGCCGGGCCGAGACGAGCGCGAACTCGGCGCCGACGAAGAACGCGTTGCCCGCCAGCAGCACCAGGGCGAGGCCGAGGGCGGCGAGGTCAGTCATGCTCGCCTGCTTCCCCGCGGCCGGGCATCCCGCCGCCGGATTCCCCGCCGCTGGATTCGCCACCGCCCCAGTCGCTGCGGCCCGAGTCGCTGCTGCCCGCGTCCCCGCCGCGCTCGTCCCCGCCGATCGGGCGCAGCCGGATTCGGTCCACGCGGAGGCCGTCCAGCCGATCCACGATGAGCTCGACGCGGAACTGTGGCAACGCTCCGTCGGGCCCGGGACGGTCACGGTTCAGGGCCGTCACCGTGACCGAATCCCCCACCTCGGGGATACGCCCGAGCTGCTCGGTCACGAAGCCGCCGAGTGTGTCCGACAGCCGGCTCTCCGGTAGCTCCATCCCGATCCGATCCGACGCCTCATCCGGGCGGAGCAGGCCGGACAGAATCCAGGAGCCGTCGGTGAACCGGTAGTGCGAGCGGGCCGGCCGGTCCTGTTCGTCCGCGATCTCACCCACGATCTCCTCGACCAGGTCTTCGAGGGTGACGATGCCGGCCGTGCCGCCGTATTCGTCTACTACCACCGCCATCTGCAGCCCCGGTGAGCGCAGCATCGAGAGCAGTGGATCCAGCTCCGCCGTCTCGGGCACGGCGACGACGTCCGTCATCACCTCGGCGACGCGACGCTCCTGCCGCTCAGACGCCGGGACGGCGAGCGCATGTTTGAAATGCACCGCGCCGAGGACCTCGTCGACGCTCTGGCCCGCCACGGGGAACCGGGCATGTCCCGTCGATGCCGCCAGCGCGAGCACGTCGGACACCGGCTGGTCCGCGCCGACGAACCGCACCCGGGGACGCGGCGTCATCGCATCCGCGGCGGTGCGGTCGCCGAAGCTGATCGACCGGGCCACGAGCTCCGCGGTCGACGGATGCAGGGTCCCCTCGCGGCCAGAACGGCTCACGAGCGAAGCCAGCTCCTGCGGCGAGCGCGCCGACGCCAGCTCCTCAGCCGGCTCGATACCCATGGCCCGCAGGATTCGGTTGGCGCTGCCGTTCAGGAACCGGATCAGCGGACCGGCCGCGGCCGTGAAGCCACGCTGCATGCCACTCACGGACCGTCCCACCCGCAACGGCTCGGCGATCGCCCAGTTCTTCGGGACCAGTTCGCCGAAGATCATCTGCACCCCGGTGGCGACCAGGAGCGCTAGGGTCAGAGACACCCCGGTCGTGGCTCCTTCGGGTATGCCGACCGCCCCGAGCGGGCCGCGCACCAACCTGGCCAACGACGGTTCGGCGAGCCAGCCGACCAGCAGGCTGGTGACCGTGATGCCCAGCTGTGCGCCGGAGAGCTGGGTGGAGAGTTTCCGCAACGCCGCCTGCAGGCCGCGTGCTCGCCGGTCACCGGCCTCCGCATGCCGCTCCACCGTCGGCCGATCGACGGTGACGAACGAGAACTCCGCAGCGACGAAGACCGCGTTGGCCCCGATCAGCAACACGGCCGCGCCCAGCAGGATCCACTCGGTCACCGCGCACTCCACCGCCGTACGGCCCCGTCCACGAACGGAGAGTCAAGCAGCCCGTCGTCGTCCGACGACGTCGCCCCGTGCACCGACATACTCCAAGGCTAGTGGTCGGTGATGCCGGTTCCTTGCGCGGATTTGGTGTCCAGGTGGATGCAGCGCGAGGCGGAGGAGGAGGTCGATGCGGAGCCATCGAACGACTTCCGACAACGAAGCGATGCGCCGCCTGGGCGCCAAGGACGCGTAAGACGACCGGCATCACCGACCACTAGGACGATCAGTGGCGCGAGACGGGGCTACTGCGGAATCTCGGTCCAGGCGCTGTCCTTGGCGGCACTGTGCTCGACCGCCGCCAGCACCCGCTGCACGCGCAGCCCGTCGGCGAACGACGGCTCCGGGTCCCGGCCGTCGGCGATCGCATTGACCAGATCCACCATCTGATGGGTGAACCCATGCTCATACCCCAGCAGATGCCCGGGCGGCCACCACGCCGCCACGAACGGGTGCTCCGGCTCAGTCACCAGGATCCGCCGGAACCCAGCCGTCTGCGCGTCCTCGGTCGCATCATAGAAATGCAGCACATTCATATCCTCGAAGTCGAACGCCAACGCCCCCTCCGAGCCGTTGATCTCGATCCGGATCGCGTTCTTCCGGCCCGTGGCGTACCGGGTGGCTTCGAACGTCGCCAGCGCTCCCCCGCCGAACCGGGCCAGGAACACGGCCGCGTCATCCACGGTCACGTCCCCCATCGGCACGTCGTCGCCGGTGACATGTCCGCCCAGCGTCGCCACACCGCTGCCGTCGCCCGGCAGCGGACGACGAGGAACGAAGGTCTCCATCATCGCGGCCACACCCGTGATGGGCTCCCCGGTGATGTACTGGGTCAGGTCCACAACGTGCGCGCCGATATCGCCCAAGGCGCCCGAACCGGCCCGGTCCTTCTCCAGCCGCCACGACATCGGCGCCGCCGGATCGTTCAACCAATCCTGCAGGTACTGCGCCCGCACATGCCGTACCTGTCCGATCCGGCCCTCGGCCACCAACCGACGCGCCAGCACTATCGCCGGCACCCGCCGATAGGTGAACCCGACCATCGAGCGCACGCCCCGCTCCCGCGCCGTCGCCGCGGCCTGAGTCATCGATTCCGCCTCGGCCACCGTGTTCGCCAACGGCTTCTCGCACAACACGTGCTTGCCCGCCTCCAACGCCGCGATCGCGATCTCGGCATGGGTGTCGCCAGGCGTGCAGACATCCACCAGGTCGACGTCGTCACGGGCGATCAACGCGCGCCAGTCCGACTCCACCTCACCCCAGCCGAACTTCTGCGCCGTGGCCCGCGCCGCATCAGCGTTGCGCCCACCGATCACCACCCGCTGCGGCACCACCGGCAACTCGAAAAAACTCACCGCGTTCCGCCACGCATGCGAATGTGCGGCACCCATGAAGGAGTAGCCGACCATCCCGATCCCGAGCGTCGGCGTGCCGTTCTCTGCCATAAAGTCCCTGTTCCTTTCCGGTCGGTGGGTCAGCCCGCCGCATACACGGCCTCGCTGATCAGCGCGGCGCCCCCGACGACGCCCGCGTCGTCGCCCATCTCACTGAGCACCACAGGCAGGTTACCGGTGGCGAGCGGGAGCGATCGCCGATACACCACGCCCCGGATCTCCGCCAGCAGTGTGTGCCCGAGCCGGGCCACCCGACCGCCGATCACGATCAGCCCGGGATTGAAGAACGAGACGAGGCTGGCCAGCACCCAGCCGACCCGATGACCTCCGTCCCGGACCATCTGCACGGCGTACGCGTCGCCTTGGGTCGCCGCCGTCGCCACGTCCTCGGCGCTCAACTCGCCCTTCTGATCGTGGAGGGCGACCAAGGCCGGTGACCGCCCGCCACGCACGGCCGCCATGGCATCGCGTGCCAGCGCGGCACCACCGAAGTACGCCTCCAGGCAGCCCGAGTTCCCGCACGCGCACGTCGGGCCGAACTCCTCCACCCGGATATGGCCGATGTCGCCGGCGCATCCGTCGACGCCGCGGTAGAGCTCGCCGCCGATGACGATGCCACACCCGATCCCGGTGCCGATCTTGACGAACAGGAACGACGGCACCGACCGGGCCACCCCCGAGTGCCGCTCACCCAGCGCCATGATGTTGACGTCGTTGTCGAGCAGCACGGGGCAACCCAGCTCACGCGCCACCGCGTCGCGCACGGGATAGCCGTCCCAGCCGGGCATGATCGGCGGAGACACCGGCACTCCGCTGTGGAAATCGACCGGGCCGGGGACGCCGACGCCCACCCCGGACGGCCGCTCGATCCGATGTTCGGCCAGCAGCTTCCGGGTGACCTCCAGCGCCAGCCCGAGAACATGTTCGGGCCCGAGCCGAACGTCCAGTGCGACGTGCCTGCGCTCGCCCAGCACCGACAGCCGGCCGTCGGTGACCGCGACCGACATCGAGGTGGCCCCGATGTCGATGCCCACGAACCGCAGCTCACGCGAGAGATCTACCAGAGTGGACCGTCGTCCGCCGCGCGATGCCGCCGGACCTGCACCTTCGGCGAGGCCGAGTTCGGTCAGCCGGTTCACTTCGCTCGCCATCGTTGTACGCGAGACGCCCAGTCGGTCGGCGAGCTGTACGCGCGAGAGCGGACCCTCGTCGCGCAACAACCGCAAGACCGTGGCTTGAGTCGGGTTTTCCGCCCGCCCGGCCAGCGTGTACGCCATCTCCTCATAGTGCCACGTTCAGCACCGGCGCCCCAGGGTTCTACGGTCCCACGCATCCACGATCTCGACATCGATACCGACACGCGCATCAGGCCGATTCGGGTTCCGCGGCTGTGGGTACCGGCGCCAGAGCAGTTCTGCCCATCACGAGACGAGGGGACATGATCCGTGCACGACAACGACGCATCCCGACCTGGCGACGCATCCCCACCCGGGGACACGTCCCCACCCGGCCCGGACAACGCCAAGGACCGTCAGCTCGAGCCGCACCGTGTGGATGACACCAATACCCACCTCACCACCCAACAGGGCGTTCGCGTGGACCATACCGACGATTCGGTCTCGGTCGGCGCACGTGGACCGACGCTGCTGGAAGATTTCCACGCACGCGAGAAGATCACCCATTTCGACCACGAACGCATCCCGGAGCGGGTGGTCCACGCCCGCGGCGCCGGCGCCTACGGCGAGTTCCGGCCCTACGACGACAGCCTCGAACCGTACACCGCGGCGCGTTTCCTCACCGACCCGTCGGTGACGACGCCTGTGTTCGTGCGATTCTCCACGGTCGCCGGATCACGCGGGTCCGCGGACACGGTGCGCGACGTGCGCGGGTTCGCCACCAAGTTCTACACCGAGCAGGGCAACTACGACCTGGTCGCGAACAACATGCCGGTGTTCTTCATCCAGGACGGCATCAAGTTCCCCGACTTCGTCCATGCGGTGAAGCCTGAGCCGCACAACGAGATTCCACAGGCGCAATCCGCGCACGACACCCTGTGGGACTTCGTCGCCCAGCAGGCCGAGACCCTGCACATGATGATGTGGCTGATGTCCGACCGCGCGCTTCCCCGCAGCTACCGGATGATGCAGGGCTTCGGGGTGCACACGTTCCGGCTCGTCAACGCCTCCGGACAGGGCACGTTCGTCAAGTTCCACTGGACCCCGAAGCTGGGCACGCACTCGCTGGTCTGGGATGAGACGCAGAAGATCGGCGGCAAGGACCCCGACTTCAACCGGCGTGATCTCTGGGACGCCATCGAGGCCGGAACGTATCCCGAGTTCGAGCTCGGGATGCAGCTGATCCCCGAGTCCCGGGAGTTCGACTTCGACGTCGACCTGCTCGATCCGACCAAGCTCGTGCCGGAGGAAGAGGTACCGGTGACGCCGGTGGGCTCGATGGTGCTCAACCGCAACCCGGACAACTTCTTCGCCGAGACCGAGCAGGTCGCGTTCCACACGGCCAACGTCGTGCCGGGGATCGACTTCACCAACGACCCGCTGCTGCAGGCGCGCAACTTCTCCTATCTGGATACCCAGCTGATCCGGCTGGGCGGGCCGAACTTCGCCCACCTGCCAGTGAACCGGGCCGTCGCCCCGGTCCACAACAACCAGCGGGACGGCTTCTCCCAGCACCGGATCCACGTGGGACAGAGCAGCTACGAGAAGAACAGTCTGGGCGGCGGTTGCCCGGTGGTCGGCGGCGAGTTTCCCGAGGTGTACTCGCACTACCAGGAGAAGGTCGAGGGCGCGAAGATCCGGCAGCGCAGTGAGAGCTTCCAGGACCACTACAGCCAGGCGGCATTGTTCTGGAACAGCATGACCGAGATCGAGCAGCGGCACATCGTCGCCGCCTTCCGGTTCGAGCTGGGCAAGGTCGGCGCCGTCTCGGTTCGCGAAGGCGTCGTCGGACGGCTGAACGAGGTGGACCACGAGCTGGCCACGCGCGTCGCCGAGGGCATCGGGGTGACGGCTCCGCCCCAGCCGACCCGGCCGAACCACGGTCGCAGCTCACCGGCGCTCAGCCAGGTCACCAACGCCGTGGTCAACACGGTCAGCACCCGCAAGATCGCCGTTCTCGCGGCGGACGGCGTCGACGGCGAGGGCCTGCGACGAGCGGTTCAGGCGTTGGTGGAACTGGGCGCGGTCCCGGAACTGCTGGCGCCCACCGACGGTGCGATCAGCACCGCCGACGACGGCACGCTGGAAGCCGACCGCGCGATCACCACGATGGCGTCGGTTCTCTACGACGCGGTGCTGTTGCCGTGCGGGCCGAAGAGCAACGAGACACTCGCGCAGGACGGGTACGCGATGCACTTCATCGCTGAGGCGTACAAACACGGCAAGGCGATCGCGGCGTTCGGCAGCGGCCGGCATCTGCTGGCGCGCTGCGGGCTGGACGGCGAGTTCCATCAGGCCGGCGACGACGACCCAGTAGTCGTGGATCGTGGCGTCGTGACCTCGTCCAAGGCGAGGTCGGACATCCCGGCCGAGTTCGTCGCCGAGTTCGCCGCCGCCATCGGCCGGCACCGTGCGTGGGACCGTCCGACCGACCACATTCCCGCCTGACCTTCACCGCGGGCCACGCCGACGCCTGAGCGAGCATGGCCGACCCGTGGCCGACAGCCGTCCGACGGCTGCCGACGGCTGCCGGCACGTCGTGGCTGAGTGTCGCTATCGGTGCTCAGCCGCGGCGTCGATCACCTCGTCCAGAACCTCTCGCGAGCGGACCAAGTCGGCGATCATCCGGTTGATCCGCTCCCGCTCGCCCAGGAGATCCTCGACCAGACGCGGCGTCGCGATGGTCGACGGTCCCCCGTCCGCATCTCGCATGCACGGCAGCAATTGAGCGATCTTCGCGCTGTTCAGCCCGGCTGCGAAGAGCTCCTGGATGCGTATCACGCGATCCACCGCCGCGTCGGAATACTCGCGCTGGCCACCGGGTGTCCGCTCAGCCGTCAGTAGCCCCTGCTGTTCGTAATAGCGCAGCGATCGCTCGCTTACGCCCGTGCGCCGCGCCAGCTCCCCGATCCGCATCTGTCGCCTCCCCCGGCCGTCATCAGCTCGGCAAACGTGACATGGATGTCATCCGTTACTGTAGCCAGCCACCGGGTAGCGTGTACGGCCTCATCGTTCGGGGTGGGTGGCCCCGGACGCGTCGGCGGTTCAATTGACGACCCGATGAGCGCAGCGCGTGAAACGGAACTCACATTCCGGTTGGTGAGAACCGCTACAATGCGCAGACAGAGGGAGGGGGCATTCCGGTGGGGGAAGAATCCGGAAGGTCGACAGAACGGCCCATGCGGGCCGACGCCCAGCGAAATCGGGCAAAGGTACTCGAGGCAGCGATCGAGTTGTTCGCGGCGCGCGGACTGGCGGTGTCCGTGCACGAGATAGCTGATCACGCCGGTGTGGGCACGGGAACGGTGAGCCGCCACTTTCCCACCAAGGAAGCGTTGTTCGACGCGATCGTCCGGGCCCGCGTGGAGCAACTGGTGCGCCAGGCTCGCCGACTGGCCGCCGAGCGGGAGCCCGGGGACGCCTTCTTCGAGTTCCTCGCCCTCATGGTCGAGGAGGGCGGAACCGACCGTGGGCTCGCCGACGCACTCGCCGGCGCGGGATTCGACGTCGAACGGGCGGCCACGGACCCCGATCACGACCTCGACGCAGCCATCCGGGAGATACTCAGCCGCGCACAGGCCTCGGGCGCGGTCCGAGGCGACGTCGACGCAACGGACGTCAGGTCCGTGATCGAGGGGTGCATCGCACGGGAGCGGCACGGCCAGGACGCCGCGGCGCGCCGCAGGATGGTGACCATCGCGTCGCAAGGCCTGCGCTCCTAGGGGCCCCGGCGCGCCGAGCCGGTCCAGCCAGAGTGACCATGTCAGGCCTTGACCGGGGTTCGCCCGACGACAAGAGTTGAGTCATGCAGACTCAAGTACAACTCTCGTGGTTGCACGACTATGCAACGCTGGCATTGCGGATCAACCGGCACATGACGGCGTCGCACGACGGTACGGTGCTGATCTACGACGGACCGGAGCAGTGGCGAACGGAGGTCGAGACCGAGGCGTCACCGCCATCGCCGGATCGCCTCGTCGCCGCCTGCGATGCGCTGCTCGATCAGCTGCCGTTCGACCGCGCTCGCGCCGCCTACCTACGCGCGCACGTACGAGCGATGCGAGCGGTCGCGCAGCGCCTGCACGACGACCGGCCGTTGAGCGAGTACGCGCGCGAGTGCCTGGGCGTCGAGGCGACATGGCAACCGGAGTCCGCGTTCGACGCCGCGCACGCACAGCTCGACGCGGCGCTGCCCTCCGGCGCCGGCTCCGTGGCGGAGCGGCTGCGCTCCTGGCAGGCGGCACACACGCTGCCGGCCGCGCAGCAGGCCCAGCTACCTGACCTGGTGCGCCGCGCGGTCAACGAGACACGCCGTCGCACCGAGATGCTCGTGCCGCTGCCGGACGGCGTCTCGGTGCAGGTCGAACTGGCGCCCGGCGCCCACCGCGGTCACTACGCCGGGGACATGCGCGCAACCGTCTACATCAATGACGGCAGCCCGTTCAACCTCGCAGACCTGCTCTACGTGGTCGCCCATGAAGGGTTCCCCGGCCATATCGCGGAGTCGATGCTCAAGGACATTCACCTCGCCGGCAAGGAGGGCCGGATCGAGCAGCGGGTACGTTTCATGATCTCGCCGTCGTTCGTGGTGAGCGAAGGCCTGGGACTGCATGCCCAGCAGATCGTCTTCCCCGGAGACGAGGCGCAGCGGTGGCTGAGCGATCATATACTCGCACCACTCGGCATCGCCGTCGACGGAAGCGACTTCGCGGCGATCCACGACGCCCGGAACGTGCTCTGGGGTGCCTGGGGCAACGCGGCCTTCCTGGTGGACGGAGGGCGACCAGACGCCGAGATCGCCGAGTACCTGCGCCCATGGGCGCTGCTCAGCGAGGCCGAGACCGCTTGGGCGCTCGACTTCCTCAAGACGCCCGGCATGGACACGTACGTGCTCGGATACTTTCTCGGATGGCGGCTACTGCGCCGATGGCTCGACCATCCGGAACGGAGCGGGCGGGTTCGCAGACTGCTCACCGAGCAGCTGCTCCCGTCTGACTTGGAGAACGACTGACGCCGCGAAACCCGTAGTGAACCCTTAGGTTAGGCTAACCTGATGAAGATTCGCACAGTACGTGCCTCGCTCGCGGCGGCCGCGGGGTTCGCTCTCATGGCCGGCATCGCCGCATGTGGCGGTTCGGGCGACGGGTCCGACGACGCGTCCGCCGAGACGACCGGGAATACCACAGCGGAGCCGTCGGGCGCTCCGGCCGACGACGCCGGGCCGGTGACCATCGAGCATCGCTACGGCTCGACCGAGGTGGACGAGCCACCGGAGCGCGTCGTCAGCGTCGATCTGCCGTGGAACGACGTGATGCTGGCGATGGGGGTGGAGCCGGTCGGCTACGCGATCGACGCCTACATGCCCGAGCCAGGCGTGCCGTGGCAAGAGCTACCGGACGATGCCGTGGCGATCGACGGAACGGACGGTCTCCCGTTCGAGCAGATCGCCGCGCTGGAGCCAGACCTGATCGTCGGGACCTTCACCATCGACGACGAACAGACCTACGAGCGGCTGTCCGACATCGCTCCGACGATCGCCTCTCCGGACGAGCACCAGGTGACGCCGTGGCAGGAGCTGGTTCGGGTGGCCGGCGAAGTCCTCGACCGGCAGGAGTCCGCCCAAGAGATCATCGCCTCCGTCGACGGGCAGGTGGCTGCGGTCGCGGACGAGCTGCCCGGGCTCCAGGGCCGGACGTTCGCGCTCGCCCAGTACGTGGTGGGCGATTCGATGTACATCGTCGCCGACGAGGAGGACGGCTCCAGCGTCTTCTTCCAGCAGCTCGGCATGGAGATGTTCGCACCCGTGGTCGAGCACGGCCGGGAGACCGGGGACAGCAGAATCAATGTCAGCGCCGAACGCGCGGACCTGCTCGAGGCGGACCTGCTGGCATTCCTGGTCAACGGCGGCGACGAGAGTGACCTCGCGGACATCCCCGGCTTCGATCAGCTACCGGGAACGGTCGCCGTGCTCGACTACGCCACCGTCGTCGGCTTGAACACGCCTTCTCCGCTGTCGATCCCGTACGCCCTCGAACAGCTGCGTCCCTACCTGGAGCAGGCGGCCGCCTGACATTCGTCGTACGCGATCAGGCCTGAGCTTCGGAGATCCGCATCACGCTGATGTGATCGCCGTCCAGCTGGAACTCGAACAGGCTCAGGCCGTTCGCGTGCGTGCTCCGCCAGTCCGCCGTCACCTGATACCAGCCGGCGTCTTCGGCCACATCGGTGACGGTCATGGTGCCGCGCGCTCCGATGAACTCACGATCGCTCCAGCCCTTGATGGCCTCCCGGCCACGGAACTCTCGCCCCCAGTCGTTCACCAGCCCGTCCTCGGTGAAGGCACCGAGAAACGCCTCTTCATCGTGGGCGTTGACCGCGTCGATGAATCCTCCCAGTGCGGATGGGAGCCGATCTTCTGCCGCCAATTCTCTCGCCCTTCCCCGTGTCGCCGGATTCATCCAAGGCGCAAATTACCACGGTCGCGTCCGCCGTGACTGGTGATGCTTTCACAGAGCCACACCGAAGTGCACTACCGCCACGACTGGAGATCGCGGATGCAGTCGACAGGTACGCCACAGCCATCGGGAGCTGCGAGTCCGCGAATCCGGCGGTGCCAGCAGCGCGATACCCCGCCACCACCGTGCATGCGATATCCCCGTCACCGCCGTGCATCGGCCGCCCGCCTTCAGTCAGCGCCCGATGGCCTCCTGCCCGGCCCCTTGCTCGGCCCGCGGCTCCGTGCTGGTCCGGATCTCGCCGGTGACCACGGCCAGCGCCGCCAGCACCACCAGGGCGGCGATTCCGAGCACCAATGCGGACATCGCCGGCACGAACGGAACCAACACCGCCAGGGCGACCAGCGCCGCCAGTCGTGACCTGGGCACCACACCGGTGCGGGCAGCGTTGAAGATGACGTTGCCGACCAGGTACAGCACAGGCCCACCCAGTACGGTCCCCGCCATCGACCATTCGGCGTCCTCCAGCGGATGGTGCGTGATCTGCTCGATGCCCACAGCGACGACGATCGCCCCGCCGACCATGAGTGCATGCGCATAGGCGTACGCTCCGCGGGCCATCGCCGTCGCCTCGCTCCGCTCCGGCGCGTCGTGCTCGGCATTGCCCAGCCGGCGGCTGAAGTACAGCCACCACAGCAGGACGATCGTCGCGAATCCCACCACTGCCGCGGCCACCACCGACGAGCTCAACTCGATCTCGGAGAGCAGGGTGCCCAGAATCAGGATCGACTCACCGAGCGCGATGATGAAGACCAGCCGGTTCCGCTCGGCGAGGTGTTCCTCAGCCAACGGCCAGTCCGCCATGTCCGTTCCGCCGACACCCGGCAGCCAGAATCCGACGAGCGGCGCGACATAGTCGATGAGCACCGCCAACGCCCAGACCACGAGCTGCGCGTCGTCGGGGACGAACGCTCCGGCGATCCAGAACACGCCGGCGAAACCGCTCCACGCCAACAGCTGCGCATAGTTGCGCCCCATCACCTGGCCGCGGAAGGCGGCGACCATGAACGCGCTGCGTATCAGCTGGAAGATGACGTACGCGGCCGCGAACAGAGCGGCCCGCCCGCCGAAGGCGTCCGGGATGGCGATGGCCATACCGAGGGCGGCCAGCATCAGCACCACCAGCAGCCCGCGGACCCCGGCATGCTCAGGATCCAACCAGTTCATCGCCCACGCGGTGTAGTTCCATCCCCACCACACGGCCAGGAACAGCACCGCCGTCTCCGCGGCGCCCTGCCACGACAGGTCATACAGCAGATAATGTGAGAGCTGAATGATGGTCAACACATAGACCAAATCGAAAAACAGCTCCACCGCACCGACAGGCGGATTGTCGTCGGCCGTGGATCGCAGAACCCGACGTATGTGGGTCTTATTCTCGGACACGGCTCGCCACGTTAGCCACAACCGCAGAGCCCCGCAATCCGAAATGGTTTCATGTCCCCATGCAGACGCGCAGCGACCGCACGAACGAGTCCGGCATCTTCGCCCGGCGCACGCAGAGCCTGATCTTTCTCCTCGTCTTCATCGTGCTTCTGCAGTTCGGCTACCCGATCACCGATTACGGCGAGATCTGGACCGGGCTCTACATGCTGCTCTATGCAGGGATGATCTTCTTCGGTGTGCTCGTCGTACGCGAGGAAGGGCAGCATCCGCGCGGGATCATCCTGCTCGGCGCCGTGTTCGCGCTGTTCGGAGTCTGGTTCTCCTTCGCTCAGGACAGCACGCCGGTCACGCTGGCGATGCTCACCTCGGTCGCCGCGTTCATGCTCGCCCTCATGCTGTCCCTGGCCAGGTTCATCTTCCGACGCGGCGCGGCGGTGGGGATCGATCTGGTCACCGCCGCGGTCTGCGTCTACCTCATCATGGGCGGGTTCTTCGGCGCGATCTTCGCCATCGTCGAGAATGTCGACCCCGGTAGCTTCGAGGATCCGTCCACGCCGGGCGAATCACCCGCCTGGCAGCAGCTCGTCTACTACAGCTACGTGACCATGGCCACGCTCGGCTACGGCGAGATCCTCCCCATCACCGCGTGGGCGCGCTCGCTCGCCTCGTTCGAGACCGTGGCCGGAACGCTCTTCCTGACGATCGTCGTCGCACGACTGGTCGGGAACTGGGCCAGCGCCTCCACCGCGCCGTCGCCCCCACGCCCCAGCCGACCATGATCATGAACGCTTACCGTGCTATGTGAACGGTTTCTGTTCATGATCATGGGGCGTCGCTGCAGCTGGAGAAGCGTCGTGGCCGCAGGTCGCAGTGGGTCTTAGGCCGCAGGCGGTCGCCGGTCGCGACTAGCCTGTCTCCACGGGACGGCTGGGGTCGCGGATCCATTCCGACCACGATCCCGGGTACAGCGCCGCCTCGATGCCCACCGTCGCCAGCGCGAGCACCTCGTGCGCCGCAGTGACCCCGCTTCCGCAGTACACGCCGACCGGCGTAGATGGGTCCACACCGAGCGCCGCGAACCGTTCACGTAGCTCATCGGGCACTCGGAACCGGCCCTCGGCAGTGGTGTTCTCCGTGGTCGGCGCGTTGACGGCGCCGGGGATATGCCCCGCCACGGGATCGACCGGCTCGCTCTCACCCCGGTACCGCTCCCCTGCCCGTGCATCCAGCAGGACGCCCGTGCGCGCCAGCTCGGCCGCCTGGTCCGCCGCCACCGTGAGCATCGATCCGGGCGTCAGCACGACGTCGCCTGGTTCAGGGCTCGGCACATCCGCCGTCACATCACCGCCGACGGCTCGCCACGCGGACAGCCCGCCGTCCAGGACACGCACCGCGGTCATGCCGCCCCAGCGCAGTAGCCACCACGCCCGCGCCGCGCTCATGCCGCCCCAATCGTCGTACACGACGACGTCGGAGTCGGTCCGCACACCGGCCCGGCGCAGCGTCGCCTCCAGATCCGCGACGTCGGGCAGCGGATGCCGGCCCGAGTCCGGCGTCACCGGTCCGGAGAGTTCACGTTCGAGATCGACGAAGACGGCATCCGGCAGGTGGCCCCTCGCATACTCATCGGCACCGTCCGGGCCGCCCAGCTTCCAGCGGACATCCAGCAGGATCGGGGGCGGGTCCTGCCGCAGCCGCTCACGGAGTTCGTCAGCCGAGATGAGCAGGTTGGAGTGATCGGACGCGACGCTCATCTTCTCCACTATTCCACGGTGGCGCTCACGGCGGCGATGACGCCCGCCCGAGACCGGCGTCATCGCCGCCGAACACCGTCGACCTCCGGTCGGCCGACCGGAGGTCGACTGCTAAACCACCGTGACAGCGTGTGGGGACGACAGGCCTCGACGGCCCGGTGCGGTCGTCACGACACCGGCATGAACTCCGTTCCCAGTTGCGCTGCCCACTCCGTGGCCCGCTCGATCTCGCCTTCGACCAAGGGACCTTCCTTGCCGTGCACATAGAAACTCATCGGCCGCGCGACCGTGGCGAAACCGAGGCGCTTCAGCCGCTTCTCCGCCGCCGCGGCGGCCGAGCCGGGCAGCCGGGGCCGGTTCACCCGGGTGTCGAAGGTCACCGCCGCGGTGGTGCCCGAGGCGTCCCGTTCCAACGCGTCGAACCATTCCCGTACTCCGATCCGGGCCGACAGCACGCCGTGCGGCGCCTCCTTCGCGGCCTCTTCCCGGGTCGAGGCTCTGCTCATCCCGAACGCATGTGTCGGGCATCCCACGATCAGCAGACCCACCGTCGCCGGGATGACCAACGGCGCCTCTCCCACCTCTAGCACCCGCACCTCTCGGGCGGCCAGACCCGCGGCAATCGCCTCGGCGAGTGCCTTGGTGTTTCCGAACATCGACTCGTACACGACCCATGCGTCCATCGTTCTCTTCTCCGTCTCGTCGCTCACGCGCTGACGCGTGTTCTGCTGCTCGTCCTCAGGTTCCGTCCGGGTCACGCTTGAGCCGCAGGGGCGAAAGTCCCGCATATGGCCCCTGATGTGCCGCATACCGGGACCGCTGCGGTTCGGGCCGCTGCGGTTCGGACCGCATCGAATTGATCTGCTCGTTCGGGGTACGCGCAGCCTGTACGGATTCCCCCGGAAGCCGGAGAGAAGCAGCGATGACCACACAGATGACCGGACCTTCGGGTGAGGAGCCACGCGGAGAGGGCACTCGCTACGACACCGAGAGCCTGGCCGAGATGCTGCGGGCAGCGGCACACCAGGCTCGCTCCGACATCACCCACACCGACGATCCCAAGGCGCAGGCGCTGCTGGAGACCAGCGCCGAGGTGTTGCTTGGGCTGGTGACGGCGTTCGAGCACTACGCCGAAGGACGCGAACCCGCCTGGAGATGAACTCCTGCCCGTCGCTGACGCCGTCAACCCGCAGCATCGGTACGGGCGCTGGTCGACACCTCGATCGGCTCGGCGTCGCTCCCGATGGGCATACCCTCACGACTCCTCGTCGTCGGCGCGCGGCTGGGTGCGCACCTTCTCCGCCGACGCACGCACCTCGGCAACAGCGTCGGTCACCTCCAGCCCCAGGGCCCGCAACAGGTCGGTCGCGGTCGAGCGCACCTGGGCGACCACCGCGCTGGTAGGCATGCTGGCCCGGCCGGCGACGAGGAGGCTGGCCCGTCCCGCCGCCCGTATCGCGTCGGCCCGCGCCCTGACCCCTCCCCTGTCCCGGTAGAGCTCCGACTCCAGGCCGAGCACCGCGGCGGCGAGATCGCGAACCGCCAGCCCCAGCTCCGGCGAGATCTCCTCCTCCATCGAGCAGACCCGGAGAGTGGCGCGTGCGAGTACCCGCACGTCCCGGACCGCAAGTTCGACCGGGCCCAACGCGGCCGACTGCCGGCCGACGACGGACCGTTTGCTCCAATGCGTCGGCGCCAGCACTGCCGTCTCCTCCGCCTGGTCGATCGTCTCCTGCCAGGTCCGGACGTAGCCGTCGAGCGTACGAGACTGTTGCAGGGCTGCCTCGGCCTCTGCGACGTCCCCGGTGTCCAGCGCCGTGGCGATCTGTTCCAGCGTCGCGCGTAATTCGGCGAAGAGCGGTACGGCGGCGGCGCGGGTGCTGGCCAGCGGATGCCGGGGCAGGATGAACGACGCGGCCAGACCGAAACCACCGCCGATCAACACGTCCACCAGACGCTGGTTGGCGAGCGAGCTGTACAGGCCGTCCGGTGGCTCGATCGTGGCGATCAGCACGCTGGCGACCCCGGCCTGTGTGACCACCATGGGGCCGGCACCCAGCGCCGTCACCGTCCCCATCGCCAGGGTGGCGACCACGAAGACCTGGATGGGCCCGGTTCCGATCATGGCGATCAGCAGATCGCCGATGACCACCCCGACGGCGGCCCCGGCGACGATCTCCACCGCTCGCCGCACCCGGCGCCCGGGCGCCAGACTGAGCACCAGCATGGCGCCGATCGGCGCGAAGATTCCCGGCCGATGCCCCAACAGCTCGTGGGCGACATACCAGGACGCCCCGGCGGCCGCGGCCGCCTGCAGGAGCGTGACCCCGGCCTGGCGGAGCCGTGCCACCGACGGCCCGAGCGCACGGGTGAACCTGGTCACCAGCCCGACTGCGGCTTCGCGCCCGCGCACCCGCAACCTCCCTCGCCGACGGTCTCGTCCTGCCTCCCATTGTCAGGCCTGGGCGCCGCGGAGGTGGGGCGGGCGCGCTCAGCCGGGCAGGATCCGATCGCCCTCGACGACGATCGGCACGGACTCCAGCGCCTGCTCAGCCGGGCCTCGCTCGACCGAGCCGTCTGCCACAGAGAACTGGCTACCGTGGCAGTGACAGGTGATCAGCCCGTCGGCTACCTCGCTGACGGCGCAGCCCTGATGGGTGCAGACGGTGCTGAACGCCGCGAACTCGCCGTCCGACGGCTGGGTGATCACCACTCCGGGTCCGTTGAGGATCACTCCGCCGCCCACGGGAACGTCGTCGACGGCCGCGAGCGCCTCGCCACCGTCCCCGGTCGGAGACTGTTCCGGCTCCGGGCCGGCCGTCTCCTCCGGCTCGGCCGTCCCTTCCGTCTCCTCCGGCCTGTCCGTGTCGCCGTTCCCCGCGTCGTCGTTCCCGCCGTCGTCGTCCTCACCGGCGTCAGGCGCGGGCGTATCGGCGCTGTCGGCGGGCTCGTCGTCGCCGCATGCGGTCAGGAACCCCGCCAGACCGACAGCACCCATCCCCATCAGGGCGGTTCTACGGCCGATCACGCACCGGGGGCATGCGGCATGGTGCCCGCCGGTGGGAACCACGGCGGTCTCGCTCTCGGTCGCGGTCGTGGTCTCGGTCTTCCTTGCGCTCGTCACAGTCTGGTCCATGCCGGGAGATACGGAGACTCGGCCACGATGGATTGCGCAGCCGCGCTCGCACCGGGGGCGCCGACGGTCACGTCGTTGATGTTGAACGCCTCCTCCGCCCATGGGAACACCCACATGAACAGCGCGTACACGATCGCGGCTACGAGCGCGAGGTACAACAGCAGGCGAATCGGCCATGGTCCCGGAAGGACTCGCCATATCGCTGCGTACATCGTCCGCTCCTCGACGTCGGCTCCATGTGGGCGGTGACCCTACCGATCAACGGGTCACCGCCCGACTCGGTTCCCACGCTGAGATGAGACGGCAGTGGTTTCGATCGGGTCCAGGTCACGTGCCGCAGCGTCGTCGTAACGCTCACGCGCGACCTGTATGTCGTCGATGTGCGCCTCGGACCAGATGCGGATCTCGCCCATCAAATCGATGAGACTCTGCCCGAGTTCAGTCAAGCTGTATTCCACCCGCGGCGGGATGCTCGGATACACGACGCGTCGCACAAGTCCGTCCCGCTCCAGCTCGCGCAACGTCTTGGTGAGCATCTTCTGGGTGACCCCGTCGAGTCGCCGGCGCAGCTGGCCGAACCTCATCGTGCCACCGCCGAGCGCTCCGATCACCAGACAGACCCACTTGTTCGCAATGACGTCGAGCACGGCCCGGGACGCACACGTACGCAAATACGCATCCGCGCCGCCGCGGGAGCGGAGGTCAGGAGTGGTATACACAAGGTACCTATATATCAGCAAAGTGCCTTCTATACGTCGGGAACCACCTCGACCAGCATTGTTGCCATGACGGAAATGATGCGGGCGATCCGCCAGGAGACCCTGGGCGGACCCGAGGTACTCCACATGATCGAGACCGAGCGCCCTTCCCCCGGGCCCACCGAAGTACTGGTTGAGGTGCGAGCCGCCGGTGTCAACCCCACCGACTGGCAGATCCGTGAACAGGGCTACTGGCTCACGCCACCGTTCACCCTGGGCTGGGATGTCTCCGGCGTCGTCGCCGCGGTCGCCCCGGGCGTCAACCGCTTCGCCGTCGGCGACGAGGTGTACGGAATGCCGGGTTTCCCGGCCATGCCCGGTTGCTACGCCGAGTACGTGGCGGCGCCGGCGCGTCACTTCGCTCCGAAACCCTCCAGTCTGAGCCACGTCGAAGCGGCTGCTGTGCCCCTGGCCGCCCTCACCGCCTGGCAATCACTGGTGGAGGTGGGCAAGGTCGGCCGCGGTGACCGTGTGCTCGTCCACGCCGCCGCCGGCGGTGTCGGGCACCTGGCGGTGCAACTGGCCAAAGCCCTCGGCGCACACGTCGTCGGCACCGCCGGCCCCAGCAACCGCGACTTCCTCCACGGTCTCGGGACCGACGAGATCATCGACTACGTGACCCAGGACTTCCGCACGGCCACCTCCGAGATCGACATCGTGCTCGACACCGTCGCAGGCGAAACGGTGGACGGCTCCCTGCAGGTGCTACGGCCCGGCGGTCTGCTGATCGGACTGACCAATCCGTCCGCCTTCGACGAGCTCGCTGCCACTGCAGGGGCCGCCGGCCGACGCGCCGTCACCGTCATGGTCGCGCCGGATCACCACGCACTCGAGCAGATCACCGAACTCATCGACGACGGCGCCCTGCGGCCGCACATCTCGGCGACATACCCGCTCGCTGAGGCCGACCAGGCCCACAAGCTGAGCCAGCAGGGACACGTGCGCGGAAAGATCGCCCTCACCACATAGGTCATCATGACGATCAACACGCCCACGCTCAGTCCGGAAGGCGATCACCCGCCAGTGCCAGATTCTGGATGGCGGCCAGACCATAGAGCGCGGTGGTGTTGGTGGACACCCACGCCGCCGTGTCCGTCGGGTTGAGCGTGTCCTCGTTCCGCTGCGCGCTCCAGTCCTGGTCCACCGAATACTCCCAGCCGGTCCGGGGGTGGAGGAAGAAGTCCCACGCACGATCGGCGTACGTGGCGTCACCGAGTCGGTGGTACGCGTAGGCGTCCATGCGGGTGTGGCCCTGTCGGAGATTGGTGCCGAGGCGTCCGCCCAGTTCCGCCTCCTGTTCCTCGCGGCTGGCGTTGTAGAGCCGGCAGTACGGCAGCCACGCGGCCTCGAACTCGGGCATGTCGATGGCGTCGATGAGCTCGGCGCAGATCTCCACCAGGCCGAACATCGCCCCCAACGAGCTCCCGCTGACACTGGCTTCGGCCGGCAAGAACTCGCCGGTCTCCATGTTGTAGAGGGTGCCGCCGTTGGCGAGCCCGTTCGGCATCGCTGCGATGGTGCGCATCGTGCCGAGCACCTTCCGCTCCGCGGCGGACGCCTGCGGCCCGCGACGCTCCCACTCGGTGAACCAGGCCGCGGCCAGCGCCGACCAGTCCGTCCCCAGACCGATGGCGAGCGCGCGGGGATCGGGCTCGTACTCCCCCTCGCGGATCTTGCGGATGGGATCCAGCACCAGGAACGTCTCCTCGGCATCGACCAGCTCGTGCATCAGATCGCCGGTGCGCTCGTCGGCGGTGAGGTAGTAGAAGATCCGCCGGTAGATGGCCGTGCTGATCCGCAGCTGCTTGGCGCTGTCACCCCAGTGCTGCACGTTGTGCCGCGTGCCCAGACCGGCCCACTCACCGATGTGGTAGACGTCGACCTCGCCGGTGTGCCGGGTCATCGCCTCAGCGAACCGGAAGATGTCGGCCCGTCCGGAGCGCAGGTAGGAGTACCACAGCCACAGGTCGGGCGACAGCTCCGAGTTGTCCCACGCGTAGCCGCCAACGTCGTACCGCCAGACGCTGCGGTCCTCGTCGAAGCTGTGCATGATGTCGCCGTAGTCCCAGAAGCCGTACCAGTGCCGCTGGTCCTGCTGCTTGGCGTAGAAGTCGAAGAGGAAGTCGAGGCTGTCCTCGATCTTCGCCTTCATCGGTGTGGATCGGTCCACCGGCGCGAACAGACCGCCGAAGACGTTCGCGTCGACCAGGTGCTGCACCTCGTTGACGATCTGCGGCGGCGTCCGCACCACGTCGGCCATCGCGCCGAGCCGCTCCGCCTCCGGTGTGGCGTCCAGCGCCCACAGCATCAACTCGCTCGTCCGCGCGATCCCGTAGGGCGTGCCGAATCCGGGCTCGTAGTCCTCGTAGGTGATCTCCAGTGCATCGAGCTGCTCGTCGTACGTGTCCTGCCCCATGCCGTCGTGGTAGAAGCGGGTGTCCATCGGCGGCGCCTCCGGCGACCACAGCCAGACGGTGACCTCGGCGGAGTCCGTCTGCGCGTCGCGCACGTCGAGCTGGGTGGGGTGGCGCTGCCAGAAATCCCGCAGCCCGAATCCGACGCCGCCGCTGACGCCGCCGACGTAACCGAACCCGGAGGCACGGCCGCCCTGGTCGATCGGCACCCAACCGTGCCCGCTCGTCGTCCGCTTCGCCACCGTGAACCCCTCGGACGACAGCTGACTGAGCCGGTAGTCGCCCCAGGCCGGGATCCAGTGCAGCCGGTCGGTGACCCGGGTGTCCCACGTGGAAGGGTCGGGCAAGCGCTTCCCGTCCACCTGCGCGGCTCGGACGTTCCGGCCCGGATCACGGCGCATTCCGGTGATCGGCTGGATCGCCTCGGTGAGCATGCCGTGCCCCTCACCCACGAACCGGATGTGCCGGTCGTAGAGCTCGTCGACCATCGGCACCTGGAAGCGCACACCGAGGCCGGCGATGAACTCCTCGTTCCCGTCGCTGTCGAAGACGAACGTGTGCATGATCCGCACGTGCTCGGCGCCGGCGTAGAAATACAGCCGAATCGTGAACGGCAGCCAATCCCGCCCCGGGCCGGAGTGCACACCCTCGACCCGGACGACCGCCCGCACCGGGCCGGACTGCTCCACCGTGACCTCTTCGACCTTGCTGACCAGCTTTCGTCGGTCGGCCCGGGCCTCGTCGCCGTCGTCGATCTTCTGCTGGCGCAGGTTGACCAGCTCGACGTGCCGCGCGATCTCCCGTTCGCCCCTGCTGATCGAACGGATCACATAAGGGCCGCGCTTGTTCACCGTGCAGCTGATCACGCCGGTCTCTACCACCACCCGGCCACGGTTCTCCTGCACGGTCACGGCGTTGGCCGGCTCGGCCGGCTCGCCGGCCGCCAGGACGTACTCCTCGGCTGCCTGGGCATCGGCCGCCAGCGCGTGCGCGGTCCACTTCACCGACCCGTCCGGCCAGTACGCCAACGGCCAGCTCTGCGTCGGCACCGCATCGCCGCCGGACGACCGCAGCGCGAACTGCTGGTCCGGGTCGACGGTGCCCCTCGCCCACGGCACGCCCCAGGTGCTGCCGGTGCCGATCGGCGACGGGTCCCCCTCCAGCCAGTGCAGCCGCGCCTCGGGCGCCGCACCATCCTGGTTCGCGGCCTGGGCGGCGAAGGCGGGACCGATCGGAACGGCGGCGCCCACGCTCGCGCCGACCATGCTCTGGACGAATGTACGACGGGATAGATCGGGCATCTGACCTCACTCCTTGGATCGCTGCTCTGCGACGCAACATCGTGATGCCGACTGCGCACATGGCGTCACGGTAGACGGACCGCCGAGGCGCCATCGGGCACACGCACGGCCGCCGTTCCCCCGTGCCCTCGTCTCCTCTCAGATGTAAACGCGGCCATCGTGGCAGCCCCGTCGCCCGCCGCAGCGCAATCAGACAAAAACGTTCACATTCGTGCGCGCACTCGTTCCTGTGATCATCAACCGTTGGACACATGGTCACCGGTCCAACGGTTGATGATCACGGGTGACCGCAGGACTCGCGCACGGTGAGGCGCGGCAAGAGCTGAACATGCCGCGGCGGTCCGGGTTCCTCGTCCGTCCCGCCGGTCCGGCTGACCAGCAACCGCAGCGCCTCGCGCCCCAACTCACGGCGCGGTGGCGTCACTGCGGTGAGCGGCACGTCGGCGAGTTCGGCGAGTTCGTCGTCGTAGGCAACGATGGCCAGGTCCTCCGGCACCCGCAAACCGCGCACATGCGCCAGTTCCACCAGGCGCGCGGCATGGTAATCGGTATGGGCGACGACGGCCCGGGTGTCCGACGCACGGCACTCGTCGAGCAGATCACCCAGCGCCCGCGCGAGCGCCGACGGATCATCCTCACCCTTGGGAAGAGTACGCACCGGGGCAAGATCCAGCCCCAGCCGGTCGACGGCGTCGGTATAGCCCGCACGGATCCAGCGGGACGTGGGCGTGCGATCGAAGATGCCCAGCGCGACGCGCGCATGCCCGAGCCGGCGCAGGTGGTCGACGGCGAGCAGCGCACCGTGCACGTGGTCGGTGCGCGCGCTGTCCAGCTCGCGCACCAGCGGTGTCTCGTCGACGTGCCGCTCCATCACCACCACCGGCACGGGGATGGACTCCAACCAGGCCGCGACGTCGTCCGGTTGCCCCCGGTTCGTCGTCGGAGTCAGCACCAAACCCTTGACGCCGAGCGTCAGCAGCCGCTCCACGCGCGTTCGTTCCAGCTCGGGCCGGTAGTTCGAGATGCCCAGGGCAAGCCGCGTACGCAGGGCGGCAGCGACCGTCTCCATGCCGCGCACGATCTCCGGATAGTAAACGGTGGCCGACGGCACGACGACGCCCACCAGCGTCCGGGCGGCAGCAGGCTTGCGTGCGGCGCTGCGCACCGCCAACGCTCCGCCATGGACCTGGGCGAGGAGACCGTCGGCGTCCAGCTTGGCGATATCGCGCCGGATGGTCACCTGTGACACACCGAGCTCCTCGGCGACGTCGCTGGCCCGGATGCTCTCGTGCAGTTCGAGCCAGCGGAGCAGGTATTCGTGGCGCGCGCGTGGCAGCATGAGGCGATGGTGATCGAATGAGTCGTCTTTTGTCCATATCGGCCGACAGCCGTGATCACCGTGCCGACAATGCGGCGGTGACCGACCATGCCATCCGGCCATGGCCCCGCCGCCGCTGGGAAGAGCTGGCCGACCGACTGCTGCTCGCCGTGCGACCGTACGCCGGCGACGACCGCGCGCTGATCCGCATTCCGGGTCCGGCCAGCGCCTCCGGACGCTGGTCCGACGGCCTGGAGGGATACGCCCGCACCTTCATCATGGCGGCGTTCCGGGTGGCCGGAGCGGACGGCCACGACCCGCATGGCCTGCTGGACCAATACGCGCACGGGCTGCGGCACGGCACCGATCCGGACAGCCCCGCGCGGTGGCCACGGATGAGCGAACGCAGGCAGGCCAGGGTCGAGGCCGCGTCGATCGCGATCGGCCTGTCGGAGACCCGGCCATGGCTCTGGGACCGGCTCGACGACGGCACCCGCTCCCGCGTGGTCGACTGGTTCGCCGACATCGTCGGCACGACCGACTACGGGAACAACTGGTTGTGGTTCCAGAACGTGGTCGAGTCGTTCCTCGCCTCCGTCGGCGGGCCGTGGAGCCAGGACGATCTCGACCGCAACGCCGAGCTGGAAGAGCGACTGTACGTCGGCGACGGCTGGTACTCGGACGGTGCCGGACGGGACGGGCGGCTGCAGAGCTTCGACTACTACGCGGGCTGGGCGTGGCATCTGTACCCGCTGCTCGACGCCCGGATCCGTGGCACGGAGCTGAGCGACGCGCGCCGGGACCGGATGCGTGCCTTCCTCGACCAAGCGTCGCTGCTGGTCGGGTCCGGCGGGGCTCCCGTGTTGCAGGGCCGGTCGCTGACCTACCGGTTCGCCATGCTGGCGCCGTTCTGGGCGGGCGCGCTCGCCGACGCGACGCCGCTCTCGCCCGGGCAGACCAGCGCGCTGACCGCCGCGGTCATGCAACACTTCATCGACCACGGCGCGATCACCGACGATGGGCTGCTCCCGATCGGCTGGCACCGGGAGTTCCCGCGGATCCGGCAGCTCTACACCGGGGCGGGTTCACCGTACTGGGCCAGCAAGGCGTTCCTCGGCCTGTTGCTGCCGCCCGGCCATCCGGTGTGGACCGCGACACCGGAGCCGCTGCCGCACTGGCAGCGCGACTCGGTCACGCTGCTCCGGGTACCGGGCTGGCTCGTGCAGTCAACCAGCGACGACGGCGTGGTGCGGCTGATCAACCACGGTACCGACCGGCTCCAGCAGCCGGCCGCGGTGCCCGAACCCGACGATCCGTTCTACCGGCGGCAGGCCTACTCGTCACACAGCGCGCCGCAGCTGCTCCCGGCGAGCATCGCCGCACCGGTGGAGTCGCACACGGCGCTGCTCGATGCGACCGGCCTGCCCTCGCACCGCGGCGGGGTGCAACGGATCCACCTAGGCCAGACGGTCGCCGTCTCCCGCTGCCGCCCGTACTGGCTGAGCCATGGCCACGTCGGTACGGAAGGCGACAGCGCGTCGTGGGCCGGACTCCGGCACGGCCCCGAGCTGACCGTCGCCTCCGTCGTGCACGGCGCGGTAGAACTGCGGCTCGCCTGGATCACCACGGATGCCGCCACGGATGCGACCACGGATGCGACCGTGGCCGGCCCGGCTGTTGCACTACCGGCGAGCGAGGAGAGTCCGTGGCCCGCCGATCCCGGGCCGTGGCGCCTGCGCATCGGCGGCTGGGCGCTGGCCGGCGAACCCGGCGACGTCGTTATCGAGACACGCCGGCCCGGCGCAGATCCGCAGGCCGGAGAACCAGCGCGAATCCAGGCCCGGCGACTCTCTGATGGAATGATCTCGGTCGTTCAGGGCGTGCGCGGTCTGAACGTTGCCGGCTCCGTCCAGCTGGAGGGAGCGGATCCGCTCGGCCCGTCGTCGATCGTCCCGTGGGTCCGCTCCGCAGAGCCGGTCGCTCCCGGTGACGTCCAGGCCGCCGCCGTCGTGCTCCGCCGGTCGTCGGCTCCGCTCCTTCCGGAGACGCCGGAGGTAGTGGTGAACCCAGACGGAAGCGGGTGCATCCTGGTCCGCTGGCCGGACGGCGCCGAGGACACCGTCCCGGCAGCCTTGCGTTGACCAGGTCGTGCGTTGGCCAGGTCGCGTCATGGCATCCGCAACATCGGCGGATGCAGCAGCGACGCTGGGCCGCGCCGGTACAGTTGCGCCGGCCGCCCGCCGTCGCGCGTGCTGGTCCGGCCGGTCGGCTCCACGAAGCCCGGAGCGCCCGTGACCTTGCGATGGAAGTTGCGCGGATCCAGGCGCACGTCCCAGACGATCTCATAGATCCGCCGCAGTTCGGCAACGGTGAACTCGGGGCCGCAGAAGGCGGTGGCGAGCGGCGTGTATTCGAGCTTGGCGCGCGCCCGCTCGATGCCATCGTTCAGAATCTCCCGGTGATCGAACGCCAGCGCGTCCGGCTCCGCGACCAGGTCCGCGGTCGGCGCCCAGCGAGCCGCGCTCGCATCGGTGCCCGCGACGGGGGACGGTAAATCCGCGGCGAGGGCGAGGTACGCCACCGTGACCACGCGCATCCGTGGGTCGCGATCGGGAGCACCATAGCTGCCGAGTTGCTCGAGATGGATGTCGGTGGTCAACCCGGTCTCCTCGACCAGTTCGCGGGTGGCGGCCTGGCGCAGGTCTTCGTCGGGACGGACGAATCCTCCCGGCAGCGCCCACCGTCCTTGGAAGGGCGGCCCGGCGCGCTCGATCACCAGCACGCGCATGGTGTCGTCGCGCACAGTCAGGATCACCAAGTCGACGGTGACGGCGAACGGCGGGTACTCCGCCGGCCGGTATCGATCCATGAGTGCCGCACCTCCGGTTATCGTCTACTTGACGATAACTCAAACAGCCTTTATCGTCGGAATGACGATAAGGAGTTGCCCCATGGCCCACATCACCCGCTACCCGAGCCTCCGCCACCTGCGCAGCACGGCCACCTCGCACGTCCGGCTGCACCGCAAGGGCAAACTGATCCGTGAAGGTGCTGGACAGGCATTCTGGTTCCGTCCACTTGCCGCGGCGCTCAGTGAGGTGCCGATCGATGACCGCGAAGTACCGCTGCTGTTCCACGCTCGGTCGGCCGATTTCCAGGATGTGACCGTCCAGGCGACCGTGACCTACCGGGTCACCGATCCAGGGCTGGCCGCCAGCCGTATCGACTTCTCCATCGACACGGAGAGCGGACTGTGGACGGGCACCCCGCTCGAGCAGGTCGCCGGCTTGCTCACCGAGTCGTCCCAGCAGCATGCCTTGGACCTGCTTGCCCGGATGCCGCTGCGGACCGCGCTGACCGAGGGTGTGGAAGCGGTCCGGAACCGGCTCGCCGAAGGGCTGCGAGCCGATCACCGGCTGACCGAGACCGGCCTCGCCGTCCTGGACGTCCGCGTGGTCGCCGTGCGGCCGGAACCCGACGTGGAGAAGGCGCTGCAGACACCGGCGCGCGAGCAGATGCAGCAGGACGCCGATCGGGCGACCTACGAGCGCCGCGCCCTCGCCGTCGAGCGTGAACGAACGATCAGCGAGAACGAGTTGCAGAGCAAGATCGAGCTGGCGCGCCGCGAGCAGGATCTCGTGGCCCAGCGTGGCGCCAACGCGCGCCGGGAGGCTGAGGAGACGGCCGCAGCCGACCGCATCGAGGTCGAGGCTCAGGCAAGCCGAGAACGGCAACTCGCCGACGTGCGCGCCGATGCGACCCGAATCATCGGGGAGGCGGAGGCCGCGGTGGAGTCGGCGCGAGTGGCAGCGTACCGAGACCTCAACGGCACCACGTTGCTCGGCCTGGCCGTCAAGGATCTCGCCGGCCACCTACCGGACATCGGTACGGTCATCCTCACGCCCGACATGCTGGCTCCCGCACTGGCCCGGCTGGCTGGTGAGCGGTGATGGCCCTGCCCCCACGTGTCGTGATCGTCCGGCGCCACACCGAACTGGACGAGTTGATCGCCCGCCACAGCACCCGTGGTCAGGCCGCGTTCTTCCTCTCCAGCCGGGGACGGCGGGTCGAGGACGTCGAGGCACGGCACGCGGCGACCGAGGAGGCGCTCGCCACCGTGGCCGCCGCGGTACCGGTCGACTGGCGCCGGGGGCAGGTCGAACGGGACGATCTTCCACGGTTCCTGTTCGGTCCAGAGGACATCGTGGTCGTCGTCGGCCAGGACGGCCTCGTCGCCAACGTCGCCAAATACCTCGACGGCCAGCCGGTGATCGGCGTCAACACGGAGCCCGAACGCAACCCCGGCGTGCTCGTCCCACATCGACCGTCCGCCGTCGCCTCCCTCCTCCGCGACGCGGCCGCTGCCGACACGTCCGGCCGGGTCGAGTCGCGACCGATGGCAGAGGCCGTCACCGATGACGGGCAACGGCTCGTGGCCTTGAACGAGATCTACGTCGGCCACCCGTCACACCAGGCTGCCCGGTATCTGCTGGCCGTGCCCGATGGCCGGCAGGAGCGACAGGCGTCGTCCGGCTTGATCGCCTCGACCGGCACCGGCGCGACAGGGTGGTGCCGATCGATCTGGCGGCAACGGCGTAGCGGCCTGGCTCTCCCGCACCCGGTCGAGCACCGCCTCGCATGGTTCGTCCGAGAGGCGTGGCCGTCGCCGGGCACCGGCACCGATCTGGACGAGGGCGATCTGACGACCGATCCGCTAACCATGACCGCGGAATCAGACCAGCTGGTCGCGTTCGGGGACGGCATCGAATCGGACGCGCTGAGATTGAGCTGGAGTCAGACCGTCGAACTTCGCGTCGCCGAACGTCGGCTTCGCCTCCTCACCGCGTGATCATGATCACAGAAGGCTGTTTGTGTTCGTTCTGGGACGCCGCCACGAGCATGGTGGCGAGAATGGCCGCGTGACCGCACGCACCGCCCTGGGTGCATGGGCACGCCGATCCTGACAGCGTCGGGCAGTCAACGGGTAGCGCGAATCACCGTGAGTGTCTTGACCGGTCGATGGCCTCCTGCTTGGACATACTCGTCACATCGGCTTCTGGTAGGCGGACGTCGTCGAGGAGTATGTGTATGAGCTGTGCCGGAATGCTCTCGTCGGTCATCGCTGGGCTACCTCGACCCGGTGCGGTCCCTTCTCTCACGCATGCCCAGAACTCGCCCTCGGTCACGCACAGCTGGTCCTTCAGTATGTGCGCCCATAGTTGCTTGCCATAGTCGGTGCGGTCTTGGAGGATGCGAGATCCGCGTGCGCAGTACTCGTCCGTCGGAAGAGTCAGTTCGTGCGTGACGTGGTGGGTGCCCGTTCGCCCTTGAGCATCTCTGACTAGGGCGTGTCTCCCAATTCTTTCGTTTGGTGTGGTTGATCATGGATGAGTGCTCAGAACTGGTGTGATTTCGGATGAGTTGTGGGAGTTGATCGAGCCGGAGCTGCCATCCCACGTGGGTCGG
>NZ_JAAGOA010000023.1:8334-119490 GCF_010550675.1 Phytoactinopolyspora halotolerans | reverse complement strand
CGACGTCCGCGCCTGGATCAACGAATGGAACACCAGCCCAAAACCGTTCACCTGGACCAAGGACGCCGACGAGATCCTCGAAACCCTCGCTGCATACTGCCAACGAATTAACGACTCACGACACTAGGCGTGGCGCGTCGCCGTTCGTGGTCGTTCAGCGGGGTGGTGTGAAATCACGGCGCCTATCACCGGCTAAAGGGCGCACGACACAGTCGGTGGAGTGGTCGTTGATAAGTCCCATAGCCTGCATGAACGCGAACACGGTCGTAGGTCCGACGAATCTCCAGCCGCGCCTCTTCAGCTCTTTCGACAAGGCGACCGAGGCAGGTGAGGCAGAGGCCGTCTGGGGTGGGTCGACCTGGTCCGGGTCTGGTTCATAGCGCCAGAAGAACGCCGCCAGAGAACCTGTCTCGCTTTCGAGGTCGACGGCCCTTCGGGCGTTGTTGATGACCGCGTCGATCTTGCCGCGGTGTCGCACGATCCCGGTGTCGCCGAGGAGGCGTTCGACGTCTGCTTCGTCGAATTCGGCTAGCGCCCGGTAATCGAACGCGGCGAACGCGTGCCGGAAATTCTGTCGTTTGGTCAGGATTGTGCGCCAGCTCAGGCCGGCCTGGAATCCCTCCAGGCTGATCTTCTCGAACAGCCGTTGGTCATCGGCGACCGGGAATCCCCACTCAGTGTCGTGATAGCTGAGGAATTCCGGAGCCGCGCCGGCCCAGCCGCAGCGCGGACGGCCATCGGGAGCGATGAAGTAGTCCATGTGTCGGTGTCCTCTCCGGTCCACTCAGTCGGTGAGGAAGGACAGGCGCGGGTCGGTCAGGTTCGGCTCGATCTCGATGACCTCCGCTGACACGACGTCGTGGACGACGAACGGGTCCTCGGCCACCCGAGCCCGCAGCGCCTCGGGCGTGATCCCTGTGGCGATGACCGCGCCGCCCTGCCCCGGCCGGATGCTCCCGACCAAGAGGAACACACCGTCGTCGACGCCACGGCGGATCCACTCCTGATGGTCTTCCACATGCTCAGGCGCCTGGGCCTTGTTGGCGGAGAAACGGAGCAGAACGACGTACACGTCGGTCTCCTTACTGAGTATGTCTGAGAGTGGACGTGGGGAATTCGCAGTCGGATCGGCCGCTCATGAAGTGGCCAGTTGCTGGGTCAACCAGGAGTTGAGGCGATCGACCTCACGCTGCGCATACGCGCGATCGTGGAACGCGTTCGACAGCGTTGCCACCCCCTGGCTGAAGGTCAGAACATGGAGCGCAAGGTCGTCGGCGTCAGCCGCTCGCCCGAGTTCCTCGAACTGTTCACGAAGCCAGGTGCGGAAGACGTCGAACACGCCGACCGCGTGTGTGCGGGAGGGGTGGTCCAGCTTGGCCAACTCGTTCGTCAGCGTCCCGACCGGGCACCCGTAGTTCTCGATGTCGCCCTGGTTCGTGATGACGATCTCGATGAACCGCCGCACTCGGTCGAGCGGGCCGGCAGATCCCTCGCTCCAGGCACGCAACATCTGCCGTGTACTTTCCAGGCGAGCCTGGATCACCGCATCCAGGATCGCGTCCTTGGTCTTGAAGTGGTAATAGAAGTTCCCACGGGAAATCCCGACGGCCTCGGCGATCGACGCGAACGAGGTCCGCTCGAACCCTTGCTCATAGAACAGCCGGTTCGCAGCATCCACAATCTGCTCGCGCGTACTCACCGTCTCCCACTTCACCTCATCCAGCTAGTTAGGACAGTCGTCCTAGCTAGCTGCTAAAATCGTAGGACATTCGTCCTATTCTCGCAACGCCCGTCGGCCGGCGCTCACCACTTGGCACCCACAGGTGAAGTTCCAGATCACCGGTGGGTACTCGTAACCTCAGGTCAGCGGCCTGGCGGGAGGTGAGTCGGGCGGCGGGCGCGGTCGACGCCGCGTCGCCCGGTGCGTGGTGTCATGGTGTGAGGCGGGGCTGGTAGACGTACGTGTCTTGGCCGGTGACCGTACCGTCGGGGCGGACGCGTGCGCGGCTGTGGACGTCCATCCGTGTGACGTCGCTCTGCGATCCCCAGTGCCACAGCAGGCCGGTCGGCTTCTGGAAGCTGCGCTCGGCGATCACCTCTACCTCATCGCCATCCGTGTTGATCCAGATCCGGCTTGCTTCGTACGGCCAGTGCCGTTTGCGCAGGCCGAGGAGGTACGTCGATGCGGTGTGCCAGATCGCCTGGGGGTCGTCGTGCGCCCCTGCGGATGTCGCGGCTGCGGCGCGTGCGGCGGCCGCGACATCCCGGGTCGTCTCGTTGCGCATGAGGCGGGGCCGCTGCCGCCGATGCACCTGGTCGGCGATCGTCGCCGCCAGGATGGTGGTGGTGATGATCACGGCGAACACGACCGGGTCCTCGGTGATGGCTCGCCGCGCACCGAGCGTGCTCCCGTCGTCCGCGCGTGGCATTCGATCGCCGTACAGCACGATGAACGGGACAATGATGGCAGACCCCAGGCTGAAGAACACGGCGAGCGCGGTCAGCGCTTCTGTGGTCACCGAACCACGGTCGCTCACTGGTCGTCTCATCTCGTCTCCGTGTGCACCGGGCAAGCGGCAGGGTCCTCTGATAGAAACAACAAGCGTATCCGTCCGTGCAGAACCGTCCGTGAAGGGACGTTGATGTCGGCTCTGTACCCACCGGAGGAACGTCGCCGGCTCGGTAGAAAGTATCGCTGGGCGGCGGCCGCGCTCTGGTTCATCGTCGTCTTCTTCGGTCTGGCCGTGCTCGGGAGCCTGGCGGGGGACGAGGCCGAGGGCATCCGTGACGACATCGATCCCGTGGTGGCGGTACTTGCTGGTGTGCTGCCTGGTAGCGTGGTTGTCTTCGCGCTGGCGGTCGTTCACAGCCGTAGCGCCGCCTGGAAGCGTGCCGCGCGCATCGGCGCCGCTCCGCTGTTCATGCGGGGAACGATCGCCGAGATCACGCATACGCGGCTGGCCAGCATCGTCAAGATCGCCATCGACGGGTCGACCCAATGGCGGTTCGACACCCGGGACAGGAACGACACCACCAGTGTGCCCGGCGACCCGGTCACCATCGAGCTCTATGGCACCGTCGGCAAGGTCCTGGGCGCCTACCGCAACGATCGCACCGGCCACGTTCGTGCTGTGGGCACTCGAATTCCCGGCTAGTTCGTGCACGTTCAGGTCATTGTCGGTGGCGGCGTTCCACTTCGCTGGCGACGTGCCGAAGGGCGAGCAAGACCCGTTGGACCGCCAGTCGCTCGGCCCGGTCGGGCCGCAGGACCGCGGAGATATGCCTGGCCGACGGGATGTCGGTCAGTTCCTTCAGAACGATCCCGCTATCGGTCGGGGTGGTGAACCGGGGCAGGATCGCGATCCGATGGCTTACCCTGACCAGTGATTCGACCAGGCGGTTGTCGCGCAGCCGTTGATCGATGGTCAGCTCGGCGCCGGTGACCTGTTCGATCATGTGCAGCACTGTGTCGAACGGGTACCCCAGGGGCACGCCGATCCACTCGCGATCGACGACATCCGCGGCCCGGACCGCGGCGACACCGGCCAACGGATGGTCGGCGGCCATCGCGACGTCGAGTGGCTCCTGTGCCAGTGGTACGACCGTCAGTCCGTCGGCGCCGGCCGGTCGGACGCCCGTGAGGCTGTGGGCGATCACGATGTCGTGGTCGGCGGCGAGGCCGGCGAACTCGGCCTCGGCGATGTCCACATCGCTGCACTCCAGCCGGATTTCGGTGCTGGCCAGGTCGGACATCACCTCCGCGAGCAAGAAGGTGGCCGCGCTCGGCAGAGCGGTGATGGTGACGGTTCCGGACGGCTCGCCGCGGTAGGCGTCCCAGCGAGCCTGTACCTGCTCGATCGCGGCAGCCACAGTCGAGGCACCGTCGGCGAGCAACCGGCCTGCTTCGGTGAGCCGGACACCACGGCCGGCCGGTTCGACCAATGTCATCCCGAACTCGCGCTGGGCGATCTTCAGCTGCTGCGAGACGGCGGACGGCGTGCGGTGCGTGGCGCGTGCGGCGGCCGTGACGCTTCCGCGCTCGGACAACTCACGCAACAGCTCGAGATGCCTGACGTCCATGTAGCTAGACTACACAGTAGATGTATTATCTTTCGCTTGTGCTTATACGTCCGCCTGCCTGATCGTTGACGTATGCCGATCCGTCACCGTCTGCTCGCGATGTCTGTAGCCGTCATCTGGGGCCTGAACTTCATCGCGATCGACGCCTCGCTCGAGCTCTTCCCGCCGATGTTTCTGGTCGCGCTCCGGTTCGCATTGATCGCGATCCCGACGGTGCTGCTGGTCCCGTGGCCGGATGTGCCGGTGCGATGGCTGGTTGGCTACGGGCTCGGCTTCGGGACACTGCAGTTCCTCTTCCTCTACTGGGGCATGGACGCGGGTATGCCCGCCGGCCTGGCGTCCTTGGTGCTGCAGGGCTCCGCGCCGTTCACCGTGCTGCTCGGCGCGACGTTGCTCCGGGAACGGGTGAGTGGGCGGCAGCTCGTCGGGATCCTCATCGCCGTCGGTGGGCTGGCCCTCGTCGGCTGGCAACGAGCCGAGAACGCCAGCATCATCCCGTTTCTCCTGACCCTGGCGGGCGCCCTGGGATGGGCGGCAGGGAACGTGTGCAACCGGCAGGCGAAGCCGGCCAACCCGCTGCATCTGACCCTGTGGATGTCGGTGGTTCCGCCCGTGCCGATGTTCATCCTCGCGATGGCGGTGGAAGGCCCGGCCAGGATCGGCACGTCGCTGAGCTCGTTGCGCGAGCCCACGTCGCTCGCGGCCGTCGTCGGATTGGCCTTTACCGTGCTGTTCGGTACTGTGCTCGGATCCGGCATGTGGACCTGGTTGATGGCGCGCTACCCCGCTGGAGTCGTGGCACCCTTCTCCATGTTGGTGCCGGTCGTCGGAATGACCGCGGCCGGGGTGGTCCTGCACGAAACGTTCAGCGCGGGGGAGATGTTCGGCGGTGCGCTCGTCATCAGCGGCGTGCTCCTGGGCAGTTCTCGCCGCAGACCGGCGGTTCGGTCCCACTCGGACTCCTTGAAACCGCCCGGCAGCGGCGAGACGAGCACGCTCGGCCCGCCGGGGACGCGCGGGCGTCAGCTTTCCGCCGACGGCCATCCGGCATGAGGTCGACCCGGAGCTCGCTGCTCACCATGGGTGGCATGCTGAGCGCCGTCGGCGCCTGACCTAGCGTGGCCGGATGTTGCGGTTGGCCCGGAAGAGATTGCCCGGATCGTACTGGGTCTTCACCTGCTGCAGGCGTCGGCAATTGTCGCGGTACGCGGCAACGGTTCTGGTGAGGTCATCCTCGGCCAGCTGGAAGTTGACGTAGTTCCCGCCGGTCGAGAACGGCCGGATCCGCTCCCATCCGTCCCGGACCGCGGCCACGATCCCGTCACCGTCGGCGTTCGGCGGCCACACTCCGGAGAATCCGCTGATGAACCGGGCGTCTCGGTTGCCGACCGCACCGCCGTCGTCGTGTTCGTTCAGCGCACCTTCGAGGTGGAAGATGACGGAGAATGACAGCGGCGACGCGACGTTCAGCGCGGCGTCACGGAACGTGGTGAGGTACTCGCTGGGCAGGGTCGGGAGGAACTCGGCCTTCCAATACTGGTTCAGGCCCTTGGGCTCCATGTCATCGAGCATCGACTGCTGAGCCACGTAGGGTTTCTCGCCGATGAGGTCGAAGATCGGATCCCCCAGGGCGCGAATCGGTGCGAGGTCGGCCTCGGTGGTCGGGCCGCTGTGGCAGACGAGTAGTCCCGCGACGGGCTGGAAGTGCCACTGCTCCGGTACGAACGGCGCCGGCGGTGCGAGCCTGATGATGGCGACGGCCGTCAGCTCGCGCGGAGCCGATGCGGTGAGCTCCCGATAGGTCGCGAGCACCTCGTCCGCCCGGTCGGCGCTCCATACCGCCAAGCCGCCGGTCACGGTCGGTCCGACCTGGTGCAGCCGGAAGCTGAAGCGGGTGACGACACCGTAGTTGCCGCCACCACCACGGACGGCCCAGAACAGGTCGGGGTTCTCCGCACGGCTGGCGGTCCGGACCGTTCCGCCGGCGGTGACGATCTCGACTTCTTCCAGATTGTCCGCGGCCCAGCCGAAGCGGCGGGTGAGGTACCCGAAACCGCCGCCGAGGGTCAGACCGGCGACTCCGGTCTCGGAGATGAACCCGAGCACCGTGGCGAGGCCGTGCTGCTGAGTAGCGCGGTCGACGTCGCGTAGCAGACATCCCGCACCGACGTGCGCGAGGCGGGCGGCCGGGTCGACGGTGACCTCGCGCATGCGGGACATGTCCAGGGTCAGGCCGTTATCGGCGAGAGCCGTTCCGGCGATGTTATGACCTCCGCCTTTGACGCTGATCAGCAGGCCATGGTCCGCGGCGAACCGAATGGTGGCGGCGACGTCGCGCGCCGATGTCGGCTGGACGACCAGCGCCGGTGTCTTGCTGACCCAGGCGTTCCAGATCAGCACGGCGTCGTCCCAGCTCTCGTCTCCCCGCCTGAGCACCGAGCCGTCGATCGCGGAGCTGAGCCGCTCGAGCTCGCTGGAGGACAGGGCGACACGCTCACCGTCGAGTCCGTTGACATCGAACGTCTTCGTTCTCACGATTCCTCCTCAGCGGATGTTCCGAGTGCCGTATTCAGCGCGGTCAGGAACGCTTGCGGCTGCTCCACCGCGGGGTCGTCGCGGCACTCCTCGATGACATGCAGCGGCCAGCCGTACCTGGCGCTGGCGTCCTCGGCGGTGTGCAGCCGTACCTGCAGGCCGTGCCGGCCATGGATCAGTGTGGTCGGCACGTCGATGCGGGCCAGGTCAGTGGACGGGATCGGCGGCATGCCCAGCCGCGTCATAAGACGCCGGAGCGCTGCCTGCACGCTCGGGGTCCGTGCGCGGTCCAGCGCATAGGCCAGCATCGGTTCCCACTGTTCTCCCGACTGCTCACCGGCGCGATCCATGTCGAGGAAGCATCGGTTGAACAGGCGGTCGCGGCTGCGCGGAGTAGGACGGGCGACGAAGCGCACCATCGGCAGCGCGAAGCTCGGTGCCGGTCGGAACCATCCCAGGCCCATCGTCTCCACCAGCACCAGCTGGGCCAACCGCTCGCTGTGCCCCGCCGCGTACCGTGCGGCGATCGCGCCGCCGAGAAGGTGGCCGGCAAGCACCGGCTTGGCCGCACAGGTGTGCTCGATCAGTTCGTCGACCCAGGCCAGCACCGTACTCGGGCCGAGGTGGGCGTCGTCCACCTCCGAGGCGCCGTGGCCGGGCAGGTCGGGGACGATGACCCGGTATGTCCTGGCCAGGTCAGGTACGACGTTGATCCAGATGGCCGCGAACTCGCCCTGGCCGTGCAGCAGCACGATGGGCGGTCCGTCGCCGCCCTCGAACACGGCGGTGGAAACCCCCGCCAACCGGAGCCGGCGCTCGGTCAGCGGCATCGCCGCCACCAGCTTCTCGCGTGCCTGCTGTCCGGCGTACCGTTCCGTACGTGCGGTTCTGTCCTGGCTGCTCATGGCGGCCCCCTTGGCTCCGGGCGTACAACGTCACTGTCGGTGCTCGGCCGGAGTGTCCGCATCGGTTGGATCAACCAAACTCGAGGCGACCGCGTATTGGGCAATTCTGTGTAGGAGCCGTGCATGGCCGGGAGGGGCGTTGACGCGCCTGAGAATCGCGGTAACCGGTAGTTCCCGCCCGAATCGCCAGCAGGCTGGAGCGTGACCCTCGGACTATGTCCTGCCCGCTGATGACTCTGCGCCGAGCAGGTTTTCATCTCTTATGCCAAGGACATGCTCCGCGAACGAAAGCCAATCGTGTACATCGCACACCCCATCATGTGGTGTTATCACACCATTACCCTGCCGCGTCTGCAGATCTTCCAACGTAGAGGCCGGGCCGCCCATGGGTGGCGGCAGGCGCAAGCAACCTGGCTCGTGAATGGACGATCACTGAGCGTGCAGCCCGGAACGACGTACCCGTCGGGTGGACCGGCAGGACATCAGTCGCGTGCCAAGAGCACAAGGTGAATCATGAGGTCGATGTGATCTCGCTGGTGGCCGGCGACACGCCGCATACGTCGTCGGCCACGGATCGCGTTGCTGGGAGAGCGAGCTGGTCAGGCGACGCTCGCGGTCTTCAGTCGCAGCGGCTTCAGTGACGAGCTGAGACGGATCCAGCATCGCCCTGATGTACTGCTGGTCTCGCTTGACGACATGTACCGCCGTGAGGCCCGCTGAGAGGGAGGTCCATGCGGCGACGGTGAAACCATCGTGTGCGGTTGCCGCTACGAGCGTGCCGAGCTTCGCGGCGGCGACCGCCGCCGTATGGTGGATTGATGCTTCGCGACGCAGGCCTTATCGATGAGGACGAGTTCAGGGCGCTGGGACCCACCAAAGTCGTCTTCACGACGTGCCGCGGCGGTGTTCGATGCGTCACGAGGTGACCGCCGCCGATACGGCGACCGCGCTAGGCAGCGGCGATGTGCCGGTGCTCGCCACCCCTCGGTTGATCGCCTGGATGGAGGCGGAGACGGTGCGGATCACGGCGGAACTGCTCGACGCCGATCAGACGACCGTCGGTACTGCCGTACGCATCGAACACCGCCGCGCCACGCCCGTCGGCGGCACCGTCGAGATCACTGCAACGCTGCCCAGTGACATCAGTGCTCATCGCCTGACCTTCAGCGTCCACGCGGTTGACGGCTCCGGGAATGTCGTCGCCACCGGTGAGATCGATCGAGCGATCGTCGATCGGGCCCGCTTCCTTGGGACGGCGTCGAAGACGGACGCCGACCGCTGATCAGAGAGGGGACGCCTTGCTCGCCACGCGATCGAGGAGTTCATCGAGGAGGGCGCGCTCACCCGGGCTGTAGAGGTCCACGACGTCGTCGAGCACGGCCTTGAATCCGACGGCACGCTGGGTCACGGTCGAAGGGCTGCTCGGTTCGGTCGCGATGATCGCGGCGAAGGTGGCGTCGCGCATACGGCCGATCAGGGAGAGGTCGCGATCCGCGGGTGGCATCTCGATGAAGCTCAGGGTGAGGCCGACCCCCGCAGCGTGGACCATGCTGACGGCTGTCTCGACGTCGACGAGGAGCCGGCCCGCGACGGCGATGCGTTCGACGAGCATGCGCAGACGTTGCAGTGCCCGCTCTGCGGCCTCGCTTCGATGCCCGGGCGTGGGCTGGCCGTACATCAGCAGGTAGTGCGCCGGGTTCTCCAGGCCGAACTGGATGTGCGTGTCCCACCCGGTGCGCAAGTCCTCGACCGGATCGTCGGAGAGGGCGAGGTTGTGCTTCTGCTCGAGATAGCGCGCGAAGCCGTCGGACGCGACCGCGTCGAGGAGTCCGTTCATGTCGGTGAACAGGCGGTAGATCGTCGGGGGCTGCACGCCGGCGGCCGCGCTCACGGCCCGGGTGGTCACTGCGTCGCGGCCGTCGCTCCGCAGCAGGGCGGCAGCGGCGTCGATGATCCGGCGGCGGACGTCGTCACGGTCGCTCACAAAATCAATGATAACAGCTATCTGTTAGCGACGGTTGCCGAAGCGTCGATATCGGCGTAGCGTTAGCGATGATAACGGAGGAGATCATGACTCGATCGTCAGTGAAACGAGCTGTTCCGGTACTTGCGCTCGCCATGGCTGTAGGTTTTGGTGTTTCCGCGTGCACCTCCGCGGACGGGCCCGGGGACGACCCGGACGAACCACGGGCACAGGCGGTGACGCCGACGTCGGATACGTCGGACATCCTGGAGTCACCTGACGGGTCACCGTCGCCGGATACCTCACCGACGGAGGGCGAGGCCTCGCCTACAGCGGGGAGCGAGCCGCCGGCGTTGACGCCGGGCGATCACACCGAACTGGTGACCGGCCTGGAAGCTCCATGGGGTCTGGCATTCTTGCCGGACAGCTCGGCGCTGGTGTCCCAGCGGCTGTCCGGTGAGATCCTCCGGGTGCCGTCCGCCGGTGGCGAGCCGGAGCTCGTCGGAGCCGTGCCGGGTGTCGAGACGAGTTCCGAGGGCGGACTGCTCGGTATCGTCGTGTCGCCGGACTTCGAGACCGACCGGACCCTATTCGCCTACGTCTCCGGCTCGCCGACCAACCGCGTCGTCTCGCTCCGCGTGGCAGAGGACTATTCCTCCCTCGACCAGACCGGCGTGCTGATCGACGGCATCGAGACGGCGGACCGGCACCATGGCGGCCGGCTGCGGATCGGCCCGGATGGTTACCTCTGGATCGGCACTGGCGACGCATTCCTGCCCGAGAATGCGGCGGACGACGAGTCGCTGAACGGCAAGATCCTCCGCATCGGGCTGGATGGTTCGATCCCGGAGGACAACCCGTCCGGTACTGCCGTGTACTCCAGCGGTCATCGCAACGTCCAGGGCATCACGTTCGGGCCGGACGGCACCGTGTACGCCTCGGAGCTCGGCCACCGCACCTGGGATGAGGTGAACGTGCTCCGCGCCGGGAGGGACTATGGCTGGCCGGAGACTGAGGGCGTCGAGGGTGACACCGGTGAGCCGCCGATCTTCACCATCCATCCCGACGACGCGTCTCCGTCCGGCGTCGCCTACGCCGG
Source organism: Phytoactinopolyspora halotolerans (assembly GCF_010550675.1). Lineage (GTDB taxonomy): Bacteria > Actinomycetota > Actinomycetes > Jiangellales > Jiangellaceae > Phytoactinopolyspora > Phytoactinopolyspora halotolerans. The sequence continues at coordinate 108,908 of NZ_JAAGOA010000023.1, read as the reverse complement.
CGGATCGCTGTGGTTGGGTGCGCTCGGTGGACAGCGCCTCTGGCAGCTCCCGGTCGACGGGCCGCGCGCGAGCGGCGACCCGGTCGAGCACTTCGTCGGCGAGTACGGCCGCATCCGCACGGTTGAAGTCGCCCCGGACGGGGCGCTGTGGATTGTCACGTCGAACACTGACGGCGCCACCTGGGGCGGCACGGAGCCGCGACCGGGGGACGACCGCATCATCCGCATCGAGCTGGTTCCGAGCAGCTGACGGAACACCACGACATGAGAACAGGCCATCGAAGAAGAGAGACAAGGGAACGACATGAAGATCACTGGTAACACCGTGTTGGTGGCCGGCGGAACGTCCGGGATCGGCCGTGGCCTGGCCGTCCGGCTGCACGAGGCAGGCAACCACGTCATCGTCGCCGGACGACGCCGAGAACTGCTCGACGAGCTGGTTGCCGAGCACGAAGGGATGGAAGCCGAAGCCTTCGACATCACTGACCCGAACTCGATCCGCCAGCTGTTCGAGACGGTGACGGGGAAGTATCCGGATCTGAACGTGGTGTTCGCGATGGCGGGCGTCATGCGCCCGGAGAAGGTTCTCGACCCGGACTCGCTCGACGTGGCCGAGCTGACTGTCGCGACCAACCTGCTGGGGCCGATCCGTCTCGTCTACGCCTTCGCGCCGTTCCTTGCGTCGCAGCCGGACGCCGCGATCCTGACCGTCACCTCCGGGCTCGCCTACGTACCGCTGCCGCTGACTCCGACCTACAGCGCGACCAAGGCCGCTGTGCATTCCTATACCGAGAGCCTGCGCGAACAGCTGCGTGACACGTCGGTGCAGGTCATCGAGATCGCCCCGCCGCTCACCCGCACCACCCTCATGGGTAGCGCGACGGACAACGAGAACGCGATGCCACTTGAGGAGTTCCTCACCGAGGTCATGAGCCTGCTCGAGTCGCAGCCAGATGCCCGCCAGATCCTCGTCGAGCGAGTCAAACGGCAACGGTTCGCCGAGGTGAACGGCATATACGACGAGGTTCTCGCAATGCAGGCGAGTCGCACGAGCTGACGGCCTCAAGTCGCATGAGCTGGCGTCCTGCGGAGTCTGACGTCGTTCGGAGTTGAGGTCCGGCAGTTACGCCGGTCCTCAACGCTGTTCCGGCACACCGGCCTCGAACATGGTCTGCGTGCCCAATGGTTCTTACGGGTCAACCGGCGGCCCTTTGGGCGACGACGGGCATGCCGCTTGGTAAGCGCCGAGCGGAGCTGATCCCGATGTAGACTCGGCTGCACCGTTTGACGTGCGGGAGGCGAGGCGGTGGCGCGACGCGGCGAGGAGCTGCGAGAGCACATCTTGTGGGCGGCGAAGGACGTCTTCCTGGAGATGGGCTTCGAGCGTGCGTCGATGGATGTCGTGGCCGCGCGCGCCGCGACCTCGAAGCGATCCCTCTATGCGCATTTCGAGAGCAAGGACAGGCTGTTTCTCGCCGTCGTGGATCTCTCCCGGCAGCTCTATCTTGGCAGGCTCAAGACACCCGAGGCGTACAGCGAGGATGCCACGGAAGCGGTTGTGCTCTTTTGCGGTCGCTTCCTGCAGTTGCTCCTCCGGGAACCGGCCTTGCGGACGTGCCGCCTGGGCATTGCCGAGGCCGAGCGGCTCCCGGAGGCATCGGCTCAGTATCATGAGGCGATCTTCGGCACATCTCATGGCCGGCTGGCGGCCTACCTTAGTGAACGGTTCCAGCTCTCTGCGCCGGCGAGCAGCGCTGCCGCGTACGAGATCCTCGGCTGTACGGTGAATCCGCGGCTGTTCCGCGCCTTGCTTGGCGTGGAGAAGCCGCTGCCAGAAGAGGCCGACGAAACCACCCTTGCCAGTGACGTCGACCTCGCACCGATCCGGCGCGCCGTCGCGGAACTGTTGCCGTCCGGCGACGCCGACCGCGCGGAGGTGCACGGCGGCGATGCGTGAGCAGGTGTAGCGCAGCGTCAACGATGTCGTTCACCCGTAGGCCGGGCGCTACCGCCATGGCGGCGTCGAAGGGGTTCTTGAGCCGCTTGCGACCCTTGGTGCGGGCCCGCTCTTCACTGGCGACGTCGTGGCAGCTGGCAGCATGCGCGAAGGTCGTTATGAGGGGTCTTGTGGCATCGAGAAGTAAACGGTACAGTTGAGTTTACTTAGCCTTTCCGGCGGCAGGCGCTGCGATGTGCAACATCGCGGTGCACCCCCCCGGGCAGCTGAGATCCACGACCATTCGCCAACTCGAAACGAGGGCGCATGTCCGACGAACACCCCAACGCCCATCCACCGTCCACCGACCCTCCTTCTCAATTCTCCCGGCGCACATTCATCACCGCCGCCGCAGGTGGCATCGCCGCCGGCGGTATTGCCGCAGGTGGCGACGTTGCTGTAGGCACACCTCCATCAGGTACGGAACCTCCGGCGCTGCCCCCGTCGACGCACAGCAGAGTCACGCTGACCCTCAACGGAGCGCAGCGACCGGTCACCATCGACAATCGGACGTCGTTGCTGGACTTGCTGCGTGAACACCTGGGGCTGCCCGGCACAAAGAAGGGGTGTGATGCCGGTGCCTGCGGGGCGTGCACCGTGCTGGTGGACGGGCGCCGGGTGAATGCTTGCCTGACCCTTGCTGTGCGCCTTAACGATGCCGACGTCGTCACTATCGAGGGTGTCGCCCGGCGCGAGGCAGGCGAGACGAACGAACTCCACCCTCTCCAGCAGGCGTTCATCGACCGGGACGCGTTCCAGTGCGGCTACTGCACACCCGGCCAGATCATGTCTGGCATCGGATGCATTCAGGAAGGGCACGCTGACTCTCCGGAGGAGATCCGCGAGTGGATGAGCGGCAACATCTGCCGCTGCGGCTGCTACCCGAAGATCGTCCGCGCGGTCGAGCAGGCCGCCGCACACGGGAAATGAGGCGCTTTCGATGTTCCCCTTCTCCTACACGAACGCGTCCAGCCTCCAGGAGGCACTCGACCACGGCCAGCGCGGCGGCCGGTACATCGCCGGAGGCACCACTCTGGTGGACCTAATGCGCGAGACCGTCGAGCGCCCGGATGAACTCGTCGACATCAGCGGACTCCCGCTGACTGAGATCACCATGACCCCGCGAGGCGGACTGCGCATCGGCGCCCTGGCACGGATGGCCGATGTCGCCGCCGAGCCGAAGGTCCGCAACACCTACCCGGTCATCTCACAGGCACTGGAGCTCAGCGCCTCGGCGCAGCTGCGCAACATGGCCACCATCGGCGGCAACATCATGCAGCGCACCCGGTGCGCATACTTCCGCGACGTTTCGGCGGACTGCAACAAGCGCCTGCCCGGTTCGGGCTGCGCCGCGTTGCACGGATACAACCGTACGCACGCGATCCTCGGCACCTCCGAGTCATGCGTGTGTACTCATCCATCGGACCTTGCTGTTGCGCTTGCCGCGTTGGAGGCGGTCGTCCACCTCGTCGGGCCGGATGGGGAACGAGACGTCGCGCTCACCGACTTTCTGCTTCTCCCCGGAGGCACCCCGCACCGAGAACACGCCGTCCGGCCCGGCGAGCTCATCGCGGCCGTCGAGATACCTGCTCACCCGCGCCCGCTACGCTCTGGATATCTGAAGGTGCGCGACCGGCAGAGCTACGAGTTCGCATTGACCTCCGCCGCCGTCGCGCTGCATATCCGCGGCGGGGTGATCCGCGCGGCGAAGGTCGCCGCCGGTGGTGTCGGCACGGTGCCATGGAAGCTGACAGCCGTCGAGGATCACCTGATCGGTCGACGTCGCTCGCCCCAGCTGTGGTCCGCTGCGGCGGACCTGGCAACCGAAGGTGCCAGGCCCCTGGACCACAACCGGTTCAAGATCGATCTGCTCAAGCGTACTGTCGAACGCCAGCTACTCATCGTGGGAGGTACCGAGTGACGCAGCAACCGCATAGGGCCGTTGTCGGCACCGATCAGCCCCGGGTGGACGGTCGGCTGAAGGTGACCGGCAAGGCCAGATACGCTGCTGATCACGGCCCCGCCGAGGGCGTCGACGGGATCGTCCATGCCGTCCTCGTCGAGAGCTCGATCGGCCGCGGCCGCATCACTGGCATCGACACCCGGGCGGCGGAAAACCTCCCCGGCGTGCTGAGAGTCATTCACCACGGCAACGCGCCCCGGCTCCCGTATCGGGACAACCCGTTTCCGGACTCGATCAACCCACCGGGCGAGCGGCTGCGCGCGTTCCAGGACGACCTGGTGCGATTCTTCGGTGAGCCTGTCGGCGTGGTCGTGGCCACCACACTTGAGGTGGCGCGGCACGCCGCGCGCCTGGTCGAGGTCACCTACGACGTTGAGCTGCCCGTCGTCGACCTGTCCCGCGCCCCGGCCGACGAGCCGGAGACCTACGCGCGTGGTGACGCTGACACGGCATGGGAGGCCGCGGAGGTCCACCTAGAGATGACCTACCGAATGAGCCGCAACCATCACAACGCGATGGAGCCACACGCGATCATCGCCCGCTGGCAGGGCGAGCGGCTCACCGTCTGGGACAAGACCCAGTGGGTCGCCGACCCACGCAACGAGCTCGCCGCCGTGTTCGGAATCCCCCGGGAGGCCGTCCGGTGTCTCTCACCTTTCGTCGGTGGCGCCTTCGGCAATGGCGGGCGGACCTGGGTCCACTCCGCTATTGCGGCGCTGGCCGCCCGCGAGGTACGACGTCCGGTCAAACTTGTGCTGACCCGCAGACAGCAGTACTTCACGGCAGGCTTCCGGCCAGGATACGAGTACACGATGCGGGTGGGCAGCGATCGCCGCGGACGTATCACCGCGATGGTCCACGACGTCCGGGGCGAGTCATCCCGCTATGAGCGACACTCGGATGACCTGAGCATCGGGCGGATGCTCTACGCCATTCCTCACGTCCGCCAAGCGGTCAGGCACGTGCCGCTGGACATCAGCACTCCCACGTGGATGCGGGGTCCCGGATGGTCCAGCGCCGCCTACACGATCGAGTCAGCACTGGACGAGCTCGCGCACGAGCTGGAGATCGACCCGATCGAACTGCGCATGCGCAACGAACCCACCCAGGACCCGGCCACCGGGCAGCCGTTCTCCACCCGGCGGCTACGTGAGTGCTACGACGTCGGCGCTCGCGAGTTCGGCTGGCATCGGCGCAATCCGACGCCCGGTGTGGCCCGGGACGGCGACTGGCTGATCGGGATGGGTATGGCGGCAGGCGCCTACATGACCGAGCGCGCCGCGGCCCAGGCGCACGTCCGACTGGACGCGAACGGCACCGCGGTAGTCCAGTCCGCGACCAGCGACATCGGCCCCGGCACCCACACATCGATGACGCAGGTCGCCGCCGACGCCCTCGGACTGCCCATGGGTGCCGTGGAGTTCCGGCTCGGTGATACGGCGCTCCCACCGGCCCCGATCCAGGCTCTTGCCTGGACCATGGCCAGCGTCGGATCGGCCGTCCAGGACGCTTGCGACCGACTGCGACGGCGGGCCATCGCACTGGCCGTCGACGACGAGCGGTCACCGCTCCACGGCGTCGACCCTGACGACGTCGCCGTCGAACGTGGGCGGATGCACGCGCGGGACGACCCGAGCCGGGGGGAGACGTACCGGCAGCTCCTCGCCCGCAACAACCGGCCCTTTCTCGGGTTGACCGGCTCCTACAACCCGGAGGAGAGCCGGTTCTCCATGTACGCCTACAGCGCGATCTTTGCTGAGGTCGCCGTCGACGCCCGCCTGGGGCTGGTGCGCGTGCGGCGCATGCTCGGCGTATTCGATGCGGGCCGGATCATCAACCCCAGGCTGGCGGACAGCCAGGCCCTCGGCGGCATGATCGGCGGCATCAGCCAGGCGCTGCTTGAGCACACCGTCACCGACCATCGCGACGGACGAATAGTCAACGCCAACCTCGCCGACTACCTCGTCCCCGTCAACGCCGACATTCCCGACATGCGCGCAATCTACGTCGACAGCGTCGACGACAAAGCCGACCCCATCGGCGTCAAGGGCCTCGGGGAGATCGTCATCGTTGGCGTCGCTCCGGCGGTCGCCAATGCCGTCTTCAACGCCACCGGCCGCCGCATCCGCGACCTCCCCATCACGCCGGAGGCGCTGCTCGGCCTATAGGGTGGCGAACCATGGTGGACCCGGCCATGACGTTGCTGCGAGAAGCGTGGTCGGCGCTGGGCGGGGACCCGAACGGCGTAGACCTCGTGCAGTTGGCGGGCTCGCGACCCGGCCTGTTGCCGTCCAGGTTGCCGGCGCTTCCTGCAATGCTGGCGGCCGTCGGGACGTCGACGCTGGCTGCCTCCGTCCTCGATGCGAGTAGGTCGGGCCAGGATCCACTGCCGGTCGAGTTGGACGCCGAGCACGTCGCCGTCGCCGCGTGCAGCGAGCGATACGCCCGGCAAGAGGGGGTCGATGCGCCGGAGTTGTTCGCGCCGTTGTCCCGGTTCTGGCGAACGGCGGACGGCTGGCTGCGGCTGCACGCGAACTATGCCTGGCATCGTCGGCGTGCGCTGCGGGTGCTGGAGTGTGGCGAGGATGCGACCGACGTCGCCCATGCGATCAGCCGCTGGCCGGGCGAGGAGCTGGAGGATGCGCTCTTCGCGGCCGGAGCCTTGGGCACGGTCGTGCGGGATCCGGCCGACTGGGCAGCGCATCCGCAGGGCCAGGCGGTGGTCCGCGCGCCGTTGGTGCGGTGCGATCCCGGGCCCGGACCTGGCCGGCCGGTCGGCGCGGGCCGGCTTGCGTCCAGCGTCCGTGTTCTCGACCTTACCCGCGTCATCGCCGGTCCGGTCGCCACCCGGACGCTGGCGGCCTGGGGTGCGGACGTCCTGCGCGTGGACAGTCCGCACCTTCCGGAGATCCCGGTGCAGGCGGTCGACATGCTGCCAGGTAAGCGGAGCACGCTGCTGGATCTTGTGGAGCCCGATGGGCGACGGCGGCTGGAAGAACTGCTGGCCGCCGCCGACGTGGTGGTGCAGGGCTATCGTCCGGGTGCGCTGGCGAGGTTCGGTCTGTTGCCGCAGGCGTTGGTCGAGCGACATCCGCACCTCACGGTGGTGACGTTGTCCGCGTGGGGGCCGGACGGTCCGTGGGCGGAGCGTCGCGGATTCGACTCGCTGGTGCAGTGCGCGACGGGCATTTCCGTCGTCGAGGGCGATCAGGGCCGGCCCGGGGCGTTGCCTGCGCAGGTGCTGGACCACGCCACCGGCTATCTCGCCGCAGCCGCAGCCATGCTCTCGCTGGCGGGAGTCGAGCGTGGCCGGCCACCGCAGGTGATGTCGCTGTCGTTGGCGCGCACGGCTCGATGGCTGATGGAGGCCGCCGTGCCGGTGATCCGCGAGGACAACGACCAGGTGGACCCGGATCCCTACTACGTGACGCTGCGCGGCGCCGATAGACCGGTGCGTGTCATCCGTCCGCCGGGACGTGTGGACGGCTCCGAGCCGACCTGGACGGTCACCACCGAGTTCGGTTCTGATCGGCCTTCCTTCGGCTAGCGCGCAGTGCCCCCAGGTGGAGTGGTCGACGCATGGTATCTTGTATCGCATGGTACCTAGTGAGGCCCAGATTCAGACCAATCTCCGTAGGGGAGCATTGGAGTACTGCATCCTGGCACTCCTACGCGGGCGGGAGCGGTACGGCCTCGACATCGCCCGTGATCTGACGCAGGGCACCCTGTTGGCCAGTGAGGGCACGTTGTATCCGCTGCTGTCCCGGCTACGCAAGGGCGGCTTGGTCGCGACGTCGTGGCAGGAGTCCGAGTCGGGACCGCCGCGTCGTTACTACAGCCTGACCGCCGACGGGCACCGGGCGTTGCAGATTTTCGAGGCGACTTGGAAACCGTTCCGGTCCGCCGTGGATGCCGCACTGGCGAGCGGGACGGAGTGAGAACGTGAGGCACCAATCGATAGGGGGTCCGATGGGTAACAGTGCACGGTCAGCCAGGGTGGACCGATACCTCGCCGAGGTGGATGCCGCGCTGACGGAGCGCGGCGTCGTCGACCGAGCAGATATCGTCGCCTCGCTCCGTGAACACATTGAGTCCGCCCTCGGCGAAGACCCGGCGAGTCCGGAAGACGTCGACGAGGTGTTGGCCTCGCTAGGGGATCCACTGGCAATCGCAGCCGAGGCGAGTACAGAGACGCCGCGGTACGTCGTAGCAGCGCGCGACAGCCGGAGATGGGTGGCGCCGTGGATCCCGGCGGCGGTCGTCGCGTTGGTCATGGTTGGAGCGCTGACGTGGGTCTTCTACCTGCCGATACTCGTGCTGCTGGCCGGCGTGGTGCTGTTGTGGGGCTCGGCACTGTGGACGCCGGGGGAGAAGTTGCTCGGCACACTGCTGCTGCCCGCACCGGGTGTGGCGCTATGGGCGCTCGGTGTCGCTGCCTTCACAACGGCGGAGGTGTGCGAGTCGGAGTCGGTCGCCGTCGAGGTCGGGTCGGACGAGACGCCGCCGGTAGAGACGACCTGTACCGGCGGCCTGGCCGTGTGGGAGAACGTGGTGTGGACGGGCCTGCTGGTGGCGGCCGTCGTGGCCGGCGTCGTGGCGGCGGTTGTGCTGTATCGCCGGGGTGTGGCCAGGGCATTGTGACGTCCGGTCGCAGCTCGGAGCCTCGTTCTGCTGTGCTCACGTCCGCCTTCTGGTTGAATCTGACATTGATGTCAGGTCCTAGCGTGTCAGCATGACGAACACGATCACCGACACAACGGAGAACGCCCTCTACCACTACAGCCCGATCACCGAGCGTCCGCCGATCAGCTGGCCGGACGGTAAACGAGTCGCCTTCTACGTCGGCCTCAACGTCGAGCACTTCCTGCTCGACCGCCCGTCCACAAGCATCTGGCCCGGGACGTCCGAGCTGGTCCCGGATGCACTCAACTACGGCTGGCGCGACTACGGTCCGCGGGTGGGTATCTGGCGCATGATGGAGAGCCTGGACCGGTACGGCGTGCGCGCCAGTGTCCTGCTCAACTCTGACGTCGTACACCGCTACCCGCAGATCATCAAAGCCGGCCTGAGCCGGGACTGGGCGTGGCTGGCGCATGGGCGGACCAACTCGATCCTGCAGGCGGGCATGGAACGCGACGAGGAGCGTCGCTTCCTGGCCGAGGTGGTGGGCACGATCGCCGACGCCACCGGTCGCCGCCCGCGCGGCTGGATGGGGCCCGGCCTGACCGAGACGTTCAACACCCCGGCCCTGCTCGCCGAGCTCGGCCTGAGCTACGTGCTGGACTGGACCAACGACGACCAGCCCTACCGGCTCAACGTACCCGGGATGATCAGCGTGCCGTACTCCGTCGAGCTCAACGACCTCATGCTGTTCGGTAACGGCGGAACAGGCGAGCGTTTCCTGCAGGTGGTCAAGGACCAATACGAGCGGCTGCGCACTGACTCGGAGCATAGCGGCCGGGTCATGGCGCTGGCCCTGCACCCATTCGTCACTGGACAAGCGTTCCGGGCGAAGTACTTCGACCAGGCGCTGGAGTTTCTGACTGCACAGCCGGACATCTGGTTGACCACCAGCGACGAGATCGCCGAAGCCTTCCTTGTGGACAGTGCGCCTCAGCGTGGACGCAGACCGGACGGTGCGAAGCCGGTGTAACGCCGGAGCAGCCGGCGGAAGTGGCTGACGTTGGAGTAGCCGACCGCGTAGGCGACGTTCGGCACGCTCTCACGGGTCCGGATCAGCAGCGACTTGGCGCGCTCCATCCGGCGCATCGTGACGAACTCGTGCGGCGCCATGGCCGTCGTTCGTTTGAACGCCCGCGCGAAATGGAACACGCTCAGCGACGCCTCCCGGGCGAGGTCGTCGACCGTGAGCTGGTCTGCCAGCCTGTCGTCGACGTATGTGCCGAGCCGGTCGACGAGTGACCGGCTCAACCGTCCGGGGCGTCGTGGCCGGAGCGGGCGTGGCCGGCAGTACTGCTCGGCCATGTGATCGATCAGCCGGTGCGTGAGCGTGCTGGTGTGCATCGCGTCCGCGCCTGCGCCGTCATGCAGATGGGCGCGTTTGAGGACCCCGGCGATCCCCAGCATGGTGGCGTCGGTGACGGCGGTCGCCTGCTCGATCTCCAGCGCACCGAGGTCAGGCGCGCCGGTGGCGGCACAGAGCAGCTGTGGATCGGGGTAGACCTCGAGGGCCTCGGTGGGCTCCTGCACGTCGGTCCACCGCAGCTCGTGGTGACCGTTGGCGAAGACGGCGCCGGCGGGCACGGTGAGGTAGGTCGGGCGGTTGCCGCCCGCTTCGAAGACGAGTTGCCTGTGCGCGCTGAACGATACGCCGATCTGGTACGGCTTGGTCACGGTCACTCCGTCGCTCGGCGGGAGCCAGTTGTACTCCGAACGCATCCCCGGCCACTCGCGGGTGGAGGCCGTCGGGTGATCGATCCGCATGCCGTTGTCACTCCCGTCGTGTGTGCGTGCATCCCGGTTGAACGATGGCGGATAACGCTCAGAGATTTCTCAGAGCGACGTGCGGCATCGACGTCCGCGATGCCGGACCACTCGACGACGTGTCGCCGGGGTCGGCGGTTACCGTGGAGATGTGCGGACCGTTTCGCTTCTGCCGTCGGCGACGGAGATCCTGTTCGACGTGGGCGCCGGGGACGACGTCGTCGGTGTGACGTTCGAGTGTGACTACCCGCCGCAGGCGCGTACGCGTCGCATCGTGTCAACCAGCGCGCTGCCAGAAGGGCTGTCGCCGGCCCAGATCGACCGGGTGGTCAACGAGCGGATGGCGGCGGGGGAGGATCTGTATCGCCTGGACGAAGGGGCACTCGCCGGCTTGGACGCCGACCTGGTGGTGACCCAGGATCTGTGTGCCGTGTGCGCGGTCGACGTCTCGACGGTGTACGACGCCCTGGAATACCTCGCGTGCCGCGCTGAGGTGCTGACCGTGGACCCGCAGACACTAGATGAGGTCCTCGATTCAATCGTGACGATCGGCGTCGCGACCGGCCGCCGCGATGATGCCGAGAGGTTGCGCTCAGCACTCTCCGGCCGGTTGGAGGTGGTGTGGTCGAAGGTCGCCACCAGACATGCTGTGCCCACGCTGGTGCTGGAATGGACGGACCCTCCGTTCGCACCGGGCCACTGGGTGCCGGACATGGTGGAAGCTGCGGGTGGGATCTGTGTCCTTGGTCGGTCCGGAGAGCGATCGTTCCGGACCGGCTGGGATGATGTCGCCGCCGCGGGCGCCGAGGTGGTGGTGTCCGCGCCGTGCGGGTTCGGCCTTGACGACTCGGCCCGGCTGACCGGTGAGGTGGCGGACCGGATTCCCGATGGCGTCCCGCTCTGGGCGGTGGATGCGAACGCCTCGTTCGCCCGGCCGGGACCCCGGTTGATCGACGGCGTGGAGGCTCTCGCCGGAATCCTGCACCCCGCTGCCGCCGGGGAGCCCAGCCCGGCGTTTGCCCGAAGGCTCGACCTTATGTCCTCGTACGGTTGATGAGGATGTGGGCAACGGCGTCGGCGGCAGAGACGACCTCCGGGTGCGGGGTCAGGCGGCTGGACCTTGGGCGAGCGCGACGGTGGCGGTGTGCGTCTGTCCGGCGGCGTCGGTCCAGGTGATCGTCACCGCGTCGCCCGGCTGGTAGGCGTCCAGCGCCTGGCGCATTTCTTCGCCGGTGGTCACCGTCGTGCCGTCGACCGCCGTGATGGTGTCCCCGGCTCGCAGTCCTGCGTCGGCGGCCGGTGTCCCGGCGATCACGCCGGCGACGATCGATCCGTTACCGGACGACGTGAGTTGGACACCGAGGAAGGCCGGGTAGCCGATGGTGACGGTGTCGGTCTCCGCACCGTCCAGGATGGTGTCCACGATCTCCATCGCGTCGTCGATCGGAACCGCGTACGCGGTGATATCCGTGGTGCCCGCATGGTGAGCGGGTATGCGACCTCTCTCTGAGGCCGCCGTGTTGACCCCGACTACCTCGCCCTCCTCGTCGAGCAGCGGTCCGCCGGAGTCGCCGGACACGATGTCCGCGTCGATCTCGATCAGAGACTCGAGCGTCTCTCCGGGGACGCCGTACGAGCCGGCGGTGGTGATCGTCTGGTCGAGCGCGGTGACCGTTCCCTCAGCTGCCACGAGTTCACCCTGGCCGTAGGCGTTGCCGACCCCGGTGACCGCGTCGCCGACGTTCGGATCGCCGTCGTCGTCGAGGTCGGCCACGGTGAGCCCGGCCGCCTCGCCCAGCTCGAGGACGGCGATGTCGGACGTCGCGTCGCTGCCGACGACGGTCGCGTCGTACGTCTCACCGGTGGTAGGCACGGTGACCTTGACCTCGGTGGAGCCGGCGATCACATGGTTGTTGGTCAGCACTAAGCCGTCCTCGGTGAGGACGATCCCGGTTCCAGCCGACGCGCTCGACGAGTAGCCGTTGACCGTCTCGATGATGACCACGCCGTCTTCCTGTTCATCGGTTGCCTCTGTGACGTCCAGTGATCCGGTGCCCGTGTCGTACGAGCCTCGGTGGGAGTCGAATCCGCCGCGACCGAATGGCAGACCTCGTTCGGGGGAAGCGTCGGGCCGGGCCGTGACGGTGGCGGCCGGTGCTTCGGCGTCATCGGTGGTCGCGGCTGCAGCGGCCCCGGCCGTGACGGTCGAGACGAGCAGTACGCCGGTGAGCGTGCTGGCGGTCAGCCAGCGCTGACGGTCTGGGTGGATGCCGCCCTGTGGCGCGTGCGGTGTGCGCGAGCCAGCAGCCGTGCGGAACATGGAGTGCCTCCGTATCGCCTCGGATGGGATCTGGAATCGAGCTAACCGGGCCAACCCGTGAGATCCCTGTGAAGCACCTGAAGCGAACCGAAGAAATGGGCGATGCGCACCGCCTCGGACGCGAACACGGAGAGGTTTACGCCAGTCGTCATCGCCAGGGCGGCACGCGACCTAGGTGGGGAGGGGAGTTACTGCGAACCGCGGCCGAAGAGGTCGTCTGTCGAGTCAGCGGTGACGGCGTGTTCGAGCCAGGCCTCGAGCTGTCTCAGGTCGGAGCAGTTCAGAATCCGTGCACGTGCGTCGTCCGGGACACCGACCCCGCGTGCGGCGAGAACGGTGAGAATGCTCTTGGCCTCGCCTAGTGCTTCCCCTTCGGCGCGTCCTTCGGCGCGTCCTTCGGCGAGGCCCTCAGCGCGTCCTTCGGCGAGGCCCTCGGCGCGTCCTTGGGCGAGGCCTGCGGCGCGTCCTTCAGCGAGGCCCTCGGCGAGAACCTTGTCTCGCATCCTGCGAAAGAACTCGGTCTTGGGTTCGTGGATATCGTAAACGGCCATGTGTGCCTCCAGGTAACGCCGCGCTTCCTTGGGCAGTGCGACGAGCATGGTTTCAGCGTACAAGAGCGCGTGTTCAGGGTCGAAGGTATTGAGGGCAGTGGTCGCCGCGTCCAGGATGGCGCGGTGGCGGAGATCGCGACCATGGGTGAGAGCGGAGATGATGGCCAACTCTGGTTCCTGTCGCGCTCGAGCTGGGTCGGTCACGACGGGTACGGCTTCGGGACCTACCACCATCGGCTGGATGATATGCCCGGGCCCTAACTCGATAGCTGACCGAGCCCACGTCGCCGTCCGGGCGCGCGGGCACACCACGAGCAGGACCACGGGGCAGTCGAGGCGCGCGTGCAAGTTGGCGACGTAGGTCGGCCACGATCTCTTCTTGTTCTCGTCCTCGTGCAGTTGCACTTCGACGATGACGGCCAGCGCTGGTGTCTCGTCGTCAGCGGCGGTGGTGAAGGTCAGCACCGCATCGGCACGGAATTCGGCTGGCGCCAGGGTAGTGAGGTCGGCGGACGCCACGGTGGCACGTTCATATGCCGGGACGGCAACGTTCAGAGGGCCCACGAGCAGGTCCGTGGCGAGCGCTGGGCGCGCACGGAACATTTCGATCAGACTCTCATGGAGTGTCGAGGGCATGGCTCTGATCGTGTCGGGTAGCATGAGTTTGATGCAAGTAGGCCCAATGAACTGTGGATAACTTGTGTAAGACGATCGCCTGCTCAGCTCCTCGCTGCCGTGTCCGAAAGCCGCCAGCGAGTCGGTTGCGCCATCGCTACCGTCGCAGGCATGACAGAGTCTCATCCCTTTCGATTCGGCGTGATCGGCGAGAACGCACATACGGCGGAGATGCTGGTGCAGACGGCACGGGCGGCGGAGCATCTCGGGTACTCCACGTTTCTGCTGCGCGATCATTTCGTCCGAGAACCCTTCGGCGACCAACTCGCGCCGCTGATGGCGCTCACCGCCGTCGCGTCGGCGACGCAGACGCTGCGGCTCGGCACCCTGGTGCTCGCCAACGACTACCGCCACCCGGTGATGCTGGCTAAGGAGGCCGCGACGCTGGACCACCTGTCGGGCGGGCGTCTGGAACTCGGACTCGGTGCCGGGTGGTTGCGCGACGAGTACGAGCGCGCGGGCATGCCGTTCGACGCGCCGGGCACTCGCGTGGGACGGCTCGAGGAGGCGGTCATGATCGTCAAGAGCCTGCTGAGCGGCCGGCCGACGACGTTCGCCGGCGGCCACTACTGCGTGTCGTCGCTCAGCACATATCCGGCGGCGCACCAGCGGCCACACCCACCCTTGCTGATCGGCGCCGGAAGTGAACGGATGTTGCGGCTTGCCGGCCGGGAAGCCGACATCGTAGGCATCTTGCCGAAGGCCGTACCCGACGGGACGATCTCCGGCGAGTACGCCGAGCGCACGGCGGAGACGACGAAACAGAAAGTCGGGTGGATCCGGGACGGGGCGGGTAGCCGGTTCGACCAGATCGTGCTGTCGATGCTCGTATCGCCGCGCGTCACCGACGACGTTCCGGGTATTGCAGCGGAGTTCGCTGCCCGCCGTGGGTGGGGCCGGCTGGACGCGCGGACCGTGCTCACCATGCCGTCGGTGTTCATCGGCTCGGTCGGGCACATCGCGGACACGATGCGGGCGCGCCGGGAGGAATACGGCTTCTCGTACTACGTGATCTCCGACTCGATCATGGAATCGTTTGCCCCCGTCGTCGAGGAGCTGACCGGCAGTTGAACTGCGGCCGAGCTACAGCAAGGGCGCAAGGGCCGCCACGGGTGTAGCATCCGGGGAAATCACTGCCGCCGGGCGGCAGCGTCGACTGAGGGGGAGGCGCGGTGATGGGTGCGTGGGATCCAGGCGAGTTCGCCGCGATGGCACTGGAGTTGCAGAACGAACCCGACGTGGAACAGACCCTGGAACGCGTGGTCGAATACGCGCGGGAAGCGACCGGTTGTGACGACGCAGGCCTGATGCTCTTGCACGGAGGCGGCCGGATCGAGACCGCGGTCACCACACATCCCCGAGTGGCCGAGTCGGACCGCCTGCAGACGGAGCTGGGGGAGGGGCCCTGCGTGCGGGCGATGTGGGACCAGGACACGTTTCGCGTCGCGGACACGGAGTTGGAGCAGCGCTGGCCGAGGTGGGGCCGCAGAATAGCCGCCTTGGGGCTGCGTAGTGCCATCGGCGTCCGCTTGTTCACCCTGCAGACAACCCTGGGCGCGTTGAATCTCTACGACGAGACGCCAGGCTTCTTCGGAGAGGACGACCTGGAGGTCGCTGAGATCTTCGGCCGGCACGCCTCGGTCGCGCTGGCCGACGCGCGCCAGGAGAGCGGCTTGCGGGAAGCGATCGGTACCCGGCAATTGATCGGCCAGGCTCAGGGGATTCTGATGGAGCGCTTCGGCTTGGACGCAGACCGTGCGTTCGCGTTGTTGCGCCGCTACTCGCGGAACTACAACATCAAGCTCCGGAATGTTGCCCAGCATGTCGTCACCACGCGGGTGCTGCCAGGCGAGCAGCACCGCGCGGGCGGCCCCGATATGCACAGGTCTTGATGCGGGGGCCGCGAATGTGGTTCCCTGGACGAGTGGTCAGGCAGTAGCCACGCGACTCCGAAACCATCGGAGGGTTGGATGCCTGGTCAGGCCAGCGTCACCCGTGTCGACTTCGGCGGCTGCGTCATTATGGCGGCATACGGCCACGTCGACGTCCATCAGATCCGTGCCGGTTGTGCCGCTGCCGGTCATGACCACATCGTGCTGGATCTTCGACAAGCAACCGCCATCCACCCGTCGGCGGCCTCTGCCGTGGCGTCAGTCTGCCGCCGTGTGCACTCGTGCGGCGGCACGCTCTGCATCGTGACCGCGGTGCCGGCTGTCCGCGCGCGGATCGAAGGCGCCGCGCTGACATGCTGCCCGCGGTTCTTCGACGACATCGGGGAGGCGCTCGAGGCCTCCATGACCGCGCGGGAGGCGGCGAGAACGCCGCATCGCACATGAGCAGCACCGTGATGATGCCGATCGGTGAGCCGGATGCGGTCGCGGGGCCACATCGGTGGCCCCGCAGCTGTGTCGGCGTTTCAGGTGAGCAGGTGGAATGCCTTCTTCATGACGGCCGACGCATCGTCCCACGTGGGGAGGGCGTCGATCTGGACGATGGTGTGTCGTAGAGGTTCGGTGTCGTACAGTTCGACCCGCCAGCCGTTGCTGTCGTGGTCGAGGATCCCCCGGATCACGCGTGTTCCTTTCTGAAAACGTTCGTGTTCAAGATCTGACCACAGTGAATTCTGTCACTTCTACGTACCCATGTCGCGTCGAAAGCGTCGGCCGTTCGGTTGGTTCTGGTCGTGCATACGTGCGGTATGTCGACGCGGATACACCGTGCAGTCGCGGGAGCGTAGCGCGCAGAGCCAGCCCACCGGAGGTGCCCACCTTGGCGGCGGGCGCGTCGAGCGTGGCGTCGGCCTGTGGAGAGCGAATCCGCCGCGGACGCCTGTTCGGATCACCGGCGCGGTCGGCGGCCGGCCGCGACACCTAGTGGAGAGCCGCAAGGGCGAGCTCGGCGGCCTCGGCGATGAGCGCGTCGTCGTATTCCGCATCCTCGGCGTCGCGGCTGGAGAGGACGGCCATGACGATCGGATCGTCGCCGGGCGGCCAGATGACGGCGATGTCGTTCCGGGTGCCGTACCCGCCGCCTCCGGAGCGGTCGCCGACCTCCCATCCGTCCGGGACGCCGGCGCGGATCAGCGTGTCGCCGGTCGTGTTCCGGCGCATCCAGTCGATGAGCAGCTCCTGCTTCTCGGCGGGCAGAGCATCGCCCAGCGCGAAGGCGCGGAGATCCGTGGCGAGCGCCCGGGGCGTGCTGGTGTCTCGGATATCGCCCCGGGTCGCCTCGTTCAGGGCCGTCTCCCACCGGTCCACGCTGGTGGTGTCGTCGCCGATCTCCGCAAGGGCACGGTCCAATCCGTCCGGGCCGCCGATCTCCGCCAGCAGCAGGTTGGCGGCGGTATTGTCGCTGAACCGGAGCGCCGCGTCGCACAGTTCGCGCAACGTCATCCCCGTCCGCACGTGCTGCTCGGTCACGGGGGAATGTGCGACGAGGTCGTCCGCGTCGTAGGTGATGACCTCGTCCAGGTCGGCGAGCGAATTCTGGTCCAGCAGCACCGCCGCGGAGAGCGCCTTGTGTGTCGAGGCGTAGGCGAACCGCTCGTCGCTCCGGTAGGTGACCGTGATCTCCGAGCCGGTGTCCACCGCGTACACGCCGAGCCGCGCGTCGAACTCGTTCTCCAGGGCGGCGAACAGGGCGTCCGTGCTCGCCGCCTCCGTGTCTGGGGCTTCCGGGTCTGGCGTCGGTGAGGCAGGCGCGTCGGACTCCGCAGCCCCGGATGTTCGGTCTTCGGATGCCGGCGCCTCGGTTGCCGGTGCCTTGGACGCCGGACTCGCGGAGACGGCCGCCGCCGTGCCGGAGGGCGACGTGTCCGGGGGTTCCCCGGCGGCGGTGCACCCGGTCAAGGCGGCGGCCAGAACGACGGCGGCGATCGCCGTGCGGCGGGGGAGCAGAGTGGCGGGCATGCGGTTCCATTCGTGTCGTGCGTACGTGTTCCGAGCATGGCCCGGGCCGGATCCCATTTCGGCCGGGTCTCAAGCCGTGATCCAGCGTCGCCGACGACGACCCATGCCGTCGAAGACGTTGTCGGCATGTCCGATGCCGAGATGGCATAACGTGAGCTCGTGGATCTTGTGACTGCCTGCCGCGTCTTCGTGAAGGTCAGTGAGCGGGGCAGCTTCACGCTCGGGGCGGCGGCCGCGCGGGTGCCGCAGTCGGTGGCAAGCCGCCGCGTCGCCGCGCTGGAGGCGCATTTCGGTGAGAAGCTGTTCGATCGCAGATCGCGCGGTGCGACGCTGACGCCCTTCGGGCGTGACATGTTGCCCGCCGCTCGGCGACTGGTGCGACTGGCCGAGGCGGTGGAGGACGACGCGGAACGGGCCAGGGCCAGACCGTTGCGCATGGCACTGCCGGACGTGTGTGCACCCGGCGAACTGGCCCGGCTGGTGGCCGCTGCCCGCGCACGCGAGGTTGCTCTGGAGGTGCGCGCCGTACCGCCGGAAGAACGGGCGGAGCTGGTGCGTAGTCTCGACGTCCGGGTCGCGGTCACCGCTGTGCCGCCCGCGGAGGCGCCCTGGATCGTGCCGCTGGGCTTGGCCGGTGTCGCGCCTCCGCCCGCGGACGCGATACGCCTGGAGTCGTTGCGCACGGGCCGGTTCGATCCGGCGGCACCACAGCGGATCTGGATTCAGCCCGAAGACGACGTCCCTCATATCCGGGACCGCCTGCTCCGGGCGCGCGACGCCGCCGGGCTGGCGCCGATGCAGGTCACGGTCGCCGAATCGCTCGTCGCCGCGACAGCCGAGGCATACGCCACGGCCGACCTGCTGTGCTGTTCGGCCGCGCAGGCGTCCGAGCTCGGCTTGCGCTGGCGCCCGATCGGGGCGCTGCGCCTCGCCCGCGGCTACGATCTGGCAGCCGACGCTCCCTCCGACGCGGAGCGCATCCGAGCTCGGCTCTCCGCCGAGCTGGCACGCTGCCTGGGCGTTCCAGCCGGCGACCGGAGCGGCGGACGACCGGCGGTGGCGCGGTGAGCGCCGAGAAGCTGGTTCGGCAACTGCGCGGAGAACTCGACGATGCCGGGCTGCGCGGCTCCGTCCTGGTGCGTGATCTGCATGCCGACGACGAGATCGGTATCGAACCGGACCTGGTGTTCCCGATCGCGTCGCTGGTCAAGATTCCACTGGCCGTCGCGACCCTGGAACGCGTCCGGGCCGGCGAACTAGACGGTGCCAGGCGCATCGAGGTACAGCCGGGCCGGATCCCCGGTGCTGCGCCCACGGGAGTGAGCAAGTTCCGCCACCCGGCTGTCATCGCCGTCGATGACCTGCTGTATCTGAGTATGTCCGTCAGCGACAATGCCGCCGCGGACGCCCTGTTCGAGTTGACCCCGCCCGCCCAGGTCACCTCCATCCTGGGCCGTCTCGGTATCTGCGGAATCAACGTGCGCCATCCCCTCCGCGACCTCACCGACACCCCGGCGGAGCGGTTCGACGACGGCGACGCTGACCTCGCGCAGGCGATCGCGATCGCCGCTGGGACCGGCGGTCGCGGGCATCGGATACCGCAACTGGACATCACCGAGGCGAACGCCGGCTCGGCCCGGGCGTTCGTCGACCTGCTCCAACAGCTGTGGATGCCGTCATCGATCGCGCCCGAGGTCCGCGCCAGGGTGCGGGAGCTGATGGCAGCCAACGTCATCAGACATCGGCTGGCGCCGGACTTCGTCGCCGACGCGTCGACATGGTCCTCGAAGACCGGCACCCTGCTCAACCTGCGCCATGAGGTGGGCGTGGTGGAGCATGCCGACGGTCAGGTCTTCGCGGTCGCCGTATTGACCGAATCCCGCATCGCCGCGATCACCCAGCCGGCTGCCGAGGCGGTGATGGCGCGGGTAGCGCGGAGGCTCCGCGATGAGATCCGCTCGGGCTGGGCACATGTGCGGTCATCGCACGGTGAGACCAGCGCGGAACGGCACGCATCGGCGTCACGGGTGGAAGAATGGTGACTGTGTTAGCGCTTCCATCCGACTCGGAGCTCGTCGGGCGCGCCGATGAGCTCGATCAGCTGCGGTCGTCGCTTCGGCGTGCCGACGCGGGGAGCCCGGTCACCGTCCTGCTCAGCGGCGAGGCGGGCGTCGGCAAGACCCGGCTGGTCACCGAGTTCGGTGCGCAGGCGGCGAAGGCGGGTGCGCGCGTCGTGTTCGGGCAGTGCGTCGAACTCGGAGACAGCGGCCTGCCGTACGGACCCATCGTCGGCGTCATGCGGGAACTGGTCGAGCAGTTCGGCCACGAGCGGTTCATGGAGCTCGCCGGGCCCGGGCGGGAGGTGATCGCGCGGCTGCTGCCGGAACTCGGAACCGCTGCCGGCGCGGGCGGCGGTGACCTGGCGGAAGGACGCGGCCGGCTGCTGGAGATGGTGGCCGTCGTACTGGAGCGCGTGTCCGTGGACCAGCCGTTGGTTCTCGTGCTAGAGGACATCCATTGGGCGGACCGCTCCACCAATGACCTGCTGCGGTTCGTCGTACGCGCGTTGCGGGCGGCGCGGGTGCTGATCGTGTGCACCTTCCGCGGAGACGAGGTGGGCCGCTTCCACAAGCTGCGTCCGGTCCTGGCCGAGCTTGAGCGGCTGCGCAACGTGCAGCGGATCGAGCTGTCGCGGCTCACCCGGCCCGAAGTGGCGGATCTGCTCAGCCGGCTGCTGGGCCGGCAACCCGAGCCGTCCGTCGTCGTCCGGATCCATGAGCGAAGCGAGGGTAACCCGTTCATCATCGAGGAGCTGGTGAGTGCCGGCGCGGACACGTCGTACGACGTTCTGCCCGACTCGCTCCGCGACGTCCTGTTGGTCCGCGGCGAACAGCTGGCGGAGCCTGCCCAGGAGGTCCTGCGGCTGCTGGCGATCGGCGGCAACCGGGTGGAGCACGCGTTGCTGGCCGCGGTGGCGGATCTGGAGGCGACGGCGCTTGATCGGGCGTTACGGGAGGCGCTGTCGGTCGGGGTCATCCGGGTGGACGGCACCGGGTACGCGTTCCGGCACGCCTTGCTGCGCGAGGTGCTGCACGAGGACATCCTGCCGGGCGCGCACACCCGGTACCACGCGCGTTACGCCGAAGCGATCGAAGGCTCGCCGGAGCTGGTGCCGTCGGGTGTGGCGTCGATCGCCGTCGCCCATCATTGGTACAACGCGCGTGAACACGAGCGTGCGTTCCGTGCGACCTTGCGGGCAGCCGACGACGCGGCCCGCGCCTATGCCCACGCCGACGCCCAGAAGATGCTCGAGAAGGCGGTTGAGCTGTGGGATCGTGTGTCCGACCCGGTGGGCGTGTCGGGCGGGGACCGCGCGGCATTGCTGGAGCGCGCCGCGGACGCAGCGAGGGACGCCGGCGAGATGGAGCGGTCGCTGGCGCTCATCGAGGCGGCGCGTGCCGACCCGTCGGTGGCCGGGGATCCGGCGCGATTGGCCACCCTGATGTACCTGCAGGCGAAGGTCGCCGGGGATGTCGGCCGCGGTGAAGCGGTCGATGCCGCACTCGACGCCCTGGAGAACATCGAGTCCGGCCGGGACTCCATGCCGAGGGCGCAGCTGCTCACGATCCGAGCGGTCCGGCACATGCTGGACGGCCAACACGAGAAGTCGGTGGCGGCCTCGATCGAAGGTGCCGCGCTGGCGCAGGCCATCGGGGATCGTGAGCTCGAGTTCCGCAACTACCACGTGCGCGGGTCGTCGCTGGTCCATCTCGGGCGAGTCGAGGAGAGCCTGGCCGCCTTCGAGAAGAGCCGTCGGCTCGCCGACGGCGATCCGCGGACGTTGGTCGGCTACCACATCAACTACTCCGACGCGCTCAATGTGATCGGCCGCTATGCGGAGTCGGCGCGGGTGGCCCGTGCCGGCATCGATCTGGCTCGCGAGGTCGGCGTAGAGCGAAGCCTCGGCACCATGCTCGCCGGCAACACGGCGGAGCCGCTGCTGGCGCTCGGGGAATGGGACGAGGCGGATCGGCTCGTCACCCGGGCGCTGGAGCTGGATCCGCCGGCGCGCCACTACTGGCAGATGCTGATCCTACGGGCGTGGCTGTGTCTGTGGCGGAACGAGCTGTCGCTGGCGTCGCAGGTGCTGAAGGAGGCCCGGGCGCGGACCACGGGACGGCGGGCCGAACCGCAGTACTCCGTCCCGCTGGCCCGCGTCGCCGCCGAGGTCGCACTCGCATACGGGGATCCGGAGACGGCGTGGCGGGAGGTCCGCGCAAGCCTGGACGAGCCGCGGGAGATGCTCGCACCCCTCGACCTGCCGTTGTTGGCCACCGGCGCGGCCGCGCTGGCCGCGATCGCCCGCAGGGGCGGCGACGTGGACGGCACCGATATCGCCCGGGTGCTCTCTCAGGCAGACAGCCACCGCGACTGGGCGACCGCGCCGGTATGGGTGCCCGTCGCGGTGGCCGAGCTGGCCAACGGCGTGGGCGACGATCCGCGGCGCTGGCAGGACGTGCTCGATGCGGTGGCGGCCGCCGGGGGGCCGGCGCACTTGACACCGTACGCGGCATATCGGCGCGCCGAGGCGTTGCTGGCAGCCGGCGACCGTGCGTCCGCAGTGGACGCGCTCAATGCGGCGGCGGAAGCCGCGGCGAGCCTGGGTGCGGAGCTGGTGTGCGGGTGGATCGACGAACTCTCCCGACGGGCGAAGCTCTCGCTTGCGGGCGAGTCGGCAAGCGGCACCACCGACCACGGGCTGACCGCCCGTGAGCGCGAGGTCCTCCGGCTGGTGGCCGCCGGCCGGAGCAATCGGGAGATCGGCGCGGCGCTGTACATCAGCACCAAGACGGCCAGCGTGCACGTATCGAACATCATGGCCAAGCTTGGGGTCAGCAGCCGCGGTGAAGCCGCCGCGGTCGCGCACCGGCGCGGCCTGGGCGCGTAGGTCTCTCAATCCGGTGGCTCCCGGAAGGGAACCGGGCCTTTAAGGCGAACGATGCGTTGGTCGGGCGCGTCGGCCATGTCGGGTCGACCTGTGCCAGGGCGCGGCGGCGAGCCGGTAGGGCCGCGCCGGGAGCTTCAGGATGAATCGTCCGTCGTCGCTCCGCCGCGCCGGTGTGCGGGACCGTGGGTACTGGCTAGATTGAATGCTGTGTTGATCAGCGGGATATGTGACAGCGCCTGCGGATAGTTGCCGACCAGCCTGCCGTTGTCCCGGTCGTATTCCTCTGCCAGCAATCCCACGTCGTTGCGCAGCGACAGCAGCCGCTCGAAGATCGCGCGTCCCGTCGCCACGTCGCCCTGAAGCACGTAGTTGTCGGCCAGCCAGAACGTGCAGGGCAGGAACGCTCCCTCGGTGCCGGTCAAACCATCGATGTCGTGCTGTTCGGGTGTGGTCGGATAGCGATCGACGAACCCGTCGCGCATCAGTTCGCGCTCCACGGCGGCCGCGGTGCCGCGGACGCGCGGGTCTCCGGCCGGAAGGAACCCGACGTCCGGTATCACCAGCAGTGCGGCGTCCAGTTCGCGTGAGCCGTAATACTGGGTGAACGTCTCGCGGTCGGCGTCATAGCCCTTCTCGCACACCTCGTCGAAGATCTCCCGGCGGAGCCGCTTCCACCGATCGATCGGCCCGTCCAGACCGAAGGCGCCGACCGCCTTGACGGCCCGGTCGGCGGCCACCCAGGCCATCACCTTCGAATGTGTGAAATGCCGTTGCGGGCCGCGGACCTCCCATATCCCGTGGTCCGGATCGCGCCAGTGACCTTCCAGGAAATCCATCAGAGCCCGCTGGACGTGCCACGCGTTGGGGTCTGGCGGGATGCCCCGGTCACGGGCTTGATGCAGTGCGTCCATGAGTTCGCCGTAGACGTCGAGTTGGACCTGCTGCGCCGCCAGGTTGCCGACCCGTACCGGTGTGGAGTCCTCGTACCCCGGCAGCCAATCCAGCTCGAACTCGGTCAGCCGGCGCCGGCCGTCGACGCCGTACATGATCTGCATCTGCTCCGGCCGGCCGGCCACCGCGCGCAGCAGCCACTCCCGCCAGTCCCGCGCTTCCTGGTCGTATCCGGCTTCGAGGAGCGCGAGCAGCGTGAACGTCGCATCTCTGATCCAGCAGTACCGGTAGTCCCAGTTCCGGATACCACCGAGGTGCTCCGGCAACGAGGTGGTGGGCGCGGCGACGATTCCTCCGCTGGGGGCGTAGGTGAGCGCCTTGAGGACCACCAGCGAACGCACCACCGCATCCCGGTACGGACCGTCGTAACTGCATCGGCCGGCCCAGTCGCGCCACCAGTCGGTGGTGTGAGCGATGGTGTTCTTCACGTCCAATGGCTCCGCCGCGGCGTTCCACGGCTCGAGCCAGTGCAGCTGGAAATCAACCGCGTCCCCGGCGGCCACGCTGAAATCCGCGGTCGGATGCTCCGGGTCGGAGAGGTCGAACTCGACGTCGGCGTCGACGAGCAGGTGATCCGGTCCGGCGATCAGATCGAGCCTCCCGCCCCGGGTTCGCGCCCACGGCACGATGCTGCCGTAGTCGAAGCGCGGTGCGAGGACTGAGCGCATCGGGACGCGTCCGCGGATACCCTCCACCCGGCGCACTACGTCCGGCCGGTCGGTACGGATCGGCATGCAATCGATGACGCACACGCTGCCGGAGTCGCAGGTCAGCGTGGTCTCCAGCACCAGGCTGTCGCCACGGTAGGCCCGGCTCTCGGTCCGGAACCGCTCACGCGGCGCGAGCGACCACCGGCCGTGCTCCGGGCCGCCCAGCAGCGCAGCGAACGCCGCGCCCGAATCGAATCGCGGCAGGCACAGCCAGTCGATCGAGCAGTCCGTGCTCACCAGCGCGGCGGTGTGTGTGTCACCCAGGAGCGCGTAGTCCTCGAGCGGTCGCGACATGCCTCTCCCATCAGCCTTCGGCTCTCACCACGACCGTACCGATTCAACCGGCCGGCTGGGGTGTCGGCCAGAAGTGCACTGCTCAGCGGCCCGGAGTATACGCGCGGCGCCAGGGGTTCAGCTCCCGACGGTCTCGACCGGGACGGCCGGACCGGGACGGCCGACCGGGCCGGTCGGACCGGGGCCGCTCAGGCAGCGGAGAGCGCAGCGGTCGGCGGCATCCGGGCCGCTCGAGCCGCCGGGTAGACCCCCGCCAGAGCCCCGACGACGACGGTCGCCCCCGCCGCACCGCCGAGCACCCAGACCGGAAGCGCGAACTGCCACTCCCGGCTGGCCGCGAACACTGCCGTCACCACGCCACCGAGCGCCGCACCGCCGACTCCGCCGAGCCCGGCGAGCAGGATCGACTCGCCCAGGAACTGCCTGCGGATGTGCGGCCGGGTCGCCCCCAGCGCGCGCCGCAGTCCCACCTCGGAGCGACGCTCCAGCACCGCGATCACCATGGTGTTCGCCACCCCGATCCCGCCGACCAGGAGCGCCACCGCGCCCAGCGCCAGCAGCAGCGTGGTCAGCGTCTCGTCGACGGCGGCCTGTGCGGCCAGCGCATCCGACGGCCTGCTCACCGCGACCTCCTCCGGGTTGGACGGGTTCACGGTGGCCGGCAGCAGGCCACGGACGTCCGCGACGTCGTCCTCGGCGGACAGCTCGTAGACCGTCGTCGGCGCGCCGTCGAAGCCGAGCAGCTCGGTGGCGACCGGCCAGCCGACCAGCACCGACATGTCCAGCTCGGGAGCGAGCGGCACCGGATCGAGGACGCCGACGACGGTGAACCAGTGTCCGCCGAGCCAGACGTCGACGCTGCCGTCGGTGCGCGAGATGCCGAGCAGCATGGCGGCATCGCTGCCGAGCACCACAGCCGGGTACTCGGCCAGAGCGGCGTCCAGCCAGCGGCCCGCGGCCACGGTGCCGCTGACCGTGTCCAGCAGCGCGGTGTCCGCGGCGTAGACGGCCAGGGCGTTGGTCCGGTTGGCATCGATCGCCTCGTTGCGATAGACGGCGGCGTCCTCGACGGCGCCGATCGCACTGACCGCCTGCACCCGGTCGATCCGGGCGACCATGCCGACGCTGTTCTCCGGGAGTTTCGGCTCCCCGCCGCGGAACGACGTCCCCGGCGAGACGGTGAGCAGGCCCGTGCCCAGCTCGCGCAGCTGCCGGTTGACCTGCTCCTGGCTGCTTGCCGAGATCCCGACGACGGTCACCATGGCGGCGATGCCGACGGCGATCCCCAGCGCGGACAGCACCGCGCGCAGCGGCCGGGTGCGCAGCCCGGAGAACGCGACCCGGAGCACGTCGGCCGGGCGCATCCGGGACGGAGCCAGTCGGGACTGAGCCAGCCGCGACACGCCGTCGGAGGTGTCTTTGCGTCTCATCGGGCACCACCTGGCGCCGGCGCCGCCGATCGTTCGGCCCGCTCGTCGGCGGAGATCCGTCCGTCCAGAATGTGCAGCTGCCGCGGCAGCTCTCGCGCGACGTCGTGGTCGTGGGTGATGACGACGATCGTCGTGCCGGCGGCGTGCAGTTCGTGCAGGAGTTTGATCACGGCGGCGCCGGATGCCGAGTCCAGCGCGCCGGTCGGTTCGTCGGCGAGCAGCAGCGACGGGCGCCCGGCCAGCGCCCGCGCGACGGCGACCCGCTGGCGTTGCCCACCGGACAGCTCGTGCGGCCGGTGATGGACGCGGTCGGCGAGCCCCACACGCTGCAAGGTCTGCCGAGCGCGAGCCCGCCGCTTGCGTAGCGACAGCCCGGTGTAGAGCAGCCCGTCGGCGACGTTGTCCAGCGCGGAGACGCCGGGTGCGAGGAAGAACTGCTGGAAGACGAAGCCGATCCGGCGCGAACGCAGCGCGGACAGCTGCCGGTCGGACAGCGCCGCGACGTCGTAGCCGTCCACGTGCACGTCGCCGGAGTCGGCGCGGTCCAGCGTGCCGAGGATGTTCAGCATGGTCGACTTCCCGGAGCCGGATGGGCCGACGATCCCCACCATCTCCCCGTACTCGACGTCCAGGCTCACTCCGTCCAGCGCTCGCACCGGCGGTTGGCCGGGGTAGACGCGGCTGACGCCGCTCAGGTGGACCACGGGCGTCATCGTGCCGCCACCCCCACCACGGTGCCTTCGGAGATCCCGTCTCCGGAGACCTCGACCCGGCCGGCGGCGAACAAGCCGGTCTCCACGCCGACGATCGAGGTGGTGCCGTCGTCGGCGACGACCTCGACGCCGTGGCCGCCTTCGGCGAGCGCGAGCAGGGCGTTCACCGGCACGGTCAGGACGTCCTCGCGCTGGTCGACCTCGATCACCACGTCGACGGGCCCGCCCAGGAACGCGTCGTCGACCTCGTCGGCGAGGGTGACCTCCACCGCGGTGAGCGCGTCGTCCTCGGCCGAATCGCCGGAGCCGTCGCCGGACGATCCGCCGTCCCCGCCGTCCCCGCCGCCCCCGCCGGTGCCGGCCGGCTCGACATTGGCCGCGGTCACCGTCCCGGTGACTTCGTCGCCGCTGGGCAGCTCGACCGTGACCTGCGTATCGACGGAGAGCAGGTCCCGCTCGTTGACGTCGATCTCCAGGCTGACCACCTGCTCGGATCCGGTGATGTCCAGCACGGGCGAGCCCGGCGTGAGGGCACCGCCGACGTCGCTGCGCAGGGTGTCCACCCGGGTGGCACGCGGAACGAAGACGACGTCGGTCTGTGCGACGACGCCGGTCTCCTCCACGCCGAGCGCCTCCTGCCAGTCGCGGACGGCCGCGTCGACGCACCAGGTGAACTCGTCCTCCGCGGTGCAGTCGGCGTAGCCGAGTTCGGTCAGGTTGGTGATCAGCTGTTCGACGTCGACACCGACCGAGCCCTGTAACAGGTCCCGGTACATGGGGATGGTGCCGATCAGCGCTGTCACCGGCCGTTCGTTCAACCGGAACAGCTCGTCCCCGCGCTCGACCGTGGTGCCCTGGTCGGCGATCCTGGTGACGATGCCCTCGCCGGCCGTCGTCACCGTGAACGCGGCGCCGTGGCCCAGCGTGCCCTCGAAGCTGCGGATGTCGGCGATCGTCTCGCGGGTGACCTCTGCCGTGTCTACGGGCCCGCTCGTCTCTGCGGCGGCCAGGTCATCGTCATCGCCGTCGTCGGCGTCGAGGTACCAGTAGGTGGCGCCGGCCCCGGCGGCGAGCAGCGCGACGACGCCCGCGCTCAGCCACCACCGCCGTCGTCGTGGCGGTCGCCGTGTAGCCGGCTGCTCGGCGTCGTCGTCGTCCAGATCCGTGGTGTACTCGTTCACCGTGCGGCTCCCGCGCCGTCCTCGCCGCCACCGACGAGGATGCCGCCGCCGTCCAGGTGCTCGGCGCAGTCCTGGGCAGCCTGCTGGAACTCCGCGGACTCGCGCGAGACGCCGTCGGGGATCGACAGCCGCCCGTCGGCGTCCGGGTCCGGCATGTCGATGCCGTGCTCCCGCATACAGTCGACATAGGCGATCAGCGCCTCCGGCTCGGCCAGGTTGTCGCCCATCTGGCCGTCCTCGCCGCCGACGGTGACCCTGCCGTCGGTGCTGTTCAGGTGGTTCTCCGCGCAATCTTCGACGATGGCCTCGGTCTCCGGGTCGTGCATATCCACGCCCGGCGGGCCCTGCAGGCCGGCGCCGCCGCCACCGCTGGGACCCGGATCCTCCACGTCGAGCCCGTTGTCGCGCAGGCACTGATAGAAGTCGAGCACCGGATCCCCGGAGGAGTCGTCTTCGCCGGCACCGGGTTCGTCCTCGGCGGCCGCTCCGTCGTCGTCGCCTGCCGCCGTCTCGTCGTCGTCGCCGCTGCATGCACCGAGCGCGAGCGTGGCGGAGAGGAGCAGCGCGAATGCGGGCAGGCCGCGCGCACCTCGTCGGGCGGGCGTCGTGCATAGTCGTCGTGTCATCGTGATCGTCCTCCGAGACGGTGTGTTTCCAGTGGCGACGGAGCGGCCCTGAGCTGCGGAGTACGCAGCCGGTGGCACTCACTGCACTGGTCACGCATGGCCCAGGGCCCGCCGTCCCTGTCCACACTCCCGGCGGGGTCTAAGACGTCATTAGGCCCTGATTAGGAGCTTGCTGAGAACTGCCCTACGCCCCCGGTCCTAAATGATCATGTGAAGTAGGTTTTCTCGTGCTCCACCATGTCTGCAGACCTCTTGGAGCACGAGAAAACCTACTTCACATGATCATTTAGGCATGGCGGTGGGATGTGGAGGGTGAATATGGCGCCGCCGTCGGCGCGGTTGGCGGCGTGCACGCTCCCGCCGTGCTGCTCCGCGGCTTGGGCGACGATCGCCAGGCCCAGGCCGGAGCCGTGCCGTTCCCGCGCTCCCTCGCCGCGGTAGAACCGCTCGAACAGGTGCGGCAGGTCGTCGTCGCTGATGCCGGGTCCGCGGTCGAGTACCCGGACGCTCAGCCAACCCTCGCGGCTCTCGCAGAGCTCCACCTCGACCGGGCCGTCGCCGTCGCTGACCTGGACGGCGTTGCGGACGAGGTTGGCGATCGCACGCTCCAGCACGGCGGGCCGGACCGTCGCCTCGAAGCTCTCGCCCCGGACCTCGATCGTGGTCTCTGGCTGGACTCGCCGGGTCCGCGCCACCGCACGGTCCACCAGGGCACGGAGATCGGTCTCCAACATCGGCTCCGGTTCGATCTCCCGCCGGGCGAGATCGACCAGCTCGGTCACCAGCTCGGACAGCGCAGCCACTTCGGAGTCCAGGTTGCTCAGCAGATCCTCGCGGTCCATCGTGCTGAGGCGACGGTCCGGGTGCCGGGCGGAGCGGACGAGCATGCCGATGTCGTTGCGCAGCGTCGTCAGCGGTGTGCGCAACTCGTGTCCGGCGTTCTCGACCAGGTGCCGTTGTTCGGTGCGCGCGTCGTCCAGCGCCGCGAGCATGGTGTTGACCGCCTGGGCGAGCCGGGTGACCTCGTCTCGCCGGTGTCCGCCCGTCTCGATCCGGTGCGCCAGGTCCTTGGTGCGGGCGACCTGCTCGGCCGCTTCGGTGAGTGCATTCACCGGGCGCATTCCGGCGCGGACGATCAGCCACCCGAGCCCGCCGGCCGCCGCGATGCCGACGCCCGCGACCCCTGCGAGGAGCCACCCCATGCGCTGCATGGTGCTCTCCACGTTGTCCAGCGGGTAGACCAGACGGAGGAAGAAGTTCTCGCTGGGGGTGTCGACCTGCTCGGCGTAGGCTACGCTCACGATCCGGTAGGTGGTGTCGCCGATCGTCTCCGTGCGCAGGATCGGTTCCGTGGCGCCGCCGCCGAGCAGCTCCAGCTCGTCCGGGCGCAGGTCGATCGGTACGTCACCGGGCGGGATGGACAGCACGGGGTTCCCGTCGGCATCGACCTGTTGGAGCCCGATCGGATCACCCTGCAGCATCCGAAGGGCGCTGGAGGCGCCGGACCCCTCGGTCTCCTCCGGATCCAGCCGCAGCACGCGGTCGCCCGGCGGGGCGCTGTTGAGCAGTCGCTGGTCGACGTCGTCCAGCAACGTGTCCCGGATGAGGAACCAGGTGGCCACCGAGGCGCCCAGAACGGCGAGCGCGACGGCCGTCGAACTCAGCAGGGCGAGGCGGGCTCGTAGCGTCATGGTTCGGGCTCGTCCGTGTCGGCGGCACGGAGCATGTACCCGACGCCGCGGACCGTGTGCAGCATGCGCGGCTCACCACCGGCCTCCAGCTTCTTGCGCACGTACCCGATGTACACGTCCAGCGAGTTCGTCGAACCGGCGAGGTCGGCACCCCAGACACCCTCGTACAACTGGCCCCGGGTGAGAACCTGTTTCGGGTGCCGCATGAGCAGCTCCAGCAGCCCGAACTCGGTGCGAGTCAGCACGAGCCGGCGATCCCCGCGCGTCGCCTGCCAGCTTCGTGGATCCAGCCGGAGATCGCCGACCGTCAGCGGCGCGTCGTCCTCCTCGGCTCCACCTACCCGGCGGAGTATGGCCCGGAGCCGGGCCAGCAACTCTTCATGCGCGAACGGCTTGACGAGGTAGTCGTCGGCGCCGACGTCGAGGCCACGCACCCGGTCTCGCACCGCGTCCCGGGCGGTGAGCATGAGAACCGGTGTGCGATCGCCGCGCATCCGGATCCGGCGGCATACGTCC
This sequence comes from Phytoactinopolyspora halotolerans, assembly GCF_010550675.1. GTDB lineage: Bacteria > Actinomycetota > Actinomycetes > Jiangellales > Jiangellaceae > Phytoactinopolyspora > Phytoactinopolyspora halotolerans. The sequence goes on along the minus strand of NZ_JAAGOA010000023.1, from coordinate 77,991 downwards.
AGACCGTTCATCCGCGGCAGCATGAGATCCAGCACCAGCGCGTCCGGACGTGCGTCGGCAAGTTTCGCGAGCGCCTCGGTACCGTCTCGGGCGGTAATGACCTGGTAGCCCTCGAAACGCAGCGAGCGCGCCAGCGACTCCAGCAGCGCCGGCTCGTCGTCGACCACAAGCACCCGCACGTGAGAAGTGTGCTGGATGCATTTAAGAAACGTCTGAGAGGAATGTGTGTCGGGCGACTCCGCGCCGACGGCCGAACGTGTCGGCGTCCGAACGGGCAGGGTGTTGTCAGTACATTGGAGGCTGTATAGTTCAGTGCATGCTGACCATTGCTTCGCGTCTCGACGCCATGAACCGGCTCGGGCGGGCGTTGGCCGACCCTACCCGATGCCGCATTCTGCTGGCTCTGCTCGACGGCCCGGCATACCCCGGGCGGCTGGCCGCGGAGCTGGAACTGACCAGGAGCAACGTATCGAACCACCTGACCTGCCTGCGTGGGTGCGGGTTGATCGTCGGGACTCCGCAGGGCAGGCAGATGCGATATGAGATCGCCGACAGGCATCTGGCGCATGCGATCAAGGACCTGCTCGAAATGGTGCTCGCGGTCGATACCGGTGAGCCGTGCGTCGACGACGAGACCCTGCCTGGCGCGGAGACTCTGCCTCGCTCCGAGACACCGGTCGACGACGTGACGTCGCTCGACGACGAGTGCCTGGCCGGCGGCGCCCCGGGCGCAGCGAACAGGGCCGTGGCCGACGAGGTGGCCGCGCCATGACGACGGTCGCGTCGACCGCGGACGGACGCGCGGGCGTGCTGCGTCGCCGGGTGCGGCTGATCGTGGCGGCCACCATCACCTACAACGTCATCGAGGCGGTGATCGCGATCGCCGCCGGGACGGCCGCGTCGTCGGCGGCGCTGGTGGGCTTCGGCCTCGACTCGACCGTGGAGGTGATCTCCGCCGCGGCGATCGCGTGGCAGTTCGCGGCGCGAGATCACGAAACACGGGAACGGACGGCGTTGCGGATCGTGGCGTTCTCCTTCTTCGCGCTGGCGGCATACGTGACGTTCGACGCGACCCGCACCTTCTTCGGCGCGGCGGAGCCGGAACACAGCACCGTCGGGATCGTGCTCGCCGCGGTGAGCCTGCTGGTGATGCCGCTGCTGTCCTGGTTGGAACGGCGCACCGGTCGCCAGCTGGGGTCGGCCAGCGTCATCGCCGACTCCAAGCAGACGCTGATCTGCTCCTACCTCTCCGCGGTGCTGCTCGCCGGGCTGGTGTTGAACTCCACCCTCGACTGGTGGTGGGCGGACCCGATCGCGGCGCTGGCGATCGCCGGGTTCGCCGTCCGCGAGGGGATCGAAGCGTGGCGAGGTGACGCGTGCGCGGCGGGTGCCGGCGCTTTGCTCACGGACCCGGACGCGGAGCTCGACCCGGATTGTGCGGACGGGTGCACCGACGGTTGCTGTGCTGCCCACTGATCCGACGCGGAGCGACGATACCTCCGGCTGACCTTGATCATGATCCGGTTGTGGCCCGCATAGGGGCCACAACCGGCGCATGATCATCATGCGCCGCCGCGGCGGCGGGCTAGCCGGCCGCCGCGGCGGCGGGCGAGCCCGCCGCCGGGCTCGGGTGGGCCCTGATACGCCGGCCGACGATCGCATCGGTGAGCGCCTCGACCGGCTTGCGGGGCGAACGCGGATTGGCCACGAGGGTGATGTCGATATCGCCGAGCTCCGGTAGCCCCAGGGACGCGGGCAGCGCCTCGACGTCGGCGGGGATCAGGCTGGACGGGAAGACGGCGATGCCGATACCGGCCCGCACCGCCGCCAACACGCCGTTCACCTCCAGGGTCTTGCAGGTCACCCGCCAGCTGCGGCCGGCGTCGGAGAGCACGCGCACGGCGGTCGCCCGGCTGAGGCTCTGCGTCGCATACGTGATCAGCGGGATCGGCTCGTCCGGCGAGAGCTGCGTGCCGGGTAGCCCGATCCATACCAGCCGGTCGCGGCGGACCAGGCGTCCCTCGGTCTGTCCCGGCGGTTCTTTGATGAAGATGAGGTCGAGCTGGTTCGCCGCCAGCCGGCGTTGCAGGGCTGCGGTCTGGGTGACGGTGAGCTCCAGGTTCAGCCGCGGATGCAGCTGGCGAAAATCCCGGAGGACGCGGGGCAGCTGGGCGATGGCGAGGTCGTCGGCGGCCCCGAAACGGAGCCGGCCCTGCATGGCGGAGCCGGTGAAGTAACTGATGGCCTCGTCGTGGGCGGCCAGGATGCTGCGCGCGAAACCGGCCATCGCCTGACCGTTGTCGGTGAGCGTGACCGTGCGGGTGTCCCGGCTCAGCAGCTGTCGTCCGGCGCTCTCTTCCAGCCGCCGGATGTGTTGGCTGACGGTCGGCTGGCTGATGCCGAGCCGGGCGGCGGCACCGGTGAAACTCAGCGTCTCCGCGACCGCCAGGAAGGTGCGTAGGTGGAGCGGGTCGAACACGGGTGTCCTCCGTCACATCTTCAGCGGCGGTATGGCGCTTATTCGAAAGCTCAATGACATTTATAGCAGCAATAGTCCGAATGAATCTCAACTGTGGGCCTAGTGTAGAAGACGACGTATCCGTCTCGACCCCGTCAGGAACCGCTGTGACCACGGCTGATGCCGAACCCTGCCCTGCTGAGAAACGACCACGATCCTCATTCCGCGCCACCCTCGTCGCATTCCGGGTCCGCAACTACCGGCTCTACGTCATCTCTCAGGTGATGACCAACAGCTGCGGCTGGATGCAGCGCATCTCCCAGGACTGGTTGATGCTGACGCTCACCGGAGACGTCGCGATGGTGGGCCTCACCGTCGCTCTGCAGTTCCTGCCGATCCTGGCCTTCGGCCTCTTCGGCGGGATCATCGCCGACCGGTACGACAAGCGACGCATCCTGATGATCACCCAGTCGGTGATGGGCCTGGTGGCGCTCACCCTCGGGGTGCTGACGCTCACCGGCGTGGTGCAGCCGTGGCACGTGCTGATGATGGCGGCCATGCTGGGGCTGACCGTCGTCGTCGACAACCCGGCGCGGCAGTCCTTCGTCCCGGAGCTGGTGGGGATGGAGCACCTGCGTTCGGCCATCTCGGTCAACGCCTCCATCTTCCAGCTCGGCGCCCTGGTCGGCCCGATGCTGGCGGCCGTGTCCATCGAGGCCGTCGGTGAAGGGCTCTCGTTCGTCATCAATGCCGTGGCCTGCGCGGCGGCGGTGGTGCTGCTGGTCATGATGCGGCCCGCCGAACTCAAAGCGCCAGCGGTCGTGCGGCGCGCCCGTGGACAGCTCCGCGAAGGCCTGGCGTCGGTGCGCAGCCAACCCCGGCTGCTCTGGCCGACCGTGCTCGTCGGCTTCGTCGCCATCAGCGGTGTCAACCTCGCCACTGTGCTGACGGCCTATGCGGACGACGTCTTCCACTCGGGCGCCGGCGGGTACGGGTTGTTGAGCGCCATGGTGGCGATCGGTGCGATCATCGGGTCGTTGCTGACCAGCCAGCGGCACGCCCGGCTCCGCCAGCTCGTCTGGGGTGCCGCGGCGATCGGAGCGCTGGAGGTGACCGCCGCCACGCTGGGTCACCCGCTGCCGTTCGCCGCCGTCCTGATCGCCATCGGGATGGCCAACCTGATGTATCTCACGTCGAGCAATGCCTTGGTGCAGTCGACCACCGCACCGAACCTGCGCGGTCGGATCATGGCGTTGTACATCGTGGTCCTGCTCGGTGCGCAGGCATTCTCCGGCGTCATGATCGGCAAGGTAGCCTCGGCGTTCGGTCCACAGGTGGCGATGGCGGCCTGCGGCGTGGGTCCGCTGCTCGGTGCTGCTGTGATCGGCCTCGTCCTGGCCAGGCGGGGTCGGCTGCGGGCACGTGTCATCCTGCGCGAGCGGCCGGGACGCGGCTTCGTCTATATCGTCCCGAAGGAGCAGGGACCGGACGTCGCCACGCGACCGGGCTCCCGTGTGGGGCGGGCCGACGGCGGGCTGCTCGGCATGGCGAACGCGGCGGAGTCGCACGAGCGCGAGCGGCTCCGGCGGGCGACCGCGTTCCTCAGACCTCCCGGACGGCTTGCGCGCGGATCTCGAGTTCGATCTTCTGGGACACGAGCCAGCCACCTGCCTCGAGTGCGACGTTCCACGTCATCCCATACTGCTCCCGATCGATCTCGCCCGACGCGCTCAGGGCGAGCCGCTCGCCGCCCCACGGATCTCTCGTGACGCCGTCGATGTTGACCTGCAGTTCGATCGGGTGCGTGATCCCCTTGATGGTGAGATCGCCGATCACCGTGAACCAGCCCGCGCCGCGGCGCCGCCGGACCATGGTGCCGTTGACGATCGCCCATTTGGCCGCCGGGTTGCCGCCGGTGACCTGACGAGAGACGAAGCTGATGGTGGGGAAGGCATCCACGTCGAGAAAGTCCGGACTGCGCAGGTGGGTGTCCCGGTCTGCGGTGCCGGTGGTGATGCTCGCGGTGCCGATCTCCGCGGTCGCCCACGAGTCGAGCGGATCATCCGTGATGTGGACACTTCCCTGGACGGCCTCGAACCGGCCCCGCACCTGAGTGACCATCAGGTGCCGCGCCACGAAGCCGACCGTGGTGTGTTGTGCGTCGACCGTGAAGGCTCCCGGTTCTGGGAGCTCCACGCCGTTCCAGTTGCGTACGCCTAACGGCTCCGCCATGCAATCCCCCGTGCTCGCGTTGCCCGTTCACGATCATCCTGGCCTCGTGGTCGATGGCGGCGAGCCGTTCGGCCTATGGACGATCGTCCTCGCATATGGTACAGGCGAGTACCACGTAACCGGTAACTTGTCCGTTTGCCCAGGTGTGCGCCGATGTGTGGCCCGCTTCCGGGGCCGGACGGCCGTATGACGGCCGCGCGGTCCGCGGACCGCGCGCCACGGGCTACGGTCCGCGGAACGCGCGGAGGGAAGGATCAGCTGGTGCGCTCGAGGGTGACCACCGGGATCACGCGGTCGGTCTTCTTGGTGTACTCCCAGAATCCGGGGATCTGGTCCGCCTGGGACGCGAACAGCCGGTCACGTTCGGGGCCCTCCGCATGTGCGGTCGCCTTCGCCTCGAACGTCTCGGCGCCGACCTCGACCGTGACCGCCGGGTCGGCGAGGAGGTTGGTGTACCAGTTGGGGTTCTTATCGGCGCCGCCGTTCGAGGCGATGATGACGAACCGGTCGCCGTCCCGAGTGTAGACCAACGGCGACGTCAGGCGGCGCCCCGTCTTCGCTCCGGTAACGGTGAGAAGCAGCATCGGAGCGCCTTCGAACTGGCCACCCACCTTCCCGTCATTCGCCCGGAACTCCTCTATGATCTGCTCGTTGAAGCTCTTGGTGTCGGTCATCGGTCGCCTCTCTGGTCGAACTGATCTGGGTGGTAGATCTTCTGTTCGGCCAACGAATTAGCGTGCGCGCCCTATTCCCGTCCCGCCGACGCGATCTGGTGCGGGAGCGTGTGGTGCGGAGAGGGACGGTGCACGTGACCGGAACGGTGCACGTGAAAAGGTGGGTCAGCGGGTGCGCAGCGCTTGCGCCCGGATCTCGATCCGGATCGACTGAGACACCAGCCAGCCCCCGGCCTCGAGTGCGACGTTCCAGGTCATGTCGTACGCTTCCCGGTCGATCTCGCCGACCGCGGTGAGCGCAAGACGTTCGCCGCCCCACGGGTCGCCGGTGACGCCGTCGATCGCCACGTGCAGCGTGACCGGGTGCGTGATCTTCCGGATGGTCAGATCACCCACGACGACGAGCCGTCCCGCACCGCGCCGGCGTCGCACGACGCGTCCGTTGACCATGTCCCATTTGGCGTCCGGATCGCCGCCGACGATCTGCCTCGACGTGTAGGTGATGGTCGGGAACGTGTCCACGTCGAGGAAGTCAGGGCTGCGCAGATGAGCGTCGCGATCTGCCGTCCCGGTGGTGATGCTGGCCGTGGCGATCCGCGCGGTGGCCCGGGTGGCCAGCGGGTCGTCACCGATCTCGATCGTGCCCTCGACATCGTCGAACCTGCCGCGCACCTGCGTCACCATCAAGTGGCGCGCGACGAAGCCCACCGTCGTGTGCTGCGGATCGATCGTGAAGGTGCCTCGTGCCGGGAGTTCGGCACCGTTCCACATGCGGGTGCCGGTCGACTCGGTCATATGCCATCCCCGTATTCGTGCATTCCTGCGGCATGTGTCAAGAATGTCGCAAATATACCTTTACTGCACGCGACGACGCCGGGCCATGTGCGCGGCCCTGGATGTCGCGTACGGGGCATCCAGGGCGGACGCGAGGCGGCGAGTAGGCGATCGGCGGCGCGTCGGCGGGGATCGGCCGCGTGTGCTCAGTTCTTGACGGCGTGTCCGAAATAGGTCACCACGGGACTCTTGCCCGGAGTCAGCGAGAAGTCGACAAGGGGAGGGATCTCGTCGTCGGTGATCCGCCCCTGGCGCCGGCGGAGCACCGACGACGCCAATCCGCGCGCGCTCGCCGGCGTGAACGGACAGATCTCATGACCGCCCAGCCCGTGCCGTGCCAGCACTTCCTCCATCTCTTCCGGAGTGCGCAGGCGGTCGGCGGCGTAGCGGCCGGCCGGCATGATGCGAGTCATCGGCAATGTCTGAAATGCGGCGAGGTAGGTCAGCCTCGCTGGGATGGTTCGGTTCACGGTGTCGTAGATGAGTAGGCCGCCGGTGCGCAGTGCGCGAGAAGCCTGGGCGACGACCGCGTCCAGCTCGGATGTGACCTCGAAGGTGTCGGCATAGAAGGCGAGGTCGAAGGTCTGGCCGCCGAGCCGGAGGTCCTCGGCGGGTGCGGTGCGATGGTCCACCTCCACATCTTCACTCTGCGCGTCCGCGGCAGCGATCTCCGTCGCCGCGGGGGAGGGGTCGACGGCGGTGACCTGGTGGCCCATCGCCGCGAGCCCGCGGGCGAGCAGTCCGCGCCCACTGCCGACCACCAGAGCGCGCTGCGGGTCGGGGCGGCCGAGTCGATCGAGCGTGCGTCTGACGTACTCCAGACGCACGTCTTGGAACGCGACCGCACGGATGTGCCGGCCGTCGATCGCCTCCGGGGCGTCCGAGTCGAGCTCGATACGCAGACTGGGCATGCTGGTGATCACCTCGGCTGATCTGGTGAGTTCCTTCAGGGAACCTATCATGCATGGTTCCCTGGGGGAACTTGTCGTACCCTTCCGGTGTGATCAGGACTCCGCTGGCCGATATGGCCTGTTCCATCGCTCGCTCGGTCGATCTGCTCGGTGACGGATGGACGCTGCTGATCCTCCGCGACGTCGTCGCGGGCGTCACGCGGTTCGACGCGATCGCCCGCGATCTGGGGCTCTCTCGCAAGGTGCTCGCGGCCCGCCTGTCTCGCCTGGTCGACGAGGGTGTGCTCGTCCGTGGCCGGTACCAGGAACATCCGCCACGGGAGGATTACCGGCTCACCGAGAAGGGAAAGGACCTGTATCCGATCCTGCTCGCCCTGATGAGCTGGGGCGACCGCTGGTACGCGGAACCGGGCCGCGAGCCGGTCCGTATTCACCACCGCGGTTGTGGGCGAGACGTCGGCATGCAGGCCGCATGCGGACACTGCGGTGAGCCCCTGACCGTGGACAACACCGACCACCTGCCGGGACCCGGTGGGAAGGTGGGGCCCGGCACGACGGTCATCGGCCCGACGATCGCGGCCCGCGCTGGCTTCGGCGGCGCGCCGGAGCACGAAGGCTAATCCGCCTGCCCTCGGAAGTCGTCGGCGTGATCGATTGCCCACTGCCGAAAGGTCCGCGCCGGTCGGCCGGTGACCTGCTCGACTGTGTCGGTGACCGGCTCCGGGTTGTCGACCATGTCGGCCCACGCGCGCAACGCCGTGTCGACGTAGCCCTCGTCGCCCCACTCGGCGAGCAGCTGCTTCCGCGCGCCGTCGGGAGGCAGCTCCTCCCATCGGACCTCGCGGCCGATCGCTTCCCCGATGATTCGCACCTGCTCCGCCTGCGTGACCACCTCAGGACCGGTCAGCGAGTACGTCCGCCCGGTGTGGCCGTCGTCGAGCAACGCTCGGACGGCGACGTCGGCGATATCCGCCTCATGGATGAGCGAGCGCCCGGCCCCACCGTATGGCCATCGCACGACGCCGTCGGTCCGGATCTGGTCCGCCCAACCGAGCAGGTTGGTGGCGAAACCCCCGCCCCGGAGGAAGGTCCACTCCACTCCCGACCGCTCGATCAGTTCCTCGATCTCGCCCCAGAAGCCGTCGGGTCGCTCGTCGCCGTTCCCGGACATGGCGGACAGGTAGACCACGCGTCGAGCGTGCCGGGCGATCGCCCCGACGGCAGCGGGCGCGGCCTCGGTGGTGAAGAGGGGCCAGAGCAGGAAGACCGCGTCGACGCCGTCGAGCGCGGCATCGAGGGCGTCCGGCTGCGTGAGGTCGCCATGGTGTGGGCATGGCATCCCTCGCTCCGGACGCGGACGTGTTGACCATCGGTGAGCTGTCCGAGCGCAGCGGTGTGCCCGCATCCGCGCTGCGGTTCTATGAGCGGCAGGGCCTGCTCCGCAGCCACCGCACCTCCGGGAACCAGCGCCGGTACCCGCGGGCGACGCTGCGTCAGGTCGCGTTCATCCGCGCCTCACAGAGCGTCGGTATCCCGCTGTCGGATATCGGCGCGGTGCTCGGGTTCCTGCCCGATGATGCGGAGCCCACTCAGGAATTCTGGGAGCGTGCGTCGGCGTGTTGGAAGGACATGCTGAACACGCGGATCAAGCGGCTGGAGCGGATGCGCGATCTGTTCACCGACTGCATCGGTTGCGGCTGCCTCTCCTTCGATCAGTGTGCGCTGATCAACCCCGGGGACAAGCTGGGCCGGCACGGCCCAGGGCCGCGCCGGCTGGTCAACGACTACGCGCCGATCGCCGATGACGCCGGATAGCTGCGGTTCCAGAGGCCGGGGTAATCGATGACGACGCCGTCGGCGTCGACCGGCAGCTCCGCCTCGAACGCGCCGGATCGGAACCCGTAGACGGTGTCCGCATCCGAGTCGAGCCGGGTGTAGCGCTGCTCGGACGTGGTGACGGTCAGGGTGGGCTCGAACCGCACGTAGACCGTGCGGATGTCGGCGGACTCGCCGGGTTGGAGCTGGAGGCGGCGGATCGGCAGGGTGTTGGTGTACGGGGTCAGTGCGATGTCGACATCGACACATCCAGCCAGCTCCGTGCGTTCGCCGCCGCCGGGCTCGCGCCAGCGGCCGTCGTCCCCGCAGAGCAGTGCGACACTCGGGCCGCCATGCACGTCGACGCTCACCCGCCGGGTACGCCATGCGTCGTCGCAGACGACCTCATAAGACACGCGCACCGGCGAACCGTCGTCCAATACGGCGATAACCAGGCCGTCGGCGACAACGCCGGTGCTGTCGCGGCACACCCACAGGTGCTCGGCACCCGGCCATCTGATCGGACTCCACATGATCTGCCTATCCATGATCGCCTCCTCGGTACGGACGTTCGGGCCGTCGTGCGTAACCGGCTAATGACAACGACAGTTAACATCGTCGCGATCGGCCATTGCAACCGGTATAGTCAGTTAGGTGGTTAGCATCGCGACGGGGCAGGAGGCCCCGGGTTCCCTCGAAGACGTGCGCGGCCTGCTCAACAGCTGGCTGATACCCAATGACACTCGGACCGCCGACGACCGCTTCGAGAGTTACGCCCGGCAGCGCCGGCTGCCGGAGGACCAGTACGACACGGTCCAACGGTTACGCGACGACCTGCGTGGCGTGGTGGAACGGTCGGCCCCGGCCGGCGAGGTCCTCAATGCGTGGATCGACCGGCTCGACGTGCGGCCGGATGTCGACGACGGCCGGATCGGGTACCGCCACGAGGCCGGGCCGGCCGGTGAGGCGCTGGTCGCCGTCCTGGAAGCGATCGCTTCCGGTCGATGGGCTCGTCTCAAGGCTTGCCCGGACTGTCGCTGGGTCTTCTACGATCACACGCGCAACGCAAGCAAGCGTTGGTGCCTCATGACGGCAGGAGACGCGGGTGGGCGCTCGTGCGGCAGTATCGCCAAGGTACGGGCATACCGGGCGCGTGCCCGCCGCACCACCTGATCAGGACAGCACGCTGACGGTCGCCTCGCCGGGCAGGTCCCGCACCGAAGACCCGACGCGGAGGGTGAACACTCCGGGTTCGTACCGCCAGCCGTCGTCCCAATGCGCGAAGGCACGTGCCGGGACGGGAATCGCCACCGGAACGGACTGACCCGGGTCCGCCCAGACCGGCGCATGCCCGACGAGCCACCGCACCGGCCGGTCCACCGCTGACGACGGCCGCTCGGCGTAGACCTGGACCACGTGCTTGCCCGGGCGCTGACCGGTGTTCCTCAGTATGGCGGACACCGTGATGGCGCCGCCCGGCGAGACGGTGCGGTCCGAGGCGACCCGGGACAACTCCCAGCTGGTGTAGCCGAGGCCGTGGCCGAACGGGTAGGCGGGTTCCGCCCGGGACCGGAGCCAGGCGCGGTAGCCGATGTGGATGCCCTCGTCATAATGGACCACGCCGTCGGCCGGCGTCACGTTCAGCACCGGCACGTCGTCGAGCGTCGCCGGCCAGGTGGTCGGCAGCCGGCCGCCCGGCTCGACCGCACCGGAGAGCACATCAGCCAGGGCGTGGCCGAACTCTTGGCCGCCGAAATAGGAGACGAGAACGGCCGCGACCTCGTCCCGCCACGGCAGGAGGACCGGTGCTCCGGAGTTGACCACCGCCACCGTCCGCGGGTTGGCGGCGGCGACGGCCCGGACCAGGTCGTCCTGGCGTCCGGGAAGCTCGAGCGTGCGACGGTCGTGACCCTCCGACTCCACCCGGGAGTCGGTGCCGACCACGACCACGGCGACGTCGGCCGCGCGGGCCGCGCTGACCGCGGCCGTGATCATCCCTTCCGGGTCGGAGTCATCCGGCTCGATGCCGAGCGTGAACGCGAGTGAACCGGCCAGCCGGGCCGGCCGGAAGCCGAGTTCGTACTCGACGCGGATGTCGATCGGTACGCCCTCGGTGACGTTCACCGCCGCGGTCGCCGACGGCGGCGCCAGCAGCAGCGACGCCAGATCATCCGTGTCCGGCTCCACGGCCGTGTCCAGCACCGTCCGTCCGTCGACGACGATGCGCGCGACGCCGACGGCGGCGAAGCCCAGCCGGATGGTGCCGGTCGTCTCCGGCGTGTACCAGGTGGACAGCTCGAGACGTGCGGATTCGTCGATCGGTGCGGTGCCGCCGAACCACACCAGCGCGGCGGATCGGCGGTCCTCGGCGGAGATCTCGCCGCCGACCGCATCGAGGAACCGGGCACGCAGCCCCGGCTCACCGGTGATCGGGTTGGTCAGGTGTTCGAGCGGCAGCGCGGCCACGCCCTCCTGCACCACCGCTCCGAGTGCATAGGTGAGCTCGGCGTCCGGGAACGCTCGTCGGATTCCGTCCAGCGGGGACACCGTCCGTTCGGGGATGACGGTGGCGCTGCCGCCGCCCTGGGTGCGGGCGAACTTGGCGTTGTGGCCGATGACGGCGATCCGCTTGATCCCGCCACAATTCCACGGCAGCTCACCGTCGTTGCGGAGCAGGACCGTTCCCGCGGCGGCGGCCTCGCGGGCGAACGCGACGCCGTCATCCGCCGGGTGGTCGACGCCGGCGGGCTCCGTGCCGAGGGCACCGACTCGGGCCGCCAGCCGGAGCAGCCGATACACCTTGCGGTCGACGGTCAGCTCGTCGACCTCGCCGTGCTGGACCGCCGCGACCAGCGCATCGCCCCACGGTCCCTTCGGGCCGGGCATCACGAGGTCCTGAGCATAACGGGCGCTGTCCAGCGAGCGGACCGCGGCCCAGTCGCTGACCACGACACCGTCGAAGCCCCACTCGTCCTTCAGCGGTGCGGCCAGCAGCGGGCTCTCGGTCAACGTCGATCCGTTGACCGAGTTGTAGGAGCTCATCACCAGCCACGCACGCGCCTCGACGACGGCCTTCTCGAAGGCTAACAGGTAGACCTCGCGCAAGGCGCGGTCATCGACGTCGACGTCGACCGTGAACCGATCGGTCTCGAAGTCGTTGCAGAGATAATGCTTGAGTGTGGCGGCCACACCGTTGTCCTGTAGCCCGGCGACATACGCGGCGGCGAGGTCTGCCGTGAGCAGCGGGTCTTCGCTGAACGCCTCGAAATGACGGCCGCCCAGCGGCGACCGGTGCAGGTTGATGGTAGGCCCGAGCACCACGTCGACACCCTTGCGTCGCGCCTCGGCCGCACAGACCGCTCCATATCGACGGGCGATCCCGGTGTCCCACGCTGACGACAGCGCCGTGGCCGACGGGAGGTTCAGCGAGGGGTCCCGCTCGTCCCATATCTCGCCGCGGACCCCGCTGGGTCCATCCGACATCAGGATCCGCCGCAGCCCGATCTTCTCCAGCGGCACCGTGGACCACATATCCGCGCCGGTCAGCAGGGCGACCTTCTCCTCGAGCGTGAGCCGCCGGAGCAACGTCTCCAGCTGCTGCTGATCCAGCCCGTCCTGGTGGTGGTCCATGTCGTCCTCCGGATCGGACCGTGCTCACCCGGCGGTGAGCGGTCCACACCGGCCGCCGGATCTTGCCCTCGATGATATCGGGAGCACATCCGCGACGACGGCAGCGACGGCGGCGACGGCGGCGACGGCGGCGACGGCGACGGCAGCCTCGCCGCGCTCACGCGGGCACATGTCGACACTCATGGACTGGAGGAGATGCCGGCGCCTGAGCAGCCCCTCGAGCGGTCCGCCGTGGCCACCACGTTGCTACACGACCGCCGCTGAGCAGGGGGATCGGGCTACTGTCGACGCCGGCATCGGGGTCTACACCGGATGCCAGCCGTCCTCGCCGGCGGGCTCGGCCTCGTCGTCCGCCGGGGAAGACGTGCTCGGCTCGCCACCGGTGTGACCGGAGTCTCTCTCCTCCTGCTCGGCCGGCCGGCCGGCGTCGTCGCCGTCCGGCTCGTCGCCGGCAGCGGCCGAGACGGGATGGGAGCCGTCGCTGTCATCCATGACACCAGCGTCACTGATCGGCGTGCCGTGAACCATGACCAATTCCCGTCAATTTTGGTCCGGCTCGTCGCGCTCGAGCATGTCGAGCTCCGCCAGCCGGTGCGCGATGGCGGCGCGGGAGCGTACATCGAGCTTGCGCAGCGCCGCCGTGATGTGCCTGATCACCGTGTTCACCGAGATGTACAACTCGGCCGCGATCTCCCGGTTGGACCTGCCGACCGCGGCGAGTTCGGCCACCTCTCGCTCCCGCGGTGAGAGATCGGATCCGTATCCGCGCCGACCGCCTCGGTAACGCGCCGGTATCGAAAGGCCGTGCTGCCGGGCCACTTGTGTCACCCGGCCCACGTCCCACTCCGCACCCAGCTCACGATAGGTCGACAGCGCCGAAAGCAGCACCCGGCCCGGCTCGGCCTGATAGCTCGTGCCGGTGCTGCCGCCGCGCGCCGCGCCCGGGTGATCCGTCCCGCCGTCCGCCGCGCCGCCCGAATCCGGCCGACGGCCGATCTCCCCGGCCAGGACGTCGGCGTTCGGTGGATGCTCTTCGTCCGGCATCGCGAGCATCGACATCGCGGCCAGCTCACGGGCCTGGGCCGCCTCGTACCGGCAGGGCAACGGCTCATACAACACCGCGGCGGCGGCGAAGTGGCCGGCGGCGTGCGCCGCGTCGCCCTCGGCGAGCTGGACGTGCCCGCGGGCGTGCTCGAGCGCCGCCGGCGCGACCGGCGCGTCCAACTCGGCCAGCTTGCGGGTGTAATCGTCGAGCAACGACGCGGCGCGATCGACCTCGCCGGCGGCCACCAACGCCTCGGTGACGTAGGGGAGCGCCCGGGCGGCGGGCGCGAGCACCCCCTTGGTCTGCACCGTCTCGAGGAAGCGGTCGATCAGCGTCAGCGCCTGCCGGTGTTCGCCGCGTGCCGTCGCCAGCCGGAGCGTCGCTGATGTCGGAATGGGCAGCAGGTCGACGGCGCCCAGTTCGTCGACGACGGCCGCCAGCGCGCTGAGCGACTCGTGCGCGCCGTCCAGATCGCCCTGGGCGAGCTGCAGGCATGCCGCGACCGTGTCCACGTTGACCCGGGCACGTGGATGACCGGCAAGGTCATCGATCAGTTCGGCCGCATCGTCCTGCAAACCGTCCCATGCGCCGCGGAGATACCGCATCAGGAGCAGACCGGAACGGAGGCTGCGCTCCAGCCGGAGCTCGACGCGTTCGCCGTCGGCGCCCGTCGCCGCATCGAGGCCGGCGGCGAGCAGCCGGTCCGCGATGTCGTGGTGACCGGAGTAACTTGCCTCGCTCCCCATCGACCAGTAGGCGTTGATCTCCCGACGACGGCGCGGTGATCCGCCGGTCTGCCGCTCCACCCGCTCGGCCAGCGGCCGCCAGGCGGGGTCGCCCATCGGGATCTGCACCATCGCGATCTTGCCGAGGAGGAAGACCTGGAAGACCGGATCCTCGATCTCAGGCACCACGGTCAGTGCCTCGCTCAGCCACCGCCGATGCTCCTCCGGGTCCAGATCCCCGGCCATCGGGATTCCTAGCACCACCATCGCCCAGGCCTTCATATCCGGGCGGTGGCCGAGGTCGTCGATCGCCTGCACGATCAGCCGGTGCGCACGGATCAGGTCCACCCCGGCGTCGTGCAGGATCGTCCCCAGCAGGAAGCGCAGCTCGCCGCGGATCGGGCCGGGCAGGTCGTCGTCGAGGATCTCACTGAGCAGATCGACGACGTCCGGCGCGCGCAGTGCCTCCACGGCGGCCTGGCCCAGCTTGACCGCGAGCCGGCCGCGGGTCTCCGGCTCGGGTGACGTGTTGCGCAGGACGTCCTCGAGCAGGCGGGCGGCCTCGGCGTCGTTGCTCAGCGCGATGGCCTGATCCGCGGCGCGTTCGGCCGCCACCACCCACTCGTCGAGCCGGCCGGCGTAGCGAAGGTGATGCGCGACCTGTCCGAGGGGCACCGGATCGGTGGTGCGCAGCGCCGCCGCCGCACGTCCGTGCAGCAGTCGTCGGCGGTGTGCCGGTATCGCCTCGTAGACCGCTTGCGCGGCCAGCGGATGGCGGAAGCCGATGATGTCGTCGTTCTCGGCGAGCAGACCGGAGGTCAGCGCCTCTTCGACGCCGACCCATACCCCGTCGTCCGTGGCCGTCGCCGTCTCCGCCAGCACGGTCAGCGGCACCGGCACCTGGAGCGCGGCGGCGGCCTCCACGACCTGGCCGGCGTCGCCGCCGAGCTGGGTGACCCGTTCCAGTACCGAGTCACGGATCTTGGTCGGCACATCGAGCTCGTCCAAAGCGCGACGTGCCCAGCGGCCGCCCCGGCGCACCAGCGTGCCGCGGGCTTGCAGCAGCGCCAGCAGCTCCTCGATGGCGAACGGCAGACCGGCGGTGCGTTCGCGCAGGTACGTGGCGAACTCGTCGGAGACGCGGTCGAGCTCCATGATGGAGGCGGCCATCGCCCCGGTCTGTTCGACGTCCAGGGGCTCGAGGTAGACGTCGGTCCGGCGTACCCCCGGCGGCGGGGTCGCGACCAATGCGCGCACGCCCGGGTCGACGTCGGCGTGCCGGAACGTCAGCAGGACCGCCAGCTCGGGTAGCGACTCTGCCAGCAGATAGCCGACGAAGTCGGCGGTCTGCTGGTCGGCCCAGTGCATGTCCTCCAGGACCAGCACGGTCGGTCCCAGCGAACGCAGCACCTCGACGATGCCGCGGAAGATCCGATGCCGCTCCGCGACCCGGTCGCCCATAGGTTCGGGGGCCGGCGGGAGCACGTCCTCCAGCTCCGGAAGCAACGGACGCAGCGCGCCGGTGATCGCGGAGAGCGGCACGTCGGCGAGGTGGACGCGCACCCCGCGCAGGGCCTCGATCACCGGCCCGAGCGGGAACGACTCCCGGATCCGATGGCACGGGCCTACCAGCACGCGGTGGCCGGCGAGCTCGGGCTGCGCGGCCAGCTCGGCGATCAAACGGGTCTTGCCGATGCCCGCCTCGCCGTCCAGGATCACCAAGGCGGGAGGCGAGGTGACCGCCGCTACGGCGCGTTGAAGCTCCTCGGCGCGCCCCACAAGTGCGGGGGAGACCAGTCCCATGCCGTCAGTCATACCGCCACGCGGCCCGCTCATCCGAGTCCGCGCCCGTCGCGGACCGTGCATACACCTGGAGCACGCCTCACTACGTGCTCTCCCCAGGGCCTGTGCGCGAGCTTACCCCAGCATTCGTGCGTCGAACGGAGGGGGCAGCGATCGAATCGCCCGAGGCCCAGGCGCGCCGCCGATGGGGGAGGTTCATGCCGTGCCGGTGGGCGGGTGACGTATAAGTCTTGAACTCGCCGAAGGCGATAGCCCGAGGAAGTGAGCCCCGGACGTGGCCGGACGACCCAGGCGCCGGGGCTTTGCGTTGTCTCGGCTCAGCGCACATGCACGACGCTCTTGACGACCTGGGCGGCGATCTTCGGACCGGCCGGCATCGGCCAGGTGTGGTGTCGTCTGCGGCGCGGCATGTCCGCGTTCTCCGGGTGACTTGCTGTCGGGCGGTGACAGAACCCGGCTCCGGCTGGTGCCTCATCCGGCACCGCGACGGCGTTCTGCGGCGAACCCTTGGGCGGCCAGCTGCAACTCCGTCGTGCTTCGACGCGTGCGCGTTCCGGCCGCGAGCGGGCGTTCGCATGCCTGTGTCGTGCTGGCGGCTGCTATTGCGGCGGTCGCGTGGCTTGTCGTGTGATTGGTGGCCGGTTTGCGGCATCGTGTGATTGGCCGTGGGATTTCTGACCGCTGTGAGCGGCCTGGAGGCGCACGACCGGTCGCACGTCTGCCGGTACCTGGCATGTGGGGGCTCTTGTTCACACGGCCGCTCCCACGACCGAGTCCGGACCGGTCAGCAGACACACGGCCGCGCACACAAGCCGGTCGTGGGCGGCGTCGTGTGACTGGTGGCCGGCCATCGACCAGACCGTGTGGTCTGTCGTGGTGCGGTGCGCTGGTGGGCGACAGACTGTGTGGTCTGTCGTGCGGAAAGGCGTGGGTTGGGCTGCTCGCAGCGTGCCGGGATGTTCGGGTCCGTCAGGGTGCGAGGGCGTTCACCAGTCGGTCGAGTTCGTTCTCGGTGTTGTAGTAGTGCACGGAAGCTCGGACCGCGCGGGGTAGGGCGTTCCGGTCGTAGAGCTCGGAGCCGTGGGTGACGCTGACGTTGATTCCTCTGCCCCGCAGCATGTCGCGGACCTGCTCGGGCTCGCTGCCGTCGACGGTGAACGCCACGATGCCGCACCGCTGTGCTCCGCGGTCGCGCACGGCTACCCCGGGCGTCGCCGTCAGCCGTTCCCGCAGGTCGGCGGCGAGGCGCGTGACCCGCTGCTCGATCACCTCGATGCCCAGGGCGCTCGCGTAGTCCGCCGCGACGCCGAGCGCGATCTGCCCGGCCATGTTCCGCTCGAAGTTCTCGAAGCGCCGCGCGTCGCTGCGGATCTCGTACGTGTCGGGTGACGTCCAGGTGGCGCTGACCAGATCGAGCATCGGCGGCTCGAGGTCGGAGACCACGTCCCGGCGGACATACAGAAACCCGGTCCCGCGCGGGCCACGCAGGAACTTGCGGCCGGTCGCGGAGAGCATGTCGCACTGGACCTCGGCGACGTCGACCGCCAGCTGCCCCACCGACTGGCAGGCATCGAGCAGGAAGAGGACGCCGGCGGCTCGACACAGCCGCCCGATGTCCGCCGCCGGATTGACCAGACCGTTGTGCGTCGGCACGTGGTTGACGGCGACGAGCCGGACATCGCCTCGTTCCAGCTCCACGGCGAGCGCGTCCACCGAGATCTGACCGTGCTCGTCGTCCGGCACGACATCCACCCGGACCCCGTGCCGCTGTGCGACCTGCCGGAAGGCGATGCCGTTGCTGGCGTACTCGCTTGTGGTGGTGAGGATCCGGTCGCCCCGGCGGAACGGGATGGCGAAGAACGCCAGATCCCACGCCCGGGTCGCGTTCTCGACGTAGGCGATCTCGTCCGGACGCGCACCGATCAGCTCGGCGACGGCCGGGTAGAACCGCTCGACCGAGGCAGCGGCCCGTTCGGCTGCCTCGTACCCGCCGATGGTCGCCTCCAGCTCGATATGCCCCGTCAACGCGTCGACAACGGGCTGCGGTGCGAGTGCGGCGCCCGCGTTGTTCAGATGGGTCACTCGCTCGCACGCAGGCGTGTCCCGGCGAACCTTCTCCACATCGATCATGATCGAACCGCCCTGCCGTGTTCCTGTGTTCTGCCGCGTGGCCGCTGTCACCATGTCACCGTGTCACCGGTGTCGCCCTTCGTCGCCGGGCGTCGGAAGCGCCACGGTCGTGCCATCCCTACGGTGTCATATGCCCGACCAACTCACGGTGCTGGCCGCGCGTCGGGGCGCGAGCCTTCAATCTCCGCGAGCGGAAGTTCGCGAGCGCGCGGACATACAGTCATGTTTCGGACATCGAGTCGCCACCTCGGCTTGATCGCATAAGTGCGATCACGTCGTCTTCAGGAGGTCACCCGTGTCCGATTCGTCCGACGCTCTGGAGCCGGCGCGCGGCTCCAGCGGTTTCGCGCGCCGTCGCCTTCTTCTCGGCGCCATCGCTGCGCCCGCGGCCGTCGCCGTGCCCAGCCTGCTTCCGGGGTCTGTCGCCGGCCGGTCGACGGCGCACGCCGCGCCGGTGATGCCGGCCGATCCGGCCGCGTTCGATCCGGACAGCCCGCGGTTCGCGATCGCCGTGATGCCCGACACCCAGTACCTGTTCGACGAGGACCGATCCGACCCGGCACCGGTCGCGGAGACCTTCCGTTACCTCGGGGAGCAGCGCGGTCTGGCGAACGTCGCGTTCATGACACACCTGGGTGATGTCACCGAGCACGGAACCGCCGACGAGATCGAACTCGCCGGCGAGACCTTCGCCGCGCTCGACGGTGTGGTGCCCTATAGCGTGCTGGGCGGCAACCACGACGTATCGTCGGACGACCAGCGTGGTGATACCCCGTATCTGCAGACTTTCGGACCGCAGCGGTTCAGTGGCAGCGAGACCTTCGGCGGGGCGTCGCCCGACGGCTACAACAGCTACCACATCTTCCGCGCCGCGGGGCGGGACTGGCTGGTGCTGGCCATCGACTGGCGGATCTCCGACGGTGGGCTCGCGTGGGCGCAGGGCGTCCTGGACGAGCACTCGAAACTCCCCGCCATCCTGACCACGCACGACCTCGCTTTCGCCGGCGACGACGGCCAGGCGGCGCTGTCCTCGCACGGGCGACGGCTGTGGGACCGGCTGATTCGATCCAACGACCAGATCTTCATGGCGCTCGGCGGGCACTACTGGCCGCCGGGGCGCACCGTGCTGACCAACGACGCCGGCAACGACGTACACGTACACATCACCAACTACCAGGACCGGTACTACGGCGGCGCGGGGATGATCCGGCTTTACCAGTTCGATCTTGTCCGCAACACGATCGATGTAGAGACGTTCGCGCCGTGGTTCCTCACCCGCGAGGCGGACGAGCGCCCGCTGCTGGGTGCGGAGGTGATCGAGCTGACCGACGACGTCGACCGGTTCAGCCTCGCCCTCGACACCGAGCAGCGGTTCGCCGGGTTCGCGCCGGTCAAGCTGCCCCCGCAGCGGCCGCCGCGCCGGGTGACCCGACCCGACACGGTGGCCTACTGGCGTTTCGACGCCGCCGGCCTCGGCCGGGCGCCCCGCGACGGCGCCCCGGTCGCCGACGGCCTGGTGGCCCGGGACCTGACCCGCAACGGGAACGATCTGGTGGTGCGCCGCCTGCACAGCAGCGGGGACGACGTGCTGACGCACTCCTCCGAGCACCACCGGAACGCGCCGGCTCACGCCAGCCTGCGCTTCGACGGCGGCAAGAACCCGGACCGGGGCGCCGTCCTGGAGGCGGTGGCCGACGCGCCGGTCAACAGCGAGAAGTTCCTCGACGGGTACACCATCGAGGTCTTCCTCAAGCTGCCGGAGCCGTTCGTCGGCGACCATGCCTGGATGGGCGTCCTCAGCTGGCAGGGCCGGGCGGGCGACGCCGGCAAGACCGCCGGGTACTCCCAGGACGAGTCGGTGTGCAGCCTGAACCTGTCGGGAGAGCGATTCCTGCAGTTCGTGCTCTACCCGCACGTGCAGAACGCGTCACCTACGTCGTGGAGCCATGCCCTTCCGACCGGACGCTGGTTTCACGTCGCCGTGGTGAACGACGGTGAGCGCGGCGTGGTGTGGGTCGAGGGGTCGCCCATCGCGCGCAACCCGGCCCAGCCGGCGCACGGGATCGCGACCCTCGGCAAGCCGTTCACCATCGGCGCCACCGGCTCCGACGACGGCTCCGGGCAGCGGTTCGGCCAAGGGTTCTACGGCTGGATCGGCGACGTGCGGATCAGCGACGCCGCGCTGGACCCGTCCGAGTTCCTCACCGCTCACTAGCAGGTTCGCCACCGGCCTCGTGGTCTCATGTCACGGTCGGCGTCCGCGAAGAGAGCTGCTGCGTGACGTGAGGCCACGACGCCGAGTCGGTCGCCGGGCGGTCGCGCGGGCGAGGATCTATGGTCGAAGGGTGACGGGCACGACCGGGAATCGACGGTGCGCCGCGGCCGCCCTGGCGGCGTCGCTGACCGTGATCTCGTGCGCCGGCGAGGAGAGCGGCGAGCCGGACACGGAGCCCGATCGTTTCCGGGGGTGCCGTTCATCGAGCCCGGACGGTGCGGAGCGGATACTGTTCGACGGCTCCCCGGAGAGTCTGGACGAATGGCGGATGGCGGGTCCGGGTGAGTTCGAGCTGCAGGACGACGGCAGCATAATGACGCGGGGCGGGATGGGGCTGCTCTGGTACCCGGAGGAGTTCGGCGCGTACCGGCTGGTTCTGGACTGGAAGGTCGCCGGCGACGACAACTCCGGGGTGTTCGTCGGGTTTCCGGAGCCAGGCGACGACCCCAGGGTGGCCGCCGACGACGGCTACGAGGTGCAGATCGATGCCACCGACGAGCCGGATCGCACCACCGGGGCGATCTACGCCGTCCAGGAACCGGACGCCGATGCTCGGGACGCGGCGCTGAATCCGCCCGGATCGTGGAACGAGTATGAGATCACCGTCCACGGTTCCGTGATCGACGTCGTCTTGAACGGAGTGACGATCAACCGGTTCCAGGCCCCTGCATCCGATGCCGACGTGACGCCGGGACACGTCGGTCTGCAGAATCACGGTCCCAACGACGAGGTGTACTACCGGGACCTCCGAATCCATCCATGTTGAGGGTTCCTCCGCCGACCGACCGTGCCGTCTTGAGGTGAATGGACTCAGCGACGGCGAGACGCGTGGCAGGATGAAAACGTGCGACACACCCTTGCCGGCTGGGCGGAGACCGCCACCCAGGCCAACGTGTTGAGGATCCTGCGGGATGAAGGGCCCCTCTCGCGGGTCCAGTTGGCTGACCGACTCGGCGTCTCCCGGACCACCATGGCAACCGAGGTGAACCGGCTGATCGAACTCGGCCTGGCGGAGAGCGCCGGGCCGGCCGCCTCTCGTGGCGGGCGCCGGTCGACTCTGGTCGATTTCTCCTCTGACCTGCGCTTCGTGGGCATCGATATCGGCGCGACGTCGATCTCGGTGGCGATCACCGACGGCCGGCTCGCCGTGCTGGGCGAGCGGCAGAGCGTCAGCATGGACGTCCGGCTCGGCCCCGAGCACGTGCTCGGTACGGCGATCGAGCTCGCCCGGAAGATGCTGGCCGAGCGGAAGATCGACCGGCCGGCGGGGGTCGGCGTGGGCGTGCCCGGGCCGGTCGACTTCCACAGCGGCACGCCGGTGTCGCCGCCGATCATGCCGGGGTGGCATGGGTATCCGGTGCGCGACGCGGTCGCCCGTGAGCTGGGCTGCCCGGTCCTGCTGGACAACGACGTGAACGTGATGGCGCTGGGTGAACAGCATTCAGGCGTCGCGAAGACGGCCGGTGACTTCCTCTTCGTCAAGGTCGGAACCGGGATCGGCTGCGGCATCGTCGTCAACGGCGAGCTGTATCGGGGTGTGGACGGGTGCGCCGGCGACATCGGCCACATCCGGGTGGAGGAGTTCGGGCCGACCTGCGCGTGCGGCAACACGGGCTGCTTGGAGGCGTACTTCGGGGGCGCCGCGCTGGCACGGGACGCGACGTCGGCGGCCCAGTCCGGCGCCTCGCCCGCGCTGGCCGCCATGCTGGAGACGAAGGGTGAGCTGACCGCCGCGGACGTGGCGCTCGCGGTGGACCAGGGGGACGCGCACGCCGTGCAGATGGTCCGCGACGGAGGCCAGCGGCTGGGCTGGGTGCTCGCCAGTCTGGTGTCGTTCTTCAACCCGGGCCTGATCGTCATCGGGGGACGGGTGGCGCAGCTCGGCCACCCCCTGCTCGCCGAGATCCGCGGCGTCGTCTACCGGCGCTCGTTGCCGCTGGCCACCGGCAATCTGCCGGTCGTGCTGAGCGAGATGGAAGGCGACGCCGGCGTGGTGGGCGCGGCCGCCCTGATCAGCGAGGCGGTGTTCGCCTCGCACAAGGGCGTATCCTAGGCGCTTCGCGCACGGCCCGTATAGCGCTCTGACCAGCCAAATCTCAGCGCGCCGGGCGTAGCCCAGACGACCGAGAACGTCGTCGCGTCGATCGTCTTCGACAGCCCGATGGGTGTGGAGTTCGGCGCGGACGATGCGCGGTACGTGCTGGGGGACGGCGACGGCTTGTCCGGGAGAAGCCGGAGGCTCAGCTCGCCCGGATCGACTACATCGGGCCGGACTCCAGGATCGAGATCACGTACACCCTCGGCCGCGATGATCACGGCCACCTGCATGCGACCGCGTCCCGACGGATGCAGATCCCGTGGCCGCACCTACAGCAACTTTGTCAAGTGTGGGTCGAAAGATTGCGTGCTATCCAGCACAACTGAGCGATCGGTTGAGTGTAACGAAGGAATAACCTGCGCATAGACCTTGACTTGGAACCGTAGCATCCTTACTTTGTTAACTCATTGGACAAACAAGCGTGACAGCTGTCACACAATCCTGTGGTCACCAGCGGATGTCTCGCTCGAGACCGGCACGGCGACGAGGGGGTGCCATGCGTGATGGACGAGTGCTCAGCCCGGCTGCCGTGCCGGTCGACCATCTCGCTCTGCGCCGGCACAACCTGGCGGTCGTGGTGAACCGGCTGCGAGCGGATGGGCCGCGCTCCCGCGCCCGGATCGCGGCCGACACCGGATTGACCAAGGCGACCGTGTCCAGTCTGGTCGCCGAGCTGGTCGAGCTAGGCCTGGTCCGAGACGGCGAGCTGGAGCGGGACGGCGGTATCGGCCGGCCGGGCCAGACCATCGAGCTCGACGGGCGGGTGTGCGGCCTCGGTGTGGAGATCAGGCCGGACGGCGTCGCCATCGCCGCCCTCGATCTGCGCGGCACCGAAGTCATCGCGCGGCACGTCATGCTCGACACTGCGGGCATCGGCGCGGAGCGGGCATTGGATGCGGTGGCGGAAGCCGTCGTGGCGGCGGCGACGGAGCTTCGCCGACGCGGGCTGAGGATCGTCGGTCTCACCGTCGCCGTTCCCGGTCTGGTCGACGCGGCGGCCGAGATGCTCACGCACAGCCCCACGCTGTCCTGGCGCGAGGTTGCCGTGGTCGACGGGCTGTCGCGCCGTCTGACCGGCCAGGTCGGACCGGTCCGGCTGGAGAACGACGCGAATCTCGGCGCACGGGCGGAGTACGCGACGGGCGCGGCAGCCGGCTGTGACCTGGTGTACCTGTCCGGATACATCGGGGTGGGCGCCGGCATCGTCGTCGGAGGTGCGCTGCTCCGCGGAGCCGACGGCTACGGGGGAGAGGTCGGGCACCTGCCGATCGGCGACCGTAGCCACGTGTGCGGTTGCGGCCGGCGCGGATGCTGGGAGACCGAGGTCGGTCTGGGAGCGCTCCTGCGGGAGGTCGCCGATCCGGGTGACCCGCTCACCGACATGTCGGCGCCGGTGGAGCAGCGTCTGGCGGAGATCAGGCGCCGTGCCGAGCTGGGCGACGGCCGCACGGTACGCGGTCTGCAGGCGGTCGCCGCCTCGCTGTCCATCGGCTGCTCGATGCTGGCGGACCTGGTCAACCCCCGGGTGATCATCTTGGGCGGCTACTTCGCCGTGCTGAGCGACTTCCTCACTCCGGCCGTGGAGACCGAGCTCGATCGGCATCGGCTGGCCGCAGGACCCCAGGGGTGCCGCATCGAACGTTCGACGCTCGGATTCGCCGCCGCATGCTGGGGCGGCGCTCACATCGCGCTGGAGACGGTACTCACCGATCCCGCTTCGACGGCGGACACGGCTGTTCAGACCGAGGTCCTGGGAGGGACAACGTGACGGAACCCTTGCTGCGGATGCATGGCATAGTCAAGACCTTTCCTGGCGTCCGCGCCCTCGACGGCGTGGACCTGGACGTGTCGCCCGGCGAGGTGCATTGTCTGCTGGGGCAGAACGGTGCGGGCAAGTCGACCTTGATCAAGGTGCTCGCCGGGGCGCACCACCCGGACGACGGAACCATCTCCTGGCGCGGCTCGCACGTGCGCATCACCGACCCGATGTCCGCGATGCGGCTGGGGATCGCCACCATCTACCAGGAGCTGGACCTGGTGGACGGGCTCACCGTCGCCGAGAACATCTATCTGGGCCACGAGTTGGCCAGCGCCGGGTTCACCCACCGTGCGCAGACCGACCGGGCGGCTCAGCGGCTGCTGGAACGGCTCGGACATCCGGAGATCTCGCCGCGGACCGAGGTCGGCCGGCTCCCCGCCGCGGGCAAGCAGATCGTCAGCATGGCGCGCGCTCTCTCCCACGACGTGCAGCTGATCGTCATGGACGAACCGTCGGCCGTGCTCGACCAGGAGGAGGTTAACCGGCTGTTCGGTGTGATCCGTGATCTCACCAGGGACGGCGTCGCGGTCGTCTACATCTCGCACCGGCTTGAGGAGATCCGGGAGGTGGGCGACCGGGTCACGGTGCTCAAGGACGGTCGCACCGTCGCCACCGGGCTGCCGGCCCGTGAGACCCCGACGTCCGAGGTGATCCGGCTGATGACCGGACGATCGATCGAGTACGCCTTTCCGGACCGGGGCACCCACGACGCACGGGCGGAGCCGGTGCTGTCGGTCCGCAATCTGAGCCGGGACGGCGAGTTCGCGGATGTCACCTTCGACGTGGCCCCGGGAGAGATCGTCGGCCTCGCCGGGCTGGTGGGCTCTGGCCGGTCCGAGATCATCGAGACCATCTACGGCGCGCGCAAGTCCACCTCCGGCGCGGTCACCGTACATGGTCGACGGCTGCGGCCCGGTTCGGTCCGGTCGGCTGTCGCCGCCGGCGTCGGGCTGTGCCCGGAGGAACGCAAGAGCCAAGCCCTGCTGATGCATGAGTCGGTGGTGCGCAACATCAGCCTGCCTTCGCTCTCCCGCTTCGCCTCGTCGTCGTTCATCAACCGATCGGTGGAGCGTGCCGCCGCGACGGAGCAGGTGCAGAAGCTCGATGTCCGGCCGGCCGACCCATCCCGCGAGGTACGGACGCTCTCCGGCGGTAACCAGCAGAAGGTGGTGCTCGGGCGGTGGCTGCTCAAGGGCTGCGACGTGCTGTTGCTGGATGAACCGACGCGAGGCGTCGATGTGGGCGCCCGCTCTGAGCTGTATTCGCTGATCCGCGATCTGGCCGCACAAGGCGTCGCGATCCTCCTGGTGAGCAGCGAGATTCCGGAGGTTCTCGGGTTGGCCGACCAGGTCCTGGTGATCTCCGACGGCCGCGTCGTACACACCGGACCCGCTGACGAGATCGATGAGCACCAGGTGCTGGGCCTGGTGATGGAAGGGAGCGTCACGTGACCGAGAAGACCACGCCGGCGAGCGGTCCATCCGTTCCACGCACGGCTCCGAGTGAGGACGAGCATCAGCGCGTCGAGGCTGCGGCCGGCAGGCCTGAGACTGCTCAGTCGACCTTCTCCCGGCTGATGTCCGGCTCGGTCGGGCGGAATCTCGGCTTGGTCGTCGCGCTGCTCATCATCTTCGTCATCGGCATGGCCACCGCGCCGGACCGGTTCCCGACGGTGGACAACACGCTGACCATCCTGCGGTACGCGTCGGCGCTCGGCGTGGTCACCATCGGCATGACGTTCGTGATCGCGGCCGGACACATCGACCTGTCGGTCGGTGCCATCCTGGCGCTGGCCTCGGTCTGGGCGACCACCCTGGCATCCCAGCGAGCGGCCGAGGACTTTCACTGGATCACCATGGTGTTCACCGCGCTGGCGGTGGGGGCAGTCTGCGGCCTGATCAACGGCATCCTTGTCGCGTACGGGCGAATGGCCTCATTCATTGCGACGCTGGCCATGCTCGTCGCCGCGCGCGGGCTGGCCGAGATCATCTCGGAGCGGCGCACGCAGATCGTCGAGGTCCGCGGCTTCCTCGACTTCTTCGGCGGCGAGGTGTTCGGACTGCCGGTACTGGTGATCATCTTCGCCCTGGTGGCAGCTGGCGGATGGGTCCTGCTCAACCGCACCACGTTCGGCCGGCGCACGCTCGCTGTCGGCGGAAACGCGGAGGCGGCCCGGCTGGCGGGCATCAAGGTGCAGCGGCACACCATGCTGGTGTTCGTGCTGGTCGGTGTGGCTTGCGGGATCGCGGCGCTGATGCTGGTGGCCCGGACCACCACGGGTAGCTCCACCCACGGCCAGCTTTGGGAGCTGGACGCGATCGCGGCCGTGGTGATCGGGGGGACGCTGCTCTCCGGCGGGCGCGGGACGATCGTCGGCACGGTGTTCGGCGGGTTGATCCTGGCCACACTTACCAACATCTTCACCCTCAACAACCTCGACACGTCCACGCAGGCCGTGGCCAAGGGCGCGATCATCGTCGCCGCGGTCCTGCTCCAGCAGCGCGTGGCGGCGCGGAACAGGGGCACCTAGCGCGCCACCCGGGATCGACGTAGCACCGTCCACACACCCAAAGCGAAGGAGACATCGATGTCCCGCTCCACGATTCACCTGCCCCGATCGGCCCGGCGGCTGCTGTCCACGGCCGGCGCGCTCGCGCTGGCCGGTGTCCTCGTCGTCGGCTGTACCAGCAACGAGCCGGATGAGGAGGACAACGAGGGCGACGGCGAGGCCGCGCCTGCCAGCGACGAGAACTCCGGCGGAAGTTCTAACGACGAGACCGGCGAGACCGTGACCATCGGATTCTCGGGTCCCGAGGCCGACCACGGCTGGCTCGCCGCGATCAACAGCTCGGCGCTGGAGGAAGCCGAGAAGTACGACGACATCGATCTGCGCGCGACGGAGGGCACGAACGACCCAGGCCTGCAGATTCAGCAGGTGGAGACGTTCATCAACGAGGGCGTCGACGCGATCGTGCTGCTGCCGACCGACGGTGCCTCGCTGACCGATGTCGCCCAGCGGGCGATGGACGCCGGCATCCCCGTGGTCAACGTCGACCGGGAGTTCTCCAGCCCGTTCGCGGCGCGGACCACGATCCTCGGCGACAACTACGGCATGGGCGTCTCCGCCGGCACGTACGCGTGCCAGCTGATCGAGGAGAACAACATCTCCGACCCGGTGATCGCCGAGATCGCCGGCATCGACTCGCTGCCACTGACCCAGGACCGCTCGGAGGGCTTCGCCGAGGCGCTGTCCAACTGTGGCCAGGAGGTCGACAACCGAGTGGCGGCCGAGTTCACGGTGGAGAGCGGTGAGGCGGAGGCCTCGAACCTGCTGCAGGCCGCACCCGAGATCGACATCATCTGGAACCACGACGACGACCAGGGCGTCGGCGTCAAGGCGGCGTTCGAGAACGCCGGCCGGGACGAGTTCTTCTTCATCGGCGGCGCCGGATCCTGCAACGCGATGGACTGGATCGAGAACGGCGAGATGGAGGCGACGGTGCTCTACCCGCCGACGCAGGCGGCGGACGGCATCCGGCTGGCCCGGCTGATCGCGCAGGGCAAGGGGATGTCCGACCTGGTGCAGGTGGCGGTGCCGCGGCGCATCGTGCTCGACGCCCCGGTGGTGACCGCGGACAACGTCGACGAGCACCGAGAGGGCTGCTTCGACTCCTGATGCGGTGGTGCGCCGGTGCCTACGCACCGGGGAAGGCGGGCACCGGCGCACCGGTATCGAACGGGGTCGGTGGCCAGAGGCGACACCGGCAACCTGACGTCGAACACTAGGGATCCTCGATGACTGATGACAGCACGCCGACGCTCGGGATCGGCATGGTGGGATACGCGTTCATGGGCATCGCCCACTCGCACGCATCGCGGAATGCGGCCAGCTTCTTCGATCTGCCGGCGGTGCCGCGGCTGGCCGTCGTCGCCGGGCGGAACGCCGACGCGGCACGCGACACGGCCGAGAAGTTCGGCTGGCATGACGTGGAGACGGACTGGCGTGCGCTGGTCGAACGGGACGACGTGGACCTGGTCGACGTGTGCACACCCGGTGATACCCATGCCGAGATCGCGACGGCGGCGCTGCGTGCGGGCAAACACGTGCTGTGCGAGAAACCCTTAGCCAACTCGGTGCCGGAGGCGGAGGCGATGGCGCAGGCCGCGGAGGCAGCCCGCGCCCGCGGGGCCAGGTCGATGGTGGGATTCACGTATCGTAGGGTGCCGGCGATCGCGCTGGCGCGCACGATGGTGGCGGACGGGCGCATCGGCGAGATCCGGCATGTGCGGGCGCAGTACCTGCAGGATTGGCTGGTCGACCCAGCCGCCCCGATGTCGTGGCGGCTGGAGCGCGACCGCGCGGGCTCCGGCGCCCTGGGCGACATCGGCGCGCACATCATCGACCTGACGCAGTTCATCACCGGTGAGTCGATCGTCGGGGTCAGCGCGATGACCGAGACGTTCATCGACCGTCGCCCGATCGCCGATGCCGGCGGGGCGAGCAAGCTCGGCGGTCACGCGTCCGGCGACGACCTGCCGACCGGCGAGGTGAGTGTGGACGATGCGGCGCTGTTCCTCAGCCGCTTCAGCGGTGGAGCGCTGGCGATATTCGAGGCCACCCGGTATGCCACCGGGCGCAAGAACGCGATACGGATCGAGATCAACGGCTCGGCCGGAGCCCTCGCGTTCGACTTCGAAGAGATGAACACCCTGCACTTCTACGACGGAACCGGTGCCGCGGCGATGGAGGGCTTCCGTCGCATCCTGGTCACCGAACCCGACCATCCGTACCTGGCCGCGTGGTGGCCGCCTGGGCATCTGCTGGGTTACGAGCACGGTTTCACCCACCAGGCGGTCGATCTGATCAAGGCGATCGCCGGAGGAGACGACCCGGAACCGTCGTTCGTCGACGGATTGCGGGTGCAGCGGGTGCTGGCCGCGGTCGAGCAGAGCGCGGCGAAGGACAGCGCCTGGACCACAGTGGGGAACTGACCGCCACAACCACACCTTCAGGCCACGAAGGGAAGCGGACGTACTGAGCGTGGCGCAACGGGGGCGACCAGTACGACGACGGATCAACCAGGGCCGAGGATCCGGGCCTATCCCGG
Organism: Phytoactinopolyspora halotolerans; assembly: GCF_010550675.1. Lineage (GTDB taxonomy): Bacteria > Actinomycetota > Actinomycetes > Jiangellales > Jiangellaceae > Phytoactinopolyspora > Phytoactinopolyspora halotolerans. The sequence goes on along the minus strand of NZ_JAAGOA010000023.1, from coordinate 48,434 downwards.
AGATGGAGCATGTCCGCAAGCTTCCGATCGCCAGAGGAGACAGTGGTGCCTCAACCGAAGCGATTCCTGGCCGGTGGTCTGTGCGCCGTGCTGACCGTGCCCTTAGGCATGGCGGCGACGGCGGCACCAGCGGCCGCGCATGAAGGTCATGGTGGGTATTCCGCCTTGGTGTTTTCGAAGACGGCCGGTTTTCGGCATGGCTCGATCGAGGAGGGTGTCGCCGCGATCGAGCAGTTGGGTGTAGATCATGATTTCGAGGTGACGGCGACGGAGGATGCGTCGGCGTTCACGGATGAGAATCTCGCGCAGTATGACGTGGTGGTGTGGTTGTCCACCACGGGGGATGTGCTGAACGAGGAGCAGCAGGGCGCGTTCGAGCGGTATATCCAGTCCGGTGGCGGGTATGCCGGTATTCACTCGGCGTCGGATACCGAGTATGACTGGCCGTGGTATGGCGAGTTGGTGGGTGCGTATTTCGACAGCCACCCGGCGAATCAGGATGCCACGGTGAAGGTGGAGGATACGGTCCACCCGTCCACGGCGCATCTGGACCCGGTGTGGGAGCGGTACGACGAGTGGTACAACTACCAGTCCAATCCCCGCGGTGATGTGCACGTGCTGGCGTCGCTGGATGAGTCGTCGTACGACGCCGGTGGCGGCGCGATGGGCTCGGATCATCCGATCGCGTGGTGTCATGACTATGACGGTGGCCGGGCCTGGTATACGGGGATGGGGCACACCGAGGAGTCGTTCGCCGAGCCGGAGTTCCTGGAGCACATCCTCGGCGGCATCGAAACCGCCGCGGGGGTCACCGATGCCGACTGCGGCGCCACCGTGCACGAAAACTTCGACCAGGTCACCCTGGCCCGCGGCGTCGACGAGATGGGCGAGCCGATGGGGATGGCGGTGCTGCCGGATGGCGGCGTGCTGCACACCGCCCGCTCCGGACAGGTCTTCTACACCGCCGAGGCGGGAGAGACGACGCTGGCCGCGCAGGTCCCGGTGTACGACTTCCGCGAGGACGGCATGCAGGGAATCGCGATCGACCCGGACTTCGCGGAGAACGGGTGGGTGTACCTCTACTACTCGCCGCAGCTGGGCACCCCGCCGGGTGAGGTCGAGCACAGCAGCCTCGATCCGAGCGTCTGGGAGGAGTACGAGGGGCACAACAACCTCTCCCGTTTCCAGTTCGTGGACGGACGGCTGGACCTGGACTCCGAGCAGGTGATCCTGGAGGTCCCGCAGGACCGGGGCAACTGCTGCCACCACGGCGGCGACGTCGACTTCGACGCCGACGGCAACCTGTACCTGGTCACCGGCGACGACACCGACCCGTTCGAGTCGAACGGGTACTCGCCGATCGACGACCGCGAGGACCGCGCGCCCCAGTTCGATGCGCGGCGGACGTCGGGCAACACGAACGACCTGCGAGGCAAGATCCTGCGGATCACGGTGAACGACGACGGCTCGTACTCGATTCCCGAGGGCAACCTGTTCGCCGAGGGAACGGAGCTGACCCGTCCGGAGATCTACGCGATGGGCTTCCGTAACCCGTTCCGGATGAGCGTCGATCAGCAGACCGGAGACGTGTGGGTCGGCGAATACGGCCCGGACTCGGGCGGACCGAATCAGTACGGCCCCGGAGGTCAGGTGGAGTTCAACCGGGTCACCGAACCGGGCAACTTCGGCTGGCCGTACTGCACCGGCATGAACACACCGGAGGAGACCTACGCCGAGCGTGAGTTCACCGCCTACTACGGCATCAACCCGCATACCGGCGAGCAAGACCCGAACGACGGCACCGACGATCCCGTCGGTGAGAAGTTCGACTGTGCGAACGGTCCGGCGAACGACTCGGTGCTCAACACCGGGCTGGACACCGTGCCTCCGGCCGAGCCGGCCTGGATCGCCTACGACGGCGGTTCGGTACCCGAGTTCGGCAGCGGCAGCGAGTCCCCGATGGCCGGACCGGTCTATCGATACGACCCCGACCTGGAGTCGGAGACCAAGTTCCCCGAGTTCTACGACGGGCAGTTCTTCGCCTACGAGTTCGGCCGGCGCTGGATCAAGAACATCAGCCTGGACGCCGACGGCTCGCCGCTGGCGATAGGGCCGTTCTCCGACTTCATGGAGAACACCCAGCTGATGGATCTGGAGTTCGGTCCGGAGGGTTCGCTCTACGTGCTGGATTACGGCACCGGCTTCTTCAACGGCGACGAGAACTCGGCCCTGTACCGGATCGACTACGTCAAGGGCGTCCGATCCCCGGTGGCGAAGGCGACGGCCGAGCCGACCTCCGGGCTGGCGCCGCTCACCGTCCAGTTCACCGCGGACGGCTCGGACGACCCCGACCCGGGTGACGTCATCTCCTACGCCTGGGACTTCGACGGGGACGGTACGACCGATTCGACCGAACCGGACGCGGAACACACCTACACCGAGAACGGCGAGTACACGGCCCGGTTGACGGTCACCGACCAGTCCGGATCCGAGGGTGTGGCGACGGTGCGTATCGTCGTCGGCAACACCGCCCCTGTGGTCGAGTTCGTGGAGCCGGCGAACGGCCAGGTCTTCACCTTCGGCGACGACGTGGCGTACGAGGTCGCGGTCACCGACCCGGACGGCATGCCGGTCGACTGCGCCGACGTCGAGGTCACCTTCGCGCTCGGCCACGACCAGCACACGCACGGCGGGGAGACCGTAACCGGATGTACCGGGACCCTCTCGACCGGGACCGATGCCTCGCACGGCACCGATGACAACATCTTCGGTCTGCTCTATGCCGAGTACACCGATACGCCGCCGAGCGATGACGCGGGACCGGTCACCGGCGAGGCGGAGATCGTGGTGCAGCCGAGCCACCGGCAGGCGGAGCACTTCTCCGACCAGAGCGGCGTCCAAGTCGTCAATCACGGCGGTGCCGAAGGCGGCGCTCGCGTGGGTTACATCGACGACGGAGACTGGATCTCGTTCGAGCCGTGGAACCTGACCGGCGTCCGGTCGGTGGGGATGCGGGTGTCGGCAGGCGGACCGGGCGGCACGGTCGAGCTGCGTGCCGGTGCTCCGGACGGGCCGCTGGCGGCGACCGTTCCGGTGCCGCACACCGGAAGCCCGGACAACTACGTCGAGGTGGAACCGGTGCCGGTCACCGATCCGGGCGGGACACACGAACTGTTCCTGCTGTTCCGCGGCGACGGCGGCGGGCTGATGGACATCGATGCGATGACCTTCAGCACCGAACCGCCGCCGTGTGAGGACCCGGACGCGGACGTCGACCCGAACGACGAGTTCGACGGCGACCAGCTGGACCGCTGCCGCTGGCCGACCATCCTGCGTCCGGACCCGGACCACTACCGGGTGGCCGACGGCGCGCTGACGATCGACGCGCTGGAAGGGGACATGTACGGCGGCAACACCAGCGCCGCCAACCTGGTCCTGCAGGACGCGCCGGAGGACGGATTCGAGGTGACCACCAAGCTGGAGATCCCGGCGGGTGGGGATTACGAGCAGGCCGGCATCCTGGTGCACTCCGGCGACGCCGATTTCGCCAAGGCGGTCCTGATCAACATCCCGGACCTGGGGTGGCGGTTCGAGTTCGGCCAGAACGTCGATGGCGAGGCGGTCTTCGATCCCGAGGTGGACCGCTCCGGGGAGCTGCCGGAGGGGATCACGGACGAGGCCTACGTCCGGATGACCAGCGACGGCGCGGTGCTCACGGCGGCCTGGTCGGCGGACGGCGAGGAGTGGACCGAGTTCGGCCGTGCCCGTTCGCTCTCCCAGATGCCCCAGCCCAGAGTGGGCTTGGCGGCGTTCAACGGTGTGGGTCAGCCGGTGTCGTTCGACTACTTCCACGTCGACGACGCACCGGTCACCGAGTGCGAGCCGACCGAGCCGGAGGAGGGCTACCGCAGCCTGTTCGATGGGACGGCGGAAGGCCTGGAGAGCTGGCGGATGGCCGGGCCGGGTGGCTTCCACCACACCGACTGCCGGCTGCTGTCGTACGGCGGAATGGGCCTGCTCTGGTACGACGAGGCGTTCGAGTCGTATTCGCTCAAGCTGGACTGGATGATGCCGGGCGACGACAACTCCGGCGTGTTCGTCGGCTTCCCCGAACCGGGTGACGACCCGTGGGTCGCGGTCGAGGAAGGCCACGAGGTGCAGATCGACGCCACGGATGAGCCGGACCGCACCACCGGCGCGATCTACGGTTTCCAGTCCGCCGATCTGGACGCGCGGGACGAGGCGCTCAACCCACCGGGGGAGTGGAACGAGTTCGAGATCGTCGTCGAGGGTGACCGGATCCAGGTCTTCCTCAACGGAGCGAAGATCAACGACTACACGGACACCGACCCGGACCGGATGAACCCGCCGAGTCACATCGGGATCCAGAACCACGGCGGCCAGGACGACGTCTACTTCCGGAACATCCGGATTCAGGAGCTCGACGCGTTGCCGGACACCTACGAGGGTGCGCTGCGGCTGGTCGAGGAGTACTACGACGACGGGCTGCTGGAACGGCCGCACTACCGGCAGCTGCACAACCACCTGGCGACAGCACAGCGCTTCGCCGAGCGTGGCGAGGCGGAGGAGGCCGGACAGGCGCTGGACCGGGTGGTCCGGGTGGCCGAGAAGGTCGACGACGAGCAGGTACGTGACGACCTGCTGACCGTCGTCGAGAACCTGCGCACACAGCTATAACCACGTCCCGGGGCGCCGGAGCGGGTCACACTCCGGCGCCCCGGGCCCGACCCTGACCTGTTCAGCACGTCCAATCGCCAAGGGAGACGATGGTGAGACAACGATTACGACGGCTGCTGGCCGGTGGGCTGTCAGCGTCGCTGCTGGTTCCGATCGGCATGGCGGCGACGGCGGCACCAGCGGCCGCGCATGAAGGTCATGGTGGGTATTCCGCCTTGGTGTTTTCGAAGACGGCCGGTTTTCGGCATGGCTCGATCGAGGAGGGTGTCGCCGCGATCGAGCAGTTGGGTGTAGATCATGATTTCGAGGTGACGGCGACGGAGGATGCGTCGGCGTTCACGGATGAGAATCTCGCGCAGTATGACGTGGTGGTGTGGTTGTCCACCACGGGGGATGTGCTGAACGAGGAGCAGCAGGGCGCGTTCGAGCGGTATATCCAGTCCGGTGGCGGGTATGCCGGTATTCACTCGGCGTCGGATACCGAGTATGACTGGCCGTGGTATGGCGAGTTGGTGGGTGCGTATTTCGACAGCCACCCGGCGAATCAGGATGCCACGGTGAAGGTGGAGGATACGGTCCACCCGTCCACGGCGCATCTGGACCCGGTGTGGGAGCGGTACGACGAGTGGTACAACTACCAGTCCAATCCCCGCGGTGATGTGCACGTGCTGGCGTCGCTGGATGAGTCGTCGTACGACGCCGGTGGCGGCGCGATGGGCTCGGATCATCCGATCGCGTGGTGTCATGACTATGACGGTGGCCGGGCCTGGTATACGGGGATGGGGCACACCGAGGAGTCGTTCGCCGAGCCGGAGTTCCTGGAGCACATCCTCGGCGGCATCGAAACCGCCGCGGGGGTCACCGGCGCCGACTGCGGCGCGAGCCAGCCGAGCAGCTTTGAGAAGGTGGTTCTCGACGACACCACCAGCAACCCGATGGAGCTGGCGGTCGCCGACGACGGCCGGGTGTTCTACATCGACCGCAACGGTGCTGTCCGGCTGGTCCGGCCGGACGGGTCGGCCACCACGGTCGGCACGCTGAGCGTCTACACCGGCCAGGAGTTCGGCCTGATGGGCATTGCGCTCGACCCGGACTTCGCGGAGAACGGCTGGGTGTACCTGACCTATTCGCCCGCGGGCGGGGACGCGGTGGACCGGGTTTCCCGGTTCACTCTGGACGGCGAGTCCCTGGACCTCGGCAGCGAACAGGTGATCCTGGAGTATCCGACCAACCGCCAGGAGTGCTGTCACGCCGGCGGCGCGCTGGAGTTCGACGGGAACGGCAATCTGTACATCACCACCGGGGACAACACGAACCCGTTCGCGTCCAGCGGCTACACACCGATCGACGAGCGGCCGGGCCGCGAGTTGTGGGATGCCCAGCGGACCTCGGCCAACTCGAACAGCCTCAGCGGCAAGGTGCTGCGGATCCACCCGGAGAACGACGGCAGCTACACCATCCCCGAGGGGAACATGTTCGACCCGGGGACACCGGACACGCAGCCGGAGATCTACGCGATGGGCTTCCGTAACCCGTTCCGGATCGGCGTCGACCCCGCCACGGACAAGCTGCTGGTGGCCGACTACGGACCGGATGCCGGCAGCACGAACCCGAACCGGGGCCCGGACGGCCGGGTGGAGTGGAACATCGTCGACGAGCCCGGCTTCTACGGCTGGCCGTACTGCGTCGGTGACAACACGCCCTACATCGACTATGACTTCGACACCGGGGAGTCCGGCCAGCCGTTCGACTGCGCCGGCGGTCCGGTGAACGACTCGCCGAACAACACCGGCATCACTCAGCTGCCCCCGGCGATCGAGGCGGAGATCTGGTATGGGTACTCCACCAACCCACTGTTCCCGGAGATCGGCGGCGGCGGTGCGCCGATGGCCGGTGGCGTGTACCGGTACGACGCCGACCTGGAGTCCGACCGTAAGTGGCCGGCCTACTGGGACGGCAAGGCGATCTTCGGTGAGTGGAACCAGAACAAGCTGTACACCTTCCAGCTCGACGACACGGCCTCCGCGGTCACCGATATCAACCAGATCTTCGGTGACTGGGACTTCATCCGCCCGATGGCGCTGCAGTGGGGGCCGGACGGCGCGCTGTACGTGATCGAGTGGGGCTCCGGATTCGGCGGCAACAACAGCGACTCGGGCGTCTACCGGATCGATTATGTGCAGGGTAACCGGGCGCCGATCGCACGCATCGACGCGAATCCGCTCTCCGGGCCGGTGCCGCTGGAGGTCACCTTCGACGGCTCCCGGTCCTCCGATCCGGAGGGTTCGTCGCTGACGTACGAATGGGACGTCGACGGTGACGGCACGGTCGACTCCACCGACGCCCAGACCACGCACACCTATACCGAGCCAGGCGACTACACGGTGGCGTTGACGGTGACCGACGACGACGGCCAGCAGGACATCGCCAACGTCGAGATCGTGGCCGGCAACACCGCCCCGGAGATCACCGTGACGGCGCCGGTCAACGGCGGCTTCTTCGAGTTCGGCGACACCATCGCATACGAGGTGAGCGCGACCGACGCCGAAGACGGCGAGATCGCCTGCGAGGACATCGTCACCCAGCCCGGCCTGGGCCACGACGACCACTCGCACGGCTACGAGCAATACACCGGATGCACCGGCGAGTTCCCGTTGCCCGGCGACGAGGGCCACATCGGCGCGAACATCTTCGGCACCGTCACGGTCACCGTCACCGACGGCGGGGCGAACGGTGCCAGCCCGTTGACCAGTCAAGAAGTACTGGTGCTGCAGCCGAAGCGGCGAGAGGCGGAGCACTTCGACTCGACCGGGCGGCTGGCCGGATCCACCTCCGGTGGCGACCCGGGTGTGCAGGTGGAGGAGACCGGGGACACCGCCGGCGGCGGATCGAACATCGGCTGGATCGAGCCGGATGACTGGTGGGCGTGGGACCCGATGAACCTCACCGGCATGGACGACATCACGTTGCGCGCGGCCTCGCCGAACGACGGCGCGACCGTGGAGGTCCGCACCGGGGCGCCGGACGGTCCGGCGGTGGCGACCATCGAGGTCGCGGCCACCGGCGGCTGGCAGACATATGACGAGTTCACCGGCGAGATCAGTGGCGACACGGCGACCGAGAGCGGCCCGCTGTACTTCGTCCTGGTCTCGGGTCAGCTCAACGTCAACTGGGTGGACTTCGGTGGCAAGGGCGTGACGGAGAACCAGCGTCCGCACGTGCAGGTGACCGCGGAGCCCACCAGCGGGACCGCCCCGCTGGACGTGGAGTTCAGCGCCGAGGCCTCCGACCCGGAGGGCGACGAGCCGCTCACCTACGCGTGGCAGTTCGGCGACGGCGGCACCGCATCCGGGCCGACGGCGTCGCACACCTACACCGATCCGGGCGGATACACCGCCCAGGTGACGGTGACCGATGCCCGCGGCGCGCAGCGTTCGGCGTCGGTCGCGATCGAGGTCGAGGCGGAGAGCGTCGGTGAGCCGCCGATCTGCCTGGCCGGCCGGTCGGACGGATTCGACGCGGACGAACTCGACCGGGACCGGTGGAACACGGTCATCCGGGAGAACCAGGATCTGCAGGTGGTGGACGGCCATCTGGTGATCCCGGCGTCGTCGACGGACATCTACGGCACCAATAACACGGACACGCCGAACATCGTCCTGCAGGACCTGCCGGACGGTCCGTTCACGGCGACGGCCAAGCTGACCATGGAGGCCTACCAGGCCTACCAGCAGGCTGGTCTGATCATCTACGGCGACGACGACAACTACGCCAAGATGGTGCTCGAAGGCCGCGACACCGGGTCGGTGAACCCGGCGGCCCGGATCTTCCAGTTCATCCGCGAGGAGGACGGCGCTCCGAACGAGGTCGGCGACAGCAACACGGCCCAGCTCGGCGCCGACTACCCGGACACGGTGTGGGTGCGCTACACCAGCGACGGCAGCGACCTGCGCGCCGCCTACAGCGCCGACGGCGTGGACTTCACCGAGATGCCGCAGACCAAGAGTCTGGCCGGTATCGAGGATCCGAAGATCGGGCTGGTCTCGCTCGCCGGTACCGGGAACCCGGTGACCGACGCACGGTTCGACTACTTCCACATCACCCCGGACGACACCGTCCCGGTGGTGGAGCCGGATGACGAGTTCGACGGTGCGATGCTGGACGGCTGCCGATGGTCCGTGCTGCGGCCGGACCCGGCCGGCTACCGCGTGGCGGACGGGCAGCTGGAGATCGACACCAGCGACGGCGACATCTACTCGGACGGCAACTCCGATCCGGCCAACTTCATCCTGCAGCCGGCGCCACATGCCGGCGACGGCGGACCGGAGGACTGGACGATCGAGACCAGTGTGGACGGCTCGGCGCTCGACGAGCAGTACCAGCAGGGCGGCTTGATCGTCTACGCGGACGACGGCAACTACGTCAAGTTCGACTACGTCGTCGACAACGTCGCCGGCGCCGCGGTCGACCCGCGGATCGAGCTGCTCAACGAGGTCGACGACGTCGTCCAGAGCCCGCAGCCGAACGTCGGCGATCCGGGCGACTCCGTGTGGCACCTGCGGATCACCAAGTCCGGCGACACCTACACCGGTTCGTACAGTGCTGACGGCGAGAGCTGGACGGAGATGGACGAGCCGGTGACGAACGCCGCGCTGGCCGGCGACGACGTGCAGGTCGGCCTGTTCGCACTCGGCGGGGGACAGAACGAGTCCAAGACGGCTCTGTTCGACTACTTCCGCGTCGTGCAGGAGGACGCGGACACCACACCGCCAGAGCTCGAGGTGGTGCTGGACCCGGCTGAGCCGTCGGGAGCCAACGACTGGTGGTCCGGGTCGGTCGGAGTATCGGCCGCAGCCACCGACGACGGCGACGGCCCGGTATCCGTCGAGTACCGCGTGGACGGCGGCGACTGGGCCGAATACACGGAAGCGTTGGTGGTGGAGGAAGACGGCGAGCACGTGCTGCAGGCGCGTGCCACCGATGCCGCCGGCAATGTCTCCGAGGTGCAGGAGGTCTCGTTCCGTATCGATGCGACGGCACCGGAGGTGGACGCGACGGTGCTCGAGCTCGACACCGGGACCGCCGTTGAACTGACGGCGTCGGACGCCACGTCGGGTCTCGACTCGGTGGAGTACCGGCTGGGCGACGGCGACTGGACCGAGTACGACGATCCGATTCGGGTTGACGTTTCGGGCACCGTCGAGTATCGGGCCACGGACGTGGCGGGCAACGTGACCGAAGGCTCGCTCGACGTCGAGGTCACGGTCACCTTTGAGGATGCGCTCGCCGTGGTGGAGCGGTACTACGAGGACGGCTCGCTGGAGCGGCCGACCTATCGGCAGTTGCACACCCATCTGTCGACGGCGCAGCGGCTCGCCGAAGGCGGGCAGGCCACGCAGGCCGGCCAGTCGCTGGATCGGGCGGTCCGGGTAGCCGAGAAGGTCGGCGACGAGCAGGTGCGCGAGCATCTGCTGGCGATCGTCGAGGCGCTCCGGGGCCAACTGTGAGACCGTCAGCCGACGCAGGAGGTGGATGAGGACACGTCACCGGACCGGTTCCTCGCTCGTGACGGGACAACGGCGTCCCGGCACCGGGTACCACGGCCCTGGGCCCGGTGCGCGGGACGAGGAACCGCCGGCTGACGGGGCCGGTGCCGACCGGCCCAATGCCGGCGCCGGAGCGCAAGCTCCACCTCCGGCGCCGGCCTCTACCAGAGACATACAGGAGGCATCTGTGAGGCATACGCTCGCCGGGCGGGCGGAGAACGCCACTCAGGCGAAAGCTCTGAAACTGCTGCGGGATGAGGGGCCGCTGTCCCGGGTGCAGCTGGCAGACCGGTTGGGTGTCTCCCGGACCACCATCGGGAGCGAGCTCAACCGGCTCTCCGAGCTTGGCCTGGCGGAGAACGCGGGCCCGGCGGCGTCCCGCGGCGGTCGGCGTTCCACGCTGGTCGACCTGTCGCCGAACCTGCGATTCGTCGGAGTGGACATCGGCGCCACGTCGATCTCGGTCGCGATCACCGACGGTCGGTTGGCGGTACTCGGGAAGCGCTTGCACGTGCCGGTCGATGTCCGCCTCGGCCCGGAACGCGTCCTGGGGTCGGCGTTGGCGTTGGCTCACGAGGTCCGCGCCGAGCTGGGCATCCAGCGCGTCACCGGGGTGGGGATCGGGGTGCCCGGACCGGTCGACTTTCACAGCGGTGTCCCGGTGTCGCCGCCGATCATGCCGGGTTGGCACGGCTATCCGGTCCGGGAGGCCGTCTCCCGCGAGCTGGGTTGCCCGGTGCTGCTCGACAACGACGTCAACCTGATGGCGTTGGGGGAGCGGCACGCCGGCGTGGCCAAGTCGGTTCCGTCGTTCCTGTTCGTCAAGATCGGCACCGGTATCGGCTGCGGCATCGTCACCGGCGGTGAACTCTACCGGGGCGTCGACGGCTGCGCGGGCGACATCGGGCACGTTCGGGTGGAGGAATTCGGCCCTACCTGTGCGTGCGGCAACAGCGGTTGCCTGGAGGCGTTTTTCGGCGGCTCGGCCCTGGCACGCGATGCCATGGCCGCCGTCCGGTCCGGCCGGTCGCCCGTCCTCGCCTCATTGCTCGACGGCCGGGAGCAGCTCTCCGCCGAGGATGTGGCGCACGCGGTGGCGCAGGGAGATCCGTACTCGGTGCAGCTGATCCGGGACGGAGGCCATCGGGTGGGGTGGGCGCTGGCCAGCCTGGTGTCCTTCTTCAATCCGGGGCTCATCGTCATCGGCGGCCGGGTGGCCCGGCTGGGGCATCCGCTGCTCGCCGAGATCCGAGGCGTGGTGTATCGGCGGTCGTTGCCATTGGCCACCGGGAACCTGCCGGTCGTGCTGAGCGAGATGGGAGACGACGCCGGTGTGGTCGGGGCCGCGGCGCTGATCAGCGAAGCCGTCTACGCCGCGGACTGAAGGGTCCCCGGCGTTGGTGCCGGTCGGTTGTGGCTCCAAGGAGGCTTGGTGCGGGTCGGTTGTGGCTCTAAGGAGGCTTGGTGTCGTGTGAGTGTTCGCAAGGAAGCTTGCTGCGGGGTCGGCTGTGGCTCCAAGGAGGCGTGGTGCGCGCCGGTGGTGCTTCATGGAAGCTCAATGCCGTAGGTGGATCACCCTGACCGCCGCCTCCGCATCGGATGGGAGCGGCGGCCCCGGGATCACAGACTGATCCACCCAGGGAGCAGGCACGCAGTAGTGGGTCGGAGCGTCGGTCCGTGCCGGCCGGTGATTGCGGCGAGCGTCAATCGACCTCGTCGAACGTCATCTGCGGCGGAACCGCGCAGCTTTCGCAAAGAATTTTCGAAAGCTGCGCGAAAACTATTGACGAGAAGCACGCGGAAACCGTAAGTTTCCCAATCATCCGGTCAAATGGGGGCCCGAGGGAGGGGGCCGTGATCCCGCGCCGACCCCCAGGCGCGTTGCACATGTTGGTGTTCGGCATTGCTCAACGAGGAGATCCACATGGGACGTCCGGAGATCAACCGGCGGCAGTTCATGCGCGCCGTCGCAGGCACGACAGCGGCCGTGGGCGCAGCGGCGTTTGCCGGACCAGGACTGGGCATGGCCAATGCGGCCAACGGCCTCCTGGTTCCACGCGGAAAGATCGGCATCCAGCTGTTCACCATCCGCAACCTGGTCAGCTCGCTCGGATTCCGGGTGGTCTTCGAGGAGCTGGCCCGGATGGGCTACCACTACGTGGAGTTCGCCGGCTACACCTCGCCGGCCGAGCCAGGGATCACCCCCGCGCAGATCAAGCAGCTGCTGGACGACAACGGGCTCAAGGGCATCGGCGGTCACCGCGGGTTGAACAGCTTCCGCTCCAACATGGAGGAGGAGCTGGACATCGCCGAGACGCTCGGCCTGCCGTACATCGGCACGGCGAACGAGCCGGTCAGCCCGCCCAACCGCACCATCGCCGGCTATCACGCCGCCGCCGAGGAGTTCAACGGCTTCGGCGCGGCCGCCGCAGCCCGAGGCATCAAGTGGTACCACCACAACCATCAGAACGAATTCCGTTTCGCCAACGACGACCCCAGCGTCCGGCTCTACGACATCCTGCTGGCCGAGACGGACCCGCATCTGGTCTACCTGGAGATGGACATCTACTGGGCGTTCGTCGGCCAGCACATCGCGCCGGGATTCGATCCCGCGGACTACGTCAAGGCCAACATGCGGCGATACCCGTTGTTCCACGCCAAGGACGGGGAAAGCCGGCCGGACCTGGCCAACGGCTACAACATCGTCGAGTTCGGCGCGGGCGACATCGACTTCCAGAGCTTCTTCCGGGACATCGGCGCCAAGGGCCCGCACTACGCCCTGTGGGAGCAGGACAACGCGCCGAGCACCCCGGAGGAGAGGGGCGGCGCATTCGGTGCCGCCGAGCGCAGCTATCAGGCGCTGTCCACGCTCCGCGGCTGAACCCGCCAGTTCACCGCACCGCCACGCACCTGCCCGGCAGGTGCGACCGGCTCGCCGCGACCGCGGACCTTTGGCGAGAGACGCGGTCGCGGCGAGTCCGACTCATCGCAGTAGCCCTCATCGATGAGAGGACCACGTCGTGCATCTTAAGCCTTCGTTCCTGGTGCGTGCCATGCTGGCCGCGGCTCTGCCGGCGGCCATGCTGGCCGTCGCCGCGCCCGCTGCGGCGCATGAGGGACATGAGCATGCGCTCGACTGGAACAACTACGAGAAGATCCTGCTCAGCAAGAATACCGGTGAGCCGATCGACTTGGCCGTGCTGCCCGATTCGCGGGTGCTGCACACCGCCCGCAACGGCGACATCCGGCTGACCGATCCGGGCACCGGCATCACGAAGCTGATCAACACCATCGACGTCTACGCCAACTCCGAAGACGGTCTGCAGACCATCGCGCTCGACCCCGACTTCGACCAGAACCCATGGGTGTACCTGCTGTACGCGCCACGGGTGATGGAGGCTCCGTACCCGGAGACGACCCCGTCCGGCAACGCGCCGAATTCGCTTCCGGCCGGGCAGACCGAGCAGTACTGGGACCAATGGAAGGGCTACAACCTGCTGGCCCGGTTCAAGTGGGACGAGGAGAGCGACTCGCTCGATCTCTCCACCAAGCAGGACATCCTCAAGGTCGAGGTGCAGCGTGGGCAGTGTTGCCACGTGGCCGGCGACATCGCCTTCGATGAGGACGGCAACCTCTACCTGTCCACGGGCGACAACACGCCCGCGAGCACGCCGGGGGCGAACGGCTTCGCCCCGAACAACGACGCTCCCGGGATGAACCCCGGCTTCGACGCCCGTCGCGGTGCAGGCAACACCAACGACCTGCGCGGCAAGATCCTGCGTATCAAGGTCGAAGAGGACGGCTCGTACACGATCCCGGACGGCAACCTGTTCGAGCCGGGAACCGACGGCACGCGGCCGGAGATCTATGTGATGGGCCTGCGCAACCCGTTCCGGATCGACTACGACCCCGAGACCGGCGCACTGGTCTGGGGCGACTACGGTCCGGACGCCGGCGCACCGAACGAGCAACGCGGCCCGATGGGCTTCGTCGAGTGGCAGAGCACGACCGTGCCGATGAACGGCGGCTGGCCCTACTGCCACGGGCCGAATGCGAATTACAACGAGTGGGACTTCGCCACCGCCACGCCCGGCGAGTGGTTCGATTGCGACGCGGGCGCGGTCAACAACTCCCGCTGGAACACCGGGCTGAGCCAGGTACCGCCGGCGACGGCTCCGCAGCTGTACTACGGCGATGACGACCATCACCAGCCGTGGCCGGAGCTGACCGCGTTCGGTCCGGCCCGTGGGCAGGGCCCGATGGGTGGACCGGTGTACCGGTACGACGCGGACAGCCCCTCGGTCTCGAAGTTCCCGGAGTACTGGGACGGCAAGTCCTTCTTCGGCGAGTTCTCGCAGGACTACGTCGCGGTCTTCACCTCGGATCTCGCCGCCGACGGCGAGGTCACGGAGATCGTGAACTTCCTCCCGAACGCACACCTGAACCAGGTCGTCCAGCCGATCTGGGACAACCCGATGGACATGGAGTTCGGGCCGGACGGTTCGCTCTACGTCCTGGAGTACGGCGACGGCTTCTTCCGGCAGAACCCCGACGCCGGCCTCTACCGGGTCGACTACGCCGAGGGCAACAAGACGCCGCAGGCGCGGATCAGTGCGGACCCGATCTCCAGCAGCGAGGCACCGTTGACCGTCGATTTCGATGGCACCGGCTCGCGTGACCCGGAGGGAGCGCAGCTCACCTACGACTGGGACTTCGACGGCGACGGATCGTTCGACGCGTCGGGTGCGACCGTGTCGCACACCTACACCGAGCTCGGCCAGTTCGACGCCCGGCTGCGGGTGACCGACCCGTCCGGGAAGTTCGGCCTGACCAGTGCGCAGATCACGGTCGGCAACGTCGCGCCGACGGTCTCCCTGAGCGCACCGGACGGCGGGTTCTTCGACTGGGGCCAGGCGGTGCCGGTGACGGTCGGCGTCGACGACCCTGAAGACGGCAGCACACCGGTCTGCTCCCGCGTCCAGTGGAGCTTCGGGCTCGGCCATGACGAGCACGCCCACCCGCTGAGTTCCGGATCGGGGTGCACGTTCGGCGTGCCGACGCCGGCTGACGCCCCCGAGCACGGCGAGACCGAGAACATCTACGGCGCGCTCGTCGTCGGGTACACCGACGGAGGACACAACGGCGTCCCGCCGGCGCGCGGGGAGGCCGCGATCGTCCTGAACCCGAAGACACAGCAGGCCGAATGGGCGGACGAGACCAGTGGCGTCGAGATCGTCGACGACGAGACCGCCCGCGGGCTGCGGAAGGTGACCTCGTTCGGGGCCGGCGACTGGATCGCCTTCGACCCGGTCGATTTCGACGGCATCGACGGCCTGGTCACCCGTGCCGTCGGACGGGGCACGCTGTCGCTGCGCTGGAACGATCCCAAGGCGCCTGCGTTCGCGACGGCGACCTTCCGGGACGGCGGTGGCTGGACCGAGGTGGAGACGGACCTGACCGACGTGCCCGAGGGCAGCGGCCGGCTGTACATCACCTCCACCAGCGGCGTCGACGTGGACGAGTTCCGGTTCATCGGGGACGGCATCGCCGACGTCACGCCGCCGGAGGTGAGCGTGGTTCTCAACCCGGCCGAGCCGAACGGTGCGAACGGCTGGTACACGAGCAACGTCTCGGTCGCCGTCACCGCCACCGACAACGGCACGGTGGCCGGCCGCCAGCGGTCGCTCGACGGCGGCA
Source organism: Phytoactinopolyspora halotolerans (assembly GCF_010550675.1). GTDB lineage: Bacteria > Actinomycetota > Actinomycetes > Jiangellales > Jiangellaceae > Phytoactinopolyspora > Phytoactinopolyspora halotolerans. The sequence continues at coordinate 32,493 of NZ_JAAGOA010000023.1, read as the reverse complement.
ACACCTGGAGCAACGCGAACAACCCGCTGACCGTCAGCGCGGAGGGCACCACAACGGTGCACTACCGAGCCACGGACAACGGTGGCAACGTCTCCGAGGCAGGTTCCGTCGATATCAAGATCGACAAGACGGCGCCGACCGTGTCGGTGGACGGTGTCGAGGACGGGGCCGAGTATCCCGCGAGCGAGACACTGGAGCTCGACTTCGGCGGCGACGACGCCACCTCCGGCGTGGCCGCGGTCCAGGCGTCGCTCGACGGCGAACCTGTGCAGGCGGGGACGCTGGAGCTGTGGACCCTCTCGGTCGGCGAGCACGAGCTGGTCGTCACGGTCACCGACGAGGCCGGTCTGCAGGCCAGCACGTCCGTCGGATTCGTGGTGACGACGTCGCTGGCGGACCTGGGGGCGATCATCGACGGCTACCTGGCCACCGGCGCGATCGACCGGCCGAGCACGGCGGTCCTGCTGCACGCACGGCTGGACACCGCAGCCAAGCACCTCGAAGACGGCAGGTCCAAGCAGGCCGTCGGCGAGCTGGAGAAGTTCATCCGGACCGCCGCCGACTCCAGGTATGTCTCCGATGCGGCCGCCCGCGATGTCCTTGTCCATCAGGCTGAGGCGTTGATCGCTCAGCTGTCCGGCTAGATCCCTACGAGCCGCCCCGCTCGTGGCGGATAGCCGGAGCCACGAGCGGGGCAACCACCACCCGTCGTCTGCCGCAGGAGGCGCCTCTGGCCGGATCTCGATATCAGCGATTCCACATCAGTACACACACCACGACGGAAACCCATCAGCTCACAAGACAAGGGGAACAGCGATGCGGGTCAAACGGATTGTGGTCATCTCAGCAGTGGCGGGTCTGGGCGCGGTAGGCCTGGCGACGCCGTCGCAGGCGGCCTTGACGACCGTGTGCGACGGGACGGCGTCGAACGTGACGGTGCCCGGAGATCTGGTCGTGAAGGCCGGCGCTTCGTGCGAACTGATCGACGTGGTCATCCAGGGCAACGCGACGGTGCGGGCGGACGGAAACCTGCTGCTCGAAGACGCGACGGTCGAAGGCAACCTGGTGGTGCGGCCCAACGGCTTCGCCAGCGTCGTGGACACCTCGGTGGCGGGGAACACGAGGCTCAACTCGGCGTTCGGGGTGTACTCGGAGACGAGCACACACTCCGGCGTCGTGAACTCGGCCGACGCGGGCTTCTACTACAGCCTCGGATCGGTGCACGGCGGTAACGTCACGTCCGCCGATGGTGAGACGTTCATCGAGTCCGGCAGGGTGGCGCGGAATCTGACCACCGACGGTGACCTCCTCACCGACGTCTATGACACAGTGGTGGAGCGCGGTCTGAGCATCAGCGGCGCGGAACTCGGTGGCGTGGTCTGTGCCTCGGAGATCGACGGTGACGCGTCGTTCACCGGCAACAGCACGCTGCTCCAGCTCGGCGCCGGCACGGTGTCCGACTGCGCGTTCAACGTGTTCGGTGGGAACGTCTCGCTGACGGACAACACCGGTCCGTCCTCCGTGGTCGGCAACGTCATCCGCGGGGACCTCACCTGCTCCGGCAATGACCCCGCGCCCGTCGTCGCCGACAACCGGGTCCGCGGCGGCAACGACTGCGACGGCGCGGCGGTATCCGCGAGAGCGCTCAGCCGCGGCGTCCAGGCCGAGGTGGTCCAGCGGAAGGCACAGGTGCGGGACGAGATCGAGAAGCGGACGGTGGCCAGTGAGAAGGCCGCCGAGGAGGCCGGTGATGCCTTCGCCGACTAAGAGCCTCTTCCAGAACTCCTGAGCGCGGAGACGAGCCCTGCCCGCCGGACCGATCCGGCGGGCAGGGCGCACGCATGGGGATCGTCGAAAATGTCGAACGCTGAGACGCGTCTCCTCCGGTTTCACGCGGCATATTGCCTGGAAGCGGATCAAGTACGACAATCTTTCGCAAAGATACTGCGAAAGAACTTATTGACCTGACACTGATCTCAACAATAGGTTTCCAAACACACCCTGGAAGGGGTGTCAGTGAGAAGGGATGTCCGCGTTCGCGTCGTCTCTCCACGGTCACCGGTGGCACGCCGGTCCTGTGGCGCGTCGTCACCACCAAGGAGGCATGTGTGACGGAAACGAATACACCAGTTCCAGGTCCAGAAGGTGCCCGGGTCGGGGTCTGGTTCGTCGGAGCTCGCGGGTCGGTGGGGGCCACGGCCATCGCCGGTGCCCTGGCCGTCCGGGCCGGGCTGGCGGGCGAGACGGGAATGGTCAGCCGGCTGCCCGAGGTGGCCGTCGCCGGCCTGCCGGAGCTGGCCGGGCTCCAGTTTGGCGGTCACGACGTCTCGGACGTGTCGTTGCCGAAGCGGGTGGAGGCGCTGGTGGACGCGGGGGTGGTGCCGCATGGGCTGCCCGCCGCATTGGCGACGGAGCTGGCCCGCGTCGATGCGCGGATCCGGCCGGGGGTGACCGGGTCGGAGCGGCCACAACGCGAGATCGCGGCGGCTCTGACGGCCGATCTGCGCGCGTTCCGTGAGGACAACGGGCTGGACCGGGTGGTGGTGGTCGATGTGTCCAGCACCGAGCCGCCGGTACGGGTCACTCCGGAGCTGCTGACGCTGGACGGCCTGGAGCAGGCGCTGGACGCGGGCGAGTCCCCGCTGCCGGCGAGTTCGCTGTACGCGTATGCGGCGCTGCGCGCGGACTGTTCGGTGGTGGCGTTCACCCCGAGCCCGGGACCGCGGCTGCCGGCGCTGGCGGAGCTCGCCGAGACGGTCGGCCTTCCATGGGCGGGCTCGGACGGCAAGACCGGTGAGACGTTGTTGAAGACGGTGCTCGCGCCGATGTTCGCGATGCGCGCGCTGAAGGTGCGGTCGTGGTCGTCGATGAACCTGCTGGGCGGGGGAGACGGCCGGACCCTGGCGGACCCGGCCAACGCGGTGAGCAAGACGGCCACCAAGGGCCAGGGTCTGGAAGCCATCCTCGGGCACCGGGTCGACGGGCCACTGCACATCGACTACGTGCCCGACCTGGGCGACTGGAAGACGGCCTGGGACATGGTGTCCTTCGAGGGCTTCCTCGGGGCGCGGATGTCGCTGCAGTTCACCTGGACCGGCTGTGACTCGGCGCTGGCGGCGCCGCTGGTGCTGGACCTGGCGCGGTTGGTGGCTCGCGCGCACCAGGCGGGCCGGGTCGGCCCGCAGGCGGCGTTGGGCTTCTTCTTCAAGGACCCGGCCGGCAGCGACGTGCACGCGCTGAGCGAGCAGTGGGAGGCGTTGCGCACCTGGTGCGCCGAGCTGGCCGAGGCTGAGGAGCGCCGATGAGAGCCCGCGACGCGGCCGAGCTGGTGCGGCTGCCCGCGGCACTCACCGTACCCGGCGACACGTTGTGCGCGGCCGCGACGACGGGCTGGCCGCTGGGCCGGCGCACATGGGCGCTGCCGGTCGCGTCGACCTGCCTGTACTGGGCCGGCATGGCCCTGAACGACTACGCTGACCGCGACCTGGACCGGGACGAGCGGCCGGAGCGGCCCATCCCGTCCGGCCGGGTCCGACCGGAGGAGGCGTTGGCGCTGGCGGCCGGGTTGACCGGCGCCGGCCTCGGGGTGGCGGCGTACGCCGGCGGGCGGACGGCGTTGCGGGTGGCGGTGCCGCTTGCGGCAGCGGTGTGGACGTACGATCTGGCGGCCAAGTCCACCCGTGCGGGGCCGGCGGTCATGGCCGCCGCGCGAGGATTGGACGTCCTGCTGGGCGCCGGTGGGCGATGGCGGCCCGCGGCGCTGCCCTGCCTGGCGGTGACCGTGCACACGGCCGCGGTCACCGGGCTCAGCCGTGGCGAGGTGCACGGGGCGTCGCCCGCTGCGGCGTACACGGCGCTGGTCGGAACCGCCGCGTCGGCGGGCGTGGCCGCCGTGCCGCGCTGGCGGCGCTGGTCGTCGTCATCGGCGTCGTCGGCGGCGACGTCGTGGTCATCGTCATCGTCAGTGTCGTCGCGTTCCGCGCGAGTGGCACGGTGGGCCGGTGCCGGCTTGGCCGGCGCGTATGCGGCGGTGGTCGGGCGGAGCCAGGCCGCGGCGGCGAGCAATCCGGACGCGGCGACCGTGCGCAGCGCGACCGGATCCGGGGTACGCGGCATCATCATGCTGCAGTCGGCGCTGGCCGCGCGGGCCGGCGCGCCGGGGCTCGCGGCGGGCCTGCTGGCGGCCGGGCCGGTGGCACGGCTCGCGTCGAAGGTGGTGTCGCCGACATGAGGAGCGGAGCGCGACCAGAAGGCATGAGCCTGCGCTTCGGGTACGGGACGAATGGATTCGGCAGTCACCGGCTGGACGACGCGCTGGCGGTGATCGCCGGGCTGGGCTACGAGGGCGTCGCGCTGACCGTGGACCACCCGCACCTCGATCCGTTCGCGCCGGATCTGGAGGCGCGGACCGCCGCGGTGGCACGCCGGCTGGATGAGCTGGGCCTGGCGGTGGTGATCGAGACCGGAGCCCGGTACGTCCTGGATCCGTGGCACAAACACGAGCCGACGCTGGTCTCCACGCACGGGCGGGAGCGGCGGGTGGACCTGCTGTGCCGCGCGGTGCGCATCGGTGCCGAGCTGGGTGCCGAAGCGGTCTCGTTCTGGTCCGGCACGCTCCCGCCGGGAACCTCGGTCCAGCAGGGCTGGGACCGGCTGCTGGCCGGGGTGGACCAGGTGCTGGCCGAGGCCGACCTGCGTGGCGTGGTCTGCGCGTTCGAGCCGGAACCGGGGATGTTCGTGGACCGGGTGGACGGCGTGCTGGAGCTGCGCCGGCGGCTGGGTTCGCCGGAGCGGCTCGGCGTGACCGTCGACACCGGCCACCTGGTCTGCAACGAGTCCGATCCGCCGGAGGAGTGCGTGCGGGCGGCCGGGCCGTGGCTGGCCAACGTGCAACTCGACGACATGGTCCGGGGCGTTCACGAGCACCTGGAGTTCGGCGACGGCGAGGTGGACCTGCCTCAGACGCTGGGCGCGCTGCTCGACGTGGGCTACACCGGGTTGGCCTCGGTGGAGCTTCCGCGGCATGGCCACGCGGCGCCGGTGGTGGCCGCGCACTCGCTGGAGGCGCTTTCCGCGGCACTGGCCGAGGCCGAGTCCGTCCGCGGCAACCCGGGGCGGAGGGAGGCACGCAGCGCCGCTACCTGACCGGTTCGTCCACATGGAGGTGTACGGAGCATGAGCACGCGGGAGGCGCGGTCCGCGCCCGACTTGGACGCCACAGCGAGCAGACGCCTGGACGAGCTGGTCCAGGAACTCGCCGATGACCCTCGACGAATCTCGACCATCTTTCCGGCCGTGGCACGGCGGGTTGCCAGAGGACCCGCCGATCCGGACGATCCGGACGGAGTGAAGCGTCCCCGGCTGGAGGATCAGGCACGCACGGCCCTGCTCGCGGCGCTCGCGTCGATGTGGGCGGACGACCCGGAACGGTTCACGCACGAGCTCGCTCAGCTGTACCGGTACGGCGACGCGGACGAGAAGCGGGCGGTGCTGCGGGCGCTGTCCGCCCTGGACACCGGGGCGGGGATGAGCGCGGTGTCACTGCCGCTGGTGGAAGACGCGCTGCGGACCAACGACGTCCGGCTGGTGGCGGCCGCCATGGGTCCGTACGGCGCCCGCCACCTCGACCCGGACAGCTGGCGTCAGGGCGTGCTGAAGTGCCTGTTCGTCGGGGTTCCCCTGGACGCGGTGGCCGAACTCGGCGCCCGCGCCGACACCGAGCTCGCGCGCATGGTGGCGGACTACTGCCGTGAGCGCGCCGCCGCCGGCCGCTCGATGCCGGCCGATGCCTGGCGGGTGCTGGACCGATTCGGAGAACTCGGGCGTGACCTGCGCACGGCGGGGACCGCGCCGGGCGTATCCGGGACCGAGGCGGCCACGACCGGAAGGGAGACCTGATGCGCATCTTCGATCCGCACATCCACATGACCTCGCGCACCACCGACGACTATGAGGCGATGTACGCCGCCGGGGTGCGGGCGGTGACCGAGCCGGCGTTCTGGCTGGGGCAGCCGCGGACCAGCGTCGGCTCGTTCTGCGACTACTTCGACGGGTTGCTCGGCTGGGAGCGGTTCCGCGCCGGCCAGTTCGGGATCCGGCACCACTGCGCCATCGCGCTCAACCCGAAGGAGGCCAACGACCCGCGCTGCGTCGAGGTGCTCGACGTGCTGCCGCGGTACCTGGCCAAAGACGGTGTGGTCGCCGTCGGGGAGGTCGGGTTCGACTCGATGACCGCGGACGAGGAGAAGGCGTTCACCCATCAGCTCCAGCTGGCCGCCGAGCACGACCTGCCGGTGCTGGTGCACACCCCGCACCGGGACAAGGCGGCCGGAACCCGGCGCACGCTGGATCTCGTCGCCGAGTCCGGGCTGCCGCCGGAGCGGGTGCTGGTCGACCATCTCAACGAGTTGACCGTGCGGATGGTGGCGGAGTCCGGGTGCTGGATGGGGTTCTCGATCTACCCGGACACCAAGATGGACGAGCACCGGATGGTCGCGATCCTGCGCGAGTACGGCCTGGAGAAGATGATCGTCAACTCCGCCGCGGACTGGGGCCGCAGCGACCCGTTGAAGACGGCCAAGACCGGCCAGGCGATGCTCGACGACGGGTTCGGCGCCGCCGACGTGGACCGGGTGCTGTGGCGCAACCCGGTCGAGTTCTACGGGCAGAGCGGCCGGCTGCTGATCGACGACGCGGGCGCCGACGGGGCCGACGGGGCCGACCCCGCCGCCACCTTCCAGGGCAACTCGGTCTTGCGCGGACAGCGCCCGACCGGGACAGAGGAGGGCTGAGCGATGCGGCTGCGGCATCCCGACGGCACGGTCGTCCACCTGGCGTACTGCACCAACGTCCACCCCACGGAGGACCTCGAGGCCCTGCTGGAGCAGGTGCGCACCTATGGCGGCGGGGTCCGGTCCCGGCTCGGCGTCGAGCGGCTCGGGCTCGGCCTGTGGCTTCCCGCGCCGGTCGCCGCGCACCTGGCCGGCCACGACGCCGATCTGCGACGGCTGCGCGAGGCTCTCGACGGCAACGGGCTCGAGGTCGTGACGCTGAACGCATTCCCGTACGCCGGCTTCCACGACCCCGAGGTGAAGAAGGCGGTCTACCGGCCGGACTGGTGTGAGCCGGCCCGGCTGGAATACACCCTGGACTGTGCGGCCGTGCTGGCCCGGCTGCTGCCGGACGACGCGGCCCGCGGCAGCATCTCCACGTTGCCGCTGGGCTGGCGCAGCCCGTGGTACGCCGACCGGCAGCGGCAGGCCGAGGAGCACTTGGCCCGGCTGGCCGACGGTCTGGAGAAGCTGGAGGCGGAGACCGGGCGCACCATCCGGGTCGGCCTGGAGCCGGAACCCGGCTGCATCGTGGAGACCACGACGGAGGCGGCCGAGCGGCTCGCTTCGGTGGACCGGGAACGGATCGGGGTGTGCCTGGACACCTGCCATCTGGCGGTGCAGTTCGAGGAGCCCGCGGCGGCGCTGCAGCGCCTCGCCGACGCCGGGCTGCCGGTGGTCAAGACCCAGGCGTCGGCTGCGCTGCACGCCGCCGCGCCGGCTGATCCGGCCACCAGGGCGGAGCTGACCCGCTACGCCGAGGACCGGTTCCTGCACCAGGCCCGCGAACATGCCGCCGGCCGCACCGTCGGCCGGGACGATCTGCCCGAGGCGCTGGAGGGCCGACGGGCTCTGCGCGGCCGCGGACCGTGGCGGGTGCACTTCCACGTGCCGCTGCACGAACCTCCGGCCGAACCGCTGGGCGGCACCCATGACCACCTGCAGCAGACACTCGGCCTGCTCTTCGGCGGCGCCACGGCGGCGACCGACCACGTCGAGGTGGAGACCTACACCTGGTCGGTGCTGCCACAGGGCCGGCGGCCGGATGACGTCGCCGGCCTGGTGGACGGTTTGGCGGCCGAGCTGAGCTGGACGGCCGGACGCATGTCGGAGCTCGGTATGGAGGCGCTGTGAGTGAGAAGTTGCTGGTCATCGACGTCGTCGGGCTCACCCCGCGGCTGCTGGCGCACATGCCCCGATTGAGCAGACTCGCCACCGAGGGGTTCTCGGCGGAGCTGGGTACCGTTCTGCCCGCGGTGACGTGTTCGGCCCAGTCCACGTTTCTGACCGGGACGATGCCGCGCGAGCATGGAATCGTCGGGAACGGCTGGTTCTTCCGTGACCTGGGCGAGGTGTTGTTCTGGCGGCAGCACAACCGGCTGGTCGGCGGCGAGAAGGTGTGGGAGACCATCAGGCGCAGCCGCCCCGGCTACCGGGTGGCCAACATCTGCTGGTGGTACGCGATGGGCTCGAGTACCGACACCACCATCACGCCGCGGCCGGTGTATCACGCCGACGGGCGCAAGTCGCCGGACTGCTGGACCTGGCCGCCGGCGCTGCATCGGGTGCTCACCGACCGGCTCGGCACGTTCCCGCTGTTCCACTACTGGGGACCCACGGCCTCGATCGAGAGCTCGCGGTGGATCGTCGAGGCCACCAGGATGCTGCTGCCGGAGCACGACCTCACCCTCGCCTACGTCCCGCATCTCGACTACGACCTGCAACGCTTCGGCCCGGACAGCCCGCAGGCGGTGGCCGCGGCCCGCGACGTCGACGCGGTGCTGGCGCCGTTGCTGGACGACGCCGGCGACCAGGGCGTGACCGTCGTCGTGCTCAGCGAGTACGGCATCACCCACGCCCATCGCCCGGTGGACGTCAACCGGGCGCTGCGCCAGGCCGGGCTACTGCATGTGCATACCAACGCCAGTGGTGAGCTGCTCGACCCGTGGACGTCGCGGGCCTTCGCCGTCGCGGACCACCAGGTCGCACACGTCTACGTGCGTGACCCGGCCGATCTGGACCGGGTGCGCGGCATCGTGTCCGAGCTGCCCGGGGTGGCCGAGGTCCTCGACGCGGACGGAAAGGCGGCACAGGGGCTGGACCACGAGCGGGCGGGCGAACTGGTGCTGGTGGCCGAGCCGGACGCCTGGTTCACCTACTACTACTGGCTGGACGACGCCCGGGCGCCTGACTTCGCCCGGGCCGTCGACATCCACAAGAAACCCGGCTATGACCCGGCCGAGCTGTTCCTCGACCCGGCGGATCCATGGGTGAAACTGCGCGCCGCCGGCGGCCTGGCCCGAAAGAAGCTTGGCCTCCGGTACGCGATGAACGTGGTGCCGCTCGACCCGTCGCCGGTCCGCGGCAGCCACGGGCGGCTACCGGACGACCCGGCACACGGGCCCGTGCTGCTGTGCTCGAACGAGGACGTCGCCCGGGAACGGATCGCCGCCACCGAGGTGTACGGATTGCTGCTGGAGCTGGCCGGTGCGCCGGTGAGTGCCCGGTGACCCGGTCTCGGGACGGGACCGCGGTGGTCGTCGACCCGCGCACGTCGGCCGATCGGCTCTTGGACGAGGCGCGGCGGCTGATCGAGCCGGAGTTGCGGGCGGTGCTGGACGGGCTTCCGGAGAGCGTCCGGGTGATCGCCGGATACCACGCCGGCCTGTGGGACGCCGAGGGACATCGCCGGAGCCGCCCGGGGAAGGCGCTGCGGCCCGCGCTGGTCCTCTCCAGCGCCCGCGCCGCCGGCGCCGGTCCGGGCGCCTCAGGCGCGGTGACGGGTGCGGTGACGGCGGCGGCCGTGGCGGTGGAGCTGTTGCACGACTTCTCGCTGCTGCACGACGACGTCATGGACGGCGACCGCACCCGGCGGCACCGGCCGGCCGCGTGGACGGTCTTCGGCACCGGCCGGGCGATCCTCACCGGTGACACGCTGCTCGGCGCCGCGCTGCACACGGTCGCGAGGAGCGACCCGCGGGCGGCGGAGGTGCTGAGCGGGGCGCTGCTGAGGTTGTGCCGCGGCCAGGCGACCGACCTGGCGCTGCAGGCCGGGAGCGAACCGGTCGACCTGGCCGGGTGCCTGGCGATGGCGGAGGACAAGACTGGCGCGCTGCTCGGCTGCGCCTGCCGCCTCGGTGCCATGGCGGCCGGAGCCTCGGCCGACGTCGCCGCCTTGTACCAGGAGTTCGGCTGCCAGCTGGGCGTGGCGTTCCAGCTCACTGACGACCTGTTGGGTATCTGGGGCGACCCGGCGTCTACCGGCAAACCGGTCGGCTCCGATCTGGCGAGCCGGAAGATGACGTTGCCGATCGTCGCCGCGCTGGCGGCGGAGAACGAGGCCGGCGCGGAGTTGAACGAACGTTACCCCGGTCGCGGTCCGCTGTATGCGTCGGCCGGGCGCACCGATGGTGTGGACCCGCCGGATGACGAGGTGGTGCGGATGGTGGAACTGGTCGAGCGCGCGGGCGGCCGGCGATGGGCGCAGGCCGAGGCCGAGCGGCGATCCCGGCTGGCTCTGGCGGCCCTGGATCGCGCCGGCCCGGACCCGGACGCCGCCGACGAGCTACGGCTGCTGGCCGAACTCGTCCGCCGGAGGACACGCTGACCCGGGGGGCCCGCCCGGGTGGTGCGGTGACGAGCCCGGCCGGCGCCGCCGGGCCGGCTGCCGCGCGGGCGGGGCCGGCCAGGCGGTCATCGTGGCGGTGTGACGAGCTTGTCCACTTGGGCGGCGGAGAGCGCGTGGTCGATCACCATGACGGCGGCGCCGACGATGCCGTCCCGGTCGTCGGTCTCCGCGCGCACGATGCGCAGGTGCTGGGTGGCCAGCGGCAGGGAGCGACGGTAGACGGCCTCGCGGACACCGGCGATGAGGTGGTCCCCCGCCTGTGCGAGCGATCCGCCGATGACGATGACCGACGGGTTGAACAGGCTGACGGCCGCGGCGAGCACGTCGCCGAGGTCACGACCGGCCTGCCGGATCAGCTGCAGCGCCTGCACCGATCCGCTGCGGGCCCAGGCGACCACGTCCCGGCTGGACCTCGCTTCGATGCCGGACTCGCGCAACTGGGCGGCGATCGCCGCGCCGCTGGCGACCGCCTCGAGGCATCCGGTGTTGCCGCAGCGGCACGGCACGTCGGAGCCACGGGGCAGCTGGATGTGGCCCAGGTCGCCGGCCGCGCCCTGGGCGCCGCGGTGCAGCCGGTGGTCGCTGATCAGCCCGCAGCCGATGCCGGTGGCGACCTTGATGAACATCAGGTGCGGCGCTTCTCTCCAGCGGGTGAAGTGCTCGCCGAGCGCCATGATGTTCACGTCGTTGTCGGCCAGCACGATGGCGTGGAAACGCTCGTGCAGGTAGCCCTGGACGTCGAAGCCGTCCCAGCCGGGCATGATCGGCGGGTTGACCGGGCGCCCGGTGGAGTGCTCGACCGGGCCAGGCAGTCCGACGCCGACGCCGAGCAGGTCGTCGAGGGTGCGGCCGGCCTCCGCGATGAGCTCGCGCCCGGCCGTGTCGACCCATCCGAGCACCTTCTCCGGTCCGGCCTCCACCGCGATCTCTTCTCGGGCCTCGGCCAGGATGCCGCCGGTGAGGTCGGTGACGGCCGCGCGTACGTGGGTGGCGCCGATGTCCGCGGCCAGCACGATGCGTGCCGCCCGGTTGAAGGCGAACCGGGTGGGCGGCCGTCCGCCGGTGGACGCGCCCTTATCCGCCGGGCCGATGAGGTTGCTCATCAACAGCGCGTCGACGCGTTGCGTGACGGTGGAGCGGGCCAGGCCGGTCTCGGCCGCCAGCTCGGCGCGGGTGCGGTGCCGGCCGTCGCGAAGGATCTGGAACAGGGCCCCAGCGCCGTAGGGCGAGGCGCCGTCGATGGCGACCGGCGACGTCGTTTGCGCCGCGTCACCAACATCTTCGTTCATAAGGTCAGTGAAACACACCCGTCTTATGCATGCATGCAATCGGGAGAATCGTAACAAGTAAGCAACTTTTGCTTGACGCAGATACAAAAGTACCTCTAGCGTCTCGCCCATGGGTGTGGCGTCGATCACTGAGATGACGGACACGAGGGAGCACATGATGCTTCGTATGAGGGGGATCGACAAGTCCTTCCTCGGCGTGCAGGTCCTGCACGGTGTGGACCTGGACGTGCGGGCCGGCGAGGTGCATGCGCTGGTCGGAGAGAACGGCGCGGGCAAGTCGACGCTGATGAAGATCCTGGCCGGCGTGTACCAGGCGGACGGCGGCCGGATCGAGCTGGACGGTCAGGACGTGGCGTTCGAGCACCCGCTGCAGGCGCAGCACGCCGGGGTGTCGACCGTCTTCCAGGAGTTCAACCTGCTGCCTGACCGGACGGTGGCGGAGAACGTTTTCCTGGGCCGCGAGCCGCGCGACCGGGGCCTGGTCGACGCGGGGCGGATGAACGCTCACACCGCGGAGCTGCTGCAGGACCTCGGGCTGAGCTGGCTGGCGCCGCAGAGCCCGGTGCGGTCGCTGTCGGTGGCCGGCCAGCAGATCGTGGAGATCGTCAAGGCACTGTCCTACGACGCCCGGATCATCTCCATGGACGAGCCCACCGCGGCGCTCTCCGACGAGGAAGTGGAGCTGCTCTACGGCCTGGTCCAGCGGCTGCGCGAACGCGGGGTGGCGATCCTGTACGTCTCGCACCGGCTCAAGGAGATCTTCGACCTCTCCGACCGGGTGACGATCCTGAAGGACGGGCACCTGGTCGACACGGTGGACACCGCCGCCATCACCCCGGACGCTCTGGTCCGCAAGATGGTGGGCCGGCCGATCACCAGCTTCTTCCCGGACAAGCTGCCCGGGACCGAGGCCGGCGACGTGCGGCTGCAGGTCCGCGGCGGCGGCAACGACCAGCTCGACGGCATCGACCTCGAGCTGCGCGCCGGTGAGATCACCGCGCTCGCCGGGCTGCAGGGAAGCGGCCGCACCGAGGTGGCGCACGCGCTCTTCGGTGTGGAGCGGTTCACCCGCGGTGAGATCCGTCTGCACGGCCGGCCGGTGCGCATCCGGTCACCGCGGCAGGCGGTGCGCGCCGGGCTGGCGCTGGTCACCGAGGACCGCAAGGCGCAAGGACTGGCGCTGAATCAGTCCGTGCTGGCCAACGCCCGGCTCGTGCTGGATGCCGTGACGCCCCGCCGGTCGGCCCGGTATGCCCGGCGCGTCCCCGGCATCCTCTCCTCACTCGACCTCGTGGCGCGCGGCTACGACCAGGAGGTCCGCTTCTTGTCCGGAGGCAACCAGCAGAAGGTGGTGCTGGCCAAGTGGCTGGCGACCGAACCGGAGGTGATCGTGCTGGACGAGCCGACCCGCGGCATCGACGTGGGCGCGAAGGAACGCGTGTACACCCTGATGCGCGAGCTGGCCGCGCAAGGCGTGGCGATGCTGATGATCTCCTCCGAGCTTCCCGAGGTGATCGGCATGGCCGACCGGATCGTCGTGCTCTCCGACGGCAGGATCGCGGGCGAGCTGCCTCGCGGCTCGACCGAGGAGCAGGTGATGGCGCTGGCCACCGGCCACGACGTCGACGAGGTGACCTCATCATGAGGAGTGGAACGCGACCCACGGGCATGAGCCGGACCGCGAACCGCGTGGCGGACGTCGCGGAGGCGCCGACCACGGCCATCCGCCGGCGGCTGGGCACCACGGAGCTGGTGTACCTGGCTCTGCTGGGGGTGATGGTCGGCGGCGCGATTCTGGTTGCCCTGCAGGACAAGAACCTGTTCAGCACCGCCAACACGGTCGAGATGCTCAGCCGGTCCAGCCTGCTGGGTTTCATCGCGATCGGACAGACCCTGGTGATCCTGTGCCGTTCGCTCGACCTCTCCGTCGGCTACGTCGTCGCACTCTCCAGCCTGGTCGCCGCCACCACGATGGACGGTGATCCGGCCCGGGTGCCGCTGGCCATCGCCGTGACGCTGCTGGTCGCCGGCGGCATCGGCCTGGCCAACGGGCTGATCATCTCGGTGCTCAAGGTGAACCCGTTCATCACCACGCTCGGCATGGGGCTGATCATTAAGGGCTACCTCGACACGGAGTACAAAGGGCCCGCCGGTGCGGTGCCTGAGTCCTTCCGTCAGTTCGGGTACAGCCGGATCGGGTTCGTGCCCGTCTCGGCCGCGGTGATGCTGCTCGCGGCGGTGGCCGGGATCCTCTATCTGCGCAAGACGCGCACCGGCTTCCACATGTACGCCGTCGGCGGCAACGCCGAGGTGGCCCGGATGTCGGGTATCCGTACCGGCCGGGTGATGGTGACCGCTCACGTGCTCTGCGCGATGACGGCGGGCGTCGCCGGGCTGCTCCTCGCGGCGCGTTTCGGCACCGGCAGCGCGGAGGTTTATGAGAACGGCTACGAGCTGGAGTCCATCGCGGCGGTCGTCCTGGGCGGCACGTTCCTGATGGGTGGCCGGGGAGGCGTCGCCGGCACGCTGGCCGGGGTGCTGATCCTCGCCGAGCTCGACACCATCTTCAACATCTTGCAGGTGGACCCGTTCTTCAAGGACGTGCTCCGTGGCGTGATCATCATCGCCGCGGTGGCCATCTACGCTCGTCGCCGGCTGGACGTCCGCGCCAGCAGAGCCCGGTTCGGCGGCGACGGCGGCGCGGACGGTGGACCACCACCGGAGCCGCCGCCGCGACATGACGACGATCCGGCTCGCCCGCACCAAGGGGGTGTCCGATGACCGCGACGGATCCCGGTCGCGCCGCCGCGACCAGCACCGGGACGAGACTGGCCGGCCTCGCCGGGCGGCTGTTCGGCGGCGGTGGTCCCACCGTGTTCGCGCTGCTGATCGTGATCTTTGCGCTCATCTTCGTGATGAATCCCAGCTTCGCCGAGCCGCCGTCGCTGATGGCGTTCCTGAAGGCGGCGGCGCCCTTGGTGGTACTGGCCGTGGGGCAGTACTTCGTCATCGTCTGCGGGGAGCTGGACCTGTCCGTCGGCTCCCTGGTGGGCGCCCAGGTGGTGATCGCCGCCGCGCTGATCGACGGCGAGGAGAGCCGGACGGTGCCGGTGCTGCTCGTCATGCTCGCCTTCGGCGCCCTCGTCGGCCTGGTGAACGGGCTGATCACCACGTTGCTGAAGGTGCACTCCCTGATCACCACGCTCGGCATGATGCTGGTGCTCTACGGGGCGATCCGGCTGTGGACCGGCGGCTCGCCCAAGGGTGCGCTCTCCGAGGCGTTCCGGACGGCCGGTCGCGGCGGCATCGACATGCCGGTGGTGCGGCAGCTGCCGTGGGCGCTGATCATCCTCGTCGCCGTGGTCGTGCTGGCGATCGTCGTGATGCGCAGCTCGTACGGCCGGACCCTCGTCGCCACCGGAGACAACGACCAGGCGGCCATGTTCGCCGGGGTCCGGGTCTGGCAGGTACGGACGTCGGCGTTCGTCTTGTCCAGCCTGATGGCCACCCTGGCCGGCGTGCTCATCGGCGGGTTCGCCGGGGTGACGGCGCAGGTCGGCCAGGGACTCGAATTCACGGCGATCACGGCCGTCGTGCTCGGGGGTGTGGTCCTGGGCGGCGGACGCGGAACCGTGGTGGCCGCGATGGCCGGTGCGCTGACCATCCAGGCCTTGTTCACGCTGTTCAACCAGATGGCGTTGCCGAGCACGATCCGGCCCGCAGTGCAGGGCGTGATCATCATCGCGGCCGTGGCCTATGCGGCCCGCGAGCGTGCCGGGCCCGGTGCGCAGGACCATGCTCCGGCGGCACCACCCGATCAGAATCCGGACCGCGAACCCGCGGCCACCTAGGGAGGAAGACATGCGAAAGACCCGTGTTCTACTCGTCGCTGCCGCCACCGCGGCATTGACACTCGCCGCATGTACGACGGATGAGCCGACGGAGACGGCTCCGGAAGACGAGGCACCGGCCGACGAGGGCGAACAGGAACCGGAGGACTCCGGCGACGACGCCGCCGACGACGAGGGCGACGACGAGCCCGCGGAATCCGAGGACGGGGAGTGGTTCGTCCGCGCGGACTACGAACGGCAGCTCGCACAGCGGGACATCGAGCCGGAGGGGCCCGCCGACCAGCCCTGGCTGCAGGCGATCGAGCCGGAATGGGTCGACACGTCCGAGTTCGCCCAGGAGGAGAACCGCACGCTGTGCTTCTCCAACGCGTCGGTCAGCAACCCGTGGCGGGTGACCGGATGGATCACCATGCAGCAGCAGGTGGACGTGTTCACCGACGCCGGTGAGATCGACGACTTCCAGGTCTCCGACGCCGCCGACGACGACAACCAGCAGATCTCGGACATCCAGGCGTTCATCGACTCCGGTGACTGCGGCGCCCTCATCATCTCGCCGTCCACCACGGCGACGTTGACGCCGGCGGTCGAGGCGGCATGCGACAGCGGCATCCCCGTCATCGTCTTCGACCGCGGCGTGAACACCGACTGCATGGTGACGTTCATCCACCCGATCGGCGGCTACGCCTACGGCGCCGACGGCGCCGAGTTCCTGGTGGAGAACCTGGAGCCGGGCTCGTCCGTGCTGGCACTGCGCATCCTGCCCGGCGTGGATGTGCTGGAACACCGCTGGGCCGCCGCCCAGGAGATCTTCGCCGACAGCGAGCTGGAGATCCTCGGTGACGAGTTCACCGGCGGCGACGGCGCGCAGATCAAGGACCTCGTCACCCAGTACCTGCAGCGCGGTGACGTCGACGGCATCTGGATGGACGCCGGTGACGGGTCGGTCGCGGCGATCGAGGCGTTCGAGGACACCGGCAACGACTACCCGGTGATGATGGGCGAGGACGAGTTGAGCTTCATGCGCAAGTGGGAAGAGACCGGCATGACCGCGATCGCGCCGGTGTACTCCAACTTCCAGTGGCGCACCCCGATCGAGGCGGCGGTGAAGATCTGGAACGGCGAGGAGGTGCCCGCGGAGTGGGTGCTGCCGCAGGAGCCGATCACCGAGGAGAACCGGGGCGAGTTCCTCGAGCGCAACGCCGACATGCCGAGCCTGCACTACGCCAAGTTCGGCGGCGAGGACCTGCCCGGCTACCCGGAGGCATGGCAGGACCGATGAGCGCGAGGACGTTCGGGGTCAACACGTGGGTGTGGACCTCGCCGCTGACCGACCGCACCCTGGCCGAGCTGGCACCGCGGATCGCCGACTGGGGGTTCGACGTGATCGAACTCCCGGTGGAGAACCCCGGCGACTGGGACCCTGCTCGCGCCGCCAAGCTGCTGGACTCGCTGGGTCTGGCGGCCACGGTGACGCTGGTGATGGGCCCAGGCCGCGAGCTGGTGGCGGCCGAGCGGGAGACGATCGCCGCCACCCGTGACTACCTGCGCCAGGTGGTCGACGCGGCGGCCACGGTCTCCGCCCCGGTGATCGCCGGACCGGCGTACGCGTCGGTCGGGCGCACCTGGCGGATGACCGAGGCCGAGCGGCGGGCCTGCTACGAGCAGCTGCGGGAGAGCCTGGACCCGGTGGTCGAGCATGCGATGGGCGCCGGCGTGACGGTGGGCGTGGAACCGCTCAACCGGTACGAGACGAGCGTGCTCAACACCGTGGACCAGGCGCTCGAGGCGCTGGACGGCCTCCCCCCGGCCGGCTGCGGGCTGGCCCTGGACGTCTACCACATGAATATCGAAGAGCAGGACATACCGGCGGCCATCGGGCGCGCCGCCGGCCGGATCGCGCACGTGCAGGTCTGCGCGAACGACCGGGGCGCCCCGGGGGCCGACCATCTCGACTGGCCGGGCATCGTCGCCGCCCTGGACGCGGCGGGGTACCGGGGTCCGCTGGTCATCGAGTCGTTCACCGCCGAGAACGCGACGATCGCGACGGCCGCCTCGATCTGGCGGCCGCTGGCGTCGAGCCAGGACGCGATCGCCGTCGACGGGCTTTCCTACCTCAGCAGGCTCGCGAGGGGAGGGATGCGCTAGTCACCGAGGACGCTCCCACGTCGACCGCCGGCGCCGGCACGCCGAGGGTCTTCGAGAACCGTTGAATCCCTTCGATGCGTTCCCTGGAGGAACCCTGATGAACGTGGCCTTACGCGTGCGGTGGATCCGGCTTCTGGCCGCAGTCCTCGCCGCAGTCTTAGCGCTCTCATTCCTGTATGCGATGCCGTCGTCGGCTCACGATGGTGAGCACGGCGAGGCGCATGTGCTGATCTTCACCGAAACCGCGGCCGGCGACTGGCACGACGACTCGATCGACTACGCCGTGCCGGTCCTGCAGGACGCCTTCGCCGACGCGGGCATCACCTCGGAGGCGACCAACGATTCGAGCGTCTTCACCGACGAGGACCTGGCGCACTTCGACGCGCTGGTGGTGTTCCAGGCCAACGGCGACCCATGGACCGCCGACGAGAAGGCGGCCATGGAACGGTACCAGCAGGCCGGCGGCGGGATCGTCGCCATCCACAACGCCACCGACATGCGCGGCGGTTACCAGTGGTGGGACGACCTGATCGGGGCGCTGATGCCCGGGCACGCCGCCACGTCGCCTCCGCTGGGGCTGGAAGCGACCATCAAGGTGGAGGACAACACGCACCCGTCCACCGCGCACCTGGAAGACTTCGAGTGGGTGCGGCGCGACGAGTGGTACAACTACTCGGTCAACGTCCGCGGGGACGCGCACGTGCTGCTCACGCTGGACGAGACGACGTACAACCCCGGCGGCAACGCCATGGGCTACGACCACCCCATCTCCTGGTGCAAGCCGTACGACGGCGGTCGCGCCTGGGTGACCGGGCTGGGCCACTTCCCGGAGCACTACAACGAGCCGCAGCTGGTTCAGCACATCGTCGGCGGTGTGCAGTGGGCGGCCGGCGTCGCCGAAGGTGACTGCGGCGGCACCAAGTGGGACCAGTTCGAGCGGGTCGCGCTGGACCAGAACACCAGCGCGCCGTTCGGGCTCGACGTGGCCCCGGACGGCCGGGTGTTCTTCACCGAGCTGGTCCGTGGCCAGATCCGGGTCTTCGATCCGGAGACCGAGACGACCTCGACGGCGATCACCATCCCGGTCTACTCCGGCGGCGAGGACGGCCTGCTGGGCATCGCCCTCGACCCGGACTTCGAGGAGAACGGCCACCTGTTCCTGTACTACTCGCCGGCAAGCTCCGACGACACCGACCCGGAGAACTTCTTCAACCGGCTCTCCCGGTTCACCGTCGGCGAGAACTCCCAGATCGATCCTGCCTCCGAGGTCGTGATGCTCGAAGTGCCGGCGCGCCGGCTGCCGGACGAGCCGGGGCACACCGGTGGTGGGCTGGAGTTCGGCCCGGACGGCAACCTGTTCCTGTCCGTCGGCGACGACGTCAACCCGCACTCCGAGCCGTCCGGCGGATACGCACCGCTGTCCGAGCGGGAAGGCACGTTCCACGACGCCCGGGAGACCTCGGCCAACACGAACGACCTGCGCGGCAAGCTGCTGCGGATCACGCCCGAGCCGGACGGGACGTACAGCATCCCGGAGGGCAATCTGTTCGCGCCCGGCACGGAGAACACCCGTCCGGAGATCTACGCGATGGGCTTCCGCAACCCGTTCCGGTTCACCGTCGACCCGGAGACCGGCTGGGTCGGGCTCGCCGACTACGCCCCGGACAACAGCAACAACAACGCGAACCGCGGCCCCGCTGGCATGGTCGAGTGGAACCTGATCAAGGAGCCGGGTTTCTACGGCTGGCCGCTGTGCATCGGGCCGAACGAGCCCTACCGGGACGTCGACTACACCACCAACCCGGTGACGGTCGGGGATTACTTCGACTGCGACAACCCGATCAACGACTCCTCGCGCAACACCGGCCTGACCGAACTGCCGGCGGCGCAGGAGCCGGAGATGTACTACGGGTACCAGACCTCGTCCGTGCCGGAGGTCATCCCGCCCGGGGGCGGGCTGGCGCCGATGGGCGGGCCGTTCTACGACTTCGACCCGGACCTCGAGTCGGAGACGAAGTTCCCCGAGTACTACGACGGCAAGCCGTTCTTCTACGAGTGGTCGAAGAACAAGATGTACTCGCTGATCCTGGACGACGAGGGCGGGCTGGGCAAGGCCAACCCGTTCCTGCCCGGAGAGAACTGGATGGCGCCGATCGATTCCACGTTCGGGCCGGACGGATCGCTGTACGTCATGGACTGGGGCGGCGGCTTCGGCCGGGACAACCCGAACTCGGGACTGTACCGCGTCGACTACGTCTCCGGTTCGCGCTCGCCCACGGCGCGCGCGACGGCCTCCCCGGACTCCGGGCACGCCCCGTTGACGGTCGAGTTCAGCGACGACGGCAGCAGCGACCCGGAGGGCGCCGCACTGAGCTACGAGTGGGACTTCGACGGAGACGGCACGGTGGACGAGACCGGGGAGTCGGTCACCCACACGTACACCGAGAACGGCGTGTACGACGCCCGGCTGACCGTCACCGATCCGGACGGTAAGACAGGCACGACCACGGTGCCGATCACGGTCGGCAACACCCGGCCCGAGGTGGAGTTCAACCTTCCGCCGGACGGTGCGTTCTTCGACTTCGGCGACGAGGTCAGCTGGGACCTGAGGGTGGAGGACGCCGAGGACGAGGAGATCGCCGACTCCGACGTCGTCATCCAGCCGGCGCTCGGCCACGACGACCATCCGCACCCGGCCGATCCGCTCACCGGGCGGACCGGCTCGGTGAAGACGGCCCTGGGCGGCGGGCACAGCGAGGACATGAACGTGTTCTACATCCTCACCGGTCGTTACACCGACCGCGGCGCGGGAGACATCCCGTCGCTGAGCGGAGAGGACACGTCGCTGCTGTTCCCGAAGCTGCGAGAGGCGGAGTTCTTCTCCGACTCCGAGGACGTCACCGTGGCCGGGTCGCGGGACATCGAGGGCCACGGTTCGTCGATCGCCGGGCAGAACGGTGCCTGGGCGTCGTATGAGCCGGTCAGCCTGCACAACGTGGACGCGCTGATCCTGCGGGCGTCGGCGGCCGCGGAGGGCACGATCGAGTTGCGCCGGGACGCACCGGACGGCGAGCTGCTGGGCACCGCGGAGGTGCCCGCCACCAGCGGCGGCCGGTACGTCGACGTGCCGGTGGAGGTGAGCGATCCGGGCGACTCGTTCACGCTGTACGCGGTCTTCCCCGACGCAGGGGAGCGACGGCTGAACTTCATCGAGGCCGACGGCCAGGGCGTCTCACCGACCACCAAGCCGAAGGTGTCGATCACGTCGCCGACCGCCGACGACGAGCTGGAGCCGGGTGAGATCGAGATCACGGCCGAGGCCGGCGACGCGGAGAACGAGATCACCGAGGTCGAGTTCTTCGTCGACGGCGAGTCCATCGGGGCCGACGACACGGCGCCGTATGCGGTGACCTGGGACGTGGCGGAGGAGCAGCGCTACCAGCTGACCGCCGTCGCCACCAACGACCAGGGCGCCAGCACGACGTCGCGTATCGTCCAGGTGGAGGTCGGCGACCTGTTCGGCGACTGGGTGACGTTCTCCAACGCCGACGGCGCGTTCGACCGGCCGGACACCGACACCTGGGTGATCGACTCCGCCGGTGCGAACATGTGGCAGGGCACCGACCAGTACAGTGCCGCGTACCTGCCGGCCGCCGGTGGGGAAGAGTGGACCGCCACGGTCAAGATCGAGAGCCAGACCAACTCGCACAACTCGGCCAAGGCGGGCCTGATCGTCCGCAACGACGTGACCCAGCCGGGCTCGTCGCCGGGGTACGCGGTGATGGCGATGCGGGCGGGGAACTCGTTCGAGTGGCTGCGCGACACCGACGGCAACGGCCAGCTGGACGCCAGCACCTCGGCCGGCACGCACGGCTATCCGGCGTGGGTGCGCGTCGTCCGCGACGGTGATCAGTACACGTCGTACTGGAGCAAGGACGGTGAGAACTTCACCCAGGTCGGTGATCCGGTGACGCTGTCCGGTGCGGCCGCGGTTCAGGACATCGGCGTGGCGGTGACGGCGCACAGCACCACGACCCGCACCGAGGCGGCGTTCTCCGGCTTCACCCTCAGCGACGAGGCGTGGACGCCGGACCCGGACCCGGATCCCGAACCGGGCCCGACCTGCCCCGGCAAGGGGTCGGACGAGTTCGACGGTGACGCGCTGAACACCGACCGCTGGACCGAGGTCCGCGGTGCCGAGGGCCTGCCGCCCACGGTCGCCGACGGCGCGCTGGTCCTGCCGGTCACCAACGGCGACATCAACGAGGCGTCCACCGGTCCGATCAGCTATGTGGGTCAGCCGGCACGCGACGGCGAGTGGGAGATCGAGACGCAGGTCGCGATCGAGCACACCCGGGAGTGGCAGCACGCCGGGCTGCTGGTGCACGGCAGCGACGACGACTACGTCAAGCTGGCGTTCACCCGCAACAACTCGGGTGGCCGGATCCTGGAGTTCCAGACCGAGGCCGGCGGGTCGCGGACCTGGCACGACAGCATCACGTTGCCCGCGGAGTTCCCGTCCACGGCGCATCTGCGGCTGGCCAGCAACGGCGAGCAGCTCACCGCCGCCTACTCGGCCGACGGCGAGACGTGGACCGGCCTGGACGGTACGGCGTCGATGATCGACGATGCCACGGTCGGCCTGATGGCCGCCGGTGACACCGGCGAGCCCGAGGTCGACGCGGTGTTCGAGCACTTCACGATCACCCCGGACGCCGACGATGACGGGCAGCGGGAGCCGAGCGACGAGTTCGACGGCGACATGGTCGACGGGTGCCGCTGGGACGCGGTGGTGCGGTACGACTCGTCGGCGGTCGAGGTCACCGACGGCGAGCTGCGGATCCAGACCCAGCCGGGTGACATCAACGGCACGGACAACCAGGATCCGGACAACTTCATCCTGCAGTCCTTGCCGTCCGAGGGTGACTGGACGATCGAGACCCGGCTGACGCCGACCATGCTGCACCAGTGGCAGCTGGCGGGGTTGATGGTCTACGGCGACGACGACAACTACGTCAAGCTGGACATCGTCGCCCGCAACCCGGCCGATGCCGCGACGGATCTCGGTGCGGAGCTGGTGTCGGAGCGCAACGCCGCCTTCGGCAACGGCGGTAACCGGCAGCTCGACGTCGCCGAGACGACCGAGAGCGGCTGGTACTACCTGCGCCTGACCAAGACCGGGGACACCTACTCCGGTTGGGTCAGCGACGGTGGCGTCAACTGGACGTCGCTGGGCGACCCGGTCACCAACGATGCCGAGATGACGTCGTTCGGGTTGATGGCGATCGGTCCGGAGCAGCAGGACCCGGTGACCGTGGCGTTCGACTACTTCCGGCTCGTCGAGGACGAGCAGGACACCACGCCGCCGGAGCTGGACGTCGCGGTCGATCCGGCCGAGGCGGACGGTGACAACGGCTGGTACGTCAGCTCGCCGACCGTCACGGTCACCGCGACCGACGACAGCGGCGGGGACGTCGCGATCGAGACCCGGACCGGCGACGGCTCCTGGGAGCCGTATGACGGGCCGGTGCAGGTCACCGACGACGGTGTGCACGAGCTGGAGTTCCGCGGAACGGACGCGACCGGGAACACCTCGGACCCGGTGGCGGTCGACCTCTCCGTGGACGCCACCGCCCCCGAGGTGGAGGTGACCGGCGTCGACGACGGCGGCAGCTACGAGTTCGGGACCGAGCTCGATCTGGAGGCCGTGGCCGACGACGCCACGTCCGGCGTCGCATCGCTCACCGTCGAACTCGACGGCGATGAGGTGGACAACCCGTCGACGGCGGCGCCGGCGGCGGGGGCGCACGAGCTCACCGCACGCGCCGTCGACGAGGCCGGCAACGTCACCGAGGTGATGGTGTCGTTCGAGGTCGAGGTCACCTACGCCGGGGTCCAGCAGTACCTCGACACGCTGCACGAGGACGGCGTCCTGAACCGGAGGACCTACAACCAGCTGCGTACTCAGCTCAGCATCGCCGAGCGCGCGGCGAGCCGGGACGATGCGTCCACGGCCGAGCAGGCACTGGAGCGGTTCATCCGGTTCGCCGGGGACGTCGACGATGCGGAGGTCAGCGCGCAGCTGATCGCCGTCGCCGAGGCACTGCGGGAGCAGCTGTGACCGGGGCCGAGGTGACGCCGATCTAGCCGGTCGGCACGTCTGAGAGGAAGGAACACGCATGCGTACCCGGAGCTCCGAGGGCACGAAGGTGAGACGGGATGCCGCTCGGCGCCCCGGGACGCATCCCAAGCCGGGGGCCGGTGCCGGACGGCCCCCTTCCCGGGCGGCAGGGCGGACACTCCCGCTCTGGCGCCCGGGGCCATGGCTTCTGGCCGCCGCGGTGGTGCTGGCGATCGCGGCCGTCGGCGTCGCCCTCACCCGAGGGTCGGGCGGCGAACAACACACCCCCGGTGGC
>NZ_JAAGOA010000023.1:0-8324 GCF_010550675.1 Phytoactinopolyspora halotolerans | reverse complement strand
GGGGGGGGGGCGGGGGGGGGGGGCGCCGCCGGCCGCCGGGGGGGCGCCCCCCCCCCCCACGACTCCGCCGGTGGCGTACCGAACTCCGACCGGGTGGCCGAGCTCGAAGCGGCCGAGGAGGCCCGGCACGCCGAGCAGGTGGTGGAGCTGACCGATCTGGCCGTCGCCATCCACGGCGGCCTGATGCCGGTGCTCGGCGGCCTGCATGAGTACCTGCCGGTGGATGGTCCGCCGTCGCAGGAGGCACCGGCGGCCTCGGAACTGGAGGCGTGGAGCGCCGCGGTCGACGACGCGTCCGCGCGCCTGGGCGATCCGCCGTCGGCGTCGACCGAGATCAACCTCACCCGGCAGGGCATCTCGCTCACTCTCGAGCTGCTGGATTCCGCGCTGCGCCTCTACGCGGAGGCGCTGGAGGCCGAGGGCGGGCAGCACGAACGGCTCGTCGCGCTGGCGTCCGAGCTGCGTGCCGACGCGGTCGCGTCCTGGAGCCCGGCCGCCTTGCAGCTGGACCAGCTCAACATCGACGCCGGCCACGGGCACGTCCATCTGAGCCTGCCGCTGAACCCGGACGACCCGGGTGCCGGTCCGCACGATCTTGACACGCACGACCACTGACATCACAGGTGAACAGCTCGCGATGAGAAGAAGGATCTGATCCATGACTGATGACGACAGGGCGACTCTCGGGGTCGGGATGTTGGGCTACGCCTTCATGGGCGTGGCTCACTCACATGCGTGGCGGAACGTGCGCAGCTTCTTCGATGTGCCGTTGCTGCCGCGGTTGACCGTTCTCGGGGGCCGCGACGTGCAGTCCGCGACGGCCGTGGCGGACAAGTTCGGCTGGGAGCATGTGGAGAGCGACTGGCGCGCGGTGATCGCCCGAGACGACGTGGATCTGGTGGACGTGTGCACGCCGGGCGACTCGCATGCCGAGATGGCCATCGCGGCGCTGGAGGCGGGCAAGCACGTGCTGTGCGAGAAGCCGCTGGCGAACTCGGTAGGCGAGGCCGAGCAGATGGCGGCCGCTGCCGCCCGGGCACGCGAGTCGGGGGTGCGGGCGATGGTGGGGTTCACCTACCGCAGGGTCCCGGCCATCGCGCTGGCCCGCGCCGTGGTGGCCGAGGGCCGCATCGGCGCGGTCCGGCACGTGCGGGCCCAATACCTGCAGGATTGGTTGAACGACCCGGCGGCGCCGATGTCGTGGCGGCTGGAGAAGGCACGTGCGGGTTCGGGCGCGCTGGGCGATATCGGGGCGCACATCGTGGACCTGACGCAGTTCATCACCGGTGAGCAGATCACCGGAGTGAGCGCGATGATGGAGACGTTCATCCGGCAGCGCCCGATCGCCGCGCCGGCCGGGTCGGGGGTGAAACTCGGCGGCCACGTCGACGGCGGCGACGTGCCGCTGGGAGAGGTGACGGTCGACGACGCGGCGGTGTTCCTCGGCCGGTTCAGCGGCGGAGCGCTGGCCACGTTCGAGGCGACGCGGTATGCCACCGGCCGGAAGAACGCGATCCGGATCGAGATCAACGGCTCTCAAGGGGCGCTGGCCTTCGACTTCGAGGACATGAACGTGTTGCATTTCTACGACGGTGCCGAGTCCTCGCAGACGGCCGGGTTCCGGCGGATCCTGGTGACCGAGCCGGACCATCCGTACCTGGCGGCGTGGTGGCCTCCGGGGCATCTGCTGGGTTACGAGCACGGCTTCACTCATCAGGCGCTGGACCTGGTGAACGCGATCGCCGAGGGACGTGACCCAGATCCGTCGTTCGACGACGGACTGCGGGTGCAGCGGGTGCTCGCAGCGGTCGAGCAGAGCGCCGTCAAAGACAGCGCCTGGACGCCCGTTGCGGAGTAGCCCGGCGGCGCCCGCCTGATCCATGGTGCGGTGAGCACACGTTGGTACGCGCTTTCCCGGCGATCCTGGTGTGTACTCACCGCACCATGCAGGTGTAGTCACCGCACCAGGCACAGGGTGCGGGTGGCTCGAGGGTGGGGCTATCCCTACCCCAGGTTCTGGCGTCAGCACCGCTGTCGTGGCATTTATACGTCCGTATGGTACGGATGTATGAAGTCGAATTCTCCCAGTACTACCAGCGGTTTCGACGCGCTCGAGGGTGGTCCATCGGGCCCGGTGAGCGGTGCCGACGGTCCGGCGCGACGCCCTCGCGGTTCCGCGGAACGCCGTTACACCAGTGAGTACGCCGAGCTGTCCAGGCAGGTGCGGGCCGCCAGGCTGCTGCGGCGCCGGCCGTTGTTCTACCTGCTGCGGGTAGTCGTACTGGTCCTGCTGTTCGCGGCGACCGGATGGGCGTTCCTGGCGCTCGGTGACAGCTGGTGGCAGCTGGCGACGGCGGCGGTGCTCGGGCTGCTGCTGACGCAGGTGGCTTATCTGAGCCACGACGCCGCGCACCGGCAGATCTTCAGCTCCGGTAAGTGGAACGAGCGGGCCGCGTTGCTGCTCGGAGACGTGGTGGTCGGGCTGAGCTACGGCTGGTGGATGTCGAAACACAGCCGGCATCATGCGAACCCGAACAAGGTCGACGTCGATCCGGACATCGAGCCGGCGGCTCTGGTCTTCAGCCCGGACGAGGCGGCGGCACGGCACGGTCGCCGGTCGTTCTCGAGCTGGTGGGTGAAGCGGCAGGGGACACTGTTCTTCCCGCTATTGCTGCTGGCCGGGCTGAACCTGCACGTCTCCTCGATCCGCACCGTGTTCGGGCGAGGCCACGTGAAGCATCGGGCGTTCGAGATCCCGGTACTGGTGGCCAGGTTGACCCTGTACCCGGTGGTGTTGTTCGCGGTCCTCTCGCCCGGCCTGGCTGTCGCGTTCCTCGGGGTTCAGCTGGCCGTCTTCGGGCTGAGCATGGGTTCGTCATTCGCCCCCAACCACAAGGGCATGCCCGTGGTGCCTCGGGACCTGAGCGTCGACTTCCTCCGTCGCCAGGTCTTGACCAGCCGCAACGTGCGGGGCGGCCGGTTCGTCGACATCGCGATGGGCGGCCTGAACTACCAGATCGAGCACCACCTGTTCCCCAACATGCCGCTGCCCGGGCTCCGCGCGGCGCAGCCCATGGTCAAGCAGTTCTGCGCGGAGCACGGGATCGCGTACACCGAGGCCGGCCTGGTGGAGTCCTGGCGGATCGTGGTGCGGCACCTGAACCGGGTGGGCCGTGCCGACCTGGACCCCTTCCAGTGCCCGCTCGCGGCCCAGCTGCGCGCTCCGGTGTGAGCTGCCGCCTGTCGGAATCGTGATACATCGATGCAGGAGGTGGCCGAGATGTGGGTCGTGCTGTCCTCAGCCTTGCCGCGGTTCGGCGTCGGCGCGGGAATGCCGGGCACGCGCGAACCGGAGCAGGGACACACCGACGAGGTAGCAGCCGAGAGCGGCCGGCGGTACTCCGGTGGCGCTCACATAGTCGCTGCCGGCCGCGGCGACGATCAGCAGGCCGCCGACGGCGGAGACGATCGCGGCGATGACCATGACGCGCCAGGCCCCCCGACGGAGTACCAGGCGACCGGTGAGGGCGGCGTCGTCGACGGTGTGTATCCGCGGCAGGCCGGCGGTGCGTAGCTCGATCCGCGCGAACAGGGCGACGAGACCGGCCAGTACCACGGCGCATGCCGCCAGCCAGGGCAGCCGTAGCAGCAGCCAGGCGGCCGAGTCCACGTCGGGCTGCGGCATGATCCCGGTGCCGACCAGGACGGCGGAGACCAGCACGGCTGCCGCCATATGCCACAGGAACAGCGTCAGAACCACCGTGTTCACCGCCACCACACCGGTCCAGGCGCGGGCGCCGCGCAGCGCCCGGTTGACCGGCCCGCTCAGCGCCATGGCCGCCGCGCACTGGGTCAATCCCAGCACCAGCAGGGCGAACGTCGGCGGGGTAGCGTTCTGCAGCTCGGCGCCCGGAACGCTGACCATGCTCACCGGGTACGGCCCGACCGTGGTCAAGGCGACGAGCGTGACGAGTCCGGCTCCGCACAGCGGTACACCGGCACGGACGGTGGCCGAGATGCCGCCTTCGTGCCAGGCGACGCCGAGCTGGTGGAAGATCAGCCAAACCAGTAGGTAGTTGGCGTTGCCGGCGATCGGTGCGTCGCCGTGGATCCGCACCGTGTCGACGAGCAGGACGAGCACGCCGGCCACGACCGGGAACGCCATGCCGTAGCGTGCGTGCGCGGCGTGCGCGAGCGGTGCCAGAAACACCAGGCTGATGTACGCCACCAGGAACCACAGTGGGATCGAGGCGCCCCACACGCCGAGCGCGACCGTCGATGCGTCGGCGCCGAGCAGGCGTGCGGTCGCGCCGGCGGCGGCGAGGGCGACCAGAAACACCGTGGTGGGCCGCAGCAGGCGTGCACCGCGATTGAGTAGCCATCCGAACGTGTCGCCGCCGCGCCGGTGGTGGGAGTCGATCGACGCGGCGTTCGCATACCCGCCCACCAGGAAGAACAGCGGCATCACCTGGAGTATCCAGGTCAGGGGATGTCCCCAGGTCAGGTACTCGAGTGCGCTGTCCGCGTCGAGCTCGTCGCCGGTCCATACCACGATCGCCATCCAATGCCCGAAGACCACCACGCCGATGGCGAATGCCCGCAACAGGTCGACGTGGCGGTTGCGCTGGGGCGGCGTCCGGCGTGCGGCGCGCCGTGCGTCTTGGATGAGGCTCATCGCATACTCACTTGCCGTCTCCTCGAGGGTACGTCGCCCACGGTTCCCAGCGCCCTGGCATGGCACGCCGGGCGCCTGTGCATGGCACGCCGAGAGCTTGCGACAAGCGGCGATATGGTCCGATTCGTGGAGGCCCCCGCCGTGCCATGCTGGGGTGTCACCGCCGCGTGAACGAGAAATTACCGGACGATCTCTTGACCGTGTCCTGGGTCACAACTAACATTCCTAGCCATCCAGAATACCGGCTAGCGTCCGAAATTTCGGACACCTCGGAGCGTTCAGCGGTCTCGGGTTCGAGACCGAGGCACCACGGAGGGGTGCGGGGCCAGATCGATCGAAGAACAACGCGTCGGAGAGGTGTGCACAGTGTTAGCGCTAACAAGAATTCGCAGATCGCTTGCGCTCGGCTCGGCGGCCATCCTCAGCGCGGCCGCGATCGCCGCGTGCGGCGGGGACAGCCCGAGCATTTCGGACCTCGACTCCGAGGGCGGAGAAGGCGAGGAGGGCGGCGAGACCGCCGAGCGGGAGATGGAATCCGAGGAGGGGTGGGAAGGTGAGGACATCGAGCTGGAGTTCTGGACCTTCGTCGATGCCCACACGGATTTCATGATCGCCCGTGCTGAGGAGTTCAACGAGGCCAACTCGGACTACAACATCATCCTCAACGCGTCGACCGCCGACTACGAGGAGATGCACGACCGGCTCCTGGTGTCCCTGCAGTCCGGCACCGGCGCCCCGGATCTGGTGGACATCGAGATCCAGCGGTTCGCCACCTTCCTGCGCGGCGACGTCCCGCTGCATCCGCTGAACGACATCGTCGACAACCACCGCGACCAGCTGGTGGAGGAGCGGCTCGCGCCATACCAGCTGGACGGCGTGGAGTACGGGATCGACTACCACCTCGGCACCTGGGTGATGTATTACAACAACGCGATCATGGAAGAGGCCGGCGTCGACGTCGACGAGATCGTCACCTGGGACGATTACATCGAGGCCGGCAAGCAGGTGGTGGAGAACACGGACGCGATGATGGCGTCGGTGGAGACCACCGACCGGTTCTCGGTCATCGGCCTGATGCTGCAGAACGGCGGCGGCACCTACAACGAGAACAACGAACTGATCCTGGACAGCCCCGAGAACGTCGAAGCGCTCCAGCTGATCTCGGATATGGTGCACGAACACGAGATCGCGACGGTCGCCGAAGGTGGCCAGCACCACGAGACCGCGTACTACGAGGCGTTCAACGCCGGCGAGTACGCGTCGGTGTGGATGCCGCAGTGGTACGTCACCCGGTTCAAGGACTTCATGCCGGAGACCGAGGGTGACATCCTCATCCGTCCGTTGCCGGAGTTCGACGAGGGCGGCTTCATCAGCACCATGGGCGGTGGCACCGGCACGGCGATCACCACGCAGATCGACGAGGACAAGCTGGACGCGGCCAAGCAGTTCCTGGAGTTCGCCAAGCTGACCTACGACTCGCAGGTGGCGCTCTGGACCGAGCTGGGGTTCGATCCGTTCCGGGTGGACGTCTACGACGATCCGGCGCTGACCGAACCCGACCCGTGGTTCGGCAACGAGCCGGTGATGAGTGACCTGGCCCAGGTCTTCGACCGGCTGGCCCCGGAGTACACCGGTCCGCGGTATCCGGAGGTCATCCTGCAGCTCCGCGACATCGTCGCCTACGAGGTGATCGAGGAGGGCGGCGACCCGCAGCAACTGCTAGAGCAGGCGGCCGACGAGGTCAGCTCCATGGACTGATCGACACCGCTGATCCCCATGATCATCAATGGCCGAACCGGTCGTGGTCGGTCCGAGGCATTGATGATCATGGGGCGCGGAGGAAGGTAACAGCCGATGGTCAGATGTTCGGGAACACGTACGACGAGGCTCCACAGGGGACCCGGCCGACCCGTGCTCGTCAGCGTCCTCGTCGCCGGCGCTACCGTCGTCGCCGCGTGCAGCGACACCGGTGGAAGCGTCTCCGACCTGGAAGACGGTGCGGGCGAGGAACAGGTCATGGAGGTCGACCCGGAGCATGAGGGTGAGGAGATCGAGCTCGAGTTCTGGACCTTCGTCGACGCCCATGCCGACTTCATGATGGAGCGGGCGGAGGAGTTCAACGCGGAGAACTCGGACTACAACATCGTCATCAACGCCTCGGTCGCCGATTATGCCGACATGCACGACCGGCTGCTGGTCGCGCTGCAGTCCGGGTCGGGCGCGCCGGACGTCGTGGATATCGAGATCGGCAGGTTCGGCACCTACCTCCGCGGTGACGTGCAGCTGCATCCGCTCACCGACATCGTCGACAACCACCGGGCGGACCTGGTGGAGGAGCGGCTCGCGCCGTACCAGTCCGACGGCGTGGAGTACGGGATCGACTACCACCTCGGTGCCGTGGTGATGTATTACAACAACGCGATCATGCAGGAAGCCGGGGTGGACGTCGATGAGATCGTCACCTGGGACGACTACATCGAGGCCGGCAAGCAGGTCGAGGCCAACACCGACGCGATGATGACCACCGTGGAGACCACGGCGCCGATGTCTCTGCTGGGGTTGATGAAGCAGAACGGCGGCGGTGTCTACGACGAGAACAACGAGCTGATCCTGGACAGCCCGCAGAACGTCGAGGCCGTTCAGTTGATCTCGGACATGGTGCACGAGCACGGCATCGCGGAGGCGCCGCCCGGCAGTGAACACCACGACCCGACGTACTACGAGGCGTTCAACAACGGTGAATACGCGTCGGTGTGGATGCCGCAGTGGTACATGATCCGCTTCAAGGACTTCATGCCGGACACCGAGGGCGACATCCTGGTCCGTCCGCTGCCGGAGTTCGAGCCCGGGGGGAACATCAGCACGATGGGCGGTGGCACCGGCACGGCGATCACCACGCAGATCGATGAGGACAAGCTCGACGCGGCGAAGCAGTTCCTGGGGTTCGCGAAGCTCACCGAGGAGGCGCAGGTCGCGCTGTGGACCGACCTCGGATTCGACCCGTTCCGCAACGACGTCTACGACGACCCGGCACTGACCGAGCCCGACCCGTGGTTCAACAACGAGCCGGTCATGACAAACCTGCTGGACATGTTCGACCGGCTGGCGCCTGAGTACACCGGCCCGCGCTACCCGGAGGCGATCACCCAACTCGCCGAGAACGTGGCATACGAGGTGGTCGAGGAGAGCGTGGATCCGCAGGAGTCGCTGGAACGGGCAGCCGAAGCGGTTCGCTCGGTGGACGAGTAGGGGGTGGACATGGCCGTGCTGACCAGACAACGCACCCGGGGCTCGGAGGCCCGTCGGCCCAAGACGCCGTTTTTCCATCGCCGGTGGGTGGTGGCGATGGTGTTCATGTTGCCGTTCTTGGTGTTGTTCGGGGTGTTCCGGGTGTACGCGGTGGGTTATGCCGTGGTGCTGAGTTTCCAGGACATCGAGGGTATTGGTGTCAGTGAGTGGAGCGGGTTCAGTAATTATCGCCGGTTGTTCTCTGATAGCACGTTCTTCACTGCGTTGCGGAACACGGCGTTGTATACGGCGGGGACGTTGTTGGTGTTGGTTCCGGTGCCGTTCGTGTTGGCGGCGGTGTTGCAGTCCAAGCTGGTGGCCCGGCAGGCGGCGTTGCGTTCGGCGTTCTTCTTGCCGGTGT
>NZ_JAAGOA010000022.1 GCF_010550675.1 Phytoactinopolyspora halotolerans | reverse complement strand
CCGCAAGATCGACCACATCCGGGTCGATCTGTTCCTGGGCATGCTCGACGGGAGTCTGGAAGATCTCGACGAAGACCAGATCATCACCCACATCCTCAACCACCCCTTCACCGACGACACCACCACCGCCGACAGCGGCGGGACCGGCCGTCCCAGCGGCGATGGCACCGCCACCAGCAACGGCAACGACCGTCCCACCAACGACCCCGACAACGGCACCGGCGACGACCACGGCCACGGTGACGACCCCGACAGCCCCGGTGGTTCCGACGACCAGGGCAACGGCAGCGACCCCGACGGCGACGACGACGGCGGCGACGACGGCGGCGACGGGCCTGGTGGTTCCGACGACCAGGGCGACGGCAGCGGACCTGGCGGCGGCTGTGCGGGCCGTGGCTCCGGCCGGCCGGGCGGTCGTGGTGGTTCCTCCAGCGCTGCCCCGACCAGCACGAACACGTCCGATCCTCACGATGACGCAGGCACGACCGGCCCTGCCGGCCAGACCGATACGCCCGGCACGGGCACTGTTGGCGCAGGTGCGGCTGGCACGGGCACGCCCGGCGCAGGCGCGACCGGTATCGGTGCGACTAGCACTCCTGCCGGCGACAACGCGGCCGCTGAAGCTGCCGCGGCGGGCGCGGGTGCGGGTGCGGGTACGACATCGTCGTGTCCGGGCACGGTTGTGGGTGTGTCTGGTTGGTCGGTGCCGGAGTTGCGTATCGGGTTGGCGAGCCTGCTCGGTGTGGACGAGTACCCTGGTGAGATCCCCGCCTGGGACTTCGTTCCCGCCGCCGTGGCCCGCCAGATCGCGGCACGGATGCATTCGGCGCAGTGGCGGTTTGCCATCTGCAACGACGACGGGCAGTTGATCCAGACCGGGATCACCACCGCCCGGCCCCGCTCACCGGATGGGCAAGTGGTGCGTCGGGATGCCCGCCGTGGCGGGATCCTCGAACTGCATGTCACCATCTCGATGCTGGCCCGCCTGGCCGCCCTCGTCCACACCGACGCGAACGCCGACCCGGACACCCGGGCGGCGGACGAGCCTGCCCACGCCCAGATACCGGTGCAGGAGTGTGCCCGTTGGGCCGCGGTCATCACCGACCTCGCCCGCCAACACTCTGATGCCACCGCCGGGGAGACCACCACCGGCTCCGAGACCGGCCCTGGGACGAGCTCCGACATCGAGACGAGCTCCGGCTCCGGCGCCGGTACGGGCTCCGGCGACGGCACCGGGAGCGAGATGGGTTCCGGGTCTGGCGCCGGTACGGGCTTCGGCTCCGGCGCGGGGGCGGGTTCGAGTTCCAGGTCGGGAGCGGGGACGGGTTCCGGTGACGGTGCGGAGGCGGACGCGGGCGTGCGTCGGCGTCGGGCCGGGGCGGGGCTGCGCCGGCATATCCAGATCCGGGACCGCTGCTGCACGCATCCGACGTGTCGGATGCCCGCCGTACGGGCGGATCAGGACCACGAACACGAATTCTGCCTCGGCGGGCTCACCGTCGCGGGCAACCTGGCCTGCCTATGCCGCCACGACCACCGCCTACGCCACGACGGCGGCTGGAAAGCCCACCGCCCCGACACCGGCACCACCATCTGGCACAGCCCGCTCGGACACCGCTACACCAACCGCGCCCCAGCGATCATCCCCACCCTGCCCAACCCCCACCCCGCAACCACCAGGAACGACCACCACACCAACGACGACAGTGACGGTGCTGGCGACGGCGGGCACGGCAGTGCGGCGCGTGTGGCCGAGAAACTACGCCGCATCCGCCAAGCCACCGCGACCGCCGACCAGCGTGATCGCCACGCCGATAGCGCCGATCACACGGGAGAAACCACAGACCCCGGCGAAACCACAGACCCCGATGGCACTACGGAGCCCGATGATGGCACGAACCGCACCGCGGAGGAGGACACGACGACAAGCACCAGCGAACAACGCCTCAGCGTCCGCCCCGAAGACGACGAAATCCCGCCCTTCTGACGGCACGGACTCGGCGTCGCCGCACACGGACGGCTCCGCATGTCTTGAATGTTGAGACACCAAAACGGTAAAGGGACGGTCGGACCCTTGTGATTGCCGCTGATCGTGTGCATAGCTGGAAACAGTCGCGGCAGCGTATCGGTGGCAGTAAGGGGGATACGCACCATGAATCACTACGTCCAGCCTGTGACCAGAACGCCGTCCAACCCGTGGCTGACCGTGATAGTCGGCATCGGCTTGGTCGCCACGACAGTCGGCCTGGGCTTGTGCACCTACGCAGTAGACACGGAAGCGGGACAGGAGGACAGATCCGCCGAGATGGTCGTCGGTGCGGGATTTGCCGGTGTGGGTCTCGTGTTGCTGATCGTCTGGCTCGCTGTCGGAGCCGTATGCTGGCAGATCCGCAAGCTGCGCCAGTGAGTGCGCAGCCAATCGATCGATGGGTGCCTACGTCGCCGCTGCGGTCCTATCGTACCGCCGCCTCGGCCTCCGGCTCGATCATGATGCGACCACCATTGCGGCTTCCAGCCATGGTCAGGACCATGATGCCCCGAGCGGCGACCGCTCCTGCCACCACCGCGAGAGTCGTGCCCACCGGACCGGCGCTGTACTGCTCGCCGAGCAGGGTGACGCCGATCACGCCCGCGATCACGGGATTGATCAGGGTCAGCGTCGCCAACGGTGCGGCGAGCCCGGCTTGGTAGGCGAGTTGGGCCAGATACATGGCCCCACCGGCAAGGACGAACACCACTGCGGTGGCCGGGCTCACCAGCGCACCGGCGCCCTGGCGCGCGGTCTCGACGACGACGGTCTGAGCGATCGCGGAGCCGACGCCGAAGGCCACCCCGGCGCCGACCGCATGCAGCAGGCTTCTGCTGACGGGTCGAGCGGTTGCGGCGAATGCAGCGGTGAGCAACGCCGCGAGGACGACGAACGTCCCCACACTCAGGATCGTGACCTGCAGGTCGCTTAGCGTGCGCGCCGGTTCTCCGGATGCGGTGAGCAGGAGCAGACCGGCCATACCGACCACCGTGAGCCCTGCGCCGTGCCATTCGGCAGCGCTGACCCGGTGCCGGACGAGCATGGCACGCAAGGGAAGCGCGAGGGCCAGGCTCAAGGCGCTCAAGGGCTGGACGACGGTCAGCGGACCGTAGCGTAACGCCCCGACACGCAGCAGGGATGCGACCACTGCAAGGCCGACCGCAATCCACCAGCGGCGTCGGCGTAGCAACCGAGCGCCGCCCACGCGAGAGGCCAGCCGCTCCTGCACCACGGCCGTCACCGCGTGGGTCTGAGCGGCCGCGATGGACAGCAGGATCGCCACCACGACGGCGCTCATAACTCTCCCATAAAACGAATGCTCGCTCTAAATAATCGTCCCGAACCGACCCGAATGCAACTCCGCCTCAGGAAGTGTACCGGCTGGGCTTCTCCGCCCTGTCGCAGTCATCTCGGTGTCGGCAGGTGCAGCGAGCGCGGTGCATGGCAGTGTGGCGTCAGTGGCTGTCGGCCGTCGGTACATCCGTCATAGCTCGGCGGCTTGGGTCCGCGACGGTCCATGGTGCATCCATGAGGGAGAAGGGGTCGCGAATGACGCAGCAGCAAACCGTCATCTATCCGGCACGGTTGGTGCGGACCATGGATCCGGCACGCCCGGTCGCGGAGGCGGTTGCCGTCGTCGGCGATCGGTTCCGCGCCGTCGGAACGGTGGAGGAGCTGCAGAGCTACGGCCCGGCGCGCATCGACCGACGATATACCGACCACGTCCTGATGCCGGGTTTCGTGGAAGCACATTCGCACGTCGCCGCAGGAGCGATGTGGCGCGGAACGTACGTCGGGCACTATCCGCGGCGCATGCCGAACGGTGAGTGGTCGGCGGCGTGCCGCACGCTGGACGACGTTCTCGCCGAGCTGGCCCGTGCCGACGCAGCACTGGGCGATCCGGCCGAGCCGTTGTTCGCCTGGGGATTGGACCCGATCCACCTGCCGGGAGAACGGCTCAGCGCGGCGGCGCTCGACCGGGTGTCTGCCACGCGGCCGATCATGGTCATGCATGCCAACCTGCACATACTCACCCTGAACTCGGCGGCGATGGCGCTCGACCGGATCGACACAACGGCATCGGCATCAGCAACGGCGCCGCCGGGCGGTGGCGACGGTGTCGTGACGGATGGTTCCGGGCGCCTCACCGGCGAGCTGCGCGAACCCGAAGCGATGGGCTTGAGCTCGCTCTTCCACCGCTGGGAGAAGGACGTGCTCACCATGGACGCGGACGCCTTGCGGGCCTTCGGTGCGATGGCGCGCGACGTCGGCGCGACGACGCTCACCGACCTGAACAGTGCCGAGCCGGCCAGTGACGCGGCCGTGCGTCGCTGGCGGTCCGTTGTCGACGCTGATGACTATCCCGCGCGCATCTCGCAGTTCCTGGCGGGCGGCGGCGTGCCGTCGTACGCGGACGCGGCGGCCAGGGTCGCCGAGCTGCGCGCGCACAACGGTCCGAAGATGCGCTACGGCGGCATCAAGCTCATGCTGGACGGCTCCATCCAGGGGTTCACCGCTCGGCTGCAGCCGCCTGGCTACCTCGGGAGCGACGAGAACGGGCTCTGGGTTCAACGGCCCGAGTTGTACGCCGAAGCGTTCCGGACGTACCACCGGGCCGGACTGCTGATCCATGTGCACTGCAACGGAGACGAGGCCACGCAGGTCTTCCTGGACACACTCGAGGACGTGCTGTGCACGAGTCCGCGGCCTGGGCATCGGCATACCGTGACGCATTCCCAGCTGAGCACGCCTGCACAGTACCGGCGGATGGCCGAGCTGGGAGCGTGCGCGAACATCTTCTCCAACCATCTGTGGTACTGGGGCGATCAGCACGTGGGCATCACCCTAGGCGCGGACCGGGCGAGCCGGATGAACGCCGCCGCAACGGCCCTGCGCTGCGGTGTGCCGATCTCACTGCACTGCGACGCGCCGGTCACGCCCCTGAATCCATTGCTGACCGCGATGTATGCGATCGCCCGCCGCACCGAGTCCGGCGCGACCATCGGCGCGCCGGAGCGGATCACGCTCGACGAGGCGATGCGGGCGATCACGGTCGGTGGCGCCTACCTGCTGAAGATGGACCATGAGATCGGGACGGTCGAGGCGGGCAAGTACGCCGATCTCGCGGTGCTCGACACCGATCCGTACCAGTGCGTCGACGAACCCGAAGGGCTGGCCGACATCCGCGTGCTGGGCACCATGGTCGGTGGCGTGAACTTTGCCGGTGGCATGCACTTCCCGGCCGCACAGCTACGAGAACGGTCCGGCGGCGTCTGGAGGTAACGGGCCTGTCGTGCCGAGTCGCCCGGTGTCCGATCGCTGCCAGCGTGCTGGTCATGTGCAGCGAGGAGCCGGTGGGATCCGCGGCGACGAAGCACGGAGCACAACCCGACGGGTCGTCGATGGACAGCGCGAACGGCAGGCCACCGTCGGAAAGCGTGATCGAGGCTGCAGTTTGGCGACGCTAGCGACGTCATGAACAGGGGCCCGCGCCGTGCAGTGAGAAGAAAAAACTTCTGAACAAGCCAATAGAGTGTAAATTAATGATACATTGCTCGGGACGGGGGACTCCGGTACCAGCAACGAGAACGGACACGCGCTCCGATGTCTGTGCTGCGAAGGGGTCGCGACCCGCCGAGGACACCCTGCGTCGTCGCCTGCCTGAACCTCACGGAAAGGGTGTCCTTGACCATGACGAATGCCCATCGACGACTACACCCGCGCGTGCTCGCCCTCGCGGCACTCGGGGCCATCCTGTGTGTACTTGCGACAACTCTCGGCGGTCCGCTGCGCGCCGACGCCGAGAGTTTCACCAACGAAGTAACCGTCCATTCGGACCTCACGCTGCTCGACGGTGACGGCATCCGAACTCCGGATATCATCTCGACCAGCCCGAGTAATGTCGTGGTCGCCTGGCGGGAAGGCAACACGGCGGGGCAATACGACAACGGCGCGATCAGATACGCGAACTCCACCGACGGTGGCCAGACCTGGAGCGCACCGAAGACACTTGCCCCGAAAGACTCCACCTACGGGTGGCACTACGTCATTCTCTACCGCGTGGGAAGCGACCTATACGCGTTTCTCGGCCGCGCGCCCGCCAGCTCGCACAACGGCCATCCGGTCACCAACTTCATGAAGAAGAGCACCGACGGTGGCCAGACATGGCAGAACCACTCCGCGTCGTTCGCCAACGTGCCGGACGGTTTCGTCGTCGCCGGGCGTCCGCTTTACCACAACGGCTACCACACCGTGCCGTTCTGGAAGGGCGGGCAGGTCGCCGTCATGAGATCGACCGACATGGTCAACTGGACCGCCGGCGCGTACGCGCCCGATCCGCTCGAGACGGCGTCGGGCGAGAACCAGCTCGTCGTCGATCAAAACGATCCGAACAAGCTGCTGATGTTCAACCGGGTCGCGTTCCCGGCCGAGGATTATCTCACCGGGCCGGTCTACATGTCCCGGACGGAGAGCACGGACGGCGGGCTCACCTGGTCGCCGCTGGAACTCGACCCCAACATCCCGAACATGGGCACGAAGGGCTATGTCACCAAGGATTCGAACGGTCAGCTCCTCGCCATCTACAACACGATGGGCGGACGGTTCCCCAGCCCGATCGAGACCCGCCCGGAGGAGTTCCGGGCCATCCTCAATTACAAGGTCAAGAAGCAGGATCAGCCGTGGGGGCCTGGACGGTTCCTGGCCGACGGCCCGCCGATAGTCGACCGGCCGCACAGCGCAGGCTGGGACACGTATGCGATGGCCGATGAGTACGCTCCGGGCAAGTTCTTCGTGGTGTGGGAGCACGACACCTCTGCGGTCAAGGTCGCCAAGCTCGACATCTCCGACGCGTTCACCGGCATCAACGAGAACTGGGACGGCGGGAACACGACCTCGTGGGACACAGCCGCCAACGGTGGCTCCGTGGGGGTGACCAGTGGCCGTCTGGAGTTGTCGAACGCCGCGGGCACGACCACTTCGGTCGAGCAGGAGCACGCCTACCAGGGCGCATTCATCGCGGCTTTCAGCGGGAGGATCACCTCGGCGACGACGCTCGACCCGGCCACCGGAGCCGGCGCGAACCTCACGCTCGAGGTGGCGAACGGCACCAGGCTGCTGGCCATGACGGCGCAAACCGACGGGATCTACGCCAAGGTGGCCGGGTCATCGGGCTGGCAACTCATCCACCCGACCACCATCGGTACGAGCGACCACCACTACCGGGTGGTCGTCCAACCGGACGGCACCGCGCAGCTCTACCTCGACTCGATCGACACCGATGTCGAGTGGCAGACGCCGCTCAGCTCGGAGCCGATCCGCACCGCGCTCTCCACGTCGGGTACGAGCACCGAACCCGCCGGCGCGAGCGTCAACTGGGTCAGCGTGGAACAGAATCTCGTCTCCACTATGTGGAACGACCTGGCGGGCTGGGAACCGTTCCAGGCCGGCGGATCGATCAACCCGGTCGGCGAGCTGAACATCACCAGCCCGCCGACCGGTCAGAACGCCATCTCGAAGGACCTGCCGGACCGGTGCGACTTCTCGGTCGACTTCCGTGCCGAGGTCACCGACTACAGCACCCTCAACCCGTCGAACGGGTACGGCACCAGCCTCGCCATCAGCGTGCTCAACCGCAGCCGACGGCTGATGCTGGCGATCCAGCAGGACGGCGTCTACACGATCAAGAAAGGCGAGTCCTCGTGGAGCCGGATCTACCAGCGCAATAACGCCGGCGACCGAGCCTCCTGGCGGGTCGACACCTCGAGCGGCGGAGAGGCGAAGCTCTTCCGCAACGGGGTGGACACCGGCGCCCCGCTGGACCATCCAGGACCGGGACAGCGATCCGGAGGTGCGGCTGTGGTCCTCCGGGAACAACGGTGACACGTCAGCGTTCCAGATGGACTGGATGCGCGTCACTTGTGAGATCCGCTAGCGTAGGCCCTCCGCCTCGTCCATGATCATCCAGGATCGCGCCGGTCAACGGTGGTCTGATCCTGGATGATCATGGGTGGAGGACGGGACAGGACAGAACAGGACAGGGCAGGGCGGTGTGGAGCGGCACGGTGGGCGCGGTGGGCGTGGTGCGGTGTGGGCGCCGACGGCGCTCAGGCGTTGATCTCGTAGGCGCGGCGCGTCACCTCATGCTCAAGCGTGGCGCCGTCGAGGAACCGCAGCACCTCATCGACGGTCGCCGAGCCCTGTTCGTGCAACGTCTCACCGGTGAGTGCCGCGATGTGTGGGGTGGCGACGACGCCGCGAGCGTGCCGCCATGCGCTGCCCACCGGGAGTGGTTCCTCGTCGAACACATCCGCCACGACGCGGATCCGGCCGGCCGCGGCTGCGTCGAGCAGGGCGTCGCTGTCGGCGAGCGCGGCTCGGGCAGTGTTGACCACCAGCGCTCCGGGCTTGAGGTGCGCGATCCTCTCCCGGCTCAGCATGCCCCGCGTCTCCGGCAGCATCGGGGCGTGCAGCGAGACGACATCGGCCTCCGCGACCACCCGGTCCAGCGACGCCAGCCCGGCACCCAGCCCCGCGGCGTCATCCTCGGTCAGAAACGGATCGACGACGAGACACCGGCAGCCGAACGGCCGCAGCCGGTGCAGGGTCGCGCGGCCGGTGCGGCTGGCGCCGACGATCCCCACGGTCTGCTCCCGCAGCAGCCGCCCCGGTGGGCGAGCCGCGAAGGTGGACCACGGCTCCCCGGCTCGCATCGCGGCCGCGAAGGACATCGCGTCTCGCAGTCCCGCGATGATCGCCATGACGGCGAACTCGGCGACGGCCTCGGCCAATACCGCAGATACCTGGCTGACCCGTACACCCCGGTCGAACGCGGTCTGCGGGACCAACCATCGCACCGAGCCCCCGGTGTGTGCCACCAAGCCGAGCGGGACGGGAGCGTCGAACAGGTCGGCCGGAAACGGCGGCGTGTCCCAGCCGGTGACGCAGACCCGCGCGTCCACCACGGCGGCACGGACGGCATCCGCCGACGAGACGTCGCGCATCCACCGCAGCTCGCCCGCCCGGTCGAGCCGGGCCCAGTCGGCCTCGGCGAAGACGCGAGCGCGGAGCTCCTCCGACATCACCACGACGATCCGGGCGGTCATGCCTCTTCCACCTCCGTTGCCATGACGATCGTGGTGCGCAGCCGCCCGAGACCCTCGACCTCGGCGTCGACGACGTCACCGTCGGCGAGGTACTCCGGTGGAGTGCGGGCATCCCCGACGCCGGCCGGCGTGCCGGTGAGGACGATGTCGCCCGGCAGTAGCGTCATGAACCGGGAGAGCTCCACCAGCAGTTCGACCACGCTGAACACCATGTGCGCGGTGCTGGAGTCCTGCTTCACCGTCCCGTTCACGCTCAGCGACAACTCCAGCGCCTGGGGATCGCCTACCTCGTCGGCCGTGACCAGCCACGGCCCGAGAGGGCAG
Organism: Phytoactinopolyspora halotolerans; assembly: GCF_010550675.1. GTDB lineage: Bacteria > Actinomycetota > Actinomycetes > Jiangellales > Jiangellaceae > Phytoactinopolyspora > Phytoactinopolyspora halotolerans. The sequence goes on along the minus strand of NZ_JAAGOA010000022.1, from coordinate 121,815 downwards.
AAGCCGTCCAGGCTCTTGCCCAGGAACCACTGACCTTCGGGGCGGCCGTGCTGCTGATCGCGGGCCGAGAGATCGTTCGCGGTCAGGAACCCGAAGACGGCTTCGGAAGCGGCTGCAGGGGAGAGGCGGCGGGCACGGGTCCCGACGACGACGCCCAGCTCCACCTCCCAGTCGACGCGCGCCGTCTGGCCGGGATCGACCGCGACCGGTCCTGGGCCGGTCACGGCCGTGGTCGCCTTGGTGAAGAAGATCGGGCGATCCGGCAGGCCGGGGGAGTAGGGCGACTCGTCCGCGTGTTCGCGGTAATTCGCCCCGACGGCGATCACATTGCGGCGCGGCGTCGGTATCGGCGCAAGGACCTCCAGCTCGCCGAGGGGGACAACGGCCGCTCGCAGTGCCGGGTCCCGCTCCCGCCAGGAGCCGAGCAGCGCGGAGCGTTCCGCCGGGTCGAGCTCGAGCAGCGCCTGCACGCTCTGCGGGTACGGCCGTCCGGTACGCGTGGCCAGGCCGGACACGTCGATCACGGTCGCATCGGGCGCGGACGCCGGGTCGAGCGGAATCGCATGGTCCGGTTCGATGTGCAGGAAGCCCCAACTGGGCGGCGTGGTCGCCGGAGTGCCGGTTGGGCGGAACGACAGCAGGCGCATCGGGTTCCTCGCAGTGCTCGATGTCAGTGATCGGTGTGTGGGCGATCGGTGTGTGTCGGTGATCGGCGCGGTCGAAAGGGGGCCGAGGGGGCGGCGGCGTGTGGTCGGTGCCGAGTCACTGATCCAGCGGCGACGCGGCCCGCTCCAGTTCGGCGGCAACACTCAGGACCAGATCCCGGTCCTCATGCAGCACGGTCTCGACCGGCGGTAACTGGTCGCGGAACCAGCGCCGCTCGTACTCGAAGGTCATTGTTCCGGTGTAGCCGTCGAGCAGCCGTAGGGTGCTGTTCCAATCGACCTTGCCGGCGTCGAGCCCGACAGGCCGTCGGCCACCCTCGGCGGGCAGGAAGTTCTTCAGGTGCACGTGCCGGATGAACGGCTCCTGCAGTTGAACGGCGGTGGCCGGATCCTCGGCGCGCATGATGGCCAGATTGGCCTGGTCGTACAGCACACCCACGGCCGGGCTCGCAGCGGCGGCGACCAGCTCGCGCGTCGCGGCGGCGGTGGTGGCCAGGGTATCCATGTGGTTCTCCACGTTCAGGTTGATCCCGGCCGGCCGCGCGTAGCCGGCGACCTCGGTCAGCGTGGCGGCGGCGCGTGCCATCGCGTCGGCCCGTTCGTCGTTGGGCCGATCCCGCCCGGCGAGCACCCGCACGTGCCGGGCACCGATCTCGGCGGCCAGATCGGTAGCCCGGCGTAACTCGTCGACGGCTCGTCGCCGGTGTTGCTCGGAGGCGACGTCGATGTCCCTCGTGTAGGAGCACAGCGCCGCGACCCGCAGCCCAAGATCGCCGGCTGCTCCCGCGATCTCGCCGACCTGGGCCGTGCTTGCCGAGGTCCGTACCGCACACGGGTAGTCGTCGTCGATGATCAACTCGATCCCATCCAGCTCGAGCTGGTCGGCGACCCGCAGGCACCCGATCGCATCCGCGTCGGGTGTCGCCATCGAGTGCAGCAGCAAGGACCACCGGCGTGACCGCGTGCCCGTGCCCGGCCGCGTGCCCGTGCCCGGCCGCGTGCCCGTACCTGGCTGCGTCCCGGTCATCCCTTGACCGCCCCACCGGTGAGGCCGCCGGTGATTCTGCGTTGGATGAACAGGAACAACACCAGAGTCGGGATCACGGCGAGCGTCGTCGCCGCCATGAGCGGACCCCAGTCGGCGACCTCGCTGCCGACGAAGTTGTAGATCCCGACGGGAAGCGTCCGTCGCTCTCCGCCGCCGAGGATCACGAAAGACAGCAGGAACTCGTTCCAGCTGTTGATGAAGCCGAAGATCGCGGTGGTGGCGAGCCCGGGCGCGGCCAGCGGGACGGCGAGACGGACGAAGATGCCGACGTGGGTGAGCCCGTCCACCCGTCCCGCCTCCTCGATCTCCTTCGGCAGGCTGCGGAAGTACTGCATCATCAGCCACGTGCAGAACGGGAAGTTGAAGGCGACGTGGACGAGGATGATGCCGGGGTACGTGCCGGCCAGCCCGATCCCGGAGATGACCGTGAACAGCGGGACGGCGTACAGGATCGTCGGGAAGACGTAGGCCACCAGGACGCTGCGGGAGACGAAGAGCCTTCCCGGGAAGCCTCCGCGGGCCAAGCCGAAGCCGGCCATGGCGGACATGACGACGACGATGGCGGTGCTACCGATACCGACGATGGCGCTGTTGACCATGAAGTCGGTGAACTGGGTGCCGTCGAGCACGCGCCGGTAGAAGCCCCAGTCGACACCGTCCGGAATCCAGGTGGGCGGGAAGGCGTAGAGCTCGTCCGGCGTCTTGACCGAGGACACGGCCATCCAGAGCAGCGGGAAGACCGCGAAGCCGATGAGCGGGCTCAGCACGGCGTAGCCGACGATCCGCCGGCGCCGGTCTCCCCGTCGTCGCGGGCGCCGCGCTCGCGCGCGTCCGGTGCCGGCGTCGGCGATTGCGGTGGCCATCGTCTAGTCCTCCTTGTCCACGCGAAGCACCTTCAGATACACCGCGACGATGACGACGAGGACGCCGAGCATGGCCACCGACACCGCCGCCATCCGCCCGATGTCGTAGTTGGTCCAGCCGATCTGGAACGCATAGACCGGCAGCGTCTCCGTCGCGCGGATCGGCCCGCCACCCGTGGTGAGGTATACGAAGTCGAAGTTGTTGAACACCCAGATGCTGCGCAGCACTACCAGCGCACCGATCACGTGCCGCAGGCCTGGCAGGGTGATGTGGCGTAACTCCTGCCAGAAGTTCGCACCGTCCACCCGGGCGGACTCGTAGTGCTCCACCGGGATGGTCTGCAAACCGGCGAGCAGCGCGACCATCATGAACGGGAAGCCGAACCAGATGTTCATGGCGACGACGGCGGGCATCGCCGTGGACTCGGTCCCGAGCCAGGCGACCGGCTGGTCGATCAGACCGAGCCGCATGAACACGTCGTTGACGACGCCGACGATCGGGTCGAGCATGAACTTCCACGAGTAGGCCAGCACGATCGACGGGAACGCCCACGGGATGATCAGGCCGAGTCTCAACGGGCCCTGCCCGCGGCGGACCGCCTGCAGCGCGATGGCGCCGATGAAGCCGAGCAGCAGCTGGCCGGCGACGGAGGTGAACGTCCATACCAGCGTCCGGGTGATCGCCGAGAAGAACGCGGCGTCGGTCAGCACTCGCTCGTAGTTCGCCAGACCCACCCACGCCGATGTCGGAAAGCTGAGGTTGCGGTCGGTGAAGCTGTTCCAGACGTTGAAGCCCACCGGGTAGGCCACGATGCCCAGCAGCAGGGCCACGCCGGGGATCACCAGCAGCACGTGTGTCCGGCGGTCCAGCCACCTGAGTATCGGGCGGTACCAGCGGCGAGAGCCCGGCGAGGGAGGCGCCCCGGCCAGCGCGGGGGCCGGCTCCTCGCTGCGGGAATCGATGCGCTCAGCCGAGTCGAGACGAGATGTCATCGAGGGTCGCCTGTACGGTCTGGTTCGCGGTTGCGAGTGCGCTGTCCACGTCGGCCCCTCCGACCAGGATGTTCTGCAGCATCTGCTCGATCGCGTGGCTGTTGAACACGGGCCCGGTGTAGGGGTTCGGGCCGTCCTCGAAGCCCGGCGGGCTGCCTTCCTCCACGCCGGCCAGCGTCTGCTGCGCTGTTGCCTCGTACTTTGCGATGGTCGGCTCCGCGAAGAACTCCGGGCTGTTCGCGGAAGCCAGTGCGGGGAACATGAACAGTGGGATGGTGTGCAGGAAGGGTACGTAGTTCTCCTCGGCGTAGAGGAAGGCCGCGAACTCCTGTGCCAACGTGGGGTTCTTTCCCTTCGGCAGGGCGAGTGACACCGCCCCGATCAGGTTCCCTGGCCGGACGTCGGTCGGCATGAACGTCGTGGCCAGCTTGTCGGCGATGTCCGGGGCGTCGACCGCGGCGATGCCGATCTCTGCACCCGAGACCTCGGCCAGCACTGTCGTGCCGGCGTTGATCAGCGAGAAATTGTCGTTGATGTTGTAGTTCACCTGGCCCGGGCCACTGGCCGTGTGTCCGATCTCCACCAGGAACTCGGTAGCCCGCTTCACCTCGGGTGTGTCCAGCATGGCCGTGCCGTCGGCGTCGAAGAACCGGCCACCTGCGGAATGGGTCAGCATCCACAGCAGGTAGCCGCCGCCGGTATCGGCCGCCGACAGCTTGAGCATCCAGCCGAACTGATCGGGCTCCTTGGTGGTGGCCTGGGCCGCCGTGAGCACCTCGTCCCAGGTGGGCCGCTCGGGCAGGCTCACGCCCGCGTCGGCGAGGATGTCGGTGCGGTGGGCCAGAAGCCGGTTGTGCACGTAATGCGGCAGCAGGATGTGCTGGTCCTCGTAGGCGGCGGCCTTGTCCAGCAGGCCGGGTACGAACGCAGAGCTGCCGCCGAGCTCCTCCAGGACCGGGTCCATCGGGTGCAGTGCGCCGGCTTGCCACATGGAGACCGCGTGCTCGGGCAGCACGGTCGTGACGTCCGGCAGGTTGCCCGCGGTCTGCGCGGCCGGCCATTTCGTCGGAAACTGGGGGAACGGCACGACTTCGATCTCGACCGTTGTGCCCGGGTGGCTCTCCTCGAACCGGTCGGCCACCTCGCGCATGAAGTTGACCCGGGCCTCCTGCGTGTAGTTGTGCCAGAAGACCAACCGGCCGCTGTCGCCCTCGCCGGACGACGACGAGGAACCGCCGTCGTCTCCGCAGGCGGACAGGGCACCGAGCATGCCGGTGCCGGCTGCGGTGCCGAGCACGCCTCGCATGAAGCCGCGCCTGCTCATGCTCAGGGGCTTGTTCGCGGGCGTGCTCATGCGACTGCTCTGCGATGGTGCGTTGACGCTGTGTCTCACGGGATCTCCCCTTCCGCGGCGTGCAGGCTCCTGGGCGGAGCCTGGTGTGCGGCGTCGTAGATGCGGTCGACGACCTCGAGAGCCCGCCACGCGTCCCGCAGTGTGACCGGTGCGGGCCGGTGCGTGCGCAGTCGCTCGACGACGTCCTCGGCGAAGATGCGATATCGCTGCATGACCGGCGGTGAAACGAAGTCCGCCTGGCCGTCTTGAGTGGTGACACCGACCGAGCTGTGCAGCTCGCGGATGCTCGAGCCGGGCCCGACGAGGGCCCATTCGTGGTCGGTGCCGTCGTGGTGGGGTCCGCTGTATCCGACTTCGACGACGCCGGTCAGGCCGGCGTCGTCGCGGAGCACGGCGATCGCGTGCTCTTCCACGTCGAGTCCGTACTGCCGGTCGGACAGCACGGCACCGGCGACGCTGACCTGACCCTCGGCGAGGGACAGGAAGGCGTCCACGGTGTGCGGGCCGAGGTTGCGCAACGCACCCCCGCCCCCGATCTCTGGATCCAGGACCCACGCCACGCCGTCGTCGACGTACCGGCTGGGTGGTCCGTTGACGATCCGGAACCGTGCCACGCACGGAGGTGTCAGCAGCCCGTCGGCCTGCATCCGTCTGAGATGTTCCCAGAATGTGCTGTACCTGTTGATGAACGGCACCGCCGCGAACTGTCCGCTCGCCTCGGTGGCGACCACGTGCGGCCACAGGTACTCGGCGCGCGTCGCGACCGGCTTCTCCACGACGAACGGCAGGCCGCGCTCGATGAGTCGGGCGACGACGGCGGGCCCGTCACGGTGTCTCGGCATGGCCAGCACGAGATCGACGTCCTCGTCGATCAACTCGTCGAGGCCTGGCGCCACCCGGCAGTCGAGACGGTCGGCCCACCCTTTCGCGACGTCCGGCTCGTCGTCGTGCACCGTGGTGATCGTCGCTCCGGCCGCGGCGAACGAGTCGACGTGGCGTGGTGCGTGCCAATGACCGACGCCGGTGATGCTCATCCGCAGTGGCGTGGTGCTCACGAGTCACCGCGCCCGTCGTCGTGTGCCTTGTCGTGTGCGTCGTCGTGTGCGTCGTCGTGGTCGTCCGTGGGCAGGTCATTGAGCTGGGCTTGAGTCGCGCCCAGCTCCTGGAGCATGCTCAGAGCGGCACCACCCTTCTCCTCCGACACGGCGGTGGCGACTGCCTCCAGGAGTGCCAGACCCGCGACGCGGGCGCTGAACTGTGCCGTCCCGCGAGACACCGCCGAGCTGAAGATCGTCAGCGACGTGTCGACCACGTCACCCATCGGGGATTGCGGGTTCGCCGTGAGCCCAGCGGTCTCGATGTCGCGCTGCTTGGCATATCCGAGTGCCTGCACGGTGTCTCGGGACTTGCCGGAATAGGAGATGCCGAGCGCCAGATCGCCGGGCTTCAGGCGTGAGACGTGCGCGAGCATCATCATCGGATCCGCCGTCCACGTGACGGCGATGCCGATGCTCGCCAGCCGGTACGAGAACATCTGGCACAGCGGGGCAGCTGTCCCCGTGCCCAGGAGCAGGACCGACGGCGCTGCGCCGAGACGGGTGACGATGTGCCGCAGCGCCGGCTCGGACAGGTTGGTCAGCGTGTCCTGCATGCACTCCACCTCGAGGGACATCACCCGCTGGACCAGGTCGAGCGGTCCGCCGAGGCCGGATCGAGCCTCCAGCACCAGATCGACTGGGTGAGAGTGATAGAGCCCGAGTGTCTTGCCGAGGTCGAGGGAGAGGGCCTGCGCGAACTCGCGGTAGCCGGTGTATCCCAGCGCGTGTGTGAACCGGCTGACCGCGTTCTCGGAGACGCCCGCGGTCTGCGCGAGCACCTGGATGGACGCGCCGCGGATCTTCCACGGATCCTCGAGCACGGCGTCGGCCACCTGGGCCCTGGCACCGGTGAGGTTCGGCCTGGCCGCACGGACGCGGTCGAGGCATGCCGGCGCACCGGCCGGGCCGGAGGCTCCGCCGGGCATGGAATCGGACGGTGTCTCTGTCACCGGAGAACTCCTCTACTGTGCAATGACGTCGTCGTTGTCGCCGCCGTCGTTGTCGACATAGCCGCGGACGTGCGTCGACGGTTGTGGATCTCGGCCCACGGCGCGGTCTGTGCCACCAGCTCACGCGCACGACGCAGCCCTTTGGGGTACCGCCACGCCAGCGCACCGGTGACCCGACCGTGCATCCCGTAGACGACGACGAACCGGCGCTCGGTGAGGCTGCCCTCGACGACGGCGAACTGATGCCGTGGGCCCATGAAGCCGTAGGTCTGAATCCGCGCATCGTAGTGGTCGGTCCATGCGTAGGGGACGGGCGCGTAGGGCTGGGCGGCGCCGAGTATGTTGCGGGCAACGCAGATGCCCTGCTCGGTGGCGTTCATCCGGTGCTCCACCCGTACCGGGGCTCCGAGCGCCGGATGGTGCCAGCGGGCTACGTCTCCCGCAGCGAAGATCCCGGGAGCGGCCCGGCAATAGGCATCGCACCCGAGGCCGTCGGCGGTATCCAGGCCACGCATGGGGTCGGCGAGCCAGCCGGTGTGCGGGTCCGAGCCCACCGCGACCAGGACGACGTCCGCGGCGACGGTGGACCGGTCGGTCAGCGTGACGCCGGTGACCCGGCCGCGTGCCTCGGTCAGATCCGCCACACCGACACCGCTGCGCAGGTCGACACCGTGCTCGACGTGCAGGGCCGCGACCTTACCGCCCACGGTGGCCCCGAACTGCCCATGCAGCGGTGCCGGGCCGCGGCTCACCACGGTGACGCCGACGTCGAGACCGCGGCAGGTCGCGGCCACCTCCATGCCCAGGAGACCTGACCCCACCACCACAACGCGGTGTGCCGTGAGCATGTCCGTCCGGAAGGCCGCCAGATCGTGGAGGGTGCGCAGCACGTGGACGCCCGCGAGCCGATGCGGGCGCCGCTGCCCGTGCGGCAGCCCGAGAGGCAGCCGACGCGGGCCCACGCCGGTGGCGGCGACGAGCACGTCGTATCGGAGCGTCTCTCCCGTGTCCAACTGGACTTCTCGCGCCGTCGGGTCGGCCGATACGACGGTACGGCCGGTCCGCAGCTCGATGCCGCGATCTTCGTAGTGCGTGTGCGTTCGCAGGGCCGTCGCGGCAGGTTCCCGTGTGCCGGCCAGGACATCCTTGGACAGCGGCGGCCGATCGTATGGCCGTTCAGGCTCCGCGCCGATAAGCGTGATCCGGCCGTCGTGCCCCTCGTCGCGCAAGGTGTCCGCGACCGTGACACCGGCCGCAGACGCACCGACCACGACGACGTGACCCACCGTCGCGCTCACTGCTCCTCCTCCACCAGGGTGATCGCCAGCGCCGGGCAGAGCCGTGCCGCCTCCCGGACCGCTGCGGACGCGTCGGGTGGCGGGTCCGCGCGCAGCAGGACCACGGTGCCGTCGTCGTCGTTCTGATCGAAGATCTCCGGCGCTGCCATGACGCACTGGCCGCCGCCGACGCACCGATCGGTGTCCACCACGATGTGCATCACCGGCTCACCCCCGGAACCGTCCAGGTGACCGGCAGTTCTTCGATGCTGAGCAGGAGATACTCGCGGACGGCCAGCCGCTCGGCCGGCGTGGTCAGCTCCAACGTGGGCAGCCGCTCGAACAGGGTGCGGAACACCACCTGCAGCTCCAGTCGTGCCAGTGGCTGGCCGAGGCATTGGTGGACGCCGTAGGCGAACGCCAGGTGGTGCCGGGCCTGGCGATGGATGTCGAACGTGTCCGGGTCCGGGAACGCGTGCGGATCTCGGTTGGCGGCGACGGCGGGAGTGATGATCCCGTCGCCGGTTCGGATGGTCACACCGGCGATCTCGATGTCCTCCGTGGCCACCCGGTTCGGGGAGATCTGAAAGACGCTGATGTAGCGCAGGAGCTCCTCGACTGCGCCGGGCCAGAGCTCAGGGTCTGTCGTGGCCTGGGCTAGCTGGTCGGGGTGGGAGAGCAGCACGACGACGCCGAGGGCGATCATGTTCGCCGTGGTGTCGTGGCCGGCCGCCAGGAGATGCCGAAGGATCGCGACGAGTTCCCCGCGCTCGGCGGCGCCGGTATCGAGCTGGTCCCGGACGAGTTCGCTGATCAGGTCGTCTCCGGGGGACCGCTGTTTCGAGGCGACGAGCGCATCGACGTAGTGGAGCATCTCTTCGGTCGCCGCGACGACGTCGGCGGGGTCGGAGTCCAGCGCGTTGCGCCGGTGGTCCCGCGACTGGAAGTAGTGCCGCTCCTCGGGCGGCAGGCCGAATATGTGGCAGATGGTCCGCGCCGGCAGCTCCAGCGCCAGCTGTCGCACCAGGTCCGCCGGCGGCCCCGACTCCTCGATGTCGTCGATGAGCCCGTCCACGATGTCCTGGACCACCGGCCGCAGCCGCTCTATCCGCCTGACCGCGAAGTACCGCGTCAGCATCTTCCTCAGCCGCCCGTGCTCGGGCGGATCCTTCGAGATGAAGGCCTCCTCGTGCCGCTCGGCGGCCGCACGTGCCGGAGTGGCGAACGGGAAGCCCGGGTGCTGGCGCCGGGCACTGACGCGGGGATCGCTGAGCAGCTGCCGTATCTCCGCATGCCGGGTGACCAGCCACGCCGCCCGACCGTCCCAGAGCCGTACGCGTGCGACCGGCTGCTCGGCACGTAGCTCGGCGTAGGCATGGGGAGGTTGGAACGGACCCTGCCTCGGCATCGGAAAGGCCGGAAGGCCGTCCCGCTCCTCCGTCGCCGTGCTCGTCTTCACTGGATGCCTCCAACGCTGCTCATCGCTGCGCTTGTGGGGATTCCGCCGTCGCCGGCGTCGAGTAACGTCGACAGTAGAAGGAAATGATGAAATGGTCAATAGTGTCAGAAATTTATTCTGTACCTACGTTCGCGACGGCTCGGTGAACGATCGGCGCGGACGTGAGCTGCTCGGGTTCGGCGGACGGCTGGTCGCGGTGGCGGCTAACGGCCGTCCCAGATCAGATCCACGTCGTCGCGCGCCGCGCGCAACGCACGAGCGCTGAGCACGCGCAGCGCCGTCGACAGCTCCTGCGGTTCGTGTACCTCGAACTCGAAGCCCAGCATGAGCAGACACTGGGCCAGGTGCTCCAGCGGGCCCCGATATGACGCCTCCAGCCGGCTGCGCTCATCGTCCAACGGGCGGACCGTGCTGACCAGACCGTCGACAATGCCGTCGAGGTGATCGCCGACGGTTCGGGCCGGTGCGTGCAGGGTGACGACCACGTGGACGGCCGGCGCGTCGTCGGGCCGGGCGGCCGTCGGCATGCCGGCGACGTTCGGCGCCTCGGCTGCGGCGTATCCACCGGGTCCGAGGGCTGCCGGGCCGGAATCGCGCCGCCGGGGCCTGATGAGGTAGGCCACGGCGCCGACCGGGTTCCGCACCGCCCGCTCGACATCATGACGGACGGAGGCGGGTACCACGGACAGTAGCCGCGCTCGGACCTCGGTGACGAGGTCGGCGTCGCGTCGTCGATCCAGCGAGCGTCCCACAGACAAGCATTCTGCCCTGTGCTCAGTCCGTGACACATCCGGCGTGTGGCCACGACCGAGTCGACCGGTCAGCTGGCGTGTGCCACGGTGCGGCCGGCAACGTTCAGCCGGGCGTGGTTCCGGTGCCGATCAGCGTGGTGGCGTCGAGCTCGTCGACCTTCTGCTCGCTCAGCGAGGTGAGGTAGGCGTCCCGGACGGCGTCGACGTCGGCTGGGCTGAGCGCGCTCAGCGCGCCGACGAACCCTGAGCCGGTGATGACCAACCAGGCGATGTCCGGTGTCATGGGTAGGCGCAGCTCATGCGTGGCGATGTCGACGTCGGTCAGTCCGCGCTCGACGAGCCAGGAGCGGTACGCGTCGGCCTTGTTGATCGCGAAGATCGGATGCTGCGGCCGCTTCGGGGGTTCGGTCCCGGTCACCTGGGCGATGGCGGCGTGCAGGTGGTGTCCCGCGGCCTCCATGGCGCCGTCTCGCCAGATGGTCAGGCCCACACGGCCATTCGGGCGAGCGCGGCCGATCAGCCATTCCGTGCCAACCGCCATGTCGGGGAAGAAGAAGATGCCCAGCGCGGATTGCACGGTGTCGTAGCCGTCGGCCGGCCAGGTCGTCGCGTCGGCGTGGTGCGATCGCAGCTGCGGCAGGTCCCCGGCGAGGGCGTTGAGCTCGTCGATCATCGGCGCGGACAGGTCGACGGCGTCGACCAGGCCATCCGGCCCGACGCGATGCGCCGCCGGTATCGCCGATGCACCGTTGCCGCAGCACGCGTCGAGCACGCGCTCCCCGGGCTGCGGCGCGGTCGCGGCCACGGTCGCGGCCCCGATCGGTTCCCAGAGATAGCGGCCGAGGTCCTGGAAACCGGCGGCTGCCGCGTCGAAGGCTCGGGTGGTGGGCTGCTCGTGCGTCTGCGACATAGTGGTAAACGATAATGATTATTGATTCGTCACGCAATCCGCGAGCCCTCGGGACATGTGCCAAGGATCCTGTTCATGGGTACGACGGAGAGGCCACGGTCGACGGTGTCGCCGGCTCGATCGGCAGCCCGGTGCTGTGGCGGTGGACGGTGACGGCGATCGCATCCTGAGTCGCGCCTGCGCCGCATGTCACCGTGCGTTCTCCGTGTCACCGTGTGTTCTCCGTGTCACCGTCCGTATCGTTTTGCGGCCCGGCCGCGGCTTATAGCGATACGCGAGGTGACATGCGATACGCGCGGTGACATCGTGGCAGCGGCCAGGCGGGCCCTGGCCCGAGGCCCCGTACGTGCGGGCCCCAGGCCAGGGCCGGCGCGGATCGCCTGACATGGCCGCCGATGGGTTACTGCGGGGTTACGGCGCCGGCGATACCTCGGTGTAGTACTGGTTGGCCGGGTCGGTCGCGGTGGTCTGGGTGAAGAACGGCGTGAACGTGTCGGCGGCGTTGCTCAGGCCGACATAGTCGCCGAGGAAGTATCCACCGGCGAATGGCGCCTGTCGTGCGTCGAACGGCCCGGCGACGTGGACCTCGGCGTTCCAGTTGGCGGGGTCGCTGCACGTCACCGTGGCCGCATGGCAATGGACGAACCAATGGTCGGTGTCGGTGCCGCCGCCAGGGCCGTTGTTCCGGAAGTCGTAGTAGGTCACAGCAACCGTGCCGTCGTCTGCCACGTGTACGGATGGCAGGAACGCCTGTTGGTTGAGCGCGTTGCCTGGATCCGGCGGAGTCTGGTCCACCCGGACCGGGGCGGTCCAGGTGCGGCCGTCGTCGGTCGACATGGTGAAGGCCACCGCGGAGACGCCGGTGAATCGACGGTCCTGCCACACCGCGTACAGGTTGCCACTGTTCTCGTCGACGGCGACGTCGAACAGGACGTCGGCGGTCCGGTGCGGCTCGCCGGTGTCCGGATCCGTCACGGGCGCTTGCATGATCTTGCCGAACCGGATCGGCCGTCCGCGTGGCAGCCAGGTCTCGCCCTTGTCCGGGGAGAACTTCAGAGACATGTTGAACTCGAACTGATTCCCTCGGTCGTCGTTCCGGAAGTTGAGGATCTCGTTGAAGAAGTTGAACAGGACGCCGTCGGAATTGACGACGATCTGGTTGCCGATCGTCTGGTTGATGCCACCAGGGTTGTAGAGGACCTCGGGCTCGGACCATGTCTGCCCGCCGTCGGTGGTCCGCGAGAACAGCGCCGCGCCCTTGAAGCCGAGCGCGACCGCTCGGTCGGGCCGGATGAGAGCTCCCGGAGGGATGTCGAGGAAGTCCCACACGGCGTACACCAAATCCGCGTCCGTGGGATCGGCGGTGAGCGAGTTCTTGTCGTGCAGCTTGCCTTCGTCGTTGAAGGCGATCAGGATCGGCTCGCTGAACTCGGCCTGATCGACGACGCCGTCGGCGAACGCCTGCGCGGGGACCATCTGCACCATCATCCCGTTCTCCCCGAAGCCGCCGGGCCTGCCCGGTGGTGGGGTGATGTCCAGCACCAGGTGCATCAGATGTAGATCCCCGTTCGGGGCAAAGGAGACCCACGGATCGGAGGCCCGGTCGAACTCGCCGCCCGTGCACTCCGAGACGTTCGGCGGCGCGACGATCTGCCAGGTCGTTCCACCGTCGACGCTGATGCCGGCGACGTTGCCCCGGGAACCACCGTTCGACCACCGGTCCTGCTGCCACATGCCGGCGACGATGTCCGAATCGGTCGGGCTGACGTCGACCCAGGGTTCGACCTCGCTGTCGAGGAAGACCGAGCCCCCGTCCGGCGTCATGCCACACGTCGCGTCGAAGGGGCTCGTGCCCGACACCTGGACCACCGAGCCGGTGGTGAACGGTCCCGCCAGGGCGGGAGCAACCATCGCCAAGAGAAGTGATGATGCGGCGGCGATGAGCGTTGTTCGTCGCATGGGTGCCTCCCGGATGCTCAACTGCCTGCGGAGTCCGCGCTGAGCCGGCACGCCCTCGGCCAGCCGTGAGCACACCCCCCTTCGTCCGCCTGACAACCCGAGGCACATGGGGCAAAGACGGACATGACGCCCTTCGATCTACTCCTCGCGAGCACCGCTGTCAAATGGACGTCGGGACATCTTCGCCGGGGCACTTGCGCAGGTCAGTGATCGCTGGCCAGATCGTCCGGGAGCTGGGGCGTGGGCCAGGTCGGATCCGGTCGCCAGGTTTCCCAACCGCTGGAGAACGGCGGACTCCACGACTCGACTACGCGGATGGCCGCCTGCGCGTCGTCGGCGAACGTCGCGGCCTCGTGTTCGGTGAAGCGGCCGGCGGCGACGGCGGCGGCGAGATCGTCGTCGTCCTTGATCTCCGTCGACCCGTCCGGCCAGACGATGACGTCGAGCTCGTGGTCCCGGGTCACGATCCCGGCGTCGTCGCGGACGTGGCGCTGCTCGAGGTTGATGTACCAGCAGCGGTGGTGCCGGTCCGCATCCCAGAACACCCACACGGACCACGGCGCGCCGGTCGGTGCGATCTTGAGCACGCCGTCGCCACGCCAAACATCGCGCTTGGACGCTCGTCCACCGCGATGCCGTTCGTGCAAGGGCGTCTCTCGCATGTGGCGACCGTCGGACAACACGGCCCGGAGCACCGGTGTGCCGCCGGGCAGCCACAACACCAGGCCGTCGGCGTCGTCGCGTATCACCCGCACGGGGCGCACCACCTCTGGTGTGCCATGGCGTCGCGTGGGGCACCATTCGCGCCAGAGAATGTGCTCGCCTGGCTCGAAGTAGGGCGGGGTCCCGGACGGACGGAACGGGCGCGGGACAGCGCCGGTAGTGGCATGGTCGGCACGCTCGAGGGGCATCGTGGCCCAGCCTAGAGGCGGCGCGTCTTGCCGCGTGCGAGAGTACCGACGCACGGTGGGAGTGTCGCCCACGCGCAGATTCCCCGCAGGTCGGTAGCCGGCGGAGAGGGAGGCATGCAACGGTGGGAAGGCACGAGAAACGCGACACGGTGGGCGACGCACATGGGCATCAAGGTGGGGTTATGTGTGCTGGTGAGCAGTGCACTGGTCATGGCGGGGGTCGCGCAACCTCCGCCGCCGGCGGTTGCGGCGGTGGAGGATCTGCTCAGTTGCTCCCCGACGTCGCCGTACGTGTACAACCTGCGTAGCCCGGACAATCCGCCTTCGGGTGCGGAGCGGCTGAACCGTGTCGAGCGGTACGACGTGACGGATCCACCCTCGGGGCCGGACGAGGCGGATGTGATCGCCGACTTCACCGGAGAGATCGACGAGCGCATCAACGGGCTGGGAATCGGCCGGGACGATGACGGCAACGGTCGGTACCTGCTGTTCGTCTCCAGTGACATCGATCGCGATGTGACGCGGAACATCTACCGGTATGACCTGTTGACGCAGACGTTGGAGACGATTCCGATACCGCACAACGTCTACGTTCCGGACTCCGAGCACGTGGTCCGGCATGGAGCCGTCGACCAGAGCACGGGGGTGTACTACTTCACGACACACCGGACCGGGGCGGGACAGGAGACGCTGTTCACGCTGATCGCGTACAACGCGGCCGTGGATCCGGGGAGCCCGTTCCTGGAGGATGGCAGCCCGAACCCCGACTATCCGGAGAACGTCTGGATCGCCGGTACGGTGAACACACCGGACGCGCCGGGCGTCAGCGGCGATCTGGCCTTCGATTCCAAAGGCAACATCTTCTATATCGTCGGCCAGGACCAGACCGCTGCTCTCTACACCGGTCCGGGTGGGCAGCTTCCGACAAACCCCGAGCAACCGGATGTCGCTGTGGTTCTCGCCCACGTCGGCGACGCGGCCGGGGCCGGCTCCAACGGTGTCGGCGTCGCGTACGGCCAGTACGGCTACCTGTATGAGAGCTATGTCAGCGCCAACGTCCGCGAGGTCGACCCGTCGACCGGTGCCGACCTGGCGACGTTGTCGAACCTCGGGCCTGGCCAGACCGGTTCCGGTTCCGGTTCCGGTGGGGCCTCGACGGACCTGGCATCCTGCATCGCTCCGAGCACGCTGACCGTCCGCAAGAACGTCACCGGCCGGGAGAACCCGGACGATCAGTTCTCACTGTCGCTGACCCGGCGAGGGGATCCGCAGAACCCGACGACCGACCCGGACATCGAGGTCGGCGAGCCGGCGCAGACCAGCGGCGACGACCTGGGCATCCAGGAGGCGCAGGTCGGTCCGCTTCCCATCTTGACCACGCTCTACAGCGGAGAACAGGGGCGTGTGTATCACGTCGAGGAGACCGGGGCATCGGGGACGGACCTCGGCGACTACCTGACGACCTACCGATGCGTGGACGACAACGACCCCTCGTTCGGACCCATCGAGGGCACCCTCGCCGGCGAGGAACGGGGGTTCGATCTCACCCTGATCTCGCGTGAAGGACGTAGCCGAGCGATCGTGTGCACGTTCACGAACGCTCCACCCAGCACACCGAATGTCTTCAAGGCGTTCGGAGACGACGCGCCGAGCGCGATCCTGAACAATCTGACGTACACCGGCGGCTACACGTGTGTCACGCCGGACGACGCCAGGGTCGAGGGGACGTGGCGGATCGTCGGCGGGGGTTACGCCGCCATGGACCCGGTTCCCGACGTTCCGATCGGCTCGGAATGCACGATCACCGAGGACGAACTCGGGCAGGAGCAGCTTCCGGATGCGTCCTGGGGCTGGGAGCCGCCGGGGTTCGATCCCGACGACGCGACCATCACGATCCAAGACGACTCCGACGACCCGCTGATCAACACCGTGACGGTGACGAACTCCGTCACGCAGGCGACGGCCGAGCTGAACATCGAGAAGGATCTTCCCGACGGCGCACCCGACTGGCTTCAGGACGTCGAGTTCACCGGGACGTGGGTCTGCAGGTACGCCGGGATCGATGGGCGGCCGGGCACCGACGACGACGTGGCCGACTCCGGCACATGGTCGGTGACCGGCGCAGGCACGGCGGCACTCACGCCGGACGAGGGCTCGACCGCCACCGCCGTGCCGGTGACCTCCGAATGCGTGGTGAATGAGGACCCGCTCGACGACGCAGACCTACCGGACGACACGTGGACGTGGGAACCGCCGGTGTACGATCCCGAGTCGCCGGACGGTTCGTCCGGGGTGGTGGTGCTCGAGGATTCCGGCGACCCGGAGGCCAACACCGTGACGGTGACGAACTCCGTCACGCAGGCCACTGCGGAGCTGAACATCGTGAAGGATCTCCCGGATGCGGCGCCTGACGACGTCACCTTCACCGGCACGTGGACCTGCACCTATGACGGGGGATCCGACGAGACGACCAATTCGGGCACATGGTCGGTGACGGGCTCCGGTGCGGCGACCCTGACGCCGGATGAGGGGTCGACCGCGACGGCGATCCCGGTGACGTCCGAATGTGTCGTCGTCGAGGATTCACCGTCCGGTCCGGACGAGTCCTGGGAATGGGAACCGCCGGTGTACGATCCCGAGTCGCCGGACGGTTCGTCTGGACTGGTGGTGCTCGAGGATTCCGACGACCCGGGGGCGAACACAGTGACCGTGTCCAACGCCGCGGCCAGAGTGTTCGGCGGGTTCTCGGTGGTGAAGGACGTCGTGGGAGAGGCCGATCCCGCGAATCGATACGCCGGCACGTGGGAATGCGCCTACAGCGGCGACGATCCCGAGAACCCCGTTGTGCGCAGCGGCGAATGGGGCCCGGTCGCCGCCGGAGAGGTCTGGACCGTCACCACCGACGCCGAGATTCCGCTCGGATCCGTGTGTGAGGTCACGGCCGAGACGAGCCGGCCCGACCGGCCCTTCCCCGATTCATCCCTGTGGGTCTGGGACGGCGACCCCGATCTCGGCGAATCGGTGACGGCTTCTGACGACCCCCGCGTCGAGCGAGGCCACCATCACCGTGACGAATACCTCCGCCCCGCTCGGTATGTTCAGCGTCAGCAAGACATTCACGGGTGAGGAGGACGGGCTGGACGAGCCCGACCCGGAGTACGGGTTCTCTTGGCGGTGCGAGACGCCGGCGGG
Source organism: Phytoactinopolyspora halotolerans (assembly GCF_010550675.1). Lineage (GTDB taxonomy): Bacteria > Actinomycetota > Actinomycetes > Jiangellales > Jiangellaceae > Phytoactinopolyspora > Phytoactinopolyspora halotolerans. The sequence goes on along the minus strand of NZ_JAAGOA010000022.1, from coordinate 104,385 downwards.
GGACGCGGTTCCAGAGGACGGCCCTGGATCCTTCTCCCTCACAGCGGAGTCGACGTGGACGTCGGACCCGTTGCCGGCGGACAGTACGTGCACGGTCACCGAAGACGCTCTGCCGTCCATAGCCGACGGTTACACCTGGCATACCACCATTACCGTGCCGGGCTCCGAGCCCGTGGAGGGGACGACCGTCGATGTCACAGTCCCGTCGGTCGTCGACGCCCCGGACGGATTGGCGATCGTGTTCGAGAACGCGCTGAGCCCTGAACCGCCGAGCCCGACGCCGACGCCGACGCCGAGCCCGACGCCGACGCCGAGCCCGACGCCGACAGAGACGCCGAGCCCGACGCCTACGCCGACGGAGACGCCGAGCCCGACGCCGTCCGACACGCTGACGCCGACTCCGACATCCCCGCCGACTCCCACACTCCCGCCGGAGCCGACCCCGCCGCCGGACGGCCCGGATATGCCGGATACGGGAGCTTCCGGTCTCGGCGTCCTCGTGGCCGGGTTGGGGCTGATCGGACTCGGTCTCAGCGTGCTGGTGCTCTCACGTCGCCGGATATGGGGCTGACGCCGAACAGCGGCGTCGCCAGGTGGATCGCCGGTCACTCGTGCCCAGCGGAAGCGCGGATCACGTCCCGGCCGCCCCGTCAGGGTGTCATGCGGAGAAGCCGGTGCGGCCGACCGCGGGCGCCGGCCGCACCCGTGCCGGACGGCGGACCGAGCCGTCCGGCACGCCACCCCTCCGTCAGTGGATGGTGAACTCCTGTGTCTGCGGGTTCAGATGCGACAGCTTGATGGCGCCGGCCGTCGCCCGGTCACTCACCCGATAGATGTTCAGTCCCCGGGTGATGTCACTCTCGTAGAGGAACCCGTTGTACCAGTAGGTCGACCATGCTCCTCCCAGCCGGCAGCCGTCGGTGGGTGTGGGTTCGCCGTCCCACATCACCGTGCAGAACGGGCCAGGTCCGAGCGACGGCGGATCCGCCCATGCGATCGACTCCGGCTGGACGCCCTCCTGGATGCCGGTGAAGTCGACCACCCGGCTGCCGGCCTGGTAATGGCCGCTCGCGACCACGTCGTTGCCGCTGCGCAGCGGAACCATGTTGTAGTTGTGGATGGTGCAGTTCTCGTCGTGGCCTTGCGGGCGCTCCAGCACCCACTGACCGAGCTTCGCACCGTCCGCGGCGCTGTAGGCGAACAGACTCTTGTTGATGTCCGGATCGTCGGCCGTGCACCGGGCCTGACCGCCACCGCCGGGTTCCCAGCCGAGGAGGATCGCCTCGCCGTCGAAGCTGAACGTGGCCGAGTGCCAGCGGCCCGCGCCAGGTGCACCGACTTTGACGCCGGACTCAGGATCCTCTTCCTCGATGTTGAACAGCCAGAGCGGATTCTCCAGCGTGCCGCCGCCGGGTTCGCCGATGCTGAACACGTTCGCCGCGTGCCCGCTGGCGCACGTGAGCATGTTCACCTCGCCCAGGATCGCGCCGGCGTCGTGGCAACCGTTGTTGCTGCCCAGCGAGCCGCCCACCAGAGGGACGTACCCGATGTGACCGGCAGCGGCGGGATCGTCGATGGGCACCTCGATGATGTCCATGGCATCGCACACCGGACGGTTGTCGCCGCTGGAATTGTTGCTGTAGACGACGAGCCGGTTGTTGTCGGGGTCGGCGACGAGTGTCACCGTGTGCGATCCGCATCCGTCGGCGGTCCCCCGCTCAGCGGCACCGACCTGGCTGAACTCCACCGCGGTCAGCAGCTCTGGGTTTTCCGGATCGGCGATATCGAAGACGTGCAGGCCCTCGAATCCGACCGGCACCGGCTCGCCCATGCACAGCCGGCCCTCCGGTGCGGGTGAGTTCCACGACCGCACCACGATGTTCTCCCACACCACGACGTCGCCCTGATCCCCGTTGCATTCCGGATGGGAGAGCAGCTTCGGCTTGGCCGGCGAGGAGATGTCGATGACGCGGAACCCGTTGTAGTTGCCCTGGATCGCGAGGTCGCCCCAGAAGGCGATGTCCGAGCTGATCTCCCTCTCCGCCGGTGGTACCTCGAACGACGCGGGGTGTGAGCTGTGCCCGAGCGCGTGCATGTTCCTCGTGCTGGGGAAGGTGCGGTGGTCTGCCTTGCCCGGCGGAACGCTGATCTCGGCCGGGGCCGGCCTGCTCTTGACGTCGAAGTCGTCGAGGTTGTCGAGTTCGGGATCCGCGGTCGCCGGCACTGTGGCGCCGACCAGCAGTGCGACCGCGATGGCTGCGATCGACCACCGTGTCTTGGTGCGCATGCGTACTCCTTCCGTCGTGACGGCTCGCCGATGCCGGATCACGGAATCAGCGATTCTTGGGTCTGCGGGTTGTTCAGGCCGAGCTTGACCGCGCCCGCCCGGGCCTTGTCGCTGAGCAGCATCACGTCCACGCCGCGTTCGATGTCGTTGGTGATGATGAAGCCGTTGTGCCAGTACGAAGACCAGGTGTCCGCACCGGACGGGATGTAGAAGCCGATCTCGGCGTCCGCCTCGGTCGCGCCCGCGATCAGCGCATCCACGTCGACCACCGTGGTGCCGCCTTCATAGGCGGCGGAGACGAGCACTTTGGCGCCGCTCTTGAGCGGGATGAAGTTGAAGTTGTGCATCGTGCAGACGCCCTCGATCGAGCGCGGAGGCTTGTAACTGGCGAGTTCGTGTCCGGTCTCGGTATCGAGGAACCACACCCGGCCCTGGTCATCCGTGGGGTCGACACACCGCGGGAACGCACCGCCGCCCGACTCGTCGCCGAACGCGACTACCTCGCCGTCCCAGCTGAACGCCGCCGAGTGGAACAGGTCGAGCTTGCCCGGGTCGATCGCGTCGTTCATGTAGCGCCACTTCAGCTGTGGATTGAGCGGATCGGAGATGTCCCACAGCTGTGCCTCCTCGAAGCATGCGGCCGCAGCCAGATTCAGCTCGAGGAAGACGCTGATGTCGTGACAGCCGCTGTACGTCGACGAGCCCAGGGTTCCGGGAGGCGTGCCGAAGACGGCGTCCAGATCGTAGGTGGAGACCGTCGTCGCCGGATCGAGGAAGTACCGCGTCACCGTCGCTCCGTCGACGGGGTCGTCGAGCGGCACCGTGACGATGGAGATGTACCCGTGCGGCTCCTGGCATTCCGGCCCCTTGCTGGCCATCGTGAGCGGGTAGGACGACACGTAGATGTGCAAGCGGTCGAGTTCCGGCTCCGGCACCAGCGTGTGCGTGTGTGAGCCGCAGTCGGTCTGGACCGAACCGAGGTGCTCTGGCGAGGCCGGGTCGCTCACGTCGAATATCTGGATACCCTCGAACATCCCGGGCGTGCTCGCGGTGACGTTCTCGCTGTCACACTCGGTGCTGGACTGAGGCGCGTCGACGGATCGGAACAACAGTCCTCCGTAGACCGACACGTCCCCCTGCGCGCCGTTACAGAGGAAGTCCGACAAGACCTTCGGATTGGCCGGCGACGCCGTGTTCAGGATCCGGAACCCGGCGTAGTTCCCGGCGTAGGTGAGCTTGCCGTCGAAGGCCAGGTCGGAGTTGGTCGCGTCCGGGTTCGGGCTGTTCCCGAGCAGCTTCATGTTCTGCGAGTGCTGGTCAGGGCCGTTGGATTCGGAACCGGGGTGGTCAACCCTGTGGTCCGGATCTGCGGTGGCCGGAACGCTCACGGCCAGTAGCGACGCGACGGCGACGCCGAGGATGACGATGCGTGTCCGTCTCTTCATGGCGGTGCCCCTCTCGTGAGGTCGTGACACGAGAGCGTGGCCCCGGATCACGGGGAACGCCTCGTGTCACCCGGTAGGTCACCGAGCACAACCGAGCGACGCACGTTCCGGCGCGTCAGAGTGATCATGCGACGGCTCGAGTCGCATGGATCGTACGGAGATACGCGGTGCGGTCGACCGACGTCACACAGGGTTAAGCGACGCGGTCCCCCTTGCTCATGGAACCCAACGGCGAATCTGCCGGACGGAGCGCTGCGGCAACCACCAGCCGCGCGCGATCTACCTGGCCAAATGCCAGGAACCAGCGAACTCGAGCCGGCACATGCCCCCCTTTCGTGCCGGGGCGCGTGCCCTGAGCGCGCCCGGACGCCCCGCAACGTACGGCGGTATCACCGACCTGTCAACAGGTGGGCGGCCGACGTCGATGCGCAATAGGACGCGGATCAGTGATCGTTCGTCAGCTGGGTCGGGGATCCGAGGGAAGGCAAGCCCGGATCCCGGCGCCTGGAGGCCGCCTGGATCGCCATTCATGGACGTTTCATCCCTCGGCCGAAACGCGTTCGAGCGGCCGATCCGGCGCCTGGCCAGGCTAGGGCAAGACCCGATCCCGCTCTACTGGAGGTTCGCATGTTCAGTCGTCGCAAGGTCTCCGCGGTGGCGGTGGCCGCCGTGGGCATCACCACGGTGGGCTCGTTCCTGATCGCGGCCCAGGCGTCGCCGTCCGGTTCTGTCGGCCGTGACGTGCCGGTGCAGGACGTCGTCGCGCAGAGGGTCGCCGCGCAGGACGTCGCCGATGCCGAAGTCCCCGAGTATGTGTCCGACGTCGTCCGTACCTACGACGCGTTCGACGCGAACCAGGGGGTGGCGGTGGATCGCAGATACTTCTACGCGGTCAACAACCGCACCATCACCAAGCATGCCCGCGACACCGGGGAGCCCCTGCTGCAGTTCGCCGGTGCCGAGGGCGGTCCGATCGAGCACCTCGACAGCGGCGCGGTGGTGAACGGCAAGCTCTACGCGGCGCACTCCAACTACTCGGAATGGCCGATGGAGAGCTCGATCGAGGTGTTCGACACCCGGACCATGGAGCACATCGATACGCACAGTTTCGGCATCTACCGCGGCTCGCTGACCTGGCTCGACCGCCACGACGGCGCGTGGTGGGCGACCTTCGCCAACTACAACCGGGAGAAGCCCGGCCCCGGTGGTGAGCCCGCGCCGTACGGATACACGTACAACACGCAGGTGGTCAAGATGGACGACGACTTCCAGGTGGTCGAGTCCTGGACCATTCCCAAGGAGATCCTCGACAGGTTCGAGCTGATGAGCAACTCGGGCGGTTCCTGGGGCCCGGACGGCCGCCTGTACCTGACCGGCCACGATCTTCCGGAGGCGTACGTCATGAAACTGCCGGCGGCGGGTGGCGAGCTGGAATGGGTGGGCACGGTCGCATTGCCGCAGATCGAAGGCCAGGGCATCGCCTGGGACCATGCCCGCGGCCGTGAGGCGACCCTGTGGGGGATCAGCCGGGACACCCGGCAGGTGACCTCGTTCTCCGTCCCCGTGCACGACATCGAGGAGCCGGAGCGGGACTACTGGGACGTGCTGGGCCCGGGCGAGTTCCAGCAGTAAGGAATCGATTCGGGTGCCCTGGCGCCCTGCCGGGCAGCATGACCGGCAGGGCGCGTCGGGCTTAGGGTCGCGCGTTCGCTAGACCGACTCGGTGCCCAGGCCGCTGCGACGGCGGATGGCGTCGCCGGCGACGAGCGTCCCACCGATCAGCGCCAGCGCCAGGCCGGCGATGGGCAGGGCGGCGCCGCCGACGCCGGTGTCGGGCAAGCTGTCGCCCGACGCGTCACCGGTGCCGGATTCGCCGTTGGCGTCGCCACTGCCGTCGTCGCCCGTGCCATCCGGCCCACCGCTGTCGGAGCCCGCGTCGCCTCCGTCGCTGCCGCCGTCTGTGCCCGTCTCGTCGCCATTGCCTGCGTCGTCGCCGCCTCCAGCGTCATCTCCGCCGTCGTTTCCGCCGCCGGTGTCGTCGCCCGTGTCGTTCCCAGCGTCGTCGCCCGTGTCGTCTCCGGATTCGTCTCCGCCGCCCGGCGGCTCGGAGATGTCGGGGCAGTCGAGCGTGCCGGCGCGCACCGAGTGGCCGTCCGTGTCGCCGTCGTCGGCCCAGTACACCGGGCGGACGCCGTCGACGCAGAGCTCGACCGGGGTGGTGGTGAAGCCCTCGTTGTTCAGGTTGGCCATGCCGTCCGGCCGGGCGACCTGGTCGACGACGACGAACGATCCGTCCTCGCCGATCTGTAGCAGCGACGAGCGGCCCTCGCAGCCGTCGTCGCAGATGGCCCAGAGCGTCGCCGTGTCCGCGTCGTAGTCGAGGCCCATCACCGCTCCCAGCCCCGGCTCGATCTCGGCTACCCGCTGATAACCGCCGTCGTCCATGAGCACGTAGCCGTAGACCAGACCGGTACCCTCGATGCCGATGAACTGGACACCGTCGCCGTGCCCGGCGTAATCCTGCGGGTTGTACGGCTGACCTGTCGACTCGTCGACGAAGCCCAGCTCGACGAGCGTGCTGTCCGAGATCCACTCGACGGCCTCGATCCCCGCGTTAGCGCCGGTGGCGGGAAGGTCAGACGTGAGATCCCACTCCATCTCGGCGGTCAGCGTCGTCTGGGCGTCGTCAGCGCGGTACTTCAGCACCGTCATGTTGCTGGTGCCGCCGGCGTCGTTGTCGCGTTCTGTTCCGACCACGATGCTGCCGTCGCCCGTGACCGTGACGCCCTCGGCGTCGGGCGTACCGGCGCCGTCGGCGTAGCGCAGTGTCTTCCCGGCGGACCAGCCGTCCGAGGAGTCCGGCGTCCACACCGATCCGTCCCAGAGCAGCCGGTGCAGCAGGCCGCGGCCGTTGTCCACGGCCCACAGCACGCCCGGCTCGGCGTCACCGGTCGGCTCGTAGTCGAGGCCGCTGAGGTCACCGTCGAACGTCTCGGCTTGGTCGGCCGGGGCGACGTCGGAGCCGCCCGGCCACGGTGCCGGTGGTTGCGGGTCGTCCGCGCACGAGTTGGTGGCCGCCTTCGTCGGCTCGGCTGTGGTGGCGAACTCGCCCGTCCCGTCCGGGCAGCGACCGTACGTGGTGGGTGCGTGGGACTGCCACGCGTAGGAGTCGAGCAGCTCACCGTCGGGCGAGAAGAACCGCACGGCATCCCCGCCGCCCAGGCCGAATCCGAGGTCCGACTTCTCGACCACCAGGTGTCCGCCGGCGGGTACGAACGTCCCGGCAGGCGCGATCCAGGTGTGCGAATCGTCGTCGTCGCGGATCACGAAGCCGGAGATATCTTCGTCCTCGGCGCGCGGATTGACCAGCTCCACCCAGTCGTCCGGGTTCCCGCCGCTGGACTCGATCTCGTTGATCCGCACCGCCGTGTCGCAGTCGTTCGGCTCACCCTTGGTCACGGAGGTGGTGGCCGTGAACTCACCGGTCCCGTCCGGACAACGCCCGTACGTGGTGGGCGCGTGCGTCTGCCACTCATACGCGTCGACCAGGGTTTCCTCGGGCGTGTAGAGGCGGACCATGTCTCCGCCGCCGAGGCCGAAACCCAGTTCGGCGCGCTCGTGCACGTAGTAGCCGCCGGCCTCGATCACCGTGCCGTCCGGAATCACGGAGACGTGGTCGTCCTTCTCGTCGCGGATGAGCCACCCGCCCACGTCGACGGAGTCACTGCCGGTGTTCGTCAGTTCGACCCAGTCGCCAGGGTCGCCGCCGCTCGACTCGATCTCGTTGATGACCACGCTGCCGGGCGGCTCCTGCGCCGGAGCCGGCAGGGCCGAGCCCACCAGTGAGACGAGCCCACCCATGCCGGCCACGGCGATTCCCGCGCTGATTGATCTGCGCACGCTCATGTACCCCCTCGTTGATGTGTGCGACAAACGGGACGATTCCCGCCGCGCTGAGCCAAGCGGCATGGGTTGTCCGGAAGGCAAGGGGGTGGTGAACGGCGAACGAACGGTCCACGAGCGGCAGTCTCGGAGGCGTACGGATATGCGCCGGAACGCTACGCACTCAATGACGCCACGCCGACGGGACGGTCCGGGGTGCGTCCAGCGTCACGTGCGGTACTGGGCGACCAGGGGACAGCGGAACGGATCCATGGTGGCGTGTTCGACGGTGTTGAGGTAACGGATGATCGCCCGATAGGCGCCGAAGAAGCTGGTTTCGGTGTAACGGATGTCGTGTTTGGCGCAATGCTCTCGAACAAGGGACTGCGCTTTGCGCAGGTTGGGGCGGGGCATGTTGGGGAACAGGTGGTGTTCCACCTGGTAATTGAGTCCGCCCATGGCGAAGGTGGTGAACCTGCCTCCGGTGATGTTGCGGGACATCAGCACCTGTCGTCGCATGAAGTCGATCTTCATGTCGGGCGGGACGATGGGCATGCCGACATGGTTGGTGGTGAAGGTGCCGCCGAGCAGGAGACCGAACAGCGCCATCTGGACACCGACGAAGGCCGCCGCCTTGCCCGGCGGCAGGACGAGGAAGAGAACGGTGATGTACCCGCCGAATCGGCCGGTGATGAACGCGACTTCCCACCAGCGGTGCTTGAGCTGCTTCCGGTGCACGAGTGTGCGGACGCTCGCGATGTGGAGCGCGAGTCCGACGAGCAGGATGAGCGGGAAGAAGTAGCCCTGCCAGCGGGTGAGGCGAGCGGCCAGCCCGCGCCGGCTCTGGGCGATGGCGGGGGTGAAGGCGAACGCGCTGGGCCCGATGTCAGGGTCCGCGCCTTCCTTGTTCGGATTGGCGTGGTGACGGCTGTGCTTGTTCATCCACCAGCCGTGGCTGAGCCCCGCGAACAGGCCGGACAACACCCGGGACATCCAGTCGTTCCACCGGTGGGAGGTGAAGATCTGCCGGTGAGCGCTGTCGTGGCCGAGAAAGCTGATCTGGGCGAGAACGGCGCCCAGTCCCGCGGCGAGGAGAAGCTGGAACCAGGAGTTGCCGAGGAATCCGAACGCCACCCAGATGCCGGCGAACGCGGCCACGGTGGTGATGATCTTGGTCCAGTAGTAGCCGTAGCGCCGCCGGAGCAGCCCGGCGTCCTGGACTTGGCGGGACAGTTCGGTGTACGAGCTCACGTACCGAGTACGGCGTGGAATACGCGTGTCTTCTGGGCTGGTCAGTTTCGGTGACGTGGGGCTCATGTGGGTCTCCGCGGGTGCTCAGATGGTGAGGCGAATGCGCCGCCCTCGGACCGATCGTCTTCCGAGCTGATCGACGTGAGGACGGTCAGCCGGCGCTCGATGGCCGGCGCGACGTGGATCGATATCCGTTCATGGCAGCGCAGCCGCTTGAGATCGTCGGCTACCTCGTTGGGGGCGAGACCGCGAATCAGGCGTATGCCTGCTGTCCCCATGGTGGTCCTCAATTCGGCGGATATGGTACCGCCAGCTGTGCACCTAGCCTAACAAAAGAACCATCAAGCCAGTGAAAGCGCTGGTGAACCGTTGCCGCATGCGCGACGGGCCACACGCGGGCGGCTCGGCGGTCGAAGCCGCGATCGCAGTCAGAGCGGAATCTCCCGACGGAATGGAGCCGATCCGTCGGGAGATCCGGCGCCGAGGCTACTCGATAGCGAGTGCTGCCTCGGCCGGTCGGCCGCGCGTCACACGCCATGCGGGCAAGAGCATCGCCCCGAGCGTGAGCAGGATCGTCAGAGCGGCCATCGACGCATAGATCCACGGGGATCCGGCGGGTAGGACGGAGTCGAGACGCTTGATGCTGACGGGCACGAGGATGGCGGCCGCGGCAGCGGTGCCGAGGAGCACGCCGCTGACGGAGACGATCGCACCCTCCAGACCCACCATCCGCATCACCTGGCCACGGGTCGATCCCGCGAGGCGTTGCAGCCCGAACTCCCGTCTGCGCGCCAGCATGCTCGACGCGAGGGTGTTGATCACTGTGATGGCCGCGTACCCGGCGATCATGAGCACCATGATGTAGATCGCGAGGGTAGCGGTCTGCTTCTGGTCGTCGTACTCCTCGAGAAGGACGTCGCGGCCGGTCACTGCCATTCCGTCCGCTCCAGCTGTGACCCTCTCCAGATCTGCCACCAGCTGTTCCGGGTCGGCGTTCTCGTCGAACGTGACCAGGATGCGGGTGGCCGTTCCCGCCGTGGTGTGGGCGGCCAGGGTGTCGGCGGGAAGCAGCAGGGTGGAGTAGTCCTCCGGGGCGGAGAACAGGGCGGCCACCTGCACGTCGCGAGCGGTGTTGTCCCCCATGCGCAGCGTGATCGTGTCGCCGATGTCGACGCCGAGCTTGTCGCCGTGCTGGTCCTCGATGGCGATGGTGTCCGCGTGGAGGTCGGAGAGACTACCCGCGGTGACCTCGACGGGTGTGGTGGCCTCAGCGCCTTCGGCGGTGACGCCTTGGAGGGTCCAGCCTTCGTTCATCGGCGAGCTGTCCGGCGGGTCCTCGATGAAGCCGACACTCGCGACGTACTCCGAGGCACCGGCGATGCCGGGCAGGTTGCTGAGCTGCTCGACCAGGTGTGGGTCGAAGTCATCCTCCGTGGTCACCACGGCGTCGGCGACAAGGTTCTCGGCGAAGCTCTGCCGGTCGGCCTCGTCGTTCGTGGTCTGCAGATACAACATGCCGGTCGAGACCGTGGTGAGGAGGATGACCGGGCCCATCACGGCCGCCATCCGGCCGCTGCGGCCGCGTGCGTTGAGCACGGCGAGCTCGCCGGTCGCACCGCCGACGGCGCGTACGGGCCATTGCACCATGAATGTCGTGACCTTCGTCAGCACGGGCGCCAGCAGGGCGAACCCGATGGCGAGCAGGATCACGGCAGGTGCACCGGTGGCGGGTGTGAGCGGTCCGCTCATCACGACGATGGTCACCAGGGTCAACGCGGTTCCACCGGCGAGGACGATCATCGCCAGGAGCAGCCGTCCTGCCCCGATCATCTTGCCTTCGACGGAGACTTCCGCGAGCGCCTGGGTCGGCTTGATGCGCGATGCTCTCCGTCCGGCACCCTGGGCGCCGGCCACGGCCGCGAGGATCGCCACGACCATCGCGGCCACGGTCGGGATCCAGCCCTGGTGGAAGACCACACCATCTGCGGCGATTCCTTGTGCGACCAGCCGATCGAACACGAACCCGCCCAGGAACCGGCCTGGGATGCACGCCAGAGCGGTGGCGAGCAAGGACAGCAAGAGCGTCTCGCGGAGGATCAGCCGGCGAAGCTGACGTGGCGTGGCTCCCACGGCCCGCAGCAACGCCAGGTCTCGCTGACGCTGGATGATCGAGAGGGCGAGCATGGAAGCGACCCCGAAGACCGACACCAGAATCGCGAAGGCGGTGAACACTCCTGCCAGGGCCATCACGGTGACACCGCTCTCCATGGCCTCGCGCAGTTCGGCCCGGCCTCGTTCGTCACCGACCAGAGTGATAGTTCTGCTGTCCAGTTCGGCGTCGATTCGCTCCCGGAGCTCGCCGACGTCCACCCCAGGCTCGGCCTGCACGCCGATCGCGTCGACCGTACCCGCAGGTGGATCGCCCTCGAAGACGAAGGTCTCGATCTGGTGCACTCCCGGCAGCGCCGCGATCGTGTCCGCCAGCCCGGCGTCGATGCGGACCCGCTCGGGCAGGATCGGGGGCTCATCCGGGTCGCCGCCGGAATCGTGGTACTCCTGGTCGCCGGCGATGACGATGTCGGCCGAGGCCGTCTGTTCCGGCGGAACGGCCGTGCGGATGCCGGTCTCGATCAGGCCGCCACAGGCCATCATGATGGCTGTCGCGAAGAACATGGCGATGAAGGCCGCCACGAATATGCCTGCGCGGAACCGCAAGGTACGCAATGCAAGCTGCAACATCAGCGCTGCCCCTTTCGTGTCGGCTCCAGCCGCGGGAGAGGACCGTCGTCGTCGAAGGCGCCCAGGTGGGTCATCCGCTCGGCCACAGACTCGGGCGTCGGCGAATCCAACTCGCCGGCCAGACGTCCGTCCGCGAGGAAGAGCACGCGATCGGCGTACGACGCCGCGACTGGATCGTGGGTCACCATCACGATCGTCTGACCGGCCGCCTGCGAGGCGTGCCGCAGTAGTCCGAGGATGTCGCGTGCGGTCCTGGTGTCCAGCGCACCGGTCGGTTCGTCAGCGAAGACGACGGCCGGATCGCTGATCAACGCCCTGGCGATGGCGACCCGCTGCTGCTGCCCGCCGGACAGCTCCGAGGGGCGGTGGTGGCTGCGCTCGCCGAGACCGACCTGGTCCAGAATCTTGGATACGCGTCCTCTGGCCGGCTTGTTGCCGGCGAGCCGCAGCGGCAACGTCACGTTCTGCCGCACGGTCAGGACCGGCAGCAAGTTGAATGCCTGGAAGACGAAGCCGATCCGGTCCCGTCGCAGCTCCGTCAGCTCGGTCTCGTTCATCTCGCTGAGCTCGTGCTCCTCGAGCATGACCGAACCCGTCGTCGGCTGGTCGAGCCCGGCCGCGCATTGCAGCAAGGTGCTCTTGCCGGAGCCTGAGGGCCCCATGACCGCCGTGAACGTTCCGCGGTCGAACCGGGTCGTGACGCCGTCCAACGCCACCACCTGGCTGTCGCGCTTGCCGTAGACCTTGCGGACGGCCGTCAGTCGCACGGCATCGGTGGTCTTTCCGGATTTCTTCAACGTCTCTTCCTGCCGTTTGTCGTCCGGCCCGGTGCCGGACGATTCGTTCACCAGCCTGTCGTCCCGCGCTGAGCTGCACATCGTCTGCTGAAACCGTCTTCGCTCCAGTGCCGCCGGACCAGGCAGCACGGCTTCTGGTGCAGATGCACTACTTTGCATCGACGACCCCGTGTGCAGCGTGGTCGTCGCGTACCCTGACCGTGTGTGGTGGCGCGCAGACCCCTCAGTCGGCCACGCCGGCCATGGCGAGTAGGGGCACCGCACCTGCGCTGCGGAGCGACGCGTGGTGGCGGGAGGGAACGGTCGTCGCGGTGGCGTTCGTGCTCTGCCTCCTCGGCGGCGCGCTGCACGCCGACGACACGTTGGCGGCTCCGCCGGCACCGGCCTACGTCATCGCCGCGATATCTTCGGCGATGCTGCCGGCGCGGCACCGTGCACCCGTCGCCACGATGATCGCCACGGCCATGTGCGGCATGCTGGTGGCGCCCTTGGGTCTGCTGCCGACCCCGCTCATCGTCGCCCCCGCCGTCATCAGTGCTTACACGCTTGCAGGATGTACTGGAGGGCCGGTGGCGGTCGCCGTCCTGCTCCCTTCCACTGCGCTGCTGGTGGCCTTCACGCCGTTCTTCGAGGCCGGCTTCTCGTGGGAGGACACCAGCAGGCTCGTGACCGTGGCAGCGTCGCCGCTCGTCGCTGCCGTGTTCGGTCGCTCGGCACGTCATCGGCGGGCCTACCTGGCGCTCGTCGAGGAACGAGCGCGTCGCGCCGAGGAGAGCCGGGACAGCCAGGCGCGCCAGAAGGTGGCTGAGGAACGGGTCCGTATCGCCCGCGAGCTGCACGATCTGGTGGCCCACCAGATCACCCTGGCCAACGCCCAGGCCAGCGTCGCCGCGCACCTCTTCGACACTGACCCTGGGCAGACCCGCACGAACATAGAGGAATTGGTCAAGACCACCCGCCATGCTCTCGACGAGTTGCGCGCCACTGTAGGCCTGCTACGTCAGGCCGACGACGAATCCGCGTCCACCGATCCGGCGCCCGGACTGTCTCAACTCCCTGCTCTGCTGAGCACCTTCGGCCGGGCAGGCCTGGACGTGTCGATGTTCGAGGACGGCGCGGCCAGAGCGCTTCCGCCGGCCGTGGATCTCACGGCCTACCGCATCATCCAAGAAGCGCTGACCAACGTGACCAAGCACGCCGCAACCAGCCACGCGCAGGTGCACGTGACCTGGAGCCGCGAGTACGTGAGCATCACGGTGAGCGACGACGGCGGAGGCCCCCGAACGTCACCGGATCGCCCTGCGGGCTACGGTCTGATCGGAATGCGTGAACGGGCCGCGGCAGTGGGTGGGACCCTGACCGCCGGTGCACGCGCCGAGGGCGGCTTCCTGGTCGCGGCGCAGCTCCCCCTGGGCGCCTCCACGAGTGCAGCCGAGGCGGACGACGAGGCAACCCACGGCGGGACCACGACACGATCGACGACGGCCAGAAGACCAGGACCGAGGCCGAGGACAGAATATGACGCTCCGGGTATTGCTCGTTGACGATCAGGCGCTGTTGCGCGGCGCCTTCAGTACTCTTCTCAACAGCTCAGACGACATCACCGTGGTCGGGGAGGCAGGCGATGGCACACAGGCGGTAGCACTGACCCGTGAGCTGCGCCCGGACGTGATAGTCATGGACATCCAGATGCCCGGAATGGACGGCCTCACCGCCACCGCGGAAATCTGCGCCGATCCGGACCTACGCGCCTGCCGCGTACTGATACTCACCACGTACGAAACCGACGAGTACATCGCCCAAGCCCTACGCGCAGGAGCGAGCGGCTTCATCGGCAAGGGAATCGACGCTCAAGACCTGCTGAACGCCGTCCGCACGATCGCCGACGGCGACACCCTGCTGTCGCCAACCGCGACCCGTTCACTGGTCGCCCGTTTCCTCGCCACACCAGCCCAGACTCAACCGCCCCAGTCCGGGCAGCTCGCCGCGTTGACTCCGCGCGAGCGCGAGATGGTCGCCCTGGTCGCGACCGGCATGTCCAACCTCGAGATCGCGGATCGGATGTACCTCAGCCCTTTCACGGTCCGCGCCCACGTCCAGCGCGCCATGACAAAACTGCAGGCGCGCGACCGTGCGCAACTCGTCGTCATCGCTTACCAGACCGGTCTGGTAAGCGCTGCGCCTGAGCGCGGTGCCGAGCAGGCGTGATGATACGGCTAGGAACACGTGCTGAAGGTGCTCAGGTGCATTGATAGCCCTGCGGGGTGCGGCATCGCGTCCTGCTGGGCCCGTGCTGGGCTGTCAGGTAGGCGCGGGAATCGCTCCGGCGAGACCGCGTCAGCCGACCGCAGCGACCCAGCCCTTCACCTGTCAGCGGGACGTCGTCATCGACTTTCCCGGGCACACGGCCTGGTGGGGAGCGTAGAGTTGAAGAATGTTGATTCTGGTGATCGTGCTACTGGCCATCTGGCTGGTCCTGTCGATCGTCGGGTTCGCGATCGAAGGCATCCTCTGGCTTGGTGTGATCGGAGTTGTCCTGTTCGTTGCCACGGCGATCATCGGTTGGATCAGGCGCAAGGCGCATAAGGCGTAGCCGGACCGGTTATCGCTCACGTCCAGGGCCGGGGCGGTGCGACCGCGCTCAGGTCGCGAGGGGTGAACCGGGGGCCTGCACGGGCACGCGACCGTCGGCAGAATGCTGATCGCCATCGGATGGACGTGTGACGGCTCCACCGACGTGCCAGGCTCCCACCGGGCACGGGTCTGGTGCGCTCCTCAGACGGTGCATGGTGGCTCCTCCGGTATGGCTGCACCCCCTACGGTGCATTGTGTCCACCGGGGGATCTGGAGATGATCGATAAGCCATCCATCATGCCTGGTAGATGGTGGCTCCCGCACCTGGACTCGAACCAGGAACCCTCTGATTAACAGTCAGATGCTCTGCCAATTGAGCTATGCGGGATCGCATCGGCCGAACTTGCCTGCCGACGCAGAAGGTTACCAGGTTTCCGACCCAGGTTCCCAATCGGCTCGGCAAGCAGGTGTGCTGCATCCGTGTCAGCTGCGCCGTGCTGGACTATGCGCCAGGGGTGATCTGCGTGCAGCCGAGCCTACTGGTCCCCACCTGCAGGGTGTTGCACGCGAGATCTGTAGGCGGTTGCAGGCGAGATCTGCGGGATCGCGGACGAGACTAGAGGTCCGGACTGTGCGGTGGATTCGACGTCATGTAAGAATGTAATGACAAACTGTTGACGGCGGCGCCGGTGAAGAGCAGACTCACACGCAAACGGTCCATACCTTGCGACCGGATGCTCGTGCGGCGACTCAACGCGAGGTACCGCCAGGGGTAGATGCAGGCCAGGGACAGGAGAGCGGGAGCATGCGGATCGGTTTGGTCGGCGTCGGGCGCATCGGTGCGTCACACGCCAAGGTACTCCGTGACCACCCGGACGTCACCGACGTGGTGCTGGCGGACGTGGATGCCGATCGGGCGGCCCAGGTCGCGGCCGAGCTCGGCGTGCGCGCCGTGGCCGCACCGGAGGACGCCTACGTGGACGTGGACGCGGTCGTCATCGCCGCCGCCACATCGGCGCACGCGGAGCTGATCGTCGCCGCCGCGCAAGCCGGGCTCCCGGTGTTCTGCGAGAAGCCGGTCGCGCCGGACATCGCCGGCACGGTCCGGGTGCGCGACGAGGTGGAGCGCGCCGGAATCCCGAACCAGATCGGATTCATGCGCCGCTTCGACGCCGGCTACACCGCCGCGCGCGAGGCGCTGCGCTCCGGCAAGCTCGGTGAGCTGCGCCGGGTGCACATGGTGACCGCCGACGCCGAGCCGCCGCCGGCCGGGTACGTGCCGCACTCCGGGGGCATCTTCCGGGACTGCCACGTGCACGACTTCGACATCCTGCGTTGGGTGACCGACCGCGACGTCGTCGAGGTCTACGCGATCGGCGCCAACCGCGGCGCGTCGTACTTCGGCGAGGCGAACGACGTCGACCAGTCCGCTGCCGTGCTGACGCTGGACGACGGCACGCTCGCCACCGTCCAGGGTTCCCGGTACAACGGCGGCGGCTACGACGTGCGCATGGAGGTCGCCGGAACCGAGGCCACCTACGCGGTCGGCCTGGATGACAACACCGCGCTGACCTCTGCCGAACCCGACGTGAACTTCCCGGGCGGCACCCCGTACCGGGAGTTCTGGTCCCGCTTCCTGCCGGCCTACGAAGCCGAGATCAACGCGTTCATCGACGTGGCGCGTGGCACGCTGCCCAGCCCGTGCACCGTCGCCGACGCGCTCGAAGGGTTCTACATTTCCGAGGCCGCGACCCGCTCCCGGCTGGAGCACCGCCCGGTCCGGCTCGAGGAGGTGCGGGCAGCATGAGCGTCGACGGGACGAGCGCTCCCTACGAAGTCATCACGATGGGTCGGATCAGCGTCGACGTCTATCCGCTGCAGATCGGCGTCGGGATCGAGGAGGTCGAGAGCTTCGGCAAATACCTCGGCGGCAGCTCGACGAACGTCGCCGTCGCCGCCGCCCGGCACGGCCGCCGCGTCGCGACCATCACCCGTACCGGCGACGATCCGTTCGGGCGCTTCCTCCACTTGGCGCTGCGCGACTTCAGCGTCGACGACCACATGGTCACCACGGTTCCCGGACTGCAGACGCCGGTGACCTTCTGCGAGATCTTCCCGCCCGATGACTTCCCGCTCTACTTCTACGGGCGCACCCCCGCGCCGGACATGCAGATCAGCGCCGACGAACTCGACTACGACGCGATCCGTTCCGCCGGCGTGTTCTGGGCGACCGTCACCGGCCTGTCCGAGGAGCCGAGCCGCTCGGCGACGCTGGCGGCCCTGGAGGCGCGCGGCAGGAACGGCGTCACCGTCCTGGACCTCGACTACCGGCCGATGTTCTGGGAATCCCGCGAGGCCGCGCGCGAACAGGTGCAGCGCGCGCTGCCGCACGTGAGCGTCGCCGTCGGGAACCTCGACGAGTGTCACACCGCGGTCGGCACCAGCGAACCCGCGGCCGCCGCCGAGGCGCTGCGCGGCCTGGGTATCGCCATCGCCGTGGTCAAACAGGGCCCGAAGGGTGTGCTCGCCGCGGACGACACCGGCACCTACGAAGTGCCGCCCGCACCGGTCGACGTCGTCAACGGGCTCGGTGCCGGCGACGCGTTCGGCGGGGCGCTCTGCCACGGCCTGCTGGCCGGCTGGAACCTGGAGCGCACCGTACAGTTCGCCAACGTCGCGGGTGCCATCGTCGCCGGTCGCCTTGCCTGCTCATCCGCCATGCCCACGACCGACGAGGTCGAGGCACGCCTTTCTGGAGACGCCGATGTCCGTTGACCGACTCGAGACCATCGTGCGGGCACGCACCACTCGCCCCGATGCCATCGCCGAGGCGGCCGCGCGGCGCGTGCGCCCGGACAGCCTGGTCGGACCGTCGGGCAAGCTGATGGTGATCGCCGCGGACCACCCGGCCCGCGGATCGCTGCGCGCCGGATCCGACGCCACCGCGATGGCGGACCGCGCCGGTCTGATCGATCGGCTCCTGGTGGCGCTGGACCGGCCCGGCGTGAACGGCGTGCTCGGCACCGCGGACCTGCTGGAGGACCTGCTCCTGCTCGGCGCCCTGGACGGGAAGGTCGTGGTCGGGTCGATGAACCGGGGTGGCCTGGCCGGGACGACGTTCGAGATCGACGACCGGTTCACCGGGTACGACGCGGCCACCATCGGCGCGATGGGCTTCGAGATGGGCAAGATGCTCTTGCGCATCGATCCCGAGGATCCCGCCACCGCGTCGACCATGGAATCCTGCGCCCGGGCGGTCTCCGAGCTGGCGGCACGACGCCGGGTGGCGATGGTCGAGCCGTTCATCTCGCGCCGGGTCGACGGGCGGGTTCAGAACGACCTCTCCACCGAGGCCGTCGTCCGCTCCGTGACGGTCGCGGCCGGGCTCGGCACCACCTCGGCCTACACCTGGCTGAAGTTGCCCGTCGTCGACGACGATCCGGACGGCATGGAGCGCGTGCTGGCGGCGTCGACGCTGCCGGCGGTGCTGCTGGGCGGTGAGGTGCCGGACGACCCGGATGCGGCGTTCCGTCGTTGGGAGAAGGTGCTGCGCCTGCCGACTGCGATGGGACTCGTCGTCGGCCGGACCTTGCTCTACCCGCCGGACGGCGACGTCGCGGGTGCGGTCGACACCGCCGTCAGCCTGCTCTGAGAGGTACGAGCGAGATGCCGCGTAGCGTGAACGATGCGCCGTCCGGCCGGGCGCCCGCCTTCGCACCCGGCCATCGGTTCCTCAGCGGAGGAAACGACATCGTGGTCGTGATCGCGACCGCAAGGCATGTCAGTTGCTCCGGCGAGGTGGCGGTGACAGGTTTGTGTGGTGGTAGCCGGTGGCGTAGCGGCTGTCGGTGAGCCGGTGAGCCGGTGAGCCGGTGAGGAGATGACGAGATGGCGCACAGATGGGTAGCGACGTGACGAGGAACGAGTATTACCTGCCGGCGGGTGCGGCGAGCTCCGGCCCGTACGCGCTCGACGTGAACCCGGCGAGTGACGGGCCCCTGGGGTACTCGTCGCTGCGGATCGTGGAGCTCGCGCCGGGTGAGAAGCACGCGTTCAACACCGGCGACGAGGAGATGTTCGTTCTTCCGCTGTCCGGTTCCTGCACCGTGGTCTGCGACGGCGAGGAGTTCACCGTGGGTGGCCGGGACAACGTCTTCAACCGGGTCACCGACTCGGTGTACGTCCCGCGCGACGCCGAGGTCACCATCACCTCGACCGGCACGGACGGGCCCGGGCGGTTCGCGCTGCCGGCGGCGCGCTGCACCAACCGGCTGCCGGCGCGGTACCGGCCCGCCGAGGACGTGCCGGTCGAGATCCGCGGCTCCGGCAACTCGACGCGGCAGGTGAACAACTTCGGTTCGGCGCACACGTTCGACGCGGACCGGCTGATCGCGGTGGAGGTCATCACGCCGGCGGGCAACTGGTCGTCGTACCCGGCGCACAAGCACGACGAGGACCGCCCGGGTGAGGAGTCGGTCCTGGAGGAGATCTACTACTTCGAGATCTCCGACGGCCCGGGCGACGCGGGAGCGGCGAGCCGGGGGACCACGCAGCGCCACGGGTTCGGATTCCACCGCGTGTACGGCACGCCGGAGCGGCCGATCGAGGTGCTGGAGGAGGTGCGCACCGGCGACGTCGTGCTGATCCCGCACGGCTGGCACGGCCCGTCGGTGGCGGCGCCCGGCTACCACATGTACTACCTGAACGTGATGTCCGGGCCGGGGGAGAAGCGGGAATGGCTGATCTGCGACGACCCGGCGCACGCCTGGGTCCGTGGCGAGTGGGAACGGCAGGATCCGGACCCACGCCTACCCCTCAGCTCCCCATGATCATCGAGGATCCGCGGTGCTATGCCCCCCGAGATCCTCGATGATCATGGGGGACGAGAGAAGGAGTAACGGTTGTGAGTGAAACGGTGCGGCTGACGGTCGGGCAGGCGACCGTGCGGTTCCTCGCGCAGCAGTACACCGAGCGCGACGGCGTGGAGCACAAGTTCTTCGAGGGCTGCTTCGGCATCTTCGGCCACGGCAACGTCGCCGGACTGGGGCAGGCGCTGCTGGAGGCGGAGGTCTCCGATCCCGGCGCGCTGGTCTACCGGCAGGCCCGCAACGAACAGGGCATGGTGCACGCCTCCAGCGCGTTCGCCCGGATGCGCAACCGGCTGTCGACGATGGCCTGCACAGCCTCGATCGGCCCCGGGGCGACGAACATGGTGACCGGCGCGGCGCTGGCCACCATCAACCGGCTGCCGGTGCTGCTGCTACCCGGCGATATCTTCGCCACCCGCGTCGCCAGCCCGGTGCTGCAGGAACTGGAGAGCCCGGCCGGCTACGACGTCTCGGTCAACGACGTCTTCCGCCCGGTATCGAGGTTCTTCGACCGAGTGTGGCGCCCGGAGCAGCTGCCGGCCGCGCTGCTCGGCGCGATGCGGGTGCTCACCGATCCGGCCGAGACCGGCGCCGCCACCGTCGCGATTCCGCAGGACGTGCAGGCCGAGGCCCATGACTGGCCGGTGGAGCTGTTCCAGCGCCGGGTCTGGCACGTGCCGCGCCCGGTGCCGGAGCCGGCCGCGCTGGCCCGCGCCGTCGAGATCATCCGGTCCGCTGAGCGGCCGATGGTGGTCGCGGGCGGCGGCGTCATCTATAGCGAGGCCACTGACGCGCTGCGCGAGTTCTGCGAGGCGACCGGTATCCCGGTCGGGGAGAGCCAGGCCGGCAAGGGTTCGCTGCCGTACGATCACCCGCTCGCCCTGGGCGCGGTCGGCAGCACGGGAACGACGGCGGCCAACCGGATCGCCCGCGAGGCCGACGTCGTCATCGGCATCGGCACCCGCTACAGCGACTTCACGACGGCGTCCCGCACCGCCTTCCAGCACCCTGGCGTGCGCTTCGTCAACATCAACATCACCGGCCTCGACGGTGCCAAGCACGCGGGTGTGCCCGTCGTCGCCGACGCCCGGGAGGCGCTCGTCGCCCTCACCGATGCTCTGACCGGCTACGACACCGGCGCCGAGTACCGTGAGCGGGCGTCGTCGCTGGCCGCCGAGTGGGACCGCACCGTCGAGGCGGCGTACCACCTCGGTCATGGCCCGCTGCCGGCGCAGTCGGAGATCATCGGCGCGGTGAACGACGTGTCGCGCCCGCGCGACGTGGTGATCTGCGCGGCCGGCTCGATGCCAGGCGACCTGCACAAACTCTGGCGCACTCGAGACCCCAAGGGGTACCACGTCGAGTACGGCTACTCCTGCATGGGCTACGAGATCGCCGGCGGGCTGGGTGCCAAGATGGCGGCGCTCTCCGCGGACGACGACCGCGACGTCTACGTGATGGTCGGCGACGGCTCATACCTGATGATGGCGCAGGAACTGGTCACCGCCGTCCAGGAGGGTATCAAGATCATCGTGGTCCTGGTGCAGAACCACGGCTTCCAGTCGATCGGTGCGCTCTCCGAGGAGGTCGGCGTCGAGCGGTTCGGCACCAAGTACCGGTACCGCGACGCGGCGACCGGAAGACTCGACGGGGAGACGCTCCCGGTCGATCTCGCCGCCAACGCCGCCAGCCTCGGCGTGCAGGTGCTGCGCGCCAGCGGCGTCGACGAGTTCCGCGCCGCGCTGCGCCAGGCGCGGGAGGCGACCGGCCCGTTCATGGTGCACATCGACACCGACCCGATGGTGCCCGCCCCGGACAGCGAGTCCTGGTGGGACGTGCCCGTCGCCGAGGTGGCCGAGCTGGACGCCACCCGCGACGCGCGCAAGACCTACGACGACCACAAGACGGCGCAACGCCCGTACCTATAAGGACCGGCACGGCTCATGATCATCGAGGATCCGGCGTGCCATAGCCCCACACATCCTCGATGATCATGAGGCTTGGAGAGAGGGATGTGAGACCCGTGAGAACCATCGAGCACTGGATCGACGGCCGGACGGCGGCCGCCACGTCCACCCGGACCGGCCCGGTCTTCAACCCGGCGACGGGCGAGCAGCAGGCGCAGGTGCTGCTGGCCGAGCCGGGCGACGTGGGCACGGCCGTGGCCAGCGCGGCGGCCGCGTTCGAGTCGTGGTCGCAGACTTCGCTGTCGAAGCGGACCAAGATCCTGTTCAACTTCCGGCAGTTGGTCGACGCCCGTGCGCAGGATCTGGCGGAAATCATCGCTGACGAGCACGGCAAGGTGGTCTCCGACGCGCTCGGCGAGGTGCAGCGCGGCCTGGAGGTGGTCGAGTTCGCCTGCGGCATACCGCACCTGCTCAAGGGCGAGTACTCGGACCAGGTCTCCACCGGCGTGGACGTGTTCAGCTTTCGCGAGCCGCTCGGCGTCGTCGCCGGGATCACCCCGTTCAACTTCCCGGTGATGGTGCCGATGTGGATGCACCCGGTCGCCATCGCCTGCGGCAACACCTTCGTGCTGAAGCCGAGCGAGCGCGACCCGTCGGCGTCGATGCTGGTGGCCGAGCTCTGGAGAGAGGCCGGCCTGCCCGACGGCGTCTTCAACGTCGTGCACGGGGACAAGGCGGCCGTGGACGCGGTCCTCGACCATCCGGACATCTCCGCGGTGTCGTTCGTCGGCTCCACCCCGATCGCCCGCTACATCCACGAGCGCGCCAGCACCAACGGCAAGCGGGTGCAGGCGCTCGGCGGGGCCAAGAACCACGCGATCGTCATGCCGGACGCGGACGTGGACTTCGCCTCGGACCACATGGTCGCGGCGGCGTTCGGTTCGGCGGGGGAGCGGTGCATGGCGATCTCGGCGGCGGTCACCGTCGGCGACGCCGGCGACGGTCTGGTGGATGCCGTCACCGCCAAGGCGGAGAAGGTCCGCGTCGGCCCCGGCCGGGACTCGGCGAGCGAGATGGGCCCGGTCGTGACCGCACAGGCGCGGGACCGGATCAACGGGTTGATCGGCTCCGGTGCGGAGCAGGGTGCGCGGCTGACCGTCGACGGTCGCGGCTACACCGTCGACGGCCACGAGAACGGGTTCTGGGTCGGGCCGACGGTGATCGACCGGGTGACTCCGGAGATGGACGTCTACACCGAGGAGATCTTCGGCCCGGTGCTGTCCGTGGTGCGGGTGGAGACGGTCGACGACGCGATCGCGCTGATCAACGCCAACCCGTACGGCAACGGCACCGCGATCTTCACCAGCAGCGGGGAGGCAGCGCGCCGTTTCCAGCGCGGCGTCCAGGTCGGCATGATCGGCATCAACGTGCCGATTCCGGTGCCGATGGCCTACTACTCGTTCGGCGGGTGGAAGGATTCGCTCTTCGGCGACAAGCACGTGCACGGCCCCGAGGGTGTCTCCTTCTACACCCGGGCCAAGGTCATCACGTCCCGTTGGCCGCACGTCGACAACCCCGTCGGCGCCAGCTACCACTTCCCGACGACGTCCTGATCGTTGTCCGGACGCGTGTCCCGAACCTTCCACCTCGAGTCTTGAAAGCCGTCGTCGGCGACGGCCCGGAGGCAGATTCTGATGGCGATCACAGGCATAGCCAACGCTCCGGTGAGCTTCGGCATCTTCGAGCTCACCACTGACCAGGAGTTCCCCGAGCCGGAGACGATCTTGGCCCCGTTGCGCGACGCGGGTTACGACGGCATCGACCTCGGTCCCGTCGGATGGCTGGGCCGCGGCGACGCCCTGCAGCGGCGGCTGCGTGAGCACGGACTGGGCCTGGCCGGCGGCTGGTTCGACATGCCGTTCACCACCGGCGACGACGGCGAGTTCGACGCGTCGTTGAAAGGGCTCGACGACGCGTTGGAGATCTTCGCCGCGGCGGCCGAGGCAGACCCGGAGCGGGCTCCGCTCCCGACGTTGGCGGATGCGGGATCCGAGGCCCGGAGGGCCAACCCGGGCGGCGGGCAGGAGCTCATGCTCGACGGCGCGGGGTGGGACCGGCTCGCGAGGAATGTCGAGCGGGCGGCGGTACGGATCCGCGCCGCCGGGCTGGAGCCGACGTTCCACCACCACGCCTGCACACACGTCGAGACACCGGAGGAGATCGACGAGTTCCTCGACCGCACCGACGTGGATCTGACTCTGGACAGCGGTCACCTGATCATCGGCGGGGGAGACCCGGTGGACGGCTGGCGTCGCTGGCGGGACCGGATCAATCACCTGCATGTGAAGGATGTGCGGCGGGCCGTGCTGGACGACGTGGTGCGCGAGCGTGCGGGGATGCGGGCCGTCTGGGAGCGCAAGGCGTTCGTCGCGCTCGGCGCCGGCGACCTCGACCTGGCGTCGTTCATGGACGGCGTGATCGCCGACGGTTTCAGCGGCTGGCTCGTCGTGGAGCAGGACGTCGTTCCGTCGCCGTCCGACCCGCCCGGACAGGCGATGGAGGATCAGCGTCGTAACCGCGATGTCCTACGTCGGTGGGTTCCGTGACCGTGGACGCGACGGGTGTGTTGCGAGTCGGTGTCATCGGTACCGGGATGATCGGCGAGGACCACGTCCGGCGGCTCACGAGCACGCTATCCGGTTGCCGGGTGAGTGCGGTGACGGACGTCGACGCCGAACGCGCGCGTGCCGTGGCCGACGTGGCGCCGGGCGCCCGCGTCCATGACTCCGGCGAGGACCTGGTCCGCGACGGCGAGGTGGACGCCGTCGTCGTCGCCTCCTGGGGTGCCACTCACGAGCAGTACGTGCTGGCCTGCCTGGCCGCCGGCAAGCCGGTCTTCTGCGAGAAGCCGCTCGCGCCTTCGGCGAAGGAATGCCTGCGGATCGTGGAGGCCGAGGCGGCGATCGGGCGCCGGATGGTGCAGGTGGGCTTCATGCGCCGCTACGACACGGCGTTCGCGCAGCTCAAGCGGGCGGTGGACGCCGGGACGATCGGGGCGCCGCTGCTGGTGCACTGTGCGCATCGGAACGCCTCCGTGCCGGGTCATTTCGTCGCTGATATGGCCATCACCGATAGCGCCGTGCACGAGTTCGACATCGTGCGCTGGTTGCTCGACGACGAGATCGTTGCCGTGCGGGTACTCAAGCCGCGCGCCAATGGCCATGGCCGTGACGTGCAGGATCCACTGCTGATCCTGCTGGAGACAGCGGGTGGTGTGCTGATCGATGTCGAGACGTCGGTCAATATCCAGTACGGCTACGACATCCGCGCGGAGGTGGTCGGCGAATCGGGCACGGTCGAGCTGCCGCAGGCCGGCAATGTCGTTGTTCGCCAGTCTGGAGGTGTGACGGCGCTGATTGCCATGGACTGGCGCGATCGCTTCCGGCAGGCGTACGACGTCGAGCTACAGGCGTGGGTCGACGCCGCCGCAAAGGGCGGCGCCACCGGGCCGACTTCGTGGGACGGCTACGTCGCCACAACCATCTCTGAGGCTGCAGTATGGTCGATGGGCACCGGTTCCCGGGTCCCGATCAAGCTGGAGGACAGGCCGGTGCTGTACGCGGTGTCCTAGGGAACCACGTGGACCGTCCCCGCAGTGGCACGGTTCATGCTTACATCTGGACACGGACCCGTCCTGGTCTTGACGTCGCCCGAGACCTGGCCGGGTCCTCATGCCCCACCGGCTGACCCCTGATTCTCACGGATGCGGCCTGGTGATGGGACAGGTCTTGAGCACGGCCGGTACGCGGCTGTTGAAAATAACCCAGTCGCACAAGACAGGATCGAGATAGGACAGGAGCGCCTGCAGGTCGGCCCAGCGTTGACTGAGAGGTTCGGTCCAGATGCGATGGTGGTGGGCGACTCTGTTGCGGAACCGATGCAGGCTGTGGACCGGTTGCTCGACGGTGGCCAGTGAACGGTCGGGACTGTACGGGAACGCGTTGGCGACGTCCGGCCAGAGCGTTGAGGCGTACTTCTTGGTGAGAAGGTATCGCCAGAAGCCGAAGGGAAGCTCGCTGATGGTCTGGCCATCCGACGGTGGCTTTCGGTTCATCTGCACCCGAGCACGAGCCTTCCCGATATCACGTTCCGCTCGCCGATCGAGTTCTTTGGCGACGTTGTCCAGCCATGAGCCGGGCCGTTGCCGACGCCCGTGTCGGGCAGCGAGCTGCCCTGCGAGCGCATTGCGCAGCGCGACCTCTAGATGCGCGAGAGCCTCCCAGAAGGCACCGGAGATCTCGGTGTTCCACAGATAGAGCGCGATGGCGTGGCTAGCGTCGCGGTTGGGAACCTCGGCTAGGTAATCTTCGAGCCGGTCCGCACTGAGGCTGTGGTAGAGGACCGGCGCGATGGAGCGGGCGGTTCGTGGTGGAGCCACGGTGATGTAGAGTAGCAAGCAGAGACCCCGGAACGGTCCCTGGTAGCCCTAGTCGCCGACGGCGCTGGTGCAGGCCAAACCGCCGGGGTTATTTCGTTTCACGGGCGTGACGGCGCGCTCCGCTAATCTCCGCGTGTCGAATGTGTGTTCGCCGGGGACGCGAGCGCCGACAAGGACTCGTGTGGCCAGCTGGAGGTGATCCGCGACCGCATCGCCCGGGTGTGACCGGACCGCATCAACGGAGAAAGTTGTGCTCCTCGGCTTCGCGCCGGGCTGCGCGGCCGC
The DNA here is from genome assembly GCF_010550675.1 of Phytoactinopolyspora halotolerans. Taxonomy (GTDB): domain Bacteria; phylum Actinomycetota; class Actinomycetes; order Jiangellales; family Jiangellaceae; genus Phytoactinopolyspora; species Phytoactinopolyspora halotolerans. The sequence continues at coordinate 77,912 of NZ_JAAGOA010000022.1, read as the reverse complement.
TGAGACGATCCCAGAGGGTGGTCTGATAGCTGAAAACCACGGCGAGGCGTGGCACCACGAATACCAAACCGATGAGTCCGATGAACATCATGAATGCGATGAGTACCCCGAGACTGTACGTCATGCTGAGGATGTTCGCGCTGGTGCCCGTCACGAAGACACCGGCGTGCTCGCACGTGAGGGTAGCGGTGCCCGAGGCGTGAGGGTGGGCGAGCAGTCCCCAGCGCATGCTCTCGTGCCGTGGTTCGCCATGCTGTGGCGTGACGATGCACTCGTTCGAGCTGGACGGGCGCTCGCCGTGCGGCACGATCACGGCGGGCTCGTCTGACGGCCAGGTCACCGCCTGATCCGGCCCTACGTCCGAGCCCTGCGCCTTGGAGTACTGCGTCAGTCCGAGGGGAACGGCGCTGCCGATGATCCCGGCCGCGAGCAGCATCCATCCGACGACCAACGTGATGCGCTTTCGCGGCCAGCTGCTGCTCTGACTCACTGTCGGTGTCCCGCCCTCGCAGTTCTCTGGTCCACTCCGAAGTATGGCGTTGCCGGCTACATCCCCGCTTCTCGGGAGCCGGGATACCCGGAGACCGCTGGCCAGATGCCGGTGTTGAGGTTGCCGACGAGCAGAGTTCGGAGGCGTTAGAGTCAGCTCCGGAGAGAAGATCGTTCACGTTGGGCTGCGCGATCCGCGAGGCTCGACGCGAGACTTGTGGAGTGTTCTCATGCCCCTCGTGTTCGAGAACGTGACGTTCTCATACCGCCGGTCCGGCAGACTCTTCGATCGGTTGACCTTGTCCTTTCACGATCCGGTGACCGTAGTGCTCGGGCCGAACGGGGCGGGCAAGTCCACATTGTTGGGCATCGCGGCCACGGCGATTCGGCCTGACTCGGGGCGGGTCTCCCTGGATGGCCTCGTGCCCGCGCGTAAGCGCGAGTTGGCAGCCTACCGTCGTCGCGTTTCGTGGATCCCGCAGCAGGTCACGGCCGTGCCCGGACTTCGGGTGCGGGAGCAGGTGGCGTATTGCGGCTGGTTGAAGGGGCTGTCGCGCTCCGAGGCGTGGGACCGATCGATTCGCGCGCTTGAGCGGGTGGAGCTGGGCGACCTGGCCGGCCGCGCGAGCGGCAAGCTGTCGGGCGGTCAGCAGCGCCGCATGGCGATCGCACAGGCGCTCGTGCACGAAGCGTCATGGGTCCTGATGGACGAGCCGACCGCGGGTCTGGACCCGGGCCAGCGTCAGGTCTTTCGTCGATTGATCGCCGAGTTGAGGGAGACGGCGCAGATCATCGTATCGACGCACCAGACCGACGATCTCGATACGGTATTCGATCACGTCGTGTTGCTCGCGCATGGGCGAGTCCACCATGACGGCGGGCTTCAGTCGTTCCTCGGCATGGCCCCGGAGGGCACCCCGGAAACAAAGCGGGCCGAGTTGGCGTATGCGCGCTATGTCGGCAACGAGGCGTAGGGCGGCAATGACAACTGCTCCTGTTGTACCGTCGCGCCGCCGTACAGCCCGGCGGTCCGAGCTCCGTCGTCGTCGCGGTCTCCGAGCCGTGGGGCCCGTGATCCGGCGGTCATGGGTGATCTGGGTTGCGCCGGTTCTTCTGGGATTGATCGCCATCTATGCCGGCGACACACAGCCCGAGGACGGTGGTTACTGGACGGCCGCGACAGCTGTCGGGACGCTCTTCCTGTCTTTCACCGCGCCCGCCTGCGCGGCGTGTGCCGCTTGGGAAGGCTTCCGCAGCAGAAGGCTCCTGCATGCTGTCGGCAACCCCGTGCGGAGCTCCACACGCGTCATGGTGGGAGGGTGCTGGCCGGTCGGTGTCCTGGCGGTCACCGCGACGGGCCTGGTCCTGTGGCTGTATGTACCGGAGCCAGGGACGCCTGGCGGGCCGGACGTCGCGATCCTCGGCACTGAGCTGCTGATCCTGTGTGCGCACATCGCAGCCGGCTACGCCGTCGGGCGTGCGTTCCCGGTAGTGATCGCCGTCCCACTCGCCACCATGGGATCGTTCCTTGTGACCACCGCGGGTCTGGGCCTGGAGCCCGCATGGATCCGGCACATCGGCGCCACCAACCTGTACAACTGCTGCACCGTGGAGGAGATCGCGGCGCCCGAGGTGCTCTTCGCCGCGTGCGTGTTCGCTGTAGGTGTCATCGTGAGCGCCGTGCTGATCGTCTCCGCGCGCGTGCTTGTGGCCCGCGTCGCCGCCGTCCTGCCTGGACTGGCGGGTACGGCGATCGCCGTCTGGCTCGTGCTGCCGCTGGACTGGGAACCCACGGCGCCACGCGATCTCTCCGCCGCGGAGTGCACCGACGGGACGCCACGCGTGTGTACGTGGCCGGAGCAGGAATCCTCGGCCGACACCATCCAGGCGTCCGTCACCGACGTGCTTGCGCGGTTCGAATCGGCGGGTATCCGCTACGCCGATTCGATGGATCCGATCACCTTCGCTCATTCCTCGCCTGGACGTATCGAGATCGTGGCGACGATGGTCGGCGCGTTGTTGCCGACCGAGCCGGCCGATTGCCCACTCGGGTATCCCGAGTGGTACTTCGACGTTCACGAACGCATGTCCAGCTGGCTCTACCTCACCGCGGGTCTCGATGCCGGCACAGCCGAGGGAGTGGCCGCACCGGAGAACGTCGAAGCCGTCCGTGCGATGCGCAGCGAGTGGTCGCCGGCTGAACAGCTGAGCTGGTACGAAGCCGGCGTCGATGCACTGCGTGAATGCCCGCAAGGGGAGCCGCCCGCCGCGCTGCGGAGCGTCACTGCCTCGGGTGGCCCGTCATGAGCTGGTACATGGCCGCCCGGTGTTGGGTCGTCAGCATCGCGGCCGCGGCAATGATCGTCGTCGCCGCGGCTGTGTTCGGTTCAGCGACACTGGAACTGCCAGACCTGTTCTCCGGCGTAGTGATCGCGCTCCCGGTGTCTGTGCTGTTGCCTGCCGTACCCGCGGCTATGGTGCTGTGGAACATGGGCCGCGGCGAGCCGGCACATGAGGCGGCCGCGGTGCGGCGCCCGGCTGAGTTCGATCTCGCCGCCGTCGCGGCTCTGCTGCTCGCTCAGGTGGTGACGGCTGCGCTGCTCGCGCCGTGGTTCTCATTCGCCGATTCCCTCGCCGTGGTACGCAACACCGCCGGGTACGTGGCGCTGACTCTTGTTCTGAGCCGCCTGATCGGTCCCGTCGTCGCGAACGTCGTCATGGTGATGTTCCCGATCATCTGCGTCAGGTTCGGCACCATTTACGCGGCGGGTGCCCCGGCCAGCGCGTGGTGGGCATGGCCGCTTGACACCCACTCGTCGCTCGTCGCACTGACACAGGTACTCACGCTCTGCGTTGCGGCAGCAGCGATCACCCGAGCTGCCTGGTTGCCCCGTCGGCGCGGTGTCCCGGCTGGCACCTGAGTCTGGTCCGACGTTGGGTCAGCGTCCAGGGTCTAGCTCTCGGGGCCGGCCACGTACTCCGCGTAGCGCCGTTTCATCCACGCGACGACATCATCGGGGTCGGCGGCCCAGATATCGGCGTTGAAGATCTCCACCTCGATGTCCCCGTCGTATCCCGCCTTCTCCACCAGCTGCCGGAAGTAGCGGAAGTCGATGTGGCCGTCGCCCATCATCCCGCGAGCGAGCAGGGAATCGGCCGGGAGAGGGGTGATCCAGTCACAGACCTGGAAGCTGGAGATCCTGCCGGCGGCCCGGGCGATCTGCCGCTCGATGTCCGGATCCCACCAGACGTGGAACGTGTCGACGACGACTCCCACCGCCTCCGCCGGGTGTTGTTCGGCGATGTCCAGCGCCTGGCCGAGCGTGGAGAGCACGCCGCGGTCGGCGCAGTAGATCGGATGCATCGGCTCCAGCGCCAGCTGGATACCGCGTTCCATGGCGTACGGAACCAGTTCGGCTATGCCGTCGGCGACCCGCTGCCGTGCAGCCGGGAGATCCCGGTCCCGCTCGACGGGTGCGTCCGGACCACCACCCGTCGTCGCCGCTGGGCTCGCGCTTCCAGCGGCCGCACGCTGACCGGGCAGGACCGGAGTGCTGGCGCCCCCCGCCGCAGGCAGTCCGCCGACCACCATCACCAGGTAGCGGGTGCCGAGCTCTGCGGCCTCGTCGATGGCGCGGCGGTTGTCATCCATGGCTCGACGACGAGCCTCGCCTTCAGGCACCGTGATAAACCCACCGCGGCACAGCGACGACACACGCAGCCCGGCATCCGCGATCAGCGCGGCGGTCTTGGCGACTCCGGCCTCGTGCACCGGCTCCCGCCAGAGGCCGATCGACTCCAGGCCGGCGCGGACGCACCCGTCGATGGCCTGCTCGACGGCCCACGAGTTGGTGGTCTTCTGGTTCAACGACAGGCGGTTCATCGCTGGTCCTCGGTCTCGGTTATCGCCGTCAGAGCGTGAGTTCGGGCAGCGCGATCCGCTTGCCTTGCGCCGACGACTCGAGCCCGGCCTCGGCGAGGCGGACGCCGCGGGCACCGGCCAGGAAGTCGTACGAGTGCGGAGCGCCGTCGACGACGTGGCGGATGAACTCCTCCCACTGCGCCTTGAACCCGTTGTCGATCTCCGTGTTGGCGGGGATCTCCTGCCACTGGTCGCGGAACGGCTCGGTCTCCACCAGGTCCGGGTTCCACACCGGGCGCGGGGTGGCGCCGCGGTGCTGCGCCACGCAGTTGTGCAGGCCGGCGACGGCGCTGCCTTCCGTCCCGTCGACCTGGAATTCGACCAACTCGTCGCGGTGGACGCGGACACACCACGACGAGTTGAGCTGAGCGATGACACCGCCGGCGAGCTCGAAGATGCCGTAGGCGGCGTCGTCCGCGGTGGCGTCGTACGGCTTGCCCTGCTCGTCCCACCGCTGCGGAATGTGGGTGACCGCGCGGGCGGTGACCGCCTCGACGCGGCCGAACAGATTGGTCAGCACGTAGTCCCAGTGACAGAACATGTCGCTGACGATGCCGCCGCCGTCTTCCTTGCGGTAATTCCAGCTCGGACGCTGCGCTGCCTGCCAGTCGCCTTCGAACACCCAGTATCCGAACTCGCCGCGGACGGAGAGGATCCGGCCGAAGAATCCGCTGTCGATCAGCCGGCGCAGCTTGACCAGTCCGGGCAGATAGAGCTTGTCATGTACGACACCGTTCTTCACGCCGGCCTGGTTCGCCCGACGAGCCAGCTCGAGGGCGCCGTCGACGCTCTCGGCGATGGGCTTCTCGGTGTAGATGTGCTTGCCGGCCTCGATCGCCTTGATGATGGACGCCTCGCGGACCGAGGTGAGCTGCGCGTCGAAGTAGATCTGCATCTCCGGCTCTGCCAGCGCGGCGTCGACGTCCGTGGTCCATCGGCCGAGGTCGTGCCGCTGGGCGATCTCGCGGAGCTTCGTCTCGTTGCGGCCGACCAGCAGCGGCTCGATCTGGACCCGAGTGCCGTCGGCGAGCTCGACGCCGCCCTGCTCGCGGATGGCGAGGATGGACCGGACCAGATGCTGGCGGTATCCCATCCGCCCGGTGACGCCGTTCATGATGACGCCGATGGACCTGCGTGTCATTGAACCCTCCTGGGAAAACGCTTACCGACAGCGTACACTATGGAGCCAGAGCCGCGACAGGCCCATGTGAACAGCGGGTTTGTCCGGCCTCCTGTACGTCGCGCGACCGGAGCCTGACTCCATGATCATGAACACTTACCGTTCAAATAGCACGGGAACTGTTCATGATCATGGGAGAGTGGGCGCGGCCGTGCGTGGTCCAACGACGCTCGGGAGAGTGCCAACGTGATGGTGAACGATTCGCTGACCGCGGCTGACCTGCAAGGAAAGATCGATCGGCTGTGGGAAGCGTCCGCGGCCAAGATCGACTCGATCGAACAGACGTGTCCCCCGGATGCCGGCGCCCCCGTCTACACGGTCGAGGGCCGCTACACCGCCCGCGGCTGGACCGAATGGACGCAGGGGTTCCAGTACGGCGCGGCGATCCTGCAGTTCGACGCCACCGGGGACAAGTCGTACCTGGACCTCGGCCGCAGCCGCACGACGCGGCACATGGCCAGCCACCTCAGCCACATCGGCGTGCACGACCATGGCTTCAACAACGTCAGCACCTACGGAAACCTGTGGCGGCTGATGGGCGAGGGCAAGATCTCCGAAGACGCGGGCGAGCGATCCTTCTACGAGGTCGCGCTGCAGGTGAGCGGGGCGGTCCAGGCCGCGCGGTGGCAGCGCGCCGCCGACGGCACGGGGTACGTGTACTCCTTCAACGGACCGCACTCGCTGTTCGTGGACACCATCCGCTCGTGCCGGGCGCTGTCGGTGGCGCACCGCCTGGGCCACGTGCTGATGGGGGAGCACGACGAGAAGATCTCCCTGCTCGGCCGGATGATCGAGCACGCCGCGAACACGGCGAAGTACAACGTCTACTACGGCGAGGGCCGGGACTCCTACGACCTGTGGGGCCGTACCGTCCACGAGTCCATCTTCAACACCAACGACGGCCAGTACCGGTGCCCGAGCACGCAACAGGGCTACTCGCCGTTCTCGACGTGGACCCGCGGTCTCGCCTGGGCCATCGCCGGATACCCGGAGCAGCTGGAGTTCCTGGCCACGGTCGACGACGCCGAGCTGGAGCCGTACGGTGGCCGCGCTGCCGTCGAGCAGATGATGCTGAAGGCCGCCCGGGCGACGGCCGACTTCTACCTCGAGCACACGCCCGTCGACGGCGTCCCGTACTGGGACACCGGAGCGCCCGGCCTGGCCCACCTCGGCGACTACCTGTCCCGGCCCGCCGACCCGTACAACGAGCACGAGCCGGTGGACTCGTCGGCCGCCGCCATCGCCGCCCAAGGTCTGCTGCGCCTCGGGCATTACCTCGGTGTGGACAGCACGGACGGCCGCCGGTACTGGCAGGCCGGCCTCACCGTCTGTGACACCATCTTCGACGCTCCGTACCTGTCCACCGACCCGAACCACCAGGGTCTGCTGCTGCACGCGGTCTACCACCGGCCGAACGGCTGGGATCACATCGCTGCCGGGCAGAAGGTACCGAACGGGGAAGCCTGCATGTGGGGCGACTACCACGCCCGCGAGCTGGCACTGTATGTCCAGCGCGTCGCTCGGGACGAGAGGTACTACACCTTCTTCGGCTCGTGATGCGGTACGCGGCGTGGGCGATGCGCGTGCAGGACGTGAGCGGGGCAGCATCCCGCGACCGCATACGGAAGGGAAATGCATCGAGGTCGCGATCGTGACCGCGATGTCGTTCCTTCCGGGAGCGCTGGTGGGATACGAACGTGTGACGGGAGAAGCAGATGAGTAGCGAGACACAGGCGGCGCTGGTGACCGGGGCGTCGCGGGGGATCGGCCGGGGCATCGCCCTCGAGCTGGCGGGGTCCGGCATCGACGTCGTCGTGAACTACGCCCGCAACGCCGATGCCGCGAACGACGTGGTCCGGGAGGTGGAGAAGGCCGGTGCGCGCGGGCGTGCCGTGCAGGCGGACGTGTCCGTGGCCGAGGATCGTGCCCGGCTCGTGGACGAGGCGTATGCCGCATTCGGCCGCCTCGACCTGCTGGTGAACAATGCCGGCGTCGGGCCGTCCGAGCGTGCCGACCTTCTGCAGGCCAGCGAGGAGTCGTTCGACCGCGTCCTGGGCATCAACCTCAAGGGTCCGTATTTCCTGACCCAGCTGGTGGCCAAGCGCATGATCGAGCAGGTCGACAGCGGCGTGGTGGAGCGGCCGAAGATCGTCGTCGTCTCGTCCATCAGCGCCTACGCCGCCAGCACCAACCGCGGCGAATACTGCGTGGCGAAGTCGGGGCTGGCGATGATGGTCAAGCTCTACGCGGACAGGCTCGCCGAGCACGGCATCAACGTCTACGAGATCCGCCCCGGCATCATCGCCACCGACATGACCGGCGCGGTCAAGGAGAAGTACGACAAACTGATCCTGGAGGACGGCATCACCCCGATCCGCCGCTGGGGGCAGCCGGAGGACATCGGCAAGGCGGTGGTCGCCGTGGCCACCGATCTGCTGCCGTTCAGCACCGCGCAGGTGATCGACGTCGACGGCGGGTTCCACCTGCAGACGCTGTAGCGGCTTCCACCCGCGTCCGGATCAAGGGGAGTCGCACCGGAAGTGGTCCGTCTCGGCATGCATGGCGCAACGGCAACGCCCGTCCTTCGGTGCCGTCGTCGCCGATGCTGTCGACGAGCTAGAACGAGTCCCGGAGTTCACGGCTGGTGGTCGCCAGCGCCTCCAACGTGGTCTTCACCGCCGGGACCGTCGCGAGCGCGGCCGTGGTGTAGGCGCTGATGGAGCGGACCGGCGTCGGAGCGACCGTACGTAGCTCCAGCGTGCTCAGTCCGACCGAGGACAGCATCAGGCTGGACAGCAGCGCGACGCCGAACCCCTCCGAGACCAGACGGTGCACGGCGACGTAGTCGTCAGTGGAGAACGCGATCTCCGGCTCGAACCCGGCCTCGTGGCAGGTGTCGAGGAGCTGGCGACGGCAGCGTGGGCACCCGGCGATCCAGCGTTCCCGCTTCAGTTTGCGCAGCGAGATGTTCTCCGCGTCCTCGACCAGCCGGTGCTGCCGGGGGAGAGCCAGGTAGAGCGGATCTTCGCAGAGCGGTACCTGCAGCAGGCCCTCGGGTTCGGGTTCCGCGGGACGCTTGTAGGTGTATCCGATGACGATCTCGCAGGATCCCTTACGCAGCAGGTCCAGCGACTCCGGCGGCTCGGCCTCGACCAGGGTGAAGTGCAGGTTCGGGTGCTCGCGGGTGACAGCGCTGAGGGCGCGCGGCAGGATGGTCGCGCTACTGCTGGGGAACGACGCCAGCCGGACGGTCCCGGACTCCAGCTCGGTGATCGCGGCGATCTCCTTCTGGGCGAGCGAGAGCCGTGCGAGGATGTCCTGGGCGTGCCGAAGCAGGATCTCGCCCGCCTCGGTGAGCCGGGTATTGCCCGGCTCGCGCAGGAGGATCGGGGTCTGCACGGCGCGCTCCAGAGCGCGCATCTGCTGGCTGGCGGCCGGCTGGGAGACGCCGAGCTCGCGGGCTGCAGCGGAGAGCGAGCCGGTCTCGGCTACCTGCTGCAGGAGCTGAAGATGCCGGATCTCGATCATTGGCCCCTCCCATAAGCGTTCTCAATGCCCAAGCTAACAAACATGAGGTCTGCTTTGGGAGTTCGAGGATCTGGCTGCGAGGCCGGCCTGGCCCGGATGCCGCTTCGGCGGAAACCTGGTGTGACGGGAGCCTGGTGCGGCGGGAACGTGGTGTGATGGGAGCCCGGTGCTCGCGGTGGCTCCGGCAGGGAGCCGCGCACGTCGACGCACGACGGCTCAGGAAGGTGTTGTGTCCCTGCGCTCGAATCAGCTCGGACCTGGCGTGCTCTGCCGGATGACCACCTCGCCGGCCAGACTGTGCACTCGGGGCGGCTGGTCCGGGGTAGCGTCCAGGGCGAGCTCGAGCGCGAGGGATCCGGCCTTTTCCAGCGGCATCCGAACCGTGGTGAGCGCCGGGCTGACGTCGCGCAGCGTGGTGATGTCGTCGAATCCGGCCATACCCATGTGGGCCGGGAGTTCGACGCCGTGATCCCGGCACGCCGTCATGGCGCCGACCGCCATCACATCGTTGACCGCGAAGACGCAGTCGAGGTCGGCGCCCCGCGCCAGCAGTTCGTTCATGGCGGAGAATCCGCCGTCGCGGGTGAAGCCGCCGTGCTCGATGTTGCCGGGATCTACCTCGATGCCGGCCGCGGCGAGGCCGTCCTGGAAGCCCTCCATCCGGTCACGGGCGGTGAGCAGCGTGGACGGGCCGGCCAGGATGCCGAAACGACGGTAGCCGAGTGCGACGAGCTCGGTCGCGAGCTCGCGCGCACCCGCCCGGTTCTCCATCGCGACGGTGTCCACCGGCAGCACATCCTGGCTGATCATGACGACGCGGCCGCCCGTCCGCTGGAACATGCCGAACTCGTGCCGGAGCGCCTCCATCTCGGCGCTGTCGGCAACCCGGCTACCCACCAGAATGGCGACCCGGCTGTGCTGTCCGCGTAGAGAATTGAGGTGCTCGATCTCGCGCTGTGGGCTGCGGCCGGTGTTGGCCAGGGTCACCAGCATCTGGTGCGTCTCGGCGACGCGCATGACTCCGGCGGCGATGGAGGAGAAGTACGGGTCGGCGATGTCGTGGACGAGCAGGCCAACCAGGTTGGTCTGGCCCTTCGCGACCGCTTGCGCCTGCGTGTTGGCGGCGTAGTTGAGTCTGCGGGCGGCGTCCAGGACACGCTCGCGGAGCTCTTCCCCGACCTGTCGAGTGCTCCCGTTGATCGCCCGCGACGCCGTGGCAAGAGAGACTCCCGCCTCCCGGGCGACATCGGTCAATGTGACGGCGCCGTTTCGTTGCTCGACCATGAGGAACCCTTTCCGCGACCGGGCCTGCAGGAATGCGATTTCCACCTTACTGCGCACACGCCTCTCTGCTGGACATTTCGACGTACGAATCTGTGAATCGTCCGTCATGCTCCCGGCGACTTCCGCGTGGTGCCCGGGCCTCCACCATCGGTGAGGGCATGCCACCCGCCCGTTTCGCCGACGCTCACCCGCCCGCGCTCCTCAGACGACAGACTGCACAGTCGGGTACGCATCGGTCTGGACTTGCACAACCGCGCGCACGACGGGACATATGGCCGCTCGTGACCGGTCGGTTCTCACATGACTCCATCCACGACCTGCTCGTGCGGATTGTTGTGTGAGCCATGCCGGGTTTGCCCATGGTCGTGCACCCGGTCGTGTGAGAAACGACGGCAAAATCCGGGCTCCTGGCAGTCGAGTGAGCTGTCGTGCGCATTCTGGCCGCGTATAGCGGTCAAAATCCTCACGGCCGGTCCCGCGACCGCGGCAGGCGGTCCACACTCCCACGGCTGATCACATGGCTGCTCGCACAGCTGCTCGCACAGCTGATCGCACGCCTGATCGCGCGAGTGTGCAGCGGACGTCGGGCCGGACGATGAGTGCGAGCGACACCCAGCGCGGCTCGAGCCGGTGTGGGGCCGGCGCGGGGCGTTCGGTAGAGAGCACAGAGTCTGGGGGAGAGCGCAGCGGATTCACTGGAGCGACGGCTGGGCCAGACGCCGATGACAGGCCTGAATGCGGGTTCGCGGCCAGAACGCAGAGACGGCTGTCGCGTCCACGCACAACGGTGGGCCCCGGTTGTACCGGAGCCCACCGTTGAGCGATCACTCAGGGGGGATGATGTGGGTGCTAACTCGCCCACGCAAGCAGCGAGTGCCGGCGCTGCGGCTCGCGGAGCGCGGCCAGCGCGTGCTTCTCCAGCTGACGGACGCGTTCCCGGGAGACACCGACCTCGTCGGCGACATCCTGCAGCGTGTGCTCGTGTCCATCCGCCAGCCCGTAGCGCAACTCGATGATCCGCGCCTCCCGGGGCGGCAGCGAGTCGAGCACGGTGCGCAGCGAATCGACCAGAGCGTGGTGCTCGGCCACGTCCTCGGCCCGGATCACGTCGTCGTCCTCGATGATCTCTCCGACGGACGTGTCGCCGTCCTCACCGATCGGGGTGTCCAGGCTGAGCGGATCCCGCGAGACGCGCCTCAGCTCGATGACGCGCTCCGTGGGGAGCCCGGCCTCCTCGGCGATCTCCTCGACCGTCGCGTCCCGTCCCAGCAGACGCTGCAGGTCGCGACCGATCCGGTGCAGCTTCGCCACCGTCTCGGCGACGTGCACCGGGAGCCGCACCGTGCGGGTCTGCTCGGCCAACCCGCGCTGGATCGACTGCCGGATCCACCAGGTGGCGTAGGTGGAGAACTTGAAACCCTTGGCGTAGTCGAACTTCTCGACCGCGCGCATCAGGCCCAGGTTGCCCTCCTGGATCACGTCCAGAAACGGCAAACCTCGGTTGGACAGTTTGCGCGCCACCGAGACCACCAAGCGTAGGTTCGCCCGGATCATATGATCCTTGGCGAGCTCGCCATCGTGCGCGATGGCCTCGAGCTCCTTGCGGTAGGTCGGGGTCAGCTTGCGCGTGCTCTCTCCGGCATCCGCGGCGCGTAGCAGCTCAGCTGCATACACTCCTGCTTCGATGCGCTTGGCGAGCTCTACCTCTTCCTCCGCGCTGAGCAGAGGCGTCTTTCCGATCTGTGCGAGGTATCGCCCGACCAGGTCAGGTTCCCCCTCGGAGCCGCTACGCGTATTATGACGCGTGGCATCTAGTTCAGTGCTGACTGCCATGGCTCCTCCCTTCCTGTGATCGCTAGTCGGACGGTACCCAGTTCGCCCGACGAACATACGTTTCATAACGTACGAGGCGCCCTAGAGATTCCTGGATTCCTGAGAACCTGCTGAGAGTTACGGAGACTCGGGTCCTACGTTCGAAGCCCTACCCACGTCGGCCGCCTTGTCCGTCCCTGCCCTCACTCCTGTCATTGAGAACTAGAAGGCAGCGAATCTTACAACATTGTGAGTGCGGAGGGCTATTCCAGCCGCGCTTGGCCGTAGCGCACGACACAATGCGGTCATGCACGAGCCCCGAGAACCGTTTCTGACAATGCTGCGTCTCTATCTGACGTGACAGGCGAACGCTCCGACGACGAGCTGCTGCGTGCCGCCGGTTCCGGTGACCGCGCGGCGTTCGAGGAGTACTACCGGCGTAACGCCGCCTGGCTGCTGGTGCGGCTGCGGCGGCGCTGCGGTGACCCCGAGCTGGCCGCGGATGTCCTGCAGGAGACCTTCCTGGCGGTCTGGCGCGCGGCGGCGTCGTATACAGGCAACGGCCAATCCGGCGGCTGGCTGTGGTCGATCGCCACCCGGCGGCTGATCGACGCGCACCGGCGACGGGCCGCCCGGGCACAGACGGCGGGGGAACCGTACGAGGAGCTGGTCCAGGTGCCGTCGGCCGAGGAAGAAGCGTTGGCGGCGTCCGTCGGTTCGGAGCTCGCCGTCGCACTCGACCGCCTATCGCCGGAGCTGAGGGCGGTGCTGCAGGCGACCGTCCTGGACGGACTGTCCGTCCGGGAGGCGGCGGTGCTGCTCGACGTGCCGGAAGGAACCATCAAGTCCCGCGCCCGGCGGGCGCGGCTGCAACTGAGGGAGGCCCTGGCATGACCTGGCATGTGACGCAGCGGACGGCCCGTGCCTACGTCGACGGCGAGGTGAGCGACGCCGACGCCTGGTCGGTCGAGGCACACCTGGTGTCCTGCGGGCATTGCCGCACCGTCGTCGCGTCCACCGCAGGCGACGTCGGGTCGATCACGCGCGACATCGCCGATGGATGGGCCGCGGTCTCGGCGGGATTGGGGCAGCAGGGGCGGGTCAGGCGTGGCTCGCGCTACCGCGAGGTGGTCATGCTGGTGGCGTCGGGGCCGGCGGCACGGTGGGCATGGCTGGCGGCCAGCGTGGTGGGGCTCGCGCTCGCGGCCGCCCTGGACACGTTCGCGCCGCTGTCCGGGCGCGGCGACGTGCCGATGCTCGGCGCCGTGGCGCCGATGGTGCCGATCCTGGGGGTGGCGCTGTCGTACGGCTCAGGGCTGGACGACGCGCAGGAGATCATCGCGTCCACGCCCGGCGGTGGGCTGCGGCTGCTGCTGGTGCGCTCGGCCGTGGTGCTGACCACGTCGGCGGCACTGGGCGCAGCGGCCGGTGCGGTCTCCGGCTACGGATCGCCGCTGCCGTGGCTGCTGGCCAGTCTGGCGCTGACCGTGGTCACGCTGGCGCTCGGCTCCGTCATCGGGATACCCAAGGCGGCGGCCGTGGCGGCGTTCAGCTGGGCGCTGGGCGTGACGATCGCGACGTTCGACACTCCGGCGCGCACGACGCCCGCCGCGCTGACCACCGAGTCGGTCCCGGTCTGGCTGGCCGTGGCCGCGACGGCGGCCTTGGTGGTGGCCGTGCGACGCAGTGCATTCGACCGGCAGTCCGTATCGGACCGTCCACAGATGGAGATGTGACGATGACCGTTCCCACCATGATCGGAACCCACGTCGACGTGCGCGACCTCGTCGTGCGGTTCGGGAAGCGCGCCGCACTCGACCGGCTTGACCTCACCCTGGACACGGGTGTGCACGGGCTGCTCGGACCCAATGGCGCGGGGAAGACGACCCTGATGCGAGTGCTGGCCACGGTGGCGACACCGACCTCGGGTCACGTGTCGCTGCTCGACCACGAACTCGGTGACCACGGGCGTCTGCGACAGGTCCGGCGCCGGCTCGGCTACCTGCCGCAACAGTTCGGCTACTACCCGCGGTTCACCGTTCGGGAGTTCGTCGAGTACTTCGCCTGGCTGAAGGAGATGCCCGCGGCGCAGGTGCCGACCGCCGTCGACCGGGCGATCGAGCGCGTCGGCCTGCTGGACCGCGCCGACGAGCGGCTGAAGAAGCTCTCCGGCGGGATGCTGCGGCGGGCCGGGATCGCGCAGGCGATCGTCAACGACCCCGACCTGCTGCTGCTGGACGAGCCGACCGCCGGGCTCGACCCGGAGCAACGGGTGGCCTTCCGCGAGCTGCTGCGGACCATCGGGGTCGACGCGTGCGTCGTGGTGGCGACGCATTTGGTCGAGGACGTCACGGCCGCATGCACCGATGTCACCCTGATCAACGACGGGCGGACGGTCTTTCGTGGCACACATGAGGAGCTGGCCGCGGCCGGGAACGACGCCGGCACGGGTGACTCGGCGATCGAGCGCGGCTACACCGCGGTGCTCCGGGCGGCGAGGCAGCGATGAGCCTGGTCAGAGAGGGCGCGGGCCAGGAGCAGCCGGGCCGGGAGCAGCCGGGCCGGGATCAGGCGGGCCGGGAGCAGGCGGGCCGGGCGGATCGAGTGGGGAAACGAGGTTCGGTGGGCATCGACCGGACCACGTGGCGCGCGCTGCGGACCGAACTCATTCGCGGCACCGCACCGATGGCGGCGCTGAGCATCGCCGTAGCCGGCGGCGCCATGCTGTTCAACGAGACCGAGCGGTGGGCCGGGCGGTGGAATCCGCTGGCCGAGTACATCTCCGTCATCCTGTTCGCGCTCCTGCCGCTTGCCGCGGCGGCCGGTGCCTGGCAGGCCGGACGGGAACGCCGGCGACGGATCGGTGACCTACTGGACTCGACGGCCCGGCCGTCCGGGCAGCCGTTGGTGCTGGCGTGGGCCGCCGTCACGCTCGGCGCCTTCGCCGGTCTGCTTCTGGTCTGGGCTTCCGGTGCGGTCCTGGTCGCCCGGGTGGCGACGTACGGAGGCCGTGGCTGGTGGTTGACGCTGGCCGTGGCGTTCGCCGGCCTGGCGGCGGCCGCCGCCATCGGCGTCGCGGCCGGACGGTTGATCCCGAGCCGGGTGGTGGCGCCCGTGATCGGGTTGGTCGTGTTCGTCAGCATGGGCATGGGCAGCGGGACCAACGGTTCCGGGTACACCTGGCTGACTCCATCCATGGACTGGACCGGATACGGCGTAGAGCACGTCTCCACCGATGCGCGCCTGCTCCAGCTGCTCTGGCTGGCGGGATTGACCGTGACGGTGTTGGTGCTGGTGTCCTCGCGGCGGAGGTGGCTGGTCGTCGCCCCGGCGGCGGCCGCGATCGTGGCGGCGGCGTGGCTGGTGAACGACACTCGCGACGTCGGATGGCAACGCGATCCGGCGGCTGCGGAGCTGGTCTGTACCGACGACGGCGGGCCGGAGGTGTGCATGACCCGGGTCAATGCCTTCCTCTTGGAGGACGCGAAAGGGCCCGTGCGGGAGCAGCTGGCTCGATGGGAGGGCATCGACGGTGGGTTCGTCCGTGCCGTCGACTCGACGGCGCACGGGCATGATCCGTCATCGCTACCCGACGGCACGGCCGGGTTGGACCTGAGCTGGCTCGTGTCCTGGAACGGCGGGCTGTCCGAGCAGAACGAGTACGGAGAGACGGTCCAGACGTCCTTCGCCTCTTCCGCCGGTGGCGTGGTCAATCGGCATTGCGATCTGGACGGAGGCGAGCCGTCGCCCGAGGAACAGGCCGTCATCTGGGCAGGCGAGATCGCGTATTACTGGGTGCTGGGGGACCCGGATCCGGTCGGCATGGTTCTGGGAGAAGGCGAGAACCACGAATTCCAGACGCTGCTGGCCAAACCGGAGGTCGAGCAGAAGGACTGGCTGAGCCGGTACATGATGGCTGCCCGCTCCTGTGACACGGACATGTTCGCCGCCTTGGTGCGGGAGCTGCAATGAGGCGGGCGACGGCGGCGCGCCTCGTGATGACCGCGGATGAGGGGCGACCATGACGATGACAGTGGTGCGGTCAGGCGCGTGGCGACGTTCACGGCATGCTCCGCGGCACGCTCCGCGCGGTCGGCGTTCGAGGCTCGTCACGCTGCACCTGCGGGCGCGAGGCGCGCCGGCGCTGTTGCTCGGGATCGTTGCCGTCGCTCTGGCCGGGTGGGGCCTGGCCGACTGGCTGGTGCATCGTGAACCGACGCCCACGCCGCAGGCACGGATGTCGGTAGTGGTGGTCGCACCGCTCATGGCCGCCACGCTGGCGTCGCCAGGGCTGGGCGGGGCGGCCGAGGAACTAGAACGTTCCCTGCCCGCGCCGTGGCGGCGGTATCGCCTGGTGCACGTCCTCGTCGTCGCGGCGGTGATCGGCGCGGTTCTCGCGGTCACAGGGTTGTGGGAACCGCGGACCTACGGTGCGGCGGAGCTGGTGCGGAACACCCTCGGCTTCACCGGGCTGATCGTCGGTGCGGCCGTCGTCATGGGCACGCGGCTGGCCTGGCTACCGGCACTCGCCTATGGAACCGCGGTGTACGCGATCGCGCCGCGGCCGATCGCATCCGGCACGGCATGGTGGACATGGCCGGTTCAGCCGTGGAGCGCCGGTGCGGCGGTCACGGTATCCGTTGGGATCTTCGTCATCGGCCTGACCCTGTACGGGGTACTGGGAGCTCGAGTGTCCTCGTCTGCTTCTTGAGCGTCAGCTGCAAATACGTGCCGGCACACACGCCATTCGCGCAACTGACGCTCAAGAAGCGTGGAGGATTTTCCGAGATCCGGGGCGACGGCGAGGCTTGAGATCGCTAGCCCTGAGCCAGTCCCCAGGAGCGGACCCGATCCGGGTGGATCCGGATGATCGGCGCCGGGCCGTCGATGGCCTCGGCCCGTCCTCGAATCTCGATACCCCGTGGCCGCCAGGGTGGGAGGACGTCGTCGATGACGGCGGCCGCACGCTCCGTACGCTGAACATCGCGGAACTTCTTGGTCGTGGCGAAGTCCCGACCGCCGATGTCGATGGTGTCCAGCTCGGCGTTGTACGACCAACCCACCGGTGTCACATGTGGTGTGCCGTCGGTGCCGACGGTGGCGAGTCGCGCGAGCCGGTCCCTGGAGGGCCGGTCGGTGGCGTGCAGGTAGGCGAGCTCGTCGTCGCTGAAGGCGCTCATCGATCCTCCGAGGTTCGTGGCGAGAAATTACACAACCTGTGTAGCACAACCCGGCCCGGCCGCGATCTCTTCCCATCTGCGGGGTCGTCCCGCGACGTGACCCGGCCCGCTGGGGCGAGGGAGCAGGACGCGATGATGGCAGCATGCGTCGCCACGTTCCGTACGCAGATCCCGGCACGCCGGACAGCCGTGGTCCCGTGCGGTACCTGTGGTGGCTGGTCCGGATGCAGCGCCGCCGGGTCCTGCTCGGTTCTCTGTGGGCGAGCCTGGGCATGTGCAGCCTCACCCTGCCCCCGTATCTGACGGCGCGTGCGATCGATGACGGTCTGCGGCGCGAGAACATGACGGCACTGGTCCTGTGGGCGTCGGCGGTCCTGGGCATCGGTGTCGTCACCGCCGTGCTGAGCATCCTGCGGCACCGCACGATGACCTTCGTCCGGACCGACGCCGCCCTGCGGACGGTGCAGCTGGTCGTGCGCCAGACCGTGCGGCTCGGTGCCGCGCTCACCCGGCGCGTGACGTCGGGCGAGCTGGCGACCGTGCAGGCCACCGACGTCGGCCGCATCGCCCAGACGCTGACCATCGCCGGTCCCGGCGTGGGGTCCGTGATCGCCTACGTCGTCGTGGCCGTCCTGCTTTTCTCGATCTCGCCGCTGCTGGCGGTGGTGGTGCTGGTGGGCGTGCCCGTGCTGGTGCTGCTGATCGGGCCGCTGCTGCGCAGGCTACGCGGCGTCGATACCCGGTACCGCGAGCACCAGGGTGCGCTGACCGCGTTCGCCGGCGATACGGTCGCCGGGCTGCGGGTGCTCTCCGGCGTCGGTGGGGCAGCGACGTTCGGGCAACGGTACCGGGCGCGGTCCGCGGAGTTGCGAGAGATCGGCTATCGGGTCGGCGCGATCACCAGCTGGATCCAGGCGGTGGGAGCCTGCTTGCCGGTGCTGTTCGTCGGCGTGGTCGTGTGGCTCGCCGCGCGTGAGGCGGTGCAGGGCACGATCACGGTGGGGGAGATGGTCGCCGTCTACGGGTACGTGGCCATCTTGATCATTCCGGTGTCGTTCTTCATCGAGGCTGCGGATGACATCGTTCCCGGTATCGTGTCCGCCCGGCGTGTGATCCGCATCCTCGCGATGACGCCCCAGATCGAGGATGCGACGACGGGCGGCGTCGAGCCCGATACCGATGGCCGTCCCGACACCGACGGCCGGCCGGACACTGATGGCCGGCCGGCGATGAGGCCTGGACCGAGCGGCCACGCGGACCTGCGTGATCCGGCGTCCGGGCTGGTCGTACCGGCAGGCCGACTCAGCGCCCTGGTATGCGCGACGTCCGAGGACGCCACAAGCATCGTCGACCGGCTCGGCCGTTACACGGAGTCCGAGGTGACCTGGGGCGGCACCCGGTTGCGCGACATCGCCGTCACGGAGGTGCGCCGGCGGATCCTGGTGGCGGATCACGACGCGTACCTGTTCGCCGGGGCGCTGCGTGACTGCGTCGACGGCGGTTATCGCAGCGGTGCCGGCGGTTCCACCGGCCGTCCTCGTGCGACGGTGAGTGACCGCGAGATCGAAGCCGCGATGCGGGCGGCGAGCGCGGACGACATAGTCGCCGCCCTCGGGGACGGATTGCACACGCTGATCGAGCCACAAGGACGCAACCTGTCGGGTGGGCAGCGACAACGGATCCGGTTGGTCCGGGTGCTGCTGGCCGAGCCGGAGGTGCTGCTGCTCGTCGAACCGACGTCGGCGGTCGACGCGCTCACCGAAGCGGCGATGATCCGCCGACTCCGCGAGTGGAGACAAGGGCGCACCACCCTGGTCATCGGCACGTCGCCGTTGCTGCTGGACCAGGCCGACCAGGTCGCCTATGTGGTGGACGGCGCCGTGCGGTCGGTGGGCACACATGCGGAGTTGCTGGCGACCGAGCCGAGCTACCGCGACCTCGTCTTCCGCGGGTCGGAGGAAGACGACGCGAGCGAGAGGGCAGCGCTGTGAGCCGGCAGTCGGTGAGCAACCAAGGGATCGCCGACGGTGGGCGTGACGGCTGTGGACGTGACGACGGTGGGCACGATGAATGGCGGCTGCCGGTGGCCGACGCGGCGACCGTGCGGCGGGCCACCTGGCGGCTGATCCGCGAGGACGGCCGGTCGATGGCCGCGGTCGTCGTCCTGACCTGCCTGGCTGCGCTGGTCGCGCTCGCTCCGCCGTGGATCGTGGGGGAGATCGTCGACGTGGTCGAGGCCGGCGACGCCACCATGTCCACCGTTAACGTACTGGCTCTGGTGCTGCTCGGGTTCGCCGTCGCCCAGCTCGTCCTCACCCGGTGTGCGCGGTACGCCGTGCACCGGTTCGGTGAGCGGGCGCTGGCGAGGCTGCGTGAGGAGTTCGTGGGAGGGGTGCTGGCGCTGCCGACGCGGGTGGCGGAGCGAGCGGGAACCGGTGACCTGGTCACGCGTTCGACCGGAGACGTGGGCGTCGTCGGGTTGACGCTGCGGAACGCCGCCCCCGATGTCTTCCTGGCGTGCGTTCAGGCGGCGTTCGTCTTCGGCGCGATCTTCCTCCTGCATC
This sequence comes from Phytoactinopolyspora halotolerans, assembly GCF_010550675.1. GTDB lineage: Bacteria > Actinomycetota > Actinomycetes > Jiangellales > Jiangellaceae > Phytoactinopolyspora > Phytoactinopolyspora halotolerans. Next base: position 57,953 of record NZ_JAAGOA010000022.1, on the reverse strand, counting down.
CGTTGCTCGGTGCGTGCGCCCTGGTCGGGCTGCCGCTGATGGTGTGGGTGTTCCGCTGGTATCTGAAACGGGCACGCGAGGCCTACCTGGCCGAGGGCCAGGCGAACTCGGATGTGACGGAGAGCATGATGTCGACGGCCGAGGGTGCGCGGACCGTCGAGGCGTTCGGTCTGCGCGACGTCCGGGTGGCGGAGGCGGATGCCGCGATCGGGCGCGCCTACCGCACGCGCGTGCGCACGCTGGCGCTGCGCTCGGTGTTCTTTCCGGTGAGCGATGTCGCGAACGTCCTGCCGGCGGCGGTGCTGTTGGTGCTGGGCGGGTTCGCCTACACCGAGGGCATCGTCAGCCTCGGCGCCGTCGTCGCCGGAAGCCTGTACATCTGGCAGCTGACCGAGCCGATCGCGCGGCTGCACCTGTGGCTGGAGCAGCTTCAGCGCAGCGGCGCGTCGTTCGCCCGGATCAAGGGGATCGAGCATGTGGCCGGTCGTCCCGGGCCCGTCGAACTCCGTTCAGCGTCGGCAGACGCCGACGGTACGGCGCAGGTTCCCGCCGATGACCGCATCGAGCTGATCGGCGTGCGTTTCGCCTACGTCGACGGCCACGATGTGCTGCACGGCATCGACCTCACGGTCGAGCCGGGGGAGAAACTCGCCATCGTCGGCCCGTCCGGTGCGGGCAAGACCACCCTCGGAAGGCTGCTGGCGGGCGTCGACGTCCCTCGGGCAGGTCGCGTCCTGGTCGGCGGTGTCCCGGTGGCCCACCTGCCGCCGGACCGGAGGGAGATCGTGCTGGTGACCCAGGAACACCACGTGTTCATGGCCAGCCTGCGGGACAACGTGGCGATGGCCGTGCCGGGCGTCGACGACGACCGGCTGCGCGCCGCGCTGGACACGGTCGACGCCACGTGGGCGCGTTCGCTGCCCGACGGCCTGGACACGATGGTGGGCGCCGGCGGGCTCCCGCTGGACGCTGCTCAGGCACAGCAGCTGGCGCTCGCGCGAGTGCTCGTGCACGACCCGCACACGCTCATCCTGGATGAGGCGACGTCACTGCTCGACCCGACGACGGCTCGGCACGCGGAGCGGTCCCTGGCGGCGGTGCTCGAAGGGCGGACGGTGATCACCATCGCGCACCGGCTGCACAGCGCTCACGACGCGGACCGGGTCGCCGTCGTCGAGGACGGCCGGCTCACCGAACTCGGCGCGCACGACGACCTGGTCACAGCCGACGGCTCGTACGCCGCCCTGTGGCGCTCCTGGCACGGTGGTGTCTTCCGGCCATGAAGATCTAGGATGCGATCCATTTCTCGACCTGGAGGTATTTCACTCGATCGAATTCACGGCCGTTCGCGCTGACCAGGGTGTGCCCGGCCCGCGCAGCCTGTCCCGCTATCAGCAGGTCGTACGGGCCGATGGGTGTGCCGGCCGCTGCGAGTTCTGCTCGTATTTGCGCCGCGCGAGCGGCGTCGAGTTCATTGAAGTCGGCAATGGTGATAGGTCCGCTGAGGAAGTCCGCAAGCCGCTCGGTGTTCTCGTGGACGTCGCGGCTGCGGTTCACGCCGTACCAGAGCTCGAATACGCTGATCGACGAGAGCCATACTTCGTGCCCCTCGGCATGCGTCTCTCGATAGCGGTCACGCGCAGATGTCGGCCGACCACGTATGAGGGCAATGGCGGTGTCGGTGTCGAGCATGACGGCCATGTCCGCTGACCCCTCGGCTACCATGCGCGTTCGGCGGGTAGGTCAGGTTGTTCGCGTCCGTCCGGCATGAATTCAACATCCTTGTGGCGATCCATGGCGGCGAACCACTCGTCGACGTCGGTGATGACCGGTTCGAGGTAGAGACCACGTCCGGCCCGCCGCACCCGTACACGATCGCTGTCGACTCGAAAGGCCTTCGGTAGACGAACAGCTTGGCTCCGGCCGTGCATGAACACCTTCGCGACGGCCGTGGTCGGTGTGTCCGGTGTCGTAGTCGCCATGGGTACTACCTCCAAGCTGATAGATACCAAGAGTATATATCAGGCTAGGTGTACTGCTGCCTGCGATCGGCATTAACGCGGTTAAGGAGATGCGCGAGCTACGACGCCACCGCCATGGCCGCTCGTTCGAGCTGCGCCAGCGTCGGCATGGTGTGCAGCAGGCCGGTGACGCGCGGTTCGGCGAAACGTCGATCGTCGTCGGTGGTGTCCGCATCCAGCACCACTCGTGCCTGGCCGTACAGGAAGTTCAGCCACACGGCCAGCCCGGTCGCGAAGGCGTGGGCGTCGTGCAGCGTCGGGACGCCGCCGTGCTCGCGGTAGGTGGCGGAGATCGAGCGGAGCGCGTCGACGTCGTTCAGGTGATGCATGAGGAGCAGGCCGAGCTCTCGTGCCGGGTCCATCGGGCCGGAGTTGTCCCAGTCGACGAGCCATCGTCGCCCGGCCGCGTCCTGAAGCACATTGGTGGCCTTGGGATCGCGGTGGCACATCACCGGCTCGTCGTCGGGCGCGGTGTTGACCAGGTCGGAGAGCTCGACAAGTTGGTCGAGCTTGGCTTCGAGATCCGGTGCCCAGCCGGTGCCGGACGCGGCCGCGTCTCCGGCAAGACTCTCCCAGTCGACGTCCACACGCTGGTAGAACGGGTGCGGCTCAACCCCGGCGGGTGGTGTGATGCCGAGCGCATGGATGTGGCCGATCTGAGCGGCCAGCCATCTGACCGTGTCCTCGTCGGAGAGTTCGGGCACGCGACCGTCCACCCATTCGTAGAGACGCCACACCCGCCCGGACATGTCGGTGACGAGGTAGTCACCGTCCGGAGTGGCCAGCGGCGTCGGACTGGGCACGCCCGCGTCCCGGCACGCGTCGACGAAGCGCACCTCGTCGACGACAGCGTCAGCGCTCGGAATCTCCCAGAAGAGCTCCTTCCCCGCGTACGTGGTGAGCGACGTCGAGACCGGTGACGACACGTCTATCCGCCAGACGGCGCCCATCGCGCCCCGGGCGACACGCTGGACGTCGTGCAACCCGCCCAATGTGAAGGCCTGGCACACGTACTGGAGGTCGGCCTCCTTCATGCCGCTCATTCAGCTCATCATGGTGGTCGTGAGCCGTGCACGCTACGTCGTTTTCGCGATGGGTCAGTGCTCGTCAGCCGGCTCTGCATCTGCGAGATCATGGGCAGGATCGGCCTGTTCAGACGAACTCACGTGCTGACGAACGGCGTCAGCCGGCTCACAAGGCGACGGCCTCCGCACGAGCAGCTTGCGAGACGCCTTCGAGGAGGAACTCGTCACTCACCACGTCAACCCGGACCCCAAGTAGCTGCGATAGCTCCTCGCTCAGCCCGGCGATGCGCAACAGCGTGTTTCCCATCCCTGGATCAAGATCCACGAGAAGATCGATATCGCTGTCGGTTGTCGCCTCGCCGCGCGCAACCGAACCGAAAAGACGCGGATTCGAAGCACCATACCGACGCAGCACAGATCTGACCTCGTCACTGTGAACGTCTAGCGTTCGGCGCAAGGCGCGGGTGCGGCTCTTTATCACAATCCCAAGCGTAGCCCGTCTGGCATACGTTGTGCTCCAGAGCTATGCGTGCGGTGTCGATTCGGGCGTGGGTCGTTCGTGTAGAGGGTGAGAGACCGGCGCGACGGCCGGTACCGTCACCTTCAGGGAGGAAACCATGACTCAGTACCTGCTCAGCATCTACCAGCCGGATGGGCCGGCTCCCGAGCCGGAGATCCTTGAGCCCGTCATGCGTGACCTGAACGCATTGGAGCAAGAGATGAAAGACGCCGGCGTGTGGGTGTTCAGCGGTGGTCTGCACGCCGCGAGCACGGCCACGGTCGTGCGAGCGAAGGGCGACGACGACGTGCTGACCACGGACGGTCCGTACATCGAGGGCAAGGAGCACCTCGGCGGGTTCACCATCATCGAGGCGCCGGATCTCGACGTCGCCTTGGATTGGGGCCGCAAGCTCGCCCGGGCCGTGCGGCTGCTCCCGGTGGAGGTGCGCCCGTTTCAGGACGGTGGGAATGCCTGACGTGAACCGGTACCTGCTCAGTATCTACCAGCCCGACGGCGGTTCACCGCCGGCCGAGGTCCTGGACTCTGTCATCGAGAACGTCCGAGCGGTGAACGCGGAGATGCGCGAGGCCGGCGCCTGGGTGTTCGCCGCCGGCCTGCACCCGTCGAGTGCCACCGCGGTCGTGCGGCCGCAGGACGCCGACGTGCTCGTCACCGACGGCCCGTATATCGAGGGCAAGGAGCACGTCGGTGGCTTCACGGTCATCCAGGCGCCCGACATCGACGCCGCGCTCGAGTGGGGACGCAAGCTCTCCCGCGCGCTCACCCTGCCGGTCGAGGTCCGGCCCGTGCTGGACGAGAGCGAGAGATCCTGCGCGTGACGGACAATGCGCCGGTGATCTCGCCCGCGGAGATCGAGCGGGTCTTCCGCGAGGAATACAGCCGCGCCGTATCGGTGCTGGTCCGCCGCTTCGGTGACATCGACGTCGCCGAAGAGGCGGTCCAGGACGCGTTCGCTGCCGCGGTTCAGCGCTGGCCGGCATCCGGGCTTCCGCCCAGCCCGTCGGGATGGATCATCACGACCGCCCGGAACCGAGCCATCGACCGCCTTCGCCGGGAGGCGGCCCGCGAGGACAAGCACGCCCAGGCGGCCTTGCTGCACGCCGAGGAAGAACCGGCGGAGGAGGGTCCGGTGCATGACGACCGTCTGCGCATGATCTTCACCTGCTGTCATCCGTCGCTCGCCCGGAACGCCCAGGTGGCGCTGACGTTGCGCCTGCTCGGCGGGTTGACGACCGCCGAGATCGCGAGTGCGTTCCTGACCGCGGAGCCGACCATGGCACAGCGCCTGGTCCGGGCGAAGGGCAAGATCCGCGACGCGAAGATCCCGTACCGGGTCCCGCGCGACGCCGACCTTCCCGAGCGGCTCAACGCGGTACTCGCCGTCATCTACCTCATCTTCAACGAGGGCTACGCGGCCAGATCCGGCGAGCAGCTCATCCGGGCCGACCTGTGTGCGGAGGCGATCCGGCTCGGCCGGCTGCTGGCCGAGCTCATGCCGGACGAGCCCGAGGTGATGGGGCTGCTGGCGCTGATGCTGCTCTCCGAGGCGCGCCGAGCCGCCCGCACCACGGAGTCTGGGGACCTGGTGCGGCTGGCGGATCAGGATCGCAGCCGCTGGGATCGGGAACTGATCGCCGAAGGGCAGCAGCTCGTCCGGGCGTGCCTGCGACGCGATCAACCAGGCCCGTACCAGATCCAGGCCGCGATCAGCGCCGTGCACAGCGACGCGCCCAGCGTCGCCGCGACCGACTGGTTACAGATCGTGCAGCTCTATGACCAGTTGCTGGCCGTCGCGCCGAGTCCCGTGGTTGCGCTGCACCGCGCCGTCGCCGTGGCGGAGGTCGACGGACCGGCGGCGGCCTTGGCCCAGGTGGACGAGATCGCGCTCGATCGCTACTACTTGTTCCACGCGGTTCGGGCCGATCTGCTCCGCAGGCTGGGCCGCGACGACGAGGCAGCGGCCGCTTACGACGAGGCGATCGCCCGGACCGACAACACCGCCGAGCAGGAGTTCCTGCGCCGCCGCCGCGCGGCTCTGGGCTGATGCGCGAATCGTGACCGCTCGACGTCACGAGGACTCCACGGTGGATGGACGCTCGATGCGCACTGTGCTGGCCCGGGGGCCTTGCTGTGTCTTACCGGTGCCCAGCGTGCCGTGGCGCCGCACTGCGGGTCAGCCGGCCCGGTTCGCCCGGGTGAGCAGCAAGCCGATGCCGTAGCCGGCGACGATCGTCAGCGTGTAGGCGTCGAGCGGGGTGTGTTGACCGTCGTAGGCGACGCCGGTCAGCACCAGGCCGGGCGAGCCTGGGGCAACGCCGCAGTCGTCGGCGTCGGCGCCGTCGATCAGAACGGGTTCCGCGCGCTGCAGACTCTCGGTGACCGGGTGTCCGGCGGCCGCCATGGCGTCGGGGATCGTGGGACTGGCGGCCAAGATGTCTGGCGTGATGCCGTTGGCGATGGCGCCGGGCACGACGTCGCTGGCCACGCCGTAGATGACGCCGTCGCGCACCCGGACCGCCCGGTATCGCGTGACGGGGGAGCCGCTCGGTATCCGCAAGCCGGCGGCGATGGCGTCGTCGGCCGGATAGGTCTCCTGGCTGCGATGGAGTTCTTCGACGTGGGTGGCCTCGTCGTCGAGGTCGTCGAGAAACCCGGTGTAGACGGGACCGGATCTCGGCACGAGCGGCTCAATCGGCAGCTCGGCCGCGACGAACGTCCCCGAACCCTGTCGGCTGGTGACGTAGCCGGCGTCGCGAAGCCCCGCGATGGCCTGCCGGATCGTGCTGCGGCTCACCCCCATGCTCCTGGACAGGTGCTCTTCGCCGGGCAGACGATCACCGGGTGCGAGGGCACCGGAGAGGACCCGGCCCTTCAACGACGCCGCGATGCGCGTGTACAGCGGCCGGTCCGCCCCGGGTGGCCGGGTCATGGCTGAACGCGCTCCAGCTCGGCATGGATGCGTGCCTTGGTGGCGGCGTCCGCGTAGGAGACGTCGAGCGCGGCGACCTGAGCGGCGTGGAGATCTGCTGGCGTGAACCCGTGCCACCGGTGTGCCGCGAGGAGTTCCTCGGTCAGCGTCGTGCCAAAGTACGCCGGATCGTCCGTGTTGATCGTCGTGACGACGCCGGCGTCGGTGAGTCGCCGCAGCGGGTGTGTCTCGATGCTGTCGACGATCTTCAGGCAGACGTTGGACGTCGGCGCGACCTCCAGCGGGATGCGCTCCTGAACGAGCCGGGCGATGAGCCGGTCGTCGGCGATGCTCTGCACGCCGTGGCCGATGCGGTCGGCATGCAGCATGTCGAGCGCGCCCCAGACGCTGGCCGGGCCGACCGTCTCGCCGGCGTGCGGGAGCGACGCCAGGCCGGCGGCTTTGGCGCGTTCGAACGACGACGCGAACAGCTCGGGCGGGAATCCGGCCTCGATGCCACCCAGCCCGAGCCCGACGACGCCCTCTGGCGCTGTGCGACCCAGAACATAGTCCACGGTTTCGTGAGACTCGGGCTTCTCGGTCTCGCGGGAGATGTCGCAGACCCAGGAGAGCTGGACACCGGATTCGAGCAGTGCCCGTCGTCTGCCTTCGTTCAGGCCGTCCCGGTACTCCTCGAGCGCGAGGCCGCGTCTGCGGTGATTGAGCGACGTCGTCGTCACCTCCGCGTACCGGACGTTCTGGGCGGCCAGCTCGGCGGCGAGTGCCGAGACGGCGTCGGCGAAGTCCTCCGCCGTGCGGAGCACATCAAGACCGGTGAAGAACAGCCTCGCAAAATGTTCGAAGTCGCTGAACTCGTACAGACCGGTCAGTTCTTCGGGGGTGGAGGCGCCTAGGTCGATGCCGTTCCGCTCGGCCAGGGTGAACATGGTCACCGGCCGCAGCGAACCCTCGAGGTGAACGTGGAGTTCGACCTTCGGCAGCTCGGCAAGCCATGTCGTGATGTCATCCCGCACGTCCGTCACATGTATTGTCTACCATACAAATTGGTCCGTGGTGAGAGTGAGCCGATGCCTTCGCAACCGGATGAGGCGCCTCCACCGCATGAGGTTGCCCCGGATCCAGCAGCCGTGATCGCAGCGTTCGGCCTGGGCGGCCACGTCGAGGAGATGACACCGGTCTCCGGCGCCTGGTCGAACCGGGTCTACAAGCTGTCCACGGGCGGCGCCGGTTACGCGGTCAAGCAGATACGGAACCCGTGGGGTGATCCGCGCTGGCAGGAACGGCTCGATGCGGCGTGGACCTTCGAGCAGCGAGCGCGTGCCGCTGGGGTCGCGATGCCAGAGCCGATCCCGAACCCGGTCGATGGGGGCTGCCTGGCCTGGGTGGATGTGCTGGGCGGAGGCTCGCGTGTACCGGTCCGCGTGCACGCGTGGGTGGAGGGGAAGCCGATGCGGCCCGGGCCGGTGGATCGGGGCGTCGCCTCGTGGATCGGTGGGACGCTGGCGACCCTGCACCAGCTCGATGTCGCGGTAGAAGATCGGACGCTCTTCCCGGTCGCCAACACGGACAACGCTGATCGGTGGCCTGAACTTGTGGCCGCCGCCGAGCGCGCGGGGGCGTCCTGGGCCGCGGATCTGCGGGCGCTCGAGTCGCACACGCGCGTCGTCGCTGAGCTCGCGCGAGCATCCGCACTCCGGGCGGACGACGAGGTGATGAGCCACGGCGACATCGACCAGAAGAACATCGTGATGAGCGCCGACGGTCCGGTGCTGTGCGACTGGGACGTGGCCGTGCCGTTGGTACCACGGACCGAGCTGGGCGACGTGGCCATGTCGATGGCGGTATGGCACGAGCTGGACGTCGCCCGGGAGGTGATCCGCGCGTACCGCGACGGCGGAGGCGCGGACACCGAGATCCGGCCCGAGGACTTCGGCCCGACGTTGACGAGCAGCCTCGACTGGCTCGTGTTGAACGTCGAGCGCACCCTCGGCCTGCGCGCCGTCACCGAAGCCGAGGCCGACCTGGGCACGCGCCTGGTTCCGCGGCTCATCGCCGAGATGCCCGCCCAGGTCGGAGCCGCCGTGCGCGTGCGCGACACGCTGTCTGTCTAGCGGTGCCGGCGGAGGACGCCCCCACACGGTTGCCGGGTCGTGGCCGTGGCGGCGGTGCGCTTGCGACGACGCCCGGCTGGACCACGGGTTGTCAAACCCGAAACGGCGAGGCATGATCGCGGACACCTGATAACGGCATACCCGGACACCGCGACACGAGCGAGGTTCGTCATGGCCACGCAGAACAGTTCCTCGGGCTCCCGAGAGGTATTCGCGAGCAGGTTCACCTTCGTCGCCGCCGCGATCGGCATGGCTGTCGGCACGGGTAACATCTGGCGGTTCCCACGTGTGGCCGGCGAGCAGGGCGGCGGCGCATTCCTGGTCGCTCTGGTCGTCGCGAACCTGGTGTGGGCGATCCCGATTCTCATGTCGGAATCACTGCTCGGATCGAGGTCCCGCCTCGGCACCGTCGGTGCGTTCCGCGACTTCATGGGCCGCAAGTTCGCCTGGATGGGCGGATTCATGGGGTTCGTCACCATCGGCATCATGTTCTATTACTCGGTCGTCTGCGGCTGGGCCATCCGCTACTTCGTGTACGCCATCACGGGGCGGTTCGAGAGCGGTGCGGACACCGAGGGCATATGGGACGGTTTCACGACCACGCCATGGCAGACCATCCTGTTCCACGCCATCGCCATCGGCACCGTCGGCCTCATCGTCTATCGCGGCCTGAAACGCGGTTTCGAGGCGATCCTCAAGTTCGCCATCCCGTTGCTCTTCGTGTTCCTGGTGATACTGGCCATCCGGGCCATGACGCTGTCGGGGGCGTCCGAGGGCTTGCGTTACCTGTTCGTGCCCGACTGGGGCTCCATGGGGGACGCGCGGATGTGGCTGGAGGCGTTCACCCAGATGGCCTTCTCGACCGGGGCCGGCTGGGGGCTGTACCTGACGTACTCGGTATACCTGCGACGCCGCGAGGACTTCGCGCTGAACGCCACCACCATCTGCGCGGGCAACCTGCTCGCCTCATTGCTGGCGGGCACGGCGGTGCTGGGCACGATCTTCGCGCTGCGCACCCAGAGCTTCGCTGAGGAAGCCGCCGCATCGGGGAACGAGGGACTGGCGTTCATCTTCTTCGCCGAGCTGTTCGGCGAGATGCCCGGCGGCCGCTGGTTCTTCGCGCCGCTGTTCTTCCTGGCCCTGGCGATGGCGGGCATATCCAGCCTGATCGCGATGATGGAGCTGGCCACCCGCAACGTCGAAGACATGGGCCTTCCGCGCCGGCGTGCGGTGCCGTGGATCGTCGGCGTCGCGTTCCTTGCCGGCATCCCGTCGGCCATCAGCCTGGACTTCCTGTCCAACCAGGACTTCGTCTGGGGCGTCGGCCTGTTGATCGGCGGCCTGTTCTCCGCCGTCGCCATGATGAAGTACGGCGTGAACCGGGCGCGGGCAGAGCTCGACACGGTGAGCGACTTCCGCGTCACGTGGTGGTGGACCGGGCTGATCCGGATCTTCCCGGCCGTCTTCGTCGCCCTGTTCGGCTGGTGGATCTGGCGCACCGTCGACGAGTTCGCGCCGGACACCTGGTGGGACCCGTTCGAACCGTTCAGCCTGATGACCATGGTGGCGCAGTGGGCGGCGTTGTTCGTCGTCATGTTCGCGCTGAACAACGTGCTCAGCAGGCAGGTGTCGGCGGGACCGATGACGCCACCTGGCGGTCCTGGCACGGTCGAGACCAGGCGTGAGGGGTGAGGAGCAGCCATGGACGTCGTCATATGGACGCTGATCTTCCTCGGCGGTGACCTGCTCATCCTGATCTTCTTGTTGTCGTGGGCGGTCAAGAAGGATCGGGAGAAGGCGAGGCTCGCGGAGGGCGAGGACGGCGCGGTCGAGTAGGGCGAGCGCGCGGCGTACCGTGATGAGTATGGACAAGGGCAGGACACTGGTGACCCTCGGCGCGGCCGGCCTGGTGGCGGCAGCGGTGGCGGCGGAGCTGCGCAAGCCGGCGGACGAGCGAACGTGGGAGGGCGCTGTGGGCGGGTTGGTGCCCTACGACTTCCGCCCGCCGACGATGCAGCGCGTCCGCGAGCGCATGTGGGCACCGGACGACCCGGCGATCTTCACCCCGCACGTCTTCGGGGTGGGATGGTCGGGTGAACGTCGGCCGGATCGCGCGCAGGCTCGGGCTTGCGTAAGCCGGACCGTCGTCCACGGACGCCGGTTGAACCCGGTCGGACGACCATGTGTCACCTTGCTGTCGCTCCCACGACAGCAAGGTGACTTGCGGCCTGACGACATCAGGGTGAGATGCGGCCTCATAACGGTGAGGTGAGGCGTTGCCTCACGCCGGCGTGGTGGGACGGAGCCGGTAGCGTTCGAGGTACTCCTCGAAGTTCCAGCCGGGGCGGCCGTCCGTGCCGTCGAGGAAGGACTCGGCCGCCCGCCGGCCGTTGTCGAAGAGCTGCTGCTGAGTGGACCGGTCGAGGTCGAAGTCGGTGGCTTTCACCTTCATGGTGTCGATGAACATGGTGCGGGCGAGGACGTCGGCCCGCTCCAGATGGATGCGATCGTAGAACCCGGTCATCGTGTCCAGCATCGCCTTGCTCATGGAGAGCGTCCCGGTGATCCGGTGCCGTTGGCCCAGGGCCGCGTCCGCACGCACCGACAGCTTGATCCCGAACGTCGGCCAGCGGGGCGTGCGGTCATCGCGCCGGTCGAAGACGGCGACCGGGAAGTTCGACAACATGCCGCCGTCAACCAGCCAGCTGTCCGTGTTGAGCTGCCGATCACGCAGCTTGGCCGCGCGGAAGTAGTACGGGATCGACATGGACGCCCGCACGGCATCGGCGACCTCCACGTCGTCGGCCTTCATCCCGTACCGGTCATACTCCCAGGGGAGGCGGCGCAGCTCGCCCTGGGAGACGTCGGACGCCATGACCACCAGGCGGAAATCCTCCTCCGGAGGAAGCGAGGTGCCCGGGTCGTCGCCGCGCAGGTCGGCGAAGGTACGCACCTCGTGCTCGGCGAGCAGGTCACCGAGCCAGCCGCGCGCGTACTCGCCGCGATAGATACCGCTGGTGGTGAGGATGGACAGGACCTGGCCGGGGATGCCGAGGCGGGTCAGCAGATTGCCGTCCCGGAAGCGCCGGTAGTCCAGCTCCTGCATGATCTCGCGCAGGCGGCCGGCCCCGACGCCGGCGGCGACGAGGGACCCGACGATCGCCCCGGCCGACGTGCCGGCGACGCGGTGGAACCGGTAGCCACGCTCCTCCAGCTCTGAGATCGCGCCGACCAGCGCGATGCCCTTGACCCCGCCGCCTTCCAGCACCAGATCCGCGTCCATGGTCCTCGCCTGTCCACGTTGCCCGGGTGTCGTTCCGAACAGCGTATCCAAGGTTGCGCTACGGCGTCGTGATGTTCTGGTTCACCCGGAACAGGTTCTCCGGATCGTAGGTGCCCTTCACCTCGACGAGTCGCGGATAGTTGTCTCCGTACGTCGCCCTGATGCGCTCGTCGCCTTCCTCCATCATGAAGTTCACGTAGGCGCCGCCCATCGTGTACGGATGCACGGCCTCCCAGTACGCCCGTGCCCAGCCGGTGATCGTCTCGGCGTTGGCGGGATCCGGGTCGATGCCGGCGATCACCATGGACCAGGTGGCCGAGCGATAGTTCCACGCTGTGGCGCCCGGCTCCACGCCGTGCACCGCGCCGTCGATCGGATAGAGATGCATCAAGGACAGCTCGCTCGGCGCCTGGGCGGCGTTCTCGAGATGGGCGTCGATGGCCGCATCAGGCAACTCCTTGACGAAGTCCCCCTTCCAGTACCACTGCAACCCTGGTGGCAGCAGCGGATCGAACAGGCTCTGCAACGCCGGGAACGGCATGGCGGCCATGCCGTCCAGGATCGGCGGCGGCAATGCGTTGCGGATCGGCTTCATCGCCGCCTCGGCGTCGTCGGCGGTGCCGTTGTAGCAGGAGATCAGCGCGCAGATGCGCTGCCCCCACAGCGCCGGCGGGAAGGGATCTGTCGACGGAACCGTCTTGAGCCCGAGGAACGGGCAGAATTCTTCCGGCGCGTGCGGGAGGAACTCCCGATACCACTGCATGATCTGCCGCGCGTCATCCTGGCTCCAGAACAGCGGGCCGCCGTAGACGGTGCCGACCGGATGCGCCTGGAATGTGAAGCTCGTGACGACGCCGAAGTTGCCACCGCCGCCGCGCAGCGCCCAGAACAGGTCCTCGTGCTGCGACTCGTTCGCCGTGACGAAACTGCCGTCGGCGAGGACGACATCCGCCTCCAGCAGGTTGTCGATCGTGAGGCCGTGCTGGCGGCTGAGGTAGCCGGTGCCGCCGCCGAGGGTGAGGCCGGCGACCCCCGTCGTCGAGACGATCCCGGCGGGCACGGCCAGCCCGAACGCGTGGGCGGCATGATCGACGTCGCCTTGCGTGCATCCCGGCTCCACCCGCACGGTCCGGCGTTCCGGATCGACACGGATGCCTTTCATCCGGGACAGGTCGATCACCAGGCCGTCATCGCAGCTGCCGAGGCCGGGGCCGTTGTGCCCGCCGCCCCGGATAGCGATGAGCAGGTCATGTTCGCGGCCATAGTTGACCGCGTTGATGACGTCGGCGACGTCCACGCACCGGGCGATCATCTGCGGGTGCTTGTCGATCATGCCGTTGTACAGCTGCCGGGCGCGGTCGTACTCATCGTCGGACCGGCCGACGAGCTCCCCGCGCAGGCTGTCCGCGAATCCGTTCAGCATGGTTGGATCCGTCATGTCCGTCCCCCCAAGAATGGCGTGCGGGGCCAACGAGCTCGCAGGCCCTCGCGCTCTACTGTCTCGGCGACGGCACCAGACGGGGTCAAGAGTGAGTAAAGGCGTGTCCGGCGCCGCCACGGTATACGCGCGACGACGGCGGCCGCCTTACGAGTCGCCTATCCAGTGATCGCGACGACGGCGGCGTCGGGGGTCTCCAGGCGGTGTGGCCCAGGCGCCGCCGGGAACCGGGCCACCTCGCCGCGGACCACGCGCCGGCGACCCTCGACGTCCACCAGCACCGTGCCGTCGGCGCCGAGCGCCACGAACTCGTCGTCGACGCGGAGCAGGACCGGTGCGTCCCGCCGCTGCGCGACCGCGGTCCGGCCCGCGCGCAGCCCGTCGAGCACCAGCTCGAACGGTGGTGTCACACCGTCGGAGGGACTCCATTCCACCGCCACCCAGGTGACCGGGACGCCGAGGGCGCGGCCCTGCTCAGGGCTGTGGAAGTCGCTGCCGCCGATCGGTATGGTGTCCCAGCCCCACGCGTTCCACCAGGCCAAAGGCCCCGACCAGCGGGTGTCCAGCCAGGTCCAGTGCCAGATCTCGGCCAGCGGCGGGTGCTGGGTGAGTACATGGTGCCAGGCGCAGTCGGCGGCAAGCGGATGGTTGATCGACAGAAGTCCGCCGTGCTCGGCAACGTGCGATACCCATGTCTGCGGCGGCTTGCGGAAGTCGACCCACGGAATCTCGCCGAACGCGTTGGCATGGCCGCGATCGGTGGTCACCTCCTGCCCGGGCACGAGTGTGACGCCGTAGCCGGCACCGATCTTGCCGAGGCCGTCGTGGTGGCTCACGGTGTTGTGGTCGGTCACCGCCAGCACGTCGAGGCCGACCTCGGCGGCGAGCGCCGCCAGTTGCGCTCGGCCGAGCGACCCGTCGGAGTGCAGCGTGTGCGCATGGAAGTCGCAGGCTACCCAGGTGAGGCCGGCGTCGGCGGGCAGCGGGCGACGCGGGGGCCGCTGTGGTGCGGGCGGCGGAGCCGGCTCCATCTCGGCAGGGCCGGTCGCCGGCACGTCGATCTCGACGACGACGTCCGCCCCGTCGGCCGGGACGCGGTGCAGGCCTAACACGACAGACCACACACCCGGTTCGAGCTCGCCGGGCAGGTATCCGGGCGTCGCCGAGTCCGCCGCGATGACGAACCGGGAGCGTGCGCCGCCGGACCAGCCGCGGAATCCGGCGGCACCGAGGCAGCCCAGGTCAACCACGCCGCGAGCGCGGTCATAGGCGAGCCGCACCTCCACCGACGGCGTCCCCGGTCGGACCTCGAACGGCACTTCGAGATACGGCGACGTCGCACGGTCGTATGGCGTCAGTTTCCGTTCAACTCGCATCGCCGTCTCCATGATTGCCGTGGATTACTGGGGCCAGAACCCCAGTAATCCACGGCGACGTTCGTACATGGGCTGTCACGAGGCGGCGAGGTGGTCCGGCTGGCGAGCGTCTGAGCTGATCAGCTGCTCGGACGTCGCGTCGAACAGAAGCGTGCGGTCTCGCCGCGCAACGACCCATCCCTTGGTGCCCACCGCCGGCTCGTCGTCCTCGTCGACGATCACCTGGATGAGCGTCTCGTCGGCTTCGACGGTGAGCAGCGCGGACGCGCCCAGATTCTCCGCGATCGTCACCGTGCCCTCGATCGCGTCGTCGGCAGACGTCGGCGACCACTGCAGGTACTCCGGCCGGGCACCCCAGATGACCTCGTCGCCGTCGGCCACGACGCCCTCGGCCGTCGCCGGTACCGGCACCAAGGCTCCGGCCACCCGTACCCGTCCGTCGGCGACCTTCGCCGCGTGCAGGTTCATCGGCGTCGACCCGACGAATCCGGCGACGAACGTGTTGGACGGCTGCGCGAACACCTCGCGAGGGCTGCCGATCTGCTGGATCTGGCCGGCCTTCATGATGGCGATGCGGTCGGCGAGCGCGAGCGCCTCGGCCTGGTCGTGGGTGACGAAGACCGTCGTGACGCCGAGTTCGTGCTGCAGCCGCTTCAGGAACGTGCGCGCCTCCAGCCGTAGCCGGGCGTCCAGGTTGGACAGCGGCTCGTCGAACAGGAAGACCTGCGGGTTGCTCGCCACGGCGCGGGCGAGCGCAACGCGCTGCTGCTGGCCGCCCGAGAGTTGTCCCGGGCGCCGGTCGAGCAGGCCTTGCAGCGCCAGTCCGTCGGCGGTCTCCTGCGCGGTCTGCAGCCGCGAACCCTTCGGCACCTTCTGAATCTTCAGCGGGTAAGCGATGTTGTCCGCCACGGACATGTGCGGGAACAGCGCGTAGTCCTGGAAGACCATCGCGATGTTGCGGTCCCCGGGTGGAAGAGTGGTGACGTCGCGGTCGCCGATGAACAGTTGCCCCTCGGTGGCCGCTTCCAGCCCGGCGATCGTCCGCAGCAGCGTCGTCTTTCCGCATCCGGAGGGCCCGAGCAGCGCGAAGAATTCACCGTCTTCGATGGTGAGGTCCAGGCCGTCGACCGCGCGGACGCCGCCGGCGAACTCCTTGACCAGCTTGGACGTGATGATCGCTGCCATCAGCTCTTGATACCTCCATAGAAGCGGAACCCGTAGCGCCGGTTCACGAACAGATACAGCAGCACGACGGGGATGGAGAACAACAGGGAGAACGCGGAGATCAGCGCCAGGTTCGGTTGCCCGCCCTCGGTGTAGAAGGTGAACATGACCACCGCGGCCGGGAAGTTGTCCGGGGAGCGCAGCAGGATGAACGGCACCAGGAAGTTGCCCCACACCTGAACGACGCCCCACACCGCGATCGTCGCCAGCCCGGGCCGCGCGATCGGGACGACGACGTGCCGCAACACCTGCAGCGACGACGCGCCGTACACCCGGGCGGACTCCTCGTAGGACTTGGGCGTGTTGTCCATGAAGTCCTTGAGGATGAAGATCGCCGCCGGCAGCAGCCCGCCGGCCATCACCAGCACCACCGCCAGGTGGGTGTCGATCAGCTTGAGCTCGGTGATCAGCACGAACGTCGGCACCATCGCGGCCGTGCCGGTGACGATCGAGGACAGCAGCAGCAGCGAGTAGAGCAGCACGTCCCGGCCCGGAATGCGGACCCGGGACAGCGCGTACGACGCCAGCGCCGCCAGCACCAGGACGATCGCCATGGTGGCCAGCGAGATGATCACCGAGTTCCCCAGCGAGCGCAGCGCGTAGGGGTTGTCCAGCAGGACCTCGAAGTTGCGCAGCGTGAACTCCGGCACCGACAGCCGCAGCGCCGGAGCCCGGTCGAACGGCGCGCTGACCAGCCAGAGCACCGGGAGGGCGAAGAACGCGATGACGAAGCTGATGAACACGTAGCGCCCGATCCGGCCCAGGGCGGCACGGACGAACGCACCGTTCGCGCCTCGGCCGGTGGTCGGTGGCGCGGCGGGTGGCTCCACGGTGGTGGTCATGATTGACGTCGCTCCCGGAGTACACGCAGGTAGATCAGCGCGATGGCGAGGTTGATGATGATCATGATCAGCGAGAACGCGGCACCCTTGCCCAGCTCGCCGGTCTGCAGCGCGAGCCGGTAGATGAGCACCGGGAAGATCTCGGTCTCTTGACCGGGCCCGCCACCGGTGAGCAGGAACGGCGCGAACACGTTGAACGTCCAGAGAGTGACCAGCAGCAACACCGTCAGGATGTGGCCCCGGATGTTCGGGAAGACGACGTCGCGCAGGGTCGCCCAGGTGCGCGCCCCGGACATCTTCGCCGTCTCGATCTGCGACGGCGGGATCGACGCGAGCGCGGAGCTGAACAGCAGCATCGAGAACGCGGTGCCGTTGAAGATGTTGAACGCGATGATCGATTGCATCGGGTACTCGAGCAGCCAGGCGGTGTCCTCGGTCCCGAGGATCGCGTTCAGCGTGCCGCTGCGCCGATCGAGCAGTACCAGCCACAGCCACGCGATCACCGAGGCCGGCAGGATCCACGCGATGAGGACCAGGGTCTCCACCAGGCCGCGGATCAGCTTGGTGGTGTTGCGCATCAGCCAGGCGATGATGAAGCCGAGCACCATCTGCCCGGCGATGGCCGATCCGATGACGAAGACGAACGTCCGGTACAGCGAACCGAGGAACCGGTCGTCGCTGAGCGCGTCGACGTAGTTGTCCAGGCCGACGAACTCGGGTTCGGCGGCGGCGAGACCGGTCAGCCGCCAGTTCGTGACGCCCAGGTAGAGCGTCCAGAGCGCGGGGAAGACCAGGAACACGCCGATCAGGACCAGCGCCGGCGCCACGAACGCCGACGCTCGGGCGCGCCCGAGTCCGGCGGCGTCCACGTCGTCCGGGCGCCGGACAGGCCGCTGGGGCCTCTCGTCGTCGAGAGGCCCCAGAGCGGATGGATCAGTCGGCGATGTTCTCGGCACCGACGATCCCTTCGAGCGTGGACTGGTACTGGGCCGCAGCGTCGGCCGGGGACATCCCGGTGACGACGGCCTCGGTGGCCTCCTGCAGCGCGATCGACACCTGCGGGTACGCCTCCAGGCCGGGCCGGTAGGCGGTGATCGGCAGCACCTCGTCGGCGATGAACCGGATCATCTCGTCGGTGATGATCTCGTCGTTGACGTCCGTGCGTGCGGTGATCCGCGGGTCGTCGGCGTGGCGCTCCATCAGGGCCTCCGGCGACTCCATGAAGGCCATCAGATCCCAGGCGTGCTCCGGGTGCTCGGTGTTCGGGTTGAGCACGTGGCCACCGCCGCCGGACATGCTGACGAAGTCCTGGCCGTTGATGCCGGCTCCAGGCTCCATCGCCGGGATCATGGCCCAGCCGACCACCTCGTCGCGGTTCTCCATCGGAGCGAGATCAGACGTCGGGTTGATCACCGAGCGCCAGAAGTAGTCGCCCTCGAGGAGCATGCCGATGCTGCCCTCGGAGAACTGGAGGAACGAGTTGTCCCGGCCCGCTGCCTCCTGCTGGAGGAGCGGATCGCCGAGTTCTTCCTCGCCGTAGATGGTGGCGTAGAGATCCAGCACCTGCTGGACCTGCTCCGAACCGCCGAGCCACATGTCGTCCTGCCAGATGTTCGCGCCGGTGCCGACCAGCAGCGGAAGGAATCCCTGCATGGTGGTGGCCTCGCCCATGTTGACGCCGCCGTTGAGCTGGATGGGGATCACGCCGTCGATCTCCTTGAGCGCGCGGGCGGCCTCGAGGATCTCCTCCCAGCTGGTGGGCTGCCATTCCTCCGGAAGGCCCGCTTCGGCGAAGAGTTCCTTGTTGTAGTAGATGACGCGGCCGTCGGTGCCGCCGGGGATGCCGTAGAGCTGGCCGTCGAACGTCATGTTCTGCTGGACGGCCTCGGGGATCTGTTCCCAGCCGTCCCACGAGGTCGCGTCCGGGTGGACCTCCTCCAGCGGTGCGATGTAGCCGGCCTGGGCGAACTCGCCGACCCAGATGCCGTCCAGGCTGAGCACGTCGGCGCCCTCGCCGGTGGACAGGTCGAGGGCCATCGCGGTCTTGTAATCCTCGTCGTCGGAGCCGGCGCCCTCGAAGTTGACGGTGACATCGACACCTTCTTCGGCTTTCATCGCCTCGAACTCGGGGATGAGCCAATCCTCGATGAACTCGGCGGCTTCGGTGTTCTTGCCGCCGCGGATGGCGTTCTCGGACAGGGTCAGGGTGATCTGACCGCCGTCGCCATCTTGTTGGCCCTCGCCGTTGCCGTTGTCCGGCGAGTCGTCGTCATCGCCGCCACATGCGGCCAGGACGAGTGCGGGAATGAGTAGGGCCGCGGCGATGCTACCGCGCCTGACGTGGGTCTTCATCCGTCCTCCAACTGCCGTTGAGAGTCGTTGGGTTCATACGTATTGATGGATACCTGCGGGTGTCGCGTGTGAGGATGTCATGACGTATAGGCCGTTTCAGTGGGCGTCAGGTAGCCGGCACGGCAACGGCGGCAGAACACTGATCGTCGGCATCATGGCCGGTCAGGCAGACATGTGGGCTCGTCATCGAACCTCCAGCGACGTGCATGCCCGGTCGACGGTACGTCCCGGCACCGGGGTGGGTATCGGCTGCTGTCAGGTTGTCACGATCTCTTAACCTTGGCTAGACCAATGCACAAGGTTGGTCGAATTGTGACCCGCGCGCTGCACTGCGGTGCGCGGGGCTGCGTTGACCTCGATGTTCTAACATACTGATGTCTGTATCCACGGGAGACGAGGTGACCGGATGGCCGAGAGCATCCCGCAGTTGGTGGTCGACCGCACCAGCCCGGTGCCGCTGTACTTCCAGGTCGCGCAGCATCTTGAGCAGCTGATCGAGACGGGCGTCTACCCGCCGGGAACCCGGTTGGACAACGAGATCCTGCTTGCCGATCAGCTTGGACTGTCGCGGCCGACCATGCGCCGGGCGATCGAGTATCTGGTCGATCGCGGACTGCTGGTGCGCAAGCGTGGCGTCGGGACACAAGTGGTCCAACCCAAGGTGCGGCGTCCGGTGGAGTTGTCCAGCCTCTTCGACGACCTACGCGCCTCTGGGCGGGAGCCGCGGACCGAGGTGCTCAGGTTCGATATCGAGGCCCCGTCGGAGAACGTGGCGGAGAAGCTCGGTGTGCCGACCGACAGCGAGGTCTACGTGATCGAGCGGCTGCGCTACACCGGCGACGAGCCGCTGTCGATCATGCACAATTACATCCCGCGCGAACAGCTGCCGCTCAGCCGTGAGGCGCTGGCGGAGCAGGGGCTGTACGACCTGATCCGCGCCGCGGGCATCAGCCTGAAGATCGCCACGCAGTCGATCGGCGGGCGAGCGGCGCGCGCGGCGGAGGCCCGGCTGCTGGACGAGAAGGCGGGCGCGCCGCTGCTGACGATGAACCGGATCGCCTACGATGACGCCGGCCGCGCCATCGAGTACGGATCCCACATCTACCGCGCCTCCCGCTACACCTTCGACCTCACCCACCCCCCCGGCTGCCCACCCCGAAAATGATCAGGTGAAGTGGGTTTTCTCGCGCACCCCCATGTCTGCAGGCATGGTAGGGCACGAGAAAACCCACTTCACATGATCATTTAGGACTCGCGGGGACGGGCGTGACGTGGGGGTAGGGTGGCGTCGTTACCATGGCTGTCATCGAAGCGACCCGGGAGTGGGTGCCGCGATGCCGGAACTGCGACGACGCAACCGCCGCGACGGCGCCGGACGTGGGCGAGCCTGGCGCGGAGGCGACGGGCCGCGGGGCGACGGTGCGCCACCGCCCGATGCGCTGCCGCCGGATATCGCCGCGCTCGCGGCGGAACTCCGCCCCGTTCTCGGCGACGACGGCCTGATCACCGAACTTTCCCGACGACGCACGTACGAGTCGGACGGCCTGGCCGCCTACCGCAGCGTGCCGGCAATGGTCGCGTTGCCGGCCAGCACCGACGAGGTCGTCCAGGTGGTGCGGGCCTGCGCGGAGCGCGGAATCCCGCTGGTACCGCGCGGAGCGGGCACCGGACTGTCCGGCGGCGCACTGCCCCATCCCGACGGCGTGCTGATCGGCCTGTCCCGGATGCGCCGGATCCTCGACGTGGATGTGGCCAACCAGCGGATCACCGTCGAGCCTGGCGTCACGAACGCCGCCGTCAGCCGAGCCGTCGCCGAGCACAATCTCTACTACGCGCCGGATCCGTCGAGCCAGATCGTCTGCTCCATCGGCGGCAACGTCGCGGAGAACTCCGGCGGCGCACACTGCCTGAAGTACGGCTTCACCACCAACCACGTGCTCGGCTGCGAGCTGGTGCTGCCCAGCGGCGAGCTGGTCGAGGTGGGAGCGACGACGCTCGACCCGCCCGGGTATGACCTGCGCGGGCTGCTGATCGGGTCGGAGGGGACCCTGGGCGTGGTCACCAAGGTGACGTTGCGGCTACTGCGGCGCCCGGAGTCGGTGCACACCCTGGTGGCTGATTTCGACTCGCCCGCGTCGGCCGGGGACGCGGTCAGCGCGATCATCGCCGCCGGGATCGTGCCCGCCGCCGTCGAGATGATGGACAACCTCGCCATCCGGGCATCCGAAGAGGACGCCGCGGCCGGGTTCACCCTCGACGCCGGCGCGGCGCTGATCGTCGAGCTGGACGGCCCGGACGCGGAATGCGACGCGGCGTTCGCCGAGGTGGTGGCGCTGTGTCAGGAAGCAGGCTCGTCGAACATCCGCATCGCCGACGACGCGGACGAGCGGGCGCGCATCTGGCGCGGGCGCAAAGCGGCGTTCGCGGCGATGGGCCGGCTGGCGCCGGACTACCTCGTGCAGGACGGCGTCATCCCGCGCACCCGCCTGGGGGAGTGCCTGGCCCGGATCGCCGAGATGGCCGCCGAGGCAGACCTGCGGGTGGCCAACGTCTTCCATGCCGGCGACGGCAACCTGCACCCGCTCGTGCTCTTCGACAGCACCCGGCCGGGGGAGTCCGAGCGCGCCGAGTCGCTCTCCACCCGGATCGCGGAGCTGTGCGTCTCCTTCGGCGGGTCGCTGTCCGGCGAACACGGCATCGGTGCCGACAAGGCCTGCTCGATGCCGAAGATGTTCGGCGAAGACGACCTGGCCGTCATGGACCGGGTCCGCGCCGCGTTCGACCCCGACGGCCGCTGCAACCCGGACAAGGTGTTGCCGACTCCGCGCCTGTGCGGTGAGCGACCCGGCCCGTACCGGCCGCATCCGCTCGAGGCCGCCGGCGTCATCGAGCGGATGTGAACTGCCATGTCGACGGAGCTGCCGGCTCAGCCGTCGATGACGACGACGGACGAGCACCCGACGGACGAGCACCCGGTGGAACGCATTGGGCTCATCGACTTGGCCGCGGTGCACCGTCCGACCGAGCTGGCGGAGGCCCGCACCGCAGTGCTGGCGGCCCGGGAGTCGGGTCGTAACCTCCTGATACACGGCGGCGGCACCAAGCTGGCCTGGGGAAACCTCCCTTGGCGTGGACAAGCCGGCGCATCGTCGCCCGCGCGCCCGTGGGACGTCATCGATACCCGCAGCCTGAACCGGTTGATCCACCATGAGCCGGGGGATATGACGGCGATCGTGCAGGCGGGGATGCCCCTCCCGCGGCTGCGAAAGCAGCTGGCGGACGCGGGGCAGCAGCTCGCCGTCGACCCGCCGATGCGCCGGTGGGTTCCGGGCGCCGCCGACGTGACGGTGGGCGGCGTCTACGTCGCCAACGACGCCGGGCCGCGACGGTTCTCCTACGGCGGCATCCGGGACCTGGTGATCGGGACGACGGTCGTGCTCGCCGACGGGACGGTCAGCCGCAGCGGCGGTACCGTGATCAAGAACGTGGCCGGCTACGACCTGGGCAAGCTATGGTGCGGCTCACTCGGCACCCTCGGCTTGGTGACGGAGCTGACCCTCCGGCTGCATCCGTTGCCGGAGGCGACTCGGACACTGCTCATCCCCGCGTCGGCGGCGCGCGCGTCGTCGTTCGTCGTCGATCTACTCGCCAGCCCGGTGGAATGCGCGGCCATCGAATGGTCCGGCTCCGTGATCATGAACACTAACCGTGCACATAGAACGGTAAGTGTTCATGATCATGGGAGTGGGGCGCTTCTCGTCGCGCTCGAGGGCCGAGCGGCCGGGTTGAGCCGGCGGGTCGATCAGCTGGCTGAGCTTGTCGCCCGGCACGACCTGAGCGCGGAGCCCGTCGACGACGACGGCGATGGCGAGGTATGGGACGCCTGGCGCGAGGCGCACGCAGGGAAAGGGCCCGGCTGCACCGTGGCACGCGCCGCGACGCTGCCGAGTCAACTCGCGGATGCGGTCAGCGCGTTGGACGCCGCCCTGGGTGATGCAGCGCTGCGCGGTGCCGTACAGACGGCAGCGGATGGTGCGCCGGAGGTGAGTATCCACAGCCATGCCGGGCTCGGATTGCATGACGCCGTTCTCTCCGGCGGGGACGTGGCGTCGCACGCGGCCATCGTGCGTGCATGGCGCGAGCGGATCGGTGCCGTGGGTGGCACGGTCACCGTCCGCGACCGCCCCGTCGGCCTCGACGACCACGTCGATCCATGGGACCAGCTCGGCAGCGCACCGCTGCTGGGCCTGTCACGTGCGGTCAAGCGGTCGCTGGATCCGGACGGGCGGTTCGCGCCGGGCCGGTTTGCCGGCGGCATCTAGGAACACCGGCATCGAGGACACCGGAACGGGAGGCGTCGACAGGTGGACCGAGAACTGATCGACGATTGCGTGCACTGCGGGTTCTGCCTGCCGGCCTGCCCCACGTACAACCTGTGGGGCGAGGAGATGGACTCGCCACGCGGGCGGATCCACCTGATGAAGACGGCCGTCGAGGGCAGCTCGCCGATCGACGCCACCTGGGTCGGCCACCTCGATGCCTGCCTCGGCTGCATGGCGTGCGTGCCGGCATGCCCGTCCGGTGTCAAATACGACCAGCTCATCGAGTCGGCGCGGGCCACCATCGAGCGGGACTACCGCCGGCCCTGGCGGGATCGCGCGTTCCGCTCGATGATCTTCCGCGCGTTCCCGGGGCGCCGCCGACTGCGTGCGGCCGCACTGGTGGGCTGGGTGTATCAGCGGCTCGGGATCGCGCGCGTGGTGCGTCGCAGCCGCATCCTGGACCGCCTGCCGGCGCGGCTGCGTGCGGTGGAGTCGGTGCTGCCGCGGATCACCTGGGCGGCTGTGACCCGGCGGACGGCCACCCGGACACCGCCCGAGGGTGCGCGCCGGCTCCGGGTCGGTCTGCTGACCGGCTGCGTTCAGGAGGTGTTCTTCGGCGACGTGAATGAGGCCACCGTGCGGGTGCTGGCGGCGGAGGGGTGCGAGGTGCTGGCTCCCTCGGCGCAGGGATGCTGCGGGGCGCTGGAGCTGCACGGCGGCCGGGAGGCGTCAGCCCTGGACCGTGCGCGTGCCGTCGTGGACATCTTCGCCCGGCTGGAGTTGGACGCGATCGTGGTCACGGCGGCGGGGTGCGGTTCGGCGATGAAGGACTACGACAGGCTCCTCGCCGACGATCCGCGCTACGCTGAGCGGGCGGCGGCGGTGGCTTCGAAAGTGCGGGACGTCACCGAGGTGCTGGCGGAGCTGGAGCCGCGCCGTCCCTACGCTCGGCTGGACTTGGCGGTCGCGTATCACGACGCGTGTCACCTGGCGAACGCCCAGCGGGTGCGGGCGGCGCCGCGCACCGTGCTCGGCCGGATCCCGGGCATCGAGCTGCGTCCCGTCGTCGACGACGGTCTGTGTTGCGGCTCGGCGGGGATCTACAACCTGGTCGAGCCGGAGCCGGCCGCCGAACTCGGTCGTCGCAAGGCGCAGGCGCTGGCGACGACCGGGGCGGACGTCGTCGTCACCACCAATCCGGGATGCGCGTTGCAGATCGGCCGTGAGCTGGATCTCCCGGTGGTGCACCCGGTGCAGCTGCTCGCGTCGGCCCTCTCTGCCCAGAGTGATGAACAGAAACCGTTCACATAGCACGGAAAGTGTTCATGATCATGGGGAGGTGAGGACGGCGTCGGAGAGGGGCGGCCAGGCCTCGATCGCCCAGTCGCCGAAGTCGCGATCGGTCAGTACGACGCAGGCGAGTCCGGCGCCGGAGCGGGCCTCGGGATCTACCCAGAGGAACGTGCCGGACTGCCCGAAATGTCCGTAGGTCGCCGGCGAGTTCTGGGCCCCGGTCCAGTGCGGGCTCTTGTGGTCCCGGATCTCGAAGCCGAGGCCCCAATCGTTCGGGTCTTGGCGACCGTAGCCGGGAAGAACCCCGGCGAGACCGGGGAACGCCACCGTGGTGGCGGTCGCCACCGTGCTCGGGTCTAGCAGGCTCGGGCGTTGCAGCTCCGCGGCGAAGCGGACCAAGTCGTTGACGGTGGACGACGCGCCATGCCCCGGCGAACCCTCGAACACGGTCGACGCCATGCCGAGCGGCGTGAGCAGGCCCTCGCGGACGTAGTCGGCGAAATCGATGCCTGACCGCTTGGCCAGCTCGTCCGCCAGCTGCTCGTAACCGGCGCTGGAGTACACCCGACGATTGCCGACCGGCGCGATGGTGGTGTGGTCGTTCAGGTTCAACCCGGAGGTGTGCGCCAGCAGATGCCGGATGGTGGAGCCCTCCGGCCCCGCCGGGTCGTCAAGCTCGGCGACGCCCTCCTCCACGGCGAGCAGCGCGGCGTACGCGGTCAGCAGCTTGGTCACCGAGGCCAGCTTGAACACCCGGTCACCGTCGCCGTGGCTGTCGAGGACGGTGCCGTCCGCGGCCACCACCGCCGCGGCGGCGTTGTCCACGGGCCACTGCTCGATCATCCGTAGGCTCTCCACGCTTTACGACCCTACCCGGCCCGCTCCGCAGATCATCAACCGTCCATCCCGCTGTGGCAAGCGACGGTTGATGATCATGGGGGAGCTGGCATGGGGAGGGTCGTGGGCGGGTCAGGAGGCGAGGCCGCGGCGGGTGAGCAGCGGCTCGATCTGCGGGTCGCGGCCGCGGAACTCGCGGAACGCCTGCATCTCATCCATGCTGCCGCCTCGGGAGAGCAGCGTACGGCGGAAGTGGTCGCCGTTCTCCCGGGTGAGGCCGCCGTTCTCGGTGAACCAATCGACGGTGTCGGCGTCGAGCACCTCGCTCCAGATGTAGGAGTAGTAGCCGGCGCTGTAGCCGCCCGCGAACACGTGCGCGAAGTACGTCGTCCGGTAACGTGGCGGCACTGCCGCCACCGCGACGCCCGCCCGCTCCAGCGCGTCCGCCTCGAAGCGGGTGATGCGCTGCGTGGTCTCGGCGTCATCGGGGAAGAGGCTCCGCGCGTCCTCGGTGCTCAGCTCATGCCAGGCCAGATCCAGCAGCGACGCGGCCAGGTATTCGGTGGTCTTGAAGCCCTCACCCCAGATCTGGGACTCGCGCAACCGGTCGACCACCTCCTGCGCCAGCGGCTCACCGGTCTGGTAATGCCGGGCGTAATTCGCCAGCACCTCGGGCCACACCGCCCACATCTCGTTCACCTGGGACGGGAACTCGACGAAGTCACGCTGAACGCTGGTACCGGAGAACTTCGGATACCGCACGTCGGACAGCAGTCCGTGCAATGCGTGACCGAACTCGTGGAACAACGTGGTGACCTCGTCGAACGTCAGCAGTGTCGGCTCGCCGGCGGGTGGCCTGCTGATGTTCAGGTTGTTGATCACCACCGGCTTGGTGTCCAGCAGCGCGGACTGGTCGACGAACGAGTTCATCCACGCGCCGCCGCGCTTGGAATCGCGTGTGTAGAAGTCGCCGATGAACAGGCCCACCCCGGACCCGTCGGCATCGGTGACCTCGAAGACGCGGGCCTCCGGGTGGTAGCCGACCAGGTCCGTGCGCTCGGCGAAACTCAGGCCGTACAGGCGGTTCGCGGCATAGAAGACGCCGTCGTGCAGGACACGCTCCAGTTCGAAGTACGGGCGCAGCGCCGCCGCATCCACCTGGTACTTCGCTTGCTTGACCCGCTCGGAGTAGAACGACCAGTCCCAGGGTTCGAGCTGGAACTCGTCACCGATCGACTCCTGCAGTGCGGCGGCCTCCGCGTGCGCATTGGCGACGGCGGCGGGGGTGAGCTTGTCCAGCATCTCGTGCACGGCGGCCGGAGACCCCGCGGTGCTGTCTTCCAGCACGTACGCCGCGTGGTGCGGATGGCCGAGCAGCGCGGCCCGCTCGGCGCGCAGTGCCACGATCCGCGCCACGGTCTCCGCCGTGTTGTGCTCATTGGCGTTCGCGCCACGCTGGATCGAGGCCACGTGGATACGTTCCCGCAGGGGCCGGTCGGTCAGCGAGGAAAGTACCGGTTGGTTGCTGGGCAGGATCAGGGTGAGCACGTACGAGCCCGGAAGGTCGCGTTCCCGGGCCGCTTCGGCCGCGGCCGCGACCGCATCCGGGGAGAGCCCGGCCAGCTGGGACTCGTCGTCGACGACGACGGCGGAGGCGTTCGTGTCCGCCAGGAGCTTGTTCTGAAACGTCGTGGACAGCGCCGAGAGCTCCTCGTTGATCTCCCGCAGGCGCTCCTGCTGCTGTGGCCGCAGGGCCGCACCGGCACGGACGAAGTCGAGGTGATAGCGCTCCAGCAGCCGCCGCGACTCCGGGTCGAGATCGGGGTCGGCGTCGTAGACGGCCTTGACTCGCGCATAGAGCTCTGCGTTGAGGTAGATCGCGTCTTCGTGCGCGGCCAATTTCGGAGCGATCTCGCCCTGGATCTCCTGGATCGTGTCGTTCGCGTCCGCCGAGGCCTGATTGAAGAAGACCGCCGATACCCGGCGCAACGTCTCCCCGGTGCGTTCCAGCGCCACGATGGTGTTCTCGAACGTCGGGGCGTCGGGGTTCGCGACGATCTCATCGATCTCTGCCCGCTGCTCTGCCATGCCCCGCTCAAACGCCGGGCGGTAATGCGACTCGTCGATCCGCTCGAACGGCGGCAACTGGTAGGGCAGGTCGCTGGGGGAGAGGAACGGGTTCTCGGACGACATGAGCAGGGTCACTCCTCGTACAGGCTGATGGCGCCTGGGGTGTGGCGCGGTGTTGCGCACTACCTTGCCATGCGGGCTCGTGTGCATGCGCGGCTGGTGATGATTCGTGCGCCCGGCCGGTCTCGCGCGCGCCGACACGCCACGCGGGCGGTGGGTATGCGTGGCATCCTCGCACGCGATCATGCACAATAGGACCGTCGCTTGATCCTGAAAGTGATGAGAAGAGGTCGCAGGGGAAGGCGTCCCTCGACTCACAGGAGGATCTGGTGACGACACGTGGCGTCCTGTACGTCCACGCCGCAACGCCGGCGTTGTGCCCGCATGTTGAATGGGCCGCCGCCGGTGTACTTGGTGTGCGCGTGAGCCTGGAATGGACACCGCAGCCTGCTCAGCCCGGCGCCTACCGGGCCGAGCTCTCATGGCAGGGTGAGCCCGGCACGAGCTCGCGGATCGCGTCCGCGTTGCGCGGTTGGTTGCACTTGCGGTTCGAGGTGACCGAAGAGCCGAGCCCCGGCAACGAAGGCGCGCGGTACGCCTATACGCCGAGCCTGGGCATTTTCCATGCTGTGACGGGCGTGCACGGCGACATCATGATTCCGGAGGACCGGATCAAGGCCGCCGTGGTCAAGGCGACCGAGGGCGAGATCTCGCTGGAAGAGGAGCTCCGTCGGCTGGTCGGCAAGCCATGGGACGACGAGCTCGAACCCTTTCGGTACGCGGGTGACGGAGCGCCGGTCCGGTGGCTCCACCAGGTGGTCTGAGAAAACTTGAGTCAAGGGCTTCACAGGCCGTCCTGTCACGTGTATGGTCACATCCAGATAACGCGCCTTTGTTCGTGGCCGCTCCGGCACCGGTGATTTCCCCGGCCCGGTGATCCGGGAGACAGCGGCCTCACCATGTGAATGGGCCCGGCTCCCCAGGAGGGTTGAGCCGGGCTCGTTTCATTCCAGCCGGCGGTTCGTTCGCGGGCCGCGGCCGCTAGCCCGTGCCGGCGTCGCACATCCGCAACCTGGCCGTTCGCCCCGGTTCACCAGCGATGGGCAGCGCAGTTCACGGGCGGAGCAGCAGGATGATCCGCGTCGCTTCCATCCTCTCCAGGAGTGTCTTCATGGCTGCGCGTCTCCTTGTCCTGTCCCTGTCCGCGCTGTCGCTCGTCGTCGTGACGGCGGTGGGGCAGGCGGACGGCTCTGATGCTGCAGCGGTACCCGCCTCCGCCGCGCGGGAGCTGCTGACCGAGCCGTACCTTCAACTGCCGGAAGAAGACTCGGTCAACGTCACGTGGATGACCGAGTTCGAGGGCCGCTCGCACGTCGTGCTCGTCGGCGAAAGGGTCGATGAACTGAACTCGGGGCAGCTCCGTGCCGCCGCCGGCGGTGCCCGGATTTCCGGCATCGACGTGTTCCCCGCCGACACGGCCAAACTGTCGCAGATGGCGGAGGACGCCGCGTCTGCCATCCCCGACGCTCCCGACGAGGTCACGCCTCGGGACGTCTACCGGCACGAGGCGACGGTCACCGGTCTCGAACCGGGCGTGCGCATCCCCTACCGAGTCGTCTCGCTGGCGCGCACCCGCCCGGTTGCGTCGGATACCTACACGCTGACGCCGAGCCCGCGGAACGGCGACGACCTGAAGATCCTGCTCACCAGCGACCATCAGCTCAAGGCGAACACCCCGGCGAACCTGCAGCAGGTAGCGGAGACCGTCGGCCAGGTGGACGCGGTGTTCCTCGCCGGAGATCTGGTGAACGTCCCTGACCGGGCGTCGGAGTGGTTCGACGACCAGCGTGGCTTCGCGTTCTTCCCGGCGCTGCAGGGACGGGCGTCATACGAGGCCAACGGCGTGGAGTACGCCGGTGCGGAGATCATCCAGAACGCACCGCTGTTTCCCGCCGTCGGCAACCACGAGGTGATGGGCCGCGCCGGTCGTGGTTCGCTCAACGAGTCGTTCAACTCGCCCGTTCCGCGGGCAGTGGCCGAGGCCGAATACGCCAGGATCGCCGACGAGATCAACCCGACCGGTGACGAGCGGCTGAAAGAGCAGTGGATCACCGACAACTCGTTCAACACAACCAGCTACGAAGAACTGTTCACGCTCCCGGACTCGTCGCCGGGCGGGGAGCGGTACTACGCGACCACCGTCGGCGACGTGCGGCTGATCTCCCTGTACTCCACCCGGATCTGGCGCAGTCCGAACATCGCCGCCGACCAGAGCAGTTGGGACAGGACGCGCTTCACCGAGGCGCCGCACACGCTCGACGACCCGCTGGCCCAAGGGTGGGGATCGCACATCTTCGAAGAGATCGGTGTCGGGAGCGAGCAGTACGAGTGGCTGCGCGCGGAGCTGGCCGGCTCGGAGTTCCGGGACGCCGAGTACGCCGTCGTGATGCTGCATGAGGGGCCGCACGGCCTGGGCGACAACATGTCGCCGCCGTTCACGGATCCGGTGCGGATCGAGGAGGTGGGCGAGAACGGCGAGCCACGGGTGCGCTACGAGTACCCCAAGGAGGACAACTACCTGACCCGTGACGTCGCTCCGCTGTTGGAGGAGGCCGGGGTGAACTTGGTCCTCAACGGTCACTCGCACCTGTGGAACCGTTTCGTCGCACCGTCCGGCACCAACTACCTGGAGACGTCGAACGTCGGCAACTCCTACGGCGCTTACCATCCGCTCTCCGGCCTTTCGCGGCCGGTGCCGCCGGCGCCGTGGAACGCGGACAACTACTCCGCGCAGGGCAACCCGGGCGGATTGGAGCCGGTGGTGCCGAGCGTGCACGCGCTGACCAACGACGACGGCGCGTCACTGCCGTTCGCCGCCGGCAACGAGTTCACCGTCTTCTCGATCCTGGACACCGGTGCCGGCGAGGTGGTCAGCTACCTGTACGACCTGCGGACGCCCGAGGCCGCACCGGTCGTGATGGACCGCTTCAAGCTCTAGGCACGGGCGCCGCCCTGGCTCGAACACGTCACGCAACGCTTGGGTGTCGATATGGGCGCTATCCATTCGTGTAGGTGGTGAGAACAGTCCGCGACCGGTGGATCCTCGTCCGGATCCACCGGTTCCACCCGCACAGGAGGCACCCGTGTCGTTCACTGATGAAGAGATCGCCGATCTACGGTCCCAGCCGCTCGCCAGATTCGCCACCGTCGACGACGACGGGCAGCCGGACGTCGTACCGGTGGCCTTCGAGTTCGACGGGACACACTTCTGGGTCGGAGGCACAGGTTCGGCCGTCGTCAATACCCGTAAGTTCCGCAACGTGCTGGCCGGAAACACGAAGGTCGCGCTGGTCGTCGACGACATGGTGTCGTTCGAGCCGTTCATTACCCGCAGTATCCGGGTGTACGGGCGGGCCGATGGTCCGATCGACCGGGTCGGCATGGTGGGCCCGGGCACGTTCCTGCGCATCACGCCGACCACGTCATGGAGCTGGAACATGGCCGGTGAACCATGCGGCGACACCTGGTGCGCGGCACGGCGCGCGGAACACCCCGAGTCGCCGACGGGATAAATCACGTGTGCGGACTGGCGTGATCGAGTAGCGTCGGCCGCGTGATTCCACCTCGTGTCCGGCCACCCTTCGAAGCGGATGAGCGGTCTCAGCTCGTGGGCTGGCTTGACATGCAACGAGCGATCATCCACTGGAAGTGCGACGGGCTCTCCGACAGCGACGCGCATCGCTCGGTGCTCCCGACGTCGCCGTTGATGACGATGGCGGGCATCGTGTCGCATATGCGTTGGGTGGAGCAGACGTGGTTCGAGGTAGTACTGCTCGGCCGCCCGGCGGAAGGGCCGCAGTTCCAGGAACCCGAGGACGCGGACATGATGGTCCACGGTGTGCCGCTGGCCAAGCTTCTGGACGAGTACGGGCGCCAGTGTGCGACGTCGAACGAGATCATCGCCGCCCGCTCGCTCGATGAGGTCGGCGCACATCCCGACTTCCGGGTCTCTGCCGCCAGCCTGCGATGGATTCTGATGCACATGATCGAAGAGACCGCCCGGCACGCTGGCCATATGGACACTATCCGGGAGCTTCTCGACGGATCGAAGGGATACTACTGAGCTGAAATCAGGGCTCGTAGAGGTCGAATGTCACGGCCTGGATGTCCCCGGAAGTATCCAGGTAGAGATCGACGGAGAACCAGAACACGCAGCTCCCGATAGAGCCGTGGGCGGGCTGGACGGAGACCCGCCGCAACGACGCGACCGACGCGGGTGGCGGAACGGGCAGGGACGCACAATGCGCGTGCTCACCGACTGACACCTGCAGGTCGTTGCTCATCCGCAATGGAGGATCGACGGCAGCCGCGATGTGTTCCCGGATGATCCGTATCGGCGAGAACGGACCGGTGTGCGCGCGGAACGTCTCTCGATCGACGACCCAGGACTTCTCGTCAGCGAGACCGTCGACGGCCACCGTTGTGCTCATTTCGTCGCCCAGTCCGAGCCGGACACCATCGGAGACGAAGGGCAGGCGCTGCGCACGGCGTGGCGTGGGTTCCACCATGAATGCGACGAAGTCTTCCATCAACGCCACGTCGTCGTCGGAGACCTCCGAGGCATGTCCGGGATCCGGCGTGACCGTCCACGCCGGTGATCCGGTGTCCGTAGGGGCTGCTGAGCTGGTGGCAGCGGCGGCGGATTCGGCCACAGCAGACGCCGTCCCGAGCGGCTGCCGCGTGGTTGCCTCACCGCTGCAGCCGGCGAGAACCATCGCAATGCCGAGCGCCATCGCGCAACGGCTCGCACCGGTCATGGATACCCTCTCTTTGGTCCGTGGTCTGTGACGACGACGCGCGAATCCGGTGAGAGGTTGACCGACGAGCGTACGGCCTATTATTCCTCGATGGCGCCGCCCACGTTGCGGAGATGTTCCCGGAAGGTCAGGGCCGGCTGCTCTCGTCGTCGCTGGAGATACGTGGCGAACCCCAACTGATCGCGCAGCGTTTCGCCGGCGCGGATCCGTTCGGCTTGGCGTCGTTCGGTATCGCGGATGGACTCGGCGAGGGTGAGAAGCCGATCGACCTCTGCCGCGGGCGCGAAGATCACGCCGTCGTCGTCGCCGAAGACGATGTCGGCCTGGCCGACCGTCCATTCGCCGACGCTCGCCGACTCCAGCGCGTCGTCGGGCCGGGGGTCGAGGCGCTGCGGCCCGGTAGAGAGCGAGCCGACACTGAAGACGGGCAGTCCAATGGCTTGAATGTCGACGGTGTCGCGATGCAGACCCCAGATCACCACGCCTTGCAGGCCGGCTGCCTGCGCTTCGAGCACCGCCAGGTCTCCGACGCAGCTCTCGTCCTCGCGTCCGCCGTTGTCCACGACGAGCACGTCGCCGGGGGTCGCGGACTCATACGCCTCGAGGAAGACGTCGACGCTGCCGACGTGCCGGGTGGGAAGCACCCGACCGGCCATCCGGCTGCCCGGCACGACCGCACGGACGCCCGCGGGGGCGCACCGGACGGGCACATGTGCGCGGATGCACGCGTCGGCGATGTGGGCTGTGGTGAGTTCGGCGAACCGCGTTCGTAACACCTCGGGATCCATGCTCGTCCTCTCACGTGCTCCGCGTGACGGGCGACGGTGGTGACGTACGCGCAGGTCACCGACCGACGTCGCGGGGTCTTGTTTTTGCTGACTCTAGTCAGGTAAATCCAACGGCGCCAGTGCCGCGTCGGCAAGTGTATTAGCATTGACTTATATAAGCAGCAGCTGTACATTGTTGCCGTGCACGCGTTCGATGTCCTCGGGGATCCGGTCCGGAGGCGGATCTTGGAACTGCTCGCCGACGGCGAAATGAGCTCCGGGGCGGTGTGCGCCGTCATCCAGGAGGAATTCGGCATCACGCAGCCTGCAGTTTCGCAACACCTGAAAGTGCTGCGCGAAGGCGGGTTCACCACGGTCCGACCCGAAGGCACGCGCAGGCTGTACGCGGTCAACGCTGAGCCGTTGCGTGAGGTGGACGGCTGGCTCGACCATTTCCGCCGGTTCTGGACGCCTCCGCTGATGGCGCTGGAGACCGAGTTGGCGCGCGGCCGACGCGAGCAGCGACGGCGTGCACGGTCCGCCGAACCACAGGAACCACCTGAATCACACGAACCACACGGAGAAACTGGGAGACCATCATGATCGCTGTTATCGAGCAGATCAACGCCGTCCGTCGCGAGGTGGGCCGCCGCACCCTGGAGGCGGGCGAGGCGCGGACGACCACCATCAGCCAGACCTACGACGCGCAGCTCGAGGAGGTCTGGGACGCGTGCACGAACGCCGAGCGCATCCCGCGGTGGTTCATGCCGATCTCGGGTGACCTGCGGTTGAACGGGCATTACCAGCTCGAAGGTAACGCCGGCGGCACGATCGAACGCTGCGATCCGCCGCACAGCTTCGCCGCCACCTGGGAGTACGGTGGCGAGGTCAGCTGGATCGAGGTGCGGTTCATCCGGGAGAGCGACGACCGGACCCGCTTCGAGCTCGAACACGTCGCTCACGTCGACGACGATCGATGGGCCCAGTTCGGGCCGGGGGCGGTCGGTGTCGGCTGGGATCTCGCACTGACCGGGCTTTCGCTCCACCTGGCGACCGGGGAAGCAGTGAATTCGCCGGAGCACATGGCCTGGACGGAGTCCGACGACGGGCGCCGGTTCATGACCTTGAGCAGTGAGCGGTGGCGCGACGCCAGTATCGCCGCTGGTGAGGACGCCGCTGCCGCGGAAGCCGCTGCTCAGCGAACCACTGCTTTCTACACCGGCGCGGAAGACGCGAGCACAACCTGAAGCGGAACCGGACCACGCGAGCGTGCGTGGGCCGTCGGCGGGTCAGAAGCGGTAGCGGGTCTGGCCGTATGGCGATTTGGCGAACGCGAACGCCGCGTTGGCACGTATGCCGAATACCCACGCGTGGCCGGCGCCGCTGGAGTGGTGGAAGCCGCCGTCGTGGACATCGAAGCGCCAACCCTCGCCGTACTTGGCGACCCAGGCGTCAGCCAGCCGCCGGAGCGTGCCGTCGTCGGTCACGCGCACGGCCGTACCTTCCAGCACCACGTCGGGCTCTCCGTCTTGGGTGTTGGTACCTGTGGTGAAAGCGACGTGCGGATTGTGCGCGAGGTTCAGCGCTTTGCGCTCCTCGGGCCCGGTGCAGAAGTACAACGTCTCGTCGGCCCATACGGCCAGCAGTGGCGTCACATGCGGCCGGCCGTCGGGTCGCACCGTGGAGATCCAGAACAGCTCGGCATCCTGGAGTCGGCGCCGGGTGTGCGCCCATGGAGTGGCCTGGGCGATGTCCTCGCTGAAACGCGTGTCGAGGGTGGTCTCCGGCTCCGTTTTGGTCATGTCGGTCGGTCCTTCCTGATGTACGGCAGGGTCTGAGGTCCGCCACGCGCCGCTTGCTCGCGGGCCGGCCATCGTGGGTACAGACCCGGTGCGGCGGTGAAAGTCATCGCCCCGCCCGCGTCCCGGATTCGCCCTGGCACCCGCCGGCACTCGCCTCGGTCCTGGTCGGGCATCCGCCCTCGGAGATGCGCGTCAGCCGATGGTCCGGTCGACGGCAGCGGCGATGAGCTGGTGATTGTGTGTATCGGTGAACAGCTCGGGAAGCGTGAGACGCTCGAGGATGAGCCAGTTCAGAGCTAGGTAGAGCAGCCGGACCGAGGTCTCGTCGCCCGGAAGGCCGGAGTCGAGGTGGTTGCGCACGTTGAACGACAGGTCCGCACGGACCCGTTCGGTCAGCACCGCCTGCAGACGTGGCCGCCGGGTCGCTTCCAGCCGCAGTTCCAATAGGGCGAGAAACCCTGACCGGAAGGTCGCCACCCGGTCGACGGTCTCGGTCAGCAGGCGGGTGATCGTTTCTCGAGTCCGCGGTCCGTGGCCGAGTTCGGCCATGATGGCCTCATCGGGCTGTAGCCGCTCATAGAAGCGGTCGACCACCTGGGTGAGGAGCTCGTCGCGGTTGGCGAAATAGTTGGACGCCGTGCCGCCCGGCACCGAGGCTTCGCGATCGACCGCGCGAAAGGTCAACCCGCGCGCGCCGTCGCGAGCCAGCACTTCGATGGCCGCGTCGAGTAGCGCATGCCGTCGTTGAAGGTTCGTTCGCATCTAAACCACTCCAGATGTAGTACTATGCTATTACCACTACAGTTATAGTACTTAGATTCAGGGAGTGACGCATGCGAAAGCTCGTCTACTACGTCGGCGTTTCCCTCGATGGCTATATCGCCGGGCCTGACGGCGAGGTCGACTTCTTCCCGCTGGCCGATGACCTGGTCACATGGATCCGTACGCACTACCCCGAGACGATCCCCACCCATGTGCGATCGCTGGTGGGCATGACTCCCGACGAGCCGAACAGACGCTTCGGCGCACTCGTCATGGGTCGGGGCACATACCAGCCGGCTCTCGATATCGGGGTCATGAGCCCCTATGCGCATATGGAGCAATACGTGGTGTCGGGCACCCTGGGCCGGATCGATGACTCGTCAGTCGAGGTGGTGGAGCAGGACCCGGTCGGCTTGGTGCGCCGGCTGAAGCAGGAGGCGACCTCGGACATCTGGCTGTGTGGGGGTGGAACGCTGGCCGGCACGTTGTTCGATGAGATCGACGAGCTCATCCTCAAGAGCTATCCCGTCCTGGCGGGAGCCGGTGTGCCGGTTATCTCAGGCGATTTCCGTCCCGCCGCGTTCACGCCGACACAGCGCGAAGTGTTCAGCAATGGTACGCAGATCACGTGGTACCGCCGGGACTGACAAGGCAGGTCTTCGGCGCCGAATGCTGGGACTTTCGGCGCTACGACTGAAGGATCCTCGATTGCGATGCTGATGGCGTCCGATCGGGCCGTGACGGCCCGATCTGTGCCAGATGATGTGCGGGGCGGCCCGGAGGTGAGCCACGTGGATCTGGTCAGCGGATCGGCGCGTGCGCGCGTGCAGCTGTACTGGCTGCCGCTCGGGGCCGGGGGACGGTCGGTCCGGGTGAACGGTAAGGTCTTCGAAGCGCTGGCAGCATGGCGCGAGCATCGTCCCGCGCGAGATCTGTATCACGCGGCGCTCGAGGTGCGCGTCCATGATGAGCGGTATGTGATCGAGGTGGCACCCGCGTGGGGCAACGGCACGGGCGAACGTGGGGTCGCGCTCACGGGTCCAGTCGGCTGTGCCTGGCTTGGGCAATCGGTGTTGTTCCGCTATGAGGTGCGTTGCTGGCGTGACGGCGCTATACCGGATGTGGCTTATGCGGTGGGCGGTGCGCACGTCCTGAGCGAGGACGTGCGGCGCGCATCGGAGCTGCTCAGCCTGGTGCCACGGGCGCCACGACTGACGTGGGGCCGCGACGAGCTGGGAACCGGAGACATGTGGAACTCGAACTCGGTGGTCTCGTGGCTGCTGGTGTCCAGCGGGCACATGGTCGACACGCTCCGGCCACCGAGGAATGGCCGAGCACCGGGATGGAGCTCCGGGTTGATCCACGCGGCGCGGTGGCCGGCGACGGGCACGATCACCCCACGCGCTTGACGTACCGGTGAGCCGGCACGGTGATCGTTCCGGCAGCGGTCGGCACCTGATAGTCGAAGGGGCCGCCGTCGCTCCATCCTTGGCGCTCGTAGAACGCCCGGGCCCGTGCGTTGCCGGCGACGACGGCGAGCCATGCCCGGTCGTGGCCGTTGACGTTCACCAGCCGTTCCGCCTCGGCGAGCAGTGCACTCGCCACACCCGAACCACGGTGCCGGCGGGCAACGTAGACCTGCTCCACCTCGTCGTCGACCACCATGATGAAACCGGCCACCGCGCCGTCGATGACAGCGACGACCGTGTCGCCGACGCGTTCCGAGGCCCGGACATAGAACGACTCCTCGGTTCGGACGGCGGCGAGCTCGTCCGGCACGTTGCCGAGATGCCCGTCGGGCCAGCCCTCGTGCCAGATCCTGGCGACCGCCCCGGCGTCGTCGTCGGTGGCGGCACGGAAGAGGAGCGCATCGTCGTCGGCCTGCACCCGTCGAGTGTAATCCGCCGGCCGGTAAAGGAGATGAGGCGCTGCTCGCCGCGTTGAGCGACCGATCCGGCTACCGGTCTGCGTAGGAGCCGGTGACCGCCCCGTCCAGGGCATAGGCGATGCAGACGATCTCTCGGTCGCGGGGCCACATCGATTCGAGCGGATGCAGATGGAACAGGCCGACGCCGGGATCTTCGTATGCAGTCGAGGAGTACTCGATCAAGATCTCAGCACACCTGGAGTCTGCCTGCTCTCCGATCGCCTCCATGCCCGGCCACTCGCCTTCGGGCAGGTCGAAAACGCCGAAGACC
This sequence comes from Phytoactinopolyspora halotolerans, assembly GCF_010550675.1. GTDB lineage: Bacteria > Actinomycetota > Actinomycetes > Jiangellales > Jiangellaceae > Phytoactinopolyspora > Phytoactinopolyspora halotolerans. Next base: position 19,901 of record NZ_JAAGOA010000022.1, on the reverse strand, counting down.
TCGGCGACGTGTGGCTCGGAGCATGGCACGGCGGGCAGCCTGCTGATCTCGGCGGCTTCCTCCAGGTTCACGAAACAAACACCGACGTGGACCGACATCACCGACACGTCACCGCCATCGGTGATGGTCCCGTCGGAGTCACGCTCTGCCAGGTCGATGACCGTCAGCATGATCGCGGCGACGATGCCGACAGCCCAGGCGCCGGAGAGCACAAGGCCGGCGATCGCCATGCCGCGTCCGCGCTGCCTGCGCTGTCTGATGTGGACAAGCGCGGCGATTCCGAAGCCGGCGGCTGCCGTGAAGACACCGATGATCCCGAGGAGGAGCGAGGCGGTCGCGAAACCGTTCCGCGTACCGTCGGGTTCGCCGGCGTGTGGGTCGGAGCGGTCGGATGCTGACCAGTTGTGGGTCGGCGCATGGCGTTCGAATGACGGCTGCGCGTACGGATCGGCCACGGCCTGGGACTCTAGCAGGACCGGGTAGCCGTGGTGGTCACGCGTCGTTCGTCGCGTTCCTCGGCACGGTGATCGGTCGCGACGGCCAGAACGGCCACTCCTCGAAGGAGCGGCAGCGCCCGTCGTCGGCGAAGCGGATCACCCACAGATCGCGGTACTCGCGGTTCACCGGATCGCCGTAGATCACCTCGACGCGGACCACCGCGGTGTCACCGTCGACGGCCACGATGTCGCTGCTCATCTCGAACGCCTCGTCCGGACCCTCCCGTTCGTCATCCCACATCCGCGCGATGGCGGGTAGGCCGACGACGGGCTCGTGGTACGGCCCCTGGAGGTAGCTGGCGTCTTCGGTGAAGATCGACGCCAGCCCGTCCGTGCCAGGCGCCCGCCACGCACGCTCGTACGCCGTCACCCACGCCGCCACCGCCGTTCTGGTCACCATGGTGCCAGCGTGCCACGCGGCTTCCTTGAGAACCAGGCGTGGGTCGGCCTTGAGCACCGGGCATGCGTCGGCGTCACGCGCTGGCGATCCGCGGCATCCACATCGGTTCCTTGCCCAGCTCTGCCCAGGCGTACTCGAGCAGCAGGCGCGATTTCAGATCGGCGTGGTCCGGATCGTCCCAGAGGTTGTGCAACTCGCCCGGGTCCGCCTCCAGGTCGAACAGCTCGCCGTAGGTCTGGCGGTAATAGACGGTGAGCTTGTACCGCTCGCTGATGTAGGTGCGCAGGTTCACCCTCGTCGGCTCATGGTGGTGCTCGCAGATCGCATGGTCGCGGACGGCGTCGCGACGGCCCAGCCAGGTATCGCTCTGGTTGACGCCGGTCATCGTCGCCGGTGTGTCGAATCCGGCAAGGTCGAGGAAGGTCGGGGCGAGGTCTACCAGCGACTGGATGGCGGGCGATACCCGGCCCGCGGGTACCTTTCCGGGGTAGCGGACGAGCATCGGCACCCGGACCATGTCCTCGTACATGAAGGGACCCTTGTGCTGCAGCCCATGCTGTCCGAAGAAGTGGCCGTGGTCGGTGGAGAACACGACGATCGTGTTGTCGGCCACGCCGCGGCGGTCGAGCTCGTCCAGGATGGCGCCGATGTACGCGTCGGTGAAGCTCACCATGCCGTAGTAGGCCGCGACCAGCCGTCGTCGTTCGTCGTCGCCCAGCCGGTGCGAGCGCAGACCGTGGACGGCGAATCCGGACTCGTGCCAATCGGCGAAGTCCGGATCGTCCTGCTGCGTCAGGCCGAAGTGCGGCGGGTTCCGGTCGTGCTCACCGGGGACCGGTTCAGGGATGGTCAGGTCGTCCGGGTGATACATCGAGGCCCATGGTTCCGGCACCAGATAGGGCGGATGCGGATCGGGAAAACTCGCCCAGCAGAAGAACGGCTGGTCGTCGCGGACGGAGTCGGCGATGAACGACGACGCACGCTCGGCCAGCCAGGTGTTGTAATGCAGCTCCTCGGGGATGTCCCAGCGGAATCCATCGGGCTTGTCCATGGTCCCAGTAGGCGGCGAGAAGTAGCGGCGCCAGTCGGTGGCCCCTTGTTCCTCGAGCCACAGCGCGTAGTGCTGCCCCACGTGCGCCTCGTTGACGTGGTTGCGAAGCATCTCGACATGATCGAACCCGTAGTACAGGCCGTGGAACTTGCGCCAGAAATCGAGATCTTGAAGCGTCGGGTATGACTCGACGGAACGGTATTCGGCGGTGCTGTGCAAAGGCTGGAAATGCGCCTTTCCGATGAGGCCGGAGCGGTAACCGCCATCGGCGAGCAGTTGGCCGATCGTGGTCTCGGACTCCGGGAGCTTGGTACCCAGCGTCCATGCGCCATGCTGGCTGGGATATTTGCCTGTGATGATCGACGCCCGGGTGGGCGTACAGGTCGGATTGGGACAATAGGCCCGGCTGAAGGTGGTGCCTTCGGCGACGAGCCGGTCGAGACTAGGCGTGCGCAGCTCCGGGTTGAACGCTCCGATCGTGTTCCAGTGCTGCTGGTCGGTGGTGATCAGGAGGATGTTCGGTCGTTTCATGCTCACCCTTTGAGCGCTCCTTCCATCGTTCCGCGGCTGAACCAGCGCTGGAAGCCGATGTAGATGACGAGCGACGGGACGAACATCACCAGACCCGCGGCCGCGGCGACGTTGAACGTGTACGTCGGGTCCGAGCCGCTGGGCTGGAAGAACTGGATGCCGAGGGACATCGGGATCACGTTCTCGCCGGCGAAGGTGAAGGCGAACAGATACTCACCCCAGATGTGCACGAACGACAACATCGAAACGACCACCATGCCGCCCATCGCCAGCGGGATGTAGATCCGCCAGAGGATCTGCCAGCTGGACGCGCCGTCGACCCGGGCGGACTGCTCCAGTTCGATCGGGATCTGCTTGAACACGTTGCGCATGATGAACGTGCCGATCGCGAAGCCCCAGGCGGCGTACACCAGGGTCAACCCCAGCCGGGTGTCGAGCAGTTCCATCTCGAACAGCTGCACCCACAGCGAGGCCACCACGGTGGGATGCGGGATGAAGATCGTGGCCACGATCATCCAGAGCAGAACGTCGCGACCGGGAAAGCTCAGCCGGGCGAACGCGAACCCGGCGAGCGCGGATCCGACGGCGATGATGACGACGGCGCTGAACGTGATGATGATGCTATCCGTGTAGTAGGCGACCATGTCCGGCACCCGGTCGACCATCTCGGTGAAGTTGCTTAGCGTCAGGGAACTGGGCAGCAACTGGTACAGCTGGTCCTTCGGCCGGAACGCGACCGAGACGAACCAGGCGAACGGGGCGAGCAGGAACGCGGTCAGGACGATGAGCGTGGTGTGTTCGACGGGCTGCCGGTTGCGGCGTCGCGACTGCGCGCGCGCCACGTTCGGCCCCGGTCTGGTCATGGTGGGCGTGGCGGTCATGTCTGGTAACTCCGTAGACGTCGGCTTGCGAACCCGGCGGTCACCAAAGAGATCACTGCCAGCAGGACGAACCACGTGTCGGCGTACCCGATCCGGTCCTGGTTGTGGAACAGCTCGTAGGCTTCAAGGCCGTAGGTTCGGGTGGCATCCACCGGCCCGCCCTGGGTCATGAACAGCGGCTCGGTGACCAACTCCAGGGCACGCAGCCGGAGCACGAAGACGAGGAAGATGAACGGCATGAGCAGCGGAATGATGATCCGGACGACGATCTTCACCTCGCCGGCCCCGTCCGTCCGCGCGGCCTCGACATAGTCGCGCGGGATCGCCGCCAGACCGATCAGGAAGAAGATCACGGTCTCGCCGAGGAACCGCCAGCTGTTCATGATCGCGAGCGACGGTAGCGCCAGGTCCGGATCGCCCAGCCAGTTCGGCGAGCTGTCCGCGCCCACGGTATCGCTCAAGTGGGCGAACATCCCGAGCGTCGGATCGTAGATCCACAGCCACATCGAGAACACGATCGCTGCCGGCAACACGACGGGGAAGTAGAAGATCGTCCGGTACACCGACGGCGCGTATGTGGTGGCCAGCCGGTCGATCATGATGGCGATCACCAGCCCAGGCACCATCGAGCCCAGAACGTAGTAGAGGAAGAACTTCACCGACACCCAGAGGGTCTGCCAGGTCATCGGATCCTGGGCCCACTCGACGTAGTTGTCGACGCCGACGAACTCCTGGGTGTCGGCCAGGAAGGAATAGTCGAAGAACGTCAGGTAGACCGTCTGTGCCAGCGGGTAGAAGACGAAGACGCCCATGAGGACCACCACCGGCGCCACGAAGAGGTAGCCGGTGAGAGCCCGCTTGAACCTCCTCCCGGCGTCGGGTTTTCTCGCGCCGGACGTCGTCGTCACGGGTTTCATCGCGCCGCCGGGCGTCGTCGTTGCCGTGTCCATCACCATGCGTATGCCGAGAACGCGTCGATCAGCTTCTGCTGGGTGTCCTCGGGCGACTGGTCCTCGATGACCATCCGCTCCGCCTCGGTCTGGAACGTGTCCTTGACCACGGTCACGAACGAGTCGTTCAGGGGGAGCGGGGAACCTTCGAGCATCTGCTGGTACAACGGCTTCATCCAGTCGGGGAACCTGTCTTCGATGTCGTTCAGCGGCAAGAAGCGGCCGGCGTCCTCGATCGATTGCTGGATACCGTCGTCGCTCAGGAAGCCGTCGGTGACGAACTTGACCGCGAGCTCGGCGTTCTTGCTGTTGGCCGGGATCAGCGCGACGGTGGACCAGAACACGGTGCTGTTGCGCTGACCACCGAGGTTGCCGCTGAAACCGAGTTCGTCTTCGCCGAGGCCTGCCTCCTGGGCGCGGAGGTACTGGGGCTGCCAGTAGGTCTCCATCACGACCTTGCCGGCCTGGAACACCTCGGCCGAGGCGAGCTCCGTGGTGGAGTTGGGCGGGCTGGCCTGTCCCAGGTCCTTGAGCATCCGCAGAGCCTCGAGCGCGGCTGGGTCGGCGACGTTCGGGGTGCCGTTCTCCGCGTACGGCGTGTCGGTCATGGTGACCAGCATCGGCAGGAACATCCGGGTCACCCAGTTCCAGTCCGCACCGTAGGCGTACGTGTCCTTGGGAAGCTCCGGTGCGATCGACTGGGCCTGGGCGTGCAACTCCTCCCACGTCGCCGGCGGCTGGTCCAGGCCGACCTCGCTCATCAACGTCTTGTTGTAGAGGAAGCCCATGACGTCCTGCCAGAACGGGAAGCACCAGATGTTGCCGTCCGGTCCCGTCACCTCGCTGAGAATGGAGTCAGGCATCCGGGACAAGATGTCGTCGGGGATCAGATCTCCGATCGGTGCGATCACTTCCGCCTTGGCGAGCGGTGCCGCGAGGCTGAACGGCGTCGGACCGAGGAGTACGTCGAACGACGGTTCGTCCTTGCGGGACTCCAGGGTGAACTTCTGGATCAGCGCCTGCGGGTTGCCTTCGGCGGAGGCCAGCGGGGAGACGTCGACGCTCACGCCGGTGTTGTTCTCCTCGAACTGCGTGCCCAGGTCCGGAAGCCACGGCGCGACGTTCTCCATCCACGGTAGGTGGATGACGCGCAGCGTCGACGACGAGCCACCTGACCCGCCCGCGCTGGGGCCGTCGTCGCTGTCCTCCCCGCAGGCGCTGAGCATGCCCATGGCTGGGACGGAGAGACCGGCGGCAGCGCTGGCGCGCAGAAAGCGGCGCCGGCTCAGCGTCGTGTCGGCCGCGAATTCTGCTCGGGACGAACGATGGGTTGTGGTCATGGTGTCTCCACGGATGCGTTGGGGCTTGACTTCGGTGTCTGTGGTGGAGCGCGTCGATCCTTGCTAACAGCAGTGAGCACGAGTGTGCCAACTCCTGTTAGCATGTGTCAAGGTTCATGACAGGCAAAGGACGGTCGGCGGTGGTCCGCCGCGTTCCACGCGGGCGGCCGCACGTAAGGTGAGTTGCGAGGAGTGGTAGGTCGTGGCACGAGGTCAAGGCGTTTCGCGGGCAGATGTCGCCAGCGCGGCTGGTGTCTCGCCCACCACGGTCTCGCTCGTGCTCAACGGCCGTGCGGACGAGAAGCGAGTCTCGAAGGAGACACAGGAGCGGGTCCGCGACGCGGCGATGCGGTTGCGATACGTGCCGAACTCCGCGGCCCGCGCGATGGTCGGCAAACGGCATCTCACGGTCGGCGTGGTGACCCGGCAGCCGCCGAACACCCTGCATCTGCCGATCTTCGAGTACTTCGCGGTCGGCGCCGTCGAGGAGGCGGCGCGTCGCCAACACACGGTGAAGATACTGCCGCCGGTGACCGATCCGGACTCCTACGACGTCTACGGCGTGCTCCGCGATGCACACGTGGACGGCATCGTGGTGCACAACCTGGGGTGGCTGGCGCAGGCCGTCGCCGACTGGCGCATGCCGGTCGTCTACGCGGGGCCGGGGGAGGAACACGACGAACTCCCGGTAGACCGGATCGGAGTGGTGACGACCGACGAGCAGGGCGGGATGCGCTCCGCCGCGCGATATCTCGCGGATGACGGGCACCGGGCTGTGGGTGTGGTGGGCGGTGCCGTCCGCCCGCAGGGGCCTCCGGTCGGCCGTCTGCAGGCGTTCATCGACGAGTTCGCGCAGTGCAACGCGGGCGTCTCGCACTACATCGACCCCGGATTCTGGACGTGGTCTCCAGAGGACGGTTACCGCGCGACCAGGGAACTGATCGACGCTCACCCGGACATCACGGCGATGCAGGCCGGCACCGACTGGATGGCGATCGGTGCCATGCGTGCGCTGGTGGAGACCGGTCGCCGGATCCCCGACGATGTCGCGGTCGTGGGATTCGGCGATTTCCCGGTGAGCGCCTTTCTGAACCCGCCGTTGACCACGGTGACGTGGCCGCTCCGCGATCTGGGCGTCAAAGCCGTGGAGATGTTGCTGGCACAGCTCGAGGACGAACCCGCCGGTCTCGGTGCTGTGGTCCTGCCGACCGAACTGGTGGTCCGTGGTTCGACTGGATATGCCGAACATAGACGCGACCTCGATACCGCGAGACGCACCGTGGAGCCGGAACAGGTTTCGGATTGAGTCTCGCGGTATCGAGGTCGCCGACGTGGTGGGAGTAGTCGGTCAGTAGGGGTAATCCCGGAATACCTCACCGGGGTCCAGCAGAGTGCCCGTCTCGCAGACGTACTCGTCCTCGGGCGTCGTCTCGCACTCATAGATGCTGAGGAGGTCGTTGTCGGTGAAGTTGTATACGTATACCTCGCGCCAGTCGATGTCGGCGAGCTTCTCGTCGTACAGCGCCAGCATGAACCAGCGGAACAGCTGCAGGCGCTCCGGCTCGGTGACTGTCTCGAAGACCCCGTCGATCCTGTGCCTGTTGCGGAACCCGAACTCGCCGATCCAGAAGGGCTTCGGTGCGCCGATCTTGTCGACGACGGGGTCCATCACGTCGGCGATGTGATCCCGGATCGTGTCATACCCTCTTTCCGGGTCGAGGTCATAGGGCCGGTACGGATAGATGTGCGTGCCGATGAAGTCGGCGTCGGAGATGTGGTCGGGCCTGCCCGACTGGTTCGGGTGGGTGCCCTGAAGAAGCTGCACGAACAGTTGCGGCGCCATGTAGCTTCCGGCCCTGTCCCGAACGTGGCCGTGCGGAATGTCGGCGAAGCCGCCGGTGACGATCTTGACTTTGTCCTGCCCGAAGGCGGCGTCGGCCGCCTCCCTGGCGCGAGAGATCGCCTGCCCCCACTTGTCGATGCCGGTGCGGATCTGTTCATAGCCGGCGTCGCCCCATGGGGTGTCGTGGTCGAAGATCTTGCCGTCTGGAACGCCTGGTTGATCGCTCGTCACCTCTGGAAGATCCCCATTGAAGCCGATCCAGTTGAGCTCGTTTCCGATGACGAGCGCGTCCGGCACGCAACCGGCATTGTCGAGCACTTCCAGATAGCCGTCTATCTCGTTGCCCGCCTTATCTGTATCCGTGGTGTAGAGCGCCTTCTCGAACTTCGCCGGATCCAGATCGGAAAGCCGGTAGACAGGGTCGAAGTTCGTCCGCTGGGCCTTGGTTGTGCCGTCCGGGTAGTAGTCCTCGTTTGTGCTCAGCCCGAGCAGGAGGCTGACCTTCATGTCGTTGTCTTTCGCATGGCACACCTGTTCCGTGACGTCGCTGAGCCGGCCGGGACGGGGGAGCGCGAGGCGGACGCGGTTGATCCCGGCGGTGTCCATGGCATCGAGGACGTGCTGTTGCGACTCGACGCTCCGCTGGCCCCACCGGCTCAGGTGGCTCTGCGCGACGCCCATGCGCACGACGTTGGCGACCCTGACGTTGTCGAACTGCGCGCCGGTCTGCCAGGTCCCCAGCCCGATCTTGCCCTCCGCGAGCACGGAGCCGGGTCTGCCGTACGGGTCGTAGGCAGACAGCTTCTGGGCATGGTCGACGTGGACGGTGAAATGGTTGCCTCTGCCTTCGACGTCGATCTGGTAAGAGATCCCGTTCTCGATATTGACCGGCGCTTCCTGGATGGTCGTCAGGCTCCCGTTCACCCGGCGTCTCAGCTGTACCGAGGACTCTGAGAGGAAGACGAGGTAATGGTTGTCCTGGTCCTCGTACCGGAAGAACACCCGGACCGCGTCCCCGGGCTGAATGTCGGTCGGCGTGACCTGCACCTTCACATGAAAGGGTTGCCAAGGCGGGAGGTCGATCAAGCTGACGCCGGGGACGCCTGAGCCGGTGGCCGCCTGCTCATACACCGGATTCCCAGATGCGTCGCTGACGACCCGCCAGTGTCCTTCCACCGGGGCCCAGCCGTCGTCGCCGTCATCGAAATCATCGGCGAAGATCGCCGTCTGCGCGTGCGCGGTCTCGGTGGGAACGGGATAGAGACCGATGACGGTGACGGCCATCGTGATGATCAGGACAAACGTTCTCCTCGAAGTGATGATGTCGCGCATGTGCTGCTGCCTTCCGCTCTACGTCGTCGTAGGTGGATCCGGTGATGCATGCGGGCCGGGAGCCAGGGGGCAGATCCGGCGTCCCGGCCCGCAGGTGAAGCGATGAGGACGATGCCTCGCGTGATCAGTACGGGTACTCGGCGAAGACCTCGCCGACGGGGAGCAGCTTGCCGTCGTCGTAGGCGGCCCAGGGGCCGTCGTCGAAGGAGTACATCATGATGGTGCCGAAGTTCACGTCCGAGAGCGCCGGATCCTGCAAAGCTCGGACGAAGGTCCGGTACAGCTCGAGCCGCTGCTCCTCGGTGATCTGCTCGCCCTGCAGGGTGATCGCGTCTCGACGGTAGGCGCCGGCTTCGGCGATCAGGAACGTGTAGTCCGACCCGATGGCGGCGATGATCGGATCCATGATCTCGGTGACGAATTCCACGGTGGTCGCGTAGGCGGTGTCCGGATTAGTGTCGTACGACCGGCCACCGTTCTGGAACGGATACAGGTGGACGCCGATCTGGTCCATCGCCGACAGGTAGTCCGGAGCGTTCGCGGGCTGATCCCGGTGGGTGCCCTGCAGCAACGTCAGGAAGAGTTCCGGCCGCACGTGTACCCGGCCGTTCTCCATGATGCCGGCGGTGTCGGGATGGTTGACGCCGCCGGAGACCAGTTGCACGTCGCCGATCCGGTTGACCGAGTCGGTCACGTGCCGCGCCTGCGCGAGCAGCTGACCATACTTCTCGATGCCTTCGCGGACCTGGGCGAACTCCGGATCCGAGATATCGGTGTCCAGGTCGAAGATCTTGGGTCCGTCGACCTCCCGCAGGTCGCCGTTGAAGCCGAACCAGTTCATCTCGTTGCCGAAGCCGACTTCGGTGAGCTGCGCCCCGGAGTCGCGGAACTGCTTCAGGAACGTGCGGTATGCCCGGGCGAAGCGATGCGGGTCGATGTCGGAGAGGCGGTAGGCGCCCCATGCGATCGAGCCGAAGACCTTCTCCGTTCCCTTGGGGTAGTACTGCGGATCGCCGGTGAACGAGAAGCTCATCAAGACGTCCAGGTCGATCTCGTTCGCGTGCTTGACCCACTCGCTGACCAGCCGCAGGTACTTGTACCGCGTGTAGGTCAGTCGCGCGCGGTTCATCCCGTTGTCTTTCATCTCGTCGAGCAGCGCGAACTGGTCGAACTTGTCGTGCGTCTCGACGTCGTCGAAATGCACGTTCGTTCCACGGGTGCCGAGACCCACCCGGCCTTCGGTGAATGTCGAGTCACTGGCCGACAGGACAGCAGTATGGTCCAGGTAGACGTCGATGTCCGGGCCGTAGGCGTCGATGTCGACGTACAGAGGAGTCCCCGGCTCGATCTCGACGTCCTCGGGAAGGGGCGCCTCGGCGATGACCTCAGAGGCGTTGCTCACCTTTCTCTCCAGCGTGACGGTCGTCGAGTTGATGTGCACGGCGTAGTAGTTCCATCTGTTGACCAGGCGGAACATCACCGATGCGCGCTTGTCGCCGTCCAGTTCCTCGACCGGGATGACCGTCACCCGCGTTGTGGTGTCCGTCCGTATCGAGCTGTCCCAGGCGGACCAAGCGAGCGGGTCTCGGCCGTCCTCGTTCTCGCTCGCCTCGACGACGTTGTTGTCGTCTTGGCCGTTCTCGATCTCCCGCGGGACGAGCTCCCAGTCACCGATCCGCGTCCACCGGTTCATGTTGTTCTGGAAGGTGTCCACGAAGTACCGCTCGTACCACTGCAGGTTGGCGCGCATCACGCCGAGCTCGATCGGCTTGGAGACCCGGACGTCGTCGAAAGCGGCTGCGGCGTTCCACGTGCCGAGCCCGACGCGGCCGGCGTCCAGCGCGGAGTCCTGACTCGATACGACGAGGTTGTGGTTGACGTACACCTTGACGTAGTCGGAGCGGACCTCGATCTCGAGGAGAAGGCCGGGCGCGTCGACGAGGTCGATCGGTGCGCTCTCCAGCGTGCTCTGGACCCCGTCGACGGTCTTCGTCAGTTCGAGCTGGTCATCGCTCACCCTCGCGGCGTAGTAGTTGGATCCGTCCTGGTAACGGGCGATCAAGCCGGCCGCGCCGGCGCCGAGATCGCCCGGTGTGATCTCGGCGGCCAGGTTGTAGTCGCCCCAGCCGCCGTCACCGGCGACCGCATACGAGGCCTGATCCGGCCGGCTCTCGCCCTGCTGGTAGACCTTGCCCCCGGCACCATCGTCGACGACCGACCACGAGCCGTCCAGGGGAGTCCACCGTGTGGCATCACCCGCCTCGAAGTCGTCGTTGAAGTAGGTCGTCTGCGCCGACGCCGTCGGGGACGATACGACCGCGGTGAGTTGCGTGAAGCAGACCATCAGCACCGTGGCCAGAGCGAGCACGGCGGCGCTCCGATGAGTCGGAGTTCGCCCGGGTCGCCTCGCCGGCAGCCTCAATGTCGCCATACGAATAATCCCTTCCCTCGGTGTAAGCGCGAGGAGCGCGTAGTGAAACCAGCGGTTCCGGATGAGGATCGATCACGCGTGCTAACAGCTGTTAGCCTTGCAGTGTGCAGGTCCCTGCTAACATCCGTCAAGGGTTGCTCATGAAGGAGTTGCGGGGCCGTGCCTACTCGAGCTCGTGCCGTGTCGAGAGCGGATGTCGCCAAACTGGCTGGTGTGTCGCCGAGCGCTGTTTCGCTCGTGCTGAATGGCCGGGGCGACGAGTTACGGCTGTCGAAGGAAATCCAGGAGCGGATCCGCGACGCCGCCGCCACGCTGCGATATGTGCCGAACTCCGCGGCGCGCGCGATGGTGGGGCAGCGACACCTGACCGTCGGCGTCGTCACTACGCACCCGCCGTCCAAACTGCGGCTGCCCATCTTCGAGGACGTCATGGTGGGGGCGGTCGAAGGGGCGACACGACGCCAGCATACGGTGAAGTTCCTGCCACCGGTCTTGGAATCGCAGTCCTACGACGTGTTCGGCGTCCTGCGAGATGCTCAGGTGGACGGCGTCGTGGTGCATAACCTGGACTGGCTGGCGCGCGAGCTGGCTGATTGGCGGACGCCCGTTGTGCACATCGGCCTGGGCGTGCAGGCCGGCGATCTCCCGCTGGATCAGGTAGGGAGCATCAGCACGGATGAGTGCGGTGGGCTGCGCGAAGCTGCGAGACACTTGATCGACGGCGGACGTACCGAGGTGGTGATGGTGGCGGGCGCGACTGGAGGAGGCGAGCCGCTCCCCAGGCTGCGTGCGTTCGCCGACGAATTCACCTCCCGCGGGTTGTCGCCACCACGGCACATCGATCCCGGGCCATGGACCTGGAGTTCCCAGCATGGGTACCGGGCGACGATGGAAGCGCTCGACCGTTGGCCCGATGCCACCGCGGTGCATGCGGGTAACGACTGGATGGCGGTGGGTGCGATGCATGCCATCCACGAGTCCGGCCGGCGGATTCCCGATGACATCGCGTTGGTGGGGTTCGGCGACTTCCCCATGTGTGCGTATCTGACGCCGCCGCTCACCAGCGTGCGATGGCCGTTACACGAGGTAGGGGTGCGTGCCGTGACGATGCTCGTCGGGCAGATGAACGGCGAACGAGACGGAGTCGGCTCCGTGGAGCTGCCGACCGAACTCGTCGTCCGCCAATCCTCGGCTGGCGTGCCGGACTGACTCGTCTAGGGGTCGAGAGCGGTACGAGCGCCCACACATCGGCCCCTTGACGTGTGCTAACAGCTGTGGGCAGACTTGCGCTGACACCCGCTGGCTGAACGGACCGGCGGTCACGAGACTCGGGCGAGATGGAGCGGAAGTCGTGCGGGAACAACGGGTACATTCCGACGTCACGGTCGTCGGTGGCGGCTTGGCCGGCGTCTGCGCGGCAGTGGCCGCAGCGCGGCTCGGCAGGCGCGTGTGTTTGATCACGAACCGTCCGGTCCTGGGTGGCAACTCGTCCAGCGAAGTACGGGTGTGGGTGGTGGGAGCGACGGCACATGGCGTGCACAGGTTCGCCCGGGAGGGCGGAATCATGGGTGAGCTGTTCGTTGAGAACCAGTACCGCAACCCAGAAGGCAATCCATATCTGTGGGATGCGCTGATCCTTGACACGGTACGGGCGGAGTCGAATATCAGCCTGTTTCTGAATACCGATGTGCGTGAGGTCAGTGCGACCGGACCTCGGGGCCGTCGACGGATCGAGTCGGTGAGCGGCTGGACCATGGGCTCCGAATTGTCGACGCGATTCGAGAGCCCGATTTTCTTGGATTGCACGGGGGACGGACTGGTCGGCTATCTCGCAGGTGCGCAGTATCGGATCGGCCGCGAGGCACGCCACGAATTCGGGGAAGAGTGGGCGCCGGAGGTGGCCGACGATATTACGCTCGGCAGCACCCTGCTGTTCTACACGAAGGATGCCGGTGAGAACGTCGAGTACGTCCCGCCGTCGTTCGCCAAGGACATCACACAGACGTCCATCCCGGAGAAGCGGGTGATCCGATCCGGTGACAACGGCTGCGCGTACTGGTGGATCGAGTGGGGCGGGGAACTCGACACCGTGCACGAGAACGAACGCATACGTGACGAGCTATGGTCCGTCATCTACGGCATCTGGGACTACATTAAGAACTCGGGCAAATTCGATGCCGACACCATGACTTTGGAATGGGTCGGTTCCATTCCTGGAAAGCGTGAATATCGGCGGTTTGTCGGGGATCACATGCTCACCCAGAACGAGGTGCTCGACCAGGAGCTCTTCGATGACCGAGTAGCCTTCGGCGGATGGTCGATCGATTTACATCCACCCGAGGGAATGTACGCGGCCGATTCCGGCTCGAAGCACCTGCACATCGATGGCAGCTATCACATTCCGTACCGGTGCCTGTACTCGGTGAACGTGGAGAATCTGATGTTCGCCGGAAGGGACATCTCGGCCAGCCATGTGGCATTCGGCACCACGCGGGTGATGGCTACCTGCGCGACGGTTGGGGAAGCGACCGGTACTGCCGCGGCGCTCTGCGCCGACCGTGCATTCTCCCCGCGCGAACTCGGCCGGTCGCACACGACGCTCCTGCAGCAGACGTTGCTGAGGCAGGACGGATCGGTGCTAGGCATTCGGAACACCGATGAAGCGGATCTGGCACGTTCGGCGACGGTGACAGCATCCAGCACGCTCACCTCGATCGAGGTCGACCCGGGTGAGCTCCGGCACCGACTCCACTCCGATGCCGGGGTGGTGATCCCGGCGGATCCGGGGTTCGCCGGGCTGAGCATCGTGCTGGACGCAGACGCGGATTCGCAGCTGAATGTCGAGGTCTATGAGACGGGTCAGCCGCAGAACTACGTCCCGGCGACGCTCATGGGCGCGGTGGAGGTTCCGGTCGAACGCGGAAACGATCAACGTGTGGCCGTGCCGGTAGCGGTCCCTGATTCGGATCCGCGGAACGTCTTCGTCGTCGTCCGCGCCAACCCGGACGTCACATTGCACGCCGGCACGACGGCGCCGTACGGCGTGCTGAGCTTCACCCGGCAGCCGCTCCGTCGTCCCGCCGACCGGCCGCAACCGGTGCTGGAGTGGAGGCCACTTGCGTCGCAGCGGATGTGTTTGGCTGTTGCCGTCGAGGGTGCGACCGACGCATATGCCGCGGGCAAAGCGCTCAACGGATACACGCGGCCGTACGGTGGACCGAATCTGTGGGCATCCGGGCCGATGCTTCCCTACGCCGAGCAATGGCTGCAGTTGTCCTTCGATGACGAGGCCGACATCGCCGAGATCAGACTGACGTTCAACGACGATGTGAACGAGGATCTCATCAATCTGCACCACCACCGCACGGAGTTCCGCGCGCCGCCACAGCTGGTCCGCGACTACCGTCTCGAGGCGTGCGGCGGCGACGGCGCGTGGAAGGTCATCGCGAGGGTGCGCGCCAACCGCAGGCGTCACCGGATCCACCGGCTCGGAGAGGTTGTCCGCACCAGCGCCATCCGGGTGGTGGTAGAGACCACATGGGGCATCCCGCGGGCGGAGATCATCGAGATCCGGGCATATGCGGAGTCGCCGTGACGGATGGTCGGAAGCCGACGCGTGTGAAACACCGGCGAGGCGAGCCGCGCCTGACGACCCACGTACGACCTCGCACCCTCAATGCCTACGGAGCACATGCACTGGTTGTATCGTGAAGCAAGCCTCAAATCCCGACCGGCCGCCATCACGACGGCCGCATCTTGGCCTGGCGGAGGAATCGCCGACGGTGCACCGGTGTTGTGACGGGGTGGTCAGTGGTCGGTGGTTGCGTTCGGGAGGATAGGTGCATATCGGGGGAATCGCCTGGCAGCCAGGTGATCGAGCCCGGACGGTCTCCCGCGAGATCCTCATCGTGGCCACCGCGGTCTTTCTGTACTTCCTGGTTCGCGGCTTCATCGACGGCCGAGCCGACCTGGCATTCGACAACTCCGACCGCGTCATCGGCTTCGAACGAAGCATCGGACTCTTTGTGGAGCCGGACCTCCAGGCGCGCATCACCGATCACGGCTGGCTGGTCGATGTGCTCAACGGCATCTATATGTACGGCCATTGGCCGGTGGTGGTCGGAACGCTGATATGGATCCTGGCCTGGCACCGGCCGGCATTCCCGTTGTTCCGCAACGCGCTGCTGATCTCGGGCGCCATCGGATTGGTGATCTTCGCCTCGTTTCCGGTTGCACCGCCCCGCTTCCTTGCCGATCTCGGGTTCATCGATACCGTGACCGAGCACACCAACGCCTACCGGGTCCTGCAGCCGCCCGGGTTCACCAACCAGTACGCCGCGATGCCGAGCCTCCATCTGGGGTGGAATCTGCTTATGGGCATCGCATGGGCCACCCTCTCGACCAGTCGGTGGGGCAAGGTCTTCGGCATTGCCATGCCGGTCTTGATGTTCCTTGCGATCGTGCTGACCGCCAATCACTACATCGTCGACGGCATCGCAGGCGGTCTGCTGGCGTTGATCGGCCTCGTCGGGGCCAGCTGGCTGGTGCGGCGTAAGCCGGCGGTACAGGAGCCACCGCTCATCCCGTAGGCGCGCTCTCCGCGAGCATGACGGTGCGCCCGCGCGAGGTACCACCGTATAGATGCGAACGAGACAGAACGGACATCTTGACGTTGCTGAGACTCACGACGAGTATGGCGGGCGGAAACGCTAGGTCTTGGCCAAGCCAGCGCACGGATCGCTCCGATGTGGGGAGGGCACCATGCGATCCCGCTCGCTTATCGCATTCATCGGAACCGGAATGCTGACCTTGTCGCTGGTTTCGTCCGCCGACGGCTCGGCCGGCGATGTTCGTACCGGCTCAGACCGTCCGGCGGCCGGCACGGCGCGCGCGTCGTCGCCGGACTCGGGACGGCACGGTTCATCCGATCCTGCGTACCTGAACCCGACGCTGCCGGTCCACCGGCGCGTCGAGGATCTGCTCGGGCGTATGACGCTCGAAGAGAAGATCGGCCAGATGACGCAGGCCGAGCGCGGCGCCGTCGCCGACGACCCGTCGTTGGTCGCGGATTGGCAGCTCGGTTCGGTACTGTCCGGGGGCGGCTCGACGCCGACGCCCAACACCCCCGAGGCGTGGGTGGACATGGTCAACGAGTTCCAGGAACAGGCCCTGGGCACGCGGTTGGGCATCCCGATCATCTACGGCACCGACGCCGTGCACGGGCACGCCAACGTGTACGGCGCCACGGTGTTCCCGCACAACATCGGCCTCGGCGCGACCGGCGATCCCCGCCTGGCGAGGGCGATCGGGGAGGCCACCGCCGCGGAGATGCGTGCCACCGGCGTCCCGTGGAACTTCGGGCCGTGCCTATGCGTCGCCCGTGACGAACGCTGGGGACGGACGTACGAGAGTTTCAGCGAGGATCCAGACCTGGTCCGGCGGATGGCGACGATCGTCGACGGCCTGCAGGGCCACCGGCGCGGGCCGGTCCCGGACGACCGCGTCGTCGCGACCGCGAAGCATTACGCCGGCGACGGCGGCACCGAGTTCGACGAGGAGATCGCCGAAGAGAACGAGGATCTGCCGTGGGATGAGCGGGCGTTCACGATCGATCAGGGCATCACGGTGACCGACCGGGACGACTTCGAGGACATCCACCTGGCGCCATACCGTCCCGCCGTTCTGCGGCACAACGTGCGCACCGTCATGCCGTCGTTCTCCAGCGTGGACTGGACCGAGGACGGCGTCGGCAACCCGATCAGGATGCACGCCAATGCCGAGCTCATCACGGGTGTGCTCAAAGACGACTACCGTTTCCGTGGGTTCGTCCTCTCGGACTGGGAGGGCATCCACCAGATCCCGGATCCGGACAATCCCGACGACGACGGCCTCACGCCGTACAAGGTGCGTACCGCCGTCAACGCGGGCATCGACATGTTCATGGAGCCCTTCAGCGCCGAGGAGTTCCAGGATCTGCTGCTCGCGGAGGTCGACGCCGGTCGGGTGAGCATGGAGCGCATCGATGATGCGGTGTCGCGAATCCTGCGTGTCAAATTCCAGCTCGGGCTGTTCGAGCAGCCCTACGCCACGAAGGACCATGTGGACGAGGTCGGAAGCGCGGAGCATCGGGCACTGGCCAGGCGCGCGGTCGCGGACTCGCAGGTCCTGCTGAAGAACGACGACGACGTGCTGCCGCTGGACCGCGACGGCGACATCTACGTCGCCGGCCGCAACGCCGACGACATCGGCAACCAGGCCGGCGGCTGGACGATCACCTGGCAGGGGCAGTCGGGCGACGTCATCCCCGGTACCACGATCCTCGAAGGCATCCAGGAGGTGGCACCGGATGCCGACGTCACATTCAGTGAGGACGCCTCGGCGCCGGTCGGTGACGCGGACGTCGGCATCGTCGTCGTCGGGGAGACTCCGTACGCCGAGGGCTACGGCGACGTCGGCGGGCCGGTGTGCACCTGGTGCACGCATGAACAGCAGGAAGAGAAGACTCTGACGTTGCAACCGGGGGACCGGGAAGTCATCGACGCGGTGTGCGCTGAGGTCGAGTCGTGTGTGGTGCTGATCGTCTCCGGCCGTCCGCAGATCGTCACCGATCAGCTCGGCTCCATGGATGCGCTGGTGGCGTCGTGGCTTCCGGGCAGCGAGGGTGCCGGCGTGGCCGACGTCCTCTTCGGCGAGCGACCGTTCACCGGGACGTTGCCGATGACCTGGCCGCGGAGCGAGGAGCAGGTACCGATCAACGTCGGCGACGAGGACTATGAGCCGCTCTTCCCGTACGGGCACGGCTTGCGAACCAAAGGTCATCGCTGAGCTGAACCGATCAGTACCGTCGCAGGGGTGGTGCGATATCAGTGGTGCGCATCGGGCCGCGGACGGATGATGGGATCCATGTCCGATCGACCCGATGCGCGCCGGCTGGTCTTCGAGGATGATTTCGACGGGCCAGATCTCGACCGCACCGTGTGGCTGCCGCATTACCTACCTGCGTGGAGTTCCCTGGCGGAGAGCGCGGCCACGTACGCCGTCCGCGACTCCTGTCTGTATCTGACCATCCCACCCGAACAGGGTCTGTGGTGCGCCGGAGATCATTCGCCCCCGCTGCGGGTGTCCGGTGTCCAGTCCGGCAACTTCTCCGGGCCGGTCGGCAGCACTGTCGGCCAGCAGCCCTATCGCCAAGGCGTCAGGGTGCGCGAGGAACAAGAGACGTTCTGGGGCTGGACACCGGAGTACGGATATCTCGAGATTCGGGCCCGCGGCGTGGTCACCCCGCGGGCCATGGTGGCGTGCTGGATGGTCGGATTGGAGGACATACCGGAGCGCTCCGCGGAGATCTGCCTGATGGAGGTCTTCGGCAATGCGGTCGTGCCCGGTGTTTCTGCCGCCGTAGGCATGGGCCTGCACCCTTTTCGTGATCCCGCCGTGGCTGAGGACTTCCAAGCCGTGCGGTTGCCCATCGATGTCACGGCCTTTCATACGTACGCCGTGGATTGGACACCGGACAGCGCCGAGATCTTCATCGATGGCGCTCTGGTCCGGCGTTGCGCGGGGCCGCCGACCTATCCGATGCAGATGATGCTCGCAGTCTTCGACTTCCCGTCTGGCCCTCCAGGCGACGAGGTACCGTCGCTCGTGGTGGACTGGGTGCGCGGATACGAGCGCTGACAGCCGGCGTGCTGCACACCTGGTGGGGAGACGCCACGACCATCCACACGCGCCCCTGCCGACACCGACGTCGCCAAGCTCGCCGGCGTGTCGGTGCCGACCGTATCGCGCGTGCTCACCCTCGAAGCCGGGACGAACGAGATCGCGTTGTACAACGACCCGGCCAACGGCACCACTGCACCGGACTGCCCGGAGTCGTGCATGCCAGAGCTGGACAGTGAGTGAGCACCGTACCTCGACAAGGTCGAGAACGCACCCATCCGCGTCGACTGACAGCAGGCTTTCTGTCTACGTTAGAGCGCTGTGGGTCACGTGGCGTCGACGTGGTGCGGCTTAGGGCTCGCTATCGCGAGGCTGCCAGACCACACGGGGTCGTGCTCCAACACGTCATGGAGAGAGTGGATGCGCATGCGCGCACATTCGATCCGAAACAGCGCGTGCTGCTCATCGCCGACGAGATCGACGGGCAGGAGACCTATCGTCAGAACCTGTGGGATTACCGCCGTGCGGGCACTCCAGGTTACCGATCCAGCAAGCTCGAACAGATCGTCGACACCATCTACTTTGCGCCGTCGCGTGCGAGCCGATTGATCCAGGCCGTTGATCTTGTTGCCTACATGCATCACAGGCGTATGAGCGTAACTGAGCTAGATCGCCGCGCCGACCTGGCCAACCGGCAGATCTGGAGCAGAGTCTCGAAAAGAGTCGTCCACGAGTGGGAATGGGTACCGTAGACGCACGAACGCCCCGCACATGGCGGGGCGTAAGGCTGGGCGGGAGGCCCTCAAGAGGTTGAGGACGAGTCACCGCAGTTATGACGATAGCGACTTCGCGGTACCGCGTGCAACTTTCGCGGGCAACTTGACGTGACGCACCAAGCGTCACGACCAGTCGCTACCACGCAAAGCAGCCGCACGTCTGCTGTGGCTGTCGGGCGGTGCGCATCCGTTCTGGATTGCGGGCGCACG
>NZ_JAAGOA010000021.1:98795-132754 GCF_010550675.1 Phytoactinopolyspora halotolerans | reverse complement strand
AACGAGGCCGCCAGCCTGCTACCGGGCCCCCTGGCGGTTACCCGGACCGGACTTTCACCGGCAAGCGACGACGAGCACACGAATCAGTCGTCAACCACTCATCTGATCAACCACCAATCACTACTGGACGCACAGGAGGCAAGAGCATGAGCGTCGACGACACCACCGCCGGGGCGCAGCCGCGCCTGGCCCGCGAGAAGATCGCACTGCTGCCGCACCTGCGCGACCTGGCCCTGATCAGCGTCATCGGGTGGGCCCTGCAGCTGCTGGCCACGGACCTGACCCCGCTCGCGGCACTGGGCGGCATGGCCGGCCTGTACGCGATCTGCGTGGGCGGGCTCCTGCTGGCCCGTGTCGCGCCGTTCTACCTGCCCAGCGTCGCCTGGATCTCGCTGCTGGGAATCGCGGCCACGGTGCCGTTCGCCCCGTGGGACCAGGCCGTGCTCGGCGTCGTCGAAGAGATCGACTTCCTCGCATTGAGTGTGCCCTGCCTCGCCTACGCCGGTCTCGCGGTCAGCGGCGACGAGGTGGCCATCGCCAAGCGGACCGGCTGGAAGCTCGCCGTGATCGCGGTCTTCGTGCTCGCGGGCACGTACTTCGGCTCCGCCGTCATCGCCGACATCGTCTTGACCATCACCGACTGACCGTTCGCAGCACAGCACGGCACCGCACAGCGCAAGAAGAGGAGCGCATCGCACCATGCCAGACACCGTCGCCGTGATCGGACTCGGCAACATGGGGGCCGGGATCGCCCGTACCCTGGCCGCCACCGGTTACGACGTTCTCGGGGTCGACCCGTCGCCAGACGCACCCGCGCGTGCCGGCGCGGACGTCACCCTCGTCCAGCTCCAGCACGCGTGGCAGCGCGCGGCGACCGTCGTGCTGTCCCTTCCCGGCTCGCCGCAGGTGGAGTCGGTCCTGCTGGGCCAGGGTGGGCTGGTGCCGGCCGGCGTCACGCATCGGCTCGTCATCGACACCTCCACCAGCGACCCGCTCTCCACCCGGACCATCGCCCAGCGGCTGACCGCCGACGGGCACGGCTTCGTCGACGCGCCGGTCAGCGGCGGCCCGTCCGGCGCCGCGCAGGGCACACTCACCGCGTTCGTCGGCGGCGAGGACGAGGCCGTGGCCGAGGCGAAGAGCGTGCTGGACGCGATCACGGCGCACTCCGTGCACGTCGGCGGGCCCAGTGCCGGCCACACCGCCAAGCTGATCAACAACCTGCTGTGCGCCACCCACCTGCAGATCACCGGCGAGGCGCTGCGTGTCGCACAAGCCGCCGGCCTGGATCCGGAACGGGTGGTGGACGCGGTCAACGCCGCTTCGGGCCGGAGCGCGGTCACCGAGATCAACCTGGCACGGTGGGTGCTGCCCGGCACGTTCGACTCCGGTTTCACTCTCGGCTTGATGGCGCGCGACGTCGCCTTGGCGGCCCAGACGGCAACCGCGCTCGGCGTCGACGCCCCGCTGGTCGACGACGTCAACCGGACCTGGCAGCAGACTCGGGACCGGCTCGGAGCCGAGGCGGACTTCAATCGGATGGCACAGCCATGACCGGCCCCACCGTGACCATCGACCAGTCCACCAGCCCTACCGACCTGGTCGCCGAACTCTGGGCCTGCTGGTTCGGCCCGGACCGGCCGGTCGCCGGGTTCGTCGGCGACGACCTGCGCCCGGGCGACGGCGCTCCGATCGGCCTAGAGGATCCCGCGACCGGAACGCTGCTGCTCTCGTACTCCGACGGGGGTACCGCCGCGGCGGCGGAGGCGGTCGACGCCGCCGTCGCCGGGGCCGCCGCATGGCAGGCGCTGACCGCATCCGAGCGGGGCCGGCTGATGTGGGAACTGGGCCGCAGCGTGCGTGCCGCCGGCGACGGGCTGAGCCGGTTGGAGGCGATCGTCGCCGGCAAGCCGCTGAACGACGCACGGGCCGAGGTCGCCAAGGTCGCCGAGATGTTCGAGTACTACGCCGGCTGGGCGGACAAGCAGCACGGCGAGGTCATACCGGTCCCGACATCCCATCTGAATTACACGCGGCGCGAGCCGTACGGTGTGGTGGCGGCGATCACGCCGTGGAACGCACCGATCTTCACCGCCGGGTGGCAACTGGCTCCCGCACTCGCCGCCGGGAACGCGATGGTGCTCAAACCGTCCGAACTGACCCCGCTGACGTCCGTCGTGCTGGCCAAGCTGGCGCTCGACGCGGGCCTCCCCGCAGGCACCGTGACCGTCCTGGCCGGCCTGGGTGGCACCGCGGGCCACGCACTGGTCACCCACCCGCGCGTCGGCAAGGTGGTGTTCGTCGGATCGCCACGGACCGGGCGGCGCATCGCCGTCGCCGCGGCGGAGCGGCTGACGCCGTGTGTGCTGGAACTCGGCGGGAAGTCCGCCAATATCGTCTTCGCCGACGCCCACCTCGACCGCGCGGTCGGTGGTGCGGCGGCGGCCGTCTTCGCCGGCTGCGGCCAGAGCTGCGTCGCCGGCTCCCGCCTGCTGGTGCAGCGCGGCGTCTACGACGAGGTGGTGGACCGGCTGGGACGCCTGGCCGAGCGGATCCGGCTCGGGCACCCGCTCGCCGACGGCACCCAAGTGGGCCCCGTGCAGAACCGGGCGCAGCTGGAACGGATCCGGCAGCTCGTCACCGCCGCGGTCGACGGCGCGGGTGCCGGAGCCGGTGCGGGAACTCTCGTCACCGGCGGCCGCGCCGGGCATCCAGCAGAGGCGTTGCGCGACGGGTTCTTCTACCAGCCGACGGTGATCCGTGACGTGGACAACCAGGCGCCGATCGCCCGCCAGGAGGTGTTCGGGCCGGTCGTCGTCGCCATCCCGTTCGACGACGAGGACGAGGCGGTGGCGATCGCGAACGACTCCGAGTTCGGCCTCGCCGGCGCGGTGTGGACCCAGGACGTGGGCCGGGCACACCGAGTGGCCGGCCGGCTGCGGGCCGGAACCGTCTGGATCAACAGCTACAAGACGATCAGCGTGATGTCGCCGTTCGGCGGGTTCAACGACAGCGGATACGGCCGCTCCAGTGGCCTGGACGGATTGCTGGAGTACAGCCAGCCGAAGTCGGTATGGACCGAGACCGCGACCGACCCGTCGCTGCCGTTCGGCTACGGCGGGTGATCTCGGCCCGTGCCCTGAGCGGGACGGTGCGCAGGGACCGCCGTGCCTCAGGGCAGGTCGAGAACGTCGGCGAACAGCTCGTATCCGACGAAGGAGACCACGTCGAGCAACGTGTGCGCCACCACCAGCGGCATCACCCGCCTCGTACGGTGATACCACCACCCGAACAGCACCCCCATGGCGACGTTGCCCAGCGCCATCCCGTAGCCCTGGTAGAGGTGGTACGAGCCGCGCAGCAACGCGCTGGCGGCGATCGCCGCCGGAACCTGCCAGCCGAGCTGCCGGAGCCGCTCCATCAGGTAACCGACCGCCACGACCTCTTCCAGCAGCGCGTTCTTCAGCGCCGAGAGGATGAGCACCGGAACGGTCCACCAGTACTGGTCCAACCCGCTCGCTGCGATCTGCACGTTCATGTTCAGCGCATGCCCGATCAGGTACACGCCGATGCCGGGGACGCCGACGACCAGCGCGAGCCCGGCGCCGATCGACAGGTCACGCCACGGCTGAGTGGCGTCCAGACCGATCCGGCGGAGAGCCGAACGCCCCGGTGCCGACAGCAGGTACAGCGCCAGCGCCACCGGAACGATCGCGAACCCCAACCTCAGCAGCTGGTACACCAGGTCGATGTACTCGAAGTCGCTCCTGCTGGTGTTCATGGTGGTCCGCTGCTGGGAGAGCGGAACGTCGCGCGTGGCCTGTTCGGCCAGGCGTTCGATCAGACGCACCACCGCGTAGACGCCGGACTGGCCGAGGGACAGCCCCAGCACGATCCACACCTCGACACTCAGCCGCCGCCGGGTGCGCGTGTCGATCAGCGGTTCCTGGGCGGTTTCGGTCACCCTACGAGGGTAATCCCGGCTGCTGTGCCATCCGGCCGGTCGGTGATGATGGACGCATGGTGAGGACGGTCCAGTGAGCGCTGAGCAGAACGATCCGGACAACACGGTCCGGGCCGCCGGCGGGGTGGTGTGGCGCCCCGCCGGCGACGAGGTGGAGATCGTCGTCGTGCATCGGCCGAAGTACGACGACTGGTCGCTGCCGAAGGGCAAACTCGATCCGGGTGAGACGTTCGGTGACGCCGCCGTCCGCGAGGTTCTGGAGGAGACCGGCGTCTCGGCCGAGCTTGGCCGCTTTCTGGACGAGGTGCGTTACGTGGATCGCAGTTCGCGTCAGCACCCGGACGGACGGCCGAAGACGGTCCGATACTGGGAGATGCGGGCGATGGGCGGCAGTTTCGAGCCGCATCGCGAGGTGGATGCGATCCGCTGGCTTACCCCGGATCAGGCACTCGGCGTCCTGACGCACGAGCTGGACCACCGGATCGTCCGCAGGTTCGTCGCGCTCGACCTTGACGCGGACGTGGACGTGGACGTGGACGTGGACAGCTCGACGCCGTAGCGATCGGCGTCGCCGGCCGGACGTTCGCTATCGCACGGCGCCACACCCGGCCACTCGCCGTCGCGCGCCACACCCGGCCACTCGCCGTCGCTCGGCGACACCCCGGACCTCGACACGAAATACCCTAGGGGGGTAGAGTGTTGGAGATAGCGGTGCCACGTTTCCAGGGAAGGATGCCATGGCGAGCAACAGCGAATCCAAAGAGAAACACCTCATGCGGCTGCGGCGGATCGAGGGCCAGATCAGAGGCCTGCAGCGCATGGTCGAAGAAGACAAGTACTGCATCGACATCCTGACCCAGGTCACCGCCGCCACCCGGGCGCTCCAGTCGTTCTCGCTGGAGCTGCTCGACAACCACATCGCCACTTGCGTCGTTGATGCCGCGCGTGCGGGCGGTGAGGAGTCCGACCAGAAGGTCCGCGAGGCCCAGGAGGCCATCGCCCGCCTGGTCCGTTCCTGATCAGCATCTCCACCGTTCCGAGAGGGGTTCCGATATGAGCAACA
Source organism: Phytoactinopolyspora halotolerans (assembly GCF_010550675.1). Lineage (GTDB taxonomy): Bacteria > Actinomycetota > Actinomycetes > Jiangellales > Jiangellaceae > Phytoactinopolyspora > Phytoactinopolyspora halotolerans. Next base: position 127,727 of record NZ_JAAGOA010000021.1, on the reverse strand, counting down.
CCACCACGTACAAGGTCACCGGCATGACCTGCGGCCACTGCGTTTCCGCGGTCACCTCCGAGGTCTCGAAGATCGGTGGCGTCTCCGACGTGCAGGTCGATCTCGCCTCCGGCGACGTCGTCGTCACCAGCGCCGCGCCGCTGGACACGGAGGATGTGCGCGCCGCCGTGGACGAGGCCGGGTACGAGCTCGCCGCAACCACCACGACATGAGCGTCGACCGCCGGTGAAACGACGTTGAGTACCGAGACTCGAACCGACGCCGGCCGGATCGAGCTGTCGATCGGCGGCATGACCTGCGCCTCGTGCGCCGCCCGGGTGGAGAAGAAACTCAACCGGATGGACGGGGTCACCGCCACGGTCAACTACGCGACCGAGAAGGCTCAGGTCAGCTTCGGCGATCACATCCACGTCGACGACCTGATCGCGACGGTCGAGGCCACCGGATACACCGCCACACCTCCTCCACCACCGGCGCCGGCAGCTGGAGACGGCTCCACGGCCGGCGACGGCTCGCCCCCGGGCGGCGGTCTGGCACCGTCCGCCGCCCGGACCGACGACGAGGTCACACGTTCGGCACGGACCCGGCTGGTGATCAGTGCCGCGCTGTCGCTGCCGGTGATCGCGATGGCGATGATCCCGGCGTTGCAGTTCGACGACTGGCAGTGGTTATCGCTCGTGTTGGCCGCTCCGGTGGTGGTCTGGGGCGGATACCCCTTCCACCGGGCCGCGTGGATCAACCTGCGCCACGCCGCCGCCACCATGGACACCCTGATCTCCATGGGCACGCTCGCGGCCATGCTGTGGTCGTTGTATGCGTTGTTCCTGGGCGGTGCCGGAGAACCAGGGATGTCCCATCCGTTCGAGCTCACCGTCAGCCGCGGCGACGGCGCGTCGAACATCTACCTGGAGGTCGCCGCCGGCGTCACCACGTTCATCCTGGCCGGCCGGTACTTCGAGGCGCGTTCCAAGCGACGGGCCGGCGCGGCGCTGCGAGCCCTGCTGGAACTCGGCGCCCAGGACGTCGCCGTCCTCCGGGACGGCCAGGAGGTCCGGATCCCCGTCGAGCAGCTCGTCGTCGGCGACCGGTTCGTCGTCCGCCCCGGTGAGAAGATCGCCACCGACGGCGTCGTCGAGGAGGGCAGGTCCGCGGTCGACGTCTCGATGCTCACCGGCGAGTCCGTTCCGGTCGAGGTCACCGTCGGCGACGGCGTCGTCGGCGCCACCGTCAACGCGGGCGGCCGGCTGGTGGTGCGGGCCACGCGCGTCGGTTCGGACACTCAGCTCGCGCAGATGGCCCGGCTCGTCGACGAGGCACAGTCCGGCAAAGCCGAGGTCCAGCGGCTGGCCGACCGCATCTCCGGGGTGTTCGTCCCGATCGTCATCGCTCTGGCCGCGGCGACGCTCGGGTTCTGGCTCGGCAACGGTGACGGCGTGGGCGCTGCGTTCACCGCCGCCGTCGCCGTCCTGATCATCGCGTGCCCGTGCGCACTCGGCCTGGCCACCCCGATGGCGTTGATGGTGGGCACCGGGCGAGGCGCACAGCTGGGCATCCTCATCAAGGGCCCGGAGGTGCTCGAGTCGACGCGCCGTATCGACACGATCCTGCTGGACAAGACGGGCACCGTCACCACCGGACGGATGACGCTGGTAGACGTGGTCCCCGCCGAAGGCGAACGGCGGGAGGAGGTGCTGCGCCTGGCCGGCGCATTGGAGGATGCGTCGGAGCATCCGATCGCCCGTGCCATCGCCGGAGCCGCCCGGGACGAGCCGGCCGGCGATACCCTCCCCGCCCCCTCGGAGTTCGTCAACGTCGAGGGCCTCGGCGTACGTGGCGTGGTGGACGGCCGGTCCGTCGTCGTCGGGCGTCCGGCGCTGCTGCGGCAGACGTCGTGGGAGACCGGATCCGACGACGACGCGGCACGGGGCCTCCAGGATCTGCCGTCGTCGCTGGCCGGCGCGCGCGCCGGCGCCGAGGCCGCCGGACAGACGGTGGTCGCCGTGGCCTGGGACGGCCGCGTGCGTGGGCTGCTCCTGGTGGCGGACACGGTGAAGCCCACATCGGCCCAGGCCGTCACCGAACTGCGCGAACTCGGCCTCACACCGATGCTGGTGACCGGCGACAACGCCACCGTCGCCGGGACCGTCGCTTCGTCCGTCGGCATCGGGCCGGATCAGGTGATCGCCGAGGTCCTGCCCCGCGACAAGCTCGACGTCGTCGCCGGTCTGCAGTCCGAGGGCAAGGTGGTCGCCATGGTCGGGGACGGGGTGAACGACGCCGCCGCCCTGGCCCGCGCCGATCTGGGACTGTCCATGGGAACCGGGACGGACGTGGCGATCGAGGCCGGCGATCTGACCCTGGTCCGGGGTGACCTCCGGGCGGCCGCCGAGGCGATCCGGCTCTCTCGCCGTACCCTCCGCACCATCAAGGGCAATCTGTTCTGGGCGTTCGCGTACAACGTGGCCGCGCTGCCGGTAGCCGCCGCCGGGCTGCTGAACCCGATGATCGCGGGTGCGGCGATGGCGTTCAGCTCGGCCTTCGTGGTGAGCAACAGCCTGCGGCTGCGCCGGTTCGCCCGCTGAAGGTGGTCGCCGCGCAGCCCCGAAACCGTAACAAATCGGACGACCAGGGGTGGCGATCTTACCCAGTTGAGCGGATAATGTGCAGCTGGTAAGTGTCCGCCTGCGGGACAACGGAGTCGCGCGCCTCCACCGGGAGGTCCATCATGAGCGACGACCGCCGCCTTGACCTCGAGTTCGCCTACACGAGTTTCCGGGATTCCTGCCGGGACCTCTACTCGCTGCACTACCGCTGCCGCCGGCCGCTCGGCCACCACGGTGTGCACGCGGCCGGCTTCGGCGAGCACCGGGTCCGCTGGACGCACCACCACGACGCCGATCTGGACGCACCGCTGCCGACGCACTGACGCCGACACGGTCGCACGGCTTCGTTCTCGCGGTCTCAGGTAACGCTCGTCCGCCCTCAGGCGGGCGTCATGGGCTCACGTCACGCGTGGCCGCACCTGGCGGGCCGGATGCGTAACCTGAGCCCATGACGCGTCTACGTCGTCCGCTCACGCCGCGATCGCGCGGCGGAGTCCTCCCGCTTGGGCGACCGCGAACCCGGCGACGACGGCGGCCTGCAGCAGGATCCAGACGATCCCCGCGGTGGACGCGTCGAACCATCCCGATGCGGCGACCACGATGCTGTCCGCCACCCACAACGCGTTGAGCACGATGACGGTCCGTACCACGGCGCGGCCGACCGTCGAACGCATCGACATCGCGACCAGAACCAGTCCGTAGACGACCAGGAACGCGCCGGCCGGTACCAGCAGGGCCGTGGGCAGGCCCAGCAGGTCACTCAGCGCGCCCGCGGCGACCACATAGGCCAGACCGTTCAGCGCCGATACGGCGCCGTCGATCTCCAGGGCCCAACGCAGCAGCGGGTTCTCTCGGACGCGGACGACGTTTCCCGCTCGATTGATCGTGTCCATGGCCATGGTGACCATCTCCCTCTCGGTGTCTCGGTGCTGGGCGCCTCGGTGTCGAGGCCACCGCCACCATGGCCGCGCACCCACTGCCATCTGCAGACATGGCACTGCCAACTACTGCCAGTTGCCCGGTCGGACATCCGCCGGCTACTGCCAGTCGCGCGTCCGCAGGTCTGCCGCGACCACCCGGGTCGCCGCGTTCTGCCAGTTGTACAGCGTCCGCTCGGGCACGTACCGGCGGAACCAGTCGAAGGCCCGCCGGGACGTCTCGTCCATGCCGCTCAGGTCCGGTTGCCGCCGATACGGCCGCAGGCCCGCCACGTACGGGAAGTAGAGAGCGTTGTAGTGCCGCCATTCCTCGCTGGTGCCGAACTCCTGATCCGGCGGCTTGAGCCGCTCGATGCACTCCAGCAGCATCGCTTTCAACTCGATCGCCCGGTCCAGAGAGTGATCTTCGCGCCCGCGCTCGACCAGCCTCTTATCGATGGCGGGGAGGGCGGTCAGCGGATTGGCCAGCAACTTCCCCAGGTCGCCGTAGTGCCGTAACGCTTCCCGCACCAGGCGAGCGAACCCGTCGTCGTCCAGCTTGGCCAGCCGCTCGTGCTCGTTCCGCCGGGGCAGGGCGTCCGCGGCGTCGCGCAGCTCGGCACGTTGCGTACGCACCTCGGCTGCACCGGCGAACACCAGCCGGTCGAGCACCGCCTGCAGCGGGCTGGCCAGGGTGACCACGGCCACCGCGGTGCCGACCACCCCGAACGCCAGCGGCAGCAACCCGTCCGGATCCGCGGTGCCCACCGCCACCAGGCCGAACTGGCCGCCGAGCACCAGCGCGACCAGACCGGCGCCCATGGCTGACCGGCGCAGATCCGTGGCGAGCGCCTCTCCGGACTCGACGGCGTTCGACGCCGCGACGACCGCTCCGAGCACGAGCAGGTCGACGCCGATCGCGCCGATGACCAAGACGTCCGGCAGCCAGCCCATCGGCATGAGCAGGGCCGCCACTCCCAGGCCGAACAGCAGGCTGGCCAGGATCACCAGGCCATCACGGATCCCGTGCCCGCGACGCGCCCGGATCAGAGCGGCCACGGAGACGAGCAGCGGCGCGAGCACCACGGCGGCCGCCACCACGCGCCATGGTCCGCCGGCGGCGGTCGCCAGCACCAGGCTTGTCACACCCGCCGGGACGGCCCCGGCGGACCAGAGCCGATCCGCGCGTGCTCGCCACCGATGGTCCGCCGGCAGCAGGGCGATCAGCACCCCGCTCCAGATCAGCGCCGGCAGCCCGGCCAGCACCTCGTGTGCGTGCTCGGGCAGCGCGCCGTCGAACGGCGCGAACGCCAGCGCCAGCGCGTAGGCGAGCAACCCGAGGCCGGCCCTGCGCATGGTGGCCCGCCACGGATCACGGCCCAGCAGGTACAGCCCCAGCCACCACGCGATGGTGAAGGCGACAAGGGTCAGTCCGAGCACACCAGCAGCGTAGCCCCGGCACACGCGGTGATCGTCAACCGTGGGCCGTGCCGTGCTATGACCGTTCTACCTGTTGACGATCACGGGAGTAGGCGGACCGGGTCACCGGTGACGAGCCGGCCGGGCCGGTCCACATCGCCGCTGACGCCGAAGAAGATGTCCGTGCCTTCGAGCCGATCACCGGCCAGCGCCTTGAGCACCGCGGCGTCCCGGCCGCCCGCCGCCGGCAGCGCGTTCACGACGGCGCACCGCGGCAGCCGCTCGTCGACGGTGACCACGGCCGAGCCGAGCCGCAGCCGCGAACCCACCCAGGTGTCCTCGATGAACGGCGGTGCGTCGCCGGTGTCGACCACGACGGTCGGGCGGAAGCGGGCGCCGTCGTCGTGTGGCCGGCCGAGCCGGCGAGCCAGTTCCACCAGCGACGACGTGGACACGACCGAAACGGATCCCGCCCATACCACCGCGCCGGGGTCCGGGACGCGACACAGCACGACGGGACGCCGGACGTACTCGCTCAGCAGCGGCGACCACGGCCCGTCGGCGGTGACCAGCTTGATCTCGCGCTCCCAGTAGAAGCCGGTCATCGCGGCCCCGTCGACCACCTCCCCGGTGGCCTCGCCCACCGGCGTGCGGATGGTGAGCACCGGCGGTTCCCATGCCGCATGGCAGGCCATGAGCAGGTCGTTCTCCACCGTACGGAGCACCCGCCCGGTGTCCGCCTCGACCAGGCAGAACACCCGGTCGTACGGCGGCCCGTCGGCGTTCACGTCCAGACGCTCCAGCGGGGTGTGTGCCATCCCTTTCACCGGCGTCAGCCCAAGCCTCGCGATATGCACCGCCCGCAGTGTACGCCAGTGGCGGAAGAGCCCTGCGGCGTTCCCCGTTCCTCCGGCAGCTGCGCAGAAGTATCGACCTTGTCCATGCCATGACGTGGACGACGTCGACACATTCAGGGGTCGACACGTGCGCAGGGCGGCGGGTGAGCACCGTGCCGGGCGCGATGTCGGTGCCGGCGGGCAGAATGTGCGGTATGGAAGCCGATGATGTCGCCGTCGCCGGGCTCGACACCCCGGTCGGGGCGCTCAGTGTCGCCGTGACCAGCGTCGGCGTCGCATCCGTGGGCTGGGGCATGCCCGAACGGCTGGCCGGCCGTGCCGGGCTGCCCGTCGTCGACGACGCCGAGCGCGTCGCCCCCGTCGTGGATCAGCTCGTCGAGTACTTCGACGGCGCGCGACGTGTCTTCGAGGTACCGGTGGACTGGCGCTACACCTCCGGCACGCAGCGAACCGTCCTGGAGGCCTTGCATGCCGGAGTGCCGTACGGAACATCGGTGACCTACGGGCAGCTGGCGGAACGCAGCGGCACCACGGTGCCCGCCCGTGGCATCGGCTCCATCATGGGTTCCAACCCCATCCCGGTCATCGTCCCCTGTCACCGCGTCCTGGCCCACGACGGTCTGGGCGGTTACAGCGGCGGCGCGGGGATCGAGATCAAGCGGTGGTTGCTCGCCCTCGAAGGTGTGCTGCCACCCACCCTGGACTTCAGCCCGGACACCTGGGATACCGCCCCGGTGCCGCGGTCGGGCTGACCGCGCCGTCAGTCGTCCATCCCCCGGGCCTGCAGCGCCTCCCCCAACGTGTCCGCGTACCGGAGCACGCCGACGACGAGCGGCACGGCGAAGGCACGGATGCTGCGTTCCTGGCCACGCGCCCGCTGCGCGTCCCGCACCTGCCCGGCGATGGACGCGACGACGGGGATGCTCCGGATCGCCAGCGACATCATCAGCGCGACCCGGGCCGGATCCACGCCGACGCGCCGCAGCGGCGCCAGCCCGCGTTCCATCGCCGCCATCAGCTCGGTGGTCCGGGTCGTCAGGGTCACCAGCCCGGCCAGCGCGACCGCCAACACGATCCGCGCGGTCAACGAGGTGGCCGTCACCCAATCGGTGATCAGCAGCTGCACGGCCAGGATCACCAGCACGAACCAGCGCAGCGGCCGGATCTGGCTCCACGCCTCCCGGGGACGGATGCGGCCGATGCCGTACAGCACCGCGACCGCCGCCACTGCGACGCCGACGGCCTGCGGCGTGCGCACCCACAGCAGCCCGATACAGGCCACCGCCAGCGCCGACACCTTCGCCCCCGGCGGCACGCGGTGCAGCGGCGAACTCCGTGCGACATACGCCCCGGTCAGCACCGTCAGCGCACCACTTCGACGAGGGCGGCCACGCCCATCCCGCCGCCGACGGCCGCGGTGGCCAGTCCCAGCGTCCCGGCCGGCGCGCCGCCGCGTACCAACCGGCTGAACAGGCGGACGACGCAGACGGCGCCGGTCGCACCCCACGGGTGCCCCAGCGCGATCGCGCCGCCGTCCGGGCAGACCCTGGCCGCATCGCCGCCGAGCGGGTCCAGCCCGAGCGCGTCGGTCACGGCCAGTACCTGCCCGGCGAACGCCTCCACGATCTCGACGACGGCCACGTCGTCCATTTTCGCCCCGGCTTGGTGGAGGACGCGCTGCACCGCCGGAACGGGCCCCCACCCGGGCAGCCGCGGATCGCAGCCCACTGTCGCCCCGGCGACGACCCGCAGCCCGGGCCGACCTTCGCGCAGCTCATCGGCGACGACGCCCACCGCCGCCGCACCGTCGCTCACCGGGCACGAGTTGCCCGCGGTGACCGTGCCGCCGGGCACGAAGGCAGCAGGCATCCTCGCCAACACCGACTCCCGCAGCGCCCGTGGGCGGTCGTCGGCGCCGAGCTCGGTCAGCGGCACCAGCTCCGCATCGAACCGGCCGGCCCGCTGCGCCGCCAGCGCCCTGGCGTGGCTCGCCGCGGCGTAGGCGTCCTGCCGGTCTCGGGACACGTGGCGCGCCGCCGCCAGCGCCTCCGCGGCCTCGCCCATCTCCGGGTCGCCGAACTCCGCCGGGGTGAACGGCGCCCGGGCATACGGGACCGGCTCGCCCGCACCCTCGAGCGAGCGGTGCGCGCGGATCGGCGCGGTGGAGGCGCTCTCCGCGCCTCCGGCGAGCACCAGTCGCGCATCGCCGGACACCACGGCTTGTGCGGCCTGCACGACGGCGGCCAGTCCGCTTCCGCATTGCCGGTCGACGGTGACACCCGGGACCTCCTCGCCCAACCCGGCGGCGAGCGCGCTCACCCGGGCGATGTTCCCGCCGGGTCCCATGCAGTTGCCCAGCACCACATCGTCGACCGGGGCCGCGGCGCGTTCGCCGATGTCGTCCGCCACGGCGCGCAGCACGTGAGCGGCCAACCGGTCGACGGTGACCACACCCAGCGCGCGACCCGCCGTACCGACGGGCGTGCGTCGCGCCGCGACGACGACGGCGGCCGTCACCGCGGCACACGTCCCGGACGGTCACCCACGATCGAGCATGCATAGTGGTCACGATCACGACCGAAAAGCATGCTCGTCGGGAAGCGCACGGTCACGTTCATCTCAACGGCCTGACGTCGAGTGTCCCAGAGACCACGCCGGCGCTGATCGCCGCACGAGCCGGCTTGCCGATGGCGGTGCGTGGAATCCGCTCGACGGCGAACCAGCGGCGCGGGCGCTGAGCGGTCGTCAGCTCGCGGCGGGCCACCGCTTCCAGCGTCGCCCTGGTGACCGGCGGCGGCTCGTCGTCGATGCTGCTGCCGGCTTGCCGCCCGTCGTCGTCCGCGGTGCTGCCGACCGGCCGCGCGTCGTCGATCTCGATCAGGGCCGTGACGACGGCACCGAGGTGCTCGTGCGGCGTCCCGACCACAACCGCGCCCCGAACTCCAGGTACGGCGGCCAGCACCGCCTCCACATCCTCCGGGACGACGGTCGCACCGCCGGTCAAGATCGCGCCGTCACCGCGCCCACGCAGCCGCAACCGCCCATGATCATGAACACTTACCGTGCTATATGAACGGTTACTGTTCATGATCATGGGCGGGGGGCGTTCGGCGAGGTCTCCGACGGTCGCCCAGCCGGCGCCGTCTCGCCGGAACGGGCCGGTGGCGCCGGCCAGGTAACCCTCGGCCATCCACGGCGACCGGACCCACACCTCACCCAACGCCGCGTCGTCGCCGGCAGGACGGAGTTCGATCTCCACCTGATCGAACGGGCGGAGACCGGAACCGTCGGCATCCACCGCCACAAAGGAGAGCTCGACGGCCCCGTAGTAGGCGATCACGTCGAGCCCCACCGCTCCCGCACGCTCGCGCAGGCCCGACGCCAGCGCGGCACCACTGACCATGGCGACCCGCGGCCGCGCACGCTCCTGCAGCCACGGCAGCATCGCCTCCAGCATGTGCGGCACGGCATGCACCACGTCCACGCCGGGCAGGAGTTCGCGCACGGCCCGTGGGCTCCACCGCCCGGTGACCACCACCTCGGCCCCCACCGCCAGCCCGTGCAGCACGGCGAAGCAGAACAGGGACGACACCAACGGACCGGGAACCAGGACGGTGTCCGTCTCGCTCAACCCGCTGAGCTTCTCCGCCGCGGCATACGAACCGGTCCACGAGGCCCGGGTGCGCACGATGGCGCGTGGCCGTCCGGTGCTACCCGAGCTGAACCCCGCCCAGGCCAGATCGTGTGGCCGTGGTTCCCATCGATGCGGGAACGCCGCACCCGCCGCCGACTCCGCGTCCTCCCTCGGCAGCTCTCGCACATGGTGGTCAGGAGCGACGGTCTCCAGCACGGCGCCCCGCTGCTCCGCGGACCATGCCGGATCACAGACCAGTGGGATCGCACCGACGGTGTCCACGGCCAGCATGGTGGTCAGCATCTCACCCGGCTCGGCGGCGTCGACCGCGACCAGCTCGCCCGGTCGCGCACCGCGCCGCCACAGTCTCCCCGCCGCGACGTCGATCTCCGCGGCGAGCTCGCCATACGTGCAGACACCGTGCGGCGATCGCAGGGCCGGCCGATGCGGCCGAGCCATGGCGTGCGCACGGACGTGTGCGGCAACCGGCACGTCAACCTCCCCGGTTCGACAGCCGTTCGCGACGGGCCGCCGGCGACGCGTCCGGGTAAGCCCGCTGCGCGCCGACGACGACAGCGGCCGCGGCGACGGACTTCAGCGTGTCCCCGGGCACGAAGGCCAGCGACAGCGCGATCGTCTCGCCCAGCGGGACGCCGGTCACCAGCGACTGGATCGGCACGCCGATCACCAGGATCAGCGCCGATCCGATCAGGCACGCCGGCAGCACCCAGGCCACCCCCGGACGGCGGCCGCCACGTTCCACCAGCCATCCGACGACGAGCGCACCCACGACCCAGCCCACCAGGTATCCGACGGACGGACCGGCGAACACGCCGAGACCGCCGCGGCCACCGGCCAGCAGCGGCAACCCGGCCGCGACCAGGGCCAGCAGCATCAGCACACTGAGCGCACCGCGCCACGCTCCGAGGATCGCACCCGCCAGCACAACCCCCAGCGTCTGCAGCGTGATCGGCACCGAGTTTCCGAAGACGTGAAACTGGCCCGGCAGTCCGAGCACCGCGATCAACGCGGCGAACACGGCGATCCTGGCCATGTCCGCGGCGGGCAACCGTCGCCGCGGCCGAGACATGCGGGGGTCAGACGGGGTCATCGGCGTCTCCTCCAGATCGGTCGGTCAGAGTCATGAAGCCTGCCGACCTCGTTGTCCGACGGCTCGCCGCTCCTCGCGCACGGGGCGCTCACCGCAGCCGTCGCGCTCGGAAACGCAACGCCCACATTCACACGATGACGGAACGCGGGCGCGAACGCAGCGGTGATACGCACCAGCGCGGCGCGCTCAAGGTTGGCGGGCTTCCACAAACGACCGGCGGTTGGGACGTGACCATCCGGTGGTGGGCACGTAACCATCCGGTGGTGGGCGCCCGGCCGTCCGGTGGTGGGCACATGACGGCACGGGAGCCGGCGCGTTCTTAACAGATCGTTCAGCACCACCCGATTGACGGCCGTACCCAGCGGACATAACGTCGAAGAAGTTCCACGATGGGACCTCTTCCACCCCCTCGAGGCCTAAGCAGGGCAGGGCCCGCGATGACGACGTCGCCTCCGGGCAGGGTCCGCACTGACTGGATCACTGCCGCGGCATCACGCATCCGCAGACGACAACGGCCACCTCCGCTCTTGCATCCGCAAGGAGGTGGTGCGTAGCGGATCGCCTCAACCCTCGGGCCGAACCACGACCCCACCCCACCCCAAGTCCCACCGCACGGGCACGCAGCCGTTCAATGGAGAGGAGCATCGCTGTGCCTGCAAACAGAGCAGTCATCTATCGAGGTCCCGGCCATGTCGAGGTAGAGGATGTCGACTACCCGACGTTCGAGCTGAAGGACGGTCCGGGAGTCAATCCGGACAACGTGGGACGCCAGCTGCCGCACGGCGCCATCCTCAAGGTCGTCGCGACCAACATCTGCGGCAGCGATCAGCACATGGTCCGTGGCCGCACCACCGCCCCGGAGGGACTCGCGCTCGGCCACGAGATCACCGGCGAGGTCGTCGAGACCGGCCGCGATGTCGAGTACATCAAGACCGGCGACCTGGTGTCGGTGCCGTTCAACATCGCCTGCGGGCGGTGTCGCAACTGTAAGGAGGGCAAGACCGGTATCTGCCTGAACGTCAACCCGGACCGGCCGGGATCCGCCTACGGCTACGTCGACATGGGCGGCTGGGTGGGCGGCCAGGCCGAGTACGCGATGGTGCCGTATGCGGACTGGAATCTGCTGCGCTTCCCCGACCGCGATCAGGCGATGGCGAAGATCGTCGACCTGGCGATGCTGTCGGATATCTTCCCGACCGGCTTCCACGGCGCGGTGACCGCGGGTGTCGAGCCCGGTTCGACCGTGTACATCGCCGGTGCCGGACCCGTCGGACTTGCCGCGGCCACGTCGGCGTTCCTGCTCGGCGCGGCCGTCGTCATCGTCGCAGATCTCAACACCGAGCGGCTGGAGCAGGCGCGCAGCTTCGGCTGCGAGACCATCGACGTCTCCAAGGGCGAGCCGGCGGACCAGATCGAGCAATTGCTCGGCATCCCGGTGGTGGACTGCGCGGTCGACGCCGTCGGCTTCGAGGCCCGCGGCCACGGCGACAACGCTCAGGAAGAACGCCCGGCGACAGTGCTGAACACGGTGATGGGCGTCACCCGCGCCGGCGGCAAGGTCGGCATCCCCGGGCTGTACGTGACCGGAGATCCGGGCGCGGCCGACGAGGCGGCCAAACACGGCTCGTTGTCGCTGGAGTTCGGGCTCGGCTGGGCGAAGTCGCTGGCCTTCACCACCGGACAGTGCCCGGTGATGCGCTACAACCGGCAGCTGATGATGGCGATCCTGCATGACCGGGTGAACATCGCGAAGAACGTGAACGCCACGGTCCTGCCGCTGGCCGAGGCGCCGCAAGGCTACTCGGACTTCGACCGCGGCGCCGCGCACAAGTATGTGCTGGATCCGCATGGCATGATCCAGCGCTGATCGCGGCGCGCAGCGTCAGCAACGCCGGTCAGGCCGTCCTCCGCCCTACCAGCGGAGGACGGCCTGGTCACAGCCGGTCGCGGGTGTGTCCGGCACGTGGCCGGCGCGTGTCCGCTTCACTTGCTGCTGGGGGCGCCGACCGCGGCGACAGGTGACGTTCTGGCCACCGCGTCAGGCACCGTTGCCGGACGCGCCGGGCTGCTCGAGCCGCTGCGTCTCCGTCAGCGTCGGCGGCTCTGGCTCAGGCGCGGCCGTCGGCGCCGGCTCACCAGCGCGGCCGCCGAGGTTGGAGGCGTCGGCGTTCTCTCCCGAGCCGCTGTCGCCCTTGTCCGTGAATGCCTTGGACACGCTCTGCAGCGCGGTGGTGACCTCGCTGGGGATGACCCAGAACGTGTTCCCCTCACCTTTGGCCAGCTCCGGAAGAACCTGCAGGTACTGATACGCCAGCAGCTTCGGGTCCGGGTCGTTGCGGTGGATGGCTCCGAAGACGGTGTCGATCGCCTTGGCCTGCCCGTCGGCGCGGAGGATCGCCGCCTGCTTGTCGCCCTCGGCTGTCAGGATGCGCGACTGCCGAGCGCCTTCGGCGGTGAGGATGGCGGCGCGCTTCTCCCGCTCGGCGCGCATCTGCTTCTCCATCGAGTCCTTGATCGACGGCGGCGGATCGATCGCCTTGAGCTCGACGCGGTTGACGCGGATGCCCCACTTGCCTGACGCCTCGTCGAGCACCACACGGAGTGTGGAGTTGATGTGCTCGCGCGAGGTCAACGTCTTCTCCAGGTCCATGCTGCCGATGACATTCCGCAGCGTGGTGACGGTGAGCTGCTCGATCGCCTGGATGTAGTCGGCGATCTCATAGGCCGCCGCCTTCGGGTCGGTCACCTGGAAGTACAGCACTGTGTCGATGTTGACGACGAGGTTATCCTCGGTGATCACGGCGCGCGGCTCGAACGACACCACCTGCTCCCGCAGGTCGATCAGCGGCCGCGGCCGGTCGATGAACGGAATCACCACGTTGAGGCCGGGCTCCAAGGTGCGGAGGTAGCGGCCCAGCCGCTCGACGTTGCTGGCCCTGGCCTGCGGGACGATACGAACCGTCCGTACCACCAGCACCACGGCGAGCAGCGCAACGACAAGACCGACGATCAACTCGGCCATGGGTCCTCCTGGGGATGGACGAGCGCGGTCGCGCCCTCGATGGCGAACACATCCACGGTGGCTCCCACGGGAATGGTGCGGTGCGGGTCGTAGGCGCGTGCCGTCCATTCCTCGCCGCCGATCCGGACCAGCCCCGAGTTCTTGCTCACCTCGACCAGCACTTCGGCCTCGCGGCCGACGAGCGCGGCGGTGCCGGACTGTACGACCGGCGCGCTGGTGAGGTGCCGGCGCGCAATCGGGCGCACGACCGCGAGCATCACCGTGGCAGCGGCGGCGAAGGCGAGCAGCTGGAAGCCGAGTCCCAGGCCCACCGCAGCCACTCCAGCCGCCACCAGGGCAGCGCAGGCGAGCAGCAGGAGGTCGAGTGTGGCGGTCAAGAGCTCAGCGGTGCCGAGCGCCCCTGCGATGATCAACCACACGATCCAGGCCTGCATAAGCCTCACCGCTTCACGGGAGCCGTGCTTATCTTTGACGGTACTCCGCCATACAGGCCAAGCGCCATAGTAATATGGCATATACTACTTGTGGTATCCGGTGAAGACGGCGCCGCTGGATACTCCGGGCAGACTCTCAGGTCCCGGCCGTCGAGACTCGAGGAGCGTGCGGTGAGTCAACCGTCGTCCATCCGACGAATCAAGCACGCCTCGAGCCTGCGTGCGGAGGTGGAGCGCGCCCTATCCGCCGCGATCGTCTCCGGCGAGCTCGAGCCCGGGGCGCTAGTCTCGGTCCCGACGCTCGCGGCACAGTTCGCGGTCTCCGCGACACCCGTCCGGGAGGCCATGCTCGATCTGGAGAAGCGCGGTTTCGTGGAGCCGGTCCGGAACAAGGGATTCCGGGTGACCCACGTCGGCGAGGATGACCTGCGACAGGTGGTACAGGTACGCCGGTGGCTGGAGGTGCCGGCGATCGGCATCGTCGCACGCAGCTTCCCGGCCGACCGGATCGACCACTACCGGGAGCTGGCCGATCGGATCGTGACGGCGGCCGCCGCGGCGGACTTCCCTGAGTACCTCGCCGCCGACACCGACTTTCACCTCGCGCTCATGGAGCTCACCAGGAACGGCCGGCTGGTCGACATCGTCGCCGATCTGCGCCGCCAGACTCGACTCGTGGGGCTGGCTGACATGAAGAACACGGTCGAGCTCAAACACTCCGCCCAAGAACACCACGCCCTGCTGGATCTGCTCGTCGAGGGCCGGGCCGACGACGCCGAGGCGCTGATGCACCAGCACATCGGCCACATCCTCGGCTGGTGGGCCGGCCGCACCGAGAACTGACCCCCATGATCATGAACACTAGCCGTTCACATAACACGGGTTAGTGTTCATGATCATGGGATGATGGATCCGGCTTGGATGACGGTGCGGGGCCGGGTCTCGTCCCAGAGCACGGCAGGGTCCGCGGTCGGGTCGCCGTCCAACAGGACCAGGTCCCCGGCGCAGCCTTCCGCGATTCGGCCGAGGTCATCTCGATTCAGCAGGTCAGCGTTGACCGATGTCAGCGAGCGCAGGACGTCGAGTACCGGCTCCACCTCCAGCTGGAGTCGGATGCCGTGCAACTGCTCATCGGCCAGCGGCCCCATCAGATCGGTACCGAACCCGATCCGCACCCCGGCTGCGCGCGCGATCTCGATGGCGCGCTGCCCGGCCGTCAGCACCTCGGCATTCTTCGCCCGGGACACCGGATGCAGGTTCACGTCGTCGCCGCGCCGGTTCATCGCGTCGTAGGTCGCCAGGGTCGGCACCAAGAAGGCGGAATGCTCGGCCATCAGCCGGGCGGCGTCGGCGTCGAGCAGGTTGCCGTGCTCGATCGAGCGCACGCCGTTGGTCACCGAGTGCACGATCGCCTCGGCCGAGTAGGCGTGCGCCGCCACGTAGCTGCCCCGCCGGGTGGATTCGTCGGCAGCGGCTGCGACCTCCTCGGCGGAGAACTGCGGCACCCGGATCGGGTCGGTCAGCGAGATGACGCCACCCGACGCCATGATCTTGATCGCATGGGCGCCGGTCCGGAACCGCTCGCGGACGGCCCGGCGCACCGCGTCGACGCCGTCGACGATCTCGTTCATGTGCCCGTGGCCGAAGCAGACGTCCACGTCGGGCGAGCGCGGATCGCCGTGGCCGCCGGTCTGGCTCAACGCCGGGCCGGTGTAGAGGTAGCGCGGCGCGGCCAGCAGTCCCTCCTCGATCGCACGGGCCAGCCCGATGTCGCCGCCGGCCACATCCCGGACGGTCGTGAACCCACGGTTCAGCGCGCCACCGAGCCGGGCTGAGGCCATCAGGCTGACGTAGCTGAGCGGCCGGGTCTCCAGCTCCAGGCCACCCATCGCGGACGCGTACGCGTGGAAGTGCGCGTCGATCATGCCGGGGATCAGCGTGCGCCCGCGGGCGTCGACGACGCGTTCCGCCTTGCTCACGCCGGACGCCCCTACCTCACGGATGACACCATCCGCGATGCGGACGTCCGCCTCCTCCAGGCGGTCCGACACGCCGTCAAAGACCAGTGCGTTGACGACGGCCAGATCGCCGCTGGGGCGATCCGCCACTCTCGGCCCCGTCATGGCGCGCTCACTGGCCGATGATCGCGGGAGTTGCGGAGGGCGGTGGTGGCGGTGGTGTCGACGGTCCAGCTCCCAGCGTCGATCACCACACCGTACTCGGCGGCAGCGGCCTCGACGCTCACGTAGCCGTTGACCACGTCGGCCAGTACCCGCTCCGGATCCCGGGCCAGCGGGTCGCCGTACCCGCCTCCCCCACCGGTGATGTTCGCCAGCACATCTCCCGCGGCGAGATGGTTGTAACTTCCGCCCTGCACCACCTCCCGCTCCGTTCCGGGATTGAGCACGATCCGCGCCGACGCCCCCGGCCGACCACCCGCGATCGGCCACGGCGCCGACCGAGTCTTGTACACCAGGCATATGCCCGTGGATTCGGAGGTAAACCGATAGACGCGGCTCACCCCTACGCCACCACGGTGCCGACCGGCGCCGCCGCTGTCCGGTACGTAACCATAGGACTCGATGACCATCGGGGACTTCGTCTCCAACACCTCCACCGGGTTGTTCCGGCAGCCGGGTTCGGACAGATGCATGATGCCGTCCTCCCCATCGCCGCCGGCATGCCCGCCGAAGCCGACCGCCTCGTTCGTCGCCTCCAGCCAGGCGTCGCCGGTTCTCGGGTTGACGCCCAACCCCATCATCGACGAGACGTCCCCGCCGGAGCAGGCGGGGACCAGCTCCGGCATCCCCTGCGCCAGCGCCTTGAGCACGACTTCACCGGCCAGCAGTCCAGTCCACAGCGTGAACGTGGGCATCGGAGGCTCGGCGTGCATGACCGACCCGGGCACGGTCACCACCCGCAATGGTCGGAAATTGCCCGCCACCACCGGCGTGTCCGGTGTGGTCATCGCCTTGAAGATCAGGCTGCACAGCGCGTGAGTCTGGCCCAGCGGAAGGTTGATCGGGCCCCGGACCCCGGTCTCGCTCCCGGTCCAGTCGACCACCATCTCCTCATCGGTGACGGTCACCGTCGCACGCAACCGGATCGGCCGGTCAAGGTCGACTCCGTCACTGTCGACGATGTCCTCGGCGCTCCACATCCCGCGGGGCAGCCTGGCCAGCGCCAGCCGGGCAAGCCGCTCTCCGTGGTCATTGATCGCCGCCATCGCGCTGGACAGTTTCCCGGCACCGTACGTGGCCGCGATGCCGGACATGCGGCGGACCCCGGTGACGCAGGCCGATACCTGTGCCTGGATGTCGCCGATCGTCCGCTCCGGCATCCGGCTGTTGAACCGGATGATGTTGAACACGTCGTCGTCCTGCACCCCCTCCCGGTACAGGCGGGTGACCGGGAAGACCAGCCCTTCGGAGTACATGTCGGTCGAGTCGAGCACGTACCCAGGGTTCTTCTGCTTCAGGTCGAGCACGTGGATGCGGCAGGAGGCGAATCCGATCAGCTCGCCCTCGTGATGCACCGGCGCAAACACGAGCGGGTCGAGCGTGTGCGCCGATGCCCAGTACGGATAGTTCAGGATGTACACGTCGCCGGGGCGCATCCGCTCCCGGCCGAGGAACTCGATCGACTTCTTCACGCCGTGGTCGTTGGCGCGGGTGAAGACCGCGATGCCCGGCGCGTCCGCGACGACGTCACCGTCCGCGTCGTGCAGCCCGATCCCGTAGTCGTGAATCTCGTAGACGACCGTGTTGTACGCGGTCCGGCACAGATTACGGGCCATCTCCTCCGCGCCCGCGAGCAGCGCGTGCCGGATGACTTCGGTGGTGATCGCGTCGCTCATCGGTTCTCCTCGTCGTCTCGCGGGTGCCTGTCCGATCGCGCGCCGCCGACCGAGATCACCAGTTCTCCGAACTCGCCGACCCGCAGGCGATCGGCCGCATGGATCACCGTGGTCGCCGTGTGTTCGGCGATGATGGCCGGCCCATCGACCGTGTCCCCGCTGGTCAGATCCTCACGCACGTACAGCTGGTACGTCGTTGGCCGGTCGCCGGACGTGTGCACCGTACGCTCACCTCTCGGCTCGGGCGCGCCGGAGTCGCGCGGCCGGTACCGGGGCAGCTCCGGTTTGTCGACGGCGCCGACGGCACGCAGTCGCAGCGTGGTGAGCTCGACGGGATCTCCCATCGTGTGCCCGTACAGCCGCTCGTGCAGGACGGCGAATTCCTTCTCGATCGCGGCCGCCGGGTCGGTCGCGTCGACCGGGAACGGCACCGTGACCGCGTGCTCCTGGCCCTGATAGCGGGCGTCGACGCTCCGATGCATCTGTCGCCGCTCGGGCGGGAATCCGTCGTCGCCCAGCAACTCGTGCGCCTCCGCCTCCATCTCGGCGAACGAGGTGGCGAAGAACGGCGCGCCGACGCCAGCCAGCGGCACCACCGAGGTACGGGAGACGTCGTGTTGGACGTCGGCCATGAGCATGCCGAGCGCGGAGAACGCGCCCTGCCCGGGAGGGACGATGACCGTGGGGATGCCCAGCTCGCGGGCGACGTCGAGTGCGACCAGGCCACCACCGCCGCCGAACGTCAGCAGTGCGAAATCCTTTGGGTCACGGCCCAGTTCGACGGTGATCGCCCGCACGGCACCGGTGATCTTCGTGGTGGAGATCCGGACCACACCGCGGGCGAGCTCGGTGGTGGTCAGTCCGAGCCGATCGGCGACGCCGGACAGCGCGGCGCCGGCGCGCTGCAGGTCCAAGGTGAGGTCCCCGCCGAGCGGCGTGTCGGCACCGAGATAGCCGAGAACCGCCGCCGCGTCGGTGAACGTCGGCTGCTCGCCGCCTCGGCCGTACGCGGCCGGTCCGGGGACGGCACCGGCGCTCTGCGGTCCTACTTGCAGCGCACCAGCCTCGTCCAGCCACGCGATAGACCCTCCACCGGCCCCGATGGTGTGGATGTACAGCGACGGCGTGTTGATCGGCAACCCTTCGAACTCGGTGCCCTGGTACATCACTGGTTCGCCGTCGATCACCAGCGATGCGTCCAGGCTCGTCCCGCCCATGTCGATGGTGATCAGGTTGGGGACGTTCAGCAGCCGGGAGAGCGCGGCCGCACCGATCACACCGCCGGCCGGACCGGAGAGGATGAGGTTCACCGGCTGCTCTCGCGCGGACTCGGCGGTCATCGCACCACCGCCGGAGCGGGACATCAGAAACCGGCCGCCGAACCGGTCATCGTCGAGGCGGTTCTCCAGCTCGGTGAGGTAACCGCGGACGGTCGGTTTGATGTAGGCGTCGAGCACTGCCGTGCTGGTCCGCTCGTACTCCCGGTACTCGCGGGAGAGCTGATGCGACAGGGTGACCTCGACGTCCGGCGCGAGCTCCGCCAACACGCGGCCCATGAGCATTTCGTGTTCCGGGTTGGCGTAGGAATGCAGGAACGCCACCGCGACCGCTTGGTAGCCACGCTCGGCGATCACCTGGGCGACACGGCGTGCGTCGTCGTCGTCGAACGGAACCGCGACGCTCCCGTCGAAGCAACACCGCTCGCGCACCTCGAACGTGTCCTTCCGTTGGAGCAGGCCCGGCGGCTTGCTATAGGTGATGTCGTAATTGGTCCGGCGGTCCGTCCGGCCAAGCAGATAGACGTCCCGGAACCCGGCGGTGGCGACGACAGCGGTACGAGCGCCGGTCCTGGTGAGCAGCGCGTTCAGTCCGAGCGTCGTGCCGTGATTGAACATCGCCACGTCGGCCGGATCCGCCTGGGCCCTGCCGAACGCGTCGAGCACGCCTCGCGTGGGAGCGTCCGGCGTGGTGGTCACCTTCTCGAACCGGATCTCTCCTGTCGAGGGGATGAGCTTGACCACGTCGGTAAAGGTTCCGCCGACGTCGACGGCGATCCTGGCATCATGCGCCATCTCCCCTGCCCGTCCTTTCGTCCATAGCGTTGTCACACACCTTGGGCATATGTAATATGTCACACCTTACAAAGCCAGCGCGACGTCGAGCTTCTGTCGGCACCCGGACACGTTGCAGCATTCCTAGAGACATTTGACATGTGACATATTACTCTCTCATCATCATGTGATCGTCCTCACTCATCGCGGAGGTCAGAATGAACCGGCGAGTCCTCGCTATCCGCACCAGTGCCGTCGTCGCTATCAGTGCGGTCGCCCTGACGAGTTGCTCCGAGGCGGGAGGCGGTTCCGACAGCGATGGAGGTTATCGCGTCGCCGTTCTCGCCGCCTCCAGCCAGAACGGTTACAACCAGGCCGTCTACCAGGGTGTCGAGGAAGCCGTAGCGGAGACGGGCGCCGACGTCGACCTGCAGCTGCTCGACGGCCAGTTCGACGCCAACACGCAACTGTCGCAGTTGCAGAACACCACCACCTCCGGCGACTACGACGGCGTGATCGTCGTTCCCAATGACGGACCCGGCTTGGCCGCGGCGTTCCCGTTGGCTCAGGAGATCCCAGTCGTCACCGTGCTGAACCCGATCGGCCCGGATATCGAGGAGATGGAGCCACAGGTGGAGGGCGTCGTCTCGACCGTCGCCGTCCCGCCGTCCGAAGCCGCCGCCAAGCAGGCCGAAGGCGTCGCCGAGTACTGCGCGGACAAAGACCCGTGCAAAGCAGTACTGCTCGTCGGGCAGCTGAACGCGCCACTGGACGTCGCTCGTCGCGATGCTTACCAGGGCGTGCTGGAGCAGCACGACAACGTCGAAATCGTCGCCACGGTCGAGGGCAACTACGACCGCGACCAGTCGCTCACGGCGATCACCAACGTACTCCAGGCCAACCGCGACATCGACGCCATCCTCTCCAACGCCGACCAGCAGACCTCGGGCGCGCAGGTTGCCCTGCAGAACGCCGGGATCGAGCCGTCGAGCATTTACCTCACCGGCGGCGGTGGCACCAAGGACGCGGTCACCGCGGTCCGGGAGGGCACCTGGAAGGCCGACTACATCAACTTCCCGGTCAGCATGGGCAAGGCCGCCTTCGAGCAGCTGCACAACGCCCTCACCGGCGAGGACGTCGAGTCCTGGGTGGACGCCGACGCCGTCGGCGACGTCGAGCCGTACGCCACCAAGGAGACTCTCGACGAGGCTCCCGACTTCGGCGGCGAGTGGAACGGCTAGTGCGGGGGACCGGTATGGGCACCGTCCACGGCAGCGGATCCGTGGAGGGCGGCGCGCCACTCGTCGAAGTCCGCGGCGTGAGCAAGCGATTCGGCGGGACGCAGGCGCTGGACGACGTCAGCGTCTCCCTCGCGCCCGGCGAGGTTCACGCGTTCGTCGGCGAGAACGGTGCAGGCAAGTCCACCCTCGGAAAGGTCGTAGCCGGACTGTACTCTGCGGACTCCGGCCGGCTTCTGGTCGGCGGTCGGGAGGTTCAGCGGTGGGATCCGCTGCGCGCTCAGCAGGCCGGCGTAGCCATGATCGCCCAGGAACTGTCGCTCGTCCCCGAGCTGACGGTCGCGGAGAACGTCTTTCTGGGCGTGGAGGAACATCGGCTCGGGATACTCCGCGGCACGCTCGCGGCACGATTCGCTCGTCTGGAAGACGAGGTCGGCTTCGGCCTGCCGCCGCGGGCCCGTGTGCGTGAGTTACGCCTTGCCGACCAGCAGAAGGTCGAGATCATGCGCTCGCTCGCCCGCGACGCCCGCGTGATCGTGATGGACGAGCCGACCTCGTCGCTGACCACGCACGAGACGCAACGGCTGCACCGCCTCATCCAGCACCTGAAAGCCCAGGACCGCACCATCGTGTACGTCTCGCATTTCCTCGATGCGGTCTTCGAGGTGAGCGACACCATATCGATCATGCGCGACGGCCGCCTCGTCCGCTCTGCACCGGCGATGCAGGAGACAAAACGGAGCGTCGTGGAAGGCATGCTCGGCCGCCGGCTGGACGCGACGTTCCCACCGCGTCCTGCAACGGTGAGTGCTGAGGTGGCGCCGATCCTGCAGGTGAGCGACCTCGCGAGCGAGCGCGGTGCGCGCGGGGCGTCGCTGGCCGTGCGTCCCGGCGAGATCGTCGGGCTACTCGGCTTGGTCGGCAGCGGGCGCACCGAGATCGCCCGCGCGATCTTCGGCGCGGACCGTGTCACCGGTGGCGACGTCTGTTTCGACGGCGAGCGGATCACCGGGAAGCGGCCACGCGACGCGATCTCCCGCGGGATGGTCTTCGTGCCGGAGGACCGCCATCACCAGGGTCTCGTCCTGGATCGATCGGTCAAGGAGAACGTGTCGCTCGCCTTCCTCGATCGGTTCAGCCGACACGGCATCATCGCCACCCGAGACGAGCGGCACGCCGTCACGGATATGGTCCAGTCGCTGCAGATGCGCCCGCCCGCGATCGACCTGCCGGTCGCTGGGTTCTCCGGCGGTAACCAGCAGAAGGCTCTGCTGTCCAAATGGCTCATCGGACAACCACGGTTGGTGATCCTGGACGAGCCCACCCGCGGCGTCGATATCGGCGCCAAGTTCACCATCTATGAGGCGATCACCGCTCTGGCTCGGCGCGGCGTAGCCGTGCTGTTGATCTCGAGCGAGCACGAAGAGGTACTCAACCTCAGCCACCGCGCCTACCTGGTCATCGACGGGCGGACGCGGGGCGAGGTCGACCCGTCCAGTACACCGGCCGATGAGGTGCTGTTTCAGCTCTTCTCGGTCGCCGACACGACACTGAAGGAGCAGCCGGCATGACGACTGACCTGGCGAGCGCGGATGCCATGCCGGCCCACACCACACCGGCCGCCACTCGTGCGCTCTTCTTCGTCCGCGACTATGCGGTTCTGATCCTGCTGGTGATCCTGCTCGTCGTGCTGGCGATGGCGTCACCGTCGTTCTTCACCTTCGCAAACCTGATGAACATCGCGAACCAGAATGTGCCGCTCGCGATGATCGCGGCAGCCGGGACGTTCGTCATCGTCTCCGGCAACTTCGACCTCTCCACTGGGGCGATGTTCGCCGTCGGCAGCGTCTCCGCCGCAGCCATCGCGGACGGCACCGGCAATCCGTGGCTCGGGTTGCTGGCCGCACCCGTCATCTGCGTCGCGCTCGGCCTGGTCAACGGTGTCGCGGTGACCACCCTGAGAGTCCACTCCTTCCTCGCCACCTTGGCCACAAGTCTGGTCTTCAGCGCCATCGCGGTCATGGTCACCGGTGGCTCGCTGATCACCGTCACGGTCGACGGATTCACCGACCTGGGACGGCTGCGCGTCGGTGGTGTCTTCATCGCCGTCATCGTGCTGGCCACGTTCGTCGCTGTGCTGTGGTTTACGCTGCAGCGGACGCTGTTCGGCCGGCACGTCTTCGCCGTCGGCGGCAACGCGGACGCCGCGGAGCTCTCCGGCATCAGAGTCGCCAAGGTCCGCATCTGCGTCTTCATGCTCAGCGGTCTCGCGGCGGGGCTGGCGGCGGCCATCGCCGTGTCCCGGATCTCATCAGGGCAGCCACAGGCCGGGCTGGGCATGGAGCTGGAGGCGATCGCCGCGATCATTCTCGGTGGGACAAGTATCTACGGAGGCGTCGGCGCGGTCTGGCGGTCCATCTCTGGTGTGTACCTGATCGCGCTGATCGGCAACGGATTCGACATCATGAGTGTGAATCCGCAGCTGAAGGATCTCGTGACCGGCGTCATCATCCTCGCCGCCGTCGCGCTTGCGGCCGTCGGAAACCGGAGGCGCTAGCCATGGACGTCATCGTCATCGGAGCCGGCATCGTCGGGGCGGCCGTCGCACGCAGCCTCGCCCGGGCCGGTGTCGGCGTGACGGTCGTCGAGCGCAACGCCGCCGCCTCCGGCACATCGTCGTCGGGTGAAGGCAACGTCCTCGTCTCGGACAAAGAACCGGGGCCGGAGCTGGTGTTGGCGCGGTACTCGTCGCGGTTGTGGCCGATGATCGCCCGGGAGCTGGCCGTGGAGCTTGGCCCGACCTTCCCGTCCATCGAGTTCGACCGGAAGGGCGGCGTCGTCGTCGCCACCACCGACGCCGGGGCCGAGCCGCTGCTCGAGTTCGCCGCGAAGCAGAACGAGGTCGGCGTCGACGCCCGCCCCGTCGAGCTCGACGAAGCGCTGCGGCTGGAACCGGACCTGACCCGCAAGGCCACCGCCGCCGTTCACTATCCCGAGGACGCCCAGGTCCAGCCGGCCGCTGCCACCGAGGCACTGCTGGCTTCGGCCCGCGCGGCAGGGGTCAAGGTCATCGAAGGCGCCGAAGCCACCGGCGGCATCCGGTCCGATGGAGGGCGCCTGACCGGGATCGTCACCACCGCGGGTGAGCTGCGCGCCGACGCAGTCGTGGTCGCCGCCGGGCCGTGGTCCGGCGAGGTGACCGCCAGGCTCGACGCGCCCCTGCCGGTCCGGCCGCGCCGAGGCATGGTCCTGGTGACGAGCCGGATGCCACACCGGATCTTCCACAAGGTCTACGACGGCGACTACGTCGGCGCGGTCGGCTCCGACGACGCCGCACTGCAGACCTCCACCGTGGTGGAGAGCACGGCGGCCGGCACGGTGCTCATCGGCTCGTCCCGCGAGCACGTCGGGTTCGACTCCCGGCTGCGGGTGGCGGCGCTCCGCGAGATCGCGGCGAAGGCCACCGCACTCTTCCCGTTTCTGGCCGACATACCCGTGATGCGCAGCTACGGTGGATTCCGTCCGTTCGTCCCGGATCACGTGCCGGTGATCGGCCCCGACCATCGGCTGCGCGGACTGTGGCACGCCACGGGTCACGAGGGCGCCGGCATCGGTCTCTCGGTGGCGACCGGGGAGCTCCTGCGCGATCTCATGCTCGGACACGAGCCGCAGATCGATCCCGCACCGTTCTCCGCCGCCCGTCCGAGCCTGGCACCCCATCTCGAGGAGGTGGCTTAGCCATGCCACCACGTTCCGTGCCACCCGCCGATGACCCGATTCGGCCGGATCCGTCGAGCGCGGTCCACGTCACCGTCGACGGCGTGTCCCGAACCGGACGAGCCGGGCAGACGATCGCCGGCATCCTGCTGACCTCCGGCGAACTGTCCTGGCGGCGCACGTCCCAGAAGAACGCGCCACGTGGCGTCTTCTGCGGCATCGGTGTCTGCTTCGACTGCGTCGTGACGGTGAACGGTCAACGTGATGTCCGCGCCTGCCAGCGACGGGCCGCCGACGGCGATGTCGTCGACACCCAACACGATGCACTACCCGCGCACCCGGCCGATCCGACATCCCGGCTTTCCGCCGACGGAGGTGGTGGCGATGGCTGACGTGCTCGTCATCGGCGCCGGACCAGCCGGGCTCGCGGCGGCACGTGCGGCGCGCACCCAGGGAGCGCTGGTCACGCTGCTCGACGCAGCCGACGATGTCGGCGGCCAGTACTGGCGGCACCTGCCGGATAATCGCTCGTCCGAGCGGGAACGCGTTCTTCACCATGGCTGGGCAGCGTTCACCGAACTCCGCCGTGCGCTCGACCGCGACGACCATTGCAGGGTCCTGCGCAGCGCCCAGGTGTGGGCGATCGAGGAAACCGACGCGGCACGGCGGAAAGAAGCCCCTCCCGCTCAGCAGGCTAGTGAGGGCGAGCTACGACGAACCACGGTGCACATCTTGGTCGGGCCGGCCGACGGCGCCGCACGAGAACGGCTGACGCTGAAGCCGGATGCGATCGTCGTCGCGACCGGCGCGCATGACCGGACCCTGCCGTTTCCGGGCTGGGAGCTGCCCGGGGTCTTCACCGCGGGTGCCGCCCAGGCGCTGGCCAAGGGCGAGCGGGTGGCCGTCGGCGAACGGGTCGTGGTCGCCGGTGCCGGACCGTTCCTGCTGCCGGTCGCCGCGTCTCTGGTTCAGACCGGGTCGGCGGTGGTCGGCGTGTACGAGGCGTCCCGGTCGCGCACCCTGGCGTCCGGCTGGCTGCCACGGCCGTGGCTGCTGGCCAGAGCTGGAAAGAAAGGGGTCGAGCTGGCCGGGTATGTCGTGCGGCAGGTGCGGCACCGGATCCCGTACCGCACCGGCACAGCCGTGGTCCGTGCACACGGAACCGACAGGGTCACGGCGGTGACCATCGCGTCGGTGGATGAGCAGTGGCGACCGGTCCGCGGAACCGAGCGGCGCGTCGCCGCCGACGCCGTCTGCGTCAGCCACGCGTTCACGCCTCGCCTCGAGCTTGCCCTCGCAGCCGGATGCGAGCTGGACGACGCCGGGTTCGTCGCCGTGGATGCGGACCAGCGCACCAGCGTGCGGGACGTCTACGCAGCCGGTGAGATCACCGGCATCGGCGGTGTCGAGCTGGCGCTGGCCGAGGGGACGATCGCCGGTCATTGCGCCGCAGGCGGCTCCGCGACCGACGACGTGTTGCGCCGACCACTGCGGGCTCGTTCCATCTACCAGGAGTTCGCACAGCGCATGCACGCCGCGCACAGCGTACGACCCGGCTGGACCGGGTGGCTCACGGACGACACCGTGGTCTGCCGCTGCGAGGAGGTGAACTGCGGCGCCCTGCGCGCCGCAGCGGCCGCCACCGAGTCGTCGAGCCTGCGCTCGCTGAAACTCTCCACCCGCGCTGGCCTCGGCATCTGCCAGGGCCGGATCTGCGGGCGGACCGTCGAGAAGCTGCTGGCCGACGCAGGTCCGCACGGCCGGCTGCGGGACGATGCGCGATTCGACCGCCGGCCGATCGCCTTCCCGTTGCGGCTGGGCGAGCTCGCCACCGACGATCAGTAACTCCACCGACGATCGCCTCACACAGATTGATCACGAAGCGAAAGGACTCCCGTGACTACCACCTCGTACGACCCCCGCGGCGTCACCGTCGCCACCACGCTCGCGTTCAAGGAGGATTCCAGCGAGAGCAGCGGGCTGGCCGTCGATTACGACCGCTTCGCCGCGCACTGTACGTGGCTGGTCGAGAACGGCTGCCACGGCATCGGCCCGAACGGTTCCCTCGGCGAGTACTCGTCGCTCACCGACGACGAGCGACGGAAGGTCGTCCAGACCGCCGTGCAGGCCGTCGGCGGACGCGCCTCCGTCATCGCCGGTGTGCACGCGCCCGGGTGGCATCAGGCTCAGCGATGGGCGGAATACGCAGGCGAAGACGGAGCAGACGCGATCCTGCTGCTGCCACCGACCCTGTACCGGGCCAACGACGACGAGGTGATCGAGCACTACGCCCGGGTGGCCGAGGTTGGGCTGCCGATCATGGCCTACAACAACCCGATCGACACCAAGATCGACCTGTCCCCGGAGACGCTGGCCCGGCTGGCCGAGATTCCGGAGGTGGTCGCGGTCAAAGAGTTCTCCTGCGACGTCCGGCGGGTCCTGGAGATCCAGGAACGTTGCGACATCGCCGTCGTCGCCGGGGCGGACGACGTGCTGTTCGAGTCGCTCGTCGACGGTGCGGTGGGTTGGTTCGCCGGGTTCCCGAACGCCTTCCCGGGGGAGTCCGTCGAGATCTACGATCTGGTCATGGCCGGAAAGTTCGCCGACGCCCGGGAGCTCTACCGCAACCTGGTGGCCGTCTTCCGGTGGGACACGCGCACCGAGTTCGTCCAGGCGATCAAGCTGGTGATCGACATCGGCGGGCACAGCTACGGCGGCCCCACCCGCCCGCCGCGCGGACCGCTCAGCCGCGAGCACGAGGTCGGCGTCCGTGCCGACGCGGCCCGGGCGATCGAGTACCTGGCCAGCCGGTAGGGGCCGCACCATGCGCTCGTCCAGGCTCTACACCGCAGTCGACTCGCACACCGAGGGGATGCCGACGCGCGTCGTCACCGGCGGCGTCGGCGAGATCCCCGGCGCCACCATGAACGACAAGCGGTTGCACTTCATCGAGCACCTCGACCACGTCCGGCAACTGCTGATGAACGAACCGCGCGGCCACGCGGCCATGAGCGGGGCGATCCTGCAGCAGCCGACCCGGCCGGACGCGGACTGGGGCGTCGTGTACATCGAGGTGTCCGGATGCCTGCCGATGTGCGGGCACGGGACGATCGGCGTGGCGACCGTGCTGGTGGAGACCGGCATGGTGGAGGTGACCGAGCCGGTGACGACTATCCGGCTGGATACCCCGGCCGGGCTCGTCGTCGCCCGGGTCGACGTCAGCGACGGGCACGCCGACTCGGTCACCATCGAGAACGTGCCGTCCTACGCGGAGCGGCTGGACGAAACCGTCGACGTGCCGGGGCTCGGGGCGGTGCCGTACAGCCTGGCGTTCGGCGGGAACTTCTACGCGATGGTGGAGCTGGAAAAGGTCGGACTGCCGTTCGAGCGGTCGCGGCAGCAGGACATCCTGCGTGCTGGGCTGGCCATCATGGATGCGCTCAACCAGCAGGCGCCGCCGCACCACCCGGAGATCGCCGGGGTGGACCACTGCCACCACGTCGAGTTCATCGCTCCGGGGTCGACCGCGGAGCATTCGAGGCATGCGATGGCCATCCACCCGGGGTGGTTCGACCGCTCGCCGTGCGGCACCGGCACATCGGCCCGGATGGCAGAACTGTGGGCGCGGGGCGAACTGCCGCTGAATCGGGATTTCGTGAACGAGTCGTTCATCGGATCCCGGTTCATCGGCCGGCTGGTCAGTGAGACCACGGTCGCCGGACGTCCGGCCGTCGTGCCCACCATTACCGGGCGGGCGTGGGTGACCGGGATCGGCCAGTACATGCTGGACCCGGCCGATCCCTTCCCCACCGGCTTCGGGTTCTAAAGCTCTTCCCGTACCGGCGGCCACACTCCAGCTTCCGCGGCGGCCGCGGCCGGGCTGATGAAGACGAGTGTGGGGCGCCAGAGGCCACCAAACTCGTCTTCATCTTCCGTCGTGCGGCCCTCAAGATCCAACCCAAGCCAGGGTAGCCACCCGACGTGCCCCGGACCGTCGAAGATCAGGGGTTTTGGGGGGGGGGAACCCCCCAAAACAGGGGGGGTTGTGGGGGGGGTGCGCCCAAACCCCACCA
>NZ_JAAGOA010000021.1:0-98785 GCF_010550675.1 Phytoactinopolyspora halotolerans | reverse complement strand
CGGTGGGCGCCCCACCCCCTCACCGTCGTGGTGTTGTTCGCCCCGCCCCCCCCCCCAAAACCCTCGATGGTGGTGTGATGACCATAATGCGAGTCGACGACCTCAGAGCTTTTCTCCGGCAAGCGAACCCGTGGTGGAGCTCACCGGTTGAACGTATCGATCCCACGGCGTGGACTGCCGACGATAGGCTGCTGCAGCGACGGGCGACACACGACCTCGGATACCGCTCTGATGTTCTCGCCGATGTAGCGACCGGCCCGCTCGACGACAGCCTCTATGTGCTCCGTGGACCCCGTCGTGTGGGCAAGTCTGTCGTTCTCAGGGACCTTGCCGCAGCGCCATGTGCGCGGGGCGATATCGACCCACGCCAAATCATCTACATACCAGCCGACACGTTCCGCGTTCGGGACCTTCGCCGCGCCGTCATGCTGGCAATGCAACTCACTCGACCGATCGCAGCGTCGAGGCGAGTCTGGTTATTCGACGAGATCACAGGGATCGAAGGCTGGACGGCCGAGATCAAGAGCCTTCGCGACAACGACCGTTTTGGCGACGACACTGTGGTATTTACCGGCTCTTCTGCCGCCGGTGCCGAGCACGCCGTACGTGACCTGGGAGCGGGACGCGCGGGAGAAAGCAACACCACTCCCTTCCGAACCTTGCTACCTATGACCTTTCGCGACTTCCTCGAAGCGACGGGTACGGGAAGCCATGCAGTCGACGCCACAAGCCCTCAGCATCTGCAATCCAGCGATGCAGCAGAAGTACTGGTCGCCCTGGAGCCAATCCTGGATGACCTCGACATGGCTTGGCAGCGATACCTCGAAGCGGGCGGCTTCCCCAGGGCCGTCGCCGAGCATCACCGCGATGGTGCGGTCTCCCCGGCGTTCTACGGTGACCTCGCCTCGTGGTTGACCGCCGATATCGACCCATCTGCCCAAGCCGATTCCGTAGCACTGTTGATGACGGAGTTACATTCCCGCACTACTACACCTCTGAACGTGCGCGACCTGGCGATGAGCATGGGCTACACCCGGGACCAGGCCATAGCGCGCCTCAACAAGATCGTTCGCTCATACGCAGGACTGTGGTGTCCCCAGCTCAACGATCAGGGACGTAGAGTCACGGGCGCGCAGCCCAAGTTCTACCTCATCGACCCCGTGCTCGCCTGGCTGGGACACGCAACCCGCCCCGGGCTCGCAGCTCCCGACTTCACGCGCCTCACCGAATCGGCGCTTGCGGTCTCACTCGCGCGAGTCATCGAAACAAAGAGCCCAGGGCGCTGGACCGCCGGAGATACTGTCGGGTACTCCCGCACGACGTCTGGCAAAGAGGTCGACTTCGCCCCACTGCCAGTGCCGTCTCCGAGCGGCTCCAATGGACCGTACCGATCGAGTCGAAATGGGTCTCGGATGGGTGGCGCTCCGAAGCTCGAACCATTGAAGGCAGATACGAACGCGGTATCGTCGCGACCAAGAACATCCTGGACATAGATCACCCGTCCTGGGCGGTTCCCGCTCCTGTCGTGGCGCTACTCCTGGAGTAGGAGCCGCATCATGTCCAGGGACCACAGGGCGGCATCCGCGCTGGTGCCGGTGGGCATCAGACGATGCCGGCCTCGCGGGCGAGAATCGCTGCCTGGACCCGGCTGGAGCAGCCCAGCTTGGTGAGGATGCGCGATACGTGTGTCTTGGCGGTGGCTTCGGAGATCACCAGCGTGGCGGCGATGTCCTGGTTGGACAGGCCCGCGGCGATCGCGGCCAGCACGTCACGCTCGCGGGCGGTCAGGTCGGCCAGCCGTGCGGCGACCGACGGCTGCGCAGCAGCCTTCGGCAGAGCGCCACTCGGCACAGCCCCGCTCGCCGCAGCCCGGTTCGGCACACTCCCGTCCGCTATGGCCCCATCCCCTGTGGTCCCGTCCGTCGCGGTCCCGGCCGCCGGCGAGGCGAAGTGCGCGATCACCCGCTGGGTCACCTCCGGCGCGACCACGCCGTCGCCCGAGGCCACCCGGCGGACCGCCGCCAGGATCTCAACCGGTTCCGCGGTTTTGAGCAGGAACCCGGCCGCACCGGCTCGCAGCGCCCCGAAGACGTATTCGTCCAGGTCGAACGTGGTGAGCACAAGCACGTCGGCGAGGCCGTCACGGACGATCTCCCGAGTGGCTTCGATCCCGTCGACGCCGGGCATCCGGACGTCCATCAACACCACGTCCGGCCGGAGTGAACGGGCGTTCGTCACCGCCACGCCACCGTCCGCCGCCTCCCCGACAACCTCGATGTCGTCGGCGGAGTCAAGAACGAAGCGCAACGCGGTTCGGATCGGCTCATGGTCGTCGACCAGCAACACGCGTATCGGCGATCGCGCCGCCTCGCCGGCCGCGTAGCCTGCGCCCTCGCCGGTCACGTCGCCTGCGCCGTCCTCCGTCACGTCGCCCCGTCCGTTCTCTCCCCGCCGCCACACAACGGCAGCACCGCCTCCACCCGCCACATCGCGGGAACCTGTGATGCAGCCCCACCGGGACGGTCCGCTCCTCGTTCAGCAGCGTAGGCGGCATCACCGATACCGCCGCCCCGCCACGGCCCGGCCGAGAATCGCCCACCCAGCGACTCCGCTCGCTCCCGCATCGTCACCAGTCCGACGCCCGCGGAGAGTGCGGGATCGTCGTCGGCGTGCGACGCAGGCGCCTCGGGCAGGGTGTTCTCGACGACGATCAGCAGCTCGTCGTCATCGTTCTGCAGCCGCACCGTCGCCTCGCCGCCCGGGGCATGCTTGGACGCGTTGGCGAGCGCCTCCTGGATGATCCGGTACGCAGCCTGAGCGACCGCCACCGGCGCGGAAACCCTGGTCTCCTCCCAGTCCGGCGGGAGTACGAGACGTGTGCGCAGGCCGATCCATCGGCTCGCTTCGACCAGATCGTTCAGGCGCTCCACACCACCGGGTGCCACGGTCTCCAGGGCGACACCCGACGCGTGGTCTCCCGCTCCGTCCTCCGGGCCCGACCGCAAGACCGTGATCATCGTGCGCATCTCTCGCAATGCTTCCAACGCTTCCGCGCGCACGGTCTGCAGGACCGGCTGTTGGTCCCGGCCCGGCGCCGCCAGCGCCCCGGCCGAGTGGATCGCGACGGTCGACAACCGAGACGCGATCGCGTCGTGCAGGTCACGGGCGATGCGGGCACGCTCCGCCTGCACCGCTTCGCTCCGTCGGAGCTCCGCGATGCGCTCGATATCCGCCGCCCGTTGCGCCTCCAGATCCGCCCGGCGTGCCTCCAGATCGGCACGCTGAGCGGCGAGCTCGGCCAGCTCACTCTTCTGCCGTACGTTCGACGCCCACCACAACGGCATTCCGAACACCGCGCCAAGCTGGAGCCCCACGAGTACCCCGACGCTGATGTCCCCGTCGGCTACCGTGCCGGCCACGGCACCGGCGCCGACCATCACGACGACGACGGTGGTCACGATCCGCCGGCCCTTCACGGAACCGTTCATGCCGTAGCTGTAGAGAATCTCCCACAGCATGATCAGCACGCTCAGACTGCCGCCGATGCCGATGTCGGCCGCCGCCACGACCGACCCCACGACGAGCGCCGCGGCCGGATGCGCACGTTCGATCGCCACCGCCGCGGTCACCCCGGCGAAGGTCAGCGCGTGCCACCACTCCGGTCCGTCCGGTATGCCGAGCGCGTCCGGCACCTGCCACAGGTCGGTGACGCCGAGCAACAGGAGCAGCACGCCGAAGCCGACCAGCGCCGTCATCCCACCGGCGACGCCACGCGGACTCGTCGCACCGGACGGACCGTACGCGATCGCGTCGATGACCCAGCGAACGCCGCGTTTGCGCTCCTGGTCCGACCGGGCCGTCGCCGGGTCACGCGCGGGCGTGGCCGCGTCCGCATCATGGACCTCCACCCTGCCATCTCAGCAGACCGAAGGCCCCGGCACGTCAATCGAAGGATGTATACACACCCGCGTGTCCAGGCGCCTAGATCACTCATCCGGCGGACGCGCGCGCACCGCCCGCGCGTACACACTGACCGCATGAACCCCGGTGACACCCTGCTGTTGGACAGCGCCTTCGACCTGGCCGGCGCGTCCGCGGGGACACTTGCCCTCGCGTTGCTCGCGCTCGCGCTGATCGATTCGACCAGCATAGGAACACTGGTCGTCCCGGTCTGGCTGCTGCTCTCACCGGGGCGGGTCCGGCTCGCGCGGATACTGGTCTATCTCGGAACCATCACCGTCTTCTACTTCGTGGTCGGGACGGCTCTCGCGCTCGGCGCGCACGTCCTGCTGGAGCGTGTTCAGGACACGTTCGACGTCGACGGAGAAACCGTGCTCCGGCTGGTCGTCGGTGTCGCGATGCTGGCCGGCTGTGTGTTCATCGTGGCCCAGAACAGGCGGGGCCGTCGGTCGCGTCCCCACGCCGACGGTGCGGGCGACGCGGAGGCGACCACGCCGGGCCGCCTGGCGCGCTGGCGGTCGCGCGCGATGGGCGTCGCCGACGACCACGAGGACACCGCGCCGGACGACGGGACAGGGGACGGGACAGGCGGCGCGCCAGACGACGGGACGCATGACGCGACGCACGGCGGGACGCACGTGAGCGGGCCGGCATCGCGTCCACGGCCCGGTGCCACCCGGACCCGGAAAGGCCGGCCCCGGAAAGGCTCGTCGATCTGGCCGCTGGTGGCCATGGCGCTGACGGCGGGCGTACTCGAGGTCGCCACCATGCTGCCGTACCTGGGTGCGATCGGCCTGGT
Source organism: Phytoactinopolyspora halotolerans (assembly GCF_010550675.1). Taxonomy (GTDB): domain Bacteria; phylum Actinomycetota; class Actinomycetes; order Jiangellales; family Jiangellaceae; genus Phytoactinopolyspora; species Phytoactinopolyspora halotolerans. The sequence continues at coordinate 94,026 of NZ_JAAGOA010000021.1, read as the reverse complement.
CACGGCCGAAGGACCGGGCTGGCCGTTGAACGGCGTGGTGCTGGCCGGCTACTGCGTCGTCATGGTGCTGCCCGCGTTGCTGTTGACCATCGTGCGGGTGCTCGCGCATGTCAAGATCGAAGGGCTGCTACGGCGGATCGAGCGCTGGTTCACGCGGAACACCACCGATATGGCGTGGCTGCTGGGAATTCTCGGAGCGGTACTCTCGGTCGGCGCGCTCCAGGATCTGGGCTGGCTGTAAAGGGCTCACTCGCGTCCGGCCATCCGTCTGGCCAAGTGTCCCGATCAGGGCCACATGGCAAGATAACTAACCGTGGTGGAGCAGAGTTTCTGGCGGGATGTCCCCGGGCCGAGCGCCCGCGGGGCACGCCTGTTCCGGCCGGTGGCATCGGCCGTCGTCCGCACGGCGTGGCGCGTCCGCCTGCACGGATATGAGATGGTTCCCCGCCGCGGGCCGGTCATCCTCGCCGCGAACCACACGAGCATTCTGGACGGACCGCTGCTCTACGGCGCCGTCCGACGTCCGGTGCACGCGCTGACCAAGCGAGAGATGTTCCGGGGCCCGCTCGGGTGGGGACTCCGCGCGATCGGCCAGATCCCGATCGACCGCTCGTGTTACGACCTGCGTGCCGTCAAGGACTGTCTCATGGTGCTCAGCCGCGGTGATGTACTGGCGATCTATCCGGAAGGCACCCGCGGGGTCGGAGACTTCACGGTGGTCCGGCCGGGGGTCGCCTACCTTGCCCTGGTCACCGGTGCTCCCGTCGTCCCGGTGGTGGGGCTGGGCGTGCGCACGTCCGCTGCGTCCACCAGCAGTCTGCCCCGGCTGCGCGGCAACATCGACCTCGTCTTCGGGGAGCCGATCGAGACGATGCCGGTCTCATGGCCGCGCCGTCGACACGTCGTCCGCGAGCACGCGGCGTTCATCGGTGAACAGCTCCGCAAGCACGTCCAGTACGCGCTTGAGCACACCAGACGCGATCTCCCGCCGACGGTCCAGCCCGTCCCCTAGCGCACCGGGGATCGCGGCGCCAAGCGCACGGCGCTAGTCCTGCGGGTGCACGTGCGTCCACACGTGGGCGAGCAACGGCCGGTCGCCGTCGAGCCAGTCGAGCTGAGCGGTATCGTCCACGGTCACCCAGCGGACGGCGTCATGATCCGCACCGGCCTTCGGGTCCGCGGAATCCGGCCGGAGCAGAGCCAGATACGCGCGCAGCACCCGCCACTCCCCGAGGTCCACATCGCCGCCGACGCGCTCCAGCACGTCGATGTCCGCCGCCAGCTCCTCCCGGATCTCCCTGCGTAGCGCATCCCGCTCGGACTCACCGCCCTCCACCTTCCCGCCGGGCAGTTCCCATCGTCCACGCAGCTGGATGGGCAGACGGCGCCGCGCGGCCAGTAGCCGCCCGTCACGGACGATGGCGGCGGCGACCACGATCACCGGTGGACGTTCGGACATACGAGCGAAGTGTGCCATATACATGTTGCCTGGCCGAGTCGGGTGCCACCTCTCTGCCCAGGCCACCTACCTTCCCTTTCACATTTCACACCGTGGCCTGCCAGCGGTATGTCCACGGCGCGCCACAAGACCGGATCGGCCCACCTCTTGACAGGCACCGCCCGCAGCGTCAAGGTGAGAGCACACGTTTATGGGACAGCGTCCTACTGTATGGGACACACGATGAACGAATCAGTCGTCAAAGCCGTAGAGGTACTCCTCGCGCTCGCCGATCACGAACGCGACCTCGGCGCCCGCGACCTCTCCGAACGGACCGGCCTGCCACGGAGCACCGTGCAGCGGCTCCTGCAGACCTTCGAAAGCTGTGCCATGGTCGAGCAGGATCCAGTAACACTCCGCTACCGGCTGGGGACGCAAGTGCTGCACCTCGGCATGGTGGCGCTGTGCCGTGTCGACGTCCGGGCCCGAGCGTTGCCGTACATGAACCGGCTGCGAGACACCAGCGGTGAGACGGTCGGGCTGAGCATCCGGGTGGGCGACGAGCGCATGTACATCGAGCAGCTCGCCAGCCGGCAGGAGCTGCGCTCGATGGCGGAAGTCGGACAGCTCTATCCCCTCTACTCTGGTGCTCCCGGCCGCGTTTTGCTGGCCTTCTTGGACGATGCCGAGATCGACAGAATCCTTCAGGCAGCCGAGCTCGTACCGCTGACCGGCAAGACGCCGCTGACCCGCGAGCGCGTCATGGAGCTAGTGGCACAGACGCGCGAGACGGGCCATGCCGTCGCATTCGAAGAGACCATTCCCGGCATCAGCACGGTGGCGGCACCGATCCGAGATCACCGCGGAACCGTCACGGCAGCGTTGAACGTATCCGGCCCTGCCAGCCGATTCGACCGCGCGGCCATGGACGGAGCGCTGCCCGAGCTGCTCAGCGCGGCGTCCTTCATCTCCAAGGAGCTCGGGTATGTCGCCCCTGGTTCACCCTCGGACGTCTCGCCGCCCGACAGTTCGGAGGCCGGCCGATGAATCTCACCGATGAGGAACGGGGCATGCTCGCCGGAGAGCACGGCGAGGCGCTGAAGTGGGCCATGACATCTCAGGTAGCCGTGGGGACGTTCTTCGGAGCCGATCGGATGGTGCCGATCACGGGCGTCCACATGATGGGCGACATGGAGGTGATGGGAGCGAGCGGTTTCGAGTTCCTCGAACGACTGGTCGGCTCCGGCGCGCGGGCGCGTGTGCCGACGACGACGAACGCCCGTTGCGTGGACTTCGACCATGCCCTGGCGATGCGCCAGGAGAACACGCTGGTCGAGCAGGAATCGGCGCTGCTGGCCCTGCTACGCGACTTCGGCGCCATGCTCACCGACACATGCATCAATTACCAGACCGTCTATCAGCCGTCGCCCGGAGAGCATCTCGCCTGGGGCGACACCGGCACGGTCATCTATGCGAACTCGGTGTGCGGCGCCCACTCCAATTTCGAAAGCGGCCCGGCCGCCGTGGCAGCCGCCCTGACCGGCCGCACACCTGCGTACGGTTTCCATCTTGAGAGCAACCGGCGCGGGCAGGTGCTGGTCGACGTCGACGCACCGATGCCGGACGTGACGGACTGGGGTGTGCTCGGAGCGATCGTCGGCGCCCGCTACGCCGGCTATGCACGAGTGCCGGTCTTCGACTCCCGGATCCAGGCACGCGCGGATGAACTCAAGCACCTCGGCGCGAGCCTCGCAAGCTATGGCTCGATGGGCATGTTCCACCTGGTGTCTGTCACGCCCGAGGCGCCCAGCGTCGACGCCGCGTTCGATGGCACGACGCCGACCGAACGGCTGCGCGTCACCGGAGCCGACATACAGCGGCACCTGGCGAACTACCGCGGTGGTGACCGGGCCGACGTCGTCGTCCTCACCGCGCCACAGCTGTCCCTGTTCGAGCTGCAGCGCGCCGCGGAGTTGCTCGACGGGCGCCGCGTGGCCGAACACACCGACCTGATCATCACCACCAACTTCCAGAACCGCGAGGCCGCCGTCCGCCTTGGGTACGTGGACGCGCTGGAGAGCGCAGGGGCGATCGTCCTGTCCGGAGTCTGCTGGTATCTGATGGGGCTGCACCGGCTGCGGGAGGCGTTCTCCTGGAGCACGCTCGTCACCAACTCCGCCAAGGCGGCCAATATCGTCGGCGGTTACCGGCTCGACCCGCGGCTGCGGCGGACCGAGCAGTGCATCGAGGCGGCCGTGACGGGGGTGGTTCCGGATGCGTGAACGGCTCGCCCGCCGCCCGGCGGCCGTCTTCCGCGGCGCCCCTGGCTTCGGGACGCCGGTCGAAGGCCGGCTCCTGGTCACCAGCGACGGATTCAGCCCACGTTACGACCTCGACCGCGAGCACGGCGTGTTCTCCCGGGAGGGCCACGAGCTGTACGGGCACGAGCTCCGTGATGCGATTCTGGTCTGCTCCCGCACGAAAGGCGGCGTGGCCGCCGGCTGGGCGTTGCACGATCTCAAGGCCCGCGGGCTGGCGCCGAAGGCGATGATCTTCGACGTCGTCAACCCCGTGTTCGTCCAGGGTTGTGTCTTCGCCGACATCCCCATCGTCGCCGGACTGCAGTGGGAGCCGAGTGCACGACCTCGCACCGGCCAGTGGGCGCGGCTTGATCCGGCGGTGAGCGAGCTGATCGTATTCGACGGTGCCACCGCCGGAGCGGACGCATCCACGCCGCACCCACCGGCCGGACGGTGAGGTGCCCGGAAGACAAACCGAGAGTTGACCACCAAGGTGAGGAGCCTCCCATGAGAAACGGGACAGGCAATCTCGCACGGCAAGGCTTGACGCGACGTACCTTCCTCCAAGGTTCCGCGGCCACCGGTGTCACCGCGTTGGCGGGCGGATCGGTGCTGGCCGGCTGCGGCGACGACGAAGGATCGACGCGCGAAGGTACCGAGGAATACGACCAGGCCGGCATCGACTGGCGCGCCGCGGAGGGGCAGACGATCAACGTCGCCGTCATCCCGGCGACGTACTTCGGCAACCTTCTCGAGCTCATACCGGAGTTCGAGGAGCTCACCGGCATCAGCGTGAACTCGGAGGAGATCCCCCCGGGAGAGATCCGGGCCGAGGTCATCCGCGACCTGTCGACCGGTGCCGGCAATTACCACACGCACGCCGCGGATCCGATGTACTACCCCCTCTACGTCGCGAACGGGTGGGTGGACGCGCTCGAGCCCTACCTCGACGACCAGGACCTCACCAATCCGGAGTGGTTCGCCCACGAGGACATCTTCCAGATGTGGCGGGAGGCCACCCAGATCGACGGGGTGACGTATGGCATCCCGTACGACGGGGAGGTCACCGTGCAGGTCTACCGCACCGATCTCTTCGACGAGCACGGCCTGAAACCGGCCGAGACCTTCGACGAGTTCCGCAGCAACGCCGAGGCGATGCATGTACCCGACGACAGGCTATGGGGCGCCGCGTTGCGCGGGTTCCCCGGCGCCGGCCAGAACATGTACATCTATCCGTCGCTGTTCCGCGCCTTCGGCGGTGAGTGGTTCGACGACGGCGGCAACCCGACCGTGAACAGCGATGCCGGGGTTGCGGCGCTGGAGTACTACGTGTCCTTGCTCAACGATCTGGCACCAGACGGTGTCGTCAACTGGAATTGGCCGGACATCGCCGACGCGTTCGCGATCGGCACCCTCGGCTCATACATCGACGCCCACTCCAGCGCGGCCGTCTTGCAGGACGAGGAGACGTCCGTCGTCGCCGACTCGCTCGGATTCGCCCGATGGCCGGCGGGTCCCGACGGCAGGCGCGTCACGTCGATCTGGAACTGGAGCTTCCCGATCAACGCCGCGGTCTCCGACGACGACAAGCGCGCCACCTGGCTGTTCATCCAGTGGGCGACGTCGCGGGAGACCCAGGTGCGCACGTCGTACGCGTTCGCCGGAGAGACGAAACGCTCGGGCGTAAACCGGGAGTCGATCTGGGACGAGGACGAGCACCGGGAGGCCGTCGATGCCGGGGAGGGATTCATCGATGCCGCACTCACGTCGCTGCAAGAGGACACCGACCTCGACTGGCGGCCGCGCGTCCCCGAATGGCCCGCCATCGGCGACGAACTGGCGGTCCTCATCCAGGAGGCGCTGACCGGCCAGGTCACGCCGGAGCAGGCAATGGAGCAGGCGAACAACCAAATCGAGCGGATTCTCGAATCGTGACCCGTCCGGAGACGCAGTTGCGCAACGTCACCGTGGGACCTGACCAGCATGCCTCCACCGGCGACCCGGGGCGCCGGCTGCGGGCGCGGCTGTCAGCCACGTTCGACCGGGAACGTCCGTTCGCCGCGCTCATGGTCGTTCCTGGCATCGTCGTACTGGCGTTGACGACGACGTTGCCGCTGCTCTACTTGGTCGGGACGAGCCTGTTCCGCTACGACCTGACCGCTCCCGCCGGTAACGGGTTCATCGGCTTCGACAACTACGTCCGCCTGGCGAGCGACGAGCGTTTCTGGGACAGCCTGCGCTTGTCCGCCGTGTTCACCGCCTCGACGGTCATCCTCCAGGTGAGCATCGGCATCGGTCTGGCCGTCCTGGTGGAGCGCATGTCACGGGGACGCGCGCTGGTGCGGATGGCGGCGCTGCTCCCCATCCTGCTGGCGCCCGTCGTCGTAGGCCTGATCTGGCGGAGCCTAATGCTCACACCGGACTTCGGCATCGTCAACTACTTGAGCACCGTGCTCGGACTCGGCTCGCGGAACTGGCTGGGCGATCCATCGCTGGCGCTGGGCTCGGTCGTCGTCATGCATACCTGGCAGTGGACGCCCTTCGCCTACCTGATCTTCTCCGCCAGCCTGGCCACGGTCCCGCGGGAGATCCTGGAGGCCGCCGAGGTCGACGGCGCCAACGCCTGGCAGCGATTCTGGACCATCGTCGTGCCACTGCTACGCCCGGCGATCGTGGTCGTGGTCATCTTCCGGACGGTGGTGGCGCTGTCCGCGTTCGACGCCGTGTACGCCGCGACGGGTGGCGGTCCCGGAACCGCCACCGAACTGGTCGACATCTACATCTTCCGGGTCTCATTCCAGCAGCTCTCGCTCGGCTACGGCTCGGCGCTGGCGGTGGCGATGCTGGTCATCACGCTGGCCGTCACACTCGTATTCCTCAAGATGCGGAGGGCGGCGGCGTGAAGGTACAGCGTGGAGTCTGGATCGTCACCGTCATCGCGGTGGTGCTTTTCCTCACGGTCTGGGTGTTTCCCATCGTGTGGACGTTGGTCACGTCGGTGAAGCTGCCGAAGGACGTGTTCACCTACCCGCCGTCCCTGATCTTCGAACCGACGTCGGCGAACTACGAGCAGGTGACCGCCGGCCGCCGCTCCCTGGTCGGTGACCTCTGGACGAGCGTGGTGATCGCGGGCTCGACGACGCTGTTGGCCATGCTGGTGGGATTGCCGCTCGCTTACGCGTTCGCCCGGCTGCGCCTGCGCTGGCGCAACGTCCTCGGCGTCTACACCCTCTTCACATACCTGATTCCGCGGATCGGGCTGGTGCTACCGCATTTCGTGATCCTGCGCTGGCTCAATCTCACCGACACGCACCTCGGGCTGACGCTGGTGTACCTGAGCTTCACACTGCCGCTCGCGATCTGGCTCATGGTCTCCTACTGCGAGGACCTTCCAGCAGAGCTGGAAGAGGCAGCCCGGATCGACCGGGCCACCCGGTTGCAGGCGTTCTGGCGGATCGTTCTGCCCCAGCTTCGTGGCGGGCTCGCGGCGACCACCATCTTCGTCTTCATCACCGCATGGAACGAGTTCCTGTTCGCGCTGGCGCTGGGGGGCCAGAACGTCCGGCCCGTGACGGTCGCGATGTACAACTTCATCTCCGTCGAGCAGACGCTGTGGGGTCCGCTGACGGCGGCGGCGGTGATCGCGATGTTGCCGGTGGTCGTGCTGGGCCTGCTGGCGCAGAAGCAGATCGTGGCCGGGCTGACCGCCGGGTCGGTCAAGTAACTCAAGGTTACGGAGGTAGCCGTGCTGACTCACTGGATCGGTGGCAAGGCCGTCCCGTCGGCCGGCGGGGACGGGATCGAGGTGCTCGATCCGGCCACCGGGCGCATCATCGAAGAGATCCCGCGCGGAACCGCGGAGGATGTCGATCAAGCGGTCGCCGCCGCGCGTGATGCCGCGCCGGCGTGGGCCGCGCTGACACCGCCCCAGCGCCGCGCCGCCCTCCTGCAAGCCGCCGGCGCGCTGCGGGCCGAACGCGACCGGTTCGCCCGGCTGCTTGTCGAGGAGAACGGCAAGCCGCTGCGCGAGGCTCTCGCCGAGGTCGACGCCGCCGCCGGGGTGACTGCGTCGTACGCCGAGCTCGCGGTCCACGCGCGCAGCGGCGCCCAGCAAGGTGGAACCGGCGAGTTGAACTTCCAGTATCGGCAGCCACGCGGCGTCGCGGCGTGCATCGTGCCATGGAATTTCCCCGTGGCTGTCGGGGTGGAGAACCTGGCGCCGAACCTCGCTGTCGGCAACGCCGTCGTGATCAAACCGTCGGAGAAGACGCCGCTGGCCACCAGAGAGCTGGTTGAGCGTGCCTTCGGGCACCTGCCGCCGGGCACATGCAATGTCCTACTGGGCGACGGGCCGTCGGCGGGTGACCACCTGATCTCGCATGCGCAGGTCGACGTCGTCGTATTCGTCGGCAGCGAGCGAACGGGACGTCACATCGCCGAGGTCTGCGGCCGGGACCTGCGTAAGGCCGTCGTGGAGTTGGGTGGCAAGGACGCCTTCATCGTCGACGACACCGTCGACCTTGCACAGGCCGTCGCGTTGGCGAAGGTCGCCAAGTACACCGCGTCCGGGCAGATCTGCACCTCACCGGAGCGATTCTTCGTCACCGGACGCGTGTTCGAGCCGTTCGTCGAGGAACTCACCGCCGCGTCGAGAGCCATGCGGCTCGGTCCGGGCGCCGACGAGGGCACCGACATGGGGCCGCTGATCGACCAGACCCAGCGGGCACGGGTCACCGAGCACGTAGCGACCGCCCGCTCGGCAGGCGCGACGGTGCACTGCGGCGGCGAGCCGGTGGACGGCCCGGGGTTCTTCTTCCCGCCCACGGTAATCACCAACGCGGACACAGACCTTCCGGTCATGACCGACGAGACGTTCGGACCGGTGGCGCCCGTCGTGCGGGTGGCGGACTTCGACGAGGCCATCGAGCGAGCCAACGACTCCCGGTTCGGCCTGTCGGCCATGGTCTGCACCGAGTCGGCGCCACGCGCGATGCTGGCGCTGGAGCGATTGAGAGCCGGCATGATCAAGATCAACACCAACCGCGGCAAGGCGCCCGGCGCGACCTCGGAGCCGTTCAACGCCAGCGGCCTCGGCCACGGCTACGGCGTCGAGTTCCTGCACGAGCTCAGCAGGGAGAAGTCCGTCCACTGGCGCTCTCACCTCTGACGCGTGAGCTCGCTGATCATGCCTGGTGATGTACTTCCTGCGACGCCATCTCTGCATGGCCGTGACGGCGCGCGAAGACCTGCTGTTCGTGATCACGTGGGGCTGCGGCGTGACGAGACGGAGCGGGAACGATGGAAGGAGCGGAAGACATGACAGTTCCGGAGGAATCGACGGCAACGCAACCGGATGCCCAGGGTACGCGGGTCGAGGACGTGCGACGGATCGGCTTCATCGGCTTGGGCACGATGGGTCGGCCGATGGCAGGGCAGATCCTCGCCGCCGGGTACGAGCTGACCGTCTACGACGTGGCGCCGACGGCGGTCGCGGATCTGCGCGACGCCGGTGCCCGCGCAGCAGCCAGCCCTCGAGAGGTCGCCGCGGCCAGCGATGTGGTCATCTGTATGCTCACCCATCCCGACGTCGTCCGCGAAGTCCTTCTGGGTGCCGATGGCGTCGCCCACGGCGTGCGGCCGGGAGCGATCGTGATCGACATGTCGACATCGGGGCCGGACGTGGTCCGCGAGTGCGCAGAGGCACTGGCGGATCGCGGCGCCAGAGTCATCGACGCGCCGGTCGGCAAGGGGCCATGGGCTGCCGAGAAGGGCGACCTGACCATTCTCGCCGGTGGTGAGGCAGACGTCATCGGCCGCGCCGAAGCGGTGCTGCGCTGCGTAGGCAGCGAGATCCACCATTGCGGCCCGCTCGGCTCCGGACAGGTGATCAAGCTCGCGAACAACCTCGTATCCTGTGCCAACATCGCCATCCTCGCCGAAGCCTACGCACTCACCCGCCGCGCAGGCGCCGACACAGACGTGCTGGTCAAGGTCATGTCTCACACGTCCGCGGACAGCTGGCAATTACGCAACACGCTGATCGCGAAGGTTCTCAAAGGCGATCTGTCCCCCATGTTCAAGCTGGGCCTCGCAACCAAGGACATGCGTCTGCTCGAAGACCTGGCCGGCCGGCTGTCCGCGCCGTTCGGCTGCGGGCGTTCAGCTCTGGACTGGTATGAACGCGCCGAGGAGAAGGGCATGACCGACCAGGACTGGGGCGCCGTCATCCTCGTCGACGAACCCAACTGGCAGGCCTGAACCAGCGCACGCCGGCTGGGACGTGCTCAGCCAGGCGGCCGGCGCCGGGAAGCGTCCGAGAAGCCGGACACCTCGTCTGGTCCCTCATCGTCCGGGTGCACCGCCCAGAGCGACTCGTCGTCGGCATGGACGTCGGCATCCGCGGTCTCCGGCGGCGACGGACGCTCCGCGGTGTCGTCCTCGGTTCCGGCCAGCGGCCCGATATCCTGCGAAGATACCGACTGTTCGTGCTCTGAGAGACCGAGCTCGTCCTGGATCGGGCGCGGCACCGTCAGGACGACGCCGGCCGCGGCGGAGAAGACGACCCAGACACAGATCATCGTCGCCACGTCCGTCGTGATCCGCACGGAGTCCGACACGCCCATCACGGCCGAGGCCAGCAGCGCCAGCAGAATGATCGCGAACGCGGCGCCCAGCGCCATCGGCCGGTTCGTTCGCGCGTCCTTGACCAGCGTGTTCCGCCCGAAGGTCGCCAATGCCAGGACGACCAGAGAGAGCACGAGGGAGAAGATGTGCACACCACGCGCGGCGATCTCGTCGATCAGCCGGATCCCGAAGATCACCATGGCGATGACCGCGACGACCGTCACCACCTGGAACAGCCGCCCCGCCAGATTGATCTACCGGACAGCACCGTGGGGCGCGGGGGCAGCCGCGGAGATGCCCGCCGCTGCTGCGGCGGCGCCGAGCCCGGGCCAGAACAGGACATCCGGCCCGTCGAGCCGCAACGACCACGCCTCACCCATGGTGTCGTCCGCCGCCTGCGCCCACACCGCCGCCAGTAGGCCGGCGACGCCCAGTACGACGACGACGTCCCGCCACACGGAGTCGCCCCGGGTCACCCCGCGCACCGCGATCAGCGGCACCACCGTGAACAGGACCACGCCGAGCAGCAGCACCACGAACTCGTTCCAGGCGGCGTCGTCGCTCATCTCCACCATGGTGATCACTGCGCTGAGGGTGCCCAGCGCGAGCGCGACGACGGCGATGACCATGGTGATCCCCCGCCACAGCGCGGCGTCGCTGTGCTCGCCGCGCTGTTCGGCCGCCCGTCCCTGAGCGGCCAGCAGAACACCGGCCAGCCCGATGGCCATCCCGACGCCGACACCACCGCCGCTCCCGGGCCCGCCACCGCGCGCATCGCCGACATAGCCGAGCACGAGCGTCACCACGACGGCGATCGCGTACGGGGTGTTCATCAACAGCCGGACCGCCTGCACGCGGCCGGGCGTCATCGCGTCCGGCAGAACCGAGGCCGACTTCAGATAACGCAGCGCCAACGACAAGATGGAGAGCAACGTCGCGACGATCAACTGGCTGAGGCCGACCGCCTGGTGATCCATATCCCAGGCCATGCCCAGTGGCAACAGCAGCAGGACCACGGCGAGCGCGTCCCGCATGTAGTCGCCGGCAGGGATCACTGCTCCAGCCCTCCACGCCTCGCTCCGTTGCGACGTGCCGTCCCGAACGGCACGTCGCCGTCATGATCGCTGGTTACCCGGTTCCACGACGCTCATTCCGATCAAGGAATCGACCGGGTACGACCCGGCTACGGTCCGAACGCGTAGCCGCAACGGGAACGGGTACTGGCCAGGGATAGGTACCGGAAAGACCGAACGGCCGACGAGCCGGGCGAAATACGCGAGCCACCACTGTGGATGGACGACCCGCGACACGATCCTCGACGCCAGCGCAGGCGCCGCCTCGTCGGCCCGTGTTACGAGGAAAGGTGCATAGATGACCCAGAACAGACTGCGTGCATTGACCGAGCTCGGCCAAGCCGTCTGGGTCGACAACCTGACCCGGCAGATGCTGAACGACGGCACACTGGAGCGCATGATCGCCGACGACGGCCTGAGCGGCGTGACATCCAACCCCACGACCTTCGACAAGGCGATCAGCGACACCGACGACTACGACGACACGCTGCGCCGGGTCGCGGGAGAGACCGACGACCCGACCGAGGCGTTCTTCCAGCTCGCCTACCGGGACATCCGGGACGCCGCCGACCTGCTCCGGCCGACCTGGGAACGGACGGAGGGGCAGGACGGCCTGGTCTCCTTCGAGCTGCCGCCCGATCTCGCCTACGACGCTCAAGGATCGATCGACGCCGCGAAGCGTTTCCGGTCCGAGATCGACAGGGAGAACATCCTGATCAAGGTTCCGGGCACACGCGAGGGCGTCCAGGCGTTCGAGGAACTGACCGCGGCCGGCGTGTCGATCAACGTCACGCTGCTGTTCGCGGTGCGGCGCTATGAAGAGATCGCCGAGGCATACCTACGCGGCTTGGAGCGGCGCGTCCGGGACGGCGAGCCGATCGATGGGATCGTCTCGGTCGCCAGCTTCTTCGTCTCGCGCGTGGACACCAAGGTCGACAACGCCCTCGACGAGCTCAACCGCCCGGAGCTGAAGGGCAAAGCGGCGGTGGCCAACGCGAAGATCGCCTACGAGTCCTTCCAGCGGCTGTTCACCGGTGACCGGTGGGATGCCCTGCGCAAACGCGGAGCCAACGTGCAGCGCCCGCTGTGGGCATCGACGTCCTCCAAGGATCCGGACTACCCGGAGACGTATTACGTCGACCAGCTGATCGGGCCGGACACCGTCAACACCATGAAGGAGAAGACGCTAGACGCGGCCCGGGAGAACGCGGAGGTTTCGGTCAGCCTGACCCAGGGTGTCCAGGAAGCCCGCGACACGATGACACAGCTGCTGACCGTCGGCGTGCCGGTGGACGACATCGTCGAGCAGCAACTGCCCCAGGAAGGGGTGGATGCGTTCGCCGAGTCGTTCGACTCCGTCGTCGAGTCGGTCAGCCGCAAGCTGACGCCGCAGCACGCCTGACGGGAGACGCGCCTGACATGTTGGTCGGTCAGCGCAAGGCTGTTAACCGCTGGCCGACTGCACTCGTGAACGGCACAACTGGCCGCTACGCATGCGCGGGGGTGAGCTTGTAGTGCAGTCGGACGACTGTAGCCGACCACAGGCAGAGCCGGTGGTCAGTCCTCAACACTCCCTCGCTGTCGACGTAGACGCGGAAAGTCTCATGGATCGGTGCGCGTGCCCCATGTACGCCGCCGTCCGCCACGACCACGTAGGCGCCGTTCGTTCCGAAACCGCCCGATAGCGAGCTGAGTTCGAGAGCCCCGTCGGGCAAGACCCGCGGGCGCAGAAACACTTGGACATTCCCCGCCTCAAGCGGGAATGCCACGTGCGCGCTGGGCTGGTTGCTACCTGGGAGCAGCCGCGAGGAGTAGCAGCCGCTGTAGACGTACTCGCCCGTCGATCGCAGAGTTCGCATCCACGCCGCGGCCTTCTGGCCGCCATCAGGTCCAGCGATGATGACGATCCTGCTGTCCATGCCGTAAGCGACGTCGAGAGGCCGCGTGGGTAGCGCGAGCTGTTGCACCCGACGGCCGAAGAACCGTGAGATGAGCTCTCCCGCTGGCTGGAACAGCGGATTCCACTGGGTCCACACCTCCATCCGCCAGTCCGACGTGTGCTCGTAGAAGTCGCGTACCTCTGGACGCAGATTCGCCGCCTTGAATTCGGGACCGTCGAGTTGGGCCATATCGGCCAGCAAGCCGCCCCCGTCGATGTGCTCCAGGACGGCGCCGCCATGGGCGGCTGCGGCGTCCTGCAACCAGGCGTCGGCCACCGTCCGGCCCTGATGCATAGGAGCCAGCAGCCACCATTCGGCTCCGCCCAAGTCAATGGGTCTCCCCTTGGCCTGCCAGAATCCGCGGGTCAGCCGGTCAAGCCACGGCATGAACGACCTCATGCCGCACCACAATGCCAGACGCAGGCGTCACGGCGATGCCTCGAAGGGGTGTGCAAGGCCCCGGCTCGCGTACCGAGGGCACAAGTCACAGCTTCAAACTCGCCGCGACGCTCAACAAGGTGGTGGACGACCGCGAAGAAGTTGTGACCACCAGGGCCGGGCACGAGCCTCTCGTCATGGTCGCGCTCGAGACGACCAGTCACTGAAGGAGACGGCCTACCTGCTCAGGAGTCCGGAGAACGCACGTCGGCTGCTGGCCTCGATCGAACGCCTCGAGCACGACGGTGGAACCGCGCGGGACCTGACCGAATGAAGCTGGTCTGGGACGAGAGCGCATGGAACGACTACTACGTCCGGTGGCGGGCGCAAGATCGTCAGGTCCTGAAGAGGTTCAACACGTTGGCAACCGCGTTCGGATCCGCATCGACGGGCGTTAGCGCACCGTGCACGGCGGCGCACGCTGACTTGGTGGCGGCCGACTCCCGCGCGTTCAGCCAGCGATGACGAGCTTGGCGGATCGGCCCAGGAAGTCGCCGTACCGTCCTGCTGCCTGCTCCAGCACTCGCTCCTGCGCTGCTGACAGCGGGCGGTGCGGTGTGAGGTCGAATCGCACCGACGACGGGGAGAGCGTGCGCCTCATCCCGGCGACCAACTGGCCTTCGACCAGAGCAATTCCGATCATGGACTCCCGTTGGCGCGAAACGACGCTCCCGGCGTCCAAGACCCAGCGAGAATCCTGGTAGCCGCGGTAAATCTCGTCGAGCAGCTGCAGGAGATGGCCGTGCGGCCGGCCGGGCCCGTCGGGCGGCTCCCCAGGCGCATGCCAGAACGTGCGTCCGTCGTGCTCGAAGCAGTCCAGCTGGTCACGGACGAGATCAAGACCGCGGCGGACGTCGGTGACGGTCAGGGTGGCCCAGTACGCGAGATCCTTCACGGTGGCTGGGCCGTGGCCCGTGAAGTACCGCAGGGCCAATCGGGCCAGCGCCTCGTCGCGGTCGAACACCTCCGGATCGACGCGCGAACCGACGCGGTCCTGGTAGATCGCGTACGTGTGCTCACCGTCGCGCGGCCGGCCACTGCATACCAGGCGGTCCAGTTCCAGCTGTGCCATCACCAGCATGACCACTCGCCCGGTCACCCGCTCGGCCAGCGTGGGCACCTGGTCGCGCAGGATGGCAGCCACCTCGTCCCGAGTCCGGTCGGGCGTGGCGGTAAGGAGGTTGAGGACCGCCGTGGTGAGCTGATCCACGTCGTGCAAGGTCAGCTCGAGGTCATTCGTCAGCTGGGTGGCGGTCATCTTGACGATGCGTGGCGCCGTCAGGGCAAGCAGCCAATCGATCTCGGCGCGCCCGACGTAGTGCCAGGTGGGACGCAACACGTGGGTACGGACGACCTCTCCCGAAGCAAGCAGCCCGGCCAGGTCCTCGGGGTCCGGCGACACGGTTCGAGATGCCACCGCCCACGCGGACTGGCTCGGGTTCTCAGCCTGGACGGCCAGCAATGTAGACACCACATCCGCCGCCGAGCCGGCATGCGGTGCAGTGAGATACTGGCTGCGCAGGCGCCACCGAGCGATCGAGACATCCATCCCGGCCAGTATGGCAGGCCGCAGACAGCGAACGCGGTTCGTCGAGCGGCGTCCGTGCACACTGTGTACGCCGTCAGCGAATCATGGCTCCATACACGTGGTCCACCTGCATCGTCATGAGCACTCGGCGATCCGACACCATCACCGACCGGTACTCATCCCAGTCCGGGTGTTCACCGGCAGCCTTGCGGTAGTAGTCCACCAGGGCTTCGACCTCCGGACCATGGGGATCGGTACCCGGCCCGGTCAGGCTGACCGAGCCCTCAGCGGTGGCCCACGCCCAGCCATCCGGGCTGGTGACCTCCAACGCGGCCCGCGGATCCCGGCGCAGATTCGCCGTCTTGGCCAACCCCTCCCTCGTCGACACGAGGACGGTCTCGGACTCCCGATCGTAGAACGGCGTGACCGGAGACAACTGGGGCAGGCCGTCCGCCTTGATGGTCGCGAGGATTCCGAGCCGGCTGTCCGCGAGCAACGCGCGTGGATCGAATTGTGTGATGGTCATGCCCATTCCAGCGACGCAACCGGGCCGGCAATTCCTCACTGCGTACGCGGCGGACCACGCCTGCACGATCCGATACTGCGGCGACCTGGCGATCCGGGGTATGGCTGTCCCCACCCGGAACTGGCCAGCTCGCCTCAAAGGCAGCTGACCTGCGCATTCTATAGCGTCGTTTCTGTGGTCGCGCCGTCCGGAGCGACGCCCCCGGAGAAAGCGATGCGAGGAATGTTCACACAGACCGGTAACACCGCCGATGCGGTTCAGCTGAGGGCTGTCCACAAGGTCTACGGCAAGCGCGACAACCAGGTTGTGGCGCTCGACGGCGTGACGACGCGGTTCGGCCGCGGCACGTTCACGGCGATCATGGGCCCGTCGGGCTCCGGCAAGAGCACGCTGCTGCAGTGTGCGGCCGGGCTCGATCAGCCGACGTCGGGCTCGGTCCTGCTCGAGGACCACGAGCTGAGCGAGATGAACGAGACCGAGCTGACGAAGCTGCGGCGAGACCGGATCGGCTTCATCTTTCAAGCATTCAACCTGCTCCCGGTCTTGACTGTTCGGCAGAACGTGACGCTGCCGCTGCGCCTCGCCGGCCGCAAGCCGGCCAAGGGCCGGGTGACGGAGGTGCTCGAACAGGTCGGCCTGGCCGAGCGGAGCAAACATCGTCCGGCGGAACTGTCAGGTGGGCAGCAGCAGCGGGTCGCCATCGCGCGGGCATTGATCAGCAATCCCGCGGTCATCTTCGCCGATGAGCCGACGGGCGCACTGGACACGAGGACCGCGAGGGACGTTCTCGGCTTGCTGCGACGCGCGGCGCAAGCGACCGGTCAGACGATCGTGATGGTGACGCACGACCCGGTCGCGGCGTCCTACGCCGATCGAGTGGTGTTCCTCGCCGACGGGCGCCTGGTAGGTGAATTGCACTCGCCGACGCCTGAGTCCGTGGCCGAGCGGATGACCCACCTGGGCGCTTTCGCCGACGACGTCCCACTGGCGTCCTCGGCGACGTTCGTGGGAGGGCAGCGCTGATGCTGCGACTCGCACTTCGCACCTTGCGGTTCCGCATGGGCACGTTCGTGGCGGCCTTTCTGGCCATCTTCTTCGCCGCGGCCATCGTGATGGCCTGCGGTGGCCTGATGGAGACGGGGATCCGGTCCGCTGTTCCTCCGCAGCAGCTGGACTCGGCTGACATCGTCGTCGCCGGCAATCAGAGTTACGACGTTCCCGGCGCCGATGACTCAGCCATCCTTTCTGAGCGGGTCCGCCTGGACGCCGAACTGGAAGACACGATCTCGGCGCTGCCTGGCGTGCAGGAAACCGAGACGTACGTCTTTGACGGCGAGCCGCCGGAGGGGACCATCGATGCGATCGGTGTGGTCGCCGAACCCGGTGCCGACGTTGGTGAACTTCGTGAGCGCATCGACGCCGAGTTGGGCGCCAACACCACGACGCTGACCGGTGACAAGCGGGGCCAGGCGGAGCTGCCAGAGGCCAGGGAAACAAGCGTGAACGTCATCTCCCTGTCCGGTGTCTTCGGCGGCTTTGCGATCATGGTGTCGATGTTCGGGGTGGCCTCGATGCTCGCCCTGTCGGTTACTCAGCGCCAGCGGGACATGGCGTTGCTGCGAGCCGTCGGCGCCACGCCCCGCCAGCTGCGACGGTTGATCCTCGGTGAGACGCTGGTGCTGTCATTGTTCGCCACCGCGCTGGCTTACATTCCGGGCCAGTTCCTCGGCGAGTTGGTGTTCGACCAGATGGCTGAGCGCGGCGTCGCCACCGAAGGTGTCGCGTTCCATCAAGGCTGGATCCCAACGGTATCGGCGATGGGAGCGGCGATTCTCGCGGCCCTGCTCGGCGCCCTGGGCGCCGGCCGCCGAGCGGCGCGTACCAAGCCCACGCAGGCGCTGGCGGAAGCGTCCCTGGAGAGCAAGCTGATCGGCGGCTGGCGAGTGTTCTTCGCGATGCTCTTCGTCGCTGGCGGAGTAGCTCTGAGCATCGTGACCGTTACGGTGATGAGCGGGCCGCTCACGTCCGCCACCGCCGGCCCCGCGGTCTTCCTGTTCGCCATCGGGTTCGCGTTGCTGGCCCCCGTTCTGGCGAAGATCATGACCTTCCTTCTGCAGTGGCCGGTACGTGCCATGGGAGGCCTGACCGGTCACCTGGCGGTGCTCAATGCCCGTGGGCGCGGCGGCCGGACGGCGGCGGTGGTGGCTCCGGTCATCCTGCTGACCGGCGTGGCGACCGGAACGCTGTATCTGCAGACGACCAACGACGACGCCGAGCGGCAGACCTTCGCGGACAGCCTGGTCGCCGACGCGGTGGTGACCACCGAGGACGGCTTCGACGAGGATGTGGTCGACCAGATCGACGCGCTGCCGGGCGTCGCCGGCGCGTCAGAGTACGTCCGTAGCGTCGGTTTCATCGAAGAGCCGGATGACAGCTCGCCGCTGGGCGGAGGCTGGAACCTGCAGGGTGTGACCGCCGAAGGGGCCGACGCGACCACACCGGTCGAGGTCACCGCAGGAGCATTCGCCGACCTGCACGGTGACGCGATCGCGATCGAAGACGAGCACGCCGGCAAGCTGGGCGTCGATGTCGGCGACACGATCGTGCTGCGGATGGGAGACCGGGCCACACTCGATGTGCAGGTTGTTGCGTTGTTCTCGGCTGCGGACGAGTACGACACACTATTGCTCCCGGCCGATACGCTGGCGGCTCACACGACCGAGGGGTTTGCGACGCGAATCCTGGTCAAGGCCGACGCCGGCACCGGCCCGGAGCAGCTGATGGCCGACTTGAACGAGCTGGTGGCCGGCGAGGATGGGCAGTCGGTGGCCGACCGGGACGCCCTGTTCAGCGAGTACGAGGACCAGCAGCAAACAGCCACATTCGCGAACTACATCATGGTGCTCATGATCGTTGGCTACGCTGTGATCTCGGTGATCAACACCCTGGTGTCGAGCACGATGGCGCGGCGTCGGGAGTTCGGGCTGCAGCGGCTCGCGGGCTCGACTCGCGCTCAGATCATGCGCATGGTCGGGATGGAAGGCGCGTTCGTCGCCGTCACGGGGGTCGTGCTGGGCACCATAGCCTCGATCGGCATCGTCGTCCCGGTCAGCCTCAAGCGCCTCGACTCCGTCGTGCCTGCCGGTTCCCCGCTGATCTATGTAGCGACCACCGGCCTGGCCGTCCTGCTCACACTCAGCGCCACACTGCTACCCGCATGGCGGGCAACCCGCGGCCGACCGGCCGAGTCCGCCGTCGCCATCGAATAGCCGCGATCTGTGGTCGCCGCTCACGGAGAAATAGGTCAATAGGCCAAATACGTCGGAGCCTGGGGTGGACCGGTCTATTCCGTGGATGAGAACTCCTCGACAGGTATGGACTGTTTCTCGTTCACGGGCTTTGGTCCACCACAGGTGACGATCGCGCTCCAGTTGCGGACGAGGTCTAAAAGAGATCCGGCGTCGCCGGCGGCACATCATCGAGAAACGCGCTCACCATCGGCGCCAGAACCGCTGACTGTCCCAGAATGCCGATATGCGACGTCGCCGGCAGGATCACCAAGCGCGCGGCCGGTACCTTCTGCAGCATCCCCGACCCTGCCGCTTCCTCATCTCCGCCGCCGCGCAGCTTGAACATCGCCAGCGCATGCTCCGGCTTCACGGCGTCCGCGTCACCGACGATGATCATCGTCTTCGCAGAAATCGAACGCATCTGAGCGTCGCTGATGTTGTGGTCTTCGATGCCCAAGACTTTCATCTTTTCGACGTAGGCATCGAACGCCGCAGCGTCCGGGGTGTGGTCTTTGAACGCCTTCTCGACGGGCGTACCGGCAAACGCCGCAGCGCTGAGACTCTCGATGCTCTCGAACACCGACGAGTACCAGCCGTCCTTGCGGTAGGTGGCGGCCAGCGGGACCAGCTTGTTGACGACGCTCGGGTGACGGACCGCGAGCTGCAGCGCGACCTGGCCGCCTTGCGAGAAGCCCAGCACATCCGCGCGTTCGACCTTCAACGTGCGGAGCAACTCCGCGGCGTCGTCGGCGAACTGCGCATAAGACATCGTGCGCGGAGCATCCGGTGTGCGGCCGTGCCCTTGTTGATCGAAGATGATCACGGCGCGCTCGCCCGCGAAGGCAGACACCCACGACGTCATCGAATCGGTGGCCATGAACGCGCCAGGGATAAGCAGCAACGGAGACGACTTCGAACTTCCGAGCTCGCCATACACTTCGTGATAAAGGCTCAGGCCGTTGATCGGCAGGTGACCATTTCGCGAGGGCTTCGTCGCCATCACTTCCCTCACGACTCCACATCGCCCGCGGCCAGCGGAACTCGCGAACTCGCTACGGCGTCTCCACGCGGGCCGTAGAGCCGGGCGACATCGGGAGAGTCGAGCCAGTTGGAGTAGGTGGGCGACTTCGGCCAACCTTCGGGTGAATCCTGCCATTCCTCCTGGCGGCCCCACGGCAGGATGTCGATCAACGCGAACGTATAACTGAGCTGTTCGGTACCGCGGCCGTCGGTGTGCCACGTGCGGTAGACGGTGTCGCCATTGCGGAGGAACACGTTCACCGCGAAGCCCGCGCCGGGTGGCGCGCCCACGTCGGCGCCGAACGAGCTTTCCGACGACGAGTACCAGTCCATTGTGTTGCCGACTTTGGCCTTGTAGGCCAGCGCTTCTTCGATGGGCCCATTGGTGACGATGACGAAGCGCGCATCGTAGTTATCCAGGAAGCCGAGCCGGACGTACTGCGATGTGAACCCTGTGCAGCCGCCGCACTGCCACTCGGCGCCGTCGGACCACATGTGGTTGTAGACGATGAGTTGGGAGCGCCCGTCGAATACGTCGACGAGTCGGACGGGGCCGTCCGGACCGATCAGCGTGTAGTCAGGGAGCTCCACCATCGGTAGCCTGCGACGTTGGGCGGCGATGGCGTCGAGTTCACGGGTGGCAGCCTTCTCCCGCACACGCAGATCGTCGAGCGCGGCCTGCCAGGTCTGCTGGTCGACGATTGGGGGTAAGGCGCTGGCGGTCTTCTCAGTCACGACTCCTCCAAGGGCTCGGATGGATCTCCTCTGAGGTGTTGACCAGAGACGGCCGCAGGAATCATCGGGCACGAGCCGACAGGAGTTTCACGCTGGCGACACCGCCCAGGTACCGATGCCCAGGACCGATCGTCCCGAGCCGTCGCGTCGTCGAAGGCCTCGGCGCGAGATCAAGGCCCTGCGTTCGACGTTCGCCCCCATGACTGACAAGTAGCCGGTCATATGACTCCATGGCTCATCGGACAGACGACGCGCATAGCTCACTCATGGGACGTCGATGACCAGGCAGGACTCCTCGCGGACACTACAACGTGCAAGCCCGGTCGGGTTTCCGTCGGTGTACAACTCGGCAAGCAGCAGGTCGTCGTCTTCCCAGGTCACGGCGAGGAGTTCCCGGTCGTCGGGTGGACGCAACGTGAGCTCCCGGCTCCCGTCGACCCGTTGCGCTGTGATCTCGGGAATCGTCCGGGACTGACCACCCCAGACCCCGCCGTACCCGAGCCATGTGCCGGACGGGTTGACCACCACGCCTTCACCCGGCAGCGTCCGTAACCGATTCAGCGTCCCCGATTCGGAGACCTCCGCCAGGTACGTCGCATCGCGCTCGCCGTCCCTGGCGCCGTCGAACACGATCAGGCCGGCGGGGGAACTGCCCTGTACCCACTGGTCGGGCGCCGTCTCGTCGAAACCGACGGTCTCGTCGCCCTCGGCCGCGAGCCACATCAGACGCCGGTTGTTACTCTCCAGGAACACCTTCGCGTCGTTGGTGACCGCGACGACGCCGAGGGCGTCCGGATCGCCCGGACCGGTCACGTCAGACTGCAACGTGTTGACCGTCTCACCGGACCGGGTGTCGATGAGCAGCGCCTGACCCCCCTCCTGCGTGACGGTGCCGACCGCCAGCAGGGCACCGTCGGGAGAGAGCCTGGGCTGCAGTATCGCCGTGCCGGCGATCGCGTTCTGCTCGGTATCGACGCCCCACCACCAACTGCCATCGGCCCGCTGTGCGGTCCACGTGCCCCCGGCCGTGTTCACGACCCCCCAGGACCCGGGCAGTTGCTCACCGTCGACGTGCGAGCGGCCGTCGAACAGGAACGGCACCGTCGGTACGTCTGCGGTGAGGGGACGAGCCGGGGGCTCTTCGGGCTCCTCATCGGGCGTCTCGATCGGCGGCGATGTCGCCGGCTGCGGCACCCCATCGCCCCGGTACGACGACACCGCGGCGACGGCGCCCGCGACGATGAGGATCATCGCGGCGGCGACCAGCAGCGGCCGCCAGGGGCGTTGGATCTGGCGTCCGTCCTGCGGCATGAGCGGGCGTACCGGGACCTCCAGACCAGAGGCCACATCTCGAAGCTCGCGGGTGAGGATCTCTTCGACGTCGCCGTTCATCTCAACTCTCCCTCCCGCCAGCGCGTTCTCTGCCGAGGGCGGCTCGCAACGCCTTGAGCGCGTGGTGTGCGGTGGACTTCACGTTTCCGCGCGAACAGCCGAGGACGTCGGCGATCTCCTGCTCGGTCAGGTCCTCGTAGTAGCGCAACACGATGACGGCACGCTGGCGCGGCGGCAGCGACTTCACATGCGGCCAGAGCATCATCCGGTCCTCTGGCCCCTGCGGTGGCGGCGCGGCGTCATACTCGGGAGGCGTGTCGGTCAAAAGCTCCAGCCGCCGCTTCTTCGGACGGCGGGCGGACAGGAACGTGTTGGTGAGCATCCGCCGCACATACGCGTCCGGTGAGTCCGACCGGATCACCCGCGACCAGGACCGATAGACCTTCATCAAGGTCTGCTGAGCGACGTCCTCGGCGTCCGCATGGTTGGCCGTCAGCAGATACGCGCTGCGGTACAACGACGGCCAGATGACACCGGCATACTCGTCGAACGTCGGTGCGTCCGCGTCGCTGGTCACGGTGAACATCATCCGACAGCACCCCCTTTCAACAAGCCCGACTCCGAGAAGCCGTTACGAGGTTGCGTCGAACCCGGGTCTTCTGTCCATCGCTCCGAGGTAGGCGTGATCCGGCGCTGCGTCGGGAGTTCGGGCTGCAGCGGCTCGCGGGCTCGACTCGCGCTCAGATCATGCGCATGGTCGGGATGGAAGGCGTGTTCGTCGCCGTCACGGGGGTCGTGCTGGGCAGCATAGCCTCGATCGGCATCGTCGTCCCGGTCAGCCTCAAACGCCTCGACTCCGTCGTGCCTGCCGGTTCCCCACTGATCTACGCAGCGACCGCCGGCCCGGCCGTTCTGCTGACCCTCAGCGCCACGCTGCTACCCGCATGGCGGGCAACCCGCGGCCAACCGGCCGAGTCCGCCGTCGCCATCGAGTAGCCGGCCATATGACTCTACGGCTCATCGGACAGACGCTGCTCATGCTCATTTACGGGTCATCACGAACCCTGCGTGGTGGAGCGTGTCGTCCAGCAGTTCCCCGAAGGCCCAGAACCCCGAGTCGTCCAGGTAGGTGATCCGTCGTTCACGGACCCAGTAGCGACCTGTGTAAGCGTTCGCGCGCCCGCCACGGGTCTCGGAGTAGCGACCGTCGGGCATCAAGTGCTGCTGCAGCCCGCGGCCGGCGTCCTCCCACGTCCCGACCCACATCGCCCGCGCCGCCGAGTCAATCAGATCTTCCCCGGCGGGGCGGGTCGCTTCGCCTTGCCACACCTCCAGGTGTCCGTCGATGTACTCCGCCATCAGGTCATCAGGATCGACGATGAGCATCTGCCGGATCTGGGGCTCGCTGACGGTGCGCCGCACGAGCGCGAACGTGGCGGAGTTGCCGGACACCAGGTCGTAGATCCCGTGCTGGAAATCAGGTCGTTGTGCCACGGCGCTGTCCACCATGAGCGGCACCGCATAGGCGCCCCGAGCGGAGATCGTCTCGATCTCGCGGTCAGGTGCCTCGGGCACGAAGACACCATCGGAGACGTACAGATCGCCGGAGACCTCGGTCTGAGGCGTCTGCATCACGCAGGCACCGGTGACGACGAACGATCTTGGGAAGGAACAAGCAGTTGTCATAGCTTCAGCCTCCTCGCCAGAGGAAGACCGAGGCAGGTCCCACTGCTCCCAGGGTGCGACACACCCTGCTTCGAGTAACGGCGAAGCTGTCGGTCATCACCGGGCAAGGGCGAATCCACGTCAGGCTGGGGAGGATATCCTGGACAGGCACTCAACGGTGCCCCTATTCCTGCAGCAGACCGCTGTGCCACCCTGAAGACGCCCTAGGCGAATCGCGCCTCCTCGCAGGGCAACGTGCCACCATCCCAACCACAGGGCACGTCGCCGATCCGGCGCCGCGCCCCTCGGCCAGATCCTGACGACAATGAGCCACCGCAGGTGCGAGGAGGCCCGGTTATGAACCTGCCCCGCCATCAGGCGGGGCAGGCTTCGAATTCTCAGCTTAAGTGGAGGTGCCGGGAATCGAACCCGGGTCCTTCGATGCTTCCCCAAGGCTTCTCCGGGCGCAGTCTGCTATGCCTCTACTCGGCTCCGGTGATCACGCAGACAAGTCACCGTGACGAGCCCAGCCACGTACATGTCCCTACCGGCCCCGTGGCCATACCGGCAGGTGAGCCTCCTCAATGATGCCGAACACCGGGCCGGAAGCACTCCCGGGTCGACAGACTTCAAGCGCTCGCCTCAGGCGGCGAGGGCGAAGTCAGTGCGCTTTTCGTTGGCACTTATCACGTTGCCGCGATCGTTTACGAGATGACGCGACATCCTCGGCCCGCTTCCCCTGGTTCACCATACGAAGTCGAAACCGTTCACCCCCTGTTGAGTTATCAAGCCCCGGCACGAGTCTCCTCTCACCAGGGCTCCCTCAGCATACCCCGCACAACACCCCGACGGCGAGTGAGATTCCCGGCGCTTGCGGCAGCTATAGGCACCCGGCCGGCCGCCGCACCACGGCACGCGTTCGGGCCAGCACCCTCGTGTCATCCACGCGGGCATCGATCTCCACCTCGATCAGGCCATCGTCCCGGACGGCGGCAACCGTGGCGATCATCCGCAAGGCGATGCCGTCGTCGTCATCGGGGACGACCACCGGGTGCGAAAAGCGGACTCCATACTCCACGATGCCGACCGGGTCGCCGAGCCAGTCGGTCAACAGCCGCCCGCCCAGGGCCATGGTCAGCATCCCGTGTCCGATCACACCCGGGAGGCCGACGGACTCCGCTACACGCTGACTCCAGTGGATCGGGTTGACGTCACCGGACGCTCCCGCATACCGCAGAAGGCTCTCCCGGGTCAGCCGAAACTCCCGCTTCGCCACCACGGCGCCGACCGCGATTCCGGCCTTCGCGCCCCGTCGTCGCGACGCTTCCCTCCCGAGCGCAGCCACATCGCCGCCAGCCGCCCCGCTGTGCCTGCGGTCGGCGAAAGCTGTCCCGTTCATACGTAGCCACGCAGCCGCACCGCCCGCGCGACCCGCTCGAGGGCGATCGAGTATGCGGCGAGCCGGTAGGTGCAGGCGTGCTCCTCCGCATATGCGGCCACCTCGTTGACGGCTCGGTCGAGACGGTCCCGCAGCTCCGCGTTGAACCGGTCCTCCTTCCACTGGAACTGCTGGATGTTCTGGGTCCACTCGAAGTAGGAGCCGGTCACGCCGCCCCCGTTGGCGAGAATGTCCGGAAGCACCCGGATGCCACGGTCGGCGAGCACGTCGTCGGCCGCCGGCGTCACCGGGTGGTTGGCCCCTTCCACGACGACCGACGCCCGGATGTCCGCTGCGTTACCGGCGGTGATACATCCGCCCAGAGCAGCCGGAACGAGGATGTCGCAGTCAAGAGTCAGCAGCTCCTCGTTGGACACCTTGGTGTACCCGACGTCGGCGTCCGCCACCGAACCACCGGCGGCGACGGCCTCCACCACACGCTCGACGTCGAGTCCGTTGTCGTTGAAGATGCCGCCGCCGACGTCGCTGACCGCGATAATGCGCGCACCCAGCGTGACGAGCTCCCGGGCAGCCCAGGACCCGACGTTGCCGAACCCCTGGATGACGACCCGGCGCCCGGCCAGATCCCAGCTCCAGCGACGTGCCGCCGCCTCGAGGACGTAGACCAGGCCGCGCCCGGTGGCGGCCTCGCGCCCGGGCGCTCCGCCGAGGTCCACCGGTTTGCCCGTCACCGCCGCGGGGCTGTACCCGTGCCGGCCGCTGTAGGCGTCCATGAACCACGCCATCACCTGGGCGTTGGTGTTGACGTCGGGCGCCGGGATGTCCCGGTAGACGCCGAGCACGTGGCTGAGCGACAGGGCGAACTTCCGGGTCAGGGTCTGCAACTCGCCCTCCGACAGCTGCCGCGGGTCGACCTGTAACCCTCCTTTGGCGCCGCCGAACGGCAGGTCGAGCAGGGCCGTCTTCCACGTCATCAGCGACGCCAGAGCACGCACCTCGTCGAGGTCGGCCTCCGGGTGGTACCTCAGGCCGCCCTTGTACGGTCCGCGCGCACCGTTGTGCTGGACCCGATACCCGTGGGCGACGAGCAGGCTCCCGTCGTCGCGGCGCAATGGAACCTGGACACTGACCTCGCGGTAACTGCTGCCGAGCACGTCGGCGACGTCCTCCTCGAGCGCGACGGCACGCGCAGCGGCATCGACATACAGTCGCACGGCAGCGTCCGGGCTAAGCTCGTCGTTCGACGGGGCGGCGGTTTCGGTCGGCACGAATGACCTCCAGATGACTCCGACACTGGACACGCGAACCTCCAACTGCTAGTCGGACCTGCCATTTCCGCAGGAGTGCGTGTAAAACGAATATCCGTTCTTCTTAGAAGATAGCAGCCACTCCTCGACGCCCGCAACGCACCCACCGCGTACCGAGCCGACGGCCGGGTTTCCGCCAGGGCTACCAGCGAGTAACAATGGAGGGATCAGCCAGCCGCCCACAACGATGAGGAGGCGGACATGACGACACAGGGCGCGCGAGACGTTGACGAGCGCGAGGCCCGCAAGGTCGCCGAAGAGGCACGCGAGACCGAATGGCGGTTGCCTTCCTTCGCCAAGGAGCTCTATCTCGGCCGGTTCCGGCTGGATCTGATCCACCCACCGCCGACGCCCGATGCCGAGGCCGAATCCCGCGCCCAGGCCTTCCTGGAGCAACTCCGTACGGTCTGCACCACCGAACTGGACGGCACGGTCATCGAGCGCGAGGCCCGGATCCCGGATGAGAACGTCAAGGCGCTCGCCCGGATTGGGGCGTTCGGCATGAAGATCCCGGAGCGCTACGGCGGTCTCGGCCTGAACCATACGGCCTACAACCGGGCGCTCATGCTGGCCACCAGCGTCAACCCGTCCATCGGCGCGCTGCTCTCCGCGCACCAGTCCATCGGCGTGCCCGAACCGGTCAAATTGTTCGGGACCGAGGAGCAGAAGCAGGCGTACCTGCCGCGTTGCGCCCGCGGCGCTATCAGCGCGTTCCTGCTCACCGAGCCCGACGTCGGCTCCGACCCCGCGCGGCTGAGCACCAGCGCGACTCCGGTCGACGACGGTGCCGCCTACGAGCTCAACGGCGTGAAGCTGTGGACCACCAACGGGGTCGTGGCGGAGTTGCTCGTCGTGATGGCGCGTGTCGGAGAACACGACGGCTCTCCAGGCGGCGTCACCGCGTTCGTCGTCGAGGCCGACTCCCCGGGTATCACGGTGGAGAACCGCAACGCCTTCATGGGGCTACGCGGCATTGAGAACGGCGTCACCCGATTCGACAAGGTGCGAGTGCCCGCCGAAAACCGGCTCGGGCGTGAGGGCGAGGGCCTGAAGATCGCCCTCACCACACTCAACACAGGCCGGCTCTCCATCCCGGCCACCAGCACCGCGGGCACCAAGTGGTGCCTGAAAGTCGCGCGTGAGTGGGCGGGTCAACGCGTCCAGTGGGGCAAACCGATCGGCCGGCACGCCGCCGTCGCACACAAGATCGCCTACATGGCGGCCACCGTGTTCGCCCAAGAGTCCGTGCTGGAGCTGTCGTCCCGAATGGCCGACGAGGGGCGTCGCGACATCCGCATCGAGGCGGCACTCGCCAAGCTGTGGTGCAGCGAGACGGGGTGGCGGATCGCCGACGAGCTGGTCCAGATCCGCGGCGGCCGCGGCTACGAGACCGCGGACTCGCTGCGGGCCCGCGGCGAACGTGCCGTCCCGGCCGAGCAGGCCCTACGCGACCAGCGCATCAACCGGATCTTCGAGGGTTCGACGGAGATCATGCACCTGCTGATCGCCCGGGAGGCGGTCGATGCGCATCTGCAGGCCGCCGGGGACGTCATCGATCCGGACGTCGCGCTCGCCGGCAAGGCCAAGGCCGCGGCGCGCGCCACCGGCTTCTACGCGAAGTGGCTGCCACAACTGGTGGCCGGCCCGGGGCAGCGGCCACGGGCATTCGCCGAGTTCGGCCGGCTCGCCCCGCATCTGCGCTACGTGGAGCGTGCCTCCCGGCGGCTGGCGCGGCAGACCTTCTACGGCATGGCTCGCTGGCAGGGGAAGCTGGAGAAGAAGCAGGGGTTCCTGTCCCGCGTCGTCGACATCGGCGCCGAGCTCTTCGCCATCGCCGCCGCCTGCACCCGCGCCCATGCCCGAGGCGACGAGTCGGTCGCACTGGCCGACGTTTTCGCCCGGCAGTCCCGGCTGCGGGTGGAGCGGCTCTTCGACGCGCTCTGGAGCAACACGGACTCCGCCGACGAAGCACTCACCCGCGCCGTCCTCGAGGGCCGTTACATCTGGGCCGAGGACGGGATCGTGGACGTCAGCGAAGGTACCGGCCCTTGGATCGCGGAGCCACGTCCGGACGCGTCGAAGGAGAACGTCGCCCGCCGCATGCTCCCCTCCACCCGCTGACACGGTCGGCGCTGCCGCCGCTGCCCCGGCTGCGGCGGCTGCGGCGGCTGCGGCGGCAATGCCGATCGCAGCATCCTGCAGAGTGTGGCTTCGCGCGCATACTCTGCAGGACGTCGTGATGCTGAGGGACGCTGTGCTGAGGGACGCTGTCGGAGCGATGCGACGCCGTGGAGCCGGTGCGAGTAGAGCTCAGGTGACCGGGGCGGCCTTGCGCAGCTGCTCGATGAACGCGCGGAACCACTGCGGGTGATCCGGCCACGCCCGGCCCGTCACCAGGTTCGCGTCGACGACGTCGGGCCCGTCGACGAAGGTCCCGCCGGCCGTCGACACGTCGACCGCCAGCGCCGGATACGCCGAGGACGTGCGACCCTGCAACACCCCGGCACCACCGAGAATGAGCGGACCGTGGCACAGCGCCGCCACCGGAGCGTCGGCGGCGAAGAAATGCTGGACGATCCGCTGCACGTGCTCATCGTTACGGATGTATTCAGGCGCGCGCCCGCCCGGAATCACCAGCGCAACATAGTCTGCGGGATCGACGTCGGCGAACGCGATGTCGGCCGGCCAGGAGTGCCCGGGCTTCTCGGTGTAGGTGTCGAACCCGTCGACAAAGTCATGCACCACGAACTGCAGCTTCTTCACCGTGGGTGCGGCGATGTCTACCTCGTACCCCTCCTCCAGCAGCCGCTGGTAGGGGTAGAAGACCTCCAGGTCCTCGGCGGCGTCTCCGGTGATGATCAGAACCTTGGGCATCGCGGACCTCCACTGGTCGAACGGCGAGAGAGCGTACGGGAGCGCCCGGCGGACGTGGGGCGTCAGAGTCGCCGGGCGCTTCCCCCGGCACCCAAGGTGCGGCACGGCGGACCGGCAGGCAAGGTTCGTTATCGCTATCTGAATGTCGCGGACAATTGCCCGGCGCCTAGCCGGACGGCCGCTTCCATCGCCCGCCGACGCGGGCCGAGATCCGCGCTGGGCACGGAGACCGAGACGGCGCCGCGAACCCGCCCGATCGGGTCGCAGACCGGCACTGCCATGCAGGCCAGCCGGGGCATGAACTCGTCGATCTCGACGGCGAGACGGTGCCGGCGAACCCCGTCCAGCTCCCGGTCGAGTTCGGCCACGCTGGTCGCGGAACGACGCGTCACCGCGGGCAGCCCCAGCTCCTCGATGAGCGCGTGCCGGACATCCGCCTCCATCGCGGCCAGCATGATCTTGCCGAACGCCGTCACATGCGGAACCTCGTGCAGACCGACGTCCAGCTGTGCCACTCGCGGGCGCTCCGGCGAGTCGGCCACGTCGGCGATCGCGACCTCACGGTCCCGGAAGAGCGCGAGATACACCGGAGCGTCCGCTGCGCGGTGAATGTCCCGCAGCACCCGCCTGGTGGCGGGCGTGACCCGGAGCTGCCGCCGCAGCCCCGCTTCAAGGTCGTACACCTTGTAGCCCAGGACGTACCGGCGCTCGTCGGCGAGATGCACGACATAGCCGGCATGGACCAGCGTGGAGAGCAAGTGGTACGTGGTGGCCAGCGCGATGTTCAGCCGCTCGGCCACCTGGCGCGCGGTCACGCCCTCCTCGACCTCGCCGACGGCTTCCAGCACCCGCAAGGCGCGGTCCGCCGACTGGATCAGACCCGATGGACGCCCGCCGGACTCCACGCTCGCGCTACGCTGCACAGCACTACTGTGCACGCTCGGAGACCGACGGACAAGCGGTCTGTGCGCAGCCGTCGTCACCGTCTCCTGGCGCGGGCGATAGCCCGGTCAGCCTCTCGCTTGGCTTCCTTCTCCGCCAGTGCGTGCCGCTTGTCATGCTGCTTCTTGCCTCGGGCGAGGGCGATCTCCACTTTGGCGTAGCCGTCCTTGAAGTACAGCGACAACGGCACCAGCGTGAATCCGCGCTCACGGGTCTTCCCGATCAGGCGGCTGATCTCGTCCTTGTTCAGCAGCAGCTTGCGGGAGCGCCGCGGCTCATGGTTGGTCCACGTCCCCTGGTCGTACTCCGGGATGTGCACGTTGCGCAGCCAGACCTCGCCGTCTCGGACCTCGGCGTAGCCGTCACCGAGGTTGGCCTTGCCGGCACGCAACGATTTCACCTCCGTGCCGGTCAGCACCAGACCGGCCTCGTAGGTTGCGTCGATGTGGTAGTCATGCCGCGCTTTGCGGTTCTGCGCCACCAGGGTGCGCCCTCGTTCACGTGCCATGTCTACAGGATCTCATCCGACGCAGGCCGAGCACGAACCATTTCGGCCGGGGCGAACACGGCTACAGATAGCTCATCGGATCCTGCAAGGCACCGTTCACGTAGAGCATGAAGTGCAGGTGGCACCCGGTCGAGTATCCGGTGGTACCCGCATAACCGATGATCTCCCCCTGCGAGACGCTGGACCCGCTGCCCACGGCGAACGACGAGAGGTGGCTGTACGTGGTGATCATGCCACCGTGGTCGACCGCGACCTGGTTGCCGTAACCGCCGCGGTAGTAAGCCCACTCGACCGTACCGGAGGCCGCCGCGCGGATGGGTGTACCGCAGGCCGCACGGAAATCCGTGCCGTCGTGCAGCTTGTACACGCCCGTCACTGGGTGCGTCCGCATACCGTATGGCGAGGTCACGTACGGGCTCGCCACCGGGTAGCGCAGGCCGGACGAGGAGCCACCGTCGTCGTCGCCACCACCCGAGTCATCGTCGCGATCAGAGTCGCCACCGCCGCCGTCGTCGCCTCCCCCGTCGTCGGACGGTGGGTCGTTGTCGTTGTCCTCGCGCTGCCGCTCCCGTTCCCGTTCCCGCTCACGCTCCCGTTCGCGCTCGCGTCGTTCCTCGCGTTCACGCTCGAGACGGTCGATATCCGCCTGGATGCTCTCGCGCTCGCCCTCCAGCCGCTCGTACTGCCGGGCGTTCTCTTCCGTCGCTGCCTCGGCGGCCGCCACCGCGTCGTCTCGTGCGGCAACCAGAGCCTCGACGTCGGCCTTGGCAGCAGCCGCGCTGTCCGCCGCGTCCTTGGCCGCTTGCTGGGCATCTCGCGCCTGGGCCTCGAGGCGTTCGGTCTCCTCTAGCCGCTCGGCCGCCTGCTCCCGCAAGACCTGCGCCTCGGCTTCCAGCTCTTCCAGAACGACCCGTTCGTTCGCCAGCTCGGCGCGGTTGTCCTGGAGGAGGGTGAGAATGCTCGTCTCGGAGCCCATCACCGAGCGAGTAGCCTCCATGTTGCTGATCAGCTCGTGCGGGTCGCTCGCCTGCAGCGCCGCGGAGAGTGTGGCGAGTTCCATCCCGGTACCACGCTGGTACGCCCGGGACGCCATCTGGCTGATCTCCGCACGCTGGCTGTCGATCTTGCCGTTCACCTCGTCGATGCGAGCGTGCTGGTCCTCGACCTCCTGCTCGGCCTCGGCGAGCTTCTGCGCCGCCTTCTCATCTTCTGCGCGTGCAGTGGCCAGCTCGTCCTGAGCGACCTCGAGCTGCTGATTGGCAGTGTCAAGCGCGGATTCGGCGGCAGCCAGCTCCTGCTCCGCCGCCGGAAGCTGAGCGACGGCTTCCTCGTACGCTTGGGTCGCGTCATTCAGTTCCTTGGTGGAGTGCGCGAGCTCCTCCTCCACCTCGGCGAGTTCGCGTTCGTTCTCGTCCAGCTGTTCCTCGTTGTCCTGGATCTTGTCCTCAAGATCACTGGCCCAGGCCGGACTCAGAACCGTCACCGTCACGGCGAGGGCCGCCAATGCGGCAGCTGCTCTTCGGTACCACGAGGCCCCGTTAGTCACATCGCTCACACTTGACTCCTCCGCACCAATCATTCACGACCGTAACACCAATCACAGCCGTGCGGAAGAGAGGGGCTCAAAAGGACACCGTCTCATGATGATGTAAGAGACGTACATTGCACCGATCTGCACGCACAAGCGCCCACAAGTTATGCATCCCCCCGACTGACACATGAGGACACAATGGGGCATTCTCCACAAACACGCAACCACCCACCCACCCATTGAGCGGCCCCTAAATGATCATGTGAAGTAGGTTTTCTCGCGCCGTACCATGCCTGCAGACATGGGGGTGCACGAAGAAACCTACTTCACATGATCATTTAGGGCGTGCGTGAGAGAGTGGGTCGGTCAGACGCGGAGATAGCGGCGCAGGGTGACGAAGGATGCGAGCGCCGAGATGAACACACCGGTAATCAACAGCCACGGGACTATAGCCCATACGTCGCTGCGTTCGACCCACGACGTGAAGGTGAAGTTCGGCGCCAGGAGACGGCTGACCGCCACCTCTTGCACGGAGAACACCGCCGCGGCACCGAGGACCGACCCGACCAGACCCGCGATCGCCGCTTCCAGAATGAACGGCAACTGGATATAGAAGTTCGACGCGCCCACAAGCCGCATGATGCCCGTTTCCCGACGCCGGTTGAACGCGGCCAACCGGATCGTGTTCGCGATCAACAAGGTCGCGGCGACCACCTGAATCCCCGCGACGACCACGGCACCATTCCGGAACCAGTCCAGCACCCGGAACAGCGGGCCCAGGACCTCACGCTGATCGTTGACGTTCTGCACCCCGGGGAGCCCGGCCACCGCGGACACCACACCCTCGTACTCGTCCGGGTTGACCAGCGCCACCCGGAACGATTCCTGCAGCTGATCCGGGGTGATGACGTCGACGACGGGATCGTCCATATCCTCGGCGAAGCGCTGGTACGCCTCCTCCTGGGT
Source organism: Phytoactinopolyspora halotolerans (assembly GCF_010550675.1). Lineage (GTDB taxonomy): Bacteria > Actinomycetota > Actinomycetes > Jiangellales > Jiangellaceae > Phytoactinopolyspora > Phytoactinopolyspora halotolerans. The sequence continues at coordinate 60,590 of NZ_JAAGOA010000021.1, read as the reverse complement.
CTCGTGGAAGACCTCCTCCACCTCAGGATGGTTCTCCAGCTCGTTGAGGATGTTCTCCCGCTGGCTGTCCGTGACCTCGCCCTCGCCGCAGTTGCCTTCCGTGGTGTAGGCGTTGCACATGAACACCGAGATCTCGACCTTGTCGTACCAGTAGCCCTTCATGGTCTCGGACTGGGCTCGGATCAGCAGCCCGGTGCCGAACAGGGCGATCGAGATCGAGACGGTGATGATGACCGCCATCGTCATCGTCAGGTTCCGCCGGAGGCCGGTGACGATCTCAGACAAGACGTACTGGACGCGCATTGCTCTCTCTAAGGGTGGGGGGTGGGCAGGACCAGGTCATGGCGCAGGCCGGCGTCGGGACGGCAGCCGTACGGGCTTGTCCGCACCGGACCGGCGTGCACAACCATGCCGCTAACGGGTGTACCCGTAGACGCCGCGCGACTGGTCACGGACCAGGCGTCCGTGCTCAAGCTGGATCACGCGCTTGCGCATCTGGTCGACGATCGACTGGTCGTGCGTGGCCATGACGACCGTCGTACCCGTGCGGTTGATGCGGTCGAGCAGCTTCATGATGCCAACGCTCGTCGCCGGGTCCAGGTTCCCGGTCGGCTCGTCTGCCAGCAGAATCAGCGGCCGGTTGACGAACGCCCGGGCGACGGCGACGCGCTGCTGCTCACCGCCGGAGAGCTGATCCGGCATCCGGTCCTGTTTCCCGTCCAGTCCGACGAGGTCCAGGACGGCCGGCACGTCGCGGGCGATCTGGCGACGCGACTTCCCGATCACCTGAAGCGCGAACGCCACGTTCTCGAACACGGTCTTGTTCGGCAGCAGCCGGAAGTCCTGGAACACGGTTCCGATGCGCCGGCGCAGATGCGGCACCTTCCAGTTGGACAACCGGTGCAGGTCCTTACCAGCGACCCGGATCCGCCCTTCGGACGGCTTCTCCTCTTTCAGGACCAGCCGCAGAAAGGTCGACTTGCCCGAACCAGAAGGTCCGACGAGGAAGACGAACTCCCCCCGCTCGACCTCCATGGTCAGGTTCTCCAATGCAGGGCCTGACTGCGTGGGATAGAGCTTTGTGACGTTGTCGAATCGGATCACGGTGCCTCGCCGACGTGTTCGATGCTTTCCACCTCAAGAACCCGCTGTCCCCAAGGCGCCGCACCCGAGTGTACGTCTTCCGGCTGAGAACGGCACCGTGGCACATATACGACGTGTCGGGCGCCTCTCACCTGGAGAGACGCCCGACACGTCAGGTCATCGCGATCGCATGGTCGTCAGACACGGCTACCACGCGGTCGGCGCAGGACCGTGGCGGTAGACCGACCGCGGCAGTTCGGGGCAACCGCGGTCGGTGGTCTGAATGCGTATCAGAGCGACGAGGGCTCGCGACGACGGGTGGCCGCCAGCGCAGCCGCTCCACCGAGCACCAGGACGGAACCGCCGACGATCAGCCAGGATGCGGCACCCGAGCCGGTGTCCGGCAGGCCGTCACCGTCATCGTCGTCACCGTCGTCGTCCGGCTGCTCCGGCTCGGTCGGCTCCTCAGAGGGCTCCTGAGTCGGCTCGGGCTCGTCCGTGGGCTCAGGAGTCTCAGTCGGCTCTTCGGTCGGCTCCGGAGTCTCGGTCGGCTCCGGAGTCTCGGTCGGCTCCGGCGTGGGCTCCGGAGTCTTCGTCGGCTCCTCAGTCGGCGTCGGAGTCGGAGTCGGCTCCTCGGTCGGCGTCGGAGTCGGAGTCGGCTCCTTCTCCTCGCCACAGACGTACCAGTGGCTGATCTGCGGGTACTTCTCTTCGTCGGTCAACGGCGCCACGTCGCCATCCGCAGAATCCTTGTCCAGCGGCGGCGCCGTCATGTCCGGCACCGGATCGCCGTAGTAGACGCGGTAGGCGTTCCCGCCCTTGACCACCGTGCCGGTTACGGTGACGTCGCTGAGCACCTCGATGTTGAGGTACTGACCCTCGTCACCGGAGATGGTCCCCTTGATGTCGGCGTTCTCGGCGCTCTCGTTCTGAGCTTCGATCAGCAGCTCGCCCTCGAGCCCGGCGTCCTCACACGTCGTCGCGTTTCCCTCGAAGTCCTTGGGATTCTCGTCCTCCAGCGGCACCGGCGAAGCCGACGCGACGGCGCCGGCGGCGATCAACGCACCTCCGGCAAGTAGGCCGGCGATACCGGCCGAAGCGATGGCGCGACCCTTTGCAGGGCGCACTGATTCCACAGTTCTAGGCATGCGAAAGCAACCTGGCCTCTCATGTACTGCAGCGTCTCTACAGGCCCCCCGAAGGCCTGGGCCGCATGTCCACACGACCACGCGGAAGACTACACAATGGCGAACCGCCCGGCTAGACCCGGGTTGTCCCAAATATCTACGGTGCGAACATTTTCTGAGCTGCGCCCGTATGTGCCGAGCCTGCTGTCGCCCGAGCGCTCAGATATGGCGAAACAGCTACGCCGACGCCGTCTCCTGCTGCTTCCGCCACCGGATACCCGCCTCAATGAAGCGGTCGATCTCTCCGTCCAGCACGGCCTGCGGGTTGCCGACCTCCATCTCGGTCCGCAGATCCTTCACCATCTGGTACGGGTGCAGGACATACGAGCGCATCTGGTCGCCCCATGACGCCTTCACGTCACCGGCCAGCTCCTTCTTCTGCGCCTCCTCTTCCTGGCGCTGCAGGATCAGCAGCCGGGACTGCAGCACACGCATCGCCGCGGCCCGGTTCTGGATCTGCGACTTCTCGTTCTGCATGGAGACCACGATCCCGGTGGGAAGGTGCGTGATGCGCACCGCGGAGTCGGTGGTGTTGACGCTCTGCCCGCCCGGTCCGGAGGAGCGGAAGACATCGACCCGGATGTCCGTGTCCGGCACATCGATGTGGTCGGTCTGCTCGATCAGCGGAACCACCTCGACCGCGGCGAACGAGGTCTGCCGCCGGCCCTGGTTGTCGAACGGTGAGATTCGCACCAGCCGGTGCGTGCCCGCCTCGACCGACAGCTTCCCGTACGCGAACGGCTCCTTGATCTCGAAGGTCGCCGACTTCAGGCCGGCCTCCTCGGCGTAAGAAGTGTCCAGCACTTCTGCTCGATAGCCGTTCCGCTCGGCCCAGCGCATGTACATCCGCAGGAGCATCTCGGCGAAGTCGGCCGCGTCGACGCCACCGGCGCCGGAACGGATCGTGACGACGGCCTCGCGCTCGTCGTACTCGCCCGACAGCAACGTCCGGATCTCCAGGTCCGAGATCAGCTCGCGCAGCTCATCGATCTCCTGGTTGACCTCGGCCATGGCGTCCGCGTCGCCTTCATCCCGGCCGAGTTCCAGCATCACGGGCAGGTCATCGACCCGCCGACGCAGCTCGTCCACCTTGCGCAGCTCGGCCTGGGCGTACGACAGCCGACTCGTCACCTTCTGCGCCCGCTCCACGTCGTCCCAGAGGTCCGGAGCAGAAGCCTGGTCTTCCAACTCAGCCACCTGCTCCCGGAGCTTCTCCGGCTCGAGCACCTGCTCCACGCCGTCCAGAGTCTGGGAAAGTTCGGCGATCTCTGCGTCGATGTCACGTTCTGCCACGTCTCCCAAGGGTACGCGCTCCGCAGGCGGCACCGTAACGATCAACCCGGAACCGCCGTGCGTGCGGCCGGCCACGGCGATGTACGCGGCCCGGCGGGTGCCGACATACAGCGTCGGAAGGTTCTTATCGTCATAGCAGCACGAACCTTCCGACGTTTTCGCGACGCACCTCGCCCCAAGCCATATAACACGAATCGTGACAACACGACACAGGAATGGTCTAGTCCTTCTTGAAATCGACCATCAGGGGTTGATCACGTGGCCATTTGACGGCATGATCTTCGGTCTGACGAGCGGTCGGCACGGGGACCGGACGCCGCAGCCTGTCATCAAATCTTCGGCACATGTGTGGGTAGGGCCAGTCATGGATGCTGTCGAGATCATCGTCAGCGATGTGCGCGACCTCGTGCGCCGCACCGGTATCGACCCGGTGGCGGAACGCACCGCGGTCCGCCGCATCGCCGACGACGTGGTCGGCGCGTACCTGGAGCGCAGCCTGTCACGCCCGTTGCCGCCGATCGACGACGCCGAGAAGGTGACCCGGGCCGTCGTCGACATCGTCGCCGGCTACGGGCCGCTCCAGCCGTACCTCGACGACCCCGACGTGGAAGAGATCTGGATCAACGAGCCCGGGCGGGTATTCGTCGCGCGCCGCGGACGCAGTGAGCTGACCACGGTCATCCTCACCGCCGACGAGGTCCGCAACCTCGTCGAGCGCATGCTCAAGAGCAGCGGAAGGCGAGTCGACTTCTCCAGCCCGTTCGTGGACGCCATGCTTCCGGACGGCAGCCGCCTGCACGTGGTCATCCCGGAGGTCACACGGCACTGGTGCGTGAACATCCGCAAGCACGTGCTACCCGCCAGCAGCCTGGATGACCTGGTGAAGCTGGGCACGCTGAGCACGCAGGCCGCCCGCTTCCTGGACGCGGCGGTCGCCGCCGGGCTGAACGTGCTCGTCTCCGGTGGCACCCAGGCCGGAAAGACGACCGTGCTCAACTGCCTGCTCGGCGCCATACCGGCGCAGGAACGGGTCATCACCTGCGAAGAGGTCCTGGAGCTGCGGATACCGTTGCCCGACGTCGTCAGCATGCAGACCCGGCAGTCGAGCCTGGAGGGCACCGGCGAGATCAGCCTACGGATGCTGGTCAAGGAGGCGCTGCGGATGCGCCCGGACCGGCTCGTCGTCGGCGAGGTCCGGCAGGAGGAGTCGTTCGATCTGCTGATGGCGCTGAACAGCGGCAAACCCGGCGCGTGCACCCTGCACGCGAACAGCGCCCGCGAGGCGGTGGTGAAGCTGTCCCTGCTCCCCCTGCTGGCCGGCAAGAACATCGGCAGCGAGTTCATCGTGCCGACCGTCGCCGGATGCGTCGACCTGGTGGTCCATGTGGAACTCGACCGCGACGGCCGGCGCCGCGTACGGGAGATCGTCGCCGTCCCCGGGCGGGTGGAGAACGAGACGATCGGGTTGGAGCCAGTCTTCGTACGACGGGCCGACGAGCTGGTGCGCGCCGACGGATACCCGCCGCACGCCGACCGTTTCGCCAGGGCCGGCTTCGACCTGACCGACCTGCTGGATGCTCGGCCCGGAAGGACGACCGGCTGATGGGTGCGCTACTCGGGCTCACCTTCGGTGTGGGCGTGGTGATGGTGTGGCAGGGCTGGACCGGATCGGGGACCTCCACCGCGAGCCGGAACCCGTCGGGTGGCGTGCTCGCCCGGCTGGACGAGCTGATCGCCGAGGCAGGCCTGGAGGCCGTCTCCGGCCGTCAGGTGCTCCTGTCAGGAGCCGGTCTCGGCCTGGTGACCGGGCTGACGTTCCTGACCGTCTCCCGCACCGTGCCGGTCGCCCTCGCGTTCGCCGTCTTCGGTGCGTACGCACCCGTGGCGCTGGTCCGGTTGCGGGCCCGAGCGCGGCAGCGCGAGCTGCGTGACCTCTGGCCGGATGCGGTGGACAACCTGGCCTCCGCGGTACGCGCCGGACTGTCCCTGCCGGAGGCGCTGACCCAGCTGGGCACCCGTGGCCCGGAACCGCTGCGGCTGACGTTCCAGCGGTTCGGCGAGGACTACCGCGCCACCGGCCGATTCGCGGACTGCCTGGACGCCCTGAAACGACGGCTCGCCGACCCGACCGGAGACCGGATCGTCGAGTCGCTGCGGATCGCCCGCGACGTCGGCGGCTCCGATCTCGGCCGCCTGCTGCGCACGCTCTCCGCGTTCCTGCGGGAGGACGCACGGACCCGATCCGAGCTGGAGGCCCGCCAATCCTGGGTGGTCAACGCGGCTCGGCTGGCCGTGGCCGCGCCGTGGATCCTGCTGGCCCTGCTGTCCATGCGATCGGTGTCGGTGGAGGCGTTCAACGCGCCCGCGGGCTGGCTGGTGCTGGCCGGTGGCGGCGGCCTGTGCGTAGCGGCGTACCGGCTGATGATGCGCGTGGGACGGCTCCCCCGCGAAGAACGGGTACTGCGATGAACCCCGGGTGGGCCTCGGGCGCGCTGCTCGGTGCCGCGGTGGGGTGCGGGCTGCTGCTGGTGTGGTCCCGGCTCCCGCATCGGAACCGCCCCACCTTGCTCGACCGGCTGGCTCCGTACGTCGGGGCACCATCCGATGAGCGCATCGAACGCATCCTGGCCGAGCAGGTGTTCACGCCGTTCCCCACCCTGGAACGGATCGTCCGGCCCTACCTGGCCCGTGGCGCTCACACGCTGGAACGTGTCCTGGGCGGTGGGGCGTCCGTGCGCAAGCGGCTGGACCAGGCCGGCCGCGACCAGAGCCTGCACGAATTCCGCGTTCAGCAGCTGCTGTGGGGCGCCGCCGGCGGCGCGGCCGCGATCGCCCTGAGCCTGGTCATGCTCGCCCGCGGCTACGCGAGTTCGCCCGTGCTGCTGTTGGTCTTCTGCGTCGCGGCGGCGACCGCCGGCGTCGTGCTCTGTGACCACCGGCTCTCCGCGGCGGTGCGAGACCGGGAACGCAGGATGCTCGCCGAGTTCCCCACGGTCGCCGACCTGCTCGCCCTGTCGGTCGCGGCCGGAGAGGGACCGGTCGGCGCGCTGGAGCGGGTCGCGCGATCGAGCCGAGGGGAGCTCACCCGCGAGTTGCACCGCGCGCTCGCCGACGCCCGGACGGGAGCGACCCTGGTCGACGCGCTCGACCGGATCGCCGAACGGACCAGCCTGACGCCGCTCGCCCGCTTCGTCGACGGCATCGCGGTGGCGGTCGAACGCGGCACGCCTCTCGCCGATGTGCTGCGTGCGCAGGCGGCCGACGTCCGCGACCTGCGAAAGCGGGAACTGATGGAGATCGGCAGCCGGAAAGAGATCCTCATGCTCATTCCGATCGTGTTCCTGGTGCTCCCGGTCACCATCGCGTTCGCGCTGTTTCCCGGGCTCATCCAGATCGGCACCGTCGTCCCATGACCCGACGCAGCAACCGCATACCTCTGCCGGTGTATCCAACGGCCGGCGGCTCACCCCCGAGCGCCATCCATCCCAGAGAAAGGAAGATCATGCGACCACGTCCCCCTGCATGCGGCCAGGCAGTCATCTCGCCTGCGCGCGGGTCGAATCGGCATCGCCTACGCGACCGCCTGGCCGGACGGATGCGCGACGAACGCGGCGACGTACCGGGCTGGGTGCTGGTCACCATCATGTCAGCCGGGATCGTGGCGGTGCTGTGGCCGTTCGCCGAGAGCTATCTGCAGCAGATCCTCCAGGCGGCCCTCGACCTTGTCGCGCCGTAGCCCGCGGACGTCCGGCTTGACGCGCCCAGGCCGCGAGCATGGTGCCGCGGTGGCGGAGTTCACGCTGATATCGGCGCTGCTCGCGATCCTGTTCCTGGCGATCCTGCAGATGGCGTTTGTGGTGCACGTCCGCAACACGTTGATCGCCAGCGCGGCCGAAGGAGCCCGGTACGCGGCCAACGCCAACCGGACGCTGGCCGACGGCGCCGCCCGGACCGAGGCACTGATCGCCGAGTCCTTGTCGCCCAGCCTGGCGCGCGACGTCACGTCGCGGATGATCGACCTGGACGGAGCGGCCACGGTTGAGGTCAACGTCGTGACCACGCTCCCGCTGGCCGGACTGCTCGGCGTCGACCGTGGGTTGAGCGTGTCCGGACATGCCGTGGCGGAGATCCCATGACGTCGGGCATCCCGGCGTTCCGTGGGCGTCGCCCACCCGACGGTGCTGCGCGCGGCGAGTGCAGCACGTACATCGGACGACGCAAGCGCCGCATGCGAAGCGAACGCGGTGGAGCGATCGTCGAGTTTCACCTGCTCGGACTGCTGCTGCTCGTCCCCCTGGTGTACGTGCTCATCGCCGTGCTGGATGTGCAGCGCTCGTCGTACGGCGTCACTCAGGCCGTCCGAGAGGCGGGCCGGATGTACGTGATCACCGGAGATGAGTCGGCGGCACGGACAGCAGCGGCCGTCGCCCTCCGCGACCAGGGGGTCGAGCCCGGCTCGGTCACCCTCGCCTTCACCTGTTCCACCCGCCCATGTCTCCAGCCCGGTTCCGAGATCACCGTCACCGCCCGCACAGAGGTGGCGATGCCGTTGGTGCCGGACGTCATCGCCGGCACGGTCAACGCGCACATCCCTATCACGGCCGCGCACACCGCCGTCGTCGATCGATATCGGGAGCTGCCATGAGCCGGCGCCACCCGCACGAGGTCCCGCACCCCGAGCCCGGTAGCACTCACCGTTCGGGCCGCAGGATTCCGCGGGGCGGACGACGGCGGAGACTCGCGCGGACTCGGCGGCGGGAGTCCGGCCAGATCACGATCATGATCGTAGGGTTCGCCGTCATCTTGGGGCTGGCGGTCGCGGTCGTGGCCAATGCGTCCCATCTTTTCCTGCAGCGACGGGCGCTCGCGTCCTGGGCGGACGGCGCGGTCACCGCGGCGGCGCAGCACGCCGCACACGACGTGTTGTACGGTGGCGTCCCGCTCTCCTCACTTCCCGTCTCCGAGGCGGCGGCGCGGGAGGCCGTGGTCGACTACGCCGCACGGCACGGTCTGACCGGGCGGTTCGAGGAGTTCCGCGTGGCGCACGTCGCCGTGGACCCGGATGCCCGCCGGGTGACCGTCGAGCTTCAGGCGTCGGTGTCCCTGCTGGTCGCCGGCGACGTCACCGCCGGCGCCGGTGCCTTCACCGTCACCGCGCGATCCAGCGCCGTCGTCCCGTTCGAATGAACGGTGCGCTGCGCTTGTGCCCTGCACCGACCCATCCGCCCAGCGTCGATACCGCCGTACCGCCGCGCAGGCTCCGGCACGCGGGCATACGCGCATCCTCTCGTCCGTTCGACCCAGGGCGATATCACCGTTGCGTGCCTTTCGTGACCGCCCGTCCCGGCCCGGAAGCCTCTCCTCCGCGTGGCGGCTGCGTCGTGTGGTCGGCGCGTCCGGTAGAAACGAGGCATGAATCAGACTGCGGTGGATTCGCACGAGAACTGGCTCGACCCGGACGAACTGGCCTTCGCCCGGGAGCGCCTGCCGATCCTGTACGTCACCGCCGTGCCGGTCCGCGTGGACGACACCGGCGTGGTGACGTCGCTGGGCCTGCTGCTGCGGTCGACGGCATCCGGAGAGATCCGGCGCGAGCTGGTGGCCGGCCGCGTCTTGTACCACGAACGGATCCGGGATGCGCTGCACAGGCACCTGGAGAAGGATCTCGGATCGCTCGCACTGCCACGCATCCCCGCTTCCCCGCAGCCGTTCACAGTGGCCGAGCATTTTCCGACGCCGGGCGTCACGCCGTTCCATGATCCACGCCAGCACGCCGTCGCACTGGCGTTCATCGTCACCGTCACCGGAGATTGCCAGCCGCGTCAGGACGCGCTCGATCTGGCCTGGCTGACGCCGTCCGAGGCCGCGGCGGACCTGGTTCAGCAGGAGATGCACGGCGGCCATGGTGTGCTGCTCCGACAGGCGTTGGCGCACCTCGGGTTCCCGCCGGCCGGCTGAACCTCCGGGCGGGCTACACCAGGTGAGACTGCTCGAAATCGGGCATGCGCCGGCCGAGCCCCAGCAGCTCCTCGACGGCCGCTCGCACCCGCGCCGCCGCGCGCCCGTCGCCGAACGGGTTCCCCGCCGAAGCCATCCTGGTGTCGACCGTGAGCCTGCCGGTCACCACGATGTCATCCGGGTCGACCCCGTTGTCGATCAGCGATCGGCGCTCAGCCGCGGTCGGTGCCAGGTGGAGCGAGGCCACCTGCGCGATCAGCCGGCCGGTCCGTGCCCCGTCCGGGTAGTCCTCCGGCGGCGAACCGGTGACGCCCGCGTTCACGTGGACGACGGGTAGCCCGCCGCGGAACCCGACCATGGCGACGGCCAGAGACAACGTCGAATCACCGTCGACCAGGACCGACCCGATCCCGCGAGCGGTCAGGTAGGCGGCACTGCGCTCCAGCGACGCGGTGAGACCAGCCCGGGCGCGCATCACCACGTCGGAGAGCGAGGTCCCGCAACCGGCCAGGTCCAGATCGAGCTCGGGCGCGACCCGGAACAGCCGCCGCACCTGGTCAAAGGTCTCCGATCCCGCACCCGGCGCACCCACCACCGGACGGATCCGGCGGCATCGCCGCAGTTCCAGCACGACCGGAGCGAGATTCATCGCTTCGGCGCACGACCCGTACGCGATCAGGATCGCGTGCTCGTTTCTCACCGCGTCTCCCCTCGCCGTTCGCGTACGTCGGCGGGACGCTCGGTGCGTTCCGAGGTAGGGATGGAACGCACCGAGCCTCCGTGACGCGGCCGTCTGCTCACCGCTCGGACCCCATGTCCCACGATGCGCGAAGACCCCCGTAGCCGCGCCTCACATATTGCAGAGTCCTCGGCACCGGGCGATCGCACGCCGGCGGGCTGCGACGTACGTCACATTGCCAGGCCTGCATCGCACGCCCCGCCGATCGGTGTCGCACGCTCCGGGCCGACGCCCCTCCGACCGACGTCGCACGCGTTCGGCCGACATCGGATATCCGCCTGGCCTGGCTCCATGCCCCGCGCCCGGCGCGGCGGCACTCCCGCGTGGCGCGTAGGCGCTCACGCACCTGCAGACGCCGCGCACCCCGACTGGCTGGAGTCGAGGCGCGCGGCAGAACGACGCGCGACCTCACCCCTCTGGAGGTCGCACGCCCAGCACGCCGATCAGAATCTCGCCCGGACGGATGGCCCACACCTGCGCCGACCCGAACGCGACCGTCGCCCTGACCCATGAACGGCCCAGTTCAGCACTATGCCGGATCGCACCGGGTTCACCGCGTCGGCAAACCGCGGCGAGGGGAACTTAAGCGGGAAACACGTACGAAACATGTGGAAACTACGTAGTCCGGCACGCCCATGCCCCGCGCCGCCCACGACAACACACACAGTGCGACAACGCTCACTTCTGGACGGCGTACCTTCCGCGATGGTGCGCCCGCGATCACAGCCGCCCCACCCGGATTGATCGGCCCGGATGCTCGGATGCGGAAAACCCGTACAACGTGTGCGGTTTCGACCTACCGCCATCCGGCACGGCTGCGAACAGCACATCCTTACATGGTGCTACCAATTACCACACAGCGTAGTCGCACGCTATCAGACCGTGACACATGTCACCACCGTTCAGCGCGCATCGACCAAGCCAGCCGTGTCTAATGATGTACGTCCATTTTGTTCGTATCTACGACGAAATGGCCCGCAATCAGCGGCCACCGCTGAGCGGAACCACGGGGGAACCACATCGGGGGGATATCGATGAGCGAGCCACGCTCGCCCGTCATGGACGGCACACACGTCACCGTCGTGATGCCGGCCCACAACGAGGCGGACCGGATCGCGGCGGCGCTGGAGTCGCTACACCGGCAGACTCGCCGACCGGATTCGGTCATCGTCGTCGCCGACAACTGCGCGGACGACACCGCCGGCGTCGCCGCCGCACACCGCGCCGAGGTGGTCGAGACGATCGGCAACACGCACAAGAAGGCCGGTGCACTCAACCAGGTTCTCGGAGAGTTGCTACCCCTGCGCGGAGCAGGCGACGCGATCTTGGTGATGGACGCCGACTCGATGCTCGCGCCACGCTTCATCGAGGTCGCTCTGGCCACGCTCAGCGGTGATGCACAGGTGGGCGCGGTCGGCGGTATCTTCCTCGGGGAGCCCGGCGGCGGACTCCTCGGTGAACTGCAACGCAACGAGTATGCCCGCTATCAGAGGCAGATCGCCCGCCGGGCCGACGACGCGCTGGTGCTGACGGGGACGGCCACGCTGCATCGCGTGGCCGTCCTGCGACGGCTACTCGAGCAGCGTGGCCAGGTATACGACACCCACGCGCTGACTGAGGACAACGAGATCACGCTCGCGATCAAGAGCATGGGGCTGCGCTGCGTCTCGCCGCCCGAGTGCATCGTCGTCACCGAGGTCATGCCGACGTGGCGGGACCTGTGGCGACAACGTCTGCGCTGGCAACGCGGCGCCCTGGAGAACCTGAGAAGCTACGGGCTGACCCGGGTCACCAGGCCTTACGCACTACAGCAGGCAGGCATGGCGTTCGGCGTCGTGGCCATGTGGCTCTACCTCGCCTACACCGCACACATCATCGCCATCGGCGCATTCGGCATCCACCCGCTGTGGACACCGCTCGGGCTGATCTTCGTCGCCGAACGCGTCGTCACCGTGTGGCATCGGGGCGCCCGAGGTCGCGTTCTCGCCGCCCCAGTTCTCATCGAGTGGATCTATGACCTGTTCCTGCAGGGAGTCCTGCTCCGGTCGGCCGTCGACGTCGTCCTGCGACGCCCGGCGGCCTGGCACCACGTCCAGACGACGACGTCGGTGGCGCGGTAACCGAGAGCCACTCACCTGCCGCACACACCACGCCGTGCGGCGCAAGGATCGCACGGCACCTACTAGGGGGGAAACATGTATCAAGGCACGGCAATGAACTCGTCGACGGCCGTGACGGGCGCCGGCGGTGTGACCGCACTGGCCGCCACCGGCTCGCCGTCGATCTGGGCGTTCGTAGGACTGGCGGTGGCGCTGTGCACCATCGGCTACCTGCTTCTCGCCGCGAAGAACGTCATCCCGGCACGCCGCCGGGCGACGACGCGGTAGCAGTCGGCCGCGGCCGGCACATCGCAAGCACGGCGTCAGGTCTACTGGGGGGTTGTAGACCTGGCGCCGGCTCCGCCGGCTACGACGCCTTCGCCTCCTCCAGCAGCGGCACCGGCGCGGCGAACTCCGGGATCCGCTGCCCGACTCCCAGCAGTTCCTCGATGGCCGAGCGCATCCGCGCGGCCGCCTGCCCGTCGCCGAACGGGCTGACCAGCACGCCGTGCGGCGCCCGGTGGCCGGTCCGGTATTCCGGCACAGACGCATCGGCGGAGGCGGCGACGGGTGCCGTGGATGTCCGCGACGTGGCAGCAGCGCGTCCGATCCGATCGAGGAGTGCCTCCACGGCGTGCACGATCGCGCCGGATTGGGTACCCACCAGCCTCGCCGCACCTGTCTCCACCGCCTCCGGCCGCTCCGTCGTGTCTCTCGCGACCAGCACCGGCACCCCGAAGGCGGGGGCCTCCTCCTGTATCGAGCCCGAGTCGGTCAGCACGAGCGTCGAACGGCTGAGAACCCAGGCGAAGGGACCATATGGCAGCGGTGGGATCACCCGAACGTTCTCGATCTCCTTCAACGGCGGCAGCAGCCGCTTTCGCACGGCTGCCGCAGCGTCCACCGGCACGACCATCAGCAACTCGGGCCGGGCCCGGGCGACGGCGGCGACGGCCCGTCCGATTGCCGCCAACCCGGAATCGCCGCCCGCCCGGCGGTCCACGGTCACCAACACCACCTGCCGTCGCTCCGCTATCGCCGCATCGACGACGCGGTCGCCGGTGGGCATCCGCATCGACGCTGCGCGGGAGAGAGCATCGATCACCGTGCTCCCGGTGACGCTCACGTCGGCCGGGTACACGCCCTCCTCAAGCAGGTTCGCCCGGTTCATCCAGGTCGGAGCGAGGTGCAACGATGCGATCTGACCGATCAACCGGCGGTTGACCTCCTCAGGGAACGGAGCGTAGAAACAGCCGGTGCGCAGCCCGGCCTCCACATGCACGACCGGACGCTTGGCGTGAAAACCCGCGAGGGCCGCGGCGAGCGCCGTCGTCGTCCCTCCCGCGATCACCACGGCATCCACATCCTGGGCATCGAGCAGGCTGCTGTACGCGCTCAACGCGTGGGTGGTCGTCTCGGTCAGCGTCAGATCACGGTCGGTCAGTCCGAGGTCGACGTCCGGCACTATCCCGAACAGCCCGTTGACCTGGTCCATCGCGTCCCGATCCGGCCCGGACGCGGCCACCACCGGATGTGTCCACGGGCCGTTCCGGAGCTCGCGCACCAGCGGCGCGAGTTTGATCGCGTCCGCGCGCGTGCCGCACCCCACGAGCACCGCCTTCTTGCCCTGGTACATCCGGTTCCCCTCTCCTGCGCCCGAAGCCGATGGCGCCATCCAACGGATCCCCGCATCAGGCTCCGCCGACGCCGTCAACAAGCAAGAGCATGCGCGTCGTCGTGAACGCACGATCAGACAGAGTGACGTGCTTCACATTCGCCGCACGCATGCGCTATCGGCGACCGTCCTCCCGCGCGGTCGGACGGGCTCGGTCAGTCGCCGGGTCGGCGCCGGTCGTCCAGCTCGTCCCTGGCCATGCTGACCAGGCTCGCCAGCTCGGCCCGCGAGCGCACACCCACCTTCCGGTAGATGCGGCTGAGGTGGGCCTCCACGGTACGTACCGACACGTACAGGTCAGTGGCGATCTCCCGGTTGCGCCTGCCCGCGGCCACCAACTCGGAGACACGACGCTCGGCCGGCGTCAGACGATCCTCATACGCGTCCCACGTCACCTCCGACGGAGACGAGTGGTGTCCCGATGCGTACAGCTCCCGATCGGCGAGCTCGGCCAGCGCAGCGGCACCGCATTCCTGGGCCAGTACCCGCGCCCGCCGCAACCACCCCGCGGACTCGGCCCGGTGGCGCATCCGGCGCAGCCGGTCCCCCAGACAGAGCATCGTCCTGGCCACCTCCACCGGCGAGGTGTCCTCGACCCCCGTCTCCAGCGCGACCTTGAACAGCTCGACCGACTCTTCCCCCTCGGCCACCAATGCACGGCACCGGGCCAGGGTGTGCTGAGCCCACACCGTCGGCGTCTTCAGCACTCGCCCCTCGTACTCGGCCAAGGCATCCTCGGCACGGTCCAGATCACCGGCATGCACGCACGCCTCGATGTAGTCAGGCTCGACCGCGAGGATCGACGGATCGCTGTGTTCCAGTGCCACCCGTCGAGCGCGCTCCAGCGTCGCGACGGACTCCTCGTATCGGCCCGCGAGGAGCAACACACTCCCGGCCTCGGCCTGAAGTGCCGCCGTGATCCACCCGTCGCTGTGCCGTCGCGCTCGCTCCGCCGCTTCCCGGTGCCGCTCCCACGCAGCCTCCTCGTCACCGAGCAGGGCATGCGTGCGCACCATGTGCGCGGACAGCACCGCCGACGAGACGCCGCCGGCGCCGAGGCGCCGCCCCTGCGTACCGGCGTCGCGCGCCGCCACTGGGCGCCCGGCGTGGGTCTCCAGCACCGCCAGCGCCGCATACGCCTCGCCCATCAGCAACGGCGAGTCGCGCAGCCGCCGGTCCCGGGTGACGGCGACGAGCAGGCTCCGCGCCGCGTCGAACCGCTCCGCCCGCGTCAGCACCCACGCGCGGCAGATGCGCTGCTCGGCCTCGGAGAAGACGTCCGACGCCACCATGTCGTCGTCGATGAGGTCCAGCGCTCGGCCGAGATCGCCGCTGATCGACGCCAGGCACGCCGACGCGCGCCGGTACATGCGGTGCGTGGCGCCGTCGAAGTATGCGGCGTATCGCTCGGCGACGGCGAGGAACCTATCCGCTTCCGCCTGCTCCAGCCTCCTGGCATAGGCACTGACGGCGAACAGGTTCAACCGAGCCGCTCGGTTCGGATCGTCGTCGGCCAGTTCCTCGGCGTGCCTGGTGATCAGGCCGGCGGCCACATCGCCGTCGAGCAGGCAGCGCGCACGTGCCTCGAGCAGGGCCAGATCGGCCCGCTGCGGCGCGGTGGTGTCCAGCCGGAATCGCTCCTGTGCGATCCCGATCACTTCGCCGAAGCAACCGCTCAGCAGGCACAGCCGCCCGAGGAGCAGCAACCGTTCCACCCGCGCGGAGACCTCATCGGTCAGGCGGACGGCCTCCCGCGCGAAGGACAGCGCCCGGGCCAGTTCCCCGCGGACGACGGCCCGCTCCGCCGCGTGCTGGAGGTCAGCCGCATGCTCCGCGTCGCCGTGGTGCAGGAGCTGGGCCAGATGCCACAACCGCTGGTCGGGATCCCGCTCCCCATAGGCGGCGGCGAGCGCCTGGTGTGCCCTGGAGCGCTCGCTGAACGTCGCCTCTTGCCAGACGACGGACGCCGTCACCGGCCGGCGCAGCGCATAGTGGTCGCCGTCGGCCTCGACCACATGCTCGTCCAGCAGCCATGTGGCGAGCGTCTCCCCGTGCTCGCGCAACGCGCTGAGCACCGGAGCGAGCGTGCGGTCCTCGCTCGCCTCGGCCAGCAGCAGAGCGTGTCGCTGCGCGGGTTCGAGGCCGTCGAGCTCGTGCCGGCGGTGCGCCAGCAGGACCGGCGACCTGGGCAGGTGTCGGTCGAGCGGAACGGATCCGGTGAGCTGGTCATGCGGTATCCGGTGCACGACATCCAGGAGCGCACCCGGGTTGCCGCCCACGCGTTCGACGATCGACTCCGCCGCCCGGGACGACACGTGCGGCCCCACCGCACGATGAATCAGCCGGATCGCATCCGACGGCGACAGGTCGTCCAGAGTGACCGCCGCCAGCCCGTTGAACGGCGCCATGTCCTCGGACCCGTCCGCCGTCACCAGCATGAGCACCGGCACCGACCGCAACCGCCGGGCCACGAAACCCAGCACCTCCTGCGACCACACATCCAGCAGATGTGCGTCGTCCACGGTCAGCAGCATCGGCGTGTCCACTCCGGCGATCAGGCCCTGCACCTGCCGTGCCACGTCGTAGCTCGCGCTCTGGTCGTTCAACCTGGCGAGCAAGGCGTCCACCCGCGGAGCCATCTGCCGCAGGCGCTCCACGTCAAGCGCGCCGATGACGCCGGAGAGCACCAGATGCAGTCCGGAATACGCCCATGCCCGTTCCGACTCCGCGCCCACCACATGCGCGAGCGTGATTCCTGAGTCCTTCGGTGCCGGTCGTGCGCTCGCGAACGCCTGCACGTACCGCACCAGCTCGCTCTTGCCGGTTCCCGCCCGGCCGGAGACCAGAATCGCGCCGCCGACGCCCTCCGCGAGCGCGGCGACGAGGTCACGTAACCGTGTTCGCTCCAGTTCATGGCCGATGATGCCGGCCGTCCATGCGTTCCCGTTCCACTCGCCTGATCGTCCAGTCCGCATTCAAGGCCCCTCTTCACGCGGGTCGCCCCCGATGACCGCGCCCGTCCCCCACATGTGCTCTATGACACACACCACGACGGGACCCGGTCTGCCACATGACGCATGCGGTGGGGTGATTTGAGGGGTGATGGGTGGGTCGCGTCGTGAGAGAATCGAACGAGCCGCCGCCGACAGGTGGGGACCGTGAACGTCGTCGGCGCGCTGCAGGGGTGGTGAACACGAGGGGTGTGCCATGGCCAGAAGCGGGCCTGCTGGAGAGGGGTGGGCGTCACGACAGACGCTCGCCCGGCAACGACTGCTCCGACGCATCGTGGGAACAGACGCGGCGCCGCTCACCGTGCTGCACGGGCCGGCCGGTCTGGGGAAGTCTGTACTGCTCGGCGCCGCTGCGCGGCGGGCGGCCGGCGGCGTGGTGATACGGATCTCGGCTGACGACGATCCGACGACGGTTCTGGACGACCTGCCGTCGGACGCCGGCAAGGCTCGGCGTCTTATCCTCGTCGACGACGCCGACGAGGCCACTGAGGACGCGCTCGACGCCGTGGTGGCGTACGGGCGCGCCCACGGTGCGCGGATCGTCGTCGCCGCCCGCCGCGCGCTCGGCACGGTCACCTCGGCGATGATGATGAACGGCGACGCACGCGTCGTCAGCACCGGGGACATGCTGTTCACGCTCGACGAGGTGCGTGCCCTGGCGTCGAAGTACAGGCGCGAGATCGGCCCGGACGACGTGGCTGAGCTGTACCGGGTGACGGACGGCTGGCCGGCGATGGTCGACGCTGCGCTGCGCTCGCCGCGCACCGGCGACGCGCTGACACGCCGGCGCCTGCATGAGCTGTTCGGCCGGTTCGTCCGAGAGGACGTGATCGGATCCATCCCCGACGCGGAACTGGAGAGGCTGTCCGATGCGGCGGCGATACCGCGCTTCGACGTGCCCGTCCTTGCCACGCTGCTGAACGATCGGTTCGGTCCCGATGTGGACGCCGTCGACGTCCTCGATAGGTGGTTCGGCCACGGCTGGATCGTCCACGACGACCTGGACGACCACTGGCGTTTCCCGCAACCCCTCCGGGACGGTCTCCTCACCGACCTCGAGGCGAGACATCCGGGCCGACGCGGAAAGCTGGTCACCAAGGCCGTGCAGCTGCTGGTCGCCGACGGGCGGACGACTGTGGCCCTGCCGTACCTGGTCGAGGCGTCCCTGGACGACGTGGTGGCCAACGTGCTCCGGGAGCGGTGGACCGATGACGTCGCACCCCGCGGCGACTACGTCAAGGTCAGGACGGCACACGCGTCCGTGACCGACGAGATGCTGGCGAACGACCCGAGCCTCCTGCTTCTGTCCGCCGTGTACGCCATGCGCCACCCCGCGGACCTGCCGACCATCGAGTTGCGGCTCGCCCAGGCCGCCGACGTCATCGATCGCGGCTCGTTCAACGGACCGCTGCTGTCCTATCACTCGCTGAGCATGATGCTCGCGCGGTTCCACGGCGATCTCGACCGTGCCGAGGCGATGGAGTGGTCGGCCCGGGGCTATCTCGACACCGCCACCGACGAGCAGCGGCACGAGCAGGTCAACCGCATATCCCATTTCACGCTCCAAGTCGGCTTGACCAGGCTGGCGGCGGGCCGTATCGACGAGGCGGACACTGCGGTGAACTCGGCGCTGTCGACGGCGAAGAACAACCGGGCGGAGTGGTACGCGGCGAACGCCGAGGCGGCGCTGGCCTATACGTCGTTCCTCCGCGGTGAGCTGAAGGTGGCGCAAGACGCGGCAGAATCGGCGCTCGTGCGGGCTCGTGCCCTCGAACAGCCCCACGCCAACTGGACCGACCACGCGCAGATCGCGCGCGGGCTGGTCGAGCTCGAGTACGGCCGCGCGTGGCGTTCGCGAGAGATCCTGCACGACGCCTACGAGGCGCTGCAGATCGATGCCGAGCCGCCGGCCGCACGACTGGCGGCGGCGTGGTCCACGCTCGGGCTGCTGACCGGTGACCGGTCGGCGGCGGAGCAGGCGTTGCTCCTCTGCGAGGCGGGATACGCGACGAACCGGCTGCCCTTCAACCGTTTCCTGGCCACCATCGCGCGGGCGCACGCCCGCCTGGTCCAGGACGATCCGAAAGCCGCCCTGGAGGAGCTGGCCCGGCCGGGCGACATCGCCGGACAAGCGCATCTGGTCCACATCACCCGTGCCCGGGCCCACCTCATCATGGGCAATCCGCTGGACGCCCGTCGCGAGCTGGCCGGCTATCACGACGACGCGAGCCTGCCGCTCACTGCCCGTGCCGACGTCCACGCTCTCGCGGCCGAGTGCGCGCTGCAACTGGGCGAGGACGCGTCGCACCCCTTCTATCGGATGCTGGCATTGCTGGAGTTCACCGGTGCGCGCCGACCGATACTGCAGCTGCCGCTCCTCAGCGACGCCGTGGTCACCGGCCGGCTCAGCCCGTCGCCCACCAGCGCCTTGGTCAGGCTGGGAGTGGAGACGGCCGTGCTGGCGCGCGCCAACGTCGACGGGCCGCCCAGCCTGACCGACCGTGAGACCGACGTGCTGACCGCCCTGTCCGGGCCGGAGACGCTCGCCGCCATCGCGAAGAGCCTCTACGTTTCCGGTAACACGCTCAAGACCGTGGCACGCGGGCTGTACCGCAAGCTGGGTGTCCGCGACCGGCACGAGGCGGTGAATGTGGCCCGGGCCCTCGGCATGCTCCCGGCCTAGCCACGCGGAACCTATGGGGCGAGGCCGGAGGCGAGTCCGCGCATCAGGTGCCGCTGCAGCAGCAGAAAGCCCAGGACCACCGGCAGCGACGCCAGCACGGCCGCGGCCATCAGCTGATTCCACTGCACGGTCGACTCGGATGCGAACCCGCGCAGCCCGATCGACAGCGTGCGGGTCTCCGAGTCGGTGAGCACCGAGGCGAACAGCACCTCGCCCCATCCGATGATGAAGGCGAAGACGCCGACGGCGACGATCGCCGGAGTGGCCAGCGGTACCACGATCCGCCACACGACGCCGACGTAGCCGAGCCCGTCGACCATCGCGGCCTCCTCGATCTCGCGCGGCAACCCGGCGAGGTACCCGGTGAGCATCCAGATGGACAACGGCAGCGAGAACGTCAGGAAGGTGATGACCAGCCCGGGGCGGGAGCCGACCAGCTCGACGCCGAACCAGGCGTGCACCTGCGTGAAGAGCAGGAACAGCGGCACCAGGAACAGTATCCCGGGCACCATCTGCGTCGACAGCACCACGAGCCGGAACGCACGCCGGCCGGCGAAGGCGAACCGTGCCAGCGCGTACGCCGCGAGCACGGCGACGGGTAGCGACAGCGCTGCGGAGGCCAGGGACACCACGAGCGTGTTCGCCACGTAGCGCGCCAGCGGCACGGTCGTCCACGCATCGAGGTACGGGGCCAGGGTCACCCGTTCCGGTATCCAGCTGAACGTTCCTTCGACGTCCGCGAGTGGCTTGATCGACGACGACACGACGACGTAGAGCGGAAGCACCGTGAACAGCGTCAAGAAGGTCAGACCGGCACGCCGGAACCATCGAAAGGCTGGGCCCTCACGCATCGTGCGTCCTGGGCAGGAACGTCCGGACATACCAGACCGACACGCCCATCAGGAACAGCAGGACCAGCACGTTCATCGCCGAACCCAGACCCATGTTGAAATTCACGAACGAGTGCTCGTAGATCAGCGAGGCCAGCAGGGTCGCCGATTCGGGTGGCTGCGGACCGAACAAGACGTACGGCACGGTGAACTCGTTGAACGACCACAGCCCCATGATCAGGATTACCACCGCGTTCACCGGCCGGATCACCGGCAGGGTGATCCGGCGGAACTGCTGCCATCGCGACGCCCCGTCGAGCACGCCGGCCTCATACAGCTCGCCGGGCACGTTCCGCAGCGCCGCCAGCAGCATGAGGAATGCGAACGGCCAGAGCCGCCAGGCGGCGACCACCACCATGGCCCAGAACGCGTTGCCGCCGATCAGCCAGAACGGCCGCTCGTCGAGCACGCCCGTCTGGTCCACGAGCAGGTGGTTGAGCGCGCCGTCGTCGCGGTCGAAGACGAACGACCATCCGATGACGGTGACGAACGTCGGCATGGCGAACGGCACCAGAAAGAGCGCCCGGAACGCCGCACGCCCGCGGAACTCGGTGTTCACCAGATATGCCGCCATCATTCCCAGCGCCCACGAGGCGGCCACCACCAGCACGGTGAAGGCGACGGTCCGCAGAAAGGTCTCCCATAGGACACCCCCGATCGGACCGCTCGGATCCAGACCGCTGCGATAGTTGTCCCACCACACCACCGGCGCCCCGGTCCAGTCCCGGATGTTCAGCTGCGTCAGGCGGGTGAGGCTGGTCCAGATCCCGGCCAGGATCGGCCCCAGATGCACCACGGTCTCCAGGAGCACGGCCGGCAGGATCAGCGCATACGGCAGCAGCCGCCCGCGGCGGCGGTTCGCGCGCGTACTCTCCCGCCCCATCGACAGACCGGCACGTACGCTGCCCCCGCGTCGGGTACTACCGACGTTCATGCCGCGACACTCATACGAAAGGTGGGGCGGGAGAATTCCCGGCCAGGGTTTGGCTCGGGCATCGGCGAGCGAGGAACGAGCGAGACCGCGGGCGAGGCCGGGAAGTCTCCCGCCCCACCGGCTCGGCGCGGAGGTTCATCCGGCGGCCTCCATCCGGCGGTTCATCCGGCCGCTTCCATCTGGCTGTCGGCTTCGGAGAGAGCAGCGCGGATGTCCTCCTCTGTCACCGTGCCGGTCGCCGCCTGCGCGAAGAGCTCCTTCACCGCGCCGCCCACCAGTGTCTCCATCTGCGCGACCTCCGGCACCTGCGGAAAGGGCTCGGCGAAGTCACGCAGGTTGGTACCCAGCGTCTGCAGGCCGTCGTCGTCGAAGGCCTCGTCCTGGTAGGCGCCCTCGATCACCGGCAGCGTCCCGTACGCCTCGTTCAGGGTCACCTGGGCGTGCTCGTCGGTCAGGAACCCGACCAGCGACAGCGCCTCGTCCACGTGTTCGGAGCTGTTCATCACGGCGATGTTGGTGCCGGCCACCATCGACCCGATATCGCTCCCACCCGTCGGCGGATCGGCCGGACCCGGTATACGTGTGACGCCGTAGTCGTCGAACTCCAGCGACGCCAGCGCCTGACGCGTCGTCGCCTGGCCGAACGCCATCGCGGCGCGCCCGTCGGCGAGCTTGCTGAGCGCCTCGGT
The DNA here is from genome assembly GCF_010550675.1 of Phytoactinopolyspora halotolerans. GTDB lineage: Bacteria > Actinomycetota > Actinomycetes > Jiangellales > Jiangellaceae > Phytoactinopolyspora > Phytoactinopolyspora halotolerans. The sequence continues at coordinate 38,349 of NZ_JAAGOA010000021.1, read as the reverse complement.
CATGGTCGATTCGGCGTCGCTCGGGGACACGATCCGGTCGGACTCCATCAGATCGATGTACCGTCGCACCGCGGCGACCTGTTCGTCGCTGTCGAACGTCGGTCCTCCGGAGTCGTCGAAGAGCGTGCCACCCTCCTGCCGCCCCAGAATGAACGCGAGGTGCGAGCCGACCCCTGCGGAACCGCCCAGGATGGATAGGCCCCACTGGTCGATGTCGCCGTCGCCGTCGGTGTCCACCGTGAGCCGCCGGCCGACGTCGACCAGCTCCTCCCACGTCGCGGGCGGTTCGGTGATGCCCGCCTCGGCGAAGATCTGGGTGTTGTAGTACAGCCCGTACGCCTGGCCGTACAGCGGAATCGTCGCCGGAGGCAGACCGTCCGCGCCGGTAGCGGCAAGGCTGGCCGGGATGAACTTGTCCGTGCCGCCGATGGCCTCCATCGCGTCCTCGCCGAACTCCACAAAACCCCCAGTGGCCTGCAGTGATGCCGACCACGTGTTGCCGACGTCGAGCACGTCCGGCCCCTGCCCGCTGCTGACGGCGGTGAGGATCCGGTTCCAAAGGCCATCCCAGGGGACCACCTCGAGTTCCACCTCGACGCCCGTCTCCTCGGTGAACGTGTCGAGCAGCGGCTCGAGAAGGTCGGCCTCCTCGATCGACGAGGACATGCTCACCGCCCAGTAGGTGATCCGCGCTGAAGCCGCGCCGGCATTGTCATCGCCGCCACACCCGGCCAGGGCGACGGCGAGCGCCGCCGAGGCAGTGATCATGATCCGCGGCCTACCCACCGGTCCCCTCCCACAAATTGCCTACGCAGCGCGGTGATCCGAGCATGCGCCCCACCGACGGCCGTCGCACCGCAACGAGCCGTCCTCACACATATCACGCACGCCACGCGGGCGCATACCGGCCGGACCGGAACACCATCACGACTCGGGCAGTTACAGCCCAGCCCGTGGCATTTCGGACTATTTAATGTCTATTAATCTCTTTGCGCATATAGCCTAAGTAGCGCCGATTGTCGGTATCACGTAGTACGTACGTAAGGCGGCCGGCAGGGAAATGTGGATCTCCGCGACGCGGTCGTATTTCCCACACCGGCAACGTCGGCTCCGTGATCAGTAGGGTGGAAATCGACGACACCTCAGCTCTGCTCAGCAGGGCGAGAAGCGGCGACGAGAGTGCATTCGTAGAGCTGTACCGAAATGTGGCGCCAATCGCACGTCGGGTGGCGTATCGAATAGTCCGCGATATTCACGTCGCCGACGACCTCGTACAGGAGGCGTTCTATCTGGTACTCAAAGCAGTACGTTCCGGACATGGACCGACGGACTCGTTCGGAGGGTATGTCGTCTCGACCGTGAAGCGGCTCGCATACCGGCAATCGGCCGTTCAAGGCCGCACGGTCTGCATCGATGACTTCACCGCCTGGGATGACCAGGCCACGGCGCCGACCAACGAGCACCAAGCCGACTTAGTCAACGCGGCCTGGGCAAGCCTGCCGCCGCGGTGGCGGCACGTGCTGTGGCTGATCGACGTCGACCGCTATTCCCCGTCCGAGCTGGCGCCCGCGATGTCGATGACCGCCAACGCCGTCTCCAGCTTGGCGACCCGCGCACGTCGGGCGCTCCGCGCGGCTTACATGGCCCAGCAGCGCGAGGAGTTGGGCGCGGCGTCATAACCTCATGCGCCGTTCTCATCCAGCCCGCTCCCTGCAGACGGCAGGTGGGGAACGGCGGACGCAGCCTACGCACCGTCGTCCGCCGACGAAGGCTCCTCGGTGCCGTCGTCGGCGGCGCGGAAGGCGGCGGCAAGCTCGGTGCGTGAACGCACGCCGAGCTTACGGAAGATCCGGCTCAGGTGCGTCTCGACGGTCCGCACGGAGACGAACAGCGCCGCGGCGATCTCGCGGTTCCGCCGGCCATCCGCCACCAGAGACGCGATCCGCTGCTCCGCCTCGGTGAGGAGATCCACGTCGGCCGACTCCACGCGCGCCCGGCGTCCGGCCGCCTGCAGCTCCACCTCGGCACGCGCGACCAGCGCCGCCGCCCCGCACTCCTGTGCCATGACCAGGGCCCGGTGCAGCCATCTACCGGCGTCCACGCGTTGCCCCATACGGCGCAGCCGCTCCCCCAAGCACAAGGTTGTCCGGGCCATCTCCACTGGGGACACGCCGGTCGAGTTGCGCAACGCCTTCTGAAACAGTGCCAGCGCCTCCTTGCCGTCACCGAGTAGCGCCTGGCACCGCATGAGGGTGTGCTGTGCCCAGACCGTCGGGGTTTTGACGGTTCGCTGCTCGAAGTCTGCGAGCGCGCTCTGTGCGCTGACGGTCGCCCCCGCGCGCACACATGCCTCGATGTACTCGGGCTCTACCGGCACAACCGACGGGTCCGCATACCCCAGCGCATAGCGTCGAGCGTGCGCCAGCACCGAGAGCGCCTCATCCAGCCTCCCCAGCAGCAGCAGTAACGCCCCGGTCTCCGCCTGTACCAGCGCATTGGCCCACGAGTCGGCGTGTCGCCGGGACCCTTCGACCGCGCGATCCCGGCACTCCCAAGCCAGCTCGTCATCTCCCATGAGCCCGTACACCCGGATCATGTGGGCCGGCACCGCCGCCCTCCACAGACCCGTGATCCCCGTCTCCTCCCACGCCGTCGCCGCGAGCTTCGCAGCGGTCAGCCGGCCCGCACGCGCCTCCAGCACGGTCAGCACCGCGAAGCTGTTCCCGCGTAGCAGCGGAGACTGGCCGATCCGGCCGTCGAGCGCCGTGGCCTGAAGCAGCCGCCGCGCCTCGCCGAACCGCTCAAGCCGGATCAGCGCCATCGCGTGCGCGATGTGCGCATCCGACTCCACTAGCAGGTTCCCGGCCGTCCGGCTGTCCGCCAGGAGAGCTGCGGCGCCTGCCCCGTCCCCATCGATGGTCGCCAGCCACGCCGCGATCCGCTGGTGGACGGCACGCGTCGTGTCATCGAAGTGTTCGACGTGGCGTTCTGCAAGATGCAGGAAGCGGTTGGCCTCGGCAGGCTCCAGCCGTCCGGCGAATCCGTACGCGGCGAACAGGTTAAGGCGCGCCGCGCGGTTCGGATCCACGCCACCGACCTCGTCGGCGTGGCGGGTGATAACGCCGGCGGCGACGTCGCCATCAAGCTGGTTGCGCGCTCGCACCTCGAGGAGCGCGAGATCGGCGCGCTGCTCGACCGCCGTCTCCACCCGGAACCGTTCGCGCGCCAGCTCGATCGCGTCCTCGATGCGACCGTCGAGCAACGCCAAGCCTCCCGCATACACCAGGCGATCGACCCGATCGGAGGTGGCCGGCATCAGACGGATGGACTCGCGGGCATAGGCGGTCGCCCCAGTGACCTCCCCGTGCCGGAGGCGCTCGCGCGACACGCGCTGCAGTTCGTCGGCGAGCTCGGCATCCTCGTCGTACCGCGCCTGGGCCAGATGCCACAGCTGCCGGTCCCGATCCCGGTTCTCGTAAGCACAGGCCAGCGCGGTATGTGCCTGCTGCCTCTCCCGGTGCGTCGCGTTCAGCCAGGCAGCTGATGCGACCGCTGGGCGGCGGAAGAGAAAGCGATCCTCGAACTCGGTCAGATACTCGCCCAGCAGCCATTCCGCGATCGCCGGGTCGTATCCGTCCAGCGCCTTCAGAACGGGCCCCAGTTGGCCGTCGTCGCTGGCAGCCGCGATGATCAGGGCGACCCGCCGCGCGTCATCGAGCTCTGCGAGCTCGGCACCCAGTGCTTCCAGCACGGGCGTCCGCGGCAGATAGCGGTCGAGCTGCACCCGACCCGTAAGCTGGGCACGAGGTGTCCGGGCGACGACCTCCACCAGCGTACGGGGATTCCCGCCGGCCCGTGCCACGATCTGCTCGGCCACGCGACGCGGTGTCTCTACTCCCGCCCTTTCACGCACCAGCCGCACCGCCTCCGCAGACGACAACTCCTCCACAACCATGGCCGGGATCGACCGGAACGGCGCGGTGAGCGAGTCGCCATCGGCGACCAGCACCATCGCCGCCGGCACCGTACCGAGCCGGCGCGCGACGAAGCCCAGCACTTCCTGCGAACGACGATCCAGCACGTGCGCATCGTCGACCAGCACCAGCAAGGGCGGCGACATTCCACCGACGCACTCCTGCACCCTGGTAGCCACCTCGTACGGGTCGGAGTCCGCCCGAACGTCGTCCATAAGCTCGCGCAAGCGTCCGGCCACGGCGTCGTGGCCGGCGGCCCGCAGCGGGCCGACAGCGCTGGACAGCACGAGATGCAACCCCGAGTAGGGCCATTCCCGTTCCGCTTCCGCTCCCGCCACGTGCGTGACAGCGACGGCCGCGTCACCGCGGCCGTCGCGGCCGTCGCCATCGGAACCGGAGCCGGCAAGCCCGCCTGCGACCTCACCGTTGCGTGCGTCGTCGGCGATACTGCGCAGTAGCGCGGACTTACCGATCCCAGCCGCACCGACCACCACCAACGCTCCACCCATTCCCGCATGTAGCCGATCGATGAGAGCCGCGATCCGCCGTCGTTCCGGCGCGCGCCCGACCAAGCCATCACCTTCTTGCAGGTCCACCTCGTGTCTCCACCCCTTGTGTCGTTTCACCACCCGCACGTGGTGTTCCACCCGCGCGTACCACCCGGAACCCACGTGCGCACGAACGCGCACTCACCCAGCGCGTGCGACCTGCAGAAAGGTGCCCCCACAGCACGAACCGCAGGCTCCGCGGTCATTACTCCAGCAGCGACGCCCCCAGCGGCCGATCCCGGTCGAAACCAGGGGGAACCAAGAAGCTCGCACTCGCCGTCGGCGTGACGAAGCGCATCATCGCGTCCTGTTCGTCGAGGCGGTGTTGCGTCGCGACGAACGTGCGCAGGTCCCGCTGGAAGGAGATGAACATCAGACCCGTCTCGTCTCCCTCGGCATACGAGTACCCCCGACGCAGCATCAACGCGCTCCCCGTCGTCGAAGGATGCGCTGCCCGGGCATGTGAGCCGAGCGGCGTTACGTACTGCCCGTCGGCTGTCTTCGCGGTCAGATCCACCTCGGCCATACGTCCGCCACCGGAGAGCGGCGCACCGTCCGATCTGCGCCGCCCGACCGCGGACTCCTGCTCCGCGACCGGCAATGCGGTGAACGCCCGGGTATCCATCCGCAGCCGACGGACCACGGCGACCGTGCCGCCGGCAACCCGCGGGTCCTCCTGCACCCACACGTTCTCGCGCAGCTCGGCCTCACCGCGCGGCACGACGATGCCGTCGTGGAACCCGAACGCGTTCCGGACGACGCCGTCTGCCCCCGGCCCTCGGAAGCCGAACTGTCGCCACCGTTCCTTGCCCTCGGGCAGCGGCGCGGACAGCACCGCCAGCAGTGCGTCGACGGCTTTCGGCAACACCACCGGGTCGCTGCCGCTCGCCAGCAGGAGCAGATCACCTCCGGCCCGATCGGATGCCAGCTCGGCATCGCCCAGGAAGGCCGGTAGCGGCCCCGCCGCCGGTAGCGCACCGTCGACGGCGGCCACGAGACGAGGGCCGATACCGATCGTCACGGTCAGGTCGCCGGCGTCGTGAACGCCGCCGTCGAGCAAAGTCAGCAGCTGGTCGCCGAGCGCCGGCAGGAATGACGGGTCTCCGGCGCCGGGGACGTCGACGACGACGGTGAGCGAGAACTGCTGCGGTACCACGGGTGCTGCGATGCCCGCTTGATGTATGCCCGTCGCCGGGATCGGCGCCGGTGACGGTCTCGGTGGCGATGATCCGCAGGGGCCCGTCGTGGTGCCTCCAAACGCGGCCCTGCCGGCGAAGACGCCTGCGCCGACGCTGCCGATACCGACGGTCAGCGCTCCGAGCATCCGACGCCGCGACGGTCGCGCTTCGGTATCACCGGCACCGCGGCAGGCAGCATCGTCGCCCGTCGTCGTCCGGGTCTCGCGCTCCCCCTCAGACATCCTTCACTACGCTTTCGCTCATCACCGTCACCGAGTACGTCACGGTCGCGACGTCATCCGCATTCAGATTCCCGGCCCACGCCAGCACGGCCCCGTTGAACGCCGCTATCCCACTCGACACGTCGAGATCTCCGTTCCATCTCGCGTCACTGAGCACGTCCGACAGGTCTTCGGCATAGGTCGCCTCGTCAACCGGCACTTGACCCACAGGGGCGATCGTGATCGCGTAGCGCACGACGTCGCCCGGCGCGACACGGGCACCGGGCAGCGGCCACACCGTCGTGGATGCCCGGTACGACGCCGGCTCGCAACGCCCAGCCCCGACCAGCGCACATGGGCCGACGACCATGCTCGCCAGTGCCGCCGCCAGCACGGGGATCTGGATCAACATCGCAGCCCGCCTCGATTGCTCCATCATCGCTGTGAATGACGCCGGCAGAACGAAGATCGCACGCGGGACTACAGGTGCAATAGATCACATTTCGGATGCGTGCTGTTCCGGACCTCGGCCACATCAAGACGTGCGTGCATACAACCGATCCATGTCACCTCCACCCCCTGCGATCGGGGCGGCGGCTGCCGGCATTTGCGCCATCGGCATCGGTGACGACGCCGGCGGTGGAGGCGTCGGGATGGGCACGGCGGACTAGACGGTCGGTGAGGGCCCGCAGTGCCATACTTGCAGTGCTCGGCTGCGCGGCCATCATGCTCGGCGCCTGCACATCGGGCTCCGATCCGTCGGCGGGTAGTACGACGACCGGACGCCGCCTCACGACTGAGGAGTCTGAGGCGCTGGCCATCTCTCGGTTCGCCAACTACGACGCCGGCCTGCGGCAGGTCGACGCCACGATTCCCGATGGCACCCACACGTGGCGGCTGCGCGGATGGTTCGATTACCGGGATCGACGCGGCTACGCGACGCTATGGGCGGACGGCAGCGAGATGGCCGCTGCGCTGCTCATGTGGTCCGACCAGTACCTGTTCAGCAGCCAGAGCGGTGACGTCGCGGCAGGCGACCTGCCGCCGCTTCCGGTCCCCGAGACGGACGAGGCGACCGCTGCCTGGGTCCCGACCGACTACGCCCCTGAGAAGCACGTCCCGCACGCGGCGCTGCAGATCATCGCCAGCCTCGGTGCCGACCGGCCGGAAAATCCGCTGCTGCTCCAGCAATCCGATGCGCGCTGGTTGCGGACCGAGGAGATCGATGGAGTCGACCTCCGTGTCGTCTCCGGACCACGCCCGGCACAATCGGCCGACCGAGCACGTCCTGGGGAACGTGCCGACGACGCCGCGAACGATGCGACCGTGCGGTACTGGATCGACCGCGACGGTGCGATGTACCGCGTTGAGATGCGCCTCGGTAACGCCTGGGGCTCGGTGGATCTCTCCGCTCCGGGCACCACCAAGGTGATGATCCCGGACCTGACCCGGTGACAAGCGGAGCGCCTCGCCCGCGAAGCTGTGGATAGGTCACGCCGGCACGTCGATTCGGGCGCCGGACATAGATACCTCATGGCTGAGAGCCGCCGCGCCGAGCTACCGTGCCTCGCGCGTGCCACCGTGCCTCGCGTGTGTCACCGTGCGTATCGCATGTCACCATCCGTACCGCCATGGTCCCGGATCGCGTACGTTGGCGATACGCACGGTGACACGCAGCACGGATGGTGACACGCAGCACGCACCGTGGCATCTGTGCACACGCGGCGACCGGCAGGGCGATGCCAACACCGGCCACAGTGGTAACGGCGCCGTTCCACCGGCTCGCCGCCGGCGCCTACGGCTCATGCGGTAGTTAGACATCCCACCCGGCAGGAAGGATGACCGAGGTCGGCGCGGGGGACGGCCAGTCGGCCGCGGTCGGCTCCATGGGTCCCCGCCCTGGAACGTGCTTCCACCACCGGATCGGTTTCTGCGGTGCCGGGCCGTCCTTCAGCAGCTTCCGGAACCGCTCCGCCAGCTCGGCGCGGCCGTTGAACGCAAGTCGCCACTGGTACCGCACGAGGTCCAAGCCCATCTGCCGTAGCCGCCACTCCCGCTCGCTCTGCTTGGCCACGATCGCCGACGCGTCCGGCCGGTTGTCATACTTCAGCGCGCCGTCGGCCTCGTACGCCGCCCAATGAAACGGCCACAGCCCGTCTACCCGGAATTCTGGTTTGCCGTCCCCGACCCACGCGTTCAAAACCGGCATCGGCAGACCGAACTCGATGACGGTGAACCTGCCTAGCGTCTCGATCGGACTCTCCGCCAGCGGGTCGGCGTAGCGGGCGATCCACCTGGCTCGCTCCACCCTGAGCCAACCGCGCATGTGCCCGATCGGGTCCTGCAGGTCGATGCGCATCCGGGCCACCGCATCGGCCGTCACCAGTGCGTGAGATATCGGCCTCGTGCGCGCCAGATCAGCGACGACCCACGCCGGGCTCATGACCGCGACGTTGTTCAGAGCAGTCATATGCCATGCCGGAAGGTTGGCGATCCGGACGTCTTTCGAGCGCCCACTGTGCCTAGGCCGGACCGCCTCGGGCAGATCCGGCGGCCGCCCGATCACCGGCAGCTCCCACAACACGGCACCCGACCACCCGGTCAGATGTACATCCGGGCCACGCGACAAGCCGAACGCGCGTGCCTCGAGGCGGTGCCGCTCCTTCGCGTCGGCCGCCGTGTACCTCTCAGTCGACACATACTGGCCCGCACCGATCCGCGTGAGCAGCCCAGCATCGACCAACCGGCCTACCCGGCTGCGCCCGATTCCGGCCGCCTGAGCTCGCGTCGCGACGATCACGCCGCCGTCGCGCCGCAGTAACTCGGCGACATCCGGCGGCATCCTGAGCAAGGTGGGTGGCACGCGATCCAGCCTGACCGACCGGGACGCATTCCGGTACCTCGCGCGAAAAGCTGTGGATAACTCCCGGCACGTTCGACATTCGAGACACCGGCGGTGGATACCTCAGGGCTGAAAGCCTCCGCACCGGAATACGGCGCTTCGCTCATGCCACCGCGCGCTTTGCGTGTCACCATCCGTTCCGCATGTCACCATCCGTACCGCCATGGACCCCGATCGCCAGCCTTGGCGATACACAGCGTGACACGCGCAACGGATGGTGACACGCAGAACGCACGGTGCCGCGCAGCACGCAGGGTGAGAACCGCGCATAGTTTCGGTCATCTGGCATCCGTACCGGTCACACACGTCGATTGGCGGCACAGCGTCCGATGCCCACCGCGCCGCCTCGAGGTTCACGACGGGGCGGTACCGGTTCGGTCCGCGAGGAGGTCCTCCGGCGGCAGTTGTGGATCGGCGAACGACGGCATCTCTACCTCATCCGGCAACCGTTCGGGCGCTTCCTCCACGTCGCTCATGGTGGGTTGCGGCACGGGCGCCGCCACGTCCAGGAAGTCGACGCCGTCCGGAACCGCCGCGCTGGGTAGTTCTGCTGCGGAGGCTGCGGGTTGCGCAGGCGCCACGTCGGCATCGCGGTCCACGGACCCACAGTCGCCGTCCTCATACCATGTCACCGTCTGAGCCGACGTACCGACGCGTGCCGCATCCGCGGCACCTGCGTCGTCATGCTCATCGCGCACGTCGCCGGTAGGCTCGTCGGTCCTGTCTCCGGCGGGGAGGACGCTCTCCAGGCCGGCCCCGTCGACGCAGGTGGCCCTGGTCGGCGCTCGCTCGGCCGCGATGTTGACGACGTCGATACCGTTACCACCGAAGACTCCGCCTCGCACCACGTTGCCGACCGCCCCGAGGTCCTCCGTGTTCCGCACCACCAGGCCGGCTACCGGATTGCCCTCGACCCGGTTGACCCAGAACAGGTTCTCGCGCCCTCCCGCGGTGCCGATTCCGATACCGAACCCTCCCTCAGCGTGCGCCGGCGAATCCGGCTCCGCGTTGTCGCTGATGACGTTGCCGACGACGGTGTTCCCTCGCTGTGGAATGAACGCCTCCTGGTAGTCCGAGTTAAGCGTGAGGCCGACACGGTTCCCGGAGAATCTGTTCCCCATGATGATGACGGAGTCCGAGGCATTGGAGTTCTCAAAGCCGATGGCGTTGCGCTCGGCGACGTTTCCCTCCACCAAGATCTTGCAGTCGCGGCACTGACCGACGTAGAAGCCCGCGTCCGGGGAACCCGATGCGTACGAGTCCCGGATCACGCCGTTCTGCGCGTTGAACGCGTAGATGCCGTAGAGCCCGTTGTTGTACGCGGTGACGTGATCGATGCTGAAACGCTGCAGAGGCGGGAACTCCTCGGGGTCGAACGGCTCATATCCGTCGGATTCCTGGGCCAGCGGCCCGTCCTCGTCGTGCAAACCGGTCACCAGCACGCCGTAGAAGGTGTGCGCGGTCACGGTCAGGTTTTCCACCCGCACACCCTCTGCCGTGGCGACGACGCCGTAAGGCCGACGTCCCTCGCCATCGATCACCGTCTCGTTGCGGTCGGCGCCTCGGATGGTGACATCCGGTTTGTCGACCGTCACGGACTCCCGGTAGATCCCCGGCTCGACGAGTACCATTCCGCCGGCGTCCACCATCGTCACCGCGTCGGCGATGGACTCGGCGTCCGTCGGGACACGCACCATCGTTGGCCCGTTACCCGAGGCATCGTCCGATGCGGCACCGCCAGCGGAACACGCGGCCACCAGAAGCATGAACGTCACGGCGGCGCCCCCTACGGCACTGCCCGGCCGCCGCCATCCGCTTATCCGACGACGACGAGCCACTCGTCTTCCACCTCAATCATGCCGAAGGGACTGCTCACGCCCTCCAACTCGGCCGCTGCCTCGGATCCGTCGACCGTCACGGCCGGTACCGCTTCCGCATCGAGCGCGGCCTTCACGTCCTCCGAGCTCTCCAGGATCATCGGTGCGAGCACATCCTCGCAGAGCGACGCACTGCTGGACCCCTCTGAAGCAGGCCGTCCGGCGACCGCGCTCATCCGGCACATCGCCACCACATCCTCCGCGGCTATCGCCTCCGCGAACTCCAGCACGACGCGCTCCGCCTCGGCCTCGGAGGACGAGCCGTCCGAGCACGCTCCCAGCAGCGGCAACAGCATCACTGCGCCGGCGACCGTCGACGACGTCAGCGTACGAGCACTGCTCATATCAAGATTCCTTCCATGGATTGGTTTCGCACTTGCCCTCCGCTGCGTAGATGACCCGCGAGCCGGATGCCACCCGCGAGCGGAGGTAGACCGCGAGCCGCAGGTGACCAGAGGACCGCAGGTAACAGGGGTCCGGTTCAGGCATCGGGTCGCACGTCATCAGCGAGCCGCGGGTGACCCGCGGGTTAGATGCGGTAAGGAGTGTCGCCGTGGCGACCGGTTGAGGGCGGGGAGAGGGGAGGTCTCCCCGCCCTCACAATCGCCCACGACCACCAACGGGTAGCCACACGACGATGCGGCCGGCCGTTGATGATCACGACGCGTGACGCGTGGCAGGCCGGGCGGCGAGAACTCCCGCCGCCCGGCCCTCACCGGGTGAACCGCATCACCTCCTTGCCGGTGTCATCCCGTGCCTGCTCGACGCGATCACTCCGGGCTGCCGGTTCCCATGCCGGTGGTGTTCCGGCGACGTGCGAGAATCAGCAGCACGCCAACGCCCAGAAGCATCAGGGCAATGCCTGCATACAGCGCAATCTGGGCACCGGTGTTCGGGTGGTCCGGCCCCGGAAGCGGCCCTTGCGGCGCCGGCGGGTTCTGCCCTGGCGGCGTCGGTCGCTCCGGCTGTTCCGGCTTCTCCGGTGACTCCGGCGACGGCGGCTCCGGCGTCTTCGGCGTGTCGCACGCGTCGTCGTCGGCCGTGTTGGCCAGGCCGGTGACGGTCGCGGTGTTCAGGAACCCGCTTCCGCCCTCGTCCCCGTCGACCGGGCGGCACTCGAAGGCACTCGGGTCGTCCGCAACCGACGACGGCACGGTGACCTTGGCTCCCACCCGGTAGGTGTGGCTCTTGCCGACACCGATCGGTTGGTCGCGGATGATCACCACGTCGCTGGTCCCGTTCCAACCCTCGTTGACCTTCAGGCCGCCCGGCTTCGTCTCGACGATCGCCGTCCGGTCGATGTCGATGCCGCCACCGAAGCGGAGGGTGTCCTCCAAGGTGTAGACATCCCTGACGGCGCCGACGTTGGTCACCACCACGTCGTACGTGATCGTGTACTTGCCGTCGCCGTCGTCGCGGACCATCGCCACGGTCTTGTCGATGTCGACCTGCGGCTTGACCGGCTTGCACGCGTCGTCGGAGTCATCGAGGTCGTTGTGCACGACGACCGCACCGTTCAGCAGGCCGCCACGGTCCCCGTCACCCGGGTTCTCCGGGCATTCGAGATCCGACTCGGCCGGCGGGTTGTCTCCGTCGAGCTCGAAGTCGACCGTCACCTGGTAGGTGTGCTCGGCCTTCGAACCCATGGGGACGTCCGCCGCGACCAGGTTCTCCGCGGACCGCTTCTCGGCACCCAGGCCGGTCCACGAGCCCTCGACCTCCACGTCGCCGGGAGCGGTGTTGGTCACCTCGGAGGACACCACCGTGATCCCGTCGCCGTAGCGGAGCTGGTCGTACAGGTCGTAGTCGCCGGCAGCGGCTCCGGAGTTGGTCACCACCACGTCGTACGTGATGGTTCCGACACCGTCGCCCGCGACCTCGACGTCACCGGCCGTCTTCTCGATCTCGATGGAGGGCAGCGGGGCGCACGCGTCGTCCCGCTGTTCCGTGTCGCCGACCGTGAGGGTCGAGACGTTGTTCAGGGCCTCCTCGGTCTCGTTGGTTCCTTCACCGTCGGTGCACTCCGTCTGTTCCAGGCCTCCTTCGAGGTCCACGAAGCTGAGCGGAACGTCCACCAGCACGGACACGGTGTACACGTGGGCCGTGTAATCCGGGTCGTCCGGTGCCAGGAGCTCCTGGCCGGTCGCGATCCGGGTGTCCGACGCGCCGTCGAAGCCAGGGTTGACCTCGAGGCTCGACGGGTCGGCGGTGACCGGGTCCACCTCGACGACGGAGACGTTCGGGGAGAACTTGAACTCGTCGTCCAGGTTGTACGTGGCCGGGCCCTCGCCGGTGTTCGAGACCGTGATCTCGTACACCACGGCCCACGTGCCGTCGCCGGCCGGCTCGGCCGACTTCAGCTCCTTGACGTGGGTCGGCTTGCCCACCGGCACGCAATCGGTGTCGGTGTCCTCGCCGCCCGGGAAGGTCACGGTGGCCTCGTTGAGCAGACCACCCTCCTCCGGGCCGCCGGGCTCCGGGCACTCGCCGGCCGCCGGCTCCGAGCCGCCGTCAGCGAGCAGGCCCGACGCGTCGACGCGGACGGTCACGGCATACACGTGTGGCGCGTACTCCGGATCGTCGTCGGCGACCATCGGCACGCCCTTGGCGATGAACGGCTGGCCGGCGCCGTCGAAGTCGCCGAGAATCTCGACGCCCTCCGGGCCGCCGGTGACGCCGACGTCGACCACCTCGATGCCGTCGCCGAACCGGAACGTGTCCTTCACGTCGTAGGTCGTGGCCACGGGGACCAGATTGGTGACGATCACCTCGTAGGTGACGTCGTACAGGCCCGTCTCACCCTGCACGGGTTCGACGGCGCCGACCACCGACTTGTCGACCTCGACGTTCGGCGTGACCGCGTCCCACTCGTCGTCGTCTTCCACGGGAACGCCACTGAACTCGCCCCTCGCGTCGACTCGGACCTCGTCGGCGTGAATCTCACCCTTGTTCAGCGCGGTCAGGGTCGCCACACAGTCGATGACGGCCTCTGGGTCCTCGCTGATGGGGGCCCAGCTGGACACCGGGTCCGCACCGTCGATTCCGACGGTGTTGGCCCAGGTGACGACGAGCCGGTCGCCCACCACGACGCCCTCGGCGGACGTGCCGTCGGGGAACTCGCAGACCAGGTCGGTCAGCTCGGCATCACCCTGGGTGACCAGATCCGAGATCACCACGTCGACCAGAGGCTCGGTGCCCGTGTTCTCCGAGGTGAACTCGATCTGCGCGGTCTCACCCGGGATCAGGACGACGGTTCCGGGACCGATGGGCGCGCCGCCCTCGACGTCCGGCTGGCCGCCTTCCTTGATGATCTCCACGTCCGGCTCGAAGGTCCTCGGGACGAAGGGATCCTCGTCCTCGACCTTCTCCTCGGTGACCTCGTGGGTTTCCGGGTTGACAATCGTGCCCTCGGCGCCCGCGTGGTTCTCGTGCGTCTGGTTGGGCTCGAGCGTCAGCTCACCCTCGCAGTAGAACGTGTCACCCGGCTCGAACACCGTCTGCGCGATGCCGTCGTCGACCTCGGTCGAGGCGTCCCACGTGATGGTCCACGTGCCGTCGGCGAACTCGCCGGCGGTGGGCTCAGACTCGCCCGGGAAGAGACAGGTGACGTTCTCCAGCGCCGGCCCCTCGATGGTGGTGTCGGTCACCACCACGCTGTACAGCGGGGCCGTACCGGTGTTGGTCACCACCCAGCGGACAGGCTGCGGACCGGTGTCGGTGCCGCCCTGCTCGATCGGGTAGGTGGCCGCGTTGTCGGCGTCGTCCGCGTCGACCCGGGGGTCGAGCGCGTCCTTGGACTCGTCCGACGCGTCGGCCGGATCGGTCGCGTTGCCGTCGTACTTGATGACGCTGATCTCACCGGAGTACGCGTGGTACTCGTCCTCCGGCGGCGGAACCTCGTCGCCGGGACCGCCCGGCTCACCGGTTCCGTTGACGTCGGCGTACACCTTGGCGATGTTCTGGTGAACCTCGGCGTCGCCGTCGACCTTCAGCATGGCGGAGCAGGTGAAGACCACCCCGGGCTCCCACACCGCGGGCTCCTCGGCGAAGCTGGCCTCCCACCGCACGGTCCAGGTCTGCCCCTCCAGGACGCCGTCCGTCGTCGTCCCGTCGGGGAAAGTGCAGGACATGTCGGTGATCTGGCCACCGGAGACCGTCTCGTCGGTGACGACGACGTTCTTCAGGTCGCGGTTACCGTCGTTGGTGACCTCGAACTCGATCGCGCGCTCTTCGCCGGGCGCGTACTCGGCACCATCCTCGATGGTGTCGGCGTCGTTGCCCTTCTCGTCGCCCTTCTCGATGTCCGTGCTCGGGTTCGATACCTCCCCGTGGTACGGGTCGTCGTCCGTCACCTCGACGTCGCTGGGGACGGGGTTGCCGTCCTCGTCCGTCATCGGCTCGTCGGTGAACGGGTCGCCGCTGTCCGGGTCCTCCGGGTCGTAGTCCGGGTTCGGCCGAGGCTTCACGACGACGGCGTCGACGGTGACGTTGTCGCCATGGGTCTCGGTGTCCTCATCCGCAGCGTCGAGCGTCAGCTCGCCGGTGCAGTAGAACGTCGCACCCGGGGCCATCGGACCGCCCCAGCTGGTGCCCGACGTCGGCGCGCCGTCGGCGTCCGTGGAGAAGTCACAGGTGATGTTCTCCAGATCAGGCCCATACAGGGTCTCGTCGGTGATGACGATGTCCATCAACCAGGTCTCCCCGGTGTTGGTCACCGCGAAGGTCACCGGCTGCGCACCCGTCGAGGTACCGTCCTCGGCCGGGTAGGCCACCGCTTCATCCTCGGAGTTCGCGTCCCGCTCAGGCTCGCTGGTCAGCGGCTTGCCTGGGACGCCGTTCTCGTCCACCTCCGGCGTGTAGCCGTCCCGGCCGTCGTACTTGATGACCTGGACGTCACCGGTGAAGGAGTGGTAGCGATCCGGGTCGTCCACTTCCTCGCCGGTGTCGACCACCGTGGCGTGCACGCGAGCCTCGTCGACGTGCGGCGCGTCGGTGCCGTCCATGACCAGCGTGGCCGTGCAGTCGAACGATACGCCGGGCTCCCAAATCGCCGGATCTTCCTCGGCGAAGCTGGCCGCCCAACGGACGCTCCAGATGCCGCCGTCGCCCTGCTCGCCCTGGGTGGCTGTGTCGTCACCCGGGAAGGTGCAGGACATCTCGGTGATCTGACCACCGGAGATGGTCTCGTCCGTGATCGTGACCTTGAACAGATCCTGGTTTCCGTTGTTGGTGACCGGGAACTGGATCTCCCGCTCCTCACCGGGCGCGTAGCCGGTGGAGTCCTCCGGCGCGTCGGCGTCGTTGCCGTGCTCGTCCTCCTTCTCGATGTTCACGCTCGGGTCGTAGACGTCGGCGTGGTACGGGTCGTCGTCGGTGACCGTGATGTCGCTCGGAACGGGGTTGCCGTCCTCGTCCGTCATCGGCTGGTCGGTGAACGGGTTGCCGTCCGGGTCGTTCGGGTCGTAGTCCGGGTTCGGCGCCGGCTTGAGCACCGTCCCCTCGACCGTCACTTCATCGGCGTGCGTCTCGTCGCTCGACGAATCGAGCGTCAGCTCACCGGTGCAGTAGAACGTCGTGCCAGGCTCCCACGGGCCCGCCCACGAGGTTCCCTCCGACGGCCCGCCGACGGTGGAGAAGTCACACGTGATGTTCTCCAGGTCCGGCCCTTCCAGCGTCTCGTCCGTGATGGTGATGTCGGACAGCCAGGTCTCGCCGGTGTTGGTCACCGCGAACGTCACCGGCTGCGGCCCGGTCGAGGTTCCGTCCTCGGTCCGGTACGTCACCGCCTCGTCCTCGGTGTTGGCGTCCCGCTCGGGCTCGCTGGTCAGCGGCTTGTTCGGGATGCCGTCCTCGTCGAGCTCCGGCGTGTAGCCGTCCCGGCCGTCGTACTTGATGACCTGGACGTCACCGGTGAACGAGTGGTACCTGTCCGGCGGCGGGTTGACCGGGTCGCCGGTGCCCAGCACCTCGGCCGACACCTCGATCTCGTCGGCGTGCGGCGCGTCCGTGCCGTCCAACGTGAGCGTCGCGGTGCAGTCGAAGCTGACACCCGGATCCCAGGTGGCCGGCGAATCGCCGAACGACGCCTCCCAGCGGACCTCCCACGTGCCGGCGCCCTCGTCGAAGGTGCCTGCCGTGGCGGCGTCCTCACCGGGGAATGTGCACTGCAGGTCCTCGATGTGGCCGCCGGTGATGGTCCGGTCGGTGACGACGACGCTGGTCAGCTTCTTCCCACCGGTGTTCTTCACCGGGATCTGCAGCTCACGAGTCTCACCCGGCTCGTAACCGGTGGCGTCGTCCGGGGTGTCGGCCTGGGTGTCCTGGTCGTCACCCTTGTCGATCTCCGCGTTCGGCTTGGAGAACCCGAAGTCGGTCGTGTGGTCGTTGTGACCCCAGTCCCCGGTGGTGACCGGCGACTCGGCGAAGCCGTCGTCGGTCAGCTCGCCGTTGGAGTCGTTGACCTCCGAGCCGCCCGTGGTGTCCTGTCCGGTCAGATGCTGGGTCGGACCGTAGCCCTCGAGAACTCCGCCTTCCTCGAAGTCGCCGGGGTTGTCGATGGCGACGATGTAGGACGTGTCCGGCTCCAGACCGTGCTCGATCGAGTCGAAGTAGTACTCGCCCTTCTCGTTCGTCACGGTCGTCGCGACCAGGTTGCCGTCCTCGTCGTAGAGGTTGACGGTCACGCCCGCAACCGGGGCCTCGTCCGGGTCCTGGACGCCGTCACCGTCGTCGTCGAACCAGACATAGTTACCGATCTGCAGCGGCGCGTTCTCGGACATCACCGAGATGTCCATCAAGCCGTGCCCCTTGAGGAATGCTCCATCCTGGGCCGGCTGCAGGACCGCTCTGTCGTCGTGGCCGCCTGTTTCGTTGCTCAACCACAGCAGACCTTGAGTACTGCTCGGGCCAAGGCCTCCCGCTTGAATGCTGTGGGCGTTCGTCACCAGGTGCACCCGCCCGGGAACCGCCGCCAGTGCACCCATTGTTGCCTCGGGGTGCGACGGCCACGACATGTCGCCGTGGTAAAACTCCGGCGGCACCGGCTGTGTATTCGTGTCCGAGTTGAGTGTCCGGGCAACGCAGCCTGCGTTGCCTTCCCACACATAGGCACCGTCGACCAGGCAGACTCGGTTGACGTCTCCAGCCTGTGCGATGGCTGCGTAGAGGGCACCGTCATGGCCGCCGTCCCATCGCGGTGCCAGATGTGGCATCTGCAGCGCTCGACGATCCTCGAAGCCGACGGCCAGGTCTCCGCTGGAGAGGAAGTCGATGTCGACGAGAATAGGCTGCGGGTGCGTGCCAACCCTGGTTCCGGTTTCGGCATTGTTGACGTAGTCGATCTCCCACTCGTCCGGGTCGTCGGTCCAAGCCCGCCAATGCGAAGGAGGACACGGAGCCCCGTCTGGGCAATATGGTCCGGACGGAAGAATGACCGATCTGTCATCGTCGAGAGGCTCGGACAAGATCAGCTCTGCGTTGCCGAAGCTCAACGTGTCTTCGTCGACCCGCCAGATATAGGCGCTTGGTGTGCCGCCGCCGACCTCCTGGGAATCGACGCCACCGACGTAGATCTGACCGTCTTTGACGCCTAGACCCCACGGCCGCCAGTTTTCTCCGCTCACACCGGACGGAGCAGGAATCACTCGTTCGTCGAGGACGGCGCCGGACGCGGCGTCGATGACAACGAGCTCCTTGGTGTTGAGATTGACGGCGTAGAGGGTCGATCCGTCCTCCGAAACGTCTACGTCGCCCAGCGACTGTTTCCCCACGTTGACCGCAATTTCCGGATCGTGGTTGAAGTCGGGGTCACCTTGGTCAAGCATGTGCGCCACGCTGCCCGCGGCACCGCCGAGATCGGCTAGGACCTCGACGTTGCCCGCCGAGTCCATTTTGTAGATGGCGCCGATGCCACCCGGACCGAACTTGACTCCACGACGGAGTGCGGTAGCCGCATAGACCTCATCCGGCGTATGCGCGGCGATACCCCAAATCGCACCCGTCTCTCCCTGCAGAGAGTAGTCAGTTGGGTTCTGATAATTGATGACGTCCGCGCTCGCGTGATCACCTGGGATGTAGGTGTTCCGAGCACTGTCGTACCCGAACCCCGTGATCGACTTCTCCGCATCCGTATCGAAAGGCTCGCCATTAACGATGAATGAATGGTTCTTCCCGGACACCATCCGAGGATCGTCGCCCGTGTAGTCGTACGGGTTCCACACACCCATGACAACGTCGGCGTCCGCACCGTCGCTCACATCGACGAAGTCGACATGGCTCGACAGCGCGTTGTCACCCGTGGCATTCGGATCGACGATCGCCGGGTGGAGATAGTCGAGCTCATCGGGGATCGACGCCTCGACACGGTACTTCCCGCCGACCAGGCTCGCATCGGCCGGGAAGGTTGCCACGCCGTCGGCGCCGGTCTCCCCGGTGACAACGTTGCCCTCGGTGTCGATCAGCTCGACCTCGATACCCTCGACGCCCGGCTCGTTCACCTCCACGCCGCCGCCGAACGTCGCGTCCCACAGGCCGTTGGCGTTGTAGTCGCGGATCACGCGCACCGTGACGGTGCCGTCCCCCTCCGCCGCCTGCGCCGTACTTATCGATAGGGCAGGCACGACGAGCGACGACAGCAGCACTGCCGCCGACGTCGCGGCCGATACCGCGGTCCGACACCCACCCGGAGGTCTCCCGCGCGGTGCGCTGGGGCCCCTCCTCGTTGGCACTCTCACGTTCCTGGTCTCCTTACACCTCGGAAACTGCTAGTACTGCGTCACCCCGGCGCGAGACCGGAGCGCCCCCCGAAGGGCCGCCGGATACACCTCTGGCCAGCAGAAACGCGCTGGCCGAACCGGCGAGGATGCAGTCCGGCGGCTACCCGCTCTGAGTGAGGAAAAGGACGACCTCGCACGAACCATCGCTTGTGACGTGCCTCACATCTGAGGTTTTCAGGAACTCATTCACCACAGGCACGACCGACGTCGCGTACGACTACGACGTCACGCTCGCCGACGTCTGCGCCGCGTTACGGTTCCTCGGACCTCGACGAATCGCATAGCTTTCTGGCCGACAGATCTCTGGGCGGCCGCTACGTCGAGAACCTACGTGCCGCCGGCTGGGAACTCACCACACTCGCAGACGTACGTGATGCCGTCGTCCACGCGTTCGACAGCCTCGACGAGACCCATCCCTTGTAGCCTGATGTTGTACTCGCAGTGTTGCCGAGGGCGGCACAGCGTTACTTGGAGGAACAGATGGCCATTGGAGCCTACGAAGTCAAGAGCGACTTCCTACGCCGCTGGCGCGACCGAGGCCTGGCCGAAGGCGAGGCCAAGGGCGAGGCTAGGACGCTCCTGCGGGTCCTCGCCGCCCGGGGGATCAGTGTCCCAGAGGACATCCGGGTGCGCATCACCGAGTGCACCGATCTTGACCAGCTCGACGCCTGGACCGATCGCGCGGCCACAGCCACCTCCATCGACGACATCTTCGAGTAGTCAGATCGGGCTCAACATCCCCCATCTTCGCGTGGCCGTCGTCGCGGCCCGGCCGTTCACATGAGCGTGACCTTTCGTCCGCGTTAGCCCGAGCGGGGCTTAGCCGCGGAGACGATGCCGGCCAGCTCGGCCCGGGACCGGACCGACAGCTTGCGATAAATCCGGCCCAGATGAGCCTCGATGGTCCGCACCGACACGTAGAGCCTCGCGGCGATGTCCCGGTTACGCGCCCCCTGCGCGACAAGCCGCGCCACGCGGAGCTCGGCCTCGGTGAGCCCGCTGAGCACACGATCATCCGGCGCGTCGACGCCCGTCGTCGTTCCATTCGGGGAACCGAGCTCCTCCTCGGCCGTCACCAATCCCGTCGCCCCGCACTCGTTCGCCCACACCGTGGCCCGGCGTATCCATTCGGTCGCCTCGGCACGCCGCCCCATCCGGCGCAGCCGCTCCCCGTAGCACACGAGCGTCCGCACCAGCTCCACCGGTGAGGCCGTGTCCGCGCAGGTGTTCAGCGCCCGCTCGAAGAGGACGACCGACTCCTCGTCGTCGGCCACCAGTGCACGACACCGCGCCAGCGTGTGCGTCGCCCACGCGCCCGGCACCCTGGTGGCGCGCGGCTCGTACGCCTCCAGGATGGATCGCGCACGCTCGCGCTGGCCGGTTCGGACGTAGGCCTCAACCAAGTCGGGTTCCACGGTCAGGATCGAGGGGTCGTCGTATTCGAGCGCATAGTGGTAGGCACGCTCCAGCACCGAGACAGCCTCCTCGAGCCGGCCCATGTGCAGGTACATCGCGCCCGCTTCGGACTGCAGCAGCGCCGCCGTCCACCAGTCCCCGAGACGGTGCGCCAGCTTCCTGCCCCACGCATGGCACTCCAATGCCTTCTCGTGCTCACCCATCAGGGCGAACGCGCGGATCATGTAGAGCTTGGCCTTGCCTCGTTGCGGCCATATGCCGCCGAGCATCCGGTCCCATCCCTCCGCTGCCTCGACCGCGGCGGCCAGCCGTCCGGCACGGATCTCCAGGACGGCGGTGACCGAATACGCGTAGCCGGACACCACTGGCGAGTCCCCGAACCGTCGCTGGTCCGTGATGGTTCTCAGCAGCTGCCGCGCCTCGTCGAACCTTTCGAGCCGGGTGAGCACCATGGCATGGCGGGTGCAGCGCTCCGCATCGGTCAAGACGTCCGATCCATGCGAGTCGGCGTCGATCAGCTCCGTCGCGCGCTCACGCTCACCGGTGAGGGACGCCAGCCACGCGGCGATCCGTCGGTACTGTCCGAGCGTCGGCTCCGACAGCCTGGCAAGGATGCGCTCGACCCGCGCCACGTACGCCCCGGCCTTGTCGGCTTCCAGCCTGTCCGCGAATCCGGCCGCAGCCACCAGCCAGTACATGGCGGCCCGGTCGGGGTCCATGTCGACGAACGTCGCGGCCTGCGCGTCGATCAGCTCCGTCGGCGGCTGCCCATCGGCGACGAGCCGGGCGCGGGCCTCCAGCAACGCCAGGTCCGCACGCTGGTCAACGGTGACGTCCGTGCGCAGCCGTTCCAGCCCTATCTGGATAGCCTCCTCGCATCGGCCCGCGTGCAGCGCCAGCTCGCCCGCCAAGAGCAGACGCTCGATCCGTAGCGCAGGGCTGGACGTGAGCCGCACGGAGTCTCGCGCGAACGCGACGGATCGCTCGAGCTCGCCGCGCCGCAGCAGGTCGTCGGCTCGCCGTCGCAACTCGCCGGCCAGTTCGTCGTCGTAACCGAGCTGGGCCTGGGCACGGTGCCACAGGCCTTCGTCGGGCGCCAGGCCATCGTTCGCATCCGCGAGTGCGCGGTGTGCGCGGACCTTGTCGCCGTGGGATGCCTCGTGCCAGACGATCGATCCGACCACGGGGTTACGCAGCGTGAACGTCCCGGCGGATACGTCGAGGTGGCTCCGGAGCAGCCATTCCACGACGTCGTCGCCCTCCGGCTCGAGAGCCGTCACCACCGGCCCGATGGTGTGGTCCTCGCTGACCGTGGCCACCAGCAGGGCGTGCCGCTGAGCGTCGCTCAGACCGTCCAAGCCGGGCACCAGCATGTTCCGGACGGTCGGCGGGACGGGGAGGTACCGATCCAGCGGTGCGCGGCCGCGGCGCTGCTCCGGTGTCAGCTCCGCGGCGATCTCCAGCAGGATACGTGGGTTGCCGCCGACGCGTCGGGTGAGCGCGTCGGCGACGCCGCCTGCGACGTCGCCGTGAGCGGTGCCCAGCAGTTCGCCGGCGTCACCCGGTTCGAGCTCCCCGAGCCTCAGCATCGCCAGCCCGTCCAGTACCGGCGCGGGGCGAACGGCGAGGTTGCCGGCGAAGAGCAGCACGACAGGTACCGGCCGCAGGCGGCGGGCGATGAAACCGAGCACTTCCTGGGAGCGGAGGTCGAGATGATGCGCATCGTCGACGACGACCAGCACCGGGACGTCCGCCAGCGTCATCAACGACTGCAGACGCATGGCGACCTCGTACGGCTGGGAGCCCGTGTGGAGCCGCTCGGCCACCTCGGCGACACGCAACTCGGCCTTCTCGCGTGCGTCGCCCGGGACGGCGCCGACGACGGCCGACAACACCAGGTGGAGACCGGAGTATGGCCAGTCCCGCTCGGTCTCGGCAGCCGCGACCATGACGACGGAGGCGGATGCGTCGGCGGCGAACCGCTCGCGCGCTTGGGATGTGATCGCTCTCAACAGGGCGGTCTTGCCGATGCCCGCGGGCCCGGTGATGGCCAAGGAGCCGCCGTTACCGTGAGCGAGGGCCTCGGTCACCTTGCGGATGGATGCGAGTTCGCGCTGCCGACTGATGATCTCCACATGACCAGAATCCACCACTCAGCTATCCCCTCGTGTCGACGCTCGGCCCCACCCGAGCATGCTGAAACTGCACGTGAGCCCGTCCGTGCCCGCCCGATATCAGACGTCGGCGAACACCCACCACGACGCGCTCCCGATCAAGGTATGACGCTTATCGCGGGACATTCTCAGGAAGTGAGCGAAAGTTCACCCGACCGTGACCATTCATCGGATCTCTCCGGCACGGCGACGCACCGTGACGAAGGCGCGCCCGAAAAGAGCATGCGTTGTGGTCACTCGCGCGACCAAAATGCATGCTCCTTGGGACGCACGGCCGTCGGGGCCGTCGGTGACAGGTGAGGCGCGATATTTCAGGTGAGTTCGCGCTCGGATTCGGGCACGGTATGAGGCATGAGTGCGACCTGGTACACCGCCGATCTGCACTTCGGCCACGCCAACATCATCACGTACTCCGACCGACCGTGGGATACGCCCGAAGAGATGGACGCGGGCCTGGTCGAACGGTGGAACAGTCGCGTCGCGGACGACGACACCGTGTGGGTACTCGGCGACGTCTCGCTCACGCCGAAGAAGCTCGGCCCGGTGGCGTCGCTGAACGGCACCAAGATCCTGGTGGCCGGCAACCACGACGCGTGCTGGACCGGGAACCGGCGGTCGGAACGAGCCAGGCGGGCCGTCTCCGAGTACCTCGATGCGGGCTTCGCCGCCGTCCATGAATCCGGTGTCGTCCGTCACCATTCGGTCGGCGATCACGACGTCGATCTCTCACACCTGCCCTACGTGGGCGACCACACCGAGAGTGACCGGTACGCCGATCGCCGTCCTTCCGATGAAGGGCGCCCGTTGATCTGCGGCCACGTGCACGACGCGTGGCGAGTCCACGGCCGGCAGATCAACGTCGGCGTCGACGTCTGGGACTACGCGCCCGTGTCCGCCCAGGTGCTGGCAGAGGAGCTTGCCAAGCTCCCGTCGACGTCACGTTGACCGCGCCGCGGCCGCCGGCTCACCTTCACACGAGGCAGGCATGAGCAGTAGTTCACTCTCAGGAGGCTCGTTCACGCGCGGCGCGTCGGCGGCTTGTCTCCACTTCGTCGGACGCGCGTACGTCCGCCCGTCGCTCGCAGTGACGACGTCCGGCAATAATGAATCCCGCAGGTGTCTCTCCGGGATGGGGAACGCCACGACTCTGCCGTTGAGGTTGTGCCTCGGGCCAATCCGGCCAGGTGGACAGGCCACGATGACGGGTCTTGCCGGATCGAGGCGAAGTGACATCTCCACGGCTGGCTGAAAATCGGTGTCGGCTGAGATCAACAGCGACATGTCGCCACTTCTGGTAGCGGCGTCCGCCGTCATGGCCACTCCCAGTGCCACGTCTGTCAGCTTCTCTTCGTGGGTCTTGTACTGCTGCGGAGGATCACACGCACACGAGTACCTGGCGCGGCAGTGCCGGCATCGAGCGGTCTTCTTCTTGAAGTGGCCGCGGATGACCTCAACCTCCGGCCGGTAGGCGGTCAGCGCAGCGAGATAGCTTTCCTGCCTCGCCGCCGCATCAGGTTCACCCGCCACGATCGCCGTGAAGTATTTGACCTTGACGACTGTGTCATGCTGGCGCATGCGCCTGACCAGCTCAACGACGTCGCGCCACGAGTAGGCGTCTCCGTACCGGCTTGTGAGCCCGTGGTAGAGATTCAGCGCGTCGACGTATGCCACGATGTCCACAGCCAGGACCCTCTGCAGAGTTTGCGTGACGGCGGCCGCCACGCTAGCGTGTTGAGTACGACGTTGGTTACGGCCAACAAGGCGGCCCCCACGGGGGCCGCACTTTTTTGTGTCGAGCGTCGGTGTCTTCCACCTACGACCGAACGCCACCGTTGGGTGAGCGACCAAAAGACGGCCTTCGCTGATCTTTGTCGAGGCGCCATGATCACGACACTACACGATGTAGCGCGGACAAACTGCTCCTATCACGCGCTATAGAGCTCCACAGCGCTCTACCAAGCACATCCAGCAGCACATGATTGCCAGCCAAGCCAAAGCGAAATGCATCGTGGTCGCCCGGACGACCGGAATGCATGTCTCTTGTCGCAGCTCCGTCCTCGGGGGCGCGACGGCCTCCGGCCCGTGAACGGTGGCTTGTCAGGCTCGTGGGCGGGACCCTGCCTTGAACGCGGCCTTGCGGGCTGCCTTGGCGATCTTCTTGTCCGGGTGTAGCCGGCCAAGCCGGTCGAGCACCGAGTGCACGTCGGGGTGCGGCAACCGGCACATCGCCTCGAATATCTCAGTCTCCTGACCCGCCGGGACAGATTCCTGAAGCTGACCGACGACCTCGTCGGGCTCCAGCTCATCCGCCGTCGCAGCGAACACGTCGGTCAACATCCATGCCACATCGGCCAGCTCCGGCTGCAGGTCATCAGGGACGCTGCCCGGATCGGCCGGGTCGGCACCGGCGAACGTCGCGAGCGCCATCTTCGCGTACGGCCGCAGCTCGACGCGCTCGAGCGCGTCCTTCCAGCGCCGCTCCGCCACCGCACCGACACCCAGCGCGAGCGAGGTGGCCATCATCCGCTCACCCGCGCCGCCCGACGACGCGACCGTCAGCAGTTCGTCCACCGCCTGCTCCGCCGGACGCAACGCCACCCATGCCGATGACTCGGCCTCCAGGTCGTCCTCGGTCAGCCCCGCGGCCGCACGCACCAGATCCTCGGCGGTCATCTCCTCGGTGGGCGGCAGCAGGGGCACCTCGACCCCGATCTCCTCCAGATTCGCGCGCATCCCCCAGAGCCCGAGCGGCGTGAGCCGGACCGCCTCGTCGTCGATCTCTACCGCGCCGTGTTCGTCGAGCCGATCCAGCAGCACCTGTACTGGATCACCGTGCTTGCAGAACAGTTTCCACGCCTTCTGGGCCTTGGCCGGCGGGAGGTGGTCCGTCGACGTCTCTTGCACCAGCTCGCTCAGCTCGGCTTTGGACACGCCCTGCTCGCGGGCGACGAACAGCATCAGCGCCACGATGCTGCCCGCTCCCTCGAGCACTAGCTCGTCCCACTTGTGCACCTCGGCATGAATGGACAGCGTCTCGGCGGTCACCGCGCTGAACACCGACGCCCAGAGATCGAGGATTCCTTCGTCGGACTGCCACTCCTGGTCGTCCTGGTCGACACGGACGTGGTCGACGCGGTCGGAGTACAGCTCCGCTTCCTCGGCGATCCGCCACAGATGGAGCAACTCGGGCAGCTCGCGCATGCTGCTCACGCTCGGTTCATCCGGCGAGCCCGGCCGAGCGCCGTCGTCGTTCTTTCCGGCCGGAACGGGAATGCCCAGGGCTTCGGCCGCTTCCACGGCGTCTGCGGGAGCGAGTTCGCCGTCGTCGCCGACAGCTCGGCTGTCACCCACCCATTCGATGAGCTTCCGCAGCCGGAGAAGCAATCCGCTCGCGCGCGCGGCGTCGGCGAGCTCGGACTCGTCCGGCAGCCGGATCGGCGGGAAACCGTCAGCCAATCCGAGCATCTCGAGCAGCTCTGGATCCAGACCACCCGAGGCATCCAGATCGGACAGGCTGTCCAGGAACTCGTCCAAACCGTCGCCGTTCAGCAGTGCAGCGGTCTTCGGCAGCAGGTCGGCGTCGGAGAGAGCGTCGCGCGGGCTTTTCCTGTGGGCCTCGTCGAACTCGGACATCCACTCCTCGACCACGTCGGCGTCGTCGAAGTCGACGCCGTCACGCAGCATCGCCTGAGCGACTGTCCGGCCGGTGCCCCAGTTGGCCGGGTTCATCATCTGGTCGGCGAAACGCGGCTCGATCTCGTCGAGAGCCTTCCTCAGCTGCCGCACCTGACTCTCGCCCTGCCGTTCGGTGCCCTCGATGAAGTCGAGGATGACGCGGACGGTGGGGATCGTGTCCGCGAGTTCCTCCCTGTTCCCGACGGCGACCTTGCGCGGATACACCCGGAGCAGCAGCTCGTGCAGGTGTGCCGGTTCGAGTTCGCGCAGGTCCGTCACGCCGACGTAGTCGGTGAGGTACCGCAACAGCATATCCGCCTCGGCAGGGTCACCATCGGCCTCATACTCGGGCCGGAGAACCCACTGCACCAACTCGTCCATCAGGGCCGCTACCGGATCCTTCGCCATGGCCCACCAACCTACCGCGTCCGCGCGCCGCCGCAGCCTCCCGAGGTCACCTTTCCGGCGACACCGCATCCCAGCCGATGAAACGTCCATGTCAGCGAGCTTGGTATTCTGCGCATTCTCTTCCCGTGTGGTCCAACCAGGCACCGTCACTTCGCTCATCGACGACGCTGCGGGAGTCAAACGGGGTCGGGCTGCGACCTGCCGAGCCGATCGCGCGACCCAGTCACTGCCGACTACGGGCTGAATGACCGACATTGCGGTCGCTGGGGCGACCACATTGCATTTCGCTTGAGGCTCCGCACCACGTCAGCTACGCGGGCACTGCCATGGCCAGGCCGCTACGTCGCCGCTCACCAGCCGCTGTCGTCTGGATCCGGATTGGAGTCTCCGTTCCCCCAGTCGCCGCCGCCGTCTTCACGATCTTCGCTACCCCAACCGTCGTTGTCCGTGCCACCGCCGCTGCCGTCCCCGCCACCATGGCCGTCCCCGCCTCCGTCGCCATTGCCGTTCGCGTCGCCGCCACCGGCGGGTGGAGGCGGCACCGACGACGGCGGGTCATCGGGGGTGCCGGAGCCACCACCGCCGTCACCGCCGGTGCTTCCACCGTCGCCCCCGCCGCCACGGTCGCCGTCGTTGCCGTCACCGCCCCGCCCGTCGCTGCCATCCGAGCCGCCGCCGTCCGTCCGTTCCGACGAGCCTTGGCCGCCGCCCGTCGTGTCGCTGTTCATGTCGCCGCTTCCGCTGTTGCGGTCCCCGCCACTCGAGCCCGCGTCGTCGTTCGACGAGTCTCGTGACGGCGTCGAACCTCCGCCGGAGTCGTCACGCCGCGTGATGCCCCGCGGCCGGTTGAACGTCTTCTTCGGCTCTCCCTCGAGGATCTCATCCATGAAGTGCTTCCAGATCGGACCCGGAATGCACCCGCCACACGCTTGCGGGATCTGTTCTCCGTTGAAGCTCATGCCATCCAAGCTGCGAAGACGTCCGCCGTCGCGCTCGTCGCCGTCGACGTCGGCCACGGCGACGGCGGTGGCCAGCTGAGGCGTGTAGCCGACGAACCACACCGCGACCGCGCCGTTCGTCGTGCCGGTCTTGCCCGCCGCCCGACGACCATCTTCCAGCTGCATCCGCCCGCCGGTGCCGCCCGCGTTGTGGACAACACCTTCCAGCACGGAGTTGACCGTGTCCGCCACGTTCTTCTCCAGCACCCGCTCACAGTCCGGCTCGGAACGATCGACGACGACCTTGCCGGAACGATTCTTCACCTTCACGACGGCCCTCGGCTGGCAGTGCACGCCCCGGTTCGCGAACGTCGCATATGCCTGGGCCATGCCGAGCGGCGACACCTCGTTGGCACCGAGTACCGAGGCCGGGAACGTCCTGTAGTCGCTGCCGTCAGCACGACCGGCACCCATCTTCTGCGCGAGCTTCGCCGGTTCGCACAGGCCCGTCTCCACGGCCAACTGGGCAAAGAACGTGTTGACCGACCGCTCGGTCGCCGTTCTGACGTCGATGCCGCCGTAACCGCCGTCGTAGTTCTTGGGCCTCCAGGTCTCACTGCTGCGGATGCGTCCGTCGCAGTCCGAGTACCGGCTGATCGGCACCGAGATCTGCGCCGGGGAACTGAAGGACGTCCCCAGGCCGATCCCTTGCTTCACTGCGGCGGCCAGCACGAAGGCTTTGGCGGCTGATCCCGGCTGCATGCCGACGCTGCCGCCCATGTCCCGGTCGACGGCGTAGTTGAAGTTGCTGACTCCCTCGCCGTCGACGCCGTACTCGCGCGAGTTGGCGAGCGCCTGAATGTCGCCGGTACCGGGCTCGATGGCTGCCAGCGACGCAATGGCCTCGTCGGTGGCGGCGACCCGTTCGGAGACGGCGCCCTCCGCGGTGCGCTGGACGCTGCGGCGGAGCGTCGACTCGATGGTCAGACCGCCACGGGTCAACGCGTGCTCCCGCTCCTCCGGCGTGCTCCCGAGTTCCTCGATGGTTCGGATCTCGTTGACGACGTAGTCACAGTAGAAGCCGGCATAGGAGTCGACGCACCCGTTGGACACCGATCGAGGTTTCAGGTCGAGATCGGTTCCGCGGAGCTCGGCGGCCGTCAACTCGCTGATCATTCCGGTCTCCGCCATACGGCCGAGCACGACGTTGCGCCGGGCCAGCGCGGCGTCCGGGTTCCGGTTCGGGTCATAGCGGTTCGGGCTCTGTACGATGCCGGCGAGCAGTGCGGCCTGCGCCAGTGTCAGTTCGCCGGCGCCGACGGAGAAATAGGTGCGCGCCGCGGCTTCCACTCCGTACGCGCGCGAGCCGAAGAACGCGATATTGAGGTAGCGCTCGAGGATCTCCTCCTTCGTGTACTCCTGCTCTACCGATATCGCCATGCGCAGCTCGTCAAGCTTGCGACGGTAGCCGTCAACCCCGTCACTGGCCAGTACCGACGACCGCTCCTGGGCGTTCTGGGCCTGTGAGACTCGCACCAGCTTCACGTACTGCTGCGTCAGGGTGGAGCCGCCGGCCTGCGTCTCGCCGGCCTCGACGTTGCGGATGAACGCGCGAAGCGTGCCCTGGAAGTCGATCGGTCCGCGTTCGAAGAACCGGTCGTCCTCGACGGCCAGAATGGCGTCGATCATCACGTCCGCGATCTCGTCCAGCTCGACGTAGTCACGGTTCTCGTCGAAGAACGTCGCCAGGACCCTCCCGTCGGCGTCGAGGATGCGTGACGTCTCCGCAAGGGGGCCGGGCTCGAAGTCGATGGTCATGTCGTCGAACCACTCCGAGCCGACGCGAGCGCCGAGGCCCAGGGCCCCCACAACAGGCAGCACAATCCCCGCCATCAGTACACCGCAGAGCGCGCTGACGCCGATGGCCACGAAGACTCGTCTGAGTCCTACCAGGAAGGGAACGGGACTGAACGCCATGGCACGGGCTGCGCTCCAAAGATCGACGACGCGGGCGGTGCGACTCACGGCGTCGGTGACACCGCGGCACACACCCGGGATGATGCGCACCAAGCGGCGTCTATGGCGCGGCCGGCGCAGATGTGACACAGATCACTACTTGCCCCGATGTGGCGCCTCAGTTCGTGTGCCCTTACCGCGACGGAAGCGAACGACATTGTGGCTGCCCGGACGACCACTTTGTATTTCCTTCCAAGGATCAGGGCAACGCCGAGGATGCCCGTCTTGAGCATGGCGGAGGACGATCACGACGCGCTGCGCGGAGAGAGTCTGCGCAGCGTTTTACGTCAGCTTTGCGACGGCTACCATTCACGTCCGCACGCATTTCCACATAGCGTGACTCTTTATGGTCTGCGCGATGTCCGCGACTATAAGGCTGCCAGCGGCGGTGACCCGAATCGGCTAGGGACGCCCAGTCCTTTCAATATCAAGTCCGATTCGCTGCGCATCGGCGACTTCACTGAAGACGACGTTCGCGAACTCTATGGCCAATACTCCGCGGAGACCGGCCAACCGTTCTCGTCAGATGCGCTCGTGCGCGCATGGGAGTACACGAAGGGCCAGCCGTGGCTGGTCAACGCCCTGGCACGCGAGATCACCATGCGGATGAGAATCGACCCGCCAGCGCCTATCACGCTGGAGCATGTCGACCAGGCGAGGGAGCGACTCATCCAGGCAAGAGCCACGCACTTGGATTCACTATCCGCCAACTTGCACGAGCCGCGCGTGCGCCGGGTCGTCGCCCCGCTCATCGCAGGCGAACTCGCATTAGGTGACTCAACGTACAACGACGATATCGCCTATCTGCGCGACCTCGGCCTCATCACGCAAACGCCGCCGATCGCGATCGCCAACCCCATCTACCGCGAGGTCGTCGTCCGGGTCCTGGGCGCCAACACCGAGGACAATGTGACCGCCGATCCTCGCAGCTTCATCCTTCCAGATGGACGGCTCGACTTCGAGAAGCTCTTGCGCGAGTTCGCCGCATTCTGGCGCCAGCACGGCGAGATCCTGGTAGAAGGCACCGGCTACCACGAGGCCGCGCCACAGCTCGTCATGATGGCCTACCTGCATCGCGTCATCAATGGCGGCGGATACATCGACCGCGAGTACGGCGCCGGTCGCGGCCGCATCGACCTCGTCGTCCGCTGGCCCTACGCCGACGCCGACGGCAAACGAACAGTCCAATACGAAGGAGTAGAACTCAAGGTCTGGCGCGACCGCTCCGTCGATCCACTCGATGAGGGCCTAGAACAGCTAGACGCCTACCTCGATCGGCTCGGCCTCGACCACGGCACGCTCATCATCTTCGACCGCCGCAGCACAGCACCACCGCTCACCGAGCGCATCTCATTCTCCGCCGCCCGCACCGCGGCTGGACGCGCCGTCACGCTTCTCCGGGCCTGAGCCCCATGCAGTGAACGACGTTGCGGCTGCCGGAGCGACCACAATGTATTTCCGTTCGGCCGGTCAAAACGGTTGTGGCCCTCGCCCGACAGCTCGACGAGGGCCACAACCAATTCCGGGAGAGTCGTTGTGCCCCGCCCCGGACGGGGCACAACGCCTAAGGACTAGAACAGATCGTCGATGCCGACGCTGTCCTCGGCCGTTCCTCGTTCCCTGCGACGACGTGTCGCCGACGCGAGCGCCATGCCGCCGACCAGGAGCACCACACCGGCCACGAGGACCCACATCGGGACCGTGGAACCAGTGTCAGCCAGCGGAGGCTGCGCACCCGGCGGCTGCGGAGCCGGAGGCTGCGGGCCTGGCGGCTGCGGACCAGGCAGCTCCGCCGACGGCGTGTGGTGCTCGGTCTTGCAGTCGGCGTTGCCGTCCGCTGCCTCCACACACACCGCACGCTCGTCGTCACTGGTGACGACGTTCTTCATGGTCGCATCGGGCTCGTCGCCCACCGTCACCGAATAGGTCACGGTCACAACCTCGTCGACCTCCAGATCACCGGTCCACGTCAGCGTGGTCCCATCCCGGCTGACTTTGCCAGAGGATGCCTTCGCGTCATCGTTCCAGGACGCGACGTTGCTCACCTCCGACAGATCATCCATGACGCGGGCGTCCTCCACCGGCACATCACCGACCTGCTCGATAGTGAGCGTGTAGGTGACCTTGTCGCCCTCCTTCACCTGCGACCCGGACTCCGGATCGGAGGTCTTGGAGAACACATACGCGGCGTTGAAGTGCGACGTGGTGCAGTCCGGGTTCTCATCCGGAGCCGGCACACACACGCCCCGCTCGTCATCCGTGGTGACGACGTTGAGCAGGCTCGCGCCCATCTCATCGCCCACGGTCACCGAGTAGGTCAACTCCACAACCTGGTCCACCTCGAGGTCACCGTTCCACGTCAGCGTGGTGCCCTCGAACGAGACCTCACCAGACGATGCCTTGGCGTCGTCGTTCCATTCAGCGTCGTCGAGCACGTCCGACAGGTCGTCCTCGATCGACGCACCCTCGACCGGCGCGGTCCCGACGTGTTCGATCAGGACCGAATAGGTGACCACCTCACCGGCCTCGACCAACGCGCCCGGCTCCGGGTCCGAGGTCTTGGAGAAGGTGTACGCACCGTTGATGTGCTCGGTGGTGCACGCCTCGTCCTGTCCCTCCGCCGGAACGCACTGCTCCGGGTTCGGCGTCATGACGACGTTCTTCAAGAACCGGTCACCCTCAGCGTTGACCGTGACCGAGTACGTCACCGTCGCTTCCTCATCCACATCAAGCGGGCCCGACCACGACAGCACCGGCTCGTCGAACGATGCCTCGCCCGACGTCGCCTCCACGTCGTCGTTGTACGTCGCGTCGTCGAGGACCTGAGTCATGTCGTCCTCGAACTCCGCCTCCACCGGCGCCTTACCGATGTGGCGAACCGTGACGGTGTACTCAACGATGTCGCCCGGCTCAACTTCCGAACCAGACTCCGGATCCGAAACCTTCGTCACCTCGAAGTCACCCAAGAAGTGCTTCGTCATGCAGTCAGGATTCTCATCCGGCGCCGGCACGCACCGCGACCGCTCCTCATCGGGGCTGGTCACAATGTTCGCCAGCTCGAAGTCGCCGTCCTTGCCCACGGTCACCGAGTAGGTGAGCGTGACCACGTCGCCGACATCGAGATCACCGGTCCAGGTCAGGTTCGGTTCGTCGAACGTCACCTCACCCTGCGAGGCCTCGGCGTCGCTGTTCCACTCGGCGTCGTCGAGCACCTCTGTCAGGTCGTCGGTGACGATCGCGTCCTCGACCGCACCCTCGCCCTTCTGAGTGATCTCGACCGTGTAGGTCACGACCTCGCCGACCTGCACCGTCGAGTCCGGCGCCGGGTCCGAGGTCTTGGAGTACTCGTAATACCCCACCGGGTGCACGGTCCGGCACTGGTCCTCCTCATCCGGATCGGGGCATCCCGGCGACCAGACGTCGTTCTCCAGGAAAGCGAAGCCCTCTTCCCCTTCACCTTCGGCAAGATCGGCGACGTCCTTCACAGTCACCGAATAGGTGATCGTCGCGACCTCGCCGACCGGAACATCACCCTCCCAATAGATGACTCCGTCCTCCAACGTCGCCTCACCAATATCGGCGTCAAGGTCGTCGTTATAGACCGCATCATCGAACACACCGGCCATCGTGTCCCGGAAGACCGCACCCGCCGGCACGTCACCTTCCTGAGTCACCGTGACCGTGTAATTGATCACATCACCCGGCTTCACCGTGGAACCGGACTCCGGATCCGACGACTTCTCCACCATGTAGTCAGTGACGATCAACGGAGCCGAGGTGCGCATCACCAACTCGGTGTGCTCAGCCCGAGCCTGCGCCCGGTTGACGTACACATCCTGCGGCTCGGCACCGTCCGTGGTGATCACCACCTGGAACGAGAACGACTCGCCAGACTCCAGCTCACCACCGATCACGCGGATGGCGGTCGGGGTCTCCGGCCGCTCCGTCGTCCAGCCGACCGTGTTGCCGGTCGGATCACCGGCCGCACCGTTCGACTCGTCAGCCGGATCATCCGTCAGCGTCGCCGGGTCGGCGTCGGTGTAATACACCGTCCCACCGTCCGGCGTCACCACATCATCCAGCGTGTACGTACCCGAGAACGACGTCCCACGCTGATCACCGTTGTACGGCAGGATGTCGATCGTGTCCGTGAACGCCTGCGTCGTCGGGTCAGTCGACTCGATCCGCACCGTCCACGAACCAGTACCGACACCATCACCCTCACGATTCGGAATGTAATCAACATCGGCCGTCTTCAAGATGATCGTGTGACCATTCCTGGTGATCGTGACCGTCTGGCTCACCTGCGGCGAGTTCTCACCGCCGTAGCTGGAGTACGCCGTGTTGGTCAGTTGCGTACCCGGCTCGATACTCGAGTCGGCCACCGCCTGGTACGTCAACTCGTGCCACTCGTTGGTCGTCACGCCGTCCAGTGTCCACGTCAGCACCTGTCTACCCTGGGGATCTGTGGTGACCACTGGCTCCGGATCAGCAGAACCCGGCTCATACGTCATCCCCAACGGCAACGTGTCCACGATCTCGTAGTCGTCCACCGTCTCCGGAATGATGCCGGAACCATTCGCCGAATACCTCAAGGTGAACCCCGTCGGCACACCCGGTGACACAGTCGTCCGCTCTGCCAGTTTCTGAATTGCTGGTGTCGCCGTAACGATCCGCAGGATGTCACGACGGCCGTTGGTCTGCGGGTACCGAGTACCGGGCGTGCGAGTGATGACGCCTGTGTTACCAGGGCCAATCCACGTCCCGTTGCGCAGGGTCGACCCGAACGACCACACGTCCTGACCCACCGGAACGTCGTCGTTGATCCGAACATAGGCAAGAAGCTGGATCCCGTCCCGGCCCTCGTCACCGTACAGCGAGTGCGGGTAACGAATGCGGATAGCCGTGACATCCGCCATGTTGGCCGGAGGCGTCGTGGACCAGGCACCGGTGCCGCAGTCGAACGTGTCCGGGTTACCCACGCCGCCGGTGTAATACTCGATCGGCGGAGGGTTGTCGAGCGGTGCTGGTCGGTCGCCGCCGGCCCGGTCATAACCCCGTACCTGCGAGAACCACTGTGGGTGCTCGGGGTCGGACAGGTCGCCTTGATACGTCACATATGCCGTATCGAAGGCGAGGCAGTTACCATACTGGCTGTTCCCCGCGACGTCATCGTTGGACCATTGGCTGCTGGCGTGCGCCATCACCGTGGTACCGGCCGAGACTCGATAGGAATCATCCCATGACGTTCCGCCTGAGTTGGTATAGCTGCGAACCCATGCAGAACTCCACCCGCCGGGTCGCGTGTACGACTTATTGGTCCGGTTGTTACCGGCCAGGTCGGTGTACGTCTGCCCCGTCGGCGCCTGATACGTTGGCGCGTTGGATTGGACGGTGATCGAGCCAGCCTCGCTCGTGAACACCCGGAACCACAGCGAACCGCTGGCCACGTAGTCCCAGTTGACCGGCAGCGGGTTCCCCCCGCCGCCTCGGTTCGAGTCATGGGTGGGCACGTTGAGCAGGTCGTAGTTGATTCCGCGAAGGGTGAGCTCGAAGACCCCGGGGCTGACCCGGGTCAGGATGCACTCGTCGACGAAGTTCGTGTGGCGGAAATGCTCGGGGACACTGGACCATGGATGCCCGTCCGCGTTCCCTCCGTCCATCCGTGTGCAGCCCTGGACACCACCGTCGACGCCGTAGCCGTTCGGGTGGGTGCCGATCCGAATGTTCGCCGGAGCCACTCCTTCAGCGCCCACGTTGAGGCGATACGTGACCTCATCAGGCCCCGGATCGGAGCCCTTCCCCATGCGCAGTGACCACTGAATGTCGACATCGACATATCTCGGATCGTCGCCGGGATTCTCCTCGTCATCCCACCTGGCGATCTGGCTATTCCCGCCGTAGTGGATGTCCATGACGAACGGGTTCCGGATCAGGATCGGGGGCAGCTCGACCGTTTCGCCGCCCGGCGACGTGCCGTCCAGCACGATCTCCTCGCCGGTGACCCCGTTAGCCACCACGGGCGTCTGCACGACGATGGCCGTACCCATCTTGACGGTACCGAAGTTGCATGTCAGTTCCGTGCCGTCGTCGGAGATGCTCGACACGGGATCGACACCATCGGTCAGACACAAGTCCGGAATCTCATCAAAGAAGGCCTTGTCCACGGTGAACGTCGCCACGACGTTGTCCACCGGGTCGTTGCTCGGAGGCTCCTCGTCGTCGTTGACATTGACGCGCCACTCGGCGACCACCGGATTGCCGCGGGCGATCGTCTGCGGCGGCTCGATCCACCTGCCGGTGATCTCGTACACCGGCGTCGAGGCCGCCTGGAGGGAGGCACCGTTCGATTTGGCAGCTCCGTCGCCCTCGTCCTCGTCGGCGGGACCATCGCGTGAGTTGTCCGTCGACCTGTCGCTCTCGGACGAATCGCTCTCGGTCGACGCACTGTCACCGGAACCCTCGTCCTCACTCGACTCTTCGCCGGCGTCGTCCTCGACAGGCGCCTCGTCCGAAGCGCCCTCGTCATCCGAGTTCTCATCGTCCGACGAAGGTGTCTCCTCAGCCGACTCCTTCTCTTCGGACGGAGTCTCCTCGTCGTCCGTGGTCTGCAACTCTGACGTCGTCAGATCGGAAACGTCGTTACTCTCGGCCGACTCATCGGCTGAGGTCGTCTGGTCACCCGTCGGCGACGCGGACGCACCCATCGCCGGCACAGCGGCGATCAGCAAACCACTGAGCAACGCCGCAACCAGAGAGAATGCTGTCAAGCGCCGTAGTCGACTCGACGCCCTGGCGGACCATCGGATGAGAGTGGATCGGAAGCCACCGCGAGGCGCGCCTCGCGACCCCCGATACTTCCCCCTCGTCGGACTTCTCATGACCGGTCTCCTTACTTCGGCAACACTCCCTGGACCGTTCTGTGGCCCAGGACGCCCCCCGTGGCATCCCGCGTTCGCACGAGCACTGCCTGACGACGCACAGCACAGCCACTGCAGCGCTGACGCATCGGTGGCATGAGCACCGGAGACCGAGAAAACGCACGAACAAGAAATGTGACGTGCATCACGTTACCGGCGCGCGTGGCGCAGAGAAGGCGGCCTGACCATGGCGTAACGTCTGCCGACGGGCGCGACAACGGGTCAGCGACACATGGCCCCACTCACGCACGAGCGCGCTCGCACACTCAAATGACCGAAAGATGTTTGTCGCGAGGAATGACCGGGAAGGATCCTTCAACCTCGCCGGTCGACATTGACCGCCTGGGGCCTGAAGTACGCGAGGCCCCATCCAGTCAGCGAAATTGTCGCTTTTGGGATGATTCACGTACGCCTGTACGTAGTTTTACGTGGTGGATATGGTGATTTCCCCCTAGCGCCCCGTATTGCCGGTTCGGCAGCGTCGTCGCCATGGGGAATAGGGTGGATGAGAAGGACCTGCTGATTTTGCTCGATCGAGCACGCGCAGGCGACGAGGAAGCATTCGCGGCCTTGTACCGAAGTGTCCGGCCGATGGCGCGACACACCGCACAATCCCTGGTGCACGACCCGCACACTGCGGACGACCTGGTCCAGGAGGCGTTCTACCTGGTCCTTCGCGCGGTACGTTCCGGGCGCGGACCGACGGACTCGTTCGCCAGCTACGTCCAGTCGACGGTGCGCCGGCTTGCGTACCGGTACTTCGCCAAGCAGAACCGCACGATCATCACCGACGACGAGGCGGTGTGGGAGCGCAACGTGGGGTCGGTCCCCACCCAAAATGTCGGGCTCGCGTCCGATGCCTGGGCGAGACTCCCACCGCGCTGGCGCAGCATCCTCTGGCTGATCGAGGTCGACCGGTACACGCCGGCCGAACTCGCACCCAAGATGTCGATGACGCCGAACGCCGTGTCCAGCCTGCTCAACCGTGCTCGCCAGGCGCTGCGCTCGACCTATCAAACGCTGCAGGAATCGGAGCAGTACGCGCTGGCGTCACACACCGGCGGCGCCGTGACGGCCGCGTATCCATCGACCGCCGACCGGCAACATCGCAGCATCCATATTGCAGCGACGTAAGCGGATGACGCCCTTCGAGCCGCAGAACGCGCGCCGCGAACAGTTATCGATGTGCTTGCGGCGTGCGGCGTAGTGCCTCATGTCAAGATGCCCGCGAAAGTTGATCGGTGCCTCAGTTAAGAATGCCCGCGAAATCGGCATCAACTGACGGCTTTGATCCGGATGCCTTTGCGGACGTCGGGTAGGGCGGTGGG
>NZ_JAAGOA010000020.1 GCF_010550675.1 Phytoactinopolyspora halotolerans | reverse complement strand
CCACCGACATCCCCGCCGACGACGCCGCCCGGGCGGAGGACGACCTGGCCGCGTTCGCCCGCGAGTACGACCCGGCCACGCTGCAGCGCCTGGCCGATCACCTGCTGCACGTGCTCACCAGCGACAGCCTGGAAGACCGCGACGAGCGCGCCCAGCGCAAACGGTCGCTGCGCATCTGTGATCGGGGGGACGGCACCGTGCGCATCACCGGGCTGCTGGGCACCGAGGCCGCGGCGATCGTGCGCAGCGCGCTGGACCCGCTCGCCGCGCCCGAACCGGGCGAAGACGGCGAGAAAGACCAGCGCGCTGCGGAGCAGCGTCTGGCCGATGCGTTGACCGAACTCGCCCGCCGTGCCCTGGCCACCGACACCCTGCCCACCCGCCACGGCCACCCCACCCAACTCCTCCTGCTCGCCAACCTGAACACCCTGCTCGACCACACCACGAGCCAGAACAACCACGGCAGCGCCGGCGACGGCAGTGACAGCGCCCACGTCGATCCCGACTCCACCGCTGGCGCTGGCGCTCACGCCGACGCCGCCGGTGACGACGTCCACGGTGACGCCGACGGCGACGGTGACGGTGACGGTAACGGCGTCCACGTCGACAACGCTGACACGGACGGCTCCGGCGCGGACGCCCATGTGGACGGCGCCCATGTGGGCAGCGCCCACAGTGACGCCGGCGACGGCCGTGACGACGGCGCTGGCCGCGCTGGCGGCGCTGGCGGCGCTGGCGGCGCTGGCGGCGCTGGCGGCGCTGGCGGCGCTGGTGGGGATGGTGGGGTGTTCACCGCGGGTGGCTGCCCGCACCCCGACACACCCCCGCGGTGGCTCCAGGACACCTGGGCCCGACGCTTCGGCGTCGCCCCGGCCGAACTCACCCACGGCGGACCCATCTCCTCGGAATCGCTACGCCGTCTGGCCTGCGACGCCGACATCACCACCGTCCTGGTCGACCAGCACGGCGTCCCCCTGCGCGTCGGGCGCGCCGAACGTCTGGTCACCCCCGGCATCTACACCGCCCTCATCGCCCGCGACCGCGGCTGCGCCTTCCCCGGCTGCACCCGACCCCCGGCCTGGACCCAAGCGCATCACATCGTCCATTGGGCCGACGGTGGTCCGACGGACCTGGAGAACCTCGTCCTGGTCTGCACGCACCACCACCGCGTCATCCACCACGGCGGCTGGGAAGTCCGCCTGGGCACCGACGGCCACCCCGAATTCCTCCCGCCCCCGTGGGTGGACCCGGACCGCACACCCAGACGCAACACCCGACCCCGACACGACCACCAACCCCCACCCGACACGTGACGCGTGGGCAGGCTCGCGTGCTTCGATCACAGAAGCGGGCGCGGCGAGGCGTGACTCGCACTTTGGCATGCAGCGACCCGGCGCAGACCGACTCGGCCTGCGCCGGGCACGGCTGCGTGAGATCCAAACAGTCGATCGACATGCTTCCCTGCGGCTCGCACGGGCGTGGGGCAGACCTGCGTGTGGACATGAGGGGAGTGCGGAAATGCGTACACGACCACCGCCGCGACGTGCGGAGGTTCAGCGGCATCATCCCGCAGGTCGATCTTCGCCTGCACTGTGCTTCGCCCCGGCACGGAGTTCCGCGCCCGCACCGTGTTCGGCGCTGGCGATGACGCCGTGCGCGACCAGGAGACGGTCGATGGACTCATCGCCCGTCGGTGAGGTATGGAAGGTGGGCGCTCCTGCGCTCAGCAGCGCTTCGACCGTCCCGATGTAGTCGCCGTCGTGGGCGCGATTGTTCCGCAGACCCCACAGGGCGCAGTCCAGCGGGGTCGGCCCGTCGTCGTCGAACGCGCAGTCTTCCAGGTCGGCGCCACGCTCGATGAGCAGGCGGGCGGTCTCCGTGCGCCCGTGCATGGCGGCCTGATCAAGGGGGGTGAAGTTGCTCCAGCCGCGCGAGTCGACGTCCATACCGTCGTCCACCAGCGCCTGCACGATCTCAGTCCGGCCGAGCAACGCGAACTGGCCCAGGATCCAGCCATAATCGCGGGTCGCCATGCCCACGGCTGGTGGTCTGGCGTCCGGCAGCTGGACGGACTCGCCGCGAGCGACAGCCAGCACGGCCGCATCGACGGCGTCCAGGTCGGCTGTCGCTCCGCGAGAAGCCAGCAGATCGTACGCGGCCAGGTGGCCGCTGCGCGCGGCCAGGGCGAGTGGCCGGCGGCCTACATCCCACCGGTCCCAGGGCTGGTTCACGTCGGCGCCGGCGTCGAGCAGCATCGTGAGGATCTCCGTGCTTCTCCCACGCACGATGGCGTGGTGAAGGCAGCTGCCGGCGTCAGCACCGTGGTCGAGGAACCAGCGCAGACCGTCGGCGTCCTCGAAATCCAGCTTATGGGCCACCAGGTTCTCGAAACCGGGCTGATAGAGCAGGTCGAGAAGCTCGGTACCGGACTGCTCGCAGGCGTGGTAGAAGGCGTCTTCGTCTCTGGTCGCGCCGCACTCGATAAGCAGGCGGACGAGGCCGGCGTCACGGCGGTCCACAGCTGCGAACAGCGCGGACATCCGGCCCTCGCCACCCCATTCGACGGTATGGCTGTCCGGATCGGCACCGGCATCGAGCAGTAGCCGAGCGCAATCGCGGATGGCAGCCGGTGAACCGATGGACCGGCGCAGCAGCACGAGCAGCGGAGCCAGGCCGGCGACACTCGTGTCCGCAGCCGCTGGGTCAGCGCGGAGCAACGTCGACAAGCTGGTGCTGTCGGCACGGACGAGTGCACCTTCAAGCCCGCCCAATCCGGAGATCTGCACGTAGTGGACCAGCTTCGGCCAGCTGGCGAAGCCGTGCTCACGTGCGATCTGGCGCTGCGCCTCGCTGAGCCGGATCCCACGTTCACGTCTGCGGGATTTAGCCTGCTTACGCAGATATTCGAGCGACGGGCGCGGTGGCAGTTCTGGCATGGCGAACCTCGCATCCACCCGGGTCCGCGCGCACGGGCTGAGGTCCGTCAACGGTCACACTCGACGAATGCCGGCGGGATGATCCCTTCCCCGCGGACTGGGTGCGCCCGGCCACG
The DNA here is from genome assembly GCF_010550675.1 of Phytoactinopolyspora halotolerans. Lineage (GTDB taxonomy): Bacteria > Actinomycetota > Actinomycetes > Jiangellales > Jiangellaceae > Phytoactinopolyspora > Phytoactinopolyspora halotolerans. The sequence continues at coordinate 138,902 of NZ_JAAGOA010000020.1, read as the reverse complement.
CATACGCCATGGTAGCGCGTGCGCCCGGCAGGTGGTGGACGACGGGCAAGGCGATGGTCATCGGGGAGGCGCACCCGTATCGTGGAAGTGATGCTGCGCGTTCTTGTCGTCGCCGCCGCACTCGTCCTCGTCGGGTGCTCATCCGAGTCGGAGTCCGGCTCCGCGGAGACCGGTGCCTCTCCGCCGGAGCACTCCACCGATGACAGCCTGCAAGACGTACAGCGTTACCCGGACGTCATCGACGTCAGGGTGGAGTCCTCAGGCGGAACCTACTCGTTCGAGGTCACGGTCAGTTCGCCCTATGACACGCCCGAGCGGTATGCCGACGGCTGGCGGGTCGTCGGACCGGACGGCACCGTCTACGGCGAGCACACCCTCGCGCACGACCACGCCAACGAGCAGCCGTTCACGCGCACGCAGAGCGGTGTCGACGTCCCGGACGACGTGGACGAGGTCACCATCGAGGGCAGGGACAGCGAATATGGCTATGGCGGCAGCACGATGACGGTACCGCTTCCCGACGGATAGTCGCTCAGGCGCTAGCCGTCGCCGCCGTCCCCGCCACGGTCGCCGTCGTCATCGTCCGGGTCCCTCCGGATCATGCCACTGGTCGTCGCCGACGACGCGGTCCGCCGCCGCAGGTCCCCAGCTGCCGGGAAGGTACGGAAAGACGGGGGTGTCAGCCTTCAGCGCAGGGTCGACGACGCGCCAGGCGTGTTCGACCGTGTCCTCGCGGGCGAACCGCCGGGCGTCGCCGTCCATCGCGTCGTCCAGCAGCCGGGTGTAGGCGTCCTGGCGTGGGCCGAGGGCCTCGTCGAAGTCGACCGCGAGGTCGACCGGCCGGGTGACGATCTGCTTGCCCGGCTGTTTGGCCTGCACGGTCATGGTGACTCCGGCATGGTCGCCGAGCCGGAGCCGGATCAGGTTCGGGCGTGGAATCCGGCAGTCGGCCCCGCCGAACAGCATCCGCGGTGGCGGCTTGAGCTCTACCACTGCCTCCAGCGCCGTCATGGGCAGGTGCTTTCCGGCGCGGACATAGAACGGGACGCCGGACCAGCGCCACGAATCGATGTCGAGCCGCAACGCGGCGTAGGTCTCCGTGGTGGAACCCTCGGCCACCTCCGGCTCGTCCTTGTATCCGATGAACTGCCCGCGCACCAACTGCTCCGGATCGACGGGGTGCATCGCGCGAACCACCTTGACCTTCTCGTCCCGCAGGTCGTCGGCGCTGTCTCCGGAAGGTGGCTCCATCGCCAGCATGGCGACCGCCTGAAGCAGGTGGTTCTGGACGACGTCGCGGATCGCGCCGACGCTGTCGTAGAAGGCGCCGCGGTCGTCGATCCCGAAGGACTCCGCCATGGTCAGCTGCACACTCGCCACGTGATGGGAGTTCCACAGCGGCTCCAGGAACGTGTTCCCGAACCGGAAGACCAGCAGGTTCTCGATGGTCTCCTTGCCGAGGTAGTGGTCGATGCGCAGGATCGAGGACTCGTCGAACGCCTCGTGCAGAGTCTGGTTGAGCTCGCGCGCTGAGGCGAGATCGTGGCCGAACGGCTTCTCCACGACGACGCGCGCGTCCCGGTTCAGCCCGGTCGAGGCGAGACTGTGGACGACGGTTCCGAACAGCGACGGTGGGATGGCCAGGTAATGCACGGGACTCCGCGCGCCGGTCAGCCGGTTGGCCAGCCTCTCGAACGTGCCGGGGTTCTCATAGTCGCCGGCGATCAGTGACAGCGACGCCACGAATCGGTCCAGGACATCCTTGTCGACGTCGTCGACCGCGTCCGTGACGGCGTCGCGGGCGTGCTCGCGGAAGCCGTCGTCGTCGAAGTCGGCGAGCGCGACACCGATCACCGGGATATCGAGCCGGCCGTCGCGAGACAGCCCATACAGCGCCGGCAGAAGCTTCCGGCGCGCCAGGTCACCCGTGGCGCCGAAGAGCACGAGCGCGTCGGATCGCTGCGCTTGCCTGGTCATGGCGACCGTCCTTCCGCATCGAGGTCGGCGATGGCCCTCGCCCGGGACGGGACATCGGTGGCGACGTTGCGGCCATCGCGCGTGCCCAGACCCATGATCAGGGAGTACCCGCTCTCGGCCATACGATGAGCCGACGGGGCGCTTCGTAGCGAGCGGCGTGTGGCGGGATCTGGCTTCCGGCAGGCGGTCTGGTGGTTACGCCGTCGGCGCTACGGAGCGCTCGTCATGGGGCCGCCTGCGCTTCGGTGGTCTCGATGACGATCTCGGAGCGAAGGGTGCGATGGACGGGGCACTTGTCGGCGATCTGGAGGAGCCTGGCCCGTTGCTCGTCGTCGAGGTCGCCGTCGAGACGCACCTCGCGGCGGATCCGGTCGAGCATCCCCGCCTGCGTCTCGCAGTTGGCGCAGTCCTCGGCGTGGATCCGATCATGCTGCATGGTGACGGTGGTGGAGCGCAGCGACCAGCCCTTGCGTTCGGCATACATGCGGATCGTCATCGACGTGCAGGTACCCAGCGCCGCGAGCAGCAGCCCGTACGGCGTGGGGCCGGCGTCGTCGCCGCCCACCGAACGCGGCTCGTCGGCGATCATGAGGTGTTTGCCGGCCGTGACACGCTGTGTGAACCGCCCGGTGCCGGTGTCCGTGACGACGACGGTCCCCGGCTCGGCGGGTGTATCGCCGTCAGGCGGCGGCGTGCTCGGCAGGTACCGGTCCGCCCAGGCGGCGATGACCGTGGCGGCATAGGCCGCGTCACCTCGGTCGGTGAGCAGATGGTCGGCGTCGTCCAGGCTGACGAACGATTTGGGGTGGCGGGCGGTGTCGAAGATCTCTCGCGCGTTGTCGATGCCGACGATGAGATCACCCGGCGCGTGCAGCACCAGCAGCGGCCGATCCAGGGCGGCGATCCGTTCGTGCTGCGGTTGCGCGGCGATGTCAGTGAGAAACTCGCGGCGGACCCGGAACGGACGACCGGCCAGCTGCACGGTTGCCTCACCTGACGTCTCGATCTCCGATCGGTCCCCGGCGAACAGGTCGGTGACGTGCGCCGGGTCGGCTGGAGCACCGATGGTGGCGACCGCGCGAACCTCCGGTATCCGTTCGGCCGCGGCCAACACGGCGGCACCGCCCAGTGAGTGCCCCACCAGCAGGCTGGGTGCCGCGAGCGTGGTGCGCAGGTAGTCGGCGGCCTTGACCAGGTCGGCGACGTTCGAGCTGAACGTGGCGTTGGCGAACTCACCGTCGGACTCGCCGAGGCCGGTGAAATCGAACCGCAGAACGGCGATGTCGAGTCCGTTCAGCGCCGTGGCGATGCGCGAGGCCGCCACAACGTCCTTTCCGCAGGTGAAACAGTGTGCGAAGAGCGCCACCGCGCGCGGTGCCGTGTCCGGCAGGTCCAGCCGTCCCGCCAGCGCCTCGCCACCCGTGCTCGTGAACGTCACCTTCTGGCTCGTCACCATCTCGAGCGTTCCTCCCGGTCTCCGCCGTGCCCTGGACGCCTCTGGTTCGCAAGCCGGGCAGCCGGCCGGCGCCGTCCTCAGGCGTCTACCTCGGAGGCTAGCGTCCGGCGCCGGGCTACGTCGCCACGGGAGTGGGAGCCGCCGACGTCGTCGCGTTCGTCGCCCCTGCAGGAGCGGGACGCGAGGCCATGTCCCGTCTCAATGACTGCCGCTGAGTTGTCCGGTGGTGCGCTCGTGTAGTTGCGCGCTGTGGTGGTTGAGCCCGACGAGTTGGGCCTCGACGCCGCGGGCGGCGAATTTGCTGACGACGGTGTCGAGAGTTGCCACAGCGGAGGTGTCCCAGACATGGGCATCGGTCAGATCGATCACCACCCGTGGCGTGGGATCGGCGTAGTCGAAGGAGTGGACCAGCTCGTTGGTCGAGGCGAAGAACAGCTCGCCGGTGATGGCGTAGACACGGATGCCTCCGTCGGGGTCGAGCACGCTGGAGACGTCGACCAGGTGGGCGACACGACGGGCGAAGAAGATCGCGGCGAGCAGAACGCCCGCGACGACGCCGTAGGCGAGATTGTGTGTGATCACGACGATGGCGACAGTCGTCACCATGACGGCGGTCTCGCTGAGCGGGGTCCGTTTCAGCGTGCTGGGCCGGATGCTGGACCAGTCGAACGTGGAGATGGCGACCATGACCATCACCGCCACCAGGGCACCCATCGGGATAGCGGCGACCAGATCGCCGAGGACGAGGATGAGCACGAGCAAGCTCACCCCGGAGGTGAGCGTGGACAGGCGAGTCCGTCCGCCGGATTTCATGTTGATGACCGACTGGCCGATCATGGCGCATCCGGCCATGCCGCCGAAGAATCCGGTGGCGATGTTGGCGATGCCCTGCCCGCGCGCTTCGCGATCCTTGTTCGAGTCGGTGTCCGTGAAGTCGTCCACGATCTGAGCGGTGAGCAGGGATTCCAGCAGGCCGACGAAGGCGAGCGTGATCGCGAACGGCGCCACGATGAGCAGCGTGTCCCACGTGAGCGGAACCGCCGGTATACCGATGACGGGCAGCGTGTCGGGCAGTTCGCCCATGTCGCCCACGGTCGGCACGTTGATGCTGAAGGTGGTGGCGGCCACACCCAGGACGACGATCGCCACCAGCGGCGCCGGAACCAGCTTCGTCAACCGCGGGAGCAGGTAGATGATCGCCAGACCGGCGGCAACCAGGATGTAGACCGGCCACGCTTCGCCGACGACGTGCGGCACCTGCGCCAGGAAGATCAGGATGGCGAGCGCGTTGACGAATCCGACCATGACGGTACGCGGGACGAACCGCATCAGGCGCCCCACGCCGAGCGCCCCGAGCAGCACCTGCAGGGCACCGGCCACGACGGTCGCGGCGAACAGATACTCGACGCCGTGCTCGCGCACCAAGGGAACCATGACCAGGGCCATCGCCCCGGTCGCGGCGGAGATCATGCCAGGCCGGCCGCCGGCGATGGAGATGATGATCGCGATGGAGAACGACGCGTACAGGCCGACCTTGGGGTCGACGCCGGCGATGATCGAGAACGCGATCGCCTCCGGGATCAAGGCCAGGGCCACGACGATGCCGGCCAGGATGTCGGCCCGGGGATTGGACAGCCAGGCATGGCGGAACCGGCCCCAGCGGGATACCGGCCGGGTCTTCGGGTCGGACGTGCGGACGTTCTTGGGCAGGGCAGGGTCAGGTGTGAGCGGCAAGGTGATCCTTGAATAGAGCGTTGAAGTTCGGCCACTCGACAAAGCGATCGAACTGGTCAGAAGCTCACACGGCGACGTCTACGGCGCACCTCGGCGACGGTCGAAACCGGAGCCGCATCGTGGAGCGGGTCGTGCTGCCAGCGCTCAGGCGCTGGGTCGTGCCTACGAATGTGGCGCGGAACGTCACGCGCTCCTTGATCCTACAGGCCCGGGGTGGACGTCCACGCGCCGGACCGGCGAATGTGCGAACAGCCCAGGTGGCACGGCGGATGAAGGCCGCGATGCTAGACGACGGTGCCGCTGTGCAGGAACCGTCGAGCGAATGCCACCGCGCGCTGGAGCGCCGAGGTGAGGATGCGTTCGCCGGTCTCGGTGTTGGCTTTGGTCGGGTCGCCGTAGACGCCGTCCTCGGTCAGTTCGTCGAAGCGCACCGCGATGTCGACCTGGCCGTGTGGCGCCGAGATCGGGTTGAGCCCGGATCGGACCGTTGCCGGGCGGATCCGCTCGACCTTGACGAGCTCCGGGGCGAGGACCATGGCCAGCGACGTCTCCAGCTCGCAGGCGTGTCCGTACGCCGGCCCGGCGGCTTCCTCGGCGCAGACGTCGTCGGCGAGTTTCGCCCACATCATCGAGGCGGCGAGCACGCCGAGTTCGCTCCGTGCCCGCCGGACGACGAGGCTGAGCGCATCGATATTGCCGCCGTGCCCGTTGACGATGATGACCTTGTCGATGCCCTGTGCCTTGAGGCTCGCGACGAGGTCGAGCATGACGGCGATGAACGTGGGCGGGGTCAGGGACAGCGTGCCGGCGAAGCGTTCGTGGTGTTCGGAGAGTCCGTACGGCAGGAGCGGGCAGACGATGGCGTCGCTGCCGAGTTCGGCACCGAGCCGGTGGGCGAACGCTTCGGCGATGCGCGCATCGGTGAGCATGGTCAGGTGCGGGCCGTGCTGCTCGACGGCGCCGACCGGTAGGAGGGCGACCTTGGCGGCGCGCTGCGCGGCACGGGCATCCTCGGTGGTGAGGTGCGCCAGGTGGATCGCGCCGTGATCAGTACCCATGTCGGTCTCCGCTCTGGCTTGCTCCGCGCCGACGGCAGCGGTGATCGCCAACGGGTCGACGCTGCCGACGCGGCGACCCGTTGGCGATCACCTTAGGTGGAGCGGGGCTTCACCGGTAGGTAGGCGACTGTGTGAGATGTCAGAGATCGACGTGGATCGTCTCGCCGGCGCGGGCGTGCAGCGTGGCACGTTCACGCGTCGGCGCGGTCCCGATCACCTCGACCTCGACCGCGCGCAGGCTCCCGAGGCCGACGTGCAGCGTGTGCAGCGCCCCGCCGCCGTAGCTCTCGGTGGAGAGGACCTGCCGGCTGAAGATCGGCGGCTTGCCGCGTTGCCGGTCACCGGGCCGATAGACGTTGACTGTCGAGCCGAGCGCGGACTCCGCGGAGACGTCCACCTTGAGCCAGTTGCCCGCGGTCGAGGTGTTCTCCCAGTAGCGCGACGGCAGGTCCGGGAACCATTCCACGCCGAACAGGTCCACCCGGCCGTCGTTGTCGAAGTCGGCGTTCACACCGGTGGGCCAGTACCGCGTGATGCCGATCCGGTCCCACTCGGCCACCTCGGGCGACGGCAGGCGCTCGTCGTGCAGACCCGACGGGGTGTCGAACTGCGGGATGCCGCCGTCGACACCGGCATGTCTGAAGATGGCCGGCTCGGTGCCGTCGCCGACGGAGACGCCGGTCACGATGTCCAGCCAGCCGTCGTTGTCCATGTCGGCCAGCGTGACGTGTGCCGGTTTGGTATCCACAGCGCCGATACCCGTCTCGGCCGTGACGTCGGCGAATGTCGGCAGCCCGTCCTCGTCGTTGCCCTGGTTGAGGTAGATGTGCACCGGTTGCGGCCACAGCGTGTTCAGAGCCGGGTACGGGTGGGATCCGACCACGATGTCGTGGAGGCCGTCGCGGTTGAGGTCACCGACGGCCACGCCGGCCGACTCGTCCAGCCACCGCTGGCTGACCATGGTGAACTCGCTACCGTCGGCTTCGATGAAACCGTCACCGCCGTCGTTGATGAAGATCCGTGCGCGTTGGTAAGTGCCTTCTCCGTCGGGCACGTCCTTGCCGCGCAGCGAACCCGAGACGAACAGGTCGGGCCAGCCGTCGGCGTTGAGGTCGGCGGCGACGACGCCGAGGCCGCTGAGATCATCGGGAAGACCGGATGCGCTCGTGGCCTCCTCGAACCCGAAGGCTCCATCCCCGAGATAGAGCCGGCTCGAGGCGGGGCCGAGGTCGTCCTCGTAGTAAACGTCCTCGATGACGAAGAAGTCTTGGTTGCCGTCCCCGTCGACGTCGGCGATGGCGAGGGAGCGCGCGGCGACCTCGTCGGCGACCTGGCCGACCCTGGTGAACCGGCCGTCGTCGTTGCGTAGCGCGACAACCTGCTGACCGTTCGTCGGCGGGGGATCCTGGCTGGCGAACTCGTACGGATAGTAATGCGAGACCAGCAGATCGAGATCACCGTCGTTGTCGAGGTCGGCGAACGCCGATCCGCTGGAGCTGCCGTCCCGCATCTCCGGGAACGTCGGATCGGGCTCGAAGCCGTCGGGCCCGCCGAGCAGCAGCCGGTCCGGGGAGATCTCGGTGGCGCCGCGGTCGTCGATCTCTCCGCGGAAGAACCGGTCCCAGGGGAGCTGCTGGTAGAAGCCGCCGACGTAGAGGTCCACCCAGCCGTCGCCGTTGACGTCCGCGGCGGCGGACGTGTGGCCGAACATCCCGAGCAGCGGCTCCCACAGCCCCTTCTGCGTGGTCTGTTCCTCGACGGAGATCGAATAGTCGTGGCCAGGCCGTGGAGCCTCGTGACGGCTCTGCGGTTCGTGCGTGTCGTCGCCCGACGCCACGGCGGGCGCGGTCATCATCATCGCGCAGGTCGTCAGGACCGCGACGATGGAATGTCGTTTGCTGAACACAACACCTCCATGTGGGGTTAACACGACGGCCACAGCTCTTACCGGCTGGAAACCGTGTGATGGAACTCTGGTGCTGGCTGTTGAGATGAAGGCTGGCAGCGACGCGGGGTGCCGTCAACGGCTGGTCGGGCGCTGTTCCATGCAGTGGAACGCATTCCGTTTTCCGGCGCCGCGCTATTGACGCTGGTGATAGCCGGGTGGCACAGTCGGCATTCTTCAAGCCTCCCAATCAGTGAGTAGCCGTTTCCGGCGAATGGAACGCGAGGTGACCCATGCGAGGCAGACTCAAATGGTGTACGGGGATCGCGACTGTTGCTCTCGTGATCACCGCGTGCTCGGCCAACGAGGTGCCGGGCGAGAACGATGCCGGCGACGAGAACGACGACGCAGGCAGTACGAGCGACACCGGCGACGACTCGGTGCGGTTCCTGATAGCGGAGAACTTCTGGGCCGACTGGGCGCCGTATCAGAGCACGGCGCAGAGCCAGGCGCGGCTGGAGACCCACATCTACGACACGTTGCTGCAGTTTCCGAGCGGGGAACTCGACCAGCCCGAGCCGTCGCTGGCGACCGAGTGGGAACAGGTCGACGAGACGACGTGGGAGTTCACGTTGCGTGAGGGCGTGACGTTCCACGACGGGACGCCGTTCACCGCCGATGACGTGAAGGCCTCGGTCGAGCTGGCTTCCGGGGCGACCGATGTGGAGACCGTGCTGCAGTCGCGCTGGGTGCCCACCACCGGTGAGATCATCGACGACCACACCATCCGGCTGGTGACGGAGGAACCCTTCGCCTCCCTGCTGAACGCCGTGCGGCAGACCTCGATCGTCTCGTCCGAGGACCTCGAGGCCGGGCAGGATGCCATGGCCCAAGAGCCGAACGGCACCGGCCCGTTCACCCTCGTCGACGAGACCGAGACGAAGAAGACCATGGCCGCGAACGCGGACTATTGGAACGGCCCACCCGCGATCGAGGAGCTGGTGTGGGAGTTCGTCGGTGACCCGCAGACCCGGGTCAGCGCGCTGCTGGCCGGCCAGGCCGACGTGATCGACCGGGTGCCGGCGGAGCAACACGCCACCATCGAAGGCGAGGACGGATACTCGCTGATCTCGGCCACGGCCAGCGAACAAGTGAACCTGTGGTCGATTCCCGGCCGCGTGTCCGCGTGGGATGAGAGCCCCGAGCTGCGTCGGGCCGTGATGCTGGCGATCGACCGGCAGGCTCTGGTGGACAGCCTCGTGATGGGGGAGAGCGTCGTCGCGACGAGCTTCGCGCCCGAAGCGACGCTGTATCACGCTGCCGGCTCGCCCGCCTACGAGCAGGATCTGGATGAGGCACGGCAGTTGGTGCAGGAGGCGGGTGCGGAAGGTCTGGAGTTCGAGCTCTGGGTCGCCAGTGGGTTCCTGCCGCGTGCGGAGCAGGTCGGTGAAGCGATCGCCGCCAATCTCAACGAGATCGGGCTGAACGTGCGCGTGGTGCCGAGCGACGTGGCTGGCCTGGTCGACGACTCGAACAGCGAGTCGGGCACTGGCCTGCTGTACCACCTGAGCTGGTCCAGCGGAGGCGATCCGGACGCGGCGACGGGGATCTACGCGACGCCGAACCGGTGGACCGCCGGCGACGAGACCATCGATCGGCTGGTGGCGGAGGGTAAGACCACGATCGACCCGCAGGAGCGCGAGGCGGTCTACGCCGAATTGCAGGCCTACCTGTGGGAGCAGCTGCCGCACATCCCGCTGTACAACAGCGATTTCACCGTCGCCTACTCCGATCGGGTCCGCGACCTGCGGGTGTTGCCGAACTACGAGACCGACTTCTACCCGGCGAGCATCGGCGAGTAACGCATGCTTCTGTACACCCTCCGGCGCACCGCGCAGATGCTCGTCGTCGTGCTCTGCGTGGTGACGCTGGTCTTCCTGTTGCTGAGGATCGCCGCAGGTGATCCGGCGCGGTTGATGAACGCGCCCGACGCGCCGGACGAGGTGGTCGAGGCAACCCGGGAAAGGCTGGGCCTGGACGAGCCGATCTACGTCCAGTACCTGTACTTTCTCCGCGATCTGTTCAGCGGTGACCTCGGCCAGTCCTTCCAGGGCGGGTACTCGGTGGCGCAGGTGGTCTTCGCCGCCTTGCCGAACACCGCCATGCTGGCGGCCGTCACGGTGGTGGTCTCCACGCTGATCGCGCTCGCGTTGGGCATCGGTGCGGCGCTCACCCGCGGGTCCTGGTTCGACCGGGCGGTGCAGGTCTACGTCGCCTTCGCCCAATCCATCCCGAGCTTCTGGCTGGCGGTGGTGCTGGTGCTGGTGTTCGCCGTACAGCTCGGCTGGCTGCCGGCGGTCGACTTCACCGGGCCGGCGAGTTTCGTGCTGCCGGTCACGACGATGGCGGTGGCGCTCACCCCGATTCTGATCCGGACCATCCGGCAGTCGTTCATCGAGACGCTGGAACAGGACTACATCCGGGCGGCACGCGCCCGCGGCATCGCGCAGCGCAAGATCCTGCTGGTGCACACGCTGAAGGTGGCGTCGCTGCCGCTGGTGACGCTGATCGGCTTGCAGTCCGGGATGATCCTGGCCGGCTCCTACGTGGTGGAGAACATCTTCAACTGGCCGGGCATCGGCAAGCTCGCCGTCGACGCGCTCACCAGCCGGAACTTCCCGATGGTGCAGGGCGCGGTGCTGATCGCGGCGGTGACGTTCGTGCTGGTCAACTTCGTCGTCGACATGCTGTACACGACGTTGGATCCGCGCATCCGGTTGAAGGGAGCGTCGTAGATGTGGCGTCGTAAGACGGCGATCGTCGGGCTCGGCGGCATCGGCGTGCTCATCTTCGTCGCCCTGGCCGCGCCGTGGATCGCCCCGTACCAGCCCGCCGCGCAGGACCTGTCGAATATCCTGGCCCCTCCCGTCTGGGCGGGTGGCGACTGGACCTACCCGCTGGGCACGGACGCGCTCGGCCGGGATGTGCTGTCCCGGATGATCTACGGTGCGCGTTCATCGGTGCTGATCAGCGCGTTCGCCATGCTGATCGGGGCGACGCTGGGGCTGCTGACCGGGCTGATCGCCGGCTTCTTCGGCAGGTTCGTCGACACGCTCATCATGCGTCTGGGTGACATCCAGCTGGCGCTGCCGTTCATCCTCATCGCGATCGTGATCCTGGGCATGATGACGGAGCGGGCGCCGATTCACCTGATCGTCGTGCTCGGTATCCCGGCGTGGATCGTGTACGCCCGCGTCGTGCGGGCTCGGACACTGGCCGAACGAGAACAGGACTACGTCCGCGCGGCCGAGACCATCGGGGCCCGTCCGCTTCGGCGGATGTTCCGCTATGTGCTGCCGCAGGTGCGCAGCGTGATGCCCGCGATCGCCCTGATCGACCTGAGTCACCTGGTGGTGATGGAGTCCACGCTGAGTTTCCTCGGGTTCGGGTTGACCTCGCCGCACGTGTCGTGGGGACAGATCCTGGCCGACGGCCGGCAGAACATGGTCGTCGCGCCGTGGCTTCCGGTGCTGCCCGGCGTCGCCATCATGCTCACGGTGCTGTGCATCAATCTGGCCGTGGAGGGGATGCGGTCGAAGGTCGAGCCGCGCCGGCGATGGTGGTCGACCGGCTGGCGTCGTCTCGGCGCCAAGCGGGCGGCACCGAACGGACCCGCCGGACCGGAGGCGTCGACCGTGCCGGCCGCACCCGCCGGGCCCTCGGCTACGACGAGCGCGTCGGTCGCGGATGAGGCTCGCGCGGCGCCCACGCCGGACGACGTGCTGCTGGACGTGCGAGGTCTGTCCGTGGAGTTCCCGGCCGCGGAAGGTCGGGCCGTACAGGCCGTGCGCGGGGTGAGCTTCATGGTCGGCCGCGGGAAGATCCTCGGCATCGTCGGCGAGAGCGGCTCCGGAAAATCGGTCACCTCGTACGCGCTGCTGCGGCTGTTGTCCGCTCCCGGACGGGTGAACGCCGGGAGCGCGGTGTTCGACGGTGTCGACCTGCTCCGCGTGCCGGAACGTGCGATGCGGCGCATCCGCGGCCGTCGCATCGGCATGATCTTCCAGAACCCGGTCGGTTCGCTCAACCCGGTGCTCACCGTCGGCTATCAGATGATCGAGGCGATCAGAACCAACCGCGATGTCGAGCGGGACACGGCGGTCCGGCTCGCGGAGAAGGTCTTCCGCGACGTCGGGTTCGCCGACCCGGCACACATCATGAAGCAGTATCCGTTCCGGCTCAGCGGCGGCCAGAATCAGCGGGTCATGATCGCGATGACCATGGCGATCGAACCGGAGTTGCTGCTCGCGGACGAGCCGACCACCGCGCTGGACGTGACCACTCAGGCGCAGGTGCTGGACCAGCTGCGCCGGGTCCGCGACGAGCACGGCACCAGCATCATGATCATCAGCCACGACATCGGCCTCATCGGTGAGATCGCCGACGAAGTGGTGGTGATGTACGCGGGGGAGGTGTGCGAGTCCGGGCCCACCGAACGGGTGCTGCGCGAGCCGCGGCACCCGTACACTCAGGCGCTGCTGGAATCGGTCCCGCGGCCGGAAGCGGGGATCGACACCGAGCTGCGTTCGATCCCCGGCGAGCTGCCCGATCCCACGCGAGACCCGGTCGGCTGCCCGTTCGCGCCGCGCTGTGCCGCCGCCATGGACGTCTGCCGGACGCACGATCCGCAACCGTCGGTCCTCGGCGTCGGCTGGTCCGCGGCGTGCCACCTGTACAGCGACGAGAGGTCGGAGGTGACGCGGCGATGACACCGATCCTTCAGCTTGACGACGTCCGCAAGCACTACTCGGTCCGCAGCGGCCTGTCCCGTCGTGCGGTCAGCGTGCGCGCCGTCGACGGCGTGTCGCTGCAGTTGGAACGCGGCGAGACGCTCGGCCTGGTCGGGGAGAGCGGATGCGGCAAATCCACCCTCGCCCGGACCCTCGTGCTGCTGGAGAAGCCCGACAGCGGCGAGATCCGGTTCGACGGCCGGCCCGTTGCGTTCACCGACCGGGCGGCGCTCCGGCGCGACGCGCAGATCGTGTTCCAGGATCCGTACACGTCGCTCCCCCCGCACATGAAGGTGCGCCGCATCATCGCCGAGCCGTTGCTGATCCACCGGATGGCCGCCGGCGCCGAGCTCCGCGACCGGGTGGAGGCGCTGATCGCGGACGTCGGCCTGCCCGCCTCCGTCGCGGACAAGCTGCCGGGCCAGCTCAGCGGCGGACAACGGCAACGGGTCAGCATCGCCCGGGCGCTCGCGCTCGAGCCGTCCCTGCTGATCGCCGACGAATCGGTCTCCGCGCTGGACGTGTCGGTGCAGGCACAGATCCTGAACCTGCTCAACAGCTTGCGCGAACGGCACGGATTGACGCTGCTGTTCGTCTCGCACGACATCGGCGTGGTGACGTATGTGAGCCAGCGCATCGCCGTGATGTATCTCGGCAAGATCGTCGAACTGGGACCGACCGCCGACGTCTACGGCCGGCCGCTGCACCCGTACACGCGCGCGCTGATGGCCGCCGTACCCAGCGTGGAACGGCGCGGCAGAGAACGGATCGAGGTGCGCGGCGACCCGCCCGATCCCAAGCATCCGCCGCCGGGTTGCGCCTTTCACCCGCGCTGTCCGATCGCGCAGGACATCTGCCGTGTCGAGGCGCCGGCGGTACGGGAATGGCTGCCCGGCAGGCACGCGGCGTGTCACTTCGCACTGGGCCCGGAGACAGACGGAAGGAACAACGGATGAGCGCACAGGTCCGCATCGGCGTGATCGGGTTGGGATTCATGGGGAGCAGGTGGGCGCAGGCGCTCACCGAGCACCCGCGCGTCGAGCTGGCCGTCGTCTGCGACGTGCGGGAGAGCCACGCGAAGGCGGAGGCCGAGGATCTGGGCACCACATGGTCCGCGGATCCGGCCGAGGCCGCCAGTGACCCCACCCTCGACGGCGTCGTGGTGTGCACCCCTGAGCACCTGCACGTCGACGCCGCGATCGCGGCGCTCGAGTCGGGCACGCCGGTGGCGATCGAGAAGCCGCTGGCGCACGAACTCGCGGCCGCCGAACGCATCCGCGACGCGTCCGTCAAAGCCGACGTCCCGGTGCTGGCCGCGCACATCCTGCGGTTCGAGCCGCGATACGCCGCGATCAAGTCGGCTATCGACGACGGGACGCTCGGCGCGGTCCAGGCGGTGCGCAGCGAACGCATCGGCGTCGTCGCGGACCAGGAGGTCCTGCGTGGGCGCACATCGCTGCCGCTGTACTACGGCTCGCACGAGTTCGACCTGGCCCGCTGGTACGCCGGCGACGTCGCCCGGGTGGCCGCGCGCCGCAGCCGCGGCGTGCTGCAGGCCGCCGGGTACGACGTGGACGACCTGTACTCCGTGGTCCTCGAATTCTCCGGCGGCGCGCACGGCACCTGCACCCTGGGATGGTCGCTGCCGAACGCGTCGGCACCGTTCGGCACCTCCGGGTTCACCGTGATCGGCGAGCACGGCTTCGCGCGGGTCGAGCAGGGAACAACCGGGCTGTCGGTGGTGGGGGAGAGGGGGCGCAAGGCGGTCGACACCTGGTACACCCCGAACGTTCACGGCCGGACGCGTGGAGCGCTGGCGAACCAGGTGGACCATTTCGTGCGCGTGGTGACCGCGGAGGCGCGGCCCCTGTGTACCGCGGCCGAAGGTGTGGAGGCGGTCCGGCTCTGCGTCGCGGTGGAACGCGCCGCCGGGAGCGACGCCTTCGTGGACGTGGAGTCGATCGCCGCATGAGCGCGACGAGCCGGCGCCGGAGCCTGAGGGGTGGAGATGACTGACAGCGACGCACTCGAACCGTACGGTGTCCGCGCCGTCAACCGCACGCTGGACATCCTCGAGCTGTTGGACGAACCGTCGCGGCCGGTGTCGCTGGGCGACGTCGTGGCCAAGACCGGCCTGCCCAAGACGTCCGCCTTCCGCTATCTGGCGACGTTGGAACGACGAGGATACGTGACCCGGACAGCGAGCGGGTCGTACCTTCCCACGCGTTCCTTCGGCCACCCCTGGGAGAGCGACCTCGACGAGCTGGCGCGGCGTGCGCAGCCGATGCTGGAGCAGCTGCGCGACCAGTTCACCGAGACGGTGAGCCTGGGCGCGCTCGACCTGCACCGCGCGTTCTACGTCTCGGTGGTGCGCCCGCTCCGGTCGGTGCGGGTGGACATCAACTCCGGAGCCCGGGCGATGATCCACTGCACCGCGTTCGGCAAGGCGCTGGCCGCCCGGATCCCGGAGGAGCGTGTGCGGGAGATCCTGGACATGCAGGGGATGCCACGTTTCACCAGCCGCACGATCACCGACCCGGACCGCTACCTCCAGGAACTGGCGCGCGTGCGCAGGGCGGGATACGCGGTCAACAACGGCGAGAACGAGGTCGGGGCGCGGTGCGTCGCACTCGCATTGACCAGCACGGTCATACCGCTGGCGGTGTCGTTGAGCGCCCCGGCGGATCGGATGCCGATGCAGCGGATCCAGCAGGTGGTCGCGGCGTTTCACGAATTCGACGACGCGTTCGGGGCCAGGGGAGGCACGCCATGACCCGTGAAGTGCCGGTGATGATCAACGGGAAGCCGTCCGCACGCGCGGATCGCACGACGATTCCGGTGCGCAGCCCATCGACCGGGGAACGGCTCGCCATGATGGTCTGCGGCACCTCCGGCGACGTCGACCACGCCGTCGACGCCGCCGGAAGGGTGGCACCCGAGCTGGCCTCGATGACCGTCCGCGCCCGCGCTGATCTGGTGCGTCGGGTGGGCGACCTGGTGGCCGAACGCGCCGGCGTCATCGCCCGTGATCTCGCCGCGGAGCAGGGAAAGCCGCTGCTCGAAGCCGAAGCGGAGGTGGCCACGGCCGTCACGATGTGGCACGAGGCCGCGGAGATCGCCCGGCATGCCACCGAGGAGATCCTGCCCAGCGACGACCCCGCGCGCCGGGTTGTCGTGGTGCGCCGCCCGCATGGGGTGCTCGCGGTCGTCACTCCGTGGAATTTCCCGGCGACGATCCCCACCGAGTACCTGAGCGCCGGACTGGCCGCCGGGAACGCGATCGTCTGGAAGCCGTCCGAGCTCACCCCGATGACGGCGCTGCACCTCTACGACTGCATCGTCGACGCCGGATGGCCGCCCGGGTCGGTCAACCTCGTGCCGGGGCTCGGACACGACACCGGTGCCGCCCTGATCTCGCATGGCCGCGTCTGTGCGATCGGGTTCACCGGCAGCCCGCAAACCGGCGACGCGATCGCACGCGCGGCCGGCGCGAAGCCGATGCTGCTCGAGCTCGGCGGGAACAACGCCACCGTGGTCCTCGACGACGTCGACGTGGCCGTCGTGGCGGAACGGTTGCACGCGGCCGCGTTCGCCAACGCGGGGCAGATCTGCAGCTCGACGGAGCGGATCATCGTCCATCGCCGTATCCATGACGAGCTCCTGGATGCGCTCACCGAACACGCCGCGTCGCTGCGGCTGGGCGCGTCGCTCGACCCGGAGACGACGATCGGGCCGGTCAACAACGAACCGACCGCCGCCAAGATCGACCGCCACCTCGCCGACGCGATCGCCAACGGCGCCCGGGTGACCATCGGCGGCCGACGCGCCTCGGGCCGGCCGACCGAGCTCTACTATGAACCCACCGTGCTGACCGGACTGACCCCGGACATGCTCGCGTTCAGCGAGGAGACCTTCGGCCCGGTGGCGGCGCTGACCGCGTTCGATTCGGACGACGAGGCCGTGGAACTCGTCAACGCCCACGGGCTCGGCCTGGTCACCGGTGTGCTCGGCCAGGACGCCGGACGGGCGCTGGCCATCGGCCGCAGGGTCAGCGCGGGCGTGGTCAACGTCGGCGACGTCGCCACCGCCTGGCAACCGCACACCCCGTTCGGCGGATACTCCGGACGCGCCAGCGGCGTCGGCAGGCTCGGCGGCCGCTACACCATCGAGGCACTGAGCCAGGTGCAGACCTTCGTGCTGCCGGCGCACATGATGCCGTGACAGCGCACCCGGGCGCACCAGACCTCTTCAGTCCCGCCCACCCCACACCCCATCTTGCTCCCGCCCACCCCACACCCCAAGGAGGCTCCACATGACCGCCACCCCATCCCGGCGACAGATCCTCACCACCGGTGCCGCGGCGGCCGGGGCGGTGATGCTGCCCACCGGACCGGCCCACGGCTCGGACGGGGGTCCGCGCCCATCCTCGGAGCGGAGGAACCGGCCCGGGCGGAAACCCAGGGTCGCCGTCATCATCACCGAGTATCGCCGGAACTCGCATGGCGATGTCATCACCACCAAGCTGCTGGAGGGCTACCGGCTGCACGGCGTTGACACCGAGCCCCGGGTGGAGGTCGCGTCGATCTATCTGGACCAGGTCCCGGACAACGACGTCGGCCGCTTCATGGCGGAGAGACACGGCGTCCCGGTGTTCGACACGATTCCCGAGGCACTGGCGGTGGGGGAGACCGGCAAGGTGGCCGTGGACGCCGTCATCATCGTCGGAGAACACGGCACCTATCCGTGGAACGAGTTCGGCCAGAAGGCCTACCCGCGCCGGCGCTTCTTCGACACCGCCGTCGCGGCCATGATCGCCTCGAACAGATTCGTGCCGATCTTCTCCGACAAGCACCTTGCGCAGGCGTTCCACGACGCGCGACACATGTATGACACGGCCCAGCGTTACGGGATTCCGTTCCTGGCCGGGTCGTCGTTGCCGTTGACATGGCGTTTCCCCGCGCTTACGTATTCCGCGGACGTTGCGCTCACCGAAGCCGTCGCGCTCGGCTTCTCCGAGATCGAGAGTTACGGTTTCCATACCCTGGAGGTCCTGCAATGCATGGCAGAGCGGCGCGACGGCGGTGAACGGGGAGTCCGGTCGGTACAGGTGTTGCGTGGGGGAGCGGTGTGGGACGCCGCGGCCCAGGGCCGCTGGGACGCCACGCTCATGGACGCGGCCGTCGATGCGATCCGGGAGAACAGCGGTCGTGTCGCCGACGGAGACGTCAGGGATAACACACCGGAGCCGATCGCGTTCTTGATCGAGTACACCGACGGTTTCCGCGGCACGGCGCTGCTTCTGCACGGGGCGTTGTCCACGTTCGCCTATGCGGGTCGCCGTGGCGGTGCCGTGGAGTCCGCCGAATTCCTGCTCGAGTACAGCTGGCCCTACGGGCACTTCACCTTCCTGGACCGGCAGATCGAATTCCTGGCCGTCCACGGTACGCCGCCTTATCCGGTCGAGCGTACGCTTCTGACCACGGGGATTCTCGACGCCGCGATGCACTCCGACCATCAGGGCGGCACGCTCATCGAGACTCCGGAACTCGACATCAGCTACCGACCGGTGGAAAACCCCGAGGGCACGTTGGATCCGTCCGGAACCGGGATCGGCCACGAGCTGCCGCCGCCGTCCCCGGACGAACGTCCCTACGACTGACTACGGAACCGTCCGCGGCGTGCGCGACGGAGGGTGACCTGTTGCGCGGGCGTGCGCGGGCGTTCACCCTCGGCTCTTGATCACGTACCGGTGATGGCCCGTATCGGGGCGCAGCCGGTACACGATCTGACCGTGCCGCCGTGCGCCCGGTGGATCGACACGCGACGAGGTGCCGACCACCGGGCGGAACGCCTGCTTCGATGATCCGCCGCGGCCACACCGGGCCACGCATGGGCGTCGAGCTGCTGCGCTGGGCGTGCGGACGCGTAGCGGAACTCTTCGCCGGCCTAAACGGACCGATCCCTCCGTTTCGGTAAGCGCTTGCCCAATACGGGATGCCACGTTAGGGTGAGCGCTCAAGCGTATGTCAGGACATGCGCTCAAAGCGGATTAGCTACCCAACCGCACACCTAGACGCTCATGCCCGAGCGTCGGCGAGGAGACCCAGTGAAACGTCATCACCTGATCCGCTCGCTTGCGATCGCCACGTTGACCGCCGGCGCGCTCGTGCTCGCGTCGTGCTCGAGCGACAGCGGCGGTTCCGACGGCGACGTCGTGCTCGAGCTCGTGCAGTCCGGCGACGTCAACCAAGGCGGCGCGTTCGCCAAGCTCTCGGACAAGTACTTCGACGAGACGGGCGTGCGCGTGGAGGTCGTCGAGGTCCCGAACGACGACCTGCGAACGCGGCTGCGCACCGCGGCGCAGGCTGATGACCTGCCGGCACTGGCGGCGTCGCCGTCGACCGACCCGGCGTGGACCGAGCGGCTACTCGATCTGACCGACATCTTCAACGACGTCGGCGTCATCGACACCCTCGCGGTCGCCGACCCCGCCGACGACAAGGTCAAGGCAATGCCGACGACGCTCACGGCCGTCGGCATGTTCCTGAACAAGTCGCTGTGGGACGAGGCGGGCGTCGAGTATCCGACGACCCTCGACGAGCAGTGGACGTGGGACGAGTACGTTGACAAGGCGAACGAGGTCGTCGCGGCCACGGACGCCGAGTACGGCGTCGTCATGGACGCCTCCGCGCACCGGTTGCGTTCCTTCCTCTTCGAGTTCGGCAGCGACGGCGTCACCGAGCAATCGGACGGCAGCTGGGCGCTCGACGAGGCTGGTGCCGAGGCGCTGGAGTACTTCAAGCAGCTGCACGACGACGGCGTCATGCCCCAAGCGGTGTGGGGCGCGGCGGACGACCCGAGCGCGACGTTCAAGTCGGGCCGCGTCGCCGGCTACATGTCGGGCGTGTGGCAGATCGCCGACTTCCAGGAGACCATCACCGATTTCGAATGGGTCTCCGTTCCGTTGCCGCAGCAGCCGGTTCGTGCCACCAACTACGGCGCGGCGTCGTGGATCGTGGCGTTCGACGGCACCGGCGTCGAGGAGGAGACGCTCGACTTCATCGAGTGGATGTACTCGGAGGAGAACTACCGCCTGTATTGCGAGACGCAGGGGTGCCTGCCGGCGCTGGACGGGCTGGAGGTCAGCTACGAGCAGGACGAGTACGCGTTCCAGCTGTACAACGGCGAGATCGCCGCGTCTCCGGCGATCTCGGCGGTGCAGACCACGGACGGCCTGCGGTTCGGCTACGAGGGCAAGGCCATCGACTCGGAGCCGTTGAAGGACGAGACGACCAAGTACCTGAACAACGAGCAGTCCCTTGAGGAGACGGTCGAGAACATCAACAACGTCTCCACCGAGCAGATGGCCGACTGAGCGCGGCGACGAAGGAAGCTCCCGGTTCTATGAGTCCCCGCACCTTGAGTCCGACCTCCTCCGCCCGCAGCGCGGAGGAGGTCGGGCGCCGCGTTCGGCGCCGTCGCTTCGGCCGCTACCGCCTCGCCCCGTTCATCTTCACGCTCGGCACCGCGGTACTGTTCGGCCTGTTCTTCCTGTGGCCCGGCGTGCTCGGGCTGTCGTACTCGCTTACCGACTACCGTGGCTGGGGAGAACCCGAGTTCGTCGGTCTGTCCAACTACACCGACCTGTTCGGCGACTCCGAGTTCTACCAGTCGCTCGGGCGCACCTTCGTCTACGCCGCCTTCGCGGTGCCGGTCGGCTACTGCCTGGCGTTGGCCATGGCCGTCGCACTGACCACGCAGCGCGCGCGGGGCAAGACACCGGCGCGCATCATCTTCTTCGTGCCGTGGCTGGTCTCGCCGATCGTGGCCGGCGTCATCTGGCGGTGGATGTTCGGCGAGAGCTTCGGCTTCGTCAACTACATCATCCGCCTGCTGGGTGGGGACGCGGTGCCGTGGGCGAGCAACGCCGACCTCTCGCTGTTCGTCGCGGTGCTCGCCTCCGCATGGGGCGGCGCGGCGTTCAACATGCTGCTGTTCATCGCGGCCATCAGCAACGTGCCGCGCTCGTACTACGAGGCCGCGGAGCTCGACGGCGCGGGCAGCTGGCAGCGTTTCCGGTACATCACGCTGCCGTCCATCGCGCCGACCTCGGTGCTGGTCATCCTGCTGTCGTCGCTGGGCGCCATGAAGGAGTTCGCGATGATCCAGGCACTCAACGGCGGTGGGCCAGGCACGCAGAACCGGCTGATCGTGCAGTACATCTACGAGACCGGGTTCGAGCGCTCGCTGGTCGGATATGCGAGCGCGGCATCGATGGTCCTGCTGGTGATCCTCATGGTCATCGCGATCGTCCAGCTCCGAATCAGCAAGAGGAAGAACGCATGGTGACCACGGACGCGCCAACGGCGCCGGCGAAGAAGCGGAAGACAGGCAACCGGCTGCGCCGGAGCCATGAGATCCGTCGCAGCATCCTCCCGACCACCTTGCTGTGGGTGCTCGCCGTGCTCATGGCGTTCCCGCTGCTGTGGTTCCTGCTGTCGTCGTTCAAGCCGGGCGGTGAACTGTTCAGCTACCCGCTGTCGTTCCTGCCTCGGGAGTGGACGCTCAGCGGCTACGAGGACGCATTCGAACGCGTCGAGTTCATGCGCTACCTCACCAACACGTTCGTCGTGGCATCGGTGGCCACGATCCTCACCGTGTTCCTGTGCGCATCGACCGGCTACGCGCTGGCGAAGTACAAGAACCCGTGGCTCAGTGTGCTCGGCCTGTGCGTGCTGTCGATGACGATGCTGCCGGGCGAGGTCATCCTGAACCCGCTGTTCATCGTCGTGCGCGACCTCGGCATGTACAACTCGCTGCTGGGCGTCATCATGCCGTCGATCCTCACCCCGACGGGTGTGTTCATGTTCCGCCAGTTCTTCCTGACGGTTCCGGACGAGCTGATCGACGCGGCGCGCATCGACGGCGCCAGCGAGTACGGCATCTTCCTGCGCATTATGGTGCCGCTGGCGCGGCCGATCATGCTCACCTTGGCTATCGTGTCCTTCCAGTGGCGCTGGAACGATTACATCCTCCCGCTGATCATTCTCGGCGACCCGGACCAGTACACGTTGCAGATCGCCTTGCGTTCGCTGGTGGGAGCGCAGAACATCAACTGGAGTGTGCTGCTGTCGGCGTCGGTGCTGTCGATGATCCCGCTGGTAGCCCTCTACCTGGTGTTCCAGAAGTACGTCACCTCGTCGAACATCAACGCCGGACTCAAGGACTGACGACGTGCACATGCACGCGCCTTCGATCCTGGCCAGGATCGGCCGGTGGCTGGGGGAGTACCTGCCCGACGCGGTCCTGGCCGAGACCGTACCGCTGGATGTCGCGGCCTGGACGGTGCCGGGCGTACCGGGCGACACGGGTGAACCCGTGCCCTTCGGCGAATTGCCGGATCCGGTGACGTTCGCGCCGGTCGAGCGGGGCTTCCGCTGGGGCCGGCCATGGGGAACCACCTGGTTCCACGTGACCGGCCGTGTCCCGGCGGACTGGGCCGTCGATCGACGGCATCGGGTGGAGTTGTCGCTGGACCTCGGGTTCAACACCGCCAAGCCCGGGTTCCAGTGCGAAGGTCTGGTCCGCACGCGGACGGGGCAGGCGGTGAAGGGACTGGAGCCGCGCAATCACCATGTACCCATCGAGGTGGCACCCGGCGAGTCGTTCGCGTTCCTCGTCGAGGCCGCGGCCAACCCGGACCTCTCGGGAGGCGACGATTTCACGAGCGCACGTGCGTACGCGCCGACCCCGTACGGCGACCCGAACGGCGCACCGGACGCCCCGCTGTACCGCCTCGGGCGGTTCGAGATCCGCTCGATCGATGCCGAGGTGGAGCGCCTGGTCCGCGAGGTGACCGTGCTGCACGGCCTCACGCATGAGCTCGGGGAGAACGAGCCGCGCCGCGTCGCGCTGCTGGCGGGTCTCGACCGCGCGCTCGACGAGCTCGACCCGGGCGACCCGGCAGCAGCAGCGCCGTCCGCACGGGCCGTGCTGGCACCGCTGCTCGCGTCGCCCGCGGTCGGGTCGGCGCACCGCATCGTCGCGACGGGTCACGCGCACATCGACTCGGCGTGGCTGTGGCCCAGCCGGGAGACCGTGCGTAAGGTCACCCGCACCTTCGCCAACGTCGTCGACTTGATGGACCGTGACCCCGATGCGGTGTTCACGGCCTCGTCGGCACAGCATTTCGCCTGGCTCGAGCGCCAGGATCCCGAGCTGTACGCGCGAGTGAAGCGGCGCGTTGCTGAGGGCCGTATCGTCCCGGTCGGCAACATGTGGGTCGAGTCCGACGTGAACATGCCGTCGGGGGAGTCGCTGGCGCGCCAGCTGTCGCAGGGCACACGGTTCTTCGAGCGCGAGTTCGGGGCACGCAGCGAGGTCGGGTGGCTGCCCGACTCCTTCGGCTACCCGGGGACGCTGCCGCAGTTGCTCCGCAAAGCGGGACTGCGCTGGTTCTTCACGCAGAAGATGTGCTGGAACGACGCCAACGCGATGCCGCACCACACATTCCTGTGGGAAGGCATCGACGGCACGCGCGTCCTCACGCACTTCCCACCGAACAACACCTACAGCGGCGACATGCGCCCCACCGAGCTGGCCCGCAGTGTGCGCACCTTCGCCGACCACGCCGGTGCCTCGCTCTCGCTCATGCCGTTCGGGTACGGCGACGGCGGCGGGGGACCGACGCGCGAGATGATGTGCGACGCACGCCTGCAGTCCGATCTGGAGGGCTCGCCGCGGGTGCGGTTCGGCACCGCCGCCGACTTCTTCGGCGAGGTCGAGCGCGAGTACACGACGCCGCCGGTGTGGTCGGGGGAGATGTACCTGGAGTTCCATCGCGGCATCTACACCTCGCAGTCGCGCACGAAGCGGGGCAACCGTCGCAACGAGCAGCTGCTTCTCGAGGCCGAGCTCTGGTCGGCGAGCGCCACCGTGCGTGTGGGCGTGCCGTATCCGTACGACGAGCTGGACCAGCTGTGGCAGGAGGTGCTTCTGCTGCAGTTCCACGACATCCTGCCCGGCAGCGCGATCGCGTGGGTACACCGTGAGGCCGAGGCCTCGCATCAGCGCATCACCGAGCGACTGGAACGCCTGATCGACGACGCGCTGCGAGCGCTGGTCGGTGCGGGAACGCGTCGCCTCGCGGTCAATGCGGCACCGTTCCGGGCCGCGGGCGTTCCCGCGTTCGGCGGCGTACCCGCGGACGTCTCGGTCGAGCGGGATGTGACCGATGCGGCGGCCAGCGGTGTCGCCGGCGCAGCGGATATCGCAGCTCGCACGCTGCCGGACGGCAGCATCGAGCTGACCTCGTCCGCGCTGCGGGTCGAGATCACCGCGAACGGGCTCATCGCGCACGTCGTCGACCTCCTCTCTGGGCGCGATCTCATCCCAGCCGGCACGGCCGCGAACCTGCCGCAGCTGCATGTGGACGCACCGGCCAAGTGGGACGCGTGGGACCTCGACCGCTCGTACCGCGCGAACGCCGTGGACCTGGTGGACGGCACCTCGACGTTGCGCGATGACGGTAGCGTGCGGGTCGAGCGCGCGTTCGGCGATAGCCGGCTCACGCAGATCATCACGATCGTCGACGACGCCGTGCACATCCGCACCGAGATCGACTGGCACGAGCGGCGGCGCATGCTCAAGCTCGCCTTCCCCTTCGACATCCACGCGCACGACGCGGCGTACGAGTCGCAATACGGGCACGTGCGCCGCCCGGTACACGCCAACACCGCGTGGGACGCCGCACGGTACGAGGTGTGTGCGCACCGGTGGGTACACGTCGGGGAACCGGGCTTCGGTGTGGCTGTGGTCAACGACGGTGTGTACGGGCACGACGTCACCCGGAACAGCGCCGACGGCCGGGTGGTGACGACCGTGCGGCAGTCGCTGCTGCGCGCGCCGACGTTCCCGGACCCCGGGGCAGACCAAGGGCGGCACACCTTCACGACCGTGCTGGTGCCGGCCCCGACCACGGACGAGGCGCTGCGTGCCGGTGCCAGGCTCGCGACGCCGCTGCGCCGGATCACGGGTGCGGCGGCGCCGGTGCCGCTCGTCGCCGTCTCGGGTGTTCAGGGCGGCTCGACCTCCGCGGTGATGTCGGCGGTCAAGCTCGCCGACGACCGGTCCGGCGACGTGATCGTCCGCGTCTACGAGAGCCGCGGAGCACGTACGCGCGCGACGCTGCACGCCGACTTCGCCGTCGCCGAAGCGCGTGAGTGCGACCTGGTCGAGACGGTGCTCGCCGACGGGACGGGCGCGGTGGCGGCCGGACCCGGCGACGGCATCGCGATCGAGCTGCGTCCGTTCGAGGTGCTGACGGTGCGGCTACGGAGAGAACTCGCATGAGGGACGTGGACGAGGCTTTTCGCCGCGCGGTGATCGCGGCGGTGGATGCAGCGGTCGAGGAGGTGCTCGCCGCGTCACCGGCCGACCTGGATACAGCGCCGCTCGGCCCGTACCGCGCGGCGATGCGGCGGATCAAGCTGCTCGTGAGCGCGTATGTCGCGGACGACGGCGCCTACGCCGGGCGGGAGCGGCTGCTCTCGCACGCCGTAGCCCACGCTGCCGCCCTGGGGCGGATGCAGGCGGCATCCGGCCTCTTCATCGGCGGCGACAACATCGAGTCGCCGCCGGATTCCGCGTTCGCCGTCAACGACGCGTGCGACACCCTCGAGCTGATCCGCCGCGTCGCCGACCCGTCGCTGACGCCACTCGGGCAGATGCTCGACGCCATCGCCGACGCGGCGATGCCCGCCATGATCGCCGGCGGTGTGCACACGCCCAACCACCGGTGGGAGCTCACCGCGGCGCTGGCCCGGCTGTACCGGCGCCGTCCCGACGTCGCCGTGCACGCGCGGGCCGAACAATGGCTGGCCGAGGGCATCGACCAGCAGACCGACGGGATGTACTCCGAGCGCAGCGCGAACTATGCGGCGTACGTGTCGAACCCGTCGCTGGTGGTGATCGGCGATGTGTTCGACCGTCCGGATCTGCACGACGTCGTCGTGCGCAATCTCGACGCCACACTGGGGCTGATCCACCCGGACGGTTCGGTCGAGACGACCCAGTCCCGGCGCCAGGACCAGCGCGGCGAGCCGTTTCCGTTGGCGCCGTACCTGCTGGCGTACCGGCGCTTCGCGATTGAGCGGGGCCGCGGCGATTTCGCGTGGGCGGCGGAACACGCCGCGGCGCAGGGCATCGCCGAACCGCATACGGTCCTCACCGAGCTGCTGCTCGACCCGTGGCTGGCCCGGCCGCTCCCGGAGCCCGAACCGCCGGCGGCGAGGCGCCGGGAGGCGTGGAGTGCGTCCGGGCTCGTCGTCGATGCGAATCCGGCACGGACACTCGTGCTCTACGGCGGCTCCGATTACCCGCGACAGCGGCGGATCCGCTCGGGGCTGGCGAGCAACCCCACGTTTCTCCGCATGTTCGCGGGCGAGGTGGTTCTCGACTCGGTCCGCCTGTCCCGCGACTTCTTCGGACTCGGCCCGTTCCGGGCCGCCGAGATGGCCGTCGACGGCGACGCGATCATCCTCACCGAGCAGCTGGAGGGGCATTATTACCAGCCGCTGGAGCGCGGCGAGCGGCACGCTGACGGAGCGTACGACTTGGCCGACGAGGGGCGGTTCGCCGCGGCGATGGCGTTCTCCGACCGGCAGTCCGACGCCGTCGCGCTCCGCACCCGGGTCGCGGCACGACCGACCGATGACGGCGTCGAGCTGGAGATCATGACCGACGGACCGGCCCTGCCCTGGGCGTTGGAGCTCTCGTTCCGCGAAGGCGGAGCGTTCTCGGGTGCGGCCGAGGCGTCCGACGGCTCGGTGCGGCTGGATTCCGGTACCGCCCGCTACCGTGTGGGCGGCAGCGCCGTCGAGTTCGGACCGGGCACGGGTGAGGCAGGCCCCGCCCGGTATCACCCCGGCGAGGACTACACCTACCTCGGAGCCACCGATGCGGTGGACGGCCGGCGGGCATACATCGTCGGGCGCACTCCGGGTGTGGCGCGAGTCCGTATCCGCGCGATCTGACCGATTCGTTTCCGGCGCATCGATCCGGGTACTGCCGCGTGGATGACAGAGAACAACGCTGACGTCGGCGCTCCGCGCCGCACCACGCAGGAAGAACGCGACCGGGCCGCGGCGGTCAACTCGATCGGTGATGAGACCCGGGTGCATGCCGAGGCGGACGAGACCGAACAGGTGCAAGGTCCGGGCGGCGAGTTGCGCCGGCCGCACGGTGAGGATCTGAGCGACGGCGTGCGGGACCGCGCCGACCGCGTCGATGAGACAGCTGATGAGAGCGATGGGCCTGCTCGAGGGGGAGCGGACGAGTCCGCATCCGGTTGACCCGCGGTCGGGTAGCCGGGTCACGCGTCCGGTCGTCGTCCCTGCGATGTCAGGTTCGTCGCAGCCGGCGTGTGGCGAGGGCGAAGCCGACGGTGGCGATGGCGACGAGCACGGCCATGGCCGGGCCATCCAGTGCGCCGTCGGCCCACGGAGCACGGATCGCGTCGATCAGCAGGCCGATGGGCGTCCAGGCGGCGATGTCGTTGACCACGCCCGGCAGAACTCCGGGTGGAGGCCCGCCACCGACAAGAAGGAACGTCCCGAGAAACAGCAGCAGGCCCAGGCCTTGCGCGGCCCGGGCGCTCGGCATCACCGAACCGAGGAAGGTGCCGATGCCGGCGAAGGCGAGGACGCCGGCGGCGAAGGCGGCGACGACGCCACCGATGGAGGCCGGCGCCGCGAGGTTGAATCCGGCGTAGGCCAGCACGATCATGGCAGCCGCGCCGACGACGGCGAGCACCGCCAGCACCGCCGTCTGCGAGACGACGAGCGCCGGGGCGCCGACACCGGCCGCCCGGAAACGGCGCAGAACTCCACTCTCGCGGTAGCCGGCGAGGTGCGTCGGTGTGCCCATGAACCCCATCACGGCGACAGCGGCACCCAGGTATGCGGTGACGTAGAAGACGTCGCCGTCGAGGTCCGCGAAGACGCTGCCGGTGTGATCCCGGAACGCCGTCACCAGGAGCACCATGAGCAGGATCGGGAACATCAGACTCAAGATCAGCACCAGCGGCTCGCGGACCAGCAGCTTCAACTCGGTCCAGGTGAGATGACCGGTCACGTTCGGTTCCTCCCGCTCGGTGGGCGGCCGGTGAGGCTCAGGAAGACATCCTCGAGCGTGGGGTAGCGGGTTCGATAGTCGTCCGGTCGTATGCCCTGCTCGGCCAGCGCGACGGCGACTCCGGCCGCAGCGACGCTCTGACCGGCCACCGTGACCTGGGCGGCGTCGATGGTGACCGAATCCACGCCCGGGACAGCGAGGAGCGTGGTCCGGTCGAGACGGCCGGTGACGTCGAAGGTGATCGTGACCGGCCCGCCCAGGCGAGCGGTCAGGCCACGCGGTGTGTCGCACGCGACGATCTGACCGCCGTCCATCACCGCGACGCGGTCGCAGAGTGATTCGGCCTCGTCCATGAAATGGGTGACCAGCACCACGGTGGTGCCGCCGGCGCGTACCTGCCGGACCACGTCCCATGTCGCGCGTCGCGCGGTGGGGTCGAGACCCGTGGTCAGCTCGTCGAGCACCACGATATCGGGGTCGCCGAGCAGGGCGAGAGCGACGAACAGCCGCTGCCGCTCGCCGCCGGACAGGACACCGAACGGGCGGTCGCGCAACCGATCCAACCCCCAGGCCTCAAGCGTGGCGCCGACGTCGACCCGTGGCGTGTGTAACCGGCCGAACAGCCGGACGGCCTCGGCCACCCGGAGCCGGTCCGGAAGCGCGGAGGCCTGCAACTGTGCCCCGAGCCGACGGCGCAGCCGGTCGGTCTCCCGGTGCGGGTCGAGTCCCAGCACCTCCAGCCGCCCGCCGGTCGGGGCGCGCAAGCCCTGCAGGATCTCGACGGTGGTCGTCTTGCCCGCCCCGTTGGCTCCGAGGATGCCGAAGATCTCACCGTGGTGAACGTTGAAGGAGACATCATCCACCGCGACGACGTCTGCGTAGGTCTTGCGGAGGTGATCCACACTGATGACGGTGTCCATGTGCCGGTCAGGCCTCCGGCCGGCGTCGCGAGTGCTGCACGCCGTCGACCATAGGCCGGTGCAGGTGCTGCTGGGATCAGGGAAATCACTGGTCTGTATGCCGCACCGACTGGGTGCTGCGGAACTGTGACGGTGTGATCCCGAACCGGTTGACGTACGCCTGCCGCATCGTCTCGGCCGAGGAGAAGCCGGCCCGTTTGGCGACCTGCGACATCGACAGCTCGGTCGACGTCAGCAGCCGGGCGACCATCTCGAGCCGGATCCGCTGCACCGCCTTGGCCGGTGGTTCACCGAGATGCTCGCGGAACAGCCGGGTCAGGTGCCGTACGCTCACCCCCGCCCGGGCGGCCAGCGACGACGTGCTGAGGTCATCGGTGATGTTGGCGACGACGTGGTCCAGCACGCTGCGGACGAGGACATGGTCCGGCCGGGGAGCGGTGGTGAAGAGACTCATCTGCGCCTGGTTGCCCGGCCGCTGCAGGTAGGTGACCACGCCCAGTGCGACGTGCCGCGCCAGTTCCGCACCGTGATCCTCCTCGATGAACGCGAGAGTCAGATCGAGCGAGGCCGTGACGCCGCCCGACGTGGCGAGGTCGCCGTCGCGGATGTAGACCGGTCCGGCGTCGACGTTCACCTTCGGGAAGAGGCGCGCCAGGCGGCGCGCGTACCACCAATGGGTGGTGACGGTGCGTCCGTCGAGCAGGCCGGTCGCGGCCAGTACCGTGGCGCCCGTACACACCGAAGCCGTCCGCCGAGCCTGGCCGGCGAGTCTGCGGACGTGGTGAAGGACCTGCGGGTTCTGAGCGGCGGCCTCATGGCCCAGCCCGCCGGAGACGATGATCGTGTCGACGTCCTCGAAGGTCTCCTCCAGACTGCCCTGCGCCTGCAGCTCGAGGCCGGAATCGCACCGCACGCTGCCGCCGCCCGGGCTCACCAGCCGGACGCGGTACGGCGGGGCGGCACCCAGGCGGTTCGCCATGTCGAAGCACGTGGTCACGCATGCGACGTCCACCAATTCGGTGTGCTCGTACGCCACGACGAGGATCTGGCGGGCCTCCACGGCAGCCAAGCCTACGTGCGCACAGGCGGGGCCGGGCGGTCTGATATCCCAGGATCCCGGACATCTGTGAGGTCAGCCGTTGTCCGGGATCCTGGGGTGCGCGCAGAATCACCCGCATGACGACCACGATCATCGCGGCCGAGGAGCACGTGTCTCTGGCCGACGTGTCGATGCATCGGGTGCTCGGGCATACCGAGCTTGCCGCCGGTCGGCCGGCCCTGGCGGCGCGGCATTTCGCGATCGCCATCGCGGCGGCCGGTACCTCGCCGCGGGGACTGCACGTGGTGCCGGACCTGGTGGAGGCCGCAGTACGGGCCGGCACGCCGGAACTCGTGCGTGGCCACGCCGAGCGCTTCGAGGCGTGGGCGGGGGACTCGGCGTCGCCGCTCCTGCTGGCGTTGAGCGCACGTGTGCGGGCGCTGTTGAGCCTGGGCTGCGCGGCCGAGGCCGCCTATGGACGCGCCATGCACTTTCACGCCCGCGCCGACGAGGTGATCGAGCAGGCGCGCACACAGTTGCTGTACGGCGAGTACCTGCGCAGGATCCGTCGTAGGTCGGACGCGTGTGTGTTCCTGGCTGCGGCACTCGACACGTTCCGCCGCGTGGGCGCGTTGACGTGGGCGGATCGGGCCCGCATCGAGTTGCAGGCCGCCACGGATGCGGACCCTGCCGCCATCGGGTGGCGTGGCCTGACCATGCAGCAACGACGCATCGCCGAGGCGGTCAGCCAGGGCGCCAGCAATCGCGAGGTGGCCGCGCGTCTCTTCCTGAGCCCGCGCACGGTCGAGTACCACTTGAGGAACGTGTACATCAAACTCGGCATCGGCTCGCGGTCGGAACTCATCCGCTATGTGCTTACGAGCTCCGGGACCGCGCCATGAGGCGGCAGTCCATCAGGTGCTGGTGAGGATCGCGAGTCGCTGGGTTGCGCGGGTCATCGCGACGTAGCGGTCGACGGCTCCTTCGATGCCGGTGGTGAAGGTCTGCGGGTCCACCAGGATGACCACGTCGAACTCCAGGCCCTTGGCCGTCTCGGGCGTGAGCGAACGGACCCGGTCCATGTCGGCGAACGTAGCATCGCCGATGACGCACGCGGTGCCGTCGGCGTGTTCGGCGAGCAGGGTGTCGAGGATCGCATCCAGTTCGGACACCGATCCGTGCAGCACGGGCAGACCGGTGCTGCGAATGGAGACCGGCACGTTGGCATCCGGGAGCACGCGGCGGATGACCGGTTCGGCTTCGGCCATGACCTCTTCAGGCGTGCGGTAGTTGATGCTCAGCGAGGTCAGGGTGATCCGGTCGAGCCCGATCCGCTCGAGCCGTTCCTGCCAGGAATCGGCGAATCCGTGCCGGGCCTGAGCCCGGTCTCCGACGATGGTGAAGCTGCGAGACGGGCAGCGGCGCAGCAGCATCTGCCACTCTGCGTCGGTCAGTTCCTGGGCCTCGTCCACGATGATGTGCGCGAACGGGCCGGCGAGCAGGTCCGGGTCGGCGCTCGGAAGGGCGGCGTCGTCGACCAGGGTGTGCTGCAGGTCCTCGCCACGCAACATCGACATCACCTGCATATCGGAGTCGTCGGTGGCGATCAGGTGGTCGACGACCCGGTCCATATGTTCGCGTTCCGCGGCGGCGGCCGATTCCTGCCGGCGCTTGCGTCGCGCCGTCTCCGGGTCGCCCAGGCGCTGCCTGGCCGCGTCCAGTAGCGGCAGGTCGGACACCGTCCAGGCCCGGGCGTCCGCGCGTTGCAGCTTGCGAACCTCGTCTGGACTGAGCCCGGGGGCACACATGCGCAGGTAGGCCGGGACCGACCACAGATCCGCGACCAGGTCGGTCGCGTCCAGCAGCGGCCAGGCCCGGTTGAAGGTGCTGATCAGCTCCCGGTTCTGTAGCAGGGACGTGCGGAGCAGATCAGGCGAGACGTCATCGTCGTCGTGTTTGTCGATCAAGATCGTGAGCAGTTCTTCCCAGACGTGGTCTCGGGCCTCGTTGTGCGGCACGCCCGGCTCGGCCGCCTCGAACGCCTCGGCCCAGTCCGCGGCGCTGAGCCAGACGTCGGACCAGTGCGTCTCGACCGTCATCCCCGTGGCTGGCGGCTCCTCGTACAGCCTGACTGCGGGCTCGATCGCCCGCACCATATCGACGGAGGATTTCAGCCGGGCCACGTCCGGGTCGGTCTCCACCGCGGTCGTGTCTCCCTCGGGTACAAGATCCCGCAGGGTGCATGTCTGTACGCCTTCCTCGCCGAGGCTGGGGAGCACGTCGGCGACGTAGGCCAGGTACGGGCGGTGTGGGCCGACGAACAGTACACCACCCCGGCGGTCGTCGAGGCGAGGATCGGAGTACAGCAGATAGGCGGCGCGGTGCAGAGCGACGACCGTTTTCCCGGTGCCGGGGCCGCCGTCGACGACGAGCGACCCGCGCGAACCCGCGCGGATGATGGCGTCCTGATCGGCCTGAATGGTGCCGAGGACGTCGCGCATCCGTGGCGAGCGGCTGCTGCCGAGGCTGGCGATGAACGCGGACTGGTCATCAAGGCTGACGCGCGCGGCTTCGTCGGCGAGCCTGTCCGGGGTGAAGACTTCGTCCCAGTAGTCGGTGATCCGGCCGCGGGTCCAGCGGTACCGGCGTCGGCTGACCAGGCCCATCGGATGGGCGTGGGTCGCTGCAAAGAACGGCTCGGCCGCCGGTGCGCGCCAGTCGACAAGTAACCGACGCCCGTCGTTGTCGGTGAGGCCGAGCCGTCCGATGTACACCGGATCAGGGTCGTCCGCGCTGACCATGCGCCCGAGGCACAGGTCCAGCCCGAAGCGGCGCAACAGCCGCAGGCGAGCGGTCAATCGGTGGATCTCCAGGTCCCGCTCCAGCGCGGCCTGGCCGCGGCCACCGGGAGCCTTGCGCTGGGCGTCAAGGCGGTCGGACAGGTCGGCGATCTGCTGCTCAAGGCTCGCCCCGAGCGCCGCGAAGTGCTGCTCGTCGGCGGCGATCAGCGCCGGGTCGGCCTTGGCGGCGAGGTGGTCGGGCAGTTTGAACGCTGTCGCAGGCAGGGTGGTCACGTCATCAGCTCCGTGGTCGATCTGGGGTCGCGTCGATGGTCAGGCGCAGGACACAGTCAGCCGGGATGTCTCGGTCCGCGGGCATGGGTGTCCGTGCTCCCGGGCATGTGACCGCCTCGGGAGCTGCTCGGTTCGGTTGCTGGGTTCGCTACGTGGGCGGAATCCTCAGCGGTGCCACCTCGCGGCGCGCGCTCTTCGCTCGGTGACGACCACCGTGGTGGGCTCCAGACGGGTTCCCGTGATCTGCTTTGGCCCGCCTGGCATCCGCATCCGACCCCCACGTTCGGCATCTTTGTGCTGCTGAGGCCCCAATTCTGCCCCGCAGGTAGGGCCTTGCCGCAAGGCCCCCATTGAGCTATACATTAAGAAGGGAGAGGAGCCGAGTAGCTCGGCCACGCGCTCTTCGCAACGTGCGGACTTCCAGGGTCCGGCCTTCCAGACATCTTGGGCACTGCAGCTCCGTACCACGTACCTTCTCCGTGTCGCCGGCGTTCAGATCTCTCATCAGAATCTGGCGCGCTCGTACGCACACCACGTCAGTTGTGCCGTGGCGCGGCCCGGTGCGGACGACACCACGGCGTTCCACCCCTGCACGGCAACCGGAACACCGACAGCGCTAGCCAACGGGAACACCGACAGCGCTCGCCACCCGAACATCGCGGGCTCTCGCCGCCGCACTGACGTCATGGTGCGCTGAGTGGGCGTGCATGGTGCGGTGAGTTCACACTGGAATCCGCGGGAAGGCGCATTCCAACGGTCATCCAACGCACCATGTCCGGCCCGCCCGTGGAAGTCGCCGCTCCACGCCTGCAGTCCACCGGCCCGCGGTCACACGACAGACTGCACGGTCTCTTCTATGCGGCCGTTCTGCACACGACAGACCACACGGTCGGCGTCGGGACCGGCTCCTGTACACACGACCAGATGCACGACCGTGTCGTGTTGGCGGTCGTGCGGACTCTGGCCGCTCCGGGCGTCGTCGTGAGTCTTGTCGTGTGAAGTTGGGCGGCTGCTGCGCCGGATTAGCCAGTAGTGTGCGGCGCCGTGTGCATCTTGACCGCCATATGCAGCTCGAATCCGCACGACGCCACGCACAAGGCCACGGTGCCGCCCGAACTCACACGACGCGTCCCACGAGGACGCTGGGCAGGACCACGCTCACGAGTGACGCCGCTTCAAGCCGCGCCGTATAACCGGTTGTGGGTACGGTCGTGCGGCCAGACGCGGACCGGTGCTGACCCGGATGGGCGCGTGGGCCGGGCAGGATGGGCGTGTGGCCCGGGCAGGATGGGCGCATGGCCGGGCAGGATGGGCGCGTGCCCTGGCCGCATGGCCGTGTGTCTGGCCCGGGCGGGGCGCCGGTGGGGCCTGCGGTGTCAGCGAAGGACCCGATAGCTGAGGTGGGTGACCCGACTGCTGGGCCGGATCGTCGGGTTGTCCAGCCGAACCGGCGCCGACGACAGGTTCGCGAAGTACGGCGTTCCTGAGCCGAGCAGGTACGGCACCAGATCGACGGTGACGACATCGATCAGCCCCCCGCGTCGAGCGCCTGTCGCGTGATGCTCGGACTCGCGATCACCACGTCCTTGTCGCCCGCGACGTCCTTTGCCTGGGCGACCGCGCTCGTCACGCCATCGGTGACGAAGGTGAACGGCGCATCCTGGTGCGGCCATTCCTGCGGGGAGGGAACCCGGTGTGTCACGACGAACACCGGCACCCCGGTGGGATGCGCACCGTTCCAGCCGGCGGCCACGTCGAATAGGCGCCGCCCCGTGATCAGTGCGCCGAGGGTCCTGACCGTGTCTTCGAAATACTCGGCGTCCTCGGCGGTCTGGCTCAACGGGATATCCGCGTTGGCCGTCTCGGTCGCGACCGGCCCAGCGGTGTACCACTCGAACAACTCGTCTACGCGGCCGTCGGCGTCCTCGATGAAACCGTCCAGCGCCATCGACATGTTCGACATGCTCCGGCAGGTGGATCTGGAGCGCCTGGCCACGCCGCAGCGATCGGCTCTCTCCCTCCCGCCCGCCCGGGGAATCACCTTCCCGGCCGCCGATGCGACACATCGAGAGCTCGCCCCGGCTGCACCCGGCGGCTGCTCACCGCGTTGTAGGTGGCGGCGAGCCCGGCCAGCGTCTCGTCGTACGTGCGCTGGGCTACCCCCACGAACACGCAGTCGACGACGGTGAGCTGCGCGAGGCGGCTGGCCGTCGCCCCCGACCGGAACGTGGTCTCGCGCGCCGCCGTCGTGAGCACCAGGTCGGCGACGGCGCAGATCGCGGATCGCGGGAAGTTGGTGAGAGCCACAGTCGTGGCTCCACGGCTGCGCGCTTCGGCCAGGGCGTCGATGGTGTCCTGGGTGGTTCCCGAGTGTGAGACGCCGACGGCCACGTCCCGGTCGGTGAGCAGCGCGGCCGAGGTCAGGGCGGCGTGCGTGTCCGACCAGGCATACGCCACCCGTCCGACGCGGTGCAGCTTCTGCTGGAAGTCCAATGCGACGAAGGCGCTGGCTCCGACACCGTAGATGTCGACCCGGCGCGCGTCGACGACGGCGTCGATGACTCGTCCGAGCACGGCCGTGTCGAGTTGGGACGCGGTGTCCTCGACGGCGCGGGCATCGGCGAAGGCGATCTTCTCGACGACGTCGGTCAAGGCGTCGTCAGGGTTGATATCGCCGCTCACCGGTCGCTCGCGATCGACGCGCTCGGCCCGGCCGGCCTCGGTGGCGAGCCTGAGTCGCAGCTCCGGATATCCGGAGAAGCCGAGGGCGCGGCAGAACCGGGTGACGGTCGTGCGCGACGTGCCGCACGCGTGTGCCAGCTCGGCGATGGTGAAGACGGACACGCCGACCGGATCGTCGATGACGCGCCGGGCCACCCGCTGCTCCGCCGGGGGCAACGACGGCAGCAGCGCGCGGGCCCGCACCACGGTGTTTCCGGCCTCGTCTGCCTTCGGCATAGCGAGAAATCTACTCGGCGCCGGTGTGCTCCGGGTTTCGCGGCGTCAGTCCGATGCCTGGGTCCAGCCGTCGGCGACGAAGCGCTGGGCGTCGGCGGGCCGCTCACCGTTGAACCGCACGCCGCTCCGGTCGACCACCCGTACGCCGTCCACGTAGACGCCCCGCCCCTGGTAGATCGAGTCCGACGCGTAGCTCCACCGCACGTGTGTCGTCCCGTCGGGCAGCGTGGCATGCGCGGTCAGCCACTGTCGCCCGGCGAAGCCGGAGAAGGTGCCGTCGCTGCTCCATCGGTGATCCTGTGTCCGCAGCTCCATCGGCACGGGTTCCCAGCTCGCGCCGTCGTCGGTGGAAGCCAGCAGGCGCCCGACGTCCGTGGCCTCGGTGTCATACCACAGGTGGAAGGTCAGTCGCCCGCCGTGCGCCGCGGACGTCAGGGGAGCGGTCAGGGTGACGGTCGCGGCGTCCTGCTGACCCGAGAACCAGGCATCCCGGCCGACGGCCGGGTCGACCGGAACCGCCCGGGCCAGCTCACGCGCCGGCGCGCGCCGGTAGCTGCTGACGGTTCCCCAGTTGCGCGTCGGGTGCACCCGGTTCGTGTGCAGCACCAGCACCGAGTCGGACAACGGGTCGACGACGAGCGAGGTGCCCGTGTACCCGGTGTGGCCGGTGGTGACCGGCGAGGTCATGGCGTCCATGTACCAGCGCTGGTCGAGCTGCCACCCCAGCCCGCGCGCCGCCGAGCCGCCGAGTCCGGCGTTGAGATTGGTCAGCATCGCCCGGACGGAGTCCTCGCTGAGGATGCGGGCGTCCCCGTAACGGCCGCCGTTCAGGATCATCTGCCCGAAGACGGCAAGGTCGGAGACGGTGGAGAAGATGCCCGCGTGCCCGGCGACGCCGCCGAACGACCACGCGTTCTCATCGTGCACCGTGCCGCGGATCAGCCCGCGGTCGGTCCACGGCTGGTACTCGGTGGCCGCGATCCGGTGAAGCAGCGATTCCGGCGGGTTGAACATGGTGTCGGTCATGCCGAGCGGCTCGGTGATCCGCTCCGCGACCGCCTCATCCAGCGGGTCGTCGGTGATGCGCTCGACGACCTTGCCGAGCGTGATGAGGTTGAGGTCGGAGTACTCGTACCCGCTGCCCGGTGTGCGCCGCAACGGCTCGGAGTAGATGGCCTGCATGCGTGCCTCGTCGTCCGGCAGGCTGTAGAGGTTGAGCCAGGCGGTCATGCCGGAGGTGTGGGTGAGCAGCTGCTGGACGACGATGTCGGCCTTGTCCGGATCGGTATGGGCGAACTCCGGCAGATACTCGGCGACCGGTGCGTCGAGCTGGAGCTCGCCACGTTCGGCCATCTGAACCACGACGACGGAGGTGAACAACTTGGTGATCGACGCCATGTCGAAGATCGTGTCCCGCTGCATCGGCACCCATTGGTCCTGAGGCAGCTCGACGGCGGTGCCGTTCTCGTCGTCCCAGCTCGCGTACCGCACCGCATAACCCTGGGCGTCGTCCGCCACGACCACGCCGTCGCGGGCGGCGAGCAGGGCGAATCCGGGGTAGGACGGGTTCTCCCCGCTGGGCCCGCCGGGCTCCATGTAGGCGGCGGCAGCCGGGACGATGCGGTCGACGAACTCCTCGACCAGGCCGGCCTCGCGGGCGGTGCCCGGGCGCAGCGTCGTGGATGGATCGGTGAACCTCAGATCAGCTCCCGTGACCGTCGGGGGACCGCCCGCGGACGACGGCGCATCGGCGGAGGCCGCCGCGCCTGCCGGCGATAGGCCCGACGCCGCCGCGGGTGTGCCGAGCGCCGTGGCCGTCAGCAGCAACCCGGACAGCGTAACCAAGCCGGCGCGGCGCATCAGTCCCGCTCCTCTCTGCGCCGCATCTGATGGTAGATGAGGTGCTTCTCCCGCACTGAGCGGAACTCGCTCAGCTCGTCGTGCCAGCCGTCGACCACCTCGTCGGCGCCCAAGCCGTCGTTGATCGCCTGCCGTACCCAGGTGGAGCCGGTCAGCTTGTCGATCCAGTTGTCGGTGCGCCAGAACGTGGTCCCATCGGGCTGCAGCTTCCGTGCCTCGATCAGCATGGCGATCGCGGTGTGGATCGGGTCGAAGTCGTCGCGGTCGGTGACGAAGAGTTCGACCCCGCCGCAGACCCGCCCTTGATACTTGGAGAAGGTGGGGTTGAAGTACGCCTCCCGGAATCCCACACCCGGCAGATCCAGGGCGTCGAGCGCTTCTTCCCACGCGTGGTCCAGATGCGGCGCCCCGATGAGCTGGAACGGCTTCGTGGTGCCCCGTCCCTCGGCGAGCCCTTCGCTCGGATGACCGGCTTCGAACAGGCAGGTACCCGGGTAGACCGTCGCGGTATCCACCGTCGGCATGTTCGGCGACGGCGCCACCCAGGGCAGGCCGGTCTCCTCGTACCACATGTCCCGGAACCAGCCGCGCATGGGGACGACGGTGAGATCGACCTGTGTGCCGGCCTCGTCGGGTAGGAACTCGGCGTTGAACAGCTGCGCGAGCTCGCCGACCGTCATGCCGTGCTGCTGGCTGATCGGGCGCTCTCCGACGAAGGTGGCGAACTCCGGATAGTGCAGCACCGGTCCTGCGGCCCGCCGGCCGGTGATCGGGTTCGGCCGGTCGAGAACGACGAAGCGTTTGTCCCGGCGCGCGGCGGCCACCATGGCCCAGTACATCGTCCAGATGTAGGTGTAGAAGCGGGCACCGACGTCCTGGATGTCGAAGACCACGGTGTCGACGCCGGCCTCGTCGTAGAGTTCACCGATCCGTTCCGGGTCCCGGTACGCGTTGTAGACCGGAAGCCCGGTCTTGGCGTCGATGAAGAACTCCTCGCCCTCACCGGCCTGGGAGGTCCCCCGGAAGCCGTGCTCGGGACCGAACACCGCCACCAGGTCGACCTGACCGCTGCGGACGATCTCGTCCACCTCGTGCGTGAGGTCCGGCAGCACGCCGGTCGGATTGGAGATCATGCCGACCCGCTGACCCGCCAGCACGTCGTAGTCGCGAGCCGCCAGCTCCTCGATCCCGCTGCGTACCCGTCGACGACGGCGGCCACGGCCATGCCCGCCGTGGCGCCCGGCACTATCGGCGGCGGAGACACCGGCGGCGGCTGCCGTACCGCTCAGCATCGGCGCCCCCACGAGTCCGGTGAAGCCGGCGATGAAGTTCCTACGTCGCATCGTTCCTCCTGGGGTCGGTCAGTCCGTGCTGGTGTAGGTCAGTCCGTGGCCGTACGGGTACAGGACGGTGCCGGGGTTGTCCGCGACCGGGATGGTGACGGGGAGTCTGCCCTCCGGGGCGGCCTCACCGAAGATCACCTTGGCTACCGCCTCCAACGCGCCCGGCGTGTAAGAGTAGGTCGCCAGGTACGTCTCGGCCTCGGGGTAGTAGGCGATGTCGTACGGGTCTCGCACGGCGACGGCGACCACCGGGGTGCCGGTGGCGAGGAGAGCCTTGACGAGGCGCTGCTGGCCGTCCGAGCCGCGGGCGTTCATCGTGGCCACGACCACCAGATCGGCCGTCTCCGCGCGGGCCACCGCGTCGTCGATCGTGGCCTGCTCGGGATTGCCGCCGGTCCAGAACGTCTCGGTAGCGGGTCCGCGTCGCCCGATCGCTTCCGCCAGGGTCTCGGTGGTGGACACGCCCCAGCCGGTGACGAGGACCTCGCCGGCATCGTCGTCGGCGGCCAGCGGGAGGAGACCGGCGTCGTTGGTGATCAACGTCGTCGTCGCGTCGGTGATCCGCTGTGCCTCGGCGCGGTGCTCGGGCGTGCCGACGACGTCGTCGATGCTGCGGGCGTCGACGAAGGGCTCGCGGAAGATGCCGCGCTGGAACTTCAACCTCAGGATCCGGTAGACGGACTCGTCGATCCGCCGCTCGCTGATCTCCCCGCTGCGGACGGCGTCGAGGACGGCGTTGTAGGCGAGGTCGATGTCGGGCGGCATGAGCAACATGTCCACCCCGGCCTTCAGCGCCAGCACCGGCACCTGGTCGTCACCGTAGGTGTCGCGGACACCTTGCATGGTGAGTGCGTCGGTGATGACCACACCGTCGTAGCCGAGCTCGTCGCGGAGGATGCCGGTCATGATGGGGTGGGAGAGTGTGGCCGGGTCGCCTGCCGGGTCGAGTGCCGGCACGACGATGTGTGCCGTCATGATCGCGTCGATCCCGGCGCCCACGGCAGCCTGAAACGGCGGTGCGTCGAGCTCCCACCACTCGTCGACGCTGTGGTTGATGATCGGGACGCCGATGTGGCTGTCGACGTCCGTGTCGCCGTGTCCGGGGAAGTGCTTGGCGGTGGCGGCGACCCCGTCGCGTTCCTGATACCCGGCCACCTGTGCCGCCGTCAGATCGGCCGTGAGCTGTGGGTTCTCGCCGAATGAGCGGACGCCGATCACCGGGTTCTCCGGGTTGACATTGACGTCCGCGACCGGTGCGAAGTTCTGGTTGATACCGAGCGCGCGCAGCTCCGCTCCGGAGATGCGCGCCGCCGTGCGGGCATCGTCGGTACTGCGGCCGGCTCCGAGCGCCATGTTGCCGGGGAACAGTGTGGCCGGAGCGCCGACCCGGGTGACGATTCCGTGTTCCTGATCGGTAGAGATCAGCAACGGGATATGCATCCGCTGTTCCACCGCCACCTGCTGCAGTCCATTGGAGAGGTTCGCGATCTGCTGCGGATCGTGGAGGTTGTCGGACCAGGCGAAATATATGACTCCGCCGAGCTTGTACCGGTCGATGAGTTCGGCCGCGGTGTCGACCCCGTGGGCGCTCTGATTGCGCGGGTCGACGGTATCGGCCGTCGCGCCGTAGGCGTAGGTCACGAACAGCTGGCCGACCTTCTCCTCCAGGGTCATGCGGTTGATCCTGTTGGTGATCCAGCCATGCGGGATGCGGTCCGCGGCAACGGACGACCCGTTCTTCGGCGTGTCCGTAGCCTGGGTGCCGGACATGGCCGTCGAGCCGGGAGCGGCGGCAGCGGCGACGCTGCCGAGAAGGCCAAGGACCAGAAGAATGGCAAGTCCGAGACCGAGAAGACGAGGCGGACGCTGGGATGGACGGCGGGGCATGCTGTACCTCCCCTGGGTGGGTGGCGAGGTGGAGCGTCCCCCGTGAATTTGTCACGCG
This sequence comes from Phytoactinopolyspora halotolerans, assembly GCF_010550675.1. Taxonomy (GTDB): domain Bacteria; phylum Actinomycetota; class Actinomycetes; order Jiangellales; family Jiangellaceae; genus Phytoactinopolyspora; species Phytoactinopolyspora halotolerans. The sequence goes on along the minus strand of NZ_JAAGOA010000020.1, from coordinate 97,731 downwards.
ACCGTTCGATTGATGGAAACTTAATCACGAACGGGGCCATCGGTCAATGGTCCGGCTTCCGCACCGCACGCGACGGTGGCCGTTCAATGCGGCGCCGTCGATGGGGGCCTTTACCGCGGTCCTGGCCGTTTCGGCGGACGCGCGAGCACGAGAGCGCTGAGGTTCTACCCGAATAGATCCTCGACGCTGGTCGCGGTGGCGGCACGGCGGATCCACGTTCGCAGTAGCTCGTGATCCGTGCAATCGGTGATCCGCGCCCGGGTGTCCTCAGAGACATCGACGCCGCGCGCGTTCAGGATCTCCAGGACCGCTCCAGCCTGACCTTCGGCTCGGCCTTCTTCGCGACCCTCTTCGCGGCCCTGGAGGCGCAGCTGGGAGGGATAGTGGTAAGTCAGCGTCGACATGAGATTCCTCCAGATGTCGCGTGCGGCCGTGTTTCCCAAGCCTATCTCGGTGAACTCCGCCCAGTAGCCGGCAATGCCCGGGTCGTCGACGGTGTTCAGCGCCTCTGCGAGTGCGACCAGGATGTCGTCTGCTTTGTCGCCCAGGCGGTGGGTGAGCGCGGAGAACACGGCCCAGACGATGTCTTCGGCTGCCTGTTCGGTGTCGGTGATGGGTGGAACATTGTCGGGCCCGAGTACCCACGGACGTGTGATCTGTGACGGGTAGCCAGGCAGTCCTATTCGGATCGGCGCACGAGCCCAGGTGGCGGTGGCTGCATCTGGGCAGACGACGAGCAGCGTCACCGGTACCTTGTGCGTCGTGTAGAGGTAGGACACGTAGTGCGGCCAGCTGTACCGCTTGGAGTCGCTCTCCTTGGTCTGCGACTCGATGACAAGAAGGTGGTTCTGCTCGTCGGTCTCGATGAGCAGAACGGTATCCGCGTGGCGAGCGACCGGCTTGATGTCGGTGAGGTCGGGCGTGAAGACCGATACCGCACGTGGGGTGGGGAAGTCGACCCCGAGCGCATTGCGCAGGGCTCGGCTGAACAGCAGGTTGTCATCCTGGAAGATCCTGTGCAGCGCCTCGTGCGCGGTGGTGATCACGCTATGACTCTAGACATCGCATGGAGCGAAAGCAAGGCAAATAAAAGTAAACGCAAGCAAATGATGTCCGGCAGTACGCGTCCTGCCGGCAGGGCCATGCCGGGGCCGCGGTCCGCCCGGCTCACTGCCGGGTGGATGTGCGGCCGGTCCACGCGAGCAGGTCGTCGACCGACCAGGTATTGACGATGCGGTCGATCGGCACGCCGCAGGCGGCCGCGCGCTCGCACCCGTAGGGGTGCCAGTCCAGCTGGCCGGGAGCGTGCGCGTCGGTGTCGATGGCGAACAGGCAGCCCGCCTCCACGGCCAGCCGCAGCAACCGCTTCGGCGGATCGAGACGCTCTGGGCGGGCATTGATCTCAACCGCCACACCGAACCGGGCACACGCCGCGAACACGAGCTCCGGATCGAAATCCGACTCCGGCCTTGTACCCCGCGCTCCCGTGATCAGCCGGCCGGTGCAGTGACCGAGCACATCCGTGTGCGGGTCGGCGATCGCGGTGACCATCCGGCGGGTCATCTCGTCACCCGGCATACGCAACTTCGAGTGGACGCTCGCGACCACGACGTCCAGCCGTTCCAGCAGGTCGTCGGACTGGTCCAGGGTGCCGTCCTCGTTGATGTCCACCTCGATGCCGGTGAGCACCCGAATCCCATCCGTCCGGTCGTTCAGCTCCGCGACCACGCTGAGTTGCTTCTCCAGCCGCTCGGCGGACAATCCGTTCGCCACACTCAACCGGGGTGAGTGATCGGTGAGCGCAACGTACTCGTGTCCGAGGGCCGCGGCCGCCTCGGCCATCTCCGCGATCGGGCTGCCGCCGTCCGACCAATCAGAATGAGTGTGCAGGTCGCCGCGGATCGCCGCGCGCACCTCGGCCCCGCCTTCGGCCACCGGCGTCCCACCCGTCGCTTCCAGTCGCCGCAGGTACACCGGCGTCTCTCCGGCCAGTGCCTCAGCCACGGCCAGCGCGGTGACCTTCCCGATGCCGCGCAGCTCGGTCAACGTACCGGCCTCGACACGCGCGGCCAGCTCATCTTCATCGAGTGCTTCCACCGTGGCCGCCGCGCCTCGGAAGGCACGTACCCGGTACGTCGGTTCGCGCGCGCGTTCCAGCAGGTACGCGATCCGGCGGAGGGCCTGGACGGCCTGGCGTTGCGTGGTCATGTCACCAGTGTCGCGGACATCGCCCGGCACCGCCGCGGTGGACGTCGTCGCATGAGGAGTCCCAGCCGTGGCACTATCAGACACCGATGACCAGACCCATGGACCTGCCTCGTCGCGCCGGCGACTCCGTCGTGATCGACGAGCCGCCACTCCCTGCCCGCACGAGGCGTCCGATCGACGCGTTGTGGCTGTTGCTGGTCACGGCGGCTATGACGACGCTCGTCGTGCTGTCGATCGTCGCCGAACGCACCCTCACCGCGGCCACGGCCGATCTGGCCGATTTCAACGATCGCCTCCCCGACGGTCCGGTCGAGATCGTCGCGTTCGCCGCCAACCTCGCCGGATTCGTCCTGCCGCCGGTGCTCATCGTGGTGCTGATGCTGCGCGGCCGGGCTCGGATCGTCGTCGAACTCGTGATCGCCGGGGCCGCCGCCGCGGTCTGCACCGTCCTGGTCTCGGCCTGGTTGACCGGCCCGGCACCGGCGCGGCTGCACGACAGCCTGGTTCCCATCGTCGACGGGGCCGAAGGCACGCCGGTGCCGACCTACCAGGCACTGCTGGTCACGCTCGTGACGGTGGTATCCCGCCTGGACGTCAGGCGTTTCCGGCAGGTGGCGATCTTCGCCATCGCCGGTGATCTGGCGGTCTCCCTGCTACGGGGGCATGCGACCGTGGGCGGATTGCTGATCGCGATCGGCATCGGGGCCGCCGCCGGGTTGGTCGCCCGGTTGGTCGGCGGGCAACCGTCGGTCGCGCCGAGCGGCCAGAAGATCGCTGCGGTGCTGGCGGCTCACGGCTATGACATCATCGCCCTGCTGCACCGCCCGGAGGACGAACAACGACGCTTCACGGCTCAGACGCCCGACGACACGTTCACGGTCCTCGTGCTCGACCGGGACAATGAAGGTGCTGGGACTGTCGCCCGGGCGTTCGGGCGGCTTCGCACGCATCAGGAGGTCCTTCCGCGGCAGTCGGTGACGATGCGTGATGCGATCAACCGCCTCACGCTTCAGTCCCTGGCGGTCGCCCGGGCTGGCGCGCGCACGCCCGAGATCCGTTCAGTCCTGCGTATCGATCGTGAGTCCGCGGCGATCGTGTACGACTACGTCGCCGGTACCTATCTCGCCGATCTGGCCGCCGACGACGTGAGCGACGCGCTTCTGGAGGACCTCTGGCTCCAGGTGGCACAGCTGCAGCGCAACCACGTAGCGCACCGTCGCCTGTCCGGGCGGACCATCATGATCTCCGACGCCGGCGAGCCCTGGCTGCTCGACCCGTCCGGCGGCGAGGTGGCGGCGACCGACGTGGCGCTGCGCGCGGACATCGTCCAGGTGCTCGTGGCCGTGGCCGACGTCGTCGGTCCCGTGCGAGCCGTCGATTCCGCGATCGACACGCTGGGTGCGGCCATCGTCGGCGAGACCGTGCCGTTCATTCAGCCGGCGGCGCTGCCGAGGGCAACCCGGCACGAACTCAAACAAGACCGCAACATCCTGCGTGACCTGCGGGACCACCTGGTCGAGCGGCTGGGCACCGCGGCGGCGCCGGTACAGCTGCGGCGGTTCCGGCCGTTGTCGATGTTGACCGGAGTGGGCACCGTCGTCGCGGTGTATCTGGTCGGCACCCAGCTCACGGATGTGTCGTTCGGCGATCTGTGGGCGGAGACCGACCTGCGCTGGCTGGTCGTGGCCGTCGCGATGATGCTCGGGAACTACGTGGGCATGGCGCTCGGCATTCTCGGATTCGTGCCGGAACGGATTCCGTTCCGGCACGCGTTCGGCGCCCAGGTGGCGCTGGGGTTCGTCCGGCTGCTCGCACCCGCGGCGGTCAGCAACATGGCGGTCAACATCCGATTGCTCACCAGGGCCGAGCTCGCCGGGCCGATGGCGACGGCCAGCGTGGCGGCGCACCAGGCCGGGCAGTGGGCCGTGGTGTTCCCGCTGTTCGCGATCCTGGCCGTCATCTCCGGCTCGTCCGCCACCGCTCAGCTGGCTTCGGAGACCACATTGATCATCCTCGTCGGTGCGCTGGCCGCGGGGGTGATCGTCGCGCTCATCCCCAGGGTCCGCCGCTGGGCGCGGACGTTGTGGTCGGACTTCACCGGGCAAGGGTTGCCGCGTCTGCTCGACGTACTGAGCGATCCGCGCAAACTCGCCACCGCCGTCGGTGGCATCCTGCTGCAGTCGTTCAGCATGATCGTGTGCTTCTACGCGTGCCTGAAGGCGGTCGGCGGCAGCGCCCCCATCGCCGGGATGGCGGTCGTCCAGCTGGTCGGCAACACGCTCGGCACCGCGGTCCCCACCCCGGGCGGGCTGGGAGCCGTGGAAGCGGCGCTCTCGGCCGGTGTCGGTACGCTCGGCGTGGAAGCGGCCACCGCGGTGACTGCGGTGCTGCTGTTCCGGCTGGTGACGTTCTGGCTGCCGATCCTGCCCGGCTGGGTGGCGTGGACTCAGATGCAACGACGCGGCCTGCTGTGACGGCGAGGGTGTGACCCGTGGCGGATCAGCCTGACTCATGGCGCGGAGCACTGAAAGGCGAATCGTGCCTGGCTCCGCGCTCGACGATGCCGGGCGCCGCCCCGATGGCGAAGGTGCCGGATCCGCGGTCGTCGTCCAGAACCCCCACCGGTGCAGGCCAAGGACCATGAGGGTTCTGTGCGACAGTGAGTCGTGCGAGAAGGAGTTGCGGCAGACACCTTCGCGAGTATGCTGATCGCCATCGTGCGATAGGGCTCGGGCGTGGGGGAAGGGGAGGTCCATCCGTCGCCAAGGCGGCACGAGAACGTCAGTTCGAGAATTCTCGCCGGGGGGCGAGATTCTGCCGTATCGCTTCGACAGGCCATAAGTCTGTGGCAGGCCGGACTAGTGGCGCAGGGCTGGAATGCCTGTCAAGTCTGTGGCGCCGGAGAGCTAGCGCCTCGATCGAGGGGGTTTCATGAAGCGTCGTCTGATGATCACGATGATGACGATCGTTGCGACGGTTGTGCTCTCGCTGATTCCGGCGAGTGGTGCCACGAGCTGGTACGTCAAGGGTTCGGCCAACTCAAAGGGCGCCGGCTACTGGACCACGAGTTCGATCGTGCAAACAGTGGTCCAGAATCCATATGCGATCCGCATCCGTTTTCGCACGTCGAATGACAAGTCGAACAAGGTCACCTACACCTACAGTGTCTTTTGCGAGAACGGAAGCAAGTCGGCATACGACAAGACGCTGTGGACCAACGCGAACAACTCGTGGAAATACGTCACGCTCTACAGCGGCTCGAATTCGTTGGGTCGTTACTGTGACGTCTACGTGTCATCGGATCTCAATTCGACGGCTCGGCTCAGGACGCAGATCCAGGCCAAACATCGCTGAGTGGGAGCAGCACACGTCGGCCGACGGTGGTGGCGCCCCGGCCGACGACGGCCGGAGTGAATACCGTGGCGCCACCGCGTGCAGTTGATGTGGCGCGCAGGCACTAGGCTCGGATCTGTTTGCGCAGCCTCACAAGGAAGTACCTCATGATCACTCCGGAGACGATGTCCACCATTGCGGGCTTCGACCCGAGCATCCGGCGTCGGGCCCTCGTGGTCCGCGGCGGTTGGGACGGTCACCAGCCCGTCGAGGCGACCGACCTGTTCATTCCGTTCCTGGAGTCGAACGGGTTCGCCGTCGACGTGCACGACTCACCCAAGCCGTACGCCGACCCGGGCTACATGGGCGGCGTCGACCTCATCATGCAGTGCAACACGATGAACACGATCGAGGCGGACGAGGTCAACGGTCTGCGCGCGGCGGTCGAGGCCGGTACCGGCTTGGCCGGATGGCACGGCGGTATCGCCGACTCGTACCGGAACAACTCCGACTACCTGCACCTGATCGGGGGGCAGTTCGCGTGCCACCCCGGTAAACATCCGGATGAGCGGACCGGGGAACAGGCGGACAATTACGTGCCGTACACGGTGAACATGCTGCCGGCCGCGGCGGACCATCCGATCACGTCCGGCATCTCCGACTTCGACCTGGTGAGCGAGCAGTACTGGGTGCTCAGCGACGATTACAACGACGTGCTCGCGACGACAACGCAGAAGGTCCGGCCCTGGGACCCGTGGCACCGGGAGGTCACGTCGCCGGCCGTCTGGACGCGTCGCTGGGGACAGGGCCGGATCTTCGTGGCCACGCCCGGGCACCGCGTCGAGGTGCTGACCGACCCGAATGTGAACGTGCTCATCAAGCGGGGGTTGCTGTGGGCCAGCCGATGAATCGAGTCGCCGGCGTGCTGAACGTCGCATTGGTGGGGTGCGGGCACATCTCCGGGCAGTACCTGGCCAGCATGGAACGGCTGACGAACGTGCGCCTGGTGTCCGTGTCCGACGTGAACGACGCCGCGGCCCAGCGGGTGGCCGGGGAGCAGGGCGTACCGGTGCGGTCGTGGACGCATGTGCTCAAAGACGACGACGTCGATGTAGTGCTGAATCTGACCCCGCCGCAGGAACATGCCCGGCTGACCGTCGAGGCGCTCGAGGCCGGCAAGCACGTCTACCTGGAGAAGCCGTTCGCGGTCTCGCTCGCCGAGGCCGACGAGATGCTCGAGGCCGCCGAGCGTACCGGCCGCCGCATCGGCAGCGCACCGGACACGGTGCTGGGCACCGGCATTCAGACCGCACGCTGGATGATCGATCAGGGGAAGATCGGACAGCCCGTCGCGGCGACGGCGTTCATGATGTCTCCCGGGCACGAGGGATGGCACCCCAACCCGGGCTTCTACTACCTCAACGGCGGTGGACCGCTGCTGGACATGGGCGTCTACTACCTGACCGCCCTGGTCACCATGCTCGGGCCGATCACCCAGGTCATGGGGATGGGATCGCGTGCACGGATGCAACGTGTGGTGCCCGACGGTGCGCCCCGCGCCGGAGAGACCCTGCCCGTCGAGGTCGATACCCACATCACCGCCAACCTGCGGCACGCCTCCGGGGCCCTGAGCACGCTGATCGTCAGCTTCGACACCGTCGCGAGCCGGCTGCCGAAGATCGAGGTGTACGGGACCGAGGCGAGCATGTCCGTGCCCGACCCCAACCGGTTCAGCGGCGTGGTGAGCGTCGCCCGCCGCGATGACTCCGAGTTCGTGCATGTGGGGGAGAAGGCGGGATACCTGGACGCCGGCCGCGGGTTCGGGCTCTCCGACCTGGCACGCGCGATTCTCGACGGGACCGGCCACCGGCAGAGCGCCGCACTCGGCTACCACGTCAACGAGGTGATGATCCGCGTGCTGGAGTCAGCTGACCACCGGCGAGCCGTCCACGTGCAGAGCACCTGTGAGCGACCCGTCGCCGTCCCATTGAGCGAAACCGTGGTGGCCTGACGCACCGAAGCCGCCGGAGGGTGCTCAAGCGGAGGCGCCGGCCCGTCCCGGAACGGGCAGGTCGATGTCCGGAAGCCGGGGTTCGGCCCGCTCCGGGAGCACATCCCCGGTCTCCACGAACCACCGCAGCAGGGCGTCGCGCATCCTCGTCTCCACCTCGGACAGCTCCGGTCGGCCGATCAGGTTGTGCGCCTCGTCCGGGTCGTCCGCCCGGTCGTACAGTTCGGGTTCCTCGTAGAGCCGCCAGACGTACGTCCAGCGCCGGTCCCGGACGGCGACGGCCTTGCCGACATCCCTGGGCCGGTCGTGCTGAAGCGCGGCCTTGCGGTCATACGGGAAGCCGCTCCGCTCGATCTGCTCCTCTTCCTCGCTCCGGAAGCCGCCTTCGCTGAACGCGTACTCGCGGTGCGGCGCCGACGGGTCGTGCAGCAACGGGACAAGACTGCGGCCGAAGTGGTGGTAGCTCGCCTCGACGCCGGCGACCTCGAGCACGGTGGGGAAGACGTCGATGAGCTCCACCATCGCCTCGACCTGTCCCGCCCCCGGCAGTCCACCACCGCTGATGATCACCGGGTCCCGGGTGATGCAGTTCTCCAGTCCGGACGGCCACTTCTCGATCAGGCCGAAGTCGCCAAGATACTCGCCGTGGTCGGAGAAGACGACCACCACCGTGTCGTCGGCCGCACCGGCCTTCCGCACGCCCTCGAGCAAGCGTCCGACGTGCGCGTCGAACCGCGACACCATGCCGAAGTACGTGGCGATGACCTCCCGCCATACGTCCGGCGTCGCCCGGTCGGTTCCGTAGTAGTCGCGGATACCCTGCATGAACGCCGGCTCGGGCCCGGTGCGGACAGCGGGATCGGGCATCGCATCCCGGTCGTGCAGGGAGAACCACGGCTCCGGTGCCTGGAACGGGCAGTGCGGTGCCACCAGGGGCGCGAACAGCACCCACGGCTGTTGTGGCGGGTGGCTGAGCCATTCCTCGGCGGTGCGCACGGCCGCCTCGTCGAAGTCGACGTAGTCCGGATCGGTGACCTTGCCGTAGTAGAAGAGCCGATCCCACAGGTCCGGGTCGACGTGCTGCTCGTGCCCGGACGCGTCGTGCAGCTGGGGAATCTCGGTGCCCGCCCGGACGCCGCCGGCCCATCTGCCGCTGGTCGGCTTGGTACTGAATCCGTACTCGTCGACGCTGGTCTCGGTGGCCCCGACGGCGAAGGTGTCGCCGCGTTCCCCGACCCAGGTGACGTGGTAGCCGCTCTCCCGCATCGTCCGTAGGAAGTTTGGTTCGTCCGCGCGTAGCGGAGTGCCGAACGTCCGGTGGCCGGCGGTGTGCGGATACCAGCCGGAGAGGAACGACGCCCGGCTGGGGGAACAGACCGGATGCTGGGCGTAGGCGTTGGTGAACGCCGTCCCCTCGGCGGCGAGCCGGTCGAGGTTCGGTGTCCGGGCGAGAGTGTTGCCGAACGCTCCCAGCGTGTCGGCGCGGAGCTGGTCGGCGACCACGATCAGGAAGTTCGGCCGATACGTCATCGTTATCTGCTCTCCTCGTGCCTGTAGTGACCTGCTCGTTTGCTGTGGTGCGGGTCCGGACCGCGGTGCGCCGCGCGGAATTGACCCTGCGGAAACTCTAGCGTTACCTACCGAGTACTCGGTAAGGTGACCGCAATCACAATATATGGGCGACATGCGAACGTCTATACGCACAGCGAACGTCGTTAAGGGAGTGGGTCGTGGTCGAATCCTCGTCGGTAAGAAACCGCAAGCCTCCGGGCGTCCGCCGGGAACAGATCCTGACCGTCGCCACGGAGGCGTTCGGCAACAGCGGCTTCCGTGGGGTATCGCTCGCGGACATCGCCGCGACGGTCGGGATCTCGCAGCCGGGCCTGCTCCATCACTTCCGGAGCAAAGAGGAGCTGCTGATCGCCGCGTTGGAACGCCGGGACGAGGACAGCTTCAGCCACATGGCGATCGTGTTCAACGGCGCCAGCACGGTCGATGGGCTGCTGGCCCTGTGCCGGCACAACCAAGAGAACCCGGAGTCGATGCGGCTGTACGCGGTGACCGCCGCGGAGAGCATCGAACCGGCCCACCCGGCACACGGGTACTTCCGGCAACGATATGTCCGGGTCCGGTCATCGGTGGCCGGTCACATCAGGCGTGACCAGGACGCGGGCCTGCTGCTGCCGGAGCTCGACCCAGACGAGACGGCGGCCGAGATCATCGCCGTGATGGACGGCCTGCAGGTTCAGTGGCTGCTCGATCCGTCGGTGGACATGTGCGCGGTCATGGAGACGTATCTGCGGCGGCTCACCCGGCGGGAGTCCGCCGACGGTGAGGTGGTCCGGTGAGTGACATCTCCGCCGAGCACCTTGACGCGCTGATCGGCAAGCTCGACCTCGCACAGAAGGTCCGCCTCCTCACCGGTGGGGCATTCTGGTCGACTCATGCGGAGCCGGCGATCGGACTGGGCGAGATGGCTCTGGCCGACGGGCCGTCCGGCGTGCGCGGCGTGGTGTGGGACGACGGCGATCCGTCGGTGTGCCTGCCGTCGCCGACCGCGATCGCGGCGAGCTGGGACGTCGACATGGCGACCCGGATGGGCGGGATACTCGCGGCCGAGGCGCGCCGCAAGGGCGTACACGTCGTGCTGGCCCCCACGGTGAACCTGCACCGCAGCCCGCTCGGCGGCCGCCACTTCGAGTGCTGGTCGGAGGACCCGCTGCTCACCGCACGTATGGCGGCGGGCGTGGTGCGAAGCCTGCAGGACGACGGCGTGGCGGCGACGGTCAAGCACTACGTCGCCAACGACGCCGAGACCGACCGGCGCCACGTGGACGTGCGAGTGGACGAGCGGACTCTGCGCGAGGTCTACCTGGCGCCGTTCGAGTACCTCGTACGCGACGCCGGGGCATGGATGGTCATGGCCGCCTACAACTCCGTCAACGGCGCCACGATGACCGAGCACGACCTGCTGACCGACCCTTTGCGCAGCGCATGGGGCTTCGACGGCGCCGTCGTCTCCGACTGGCGGGCCGCACGCACGACTGTGGCGGCCGGCCGGGCCGGGCTCGACCTGGCCATGCCCGGGCCGGACGGCCCGTGGGGAGCCGCGCTCGAAGACGCTGTGCGCTCCGGCGAGGTCGACGAAGCGCACGTGGACGCGAAGGTCCGCAACCTGCTGTGCCTTGCCGTGCGGGTCGGTGCGCTTGCGCCACTCGGCGGCGACCCGTTCCCGCGGCAGCCGCTGGCCTCCACGGTCAGCGCGGACGGCGCAGAGGTGCGTGCGGCCGCACGCGACGGGATGGTGCTGGTCCGTAACGACGGGCCGCTGCTACCGGTGGATCCGGCCGCGTTGCGCAAGGTGGCCGTCATCGGCGAACTCGCCGCGGACCCCCGTATCCAGGGCGGCGGGAGCGCACAGGTCCGGCCGGTGTACACGGTCTCGATACTGGACGGCCTGCGCGCCGCGTTGGACGGCGTGGCCGAGGTCAGTCACGTCGATGGCTGCCACCTGGACGACGGTCTGCCGGACATTCCGGCATCTCGCATGGACCACTCCGGTGACGCTGATGGCTGCGGTGACGCTGGTGACGCCGGGCCGGTCCGTCTCCGGTGGCTGCGCGCCGACGGCACGCTGATCCACGAGGAACGCCGGACGTCCGCCCGCCTGACGCGGTGGGCGACCGACGTCCCGCCCGGCGCGTCCGCCGTCGAGATGAGCGCCACCTTCGTGCCGGACCGCAGCGGTAGCTGGCATGTGGGTTTCACCGGCGCGGGCACCTTCGTCTTCACCGTCGACGGGGATGTCGTCCTCGACGGTGCGGTGAATCCGGAGCACGACGACGGCGCGTTGCAGATGCTCGGCCCGCCACACTGGTACACGCCGATGGAACTCGTCGCGGACCGGCCGGCCGAACTGTTTCTCCGGCACCGGGTCGGCGGGCTCGGAGTGGCGATCGGCCTGGGGGTACGACCACCGCGCCGGTCGGCTGAGGAAGAACTCGCGGCCGCTGCCGAGGCGGCCCGCACGGCGGACCTGACCGTCGTCGTCGTCGGTACCAGCGAACAGGTGGAGAGCGAGGGTTACGACCGGCGAGACCTCCGTCTGCCGGGCCGTCAGGACGAGTTGGTGCGTCGCGTCGCAGCGGAGAACCCGCGCACCGTCGTGGTGGTCAACTCGGGATCACCGGTGGAGCTGCCCTGGCGGAACGACGTTCCGTCGATCCTGCTGGGATGGTTCGGCGGGCAGGAGATGGGCCACGCCGTGGCGGATATCGTTCTCGGCGCCGCGGAACCGGGCGGCCGGTTGCCGACGACGTGGCCGGACCGGTTGGACGACGTGCCGGTCTCCGAGACGACGCCCGTGGACGGACGCCTCGAGTACGACGAGGGCCTCCACATCGGCTATCGGGCCTGGTTACGTTCGGGTTCGAGCCCTGCTTACCCGTTCGGGCACGGCCTCGGCTATACGAGCTGGGAGCTCACCGAGCTCGGCGTGGCTCCCGACATCGACGCCGACATCGACGCCGACGCCGACGCCGACGCATACGACGCGGCCGCCGTCGTCACCGTGGGTGTGCGCAACACCGGTGAGCGGCACGGCAAGCAGGTGGTCCAGGTCTACCTGGCGCGGCCGTCGTCGACGGTGGACCGCCCGGTGCGGTGGCTCGCCGGCTTCGCAGTGGTGCGGGCGGAGGCAGGGGAGATGTCGACCGTCGAGGTCACGCTGCCCCGCCGAGCGTTCGCGCACTGGGACGTCGAGCACCATCGATGGACCGTCGAGCCGGGACGCTTCGACGTCCTGGTCGGTTTCTCCGCAACAGACATTCACCGCACGACCGCAATATCCCTGTCGACCGCGCGGGCCGACGTCAGGCCCCGCGACAAGTGAGTGAGGTGGTCCACGGATGTACCCAACAGGACAGGTCAGAGTAACCGGCCGAGTGCGGGGCGATTCGCTCTCGCGGCGCGCCTTTCTCGGCGCGGTCTCGGCGATGGGCTTCGTCGCCGTCTCCGGCTGCCGCTCGGCGGTGGACGAGGCCGAGGAGACGGGCGACGACGCGACCGGCAGTGGCGGCGGCGACCCGGTCAGCGGCGGCACCCTGGTGACGTCCGTGGTGGCGGAACCCGTACCAGGCGCCTACAACACCGGGCGCCCGGGCAACATCTTCTGGTGCCGCAGTGTGCTGGAGACACTGACCCTCGTCGATGACAGCTATGACGTGGTCCCGGTCCTGGCGACCGAGTGGGAGTTCCAGGACGGCAACCAGACGCTTGTGCTGACGCTGCGCGAGGGCGTGACATACCACTCCGGGCGCGACTTCACGTCCGAGGACGTCGTGTTCGCCTTCGACCACGCGAAGGAGGGCGGCGGCCTGTCCGAGATGGCCGGTGTGATCACCGACTGGGAGGTGGAGGCGACCGGTGAGTACGAGGTCGTCATCAGCGCACCGACGCCGCTGCAGGAGATCGCCTTCGACATCCTCGATACGCTGCCGATGATCGACCGGGAGACCTATCAGGGTTTGGAAGACGGATCGGAGGTCGTCGGGACCGGGCCGTTCGTCTGGTCGGAATACACTGCGGGCACCGAGCTCAAGCTCACCCGCAACGACTCGTACTGGGACCCCGAGCTGCCGTACCTGGACGCCGTCGAGATCACGGTCATCGCTGACTCCACGGCACAGCTGTCGGCCCTTCGCTCCGGCCGCACCCAGATGAGCGGCGGTATGACCACCCAGGACATGCAGACCGTCGTCGACGACGAGGATTTCCACCTCATCACGAATCACGGCTTGGTGTACGCGTTCGCCTTCGATGTGACGATGCCACCGTTCGACGATGTCCGGGTCCGGCAGGCCGTCGCGTACGCCATCGACCGGGAGCGGATCGCCGAGCAGGTCATGGGCGGGGTTGCGCAGACGACGAGCCTGCCGTGGGTGGACAGTGCCACCGGCTACCCGGCGGATCTGGTCGACACGTACACCTATGACCCGGACCGGGCGCGGCAGATGATCGAGGAGGCCGGCGCGGCCGGGGCGGCGGTGAAGATCGCCATCCATGCCCAGCCGGCGCCGCGCAGCAACTACGAGATCGTAGCCCGCGATCTCGAGGCGGCGGGCCTCAAGGTCTCGGTCGAGGAGCTGTCCATCCCGGATTTCGCGCCACGCCGGGCCGCCAACGATCTCGGACAGATGTTCCACATCTGGAGTGCGACGGCGGGCCAGGCGCCCGCCCTGATGGTCAACTCTCTGCCCGAACTGCGGGCGGAGGGAAACACCGGGCGGTACGAGGACGACGAGTACAAGGAACTGGTCGAGGATCTGATCAACAGCCCCGACGACGAGACCACGACCGCGGCGCTGCGGGCGCTGTCGGAGCATCTGCTGGAGGCGGCGTTCGTGCTCCCGTTCGTCATCACGCCGGCCACGAGCGTGCGCGCCGACGCCCTGAAAGACCAGCTGATCGGCAAGTACGGCCGGTCGTTCCGGGCTGCCTACCTCGAGGACGCCTGATGGACCCGAGATTCGTCAGGCACCCCATAGGCAGGTGAGGTCATGATCCGATTCTTGCTGCGCCGTGTGCCGTCGATCCTGCTGGTGATCGTGGCGACGAGCGTGATCGCGTTCCTGTTGCCGCGGCTGGCGCCCGGCGATGCGGCGGCCGCGGCGGCGGGGCCCGAGGCGACGACGGAGCAGATCGAGGCGATCCGGGTCGAGATGGGGCTGGACCGGCCGCTGGTGGAGCAGTACGTCGGCTGGGTCGGCGGACTGCTGACCGGCGACCTGGGCCAGTCGCTGCAGTTCAACCGGCCGGTATCGGAGCTGATCGGAGACCGGATCGGGAGCACACTGGAGTTGACGATCGCGGCGATGCTGATCCTCACGGTGGTCGGCATCGGCGTGGGGATCTTCGGTGGCTCGGCCCGCTCCCGGCTGTCCCGGCTCACCTCGGACGCGACCAACACGCTGCTGCTGGCCACGCCGCCGTTCCTGGCGGGCTTGCTGCTGATCATCGTGCTCGGCGTCGCCTTCCCGGTGCTGCCGATCAGCGGCGAGGTGGCGGTGCTGGATGATCCGATGATCGGGCTGCAGTATCTGCTGCTGCCGGCGGTGGCGCTGGCGGTTCCGATGTCCGCCGGTGTGGCCCGGTTGGTGCAGTCGTCGATGCACAACGTATGGCAGCAGGATTTCGTGGACCTGGCGGTGGCTAAGGGGGTGCCACGGCGGCGGATCAACATCCGGCACGTGGTGCGCAACAGTCTCGGGCCGGCCGTGGTGGCGCTCGGCATGCGATTCGGTGACATGCTGGCCGGCGCCGTCGTCATCGAGATGATCTTCGCCCGGAACGGCATCGGGCAGCTGGCCGTGACCGGCGTGCAGAACGCGGACTACAACCTGGTGCAGGTGATCATCGTCGGCGCCGTCCTGATCGCGGTGCTGATGCAGCTGATGACCGAGATCGCCCTTGCCGGCCTGGACCCCCGAGTGCGGTTGGGAGCATGACCATGGCAACGAACACCACCACCGTGAGCGGGCCGGGGAACGGCGCGGACACCACGGGCCCCACGGGCACCGTCCCGGGACCGCCTGCCCGCCAGTCCGGCGCCGGCGCGTGGCACCGTTATGCCTCGGCGCTGCGACGTCCGCGCGGTGCTGCCGGGGCCGGCTTGCTCGCGCTGCTCATCCTGGCCGCCGTGCTGGCGCCCATCCTTTTCCCGAACGGCTATGACGACCAGAGCAGCGGTGCCCTGGCCGGACCCTCGGCCGGCCATTGGCTCGGGACCGACGAGCTGGGGCGCGACATCCTGGCGCGGACCGTGTTCGGCCTGCGCACGGATATCAGCCTGCTGCTGACGGCGGTGCCGCTGAGCGCGGCGATCGGTACGCTCATGGGCTTGGCCGGGGTGATCACGCGCTGGCTGGGCACCGGGATGCAGCGGCTGCTCGACATCATCCTCGGCTTTCCAGGGCTCATCCTGGGGATGACGATCGTTCTGGTGGTCGGCACGGGGTGGCTGGCGTTGTTCCTGTCCATCCTCGTGGTCGGGTTGCCGATGTTCGGGCGGCAGGCGCGGGCCGGGCTGCTGGTCGAGCAGGAACGAGAGTACGTGCTGGCCGCTCGGGTGTTGGGCGTGCGCAAGCGGACCGTCATGGTCCGCCACGTGCTGCCGAACATCGTGGACCCGATCGTGGTGAACGCGTCGGTGTTCATGGTGGTCGCGATCTTCATCGAAGCCGGGCTGAGCATCGTGGGTCTCGGCATCGAGCCGCCGGTGCCGTCGTTGGGTGCGATGCTCAACACCGGCGCGCGTTATGTCGAGGTCCATCCGGCCTACATCATCGGGCCCGGCCTCGTACTGCTCCTGCTCGCCCTGGGCTTCACCCTGCTGTCCGACGCGTTGAACAAGGCGGTGCTGAAACGATGAGGCTGACGGGGAAGAGCCCGGCCCTGGCCGCCGCGGCGGCCACGCGGCGGACGGAGCGGGACTGGAGCGCCGACGCGCCGCTGCTTCAGGTACGCGGGCTGCGCACCGAGTTCGCCACCGACGCAGGCACGGTGCGGGCGGTGAACGATGTCGACCTGGCCGTCCAGTCCGGCACGGTGCTGGGCGTCGTCGGCGAGTCCGGTTCCGGTAAGTCGGTGACCGCCCGCTCGATCATGCGCATGGTGCACGCGCCCGGGCGCATCGTCGCGGGGGAGATCCTGTTCGACGGGCGTGATCTGCGGAGGCTCACCGAGGAGCAGATGCGCGAGGTCCGCGGCCGGGAGATCGCGATGGTCTTCCAGGACCCGCAGTCGGCGCTGAACCCGGTGATGACCGTCGGGGACCAGATCGCCGAGGCGCTGATCGTGCACGGCGCGGACAAGCGCACCGCCCGGGCACGGGCGCTGGAGCTGCTGCAGCAGGTCGGCATCCCGGACGCGGAGCGGCGCATCAGCGAGTATCCGCACCAGTTCTCCGGCGGGATGCGCCAGCGCGTGGTGATCGCCATCGCGTTGGCGGGCTCCCCGAAGCTGCTGATCGCCGACGAGCCGACCACAGCCTTGGACGTGACCATCCAGGCGCAGATCCTGCGACTGCTGGCCCGGTTGAAGGACGAGCTGGGGGTCGCGGTGCTGATGATCACGCATGACATGGGTGTGGTCGCCGAGACCTGCGACGACGTCGTGGTGATGTACGGCGGGCGCGTCGTGGAACGCGGCCCCGCCGAGGCGTTGTTCGCCCACCAGGAGCACCCCTACACCGCGGACCTGCTGCGGGCGATGCCGCGTATCGACGAGCACGGAAGCGGGAACGGGAACGGCGGCGGCACGAGCAGGGACAAGGTCAGCCGATCGCAGGGGTTGCCGGCCATCCCCGGCACGCCCCCGGACCCGGCCGACCTCCCGCCTGGGTGCGCGTTCCACCCGCGCTGCCGACTCGCCGAGGACCAGTGCCGCACCGACGTCCCCGAGCTGCTCGCCCGCACCCACAGCACGAATGTCGACGGTGGCGACCGCCGTGGTGGACGCGCCGCGGCGTGCTGGATCACCCAGCGCGGCGATGCCATCCCGCCGCTGCCGCGACTCATCCACGCCGAATCGGCGCCGGCCGGGAACTCGTCGCAACCGGCCGCATCCCGGGTAGCCACCACGGAGGTCGGCGCCGTCGAGCCAGGCACTGTTGAGCCTGGCGCCATTCAGCCGCACGCCGGTGGGGCGGCCCGGCCCGGATCTGGGTCGCCGATGCTGGCGGTCGAGGACCTGCGGGTGAACGTCGCGGCCGACCGGCGCACCCTGTTCGGCCGGCCGGACCCGGTCTACGCCGTGGACGGGGTGAGCCTGTCCGTCGCCGGCGGCGAGACGCTCGGCCTGGTCGGCGAGTCCGGGTGCGGGAAATCGACGCTGGCGCGGACCGTCGTCGGCATCAACCGTCCGTCGTCGGGCACCGTCCGCGTCGGGCCCGGGCAGGTCGACGCCACCACGGCCGGCGGCGTGCAGTCCCTGCGCTCGACCGTGCAGTACGTCTTCCAGGATCCGTACGCCTCGCTCAACCCGCGTCGTAGCGTCCGCCAGTCACTCGACGAGGCGCTCGAGATGCGCGGGGTGCCCCGGTCGCAGCGCGCGGGTGAGGCAACGGAGCTGATCCGCCGGGTGGGGCTGAACGAGAACCATCTGGACCGATACCCGCACGCCTTCTCCGGTGGGCAGCGCCAGCGCATCGGCATCGCCCGTGCGCTGGCCGTGCAGCCGCGGGTGCTCATCTGCGACGAGCCGGTCTCCGCACTCGACGTCTCCATCCAGGCGCAGATCATCAACCTGCTCGAGCAGCTGCGCGACGACCTCGGCCTGGGCTATCTGTTCATCGCGCACGACCTGTCCGTGGTCCGGCATCTCTCCGACCGGGTCGCCGTCATGTACCTGGGCAAGATCGTCGAGACCGGGCCGGTGGACGCTGTCTACTCAGCACCGCAGCACCCGTACACCGTGGCCTTGATGTCCTCCTCGCCGGTGCCGGACACGACCGCCCGCGACCGGGAACGCATCGTCCTGACCGGCGACCTGCCCAGCCCGAAGAACCCACCGAGCGGATGCCGGTTCCGCACGAGATGCCCGATCGGTCCGCTGGCACATCCGGAGCGGCAGATCTGCGTCGAGCAGGAGCCGGCCCTGTCCGTCACCGCGGATGGGCAACGGGCCGCGTGCCATTTCGCCGGCGAGATGCGGCCCGCCCACGGTTCTTGAGCGTGAGTTGCGTTCTCGGGCTCGAAATCCACGCCGGTGCGGAACTGACACTCAACAAGCCAGGCGTACCGCGACGGGATGGGAGATCAGATGCGATTGCACACGCGTACCTGGGGTGAGGGGGACCGGACCGCCGTCCTGATCCACGGCATCATGTCCGATTCGCGCACATGGCAGGTTGTCGGGCCGAGGATCGCCGAACGCGGGTACCGGGTGACCGGCGTCGATCTTCGCGGGCACGGCCATAGCGGGCGTGGTCGCTATTCTCCGCAGGACTGGGCCGACGACCTGGTGGAGACGCTGCCGGGGGAACCGGACATCGCGATCGGCCATTCCCTCGGTGCGGTCGCACTCGCACTGGCGGCCGCCCGGTTGCGGCCACGACGGGCCGTCTACAGCGATCCGGCCTGGTTCGTCTCTCATCGCGACGGTGACGCGGGTCCGAGCCGATTCCGGGAGTTCAAGCACGCCACCCGGGACGAGGTGGTGGCGGCTCATCCGCGATGGAGTCAGGACGACATCGACATCGAGATGGCGACGCTGCGCACGTGGGATCCGGACACGGTGGACGGGGCGTCGATGATCACGGGCACCGATCTGGCGCCGCTGCGGCCGGCCGCGCCGTCGCTCGTGCTGCTCGCCCGGGAGAGTGTCTTCTACTCCGAGGCGGCGGTCACCGAGATGGAACAGCGCGGCCTGGAGGTGCTCGTCGTCCCCGGGGTCGGTCACACGATCCACCGAGACGACCCGACCGTGTTCCTCGCTGCACTCGACGGATGGATCTGACAGGGAGACCGATGCGCATCATCTACGTGGACGTGGACACGCTCCGCGCCGACCACACCCAGCCGTACGGATATCAGCGGCCGACCACGCCGAACCTGCAGGCGCTGGCGGAGCGGAGCGTGGTCTTCGACCGCTACTACTGCTCCGACTCGCCATGTGCTCCATCGCGTACCGCGCTGACCAGCGGCCAGTTCGGCATCACCAACGGCGTGATCGGGCACTTCGGCGAGGCGGGCCGGTTCCGGCTCGATCCGGGGCACGGTCCGGATCCACACCGCCCACTACTGGGCCAGCAGCTTCAGCGGCACGGGATGTACACCGCGGCTGTCTCCATGTTCGCCGAGCGGCATCGGGCGTTCCATTTCTACGGAAACTTCCGGGAGTCCATCCGCGCCACCGGCGAGATCAACGACGAGCAGGCGCACGACGTCAACCGGGTGGCACTGGACTGGATCCGTCGGCACGCGGATGAGGACGACTGGTACCTGCACCTGACCTACTGGGAGCCGCACACCGCGTACCCGACCGGCGCGGAGTGGGCGGCGCGCGCCGCCGCCTCGGGGCCGCCGCCTGCGTGGCCCGATCAGACGGCCATCGACGCGCACGCCGAGGTGTACGGCCCACGCAGCGCGCTTGACCTGCACTATTTCGTGGTGCCTCGGACGTCGGACGTGCCGCACAACATGCCGGATGCGGTCCGCACCCGGGCCGACTACGAGCATCTGATCAACGGCTTCGACGGCACGATCATGTACTGGGATCACTACTTCGGGCAGTTGCTGGCGGCGCTGGAGGAGATGGGCATCGCCGACGAGACCGCGATCATCGTCAGCGCCGACCACGGAGAGTCGTTCGGCGAGAACGGCTCGTACGGTGAACATGGATTGGCCAATGAGCCCACCCACCGGCTGCCGCTGGTGGTCTACTGGCCGGGCGTCACCGACCAGTTGCCCGACGACGCCCGTCGCTGCGACAGCCTGCTGTACAACATCGACCTCGCGCCCACTCTGTGCGAGATGCTCGGCTTCCCGGTGCCGGACGGGTGGCAGGGCGAGTCGTTCGCGGCGGCGATCCGCGGGGAGCAGATCGGTTCGCGGGAGTACCTGGTCTTCGGGCACGGCGCGCACACGTACCAGCGCGCCGTACGCACCCGTGACCATCTGTACATCCGCACCTACCATCCCGGGGCGTTCCGCGCGGAGTGGGAGCAGCTGTTCGACGTGACGTCCGACCCGCACCTGACGGTGGATCTGCTGCAGAAGGAGCCTGCGCTGGCAGACCGGATGCGTGGTCATCTCAGTGAGTGGTGGAACCATTACGCCGGCCGGCCGGGTGCGCTGCCGGACCCGATGCTGACCACGCTCCAGACTGGTCCGACGTACTACAACGATCCGGTCCGCTACGCCGAGCACCTGCGCCGTACCGGCCGCGCGCACCTGGCCGCGGATCTCGAGGAACGGCTGGCTGTGGTCACGCCGACGACGCCGATCTCCTGGCACGTATCCGACGCGGCGTGGCCGCCGGGTAAGTACGAACGCTTAGCCCGCGTATTCGGCCAGAACCCGAGATGAGCAAGGAGAGCTTGATGAGCGACGACAGGCCGAATGTGGTGCTGGTGCTCGCCGACGACCTGGGGTATTCGGACCTCGGGTGCTACGGCAGCGAGATCGAGACTCCGCATCTCGACGCGCTGGCCGAGGGCGGGATCCGGATGCGGCACTTCACGACGACGGCCCGGTGCAGCCCGTCGCGGGCGTCGCTGCTGACCGGGCTGCATCCGCACCAGACCGGGATCGGCGTGCTCACCGCCGACGACGGACCGGGCGGGTACCCGGGCAATCTGAACGACCGCTGTGTGACGATCGCGGAGGTGCTCGCCGCGGCCGGGTACGCCACCTACATGAGTGGCAAATGGCACGTCGCCCACGAGAAGGACGAACCATCGCCGGCGTGGCCGACCCGCCGCGGGTTCCAACGCTTCTTCGGCACGCTGGACGGTGGTGGCAACTACTTCGCCCCGCGTGGCCTCCGCCGGGGAGAGGACGATATCTCCGCGGAGGCGCGCGAGGATCCCGACTTCTACTACACCGACGCCATCACCGACAACGCCGTCGCGTTCATCCGCGAGCATGCGGAAACCGGCGATCGGCGGCCGTTCTTCTGTTATGTGGCGTACACCGCGCCGCATTTTCCGCTGCACGCGCGGGACGCGGACATCGCCCGGTACGCGGGGCGCTACGCCGAGGGATGGGACGTGGTGCGGGAGCGTCGCTTCGCGCGGATGCGGGAGCTCGGCGTCGTCGGTGAGGAGGCGGAGTTGAGCCCGCGCGACCCGCGAGTGCCGGCGTGGGATGACGCCGAGGACCGCGAGTGGGAGCAACGGCGGATGGAGGTCTATGCGGCCATGGTGGAGGTCATGGATCGCGGCATCGGACGCATCGTCGAGCAGCTGCACGCAGCCGACCAGCTGGAGAACACGGTCTTCGTGTTCCTCTCCGACAACGGCGGCTGCGCCGAGGAGATACCTCCCCGGCTCGGCAGCGACGACGGGCCCGGACCGGCCATCATCCCGACCGCGACGACGGACGGCGGCGAGGTGTATGTCGGACGGCACCCGGAGCGCACACCGGGCGGCGAGGACACCTTCATGTTCTGCGGACCGCCGTGGGCGAACGTCTCCAACACGCCGTTCCGGCACCATAAGCGGTGGACACATGAGGGCGGGATCGCCTCGCCGTTCATCGTGCACTGGCCGCGCGGCCTCGAGGACCGGGCCGGGACGATCTGCGACGCCACGCACTACCTGCCGGACGTGATGCCGACGCTGCTGGAGATCACCGGTGTCCGGTATCCCGTCCAGCCGCCGGGGCGGGACCCGCTGCCGCTGGAGGGTGTCGGCATGGTGCGATCATGGCGCGGCGCACCGCGCGACGACGCACGCTGTCAGTTCTACGAACACCTGGGCAACGGCGCGGTGCGCCGCGGGCGATGGAAGCTGGTGCGCGAGTACCCGGCGGATTGGGAGCTCTACGACATGGACGCGGATCCGGTGGAGCTGCACGACGTCGCCGGGGACCACCCGGACCTGGTCCGTGAGCTGGCCTATGAGTGGGCGGCGTGGTCCGCTCGGTGCGGCGTCGTGCCCCGTGAGCGGATCCTGGAGCTCAGCCGCTGGGGCCTGACCACGGGAAGCTGAGGGAGAGCCGGAGCGGCTGCGGGCCGCTGGGTGCATATCGCGGTGAGCCCACCGGACGCGGCGCGAGGTGTGATCCGGACGCGTCGGGGTACGAGGCGGGACGATGGCAGGAATAGCTCTTCGTAGTCCCAGCTTCTCCGACCACACGTTCATCCCGGGTCGGCACTCATGGCACGATGCCAACGAGCCTCCGGAGTTGGAGTGGGAGGGCGTACCGGACGGCGCCGCCGAGCTGTTGCTGCTTTGCGAGGATCCCGACGCGCCCGGACAGCCGTTCCTGCACTGGCTGGTGACCGGGCTCGATCCGGGTGTCACCCGGCTTCCCGACGGGGAGCACAACGGCGTCGAATGGCGGAACGGCTTCGGCGAGACCGGCTGGGGCGGGCCGGCTCCGCCGGTCGGTGACGAGGCACACCGGTACTTCTTCCGGGTCTTCGCGTTGTCTGGGTCGCCGGGACTGCCGGCGGAGCCCGCCGTGGCGGATGTCCACCGTGCGGCCGACGGGATCACCGTGGCGAGCGGAACGCTTGTCGGCCTGTTCCAACGCTGACACAGTGGAATCAGCGCCGGAATCGGCGCGGGTGGTCCGGAGGTGAGCCATGGACGTCGTCGTCTTGATCGGCCGCATTCTTTTCGTGATCCTCTTTCTGGGTTCAGGCATGAGTCACCTGACCAGCACACAGGGCATGGCGGGGTACGCACAGTCGCGCGGCGTTCCGCAGGCGCGGCTCGCTGTACTCGTCTCCGGCGTGTTGATCGTCGTCGGCGCGCTGATGGTCTTGCTGGGTATCTGGGCAGATCTCGGGGCGTTGCTGCTGGTGGCGTTCCTGGCGCCGACCGCGCTGCTGATGCACGCATTCTGGAAGGAGGAGGACGCGCAGACCCGGCAGACGGAGATGGTCCAGTTCATGAAGGACATGGCGCTGGCCGGCGCCGCACTGATGCTCTTCGCGTTCTTCGCGCACGTCGACGATCTCGGTCTGACCATCACCGGGCCGCTGTTCTCGCTGGACTGATCCTTCGGGAAGTAGTTGTGTGGACAATCTCGTCCGGCGTGACGAGGCGCATCATATGAGATGTGACAACTTCGGAGTCATCGACGACCGCATCGAGCGCATCGACGGCGTCGATCGCATCGAGCGCACCGGCGCCGCCCGAGGGCGAGGACGTAGTGGCGCGCGGCCGGGCCGCGTTGGCCGAAGGCGACTGGTCGGCGGCACGGCGGTGGTTCGCCGCCGAACTGGAGCGTGGTGAGTCGGCCGAGGCGCTGGAAGGGCTGAGCTGGGCGGCTTGGTGGCTGTCCGATGCCTCGACCCTTTTCGACGCGCGCGAACGCGCGTACCGGGCCTACCGCGCCCAGGGCCGGACTCAAGACGCCGGTCGGATGGCCACCTGGCTCGGTACCGACTCGGTCGACTTCCGGGGAGAGATCGCCGTCGCGCAAGGGTGGCTCGCTCGTGCGCGGAGCCTGTTGTCGGCGCTGGCACCGAGCCCGGACTTGGGGTGGTTGTACGTCCACGAGGCTGAGAAGGCGCTGTACGCGGGGCAGGCCGACCGGGCACGGCAACTGGGCGTGCAGGCAGGGGAGCTCGGGCGCCGGTTCGGAATCGTCGACTTGGAGATGATGGGCGCGGCCACCGAAGGGCTCGCCCTGGTGTACCGCGGGGAGAGCGCCGAAGGCATCGAGCGTCTCGGAGAAGTGGCCGCCGTCGCATGGGCCGACGAATTCACCGAGCTGTGGTCGGCCGGGTGGTGCTACTGCTACCTGCTCTACGCCTGTGAACAGGCGAGGGACTACGACCGGGCCGCGCAATGGTGCCGCAAGATCGAGGAGTGGTCGCAACGGCGACACACCGGTTTCCTGAACCGCACGTGCCGGGCACACTACGCGGGTGTGCTGATCTGGCGCGGCACCTGGGACGAGGCCGAATCCGAACTGGCCGAGTCGGCCGCCGTGCTGGCCGATCTGCGTCCGCCGCTGGCGGTGGAGGCGCAGGTGCGGATGGGCGAACTCCGTCGTCGTCAGGGACGATTCGACGAGGCCGCGGAGATCTTCGAAGGCGTGGCGGACCATCCGCTGGCCATGCTCGGTCTGGGCGAGCTCTACCTGGATGTGGGGGATGCGCCGAGCGCGCGCGACCGCGCCGAGGAGTACCTGCGTCAGGCGGAGGCCGATGCACCGACACCCAGAATCGCCGGGCTGGACCTGTTGGCGCGGGCCGCGGTGAGGCTCGGGGATCTGGCCGCTGCGACGGAGTCGGCCGGAGAACTCGCGGCGCACGCCGAGCGAACGCCCAACGATGCGGTACGAGGGTGCGTCGCCTACGTGCGGGGAGTGGTCGCGGCGGCGACCGGGGAGCGCGATCGGGCGCGGATCGCCTTCGAGGATGCGATCCGGCACTATCACCGTGCCCACGCGCCGTTCGAGGAAGCGTCGGCCCGGATCGCGCTGGCCGAGGAGCTCGGCCGGGCCGGCCGGCGCGGCGACGGGCTACGGCACGCACGAAGCGCGGCGCGGCTGTGGGACGGCATCGGCGCCGTTCACGCCGCCAAGAACGCCGCCGTCGTGGTGGACGAGCTCAGCCGGGTGCGCCGGCACTCTGCGCTGACCAGACGCGAGTCCGAAGTTCTGCGCCTGGTGGCAGCGGGGCAGACGAGCCGGATGATCGCCACGGAGCTGGTGCTCAGCGAGCACACGGTCAACCGGCATATCAGCAACATCTTGACCAAGCTCGGGACCGCCAGCCGGTCCGCTGCCGTCGCCGAAGGGCTCCGCCGCGGCCTGCTCTGACCCGGCTGGCGAATTCTCGCCATGCGGCGCGGGGAGGGGGTGGTATTGACTACGTCGCGCACCGGCGAAGTTGGTGTCTCCGGGGGAAGCCGGAGCATGCCGCGGCCGGTGATGCTGGGGCTGCTCGACACTCACCGAGGAGGAGCCATGAGCAGTTCGACCATCACCACAGCCACGGTGCGGAAGGCCGGTGCCGCCGACACACCCCGGGTGGGCGACACGCTGGCCGCCGCGTTCTACGAGGACCCCGTGATGAGCTGGTGCTATCCGGATCGGGGCCGGCGGGCCGAGATCCTGCCCGCCGTATTCCGCGCAACGCTGGAGGCGACCCACCACGGCGGCGGCATCGACACCGTCACGGACGAGGTAGCCGCCGCGATCTGGGTTCCGCCCGGTACTCAGATCGACGACGAGAAGCTGGCCGACGAGATGGCGCACGCCTCCGCGGAGTACACCGAACGGATGTTCGTGCTCATGCAGCTGCTCGATGCCCACCATCCGCATGACCTGGAGCACCACTACCTGCTCGCGCTCGGAACCCGGCCGGAGCACCAATCCCGTGGCCTGGGATCGATGCTCCTCCGGGCGGTCCTGGCCGGCTGTGACCAGGACGGGGTTCCGGCCTATCTCGAAGCGACCAGCGAGAGCAGCCGGCGCCTGTACGAGCGGCATGACTTCGCCGTCAAGGAGACCGTGACGCTCCCGGACGGTCCACCGCTGTGGTGCATGTGGCGGCCGCCTCGTCAGCCGTAGATGCTGAAGACCCCGATGTCGTCGGCGTAGGCGCCCTGATCGGGAACCGTCTCGTTCAGCGACGCCTCGACGCCGACCCAGCCGTGGAAGTCACCGCCGTCGTCGATGATCTGCATCATCGGTTTGACGTGCGAGTTGCCGGTGTAGCAGTACTCGCCTCGTCCGTCGGCGTTGGCGATCCGCCAGCTCCACATGGTGTCCCGGCGGTGACCGATCGGGCTGCGCGCGGGGGAGACGTAGTAGTCGGTGCCGGCCGTGCCGCCGGAGGTCCGGGCCCCTAGGCAGCTGCCGCCGCTGCACACCGACCAGTTGGTGACCCAGAACGGCGAGCCGTCGCCGCTGTCGATGAACGGACTGGGGTTGCTGCTCGTGGTCTTCCACAACCGATAGGAGTGCTCGAACTGGGTGTGATCGGCGGACGCGATGGAGCTCATCGACGCCCGAGCGTCCCATGCGGCATTGCTGCCGTATCCGTAGCCATGCGTAGAGGTGTAGTTGGAACCGAGGTACTCCAGGGTGGCGAGCTCGCCGTCGGCCGCCGAGGCGAGCTCCCACTCCTCCCACAAACCGGAGTCCCAGGTGACACGCAGCGTGTTCCCGCTGACGGTATAGGTGCCCTGGAGGGTCTGTGAGGCGCCGGTCGATTGGTAGCCCCCGGCGGTCTGGATGTTGCATTCCCGGGTCGGGCAATTCCGGGCGACGAACCCGGTGTAGACCCGGTCGACCCTGACCCGCTGGGTCCAGTGCCAGTGCCGTTCGGTGACGGTGCCGTCGGTGTGGAAGTCGTATTGGCCGAGCCGCACCCAGTTCTGGGTGGATGAGGCGCGCAGCCCGCCGATGGCGACGACGAATCGCTGCTTGCCCAGCGGAAGCGCCGCGGCCTGGGCGGAGGCTGACGTGTCCGAGGCGTCCGAGGCGGCGCCGTGGCCGGCCACGGCGGAGGTGCCGAGCACGGTGGTGGCGAGGATCGTGACGCCGAGCGTGGCGAGCACGCGGAACGCCTTGGCGGGGAGCGCGGAGAGCGGAGCGAGGATACGAGCGAGCACGGACACAGAAACCCCCTTGATTCGGGCGAGTCCGGATATGGGATTTACGCTGACCCAAATCTAACGGACCGTGGCGATCTTGAGAAGGGGTGCACAGCGATCTCGAACCGGGCCTCGCGCCGCGTCTGGGGTGGCGGTATCCGACTCGTCCCGGTACACACGTCCGACGCGCCCGCGCAGCGGGGCGTCCCGGGTGCGCGAGCGCGTCGTCGGTCTTCGGTTCGGTGACGGTTCCGATTCCGTCAGGCGGTGCCGTATGGGTCAGGCGGCGATGCCTCGGCTGCGCATCGCGTCCTCGACGATGGTCAGACCACCGAGGCCGGGCATGCGGCCGATATGTGTGTCGATCTTGCGGATCTCTTCCATCCCGCCCGGGCCGCCGAACAGGTGCGACATGACGTGTACGACCTCGTCCTCGGGCAGCACGCCGGAACCCACCGGCGCCCACGCCTTGCGCAGCGCGAATCGGGCGAGCATGCGAGCCTTCTTGCTGCGTTCCAGCCGGTTACGCGCCTGTGTGGCATAGAACGCGACGTGCCGGCTCTCCTGCTTGGCGATCCGGCGGAGCAGTTCCGCCAGCGCCGGCCGTCCCTCGAGTTCGGCCAGCCTCGTGTACGCCGCGGTGGCCGACCATTCGTTGACCGCACCCCAGATCATGTGCACCGCGATGAAGTCGGTGCCGACGATGTTCCCGAGCAGCGACTGCTTCACCGGGTCGAGCCGGTCCTTCCAGCCGACCTTCAGCCGCCGGGCCTTGAGCTGGTCGAAGTCGACCGTGATGCCGTGCAGTCCCAGCACGTGGGCCAGGGCCTCGCCGTGCCAGAACTCCTCGCGGTTCCACATCGTCATGAACGCGGCCACATCGTGCTCCTTGTGCGACGGTGTGACGAGCAGGTCGCGCAGGTAACAGACCGTGTGGTACTCGACGTCGCACATGTAGCGCAGGCTGCGCAACGTCTGCGGAGGGAGCGGATCGTCGCGGAAATCCTCGAAGGACAGATCCTGCCACTGGACGCTCTGCGAGGTCCGGGTGAACCGGTCGATGTCGAAGGCCATGCGAAGTCCCCGTCACTCGGCCCGGCGCAGGGATGCGCCGCGGCGCGCGTTCAGCCGGCCGAAGCCGGACGTGCCACCATGCGTCTGGTCCTCTTCGGCCGACGGCGACCGTCCCCAGTCGGCCACCGTCCACCCCTGCTTGCGGGCGTGCCGGTACAGCTTGCTGTCCGGATTGACGGCGGTGGGATGGCCGACCAGCTGGAGCCAGGCGACGTCGGCGTGGCTGTCGCCGTAGCCGTAGGAGTGGTGCAGGTCCATCCCGTGCCGGTCGGCGTACTGCACGAGCCACGCTGCCCGGGCCTCGTCCACCAGCGGGGGAGCATCCAGGTAACCGGTGAGCACGCCGCCATCGCTTTCGTGCATCCGGCCGGCGACGACGTCGTCGAACAGGTGCGCGATCGGTTCGACGAGCATGTCGATGGAACCGGTGACCAGCACCGTGTGATGGCCGGCCGCCCGGTGTGCGGCTGCCCGTGCGATGGCGTCCGGGAGCATCCGCTGCCGGATGGCCCGGCCGAATGCGGTGTTCGCCTGTCGCCGGATCTCGTCCGCCGGCAATCCGGCGTAGCGGCGGGTGAAGGCCCGGATGAACTCGCCGCGGTCACGCAGTTCGCAGCGGAGATAGCCGGGCAGGGACATGGTCAGGCTGCCGATCTCACGCGGCCATCGCGCCACCGGTGTGATCGCCCGGTAGAGCCAGAGGTACTGCTCGATCAGGTTCCAGTCGAGCACAGTGCCTTCGAGGTCGAACACGGCCAGCGCGTCGGAACGCACGGACAGCATCCGCGCCGGACGCGATGTCGCGGTCGGTCGTTTGGCGTAGGCCCGGCTGAGTTCGGTGATGGCAGGGAAGTGGATGTCCTGCAGATACGTCCGCCAGTCGATCTCGTCGACGTCGAACCCACGGTCGGCCCGGTCGT
The DNA here is from genome assembly GCF_010550675.1 of Phytoactinopolyspora halotolerans. GTDB lineage: Bacteria > Actinomycetota > Actinomycetes > Jiangellales > Jiangellaceae > Phytoactinopolyspora > Phytoactinopolyspora halotolerans. The sequence goes on along the minus strand of NZ_JAAGOA010000020.1, from coordinate 68,903 downwards.
CTTCGGGGATGGTCTGGTGCAGTTCGCGGGCCCGCGCGTCGTCGAAGACGATCTCCGTCTGCACGTACGGGCGGTACAGGTCCGTCAGCTTCCGCAACGACTGCAGGTCACGTTGCAGTGAGTGCACCTGGTCCGCCCAGGATCTGGAGCGCGCCGTCAGCGGCAGCCGGGAGAGCAGCCAGTCCGCCGACGTGACCATGGCCTCCCGCTGGCGCATGGAACGGTCCAGGCGCCGGTCGCCGGGGAGCCGCCAGGCCGGGACCTGGATGTGACCGTCCTCCTTGGGCAGGGGCGTGCGCAGGAAGAATTCGCGCACGTTCCGGTACATCTGGTGGAAGGCCAGCGGGTTGCTGGCACCGGAACCGATGTGGAAGTAGCGCGCGGTGCGTTCGTCACCGGCGGGGGGTGTCGCTGCCGCGGCGAGGATCGCGTTCACGACGAAGTCGACCGGGATGATGTCCAGGACACTGTCCGGAAGCGCCGGAAAGTCCGGAAGCTGGCCGCGTCCGTAGGCCAGGATCAGCGGATCCGCGACCTTGAACCCATCGATCCAGCCCGGGAACGGATGGCGCAGCGCGCTCTCGATGATGGTCGGTCGCAGGATGGACAGGCGCTGTCCCTGCCGGAACCAGAGGTCTTCGGCGGCGCGCTCGGCCAGCGCCTTGGTGAAGGTGTACGAATCGGTCCAGCCCAGGCTCTGCGCCCGCAGCCGGCCCTGTTCGACGAGCCGCTCGTTGACCCAGTCGCGCCGCGCGACCTCGGCGGCGTCGGTGACGGCCTGCGGGCCGACCTTGCCGTGCTCGGCGCGGGCGGCGTCGAGGAGCTTGCGCAGGACCTCCGGCTGGCGGGAGGTGAAATCGATCCGGGCGCGGGCGGTTCGCGCCGCCTCCGCCTCGGCGCGCCAGTCGACGTTGTGGTTCAGCGACCGTTCCGGTGTGATGCCCTTGCGAAGGCCGCCCACGTATGCGGTCGAGACGTGGATGACGTGCGGGGTCGCGCCGGCGGCGTGCAGGGCCCCGTACAGTCCCAAGGCGCCCCCGACATTGGTGTCGAACGCCTCGTCGATGGCGGAGTCGAACTTGACGGTGGAGGCACCGTGGATCACGGTGTCCAGGTCCGACGGCAGTTCGCCGAGCGCGCCGAGATCACCGGAGATGACGTTGACCCGTTCGCTGACCAGCCGATCCGCCTCGGCCGCGCCGACGGTCCGTCGCCAGTTCCGGAACACCGGCTTGCGGAGGAGCTTGGTCAGCCGATCCGCCGCCGACAGGCTGCCCTTCGGGCGGATGATCACCGAGATCCGGCAGTCCGGATGGGCGGACAGCAGCCGTTCCAGGACGGCCTGGCCGACGAAGCCGGTGGCTCCCGTCAGCAGGACGTGGGTTCCGGACAGGCTGGCCCAGTGTCCGGTGCGGTCACTCCGTGTCATATATGTCTCCTCGCTGCCACTGTGGCACGGATGAGCGTAAGTCCTTCCAGCCCGGGCAACGCCCGGACGCGCCGGTCGATCTCATCGACCAACGCAGGTGCCGCGGCGAACACCCGGTCGAAGAAGAACGACTCCTCCTCGATCGGTTCGTCCGCGACGCTCAACGGCCACAGAGATCGTTGTAACCGGGCTCGGGTCAGCCGCCGGGCGAGCCGCGACCGGCGCAGGCGAGTCCGGGCCTGGGCGATGAAGAACGCCAGGTGTTGCGACTTGATGTCGAGCACGCGTTCCAGCGTCCGAGTCAGCTCCTTGTGCTCGGCCGACTCGGCGATTCGCTCGTACGATGCGCGCGTCATCCACTCGTCGATGGTGCCAGTCGCCATGTGGAACGCGATCACCGCCTCGCCGATCGTGTTGTCGATGAGTGAGCGACCGATGGGGGAGAAGCGCTCTTGTGCACGTCGCAGAAGCGCGGCCCGGGTGACCGGCCGACGCGGTGCCGGGGGCTGGACGTACTCGTGCTGTTCGAGTACGGCGTCGAGCGCGTCCGCGATCCAGTACTTCTCGTACGCCCAGGTGGTGAGGAACGCCGTGATGTGGGCGTCCTTGTGCGTCGGGGTGACCAGCACCGTGCGCAGATGCCGCATCGTGGCCCGCTCCACGTCCCGGACGTACCGCAGGCACCGGAGCGTCTCCCAGGTCAGCGGCCGGGCGTCGTACTCGGCCAGCCGCAAGTCGTCGCGGTGCGAGCCCGTGGCACGCCGGGCGAACTCACGCACGTCGAACGGGAAGGCCGGATCTGTCTCCGCCGGTTCCCCAGGCCTCACGGGCACGAATGACCTCCGGGGATCATGATGACCAGCCCTGCACAGCCGTAGTCTACGACTGGATCATCGGCCAATTCGTGGTCACCCCCATCATGATGAATAAGAAAACGAAGCTTCGTTCGCTTAACTTGCCACAGGTTGTGGTCCGTGCGCAACGTGCGGCCCGCATGCTCAGTTCTGCCTGGTGACCGCGGCGAGCCCGGAGGCGTATGCGGCCGGAGCCACGTTCCCGACGAGCACTCGCTGCAGCAGGTACCCCATGTAGATGCTGACGATGATCTTGGCGACCTCGGCGGGATCGCCGTCGCGTGCCACCCTGCCCACCGCTTGTTCGGCCTCGACGAGCTGCGCGATCAGCGCGTACAAATCGCGATAACGGGCCTGGATGACCTCTGCCAATGACGGATCGCGGACGGCCTCGGCCCAGACCTGTGGCGCCAGATAGGCGAATCCGTCCGGGCCGAAGGCGATGTCGTCGATCGCCTCGAGTCCCGCTTGCACCGCTTCGTCCAAGCGGGGTGTCGGCTCACGTGCGAAGGTGGGCTCCACCGCCTGCGCGACCTGCAGGATGACGTCTTCGGCGATCGCGGCGATGATCTCGTTCTTGCTCCTGAAGTGGCCGTAGACGGCCCCGGCCGAGAGGTTCGCCTCGGCGAAGATGTCGGCCATCGACGTCTGGTGGAAGCCTTCCCGGACGAAACACCTGCGTGCCGCGGCGAGGATCTGTTCGCGGCGCCGGTCGCGGTACTGCTGGGTGACCCGGGGCATGGACCCATGCTAAAACGAACGTTCGCTCACACCCAAGTCCAGCGCCCACCGGTGCGCACCGCTCAGGAATGGGCCGCGCCGGTGAGGGCGGTCGGGACGGTGTCGTATGGTGCTGCGATGGCCACGGCTCTGATCACGGGGGGTACGTCCGGCATCGGTCTTGCGTTTGCGCGACTGCTCGCCGGGCGGGGTTACGATATTGTTCTCGTCGCACGTGACGCCCAGCGACTCGAAGAGACGGCGGACAAGATCGCGTCGGCGTCCGGCAGGCGGGTGGAGACACTGCCCGCCGATCTGTCCGACCGGGGTGGGGTCGCACGGGTCGCCGAGCGGCTCGCGGCCGACGAGCAACCGATCGACCTGCTCGTGAACAACGCCGGGTTCGGCATCCATGAACCGCTCGCATCCAGCGACAGCGCAGCCCACGAGCGCGCGATCGAGGTGATGTGCCGTGCTGTTCTGGTACTCGGCGGAACCGCCGCGGAGAAGATGGCGTCCAGGGAGCGGGGAATGATCATCAACGTCTCGAGCACCGCCGGGTTCCTCGCACTCGGCGGATACTCGGCGGTCAAGGCGTGGGTGACCTCCTACAGTGAGAGTCTCGCCGTGGAGCTGCGGGGTACTGGGGTTCGGGTGACCGCACTGTGTCCGGGATGGGTCCGCACGGAGTTCCACCAGCGTGCCGGGTTGAGCACCTCGTCGATTCCGTCCTGGCTGTGGACGGACAGCGAGCACGTCGTGGCGACAGCTCTGAAGGACGCCGCCCGGGGCAAGGTAATCTCGATCCCCACCATGAGATATCGCGGACTGATGTGGTGTGTGCGCCACTTGCCCCGGGGCACGGTCCGGGCGATCTCCGGGAAGATCACCTCGAGGCGGAGAACTCCGCGACCCGAGGGCGAGGAGGCCCGATGAGCATGAAGGTGGCCCCGCGCCTGAAGTCCCGGCCCAAACGCTACCGGCGCTTCACATCGCGCACACTGGCGATCCCGCGCTTCGTCGTGCAGCGGATGATGCTCAAGCCGTTGGTATGGTCGCTGACCCGGGTGGATGTGCGTACGGAGGCTGATCTACGCCGGCTACGCGGAGCCTTCCTTGTGGTGGCCAACCACGCCAGCCACCTGGACACACCGCTCGTGCTGGGATCGTTGCCGCGACGGCTGAGCCGGTACCTGGCCGCGGGCGCGGCGGCGGACTACTTCTTCGAGGTGCGCTGGCGTAAATGGTTGACCTCCCTGGTGTTCAACACCTTTCCGGTGGATCGCACCGGAGCGCGGGCCCATTCCGGCGTGTCCAAACGGCTGCTGGCCCGCGGTGTGCCGCTGCTGATCTTCCCGGAGGGCGGCCGCTCCGCGTCCGGGCGCATCGGCGCCTTCAAACCGGGTGCGGCGGCGCTGGCGATCGCATGCGACGTGCCGTGCGTACCGGTGGCGATCTGCGGTGCACACGAGGCGATGCCGCGGGGACAGTGGTGGCCGGTGCGCGGTCGTCCGCCGGTGACGGTACGGATCGGTGCACCCATCTGGCCGAGACCGGGGGAGTCCGCGACCGCGTTCACCGAGCGGCTGGCTACTGAGGTGCGCAGGTTGCATGCTATGAACGACTCAGACGAGCCGGCAGATCGCCCCCGCTCGTCGAAGGGAGACGGCATGACCGAGGTCCGGCACATGAAATGGTGGGGCTGGGGCAACGAAGGGGTCGCCTTCGAGTACCGCGACAAGCCTGACTTCGCACCGTTCGTGCAGCAGGCCATCGGGCTGGACGTCACCGCACCCGGGGTCTCGGTGCCGGAGTTCGACAGCCTAGAGGTGCCCGAATCCCGGCTGGACGACGAGTTCCGCACCGAGCTCGAACAGATCGTCGGTGCCGACCACGTGCAGGTCGACGCGATGAGCCGCGTCGTGCACACCTTCGGCAAGAGCATCCGCGATCTGCTGCGGGTGCGCTCCGGTTCGCTCGAGCGCACCCCCGATGTCGTCGTCTACCCGGGCGACGAGGACCAGGTGCAGCGGCTGGTGCACGCCGCCGTGGCCGCGGACTGTGTCGTCATTCCGTTCGGCGGCGGCAGCAATATCGCCGGCAGCCTGGAACCCGCACCGGATGAGGAGCGGGTCGTGATCTCGCTCGACATGGGGCGGATGAACCGGGTGCTGGAGATCGACGAGGAATCCGGGCTGGCGCGGATCGAAGCCGGCGCTCTCGGCCCCGACCTGGAGCGCGAGCTCGGCAAGCGGGGATGGACCATGGGCCACTTCCCGGACAGCTTCACCCATTCCACCCTCGGCGGCTGGATCGCCACCCGGTCGTCGGGGATGCAGTCGGACAAGTACGGGGACATCGCCGACATCGTGCGCGGCGTGCGGGTCGCGCGCCCGGGCGGCGTGGTGGAGATCCGCGCGATCCCCAGCGCATCGACGGGCCCCAGCGTGCGGGAGATGATCGTCGGCAGCGAGGGCCGGCTCGGGGTGATCACCGAGGCGACGATGCACGTGCACCGGGTTCCGGAGGTCCGGGAGATCCTGGGCTACTTCTTCCCGAACTGGAAGGCGGGGCTCGCGGCGATGCGTGAGATCGCGGAGAGCGACGCCAGCCCGACGGTGACCCGGGTGTCGGACGCGCCGGAGAGTGCGTTCTCGTTCGCCACCCGAAAGGAGAGCAAGGGGATCGAGGCGGCCGGAGCCAACGCGCTGATGCGGGTGTTGAAGGCGCGCGGATGGGATCTCGATCAGATCTGCCTGTCGTTCATCGGGTACGAGGGCAGCGCGTCGCATGTGCGCTACGAGAAGAAGCTGGTGAGGAAGATCGTGCGCCGGCACGGCGGGTTCAGCGTCGGCAAGAGCCCTGGCCGGCTGTACGACCAGAAGAAGTTCGACACGCCGTACATCCGGGACTTCCTGCTGGACCGTGGCGCTGCGGGCGACGTCTCTGAGACCGCCGCGCCGTGGTCGAAGCTGGAGCATCTCTACGAGCACACGATCGCGTCGGCCCGCAAAGCCTATGACGATATCGGCGTCCAGGGGTGGATCATGTGCCACCTGTCGCACTCGTACCACGCCGGTGCGTGTCTGTACTTCACCTTCGCCTTCATGCACGGCGACGAGCCCTTGAAACAGTACGACCACGTCAAGTCGGCGATCCAGCAGGCCTTCATCGACGCGGGCGGCACGCTCTCGCACCACCACGCGGTCGGTGTCGAGCATGCGCCATGGCTGAGCCAGGACATCTCGCCGGAGGGGGTTGCGCTGATGCAGGGTCTGTTCGACAGCGCCGACCCGAAGCGCAACTTCAACCCGGACAAGATCATCCCGCGCTCGTAACGTCGGAACGTTTTCGTCGTTCACGCCGGAGACTTGTGGTGGTGGGGGCAGCAAGAACTCTCCGGCGTCACGTGTCTCACGCTCTGCCGTCGCGTGCCACCCTCACGTCTGCTCGGGGCGGAGCCAGATGTTCGCGGGCTGCTCCTCGACCGGCCGGCGGAGCTGCGTCATCGCGTCGTCGATGGTGCCGGCGCTGCGGACCAGGGCACGCGCGCCCGGCCTGAGGAATCCCTCGTCGACGGCATGATCGAGCATGGCCAGCAACGGATCGAAGTAACCGGACCGGTCGAGCAGGACGATCGGCTTACGGTGCAGGCCGAGGTGTCCCCAGGTGGCCACCTCGAACAGCTCCTCGAACGTGCCGAGCCCGCCGGCCAACACGACGAACGCGTCCGACAGGTCGTTCATCATGGCCTTGCGCTCGTGCATGGAGCCGACGACGTGCAGTTCGGTGAGGTCGCGGCGGGCCACCTCGCGATCGACCAGCACCCGCGGGATGACGCCGATCACCTCGCCGCCCTTGGCGAGCGCGGCATCGGAGACGGCGCCCATCGTGCCGACGCGCGCACCGCCGTAGACCACGGTGAGCCCGTCCGCGGCCAGCCGGGCTCCGAGTTCTTCGGCGAGCGTTCGATACTCGGGTCTCGCACCGGCGTTGGAGCCACAGAAGACGCAGACACGAGAGAGGGTGGACTGCACGGGGGACAGCTGTTGATCGCTCACATCCCGGAGTCTAAAGACTCCGGTGCGCCTGCATGCTGCCCGGCCACGTGAGCGGAAGGCATTGTGGCGCGTGCGAGTAGCGGGAAGGCCATGGTGCCGTTCGGCGGATCGCCTGTCGGCGGGGCGTGTCGTATGGTCGTGCGTGGCGATGACGAAGACCACACAGGGGGAGGTGCACGGCTGTGCCACGGATCGCGCTGGTCACGTGCTCGGAACTGGCGGAGCTGGATGACGACGATCGGCTCCTCCTTCGGCCGCTCGCGGATCGCGGCATCGATGCCGTTCCGGCGGTCTGGGACGATCCGGCCGTGGACTGGTCCTCGTTCGACCTGGCCGTACTGCGCTCGACGTGGGACTACACATCCCGCCGGGACGCCTTCGTGAGCTGGGCGTCGTCAGTGCCGAGGCTGCTCAATCCGGCCGAGGTCGTGCGGTGGAACACGGACAAGCGGTATCTGCGCGAGCTGGAGGACGCCGGCGTTCCGGTGGTGTCGACGTGGTGGTTGACGCCGGGGGATCGGGTGATACTGCCGGGCGAGAAGACCGCCCCGTCGGATGCCCTGGCCATCGCCGACGAGTACGTCGTCAAGCCGGCGGTGAGCGCCGGTTCACTGGGTGCCGGTCGTTACCGGGCCGATGAGCCGTCGCACCGGGATCTGGCCCGGGCTCATGTCACCCGGCTGTTAGACCGCGGCGCGACCGTCATGATCCAGCCGTACCTGTCCGCCGTGGACGCGTTCGGCGAGACCGCGATGCTCTTCCTCGCGGGGGAGTTCAGCCACGCCATCCGCAAGGGGCCGATGCTCAGCGGTCCCGACGACGGCGAGGTCCGGCTGTACCGGCCGGAACAGATCACCCGGCGCTCCGCCTCGGACGTCGAACGAAAGACCGCGGACGCTGTCCTGGCTGCGGTGCCCGGCTCGGACGACCTGCTGTACGCCCGGGTCGATCTCATTCCGGGCCCGGACGGCACTCCGGTGGTGCTGGAGCTGGAGCTGAGCGAGCCCAGCCTGTTCCTCGGTCACGACGCCGCGGCCCCACAGCGGTTCGCGGACGCCATCGCCTCCCGCTGCTGAACACTCAAGGGCGTGTCCGGCACCAAGCGACGGACTGGCGGTGTGCCGGGCGGAATACCGCAGCGTCGTCACGCGCGTTGACGCACATCCATGAGACGCCCGATTCCAGCACGGCTCACGCCACGTAAACGTAGCCATCTGGATATAACGACGACGCGGTATCGGCTGTTCCGTCGTTGTGCCGAACTCCGTGCGTACAGGGGTTCTCAACACTGCTCTTTGTCGGTATTGTGCGCTGGCGTTGAGGGGTTCATCGCGCACATAGATGATGTGGTGCGCAATACACGCGAGTGGGGGAACACACACGTGCGAAGGATGATTGCTGCGTCTGTTGGAGCGGCTGCACTCGTAATCGCCGGCGTGAGCGCAGCTCAGGCGTCGGAAGCGACGCAGCCGCCCGAAGATGCGGCTGGCCAGGTCGAGCTCAGCGGTCCAGCGGACTGTGTCCCGGAAGGTACCGAGGAAGTGACGATCTCGGCGACCAATCCGGGATCGGGCCAGGTTCAGTTTGTATTGACAAGCGCCAACGAATTCTCCACGGTGGTCCAGCTTCTTTCGCCGGGGGACAATATCGAACTTGTCGTTCCGTACGAGCCTGGTGCACAGGTCGTGGCGCAGAACTCGGGCTGGGCGTTTAGCGAGTTGACTCTGCCGGAGTGGTGTCGGGCCGCGGAGAACGACACCGAGCAGGACACTGAGACCGAGAACGACGCGAACCAGGACGCGGAGCAGAAGTCCGGCTCCGGCGACTGTGAGGCGTACAAGAACTCGTCGGCGTGGTGCGACGACAACGTAGCCGACTATAACTGTCCGGACATTGACGACTCGCACAAGCCGATTGAGCTCGTCGACCCCGAGAACGATCCGTTCCGGTTGGACGCTGACGCCGACGGTGAGGGCTGCGAGGCCGACGTGGACGGCGGCGGCAACGACGCTGGCGACGAAAGCGGTGGTGATGGCGGCTCGGGCGCCGAGGGAGGCACCGAGGAGACCCCCGACGACGGTTCCGGAGACGACCCCAACGCGGCAGGTTCCGGTGATTGCGACGCGTACGTCGATTCGAGCGAGTGGTGTGAAGCGCAGGTCGCGGATTACGACTGCGATGAGATCGATGACGGCTACAAGCCGATCGAGCTGCGGGATGCGGACAACGATCCCTTCCGGTTGGACGCCGATGCCGACGGTGCGGGCTGCGAAGGCGACGTCGACGATGACGACGGCGCGAACGGCGATGGCGACACGTCCGGAAGCGACGAGTCGGGATCCGGCGATGATGCGGAGGGCTCCCTGCCCGACACAGGTACGGGCGTCCTGCCCATGGCGCTGGCAGCGCTTGCGCTCCTCAGCGGTGGCGTGGTCCTGAGGAGCCGCCGGGCCGCCTCAGCCGGGATCTGATCAGTCTTCGGCGCATCCCACCGGTCCGGCTCTTGACCCCATCAGCGGTGTTGAGGGCCGGGCCGTAGCCATGCGCGGAATCAAAGTGCGGGCTCTTGGCGGCCGCCCAGGGGATTCGTCGACTCGCGGGCTGCCCGTTACGACGGACGGTGGACGCGCAGGTACCATCGAGCGGGTTCACCCATCCGGTTCAGAGCAGAGGGAGCACGTCGTGTCCGATCAGATCCGTATCGTCGTCGCCGGAGCCGAGCGACAGGTCGATGCGGGCGCGACGGCCGCCGACCTGTTCGCCGACGACCCCACGGTGATCGCGGCGCGCATCGGCGGCGATCTGGTGGACCTGGCCCGCGCGCTGCGCGACGGCGACAAGGTCGAACCGGTCGAGATCTCTTCCGACGACGGACGGGCCATTCTGCGGCATTCCACGGCCCACGTGCTGGCCCAGGCCGTGCAGGAGCTGTTCGGCGACGCGAAGCTCGGCATCGGGCCGCCGGTGGAGAACGGCTTCTACTACGACTTCGATGTCGCCGAGCCGTTCACGCCCGAGGATCTGAAGCATCTGGAGAAACAGATGCAGCGGATCATCAAGGAGCGTCAGCAGTTCGTCCGCCGCCCGGTCTCGGACGACGAGGCCAGGGCCGAACTGGCGGACGAGCCGTACAAGCTGGAGTTGATCGGACTCAAAGGCGGCGCCGGCGACGCTGAGGGCGCGTCCGTGGAGGTCGGCGCCGGCGAGCTCACCATCTACGACAATGTGCGACGCGGCGGTGAAGTGGCCTGGAAGGACCTGTGCCGCGGCCCGCACCTGCCGACCACCAAGAACATCCCGGCGTTCAAACTGATGCGCGTCGCCGGCGCCTACTGGCGCGGCAGCGAGAAGAACCCGCAGCTGCAGCGGATCTACGGCACTGCCTGGGAGAGCAAGGAAGCTCAGCAGGAATACCTGGACCGGCTCGCCGAGGCGGAGCGCCGCGATCATCGCAAGCTCGGCACCGAGCTGGACCTGTTCAGCTTCCCGGAGGAGATCGGCTCGGGCCTGGCGGTCTTCCACCCCAAGGGCGGTGTGCTCCGCAAGGAGATGGAGGATTACTCGCGGCGCCGGCATGAGGATGCCGGATACGAGTTCGTCTATACGCCGCACATCACCAAGGCGAACCTGTTCGAGATCTCCGGGCACCTCGATTGGTACGCCGAGGGCATGTATCCGCCGATGCACATGGATGAGGAGCGGGACGCCGACGGCAACGTCCGCAAGGCGGGGCAGGACTATTACCTGAAGCCGATGAACTGCCCCTTCCACATCCTCATCTATCGCTCCCGGGGGCGTTCCTATCGCGAGCTGCCGCTGCGGATGTTCGAGTTCGGTTCGGTCTACCGGTACGAGAAGTCCGGTGTGGTGCACGGCCTCACCCGTGTCCGCGGCATGACCCAGGACGACGCGCACATCTTCACCACCGCCGAGCGGATGCGCGAGGAACTCGCGGATCTGCTGATCTTCGTCCTCGATCTGCTCAAGGATTACGGCCTGGACGACTTCTACTTGGAGTTGTCCACCAAGAACCCGGACAAGTACGTCGGTGAGGACGAGGTGTGGGACCGCGCCACCGACACGTTGCGTGAGGTCGCGACCGCGTCCGGGCTGGAACTCGTCCCGGATCCGGGCGGGGCGGCGTTCTACGGTCCGAAGATCTCGGTGCAGGCCAAGGACGCGATCGGACGCACCTGGCAGATGTCCACCATCCAGCTCGATTTCAACCTGCCTGAGTTGTTCGAGCTGGAGTACACCGCGGCGGACGGTAGCCGGCAGCGGCCGATCATGATCCATCGGGCCCTGTTCGGCTCGATCGAGCGGTTCGTCGGTGTGCTCACCGAGCACTACGCCGGCGCCTTCCCGCCCTGGCTGTCGCCGGTTCAGGTGGTCGGCATCCCCATCGCGGACGATCACGTGCCGCACCTGGACCAGGTGGCGGCGAAGTTGCGTGAGCACGGGGTGCGCGTCGAAGTGGACACCTCGGATGACCGGATGCAGAAGAAGATCCGCACGGCGCAGAAGCAGAAGGTGCCGTACATGCTGCTGGCCGGCGACGACGACGTCTCCAAGGGCGCGGTCTCGTTCCGGTACCGGGACGGTTCCCAGAAGAACGGCGTACCCGTCGACGATGCCGTCGCTGAGATCGTCGACGCAGTCCGTCGACGTGTCCAGATCTGAGCACACCCACAGCGCCGGAATACCAACGTCCTGAACATTGAGCGTCATAAGCCACGATCCGCAGGGCCTTGTGCGGTCGGTGTCCTGCACCGTGTGGCCGTCAGCACTCGCGTTTCGGGACGCTAGAGTCGGTCCGGGTAGAGGCTCTCGGACGTAGGCAAGGGGAGGAGCGACGTGCCGGATCGATTGCAGCGGCTGTGGACCCCCTACCGGATGGCCTACATCAAGGGCGAGCCCGGAAACGGCCGCGACGGTGACGAGTGCCCGCTATGCGCGATTCCGAAGAAGGCGGACGAGGACGGGCTGGTGGTCCGTCGCGGGGCCGAGGTGTACGCGGTGCTCAACCTGCACCCGTACAACCCCGGCCACCTGATGATCGTCACCTACCGGCACATCGGCGAGCTGGAATCGCTGACGGACGCCGAGTCGGCGGAGCTGAGTTCGATGACGCGGGACGCGGTCGTGGCGGTCAAGGCCGCGTCGAACCCGCACGGGTTCAACGTCGGCCTCAACCTCGGTGGGGTGGCCGGTGGGTCGCTCTCCGCGCACTTGCATCAGCACGTCGTTCCGCGGTGGAGCGGCGACGCGAACTTCATGACGGTGGTGGGAGACACCAAGATCATGCCGCAGCTGCTGTCGGAGACCCGGGCGCTGCTTGCGTCGAGCTGGCCCGTGGGGTGAGCGCCGGGACTTGCGTCCTCGCCCAGCGGATGGTCCTCGCACTGGTGTGAGGGGTGAGCGCCGGGACTTGCGTCCTTGCCCAGCGGCTCCTCCTCGCTGGAGCTCGTCGTCGCCGATGCCCACCACACCATGGACGCAAGTCCCGGCCCTCACCCCGCTGTGGTCGCCTCGGGTGCGCCGACCCTTCTCATCCGCGCGAGGTCACCTCGGGTGCGGCTTCTACACCGCACCTTGGCGACGACACGTCACCTTGCCATGCCGCCTGGCGTCGCGCATGTCACCTGGCGTCGCGCATGTCACCTGGCGTTACGTGATGGGCCGGAAATCGGAGCCTTCGCGATACAGGTGGTGACATGCGATACGCGAGGTGACATGCGCGTGGAGCAATCGAGCCGCGTGGTGTGCTCCGGGCATAGTCACGGGTAGAGCAGAGCACAGATCGGGCGGACTTACTCAAGGACCTTGGCGGCGAGGTTGTGCGGCATCGGTTCGTACCGGGCGAACTGCCGGGTGAACGTCGCGGTGCCGTGACTCATCGCGCGCAGCTCGATCGCGTAACGCAGCAGCTCGGTCTGCGGGACCTCGGCCCGGATCAGCGAGCGGCCCTGACCGACCGACTCGGTGCCGAGCACGTGCCCGCGCCGGCTGGACAGGTCACCCATGATGGTGCCCACATCGTCGTCATTGACCAGGATCGATACCTGATCGAACGGCTCGAGGAGGGTGACTCCGGCCGACTGTGCGGCATCCTTGAGGGCGAGCGCGCCGGCCATCTGGAACGCAAGGTCGGACGAGTCGACGCTGTGGGTCTTGCCGTCGAGCAGAGTGACCTTGATGTCCACCATCGGATAACCGACCGAGGTGGTGCCCTTCTCCATCTGGGCTCGGATGCCCTTCTCCACGGAGGCGATGAACTGCCGGGGGATCGCGCCGCCCACGATGCGGTCGACGAACTCGAAGCCTGCGCCCTCTGGCAGCGGCTCCGCCTCGATCTCGCACACGCCGTACTGTCCGTGCCCGCCGGACTGCTTGACGTGCCGGCCGCGACCCGGGGCGGAGCCGGCCAGCGTCTCCCGCAACGGCACGCGTACCTGGGTCTTGTCCACGTTGACGCCATACCGGCCGGACAGACGGTCGAGCAGGACGTCCACGTGTGCCTCGCCCATCGTCCACAGGATGAGCTGATGAGTCTCGGAGTTGTTCTCGATCCGCAGCGTCGGGTCCTCGGCGGCGAGCCTGTTCAGGCCCTGGGAGAGTTTGTCCTCATCGGCCTTGGTCCGCGCGACGATGGCCACCGGCAGCATCGGTTCCGGAACGTCCCACGGTTTCATCAACAGGGGAGCGGCGCAGTCGGAGAGTGTGTCGCCGGTCTCGGCGCGGGAGAGTTTGGCCACGGCGACGATGTCTCCGGCCCGGGCTTGCGGCACCGGGCGCTGGGTCTTGCCGAGCGGCGACGAGAGGGTGCCGACCCGTTCGTCCTCGTCGTGTTCCTCGTGGCCGCGGTCGGCCAGGAAATGTCCGGAGACGTGCACGGCGTCGTCCGGGCGGAGCGTGCCGGAGAAGACCCGGACCAGGCTGATCCGCCCCACGTACGGATCGACCGTCGACTTGATCACCTCGGCCAGCAGCGGGCCCTCGGGGTCACCGGTGAGTCCGGTCTTCGGCTTGCCGTCGACCGTCGTGACCTCGGGCATCGGGTGTTCGGCGGGAGAGGGGAACGCGCTGGTGATGACATCGAGGAGCTCCGTCACGCCCGGACCGCCGGCCGAACAGACCGGGATGACCGGGAAGAACGACGCTCGCGCGACGGCCCGCTCCAGGTCGTCGATGAGGACCTTGGGGTCGATGTCTTCGCCACCCAGATAGCGGTCCATCAGCGTCTCGTCCTCGGACTCTTCGATGATGCCCTCGATCAGCTCCCCGCGCGCCTCTTCCACCCGGACCTGATCCTCGTCGCCGAGTTCGGTCTCCTCCCGATGACCGTCGGCGTAGTTGTGCAGATGCTGACTGAGCAACCCGGCCAGGCCGGTCACCGTGCCCTTCTGAGGGCTCGGCAGGTAGAGGGGGAGGACCTTTTCGCCGAACGCGTCCTGGCACGCCTGCAGCGTCGCCGCATAGTCCGAGCGCGGGTGGTCGAGTTTGGTCAGAACGACGGCGCGCGGCATGCCGACGGCGGCGCACTCGTTCCAGAGCATCCGGGTGGTGCCGTCGACGGCGTCGGTCGTCGATACGACGAACAGGGCGCAGTCCGCCGCCCGCAGGCCGGCCCGAAGGTCGCCGACGAAGTCGGCGTAGCCGGGGGTGTCGAGAAAGTTGATCTTCACGCCGTGGTATTCGATCGGCACGAGCGCGAGGTTGACCGACCGTTGCTGGCGCAGCTCGGCCTCGTCGTAATCGCTGACCGTGGTCCCGTCCTCTACGCGGCCCGGCCGGGAGATCGTGCCGCTCGCGGCGAGCAGGGTCTCCAGGAACGTCGTCTTGCCCGCACCGGCGTGGCCGACCACCACGACGTTGCGGACGTCACCTACACCCGACGGCGCGGCATCACCGCCCGTCGCGGCTCCTGAATTGCGGTCGGTGGCGTGTCGAGTCGGCATGGCGCCCTGCCTCTCATCGTTGAGCGGCGCCGTCGCCTCCTCACCGTCGGGCGCTGAACGCGATGGCGCCGACTGTTCGTGCGTGGGTACTGACACTCTCCTGCGCAACGCGGCGATGTGCAAGTGGGTGACGGCATTCTTCCCCCGCACCAGTACGATGGCGTGGCCGGGTGGGTTCCGGGCGAGCTCAGCGTGCCCGGCAGACGACACGGATCATGCCGCTGTATTCTTGAAGAGACTGGACGAAGACCAGACAGATGCTGGACAAGTACACCCGGGTCTACACGACCCGAATACTGACGCCTACGGCGCGCGCACTGCTCAAGGCGCGGATCAGCCCCGACCTGGTGACGATGCTGGGCACCATCGGTGTCACCGTCGGCGCCTTCGCGTTCTACCCGCGGGGCGAGTTCTTCTGGGGGACGGTCGTCATCACCGCATTCGTCTTCTCAGACAACATCGACGGCATCATGGCCCGGTTGTCCGGACGCCAGAGCAATTGGGGCGCGTTCCTCGATTCGGTCTTGGACAGGTTCGGCGACGCGGCGATTTTCGGCGCGCTGGCGCTCTACTTCGCCGGAAGCGGTGACAACCTGCGGATGACCACGCTGCTGATCGCCTGCCTGGTGTTCGGCGCCGTCGTGTCGTACGCACGCGCCCGGGCCGAGAGCCTCGGCTACACGGCGTCGGGCGGAATCGCCGAACGGGCCGACCGGCTCGTGGCAATCCTGGTCACCACCGGGTTCGTCGGAATGCTCGACCTGCCGGTGGTGGTACTGGAGGTCGTGCTGTGGCTGTTGATGGCGGCGAGTGCGTGGACGGTGGTCCAGCGCGTGCGCGACGTGCACCGGCAGGCGGTGGAGGTATGACGAGCCTGCGGGACCGTCGGCAGCTGTGGATGTACAGCACCGGGTGGGCGATCGTGCGCGCCATGCCGGAGCGAGCAGCGTACGCCGCGTTCCGCACCATCGCCGACGTCGCCTGGCGCCGTCGAGCACCGTCGGTGCAGCGGCTGGAGCGCAACCTGGCCCGGATCGTCCACGGCGGCGAGGAAGAACTGCGGACGGTGAGCAAGGCCGCGGCCCGGTCCTACATGCGGTATTGGTGCGACGCGTTCCGGATCGGCGACTGGAGCCACGAGCGGATCACCGGCCGGGTGCGTACCGTCCACGAGGAGAGGATGCGGGAGCCGCTGGCCAACGGCCAGGGCGTGGTGATCGCGTTGCCGCACATGGCGAACTTCGATCATGCCGGGGGATGGGCGGGCCTGACCGGGACGCCGGTGGCCAGCGTCGCGGAACGGCTCAAGCCGGAGGGGTTGTTCCAGAAGTTTCTCGACTACCGCGCCCAACTGGGTATCACCATCTATCCGCTGACCGGTAGCGACGTGAACGTGATGGCCAAGCTCGCGGAACACCTGCAGGGCGGCGGGCTGGTGTGCCTGCCTGCCGAGCGTGACCTGTCCCAGCGGGGAGTGCCGGTGAAGTTCTTCGGCGAGGAGGCACGGATGCCGCCGGGGCCGGCCATGCTCGCGCTGCGCACCGGCTCCGTCTTGCTTCCGCTCACGCTGTCGTACGAGGGCAGGGAACCCAACCACGGCATTGTGCTGCATTTCCACGAGCCGGTCGAGGTCCCGCACGAACGGGCCAACCGGATCACCACCATGACGCAGCGGGTCGCCGAGGCCTTCGAGGAGGGCATCGGCCGGCACCCGGAGGACTGGCATATGACACAGCGATTGTTCCTGGCCGATCTGAAGCCGGACGATCCGCGACGGAACGAGCTTGTGGCGCCGTGAACATCGGGATCGTCTGTCCGTACTCCTGGAGCGTGCCGGGGGGCGTGCAGTTTCACATCCGGGACTTCACCGAGGAGTTGATGGCGCGCGGGCACAGCGTGTCGGTGCTGGCGCCGGGCGGTGACGAGGACGAGGTGCCGTCGTATGTGGTCAAGGCGGGACGTCCGGTGGCGGTGCCGTACAACGGTTCGGTGGCGCGCATCCTGTTCGGTCCCCGCGCGGCGACCCGGGTGCGGCGTTGGATGACGGACGGCAAGTTCGACCTGGTACACATCCACGAGCCGGAGACGATGAGCTTGGGGCTGCTGGCCACCTGGCTCGCCGATGTTCCGGCGGTGGGGACGTTCCATCAGGGCTCCACCCGGTCGCGGGCGATGACCGCGGCACACGGCATCCTGGTGTCTGCGCTGGAGAAGCTCAGCGCACGGATCGCCGTCTCGGAGGAGGCTCGGCGCACCGTGGTGGAGCATCTGGGCGGTGACGCCGTGCTGATCCCGAACGGCTTGTACGTGGACCGGTTCCAGGTACCGCCGCGGCCGGAATGGCAAGGTGAGACCGGAACATTGAGCTTCCTCGGACGGGTCGACGAGCAGCGCAAGGGTCTGCCGGTGTTGCTCGAGGCCTGGCCGGTGATCCATGCCCGGATGCCCGGCGTGCGGCTGCTGGTGGCCGGCCCGGGCGAGGTGGAGGAGATCCGTCGCGGTATCCCCGCCGAACACCGCGATGCCGTGACCTTCCTGGGCGCGATCAGCGACGACGAGAAAGCGGCCATGCTGGCCAGCAGTGATCTCTACATCGCGCCGCACACCGGGGGCGAGTCGTTCGGCATCGTGCTGGTCGAAGCGATGGCAGCCGGTGCGCCGGTGCTGGCGAGCGACCTGGTGGCCTTCCGGGCGGTGCTGGACGACGGCCGGCTGGGCGCACTGGTTCCGGTGGGGGACTCGGCGGCGCTGGCGGAGGAGGCGTGTGCGCTGCTGGCGGACCCAGAGCGGCGGAACCGGTACCGGCAGGCGGCGTCGGTGAGCGTGCGACGCTACGACTGGTCCGAACTGACGACGGAAGTGCTCGCCGTCTACGAAATGGTACTCGCGGTCGGTACACCGGCGAGCCGCCGGTTCTGGAAACCCGGCCGGTAACGCGCTGCCCGACAGGCAGGCCGCTGCCTGGCAGGCAGCCCCTCGTAGTCGGGCGCTGACGATAGCGTCGGGACCCGCCTCAGCCCGTTGACCGCTTCACCCCAGCGGCCACCTCTCACACGACCAACCGCACAGTTGGGGCCTTGCAGGCGACGGCCGCGGGCCCGCGTCCCAGCTCGGTTGAACCGTGCGGTTGATCGTGTGAAGAGCGGCCGCTCATCGAGTGTCGTGTGGCCCGTCGTGCGGGGTTTCGGCCGGTCGATGCAGCGGCGTGTGTCGAGTCGTGTGAGAACTGACCGTCGACGTCGCGGTCGTGTACCAGGTCGTGTGAAGAGTGGCCGCTTATCGGGCGTCGTGTGGCTGGTCGTGTGAGTGTGGGCCGGTTCTGGGGCGGTATGTGGCGTCGCGGGCGATGTCGTGTGAGAGGCGGCCGCCATACGCGGCCGGAACCCACACGGCCATCCGCACGAGGCGTCCGGGCGGCGTCCGCGCGGCCGAGCTTCACACAATCGATCGCACGGTCCCACCGTGCGCGTCCGTCACGCCGCACTGGGTGAGGCAGGGCGAGCACATCACGAACAGGGTGGGCAGCACACTCCCGCGACGCTGGTCCCCATCGGGCCGACCGCGCACCGCCCCGATAAGGTCTGACGTTGTGGTCTGGATCCCCGTCGTCATCCTCGTGCTGCTGTTGCTCGGCGTATACCTGTCGTGGACGGCGGGGCGTCTGGATCGGCTGCATGCGCGGGTGGACGCCTCGCGCGCGGTCCTCGATGCGGAGCTGCTGCGCCGGTCCGCGTCGGCACTTGAGCTGGCGACCCTGGGTCTGCTGGATCCGGCCACGTCGGTGGTGATCGCCGACGCCGCGTCACGCGCTCGCACGGTCGACGACGAGACCCGGTATCAGGCCGAGAGCGACCTCACCGCGGTGCTGTGTGCGGCCCTCGACGACCCAGAGGACGTCGCCGAGCTGAAGGAAGAGCAGCCCGGGCTCGCCGAGCCGCTGGACGAGCTGGGACTGGCCTGCCGTCGCGCCGCGCACGCCCGCCGGTTCCACAACGAGGTGGTGCGTGCGGCACAGCGGCTGCGTCGCAAGGTGCTGGTGCGCTGGCTGCACCTGGCCGGATACGCGCCCTGGCCGGAGACGGTCGAACTCGACGACACCGTCCCACGCGGCTTCAGCGCGTAGGACGGGAGATCCTCCCTGCCCGCCGGGCCGACGGGCGCGGGGGTCAGGTTTCGTTGCCGCGCCGGCGCAGGTAACGCTCGAACTCGCGGGCGATGTGCTCGCCGGACGCCTCGGGTAGGTCGATCGTGTCCGAAGCCTCCTCCAGGCGCTGCACGTACTCGGCGACGTCCGAGTCCTCCTGGGCGAGCTCCTCGACTCCGTGCTGCCACGCCTCCGCCTGGTCGGGCAGGTCGCCCAGCGGGATGGGCAGCTCGAGGATGTCTTCCACGCGGCGCAGCAGCACCACGGTCGCCTTGGGGCACGGCGACTGCCCGACGTAGTGCGGGACGGCCGCCCACAGCGAGAGCGCGTCCAGCTCGGCCCGCGCCGCCGCGTCCTGGAAGACCCCGACGATGCCGGTGGGGCCCTCGTACCGGGACGGCTCGATGCCGAGCGAGGTGGACGCATCCGGGTCGCTGGCGGCCACCGTCACCGGAACCGGCCGGGTATGCGGAACGTCGGCGAGGAGGGCCCCGAGCGTGACGACCTGCTCGATGCCGAGCTCGGCCGCGACACCGAGCAACTCCGCGCAGAAGCCACGCCAGCGCATGTTCGGCTCGATGCCACGGAGCAGCACGACGTCCCGATTCAGGTCCGGATGCTGGGCAAGGGAGATGCGGGTCGTGGGCCATTGCAGGGTGCGTCGGCCGTCGTCGCCGATGGATACGACGGGACGGTTGACCTGAAAGTCGTAGTAGTCATCCGGGTCGAGAGAGGCGAGTGTCTCCGCCTGCCAGGCCTGCTCGAGGTGCTCGACGGCCGCCGTGGCGGCCTCACCGGCGTCGTTCCATCCTTCGAACGCGGCGATGAGCACCGGCTCGTTCAGTTGTGGAACGCTCTCGAGTTCAATCACTTAGGCCGACCTTCCCCGCGTGTGCGTCGTATCGTCATGGGCCAGACTACGGCCAGATCGCCGACATGCGAACATGGAGCGCGTGACACAGCCTTACCCAGCCGCGGTCCTCTGGGACATGGACGGCACCTTGGTCGATACCGAACCCCTCTGGATCGCCGCGGAGAAGGAGCTGGTGGGCCGGTACGGTGGAACCTGGACCGACGCCGACAGCCTAGCCCTCGTAGGCAGCGACCTGCTTGCCGCAGGAGACTATATCCGGCGCAAGGCCGATCTGCCTATGACCGCCGCGCAGGTGCGCGATGCGCTGATGGAGCAGGTTCTGGACGGCGTGAAGCGTGGCGCCGATTGGCGACCAGGGGCGGTCGAACTGCTCGCCGCGCTCGATCTCGCCGCGGTGCCGTGTGCGCTGGTCACGATGTCGTACCGGCAGTTGGCCGAGACGGTCGTCGGACAACTGCCCGCGGGCCGGTTCACCACCATGGTGACGGGCGACGAGGTGAGCCGGGGAAAGCCGGATCCGGAACCCTACCTGGCGGCCGCCGCGGAACTCGACGTGAAGCCGGAGCAGTGCCTGGTGATCGAGGACTCGCCGCCCGGCGTCGAGTCAGGACTTGCCGCCGGGATGCGTGTGATCGGCGTGCCGAACGCGGTCGGGATCCAGCCGCGGCCGGGCCTCGTCCTCATGGAGACGCTGGCCGGACTCGGCGTCGACGACCTTCTGCTTGCCGTCGGTGATGCCGAGTCCGGACGCAGCGACCAGTAACGACCACATCAGTCCGTCATTCGGTGTTGATCGCTCTCAGCACGTCCAGCTTGGCGGCGCGGCGCGCCGGCCAGGCCGCGGCCAGGATCCCCACCAGCGCCGCCAGTATGACGAAGGTGATCAGCTGCCCGAACGGCACGGAGAGCGTGTCCAGCCCTTCGTCGGCGACCGCGCGCTGCAGCGAGACCCCGAAGATGAGCCCGAGACCGATCCCGAGCACCGCCCCGAGCACCGCGATCGCGACCGATTCCAGTCGGATCGTGGTGCGCAGCTGGCGCCTGCTGAGGCCCACCGCCCGGAGCAGCCCCACCTCGCGGGTGCGTTCCATCACGGACAGAGCCAGCGTGTTCACGATGCCCAGGATGGCGATCACGATGCCGAGCCCCAGCAGGGCGTACACGATGTACAGAAGCTGATTGACCTGGTCGCGCTGGGAGGCCTTGTACTCCTCCTGGTTCTGCACGGTCACCATCGGCAGTTCGGACGTCGCCTCTTCCAGATCGGCCTGGACGTGGCCCAGATCGGCTCCGGATTCGGTGACGACGTACACCGTCGAATCCGCCGGTGTGATGCCCAGCTCCTCGAGCGTCTGCAGCCCTGTGACGTACCCGGACATCAGAGGATGGTCGCCGTCGTAGACGCCGGCAACCGGCTGCTCGGTGCGACTTCCGCCAAGGTCCAGCGGAACCGTGTCGCCGACGGCGAGATTCTCGGAGTCGGCGGTGTCGCTGTCCACGATCAGGCCGCCACCGGAGAGGTCCATCGTGCCCTCCACCATGGTGAGCTCGCTGGCCTCGTTGAACGCATCGGGATCGACGGCGCTCAGGTAACTCTGCGAGCCGTCGATGACCGCGAACGAGCCGCGCATCACCGCCACCGTCGACACGCCGTCGATCTCACGCGCGGCGTCGGCGATGGCGGGCGAGAACGGCTGCCCGGACACGCTGGCGATCACGAACTCGGCGTTCATGCCGCGGTCGAGCGCTTCGTCGATGCTCTTGTTCGCCGACGCGCCGACGACGGAGATCGAGGAGACCAGCGCCAGCCCGATCATCAGAGCGGAGGCGGTCGCCGCCGTCCGGCGCGGGTTCCGCAGCGCGTTCTCCTTCGCCAGACGTCCCACCGTGCCGAACGTCTTCGGGTACCAGCCGGCGATCACGCGGACGATGGGCACCGAGATCACCGGTGCGAGCAGCGCCACCCCGATGAACACGGCCAGGATCCCGAGGCCGACGAACACGGCCGCCGACGGCGCGATGTCCAGCAGGCCGGCCGCCATCGCCGCGGCCCCACCGACGACGAGGACGCCGCCGGAGAGCACATGGTTCCGGCGGGACGAGCTCGGCAGCACCACGTCGTCGCGCATCGCCGCCACCGGCGGCACCTTGGACGCGCGCCGCGCGGGAACGAAGGCGGCGACCATGGTCACCAGGACGCCGACGACGTACGCCACGATCACCGTGCGTGGCTGCAGCACCAGACCGCCGCCGAAGTCCATGCCGAAGGCGGCGAAGATCGCCTGCAGACCCACCGCCACGGCGAGCCCGAGCAGCAACCCGAGCGTGGCGCCGACCAGGCCGACCACCACGGCCTCCAGCATGACCGACCGGGTGACCTGACGTCGGCTGGCGCCCAGCGCCCGAAACAGTGCCATCTCCTGGCTGCGTTGCGCCACCAGGATCGAGAACGTATTGAGGATGAGGAAGATCCCGACGAACAGCGCGATGGCGGCGAAGATCAGCAGGAACGTGTTGAAGAAGCCGAGACCTTCCTCCACGGCCGAAGCGGTCTCGTCATCGACCGCCTCTCCCGTCATGGCCTCGAGGTTGTCCGGAAGCAGGCCGGCGACGGTATCGCGCAGCGACTCGGCGTCGACCCCTTCGGCGGCCGTGACCGAGACCCGGTTGAAGGCGTTCTCACCGTCCAGGAAGAGTTCCTGCGCGGTAGCGGTGTCGAACGCGGCCAGGGTGGCACCGGCGAGGCTGCCGCTCTCCCCGAACCGGACGACACCCACCAGTTCGGCGGTGATCCGCGGCTGATCGCCGAGCGTGACCATCGGGATCTCGTCGCCGATCTGGTATCCGGTCGTGTCGATGGTCTGGTCGTCGAGGGCGACCTCCCCGGATCGTTCCGGCGCTCGGCCCTCGACGAGATCCAGGACCGGGTCCTCGTCGTCGCTGGTGGGTTCCTCGTACCAGTTCACGGCCACGCCGGGCGCACCGGCGACGCCGACCACGTCGCCGTCGCGGTCCAGGACATACAGGCTGGAGCTTTCGATCTCGCCGTCGGCGCTGGCGACCTCGGGCAGCGCGCCGATCTCCTCGACCGTCTGCGCGGGGATGGTCACCGAGGATCCGGCGCCGGCGAGCGTGGCCCAGCTCTCCTGGCCCTCCGGAGTGGCGGGCCGGACCACGACGTCGGCGCTGAGATCGCCGAAGATGTCGTTGAACGTGCGGTTCAAGGTGTCCGTGAAGACGTACGACCCGACGACGAACGCGACGCCGATCACGATCGCGAACGCACTCATCCCGAGTCGCAGCTTCCGGGCTGCGAGGCTCTTGAGGGTTGCTCTCAGCATCGGGTCAGGACACCTGCCCGATCGTGTCGAAGTTCTTCATCCGCTCCAGCACCTTCTCCGCGGTGGGTTCGGCCATCTCGTCGACGATCCGGCCGTCACCGAGGAACAGGACGCGGTCGGCGTACGCGGCGGCCCCCGGGTCGTGCGTGACCATGACGATGGTCTGCCCCAGCTCGCGGACCGAGTTGCGCAGGAAGGCGAGGATCTCGGCGCCGGAACGGGAATCGAGATTACCGGTGGGCTCGTCGGCGAAGATGATGTCCGGCTTGCTGACCAGCGCGCGGGCGCATGCCACGCGCTGCTGCTGGCCACCGGAGAGCTCACTGGGCTTGTGCTTGAGCCGGTCGCTGAGGCCGACCGTGCGGATCACCGTGTCGAACCACTCGGAATCGACGTCCTTGCCCGCGATGTCCAGCGGGAGAGTGATGTTCTCCTTGGCGTTGAGCGTCGGCACCAGGTTGAACGCCTGAAAGATGAAGCCGAGCCGATCCCGCCGGGTTCGGGTGAGATCCTTGTCGTTGAGCGAGCTGAGCTCGATGTCGCCGATGTAGACCTTGCCGGACGTCGGGGCATCGAGTGCGGCCATGCAATGCATGAGTGTCGACTTGCCCGAGCCTGACGGCCCCATGATGGCGGTGAAGTTGCCGGCGGCGAACTCGACGTCGACGTGGTCGAGAGCGACGACCTCGGTATCGCCCGATCCGTAGATCTTGGTCAGTTCGACCGCGGTGGCCGCGGCCGGCTGGTCATGTGTGTGGGTGGTCAAAGCGGAGCTCCTCATCGCAATCTGCTGAGTCTGTCGATCACGCTATTGCACGCGCGCGGGGGATCCGTCGGGTTCAGGGCGGGTTTCGACGATCCGACCGGCGGATGACCACGGCTCACGTTTCCTCCCTTGGGAGGAGACTCCCGGCCTCGTGATCAGCACGCGCCCCTTTGTGTCCATGCTGCCGCGGATCGGCCGCGGGCCGTCAAACACGGACCACTGGTATCGCGTTGCAACGGCGATGACCTGCTACCATGGGCTGGACTGAACCAGTGGTATGAGATTCTTGCTGACCGTGTGCGAACGCGACATGTGAGACATGTGAGGTGCCCGGCCCGATGGCTCGACCTTCGGTCAAATCCCGTCAGGTGCGTGACCTGCTGGTCCAGCAGTTCATCGCCAGCAGGCAGCCCGTAGACGTCTTGCCTTCCGAGCGGAGCCTGGCGGAGCTGTTCGGCGTGTCCCGCGTGACGGTTCGCACCGCGTTGAAGATGTTGGAGGACGAGGGGCTGCTGCGCTCCGCGCCGGGTGTGGGCACCTTCGTGGCGGCGCCACACGTCTCCACCAAGGCACCCGCGCTCAAGTCGTTCTCCGAGGAGATCCGGGAGCGAGGGTGGACCCCGGGTTCGAGGTTGGTGGAGACCAAGGTCGAGGCGGCCGATTTCGTCGTCGCACACGACCTGTCGATCGAGCCGGGCACGCCATACTACGAGATCACCAGGATCAGGCTGGCCGACGAGGTTCCGCTGTCCATCGAGCGGGTCCGGCTGCCCGAGGCGTACTTTCCGGGCCTGCTCGAGCACGACCTGACCGGATCCCTGTACGAGCTGCTGAGCACCGCGTACGGCGTGCGGGTCTTCCGGCACGAGCGGCGCATCAGCGCGATGAACGTCGACGCGCCGACCGCCGAACTCTTCGGTGTCGCCGAGCGGGCGGCCGGGCTCTACGTCGTGCAGACCGCCTTCGATCAGAACGGTAGGAAGGTCGAACACGGCCGATCGCTGTATCGGGGAGATCGGTACGACTTCAACACCGTGGCCTACGCGCATCAGGAGCAATGAGGGCTGTGACGGAGGAACTGGGCACCCGCGGTACGGCGTGGAACCCCGAGACCCGGCTGTACTCGGACGGCGTGGTGGTCGGGGACGACGGCGCGCCGCTGATCGTACCGCCCCACTCGGACCTGCGGCGGCTGCCGGGCACCGGCTACCTGGATCCCTCCAGCGGCACCTTGCCCGGTGCCGCCGTGCCGACCGCCGACGACGTCGACCGCGCGGTGGCCCGGTCGGCGGAGGCGGACTTGCCCGGCCGCGACACCCCGTACGTGCACATGGCGCGCGCAGCTCTGATCGACATCGAGGTGCTCACCTTCGACAACGGAGCCTTCGTAGCTGCCGGCAGCCCGTATTGGCGGTACGTGTGGCCGCGGGACACCGGGTTCGTCGCCGCGGCGCTGGCGATGTGCGGCCGGCACGGCGAGGCCCGGCGGCAGCTGGAGTACGTCGCATCGGTGCAGGAGGACGACGGCGGCTGGGAGGCGAGGTATCTGCCCGACGGCTCCGGTGACGTGCCGGATGGGCGCGGTCGCCAGCTCGACGGCATCGGGTGGACGCTGTGGGCCACCTGGGTCTGGTCCCGCACCGGATCCGGCGCTCCGCGTCGGGTGCCGGGCGGCCTGGCCCGTATGGTCCGCGCCGCCGTCGGGGCGGGCGTGGACGCGCTCCATCCGGAGACGTCATTGCCGCGCGCGTCTCAGGACTTCTGGGAGATGGACATCGAGGAAGCCACGCTCGGCTCAGCCGCGCCGCTACTGCTCGGGTTGCGGTGCGGGCGAGACATGCTCGCCGCGGGAGCGACCGGCACTACGGACGACGGCCCGGTCGGCGACGCGCGCCTTGCCGAGCGTGCCGACGATGCGGCACGCCGACTCGCCGAGGCCATCCGTACGACGTTCGGCCCGCACGGCTACACCCGCCGGAGCAGTGGCGACGGGGGCAGGGACGCATCGACGGCCTTCCTGCTGCCGCCGTTTGCGCCGCATGCCGACGACGTGGAGAGCGCATGGCGGGCGGCGCTGGCAGCCACCACCGTCGCGAACGGAGGTGTACGCCCGGGGGAGGAGTGGACCGATCTCTCGACCGCATGGACCCCCCAGGTCTCGCTGCACGCTCTGACCGCCGCTTCGGTGGGCGACGCGGCACTCGCACACCGGCTGCTGAGCTGGCTTGACGTCCGCCGCACTCGGCTCGGCTCGCTTCCGGAGAAGGTCACGGCGGCTGGCCTGCCGGCCGCCGTCGCCCCCCTGGGACTCACCGGAGCCACTGTGCTCCTCGCGCTGGCGACGCTCGAGGGCAGGCCGTCACTCGTACCACGATAGATGTCGCGTCTCGCCGGGCAGTGAGAGAACCAGTTACCGACCAGAGACCGTACAGCAAGCGCCGTTGACGCAATATCTCCAGGTCAGCGAGCGCGTATTGAATCGGGAAGCATTGTTCATGGTTTCTGATTGGTTTCCACCCGCGATTTTCCGAGGGCTATTCGCGAATGCGTCTTGTGGTGTTCACCTCGGCCTCCTACGTTGACTTCACAAATCCTCATCCGAGGTGCCGACGGAAGGAGACCACAGTGTCCGGAAGCGAAGAATTCATCCGCCCCGCCATGTCGCGGCGAAACCTTCTACTAGCTGGAACGGCCGGTGTCGCCGGCGCGGCCGGCCTGATCCATTCCAGTCAGGCGCTGGCAGCCGGGCCGTCCGCGCCACCCGGCGGGACGTCCGCGCCACCCGCACCCTCCGAGCCGCTGGACCTTGAGCCGTCGGAGGTCTCGGCGATGGCGTTGATCACGAGGGACTATCTTGGTACAACCGGTTGCAAGCTGTACTACGAGCCCAGCGGCAACCCGAACAGCTTCACCTTCAACGACACGTTCTACAACCAGTTGAGTTCTTGGAAGAATTTCATCTATAACAATGCGCCGGACAGTTGGGGCTGGCCGTCACGGATCTATTCCTATGGCGCCTACGTCGACAAGCCCGGAATGCATGGATCGGGCCGGGCATTCGACATCGGAAAGATTGTCTACAAGAACAGTAGCGGCACCACGCATACGATCAGCATGCGCTATGACGTATGGCACGGTGGGTCGAATGCGGCTTTGTATCGCAGGCGCTACTGGGGAGCGGCGGCCAGTTTCGCGCGCCGGTTCCGGCACGTGATCACCTACGCGGACAACAGCACCCATCACAATCACATCCACGCCGACAACGCGATCTACGGTTCCACGACCGATTGCTACTACAGCACCGGGTCCACGTCGCAGACCTACATCGTCCAAGGGTGCTGCCGAGTTGTGTGGGGACTCGGCACTGCGCTGGACGGCGACTACGGCCCCGAGACCGAACGTCACTCCACCCAGGTGCTGCGGCGGATCGGGCGGTCAAGCGGCAACATCACCAACAAGTACAACTTCCGGGCGTTCCTCACGGCCTCCTTCCGCAAAGCCGTCGGCACCCAGTCCTACTGACCGACCGCCCACCCGGCCCTAAATGATCATGTGAAGTAGGTTTCTTCGTGCACTACCAGGTCTGCAGGCATGGTAGTGCTGGAGAAAACCCACTTCACATGATCATTTAGGCGGAGTAGAGGATGGGGTTGGAGGGGGTGTCGGGGATCTCGCCGAGGGTGGCGCCGGGCATGAGGATGTCGAGGTCGTTCTGCTGCTCCGGCCGGACCAGTGGTCCTACGCGTATGTTCGCGTCCATGTAGATGACCGTCATCACGCGCCGGGGTTCGGTGCCGACGTTGCGCCCGGCGCGGTGGAACGTCCACCCCAGGTGGAAGCTGACATCCCCGAGCCGATACGGAGCCTCATCGACCTCGAACCGCTCCCGTTGCAGCGCCTCTTGGAGCGCTCGCTCCGACTCGTCGCTGATCTTCATGTCCCGGCCGAACTCGAACCGATGACTGCCGGCCGCGAACGACAGCGGCCCCATCTCCACCGGCGTATCCTGCAGCGGGATCCAGACCGTGCAGGTGCGATCGGATGACAGCGGCCAGTAATACTGGTCCGCGTGCCACGGGGTGATGCCTCCCGACGGTTCCTTGTAGAGCGCTTGGTCGGCGTAGAGCCGGACGCCGTCCACCTGCAGCAATTCGGCGGCGATGCGCGCCAGGCGGGGGGAGAACACTAGGTCCCGCGCTGCCTGGCTGTGCCGCCACAGGTTTCCGACCTGCAGGAACGCCTTCTGGGTGGTGGATCGCTCGTCCATCGGCGCATGGACCGTATTGAGCTCGAGGACCTTGCTGGTGATCTCCGGCTCGCGTTCGGTCAGCAGGTTAGGGTCGACGACGTTGGCCAGCCGCACGTAGCCATCGCGCTCGAACGCCTCGACGGCCGCGTCGGCGAGCGGGTACGGGTCGGTCAGTCCGGCGTCGGTCGCGCCGGTATCGGTCGCGGTCATGGCAGTGGACACCTCCGAACCATTGGTCTGCACTGTGACCTCATGTTTCGGCGAGCCTACCGCCTTGATTCCGTCATTACCAGACCAATGGACCGTTAATTTACAGAGCGCCGGGGGTGACCAGCCCACTCTCGTATGCGTAGATGGCCGCCTGGACCCGGTCCCGGACGCCGAGCTTGGTGAGGAGATTCCCGACGTGGGTCTTCACCGTGGTCTCGGACACCACCAGCTCGGCCGCGATCTCGGCGTTGGAGAGACCTCTGGCCACCATGGTGAGTACCTCACGCTCACGGGCCGTCAGGTGGTTCAGGCTGGCCGGCGTCGGCACGTCGCTGGCCGGCAGCCGGTTCGCGAACATGTCCAGCAGCCGGCGCGTCACGCTCGGCGCCACCACGGAGTCGCCACGCGAAACCGTACGGATCGCCTCCACCAATTGGTCCGCGGGCACGTCCTTGAGCAGAAACCCGCTGGCGCCGGCGCGCAACGCCTCGACGACGTACTCGTCGAGGTCGAACGTCGTGAGCACCAGCACGCGCGGCGGTCGTTCACGTGCGGCGCCCGTGATCGCACGGGTCGCCTCGACCCCGTCCATCCTCGGCATGCGGATGTCCATCAGGACGACGTCGGGCTGCAAAGCGCGGGTATCCGCGACGGCGGCCTCACCATCGCCCGATTCGCCCACGACGGCGATGTCCGACTCGGCCTCGAGGATCATCCGGAAGCCCGTGCGCAGCAGCGGCTGATCGTCGACGAGCAGCACCCTGACGGGTGGGGTGAGCGTCATGATGGCACCGCCGAATGTTCTGAGTAGTCCACTGGTATCCAAGCCCGGACCTGGTAACCGCCACCGCGGCGAGGTCCGACCGCCAGTTTGCCACCATAGAGCGTGACCCGCTCACGGAGGCCGACGAGCCCCAGGCCGGGCTGGTGCCCGTCCAGCTCGGCCGCGATGCCGCGCCCGTCGTCGCAGACGGCGACGGTGATCGCGTCACCGTCCCTGGCCAGCCTGACCTCGGCCGACGACGGCCCGGCATGTTTCAACGTATTGGTCAGCGCCTCCTGGACGATCCGAAAGATCGTGACGTCCACGCCCGCCGGCAGGTCAGCGCATCCGGGCTCGACCGTCAGATCGACGGACACACCGGCGGCTCGCATCTGCTCGACGAGAGTCTCCAGATCTCCGACGCCCGGCTGTGGACCCCGATGCGAACCGGCGGGCTCGAGCCGTCCACTGCGATCCGGACTGCGCAACAGGTCGACGATCCGCCGCATCTCGGCCAGCGCCGCGCGGCCGGTGTCCTCGATCGACTGCAGCGCGTCTCCGCTGCGCTGAGGATCCCGCTGCATCGCACGCCGCGCTCCGGCTGCCTGGACGGTCATGACCGATACGTGATGTGCGACGACGTCGTGCAGCTCACGAGCGATCCGGGAACGCTCCTCGGCGAGCGCCACGCGGACCTCGGCGTCCCGGGTACGTTCCAGACGGTATGCGCGATCCTCCAGCTCCGAGGTGTATCGCCGGCGTCGCTGCATCGCCCGGCCGAACGCCCACAGCCCGGCGTATCCGAACGCGGCGAAGGTCAGGTTCAGTGCGGCCGCGCTGCGCGGGCCGAAGTCCTCGGAGTGTTGAGCGACGTACGTGACGGTGACGGCGAGATGCGCGACGACCACGGCCAGGCCACGGTCCAGGCGAGCGTAGGCCCCCGCGCTGTAGACCGCGACCAGCATGGCGACGGTGACCGACATCGACGCATAGTCCCAGAGCAGGTATCCCGTGGTCGTGCCGGCGACGAGGAGGCCGGCGAACGCCGGGTGCGTCCGGCGGAACAGCAGCGGCGACACGTTGAGCACCGTCAGCACCGCGCCGATCAGGTCCGGATCGCGGTAGGTGTCGGACAGGTCCGCGTACAGCACCATCGAGACGACGCCGAGCGCGATCAGCAGCACCACGAGTGCTCCGTCGAAGACCACGGGTTTGACTCGTGGCTGGTGATCGACGGCGTCGCTCATACACCCAACGGTAAACGGACGCACCACGCCGACCGTCCTACTCCATGGCGAAGTGCTCCCTCCGACCCGAGGATGATCCGGCGCGTTCCCGCGCGCTACGTGATGGACCTGGTCGGCCCGATCGACGGGACGAGGCGGGAGGGGTGAATTCCCGGCCTGGGTAGGCTCGGGCATCGGCGAGGGAGGAGCCCTGCGACGACTTCGCCGCGGGCGGGGCCGGGAATTCACCCCTCCCGCCGGACTGGCCTACAGGTCGGCGCCGGAGGTCCGCGGCGACGGAGCGTCCGCCTCCGCGTCCGGCACCACCGGCGTGTCCGGCACAGGCGGGGGAGTACCTCCGTACGACGGACACAGGGCCTGGTGCGCACACCAGTCGCAGAGCTTGCTCGGACTCGGCCGCCAATCCTTACGCTCCGTGGCGCGTTCGATGGCGCTCCAGAGCGCGGCGAGCTTGCGCTCCGTCGCGCGCAGGTCGGCCTCGTCCGGCTCGTACCGGAGTACCTCACCGCTGCCGAGATAGACCAGTTGTAGGAGACGCGGAACCGAACCGTGCAACCGCCAGAGCACGAGCGCGTAGAAGCGCATCTGGAACATGGCGCGCTGCTCGAACCCGGCGCGCGGGGCCTTGCCCGTCTTGTAGTCGACCACGCGGATCTCTCCGGTGGCCGGCGCACGATCGACCCGGTCGATGTAGCCGCGCAGTCGTAGCCCGGACTCCAGTGTCGTCTCCACGTACAGCTCGCGCTCGGCAGGTTCGAGCCGCCGCGGGTCTTCGAGCGTGAAGTATCGCTGAACAAGTGCCTCCGCGCTGGTCAGCCACTCCTGGAGGGCGCTGCCGTCATCGTCGGAGTCGAACAGGGACGCGGCGTCCGGCTCCTCGGCGAGTAACCGGTCCCACTCCGGGCGGACCATCCGGACCGCCTCTTCGGCCGTACGCTCCTCGGCCGGCAGATCGAACAGGCGCTCCAGAACACCGTGCACGACCGTGCCGCGCGTCGCCTCTGGACTGGGCGGCTCGGGGAGCCGGTCGATGGTGCGGAACCGGTACAGCAGCGGACACGTCATGAAGTCCGCGGCGCGCGACGGCGACAGGCTCTTGACCGGCGCGGGCTGGTCTGCCTGCTGCTCCTGCGCCGTCTCGCCCGCTGCCACGTCTGCCGCTGCGGCTGCTACCGAGGTGTCCATGTCGGGAAAGCCTAGACGACCGCACTGACATGCGCGGCGCACCGTCGGCGCCGGTGCCACCGTAGTCTGGGGGCATGGGTTTCGGAGGCCGGGGCAGCATCCGGTTGGGCAGAGTCTTCGGGGTGCCGGTCTACGTCAGCCCGACGTGGTTCATCGTCGCGGCCGTCATCACCATCGGATTCGAGCCGATCGTCGCGCGCAGCTTTCCCGATCTGGGCGCCGGGACGTACGCGATCACCTTCGCCTTCGCGGTGCTGCTCTACGCGTCCGTGTTCCTGCACGAGGTCAGTCATGCCGTCACGTCGATCCGGCTGGGGATCGCCGTCCGCGGGATCACCTTGCATTTCCTGGGCGGGCACACGGAGATCGAGCGCGAGTCCCCGACGCCGGGCCGGGATCTGCTGGTGTCCGCGGCGGGCCCGTTGGTGTCGTTGGCGATCGGCGGTGCGGCCTACCTGGCGGCGCTGCCCGTGGACGCCGACATCCCCGAGTACCTGCTGCTGGTGCTGGCTTCGGCGAACGTCATCGTGGGCGCGTTCAACCTGCTGCCCGCGTTGCCGCTGGACGGCGGACACATGCTCCGCGCGGTGGTGTGGCGGATCACCGGGGACGAGAATCGGGGCACCGTGGTCGCCGCCCGTGCCGGTCAGGTCCTCGCCGTCGCCGTCATCGGGGTTCCGTTCCTGCTCGCGGGCGGCCGGCCGACGCTCTTCGGCATCCTCTGGGCGGCGCTGGTGGCGCTGCTGCTGTGGAACGGGGCGACACAGGCGCTGACGGTCGCCCGGATGCGTGCCCGGCTGCCGGAGCTGAACACATCCCGGCTGGCCCGGCCGGCGGTGAGTGTCTCGGCTGATCTGCCCGTGTCCGAGGCGTTGCGGCAGGCCCGCGAGGCGGGGGCCACGTCGATGATCCTGGTGGACGCGGCGGGCCGCCCGATCGCGGTGGTGAACGAGTCGGCGCTGGCGGCACTGCCGGAGGAGCGACGGCCGTGGGTCCCGATCTCGAACATGGCGAAGTCGCTGCAAGACGGCATGGTGTTGGGCCCCGGGGTGAGTGGCGAGGATCTGCTGCGGGCGATGCGGCGGCGCCCGTCGTCGGAGTACCTGGTGCTGGACGAGACCGGCCGGGTCTACGGGGTGCTGGTGTCCGCGGACGTCGACTCCGCGTTGTCCGCGCGCTGACCCGCCGGGCTGCCGGTGGGCCTGCATCGCTGTCGCAGGCCGACGATAGCCTGCTGAGCATGGCTATCACCGAGACGGCGCGACGGACAGGGCCGTTCAATGAAGGAGACCAGGTCCAGCTCACCGACCCCAAGGGACGCCACCACACGATCACGCTGCGGGCCGGCAAGGAGTTCCACACCCACAAGGGGTCGTTCGAACATGACGCGCTGATCGGGCAGCCGGAGGGAAGCGTGGTGATCTCGACCGGAGGCACCGCGTACCTGGCGCTGCGGCCGCTGCTCAATGACTACGTGTTGTCGATGAAACGGGGTGCGACGGTCATCTACCCCAAGGATGCCGCCCAGATCATCGCCATGGCGGACATCTTCCCGGGCGCGCGGGTGATCGAAGCGGGCGCCGGCTCCGGGGCGCTGAGCATGTCCCTGCTGCGGGCGGTCGGCCCGGAGGGCTCGCTGCACTCGTACGAGCGGCGCGCGGACTTCGCCGAGATCGCTACCGAGAACGTCCGCACCTTTCTGGGTGACGTGCCGGACACGTGGCGGCTCACCGTCGGCGATCTGGTGGAGGAACTGGACGACGACGCGGCCGACCGGGTGATCTTGGACATGTTGGCACCCTGGGACTGCATCGAGGCGCTGACGCCGGTGATCGTGCCGGGTGGGGTGCTGTGTTGTTACGTGGCGACGACGACACAACTGTCCAAGGTGGTGGAGAAGATCCGTGATCACGGCGGCTACACCGAGCCGTCCAGCTGGGAGACGATGCTGCGCACATGGCACGTCGAGGGTCTAGCCGTGCGGCCGAGCCACCGGATGGTGGGGCACACGGGATTCCTGGTGACGACACGCCGGTTGGCGCCCGGAGTGACCGCGCCGCCACGTCGTCGTCGCCCAGCGCCGAGCGCGGAGGCGTGATCATCCCCCGTCAACATCTCGTCACGATCGATGTCTAAGCGGCGAGATCGGGGTAAGCGAAGGTAGGGTCTTGTAAAGAGCGACACCCGACGAGGAGGTGCGACCGTGGCAACGCAGGATGACGGCTTCGAGCACATGCGTCGAGGATCGGGGCGAGAGCCTTCCGAGCTCGCTGGTGAGGTGGCCTTTCTTGAGGCGAGGCTGGCTTCGGTCACGGCACAGAATGAACGGCTCGCAGCAACGTTGCGCGAAGCTCGCGACCAGATTGTGGCGCTGAAGGAGGAGATCGACCGGCTGGCGCAGCCGCCCTCCGGATTCGGCACTTACCTGGCACGACACGACGACGGCACGGTCGACGTTTTCACGGGCGGACGCAAGCTGCGAGTGGCGGTCAGTCCCGAGGTCGACGTCGAGGCCCTCCGCCCCGGACAGGAGGTCATGCTCAACGAGGCGCTCAACGTGGTGCGCGCCTTGGAATACGAGCGCGTGGGCGAAGTCGTGATGCTCAAGGAGCTGCTCGCCGACGGCGAACGCGCCCTCGTCATCGGGCACACCGATGAGGAGCGCGTGGTTCGCATCGCGTCGTCGTTGCAGGACACTGGGCTGCGATCGGGCGACTCGGTACTGCTGGAGCCGCGCGCCGGATTCATTTACGAGCGGATCCCGAAGAGCGAGGTCGAGGAGCTGATCCTCGAAGAGGTTCCGGACATCGACTACCACGACATCGGTGGCCTGAGCGGTCAGATCGATCAGATCAAGGACGCGGTCGAGCTTCCGTATCTGCACGCCGACCTGTTCAAGGAGCACGAGCTGCGGGCGCCGAAGGGCGTGCTGCTCTACGGTCCTCCTGGTTGCGGGAAGACGCTGATTGCCAAGGCGGTGGCGAACTCGCTGGCCAAGGAGGTCGCTCGGAAGCTCGGAAAGTCCGAGGGCAAGTCCTACTTCCTGAACATCAAGGGCCCCGAGCTGCTGAACAAGTACGTCGGCGAGACGGAACGGCACATCCGCCTGGTGTTCCAGCGGGCACGGGAGAAGGCCAGCGAGGGCACCCCGGTGATCGTCTTCTTCGACGAGATGGACTCGCTGTTCCGTACCCGCGGTTCGGGCGTCTCCTCGGACGTGGAGAACACCATCGTCCCGCAGCTGCTGTCGGAGATCGACGGTGTGGAGAGCCTGCAGAACGTCATCGTCATCGGTGCCTCCAACCGCGAGGACATGATCGATCCGGCGATCCTGCGGCCCGGGCGACTGGACGTGAAGATCAAGATCGAGCGGCCGGACGCCGAGTCGGCGAAGGACATCTTCAGCAAGTACCTGACCACAACCCTGCCGCTGCACCCGGACGACCTCGCCGAACACGGCGGCGACCCGGCGGCGACCGTGGACGCGATGATCCAGCGGTCGGTGGAGCGGATGTACTCCGAGACCGAGGAGAACCGCTTCCTGGAGGTCACCTACGCCAACGGTGACAAGGAAGTGCTGTTCTTCAAGGACTTCAACTCCGGCGCGATGATCCAGAACATCGTCGACCGGGCGAAGAAGATGGCCATCAAGGACGCGTTGGAGATGGGCGCGAAGGGCTTGCGGGTCCAGCACCTGCTGAACGCCTGCTTCGACGAGTTCAAGGAGAACGAGGACTTGCCGAACACCACCAACCCGGACGACTGGGCGCGGATCTCCGGTAAGAAGGGCGAGCGGATCGTGTTCATCCGGACCCTCATCTCCGGCAAGACCGGAGGCGAGGCCGGCCGTTCCATCGATACGGTCGCCAACACCGGCCAGTACCTGTAAACCGGTCCCGGATCATCCGGGTACGTGAGGTCGGTCGTACATCCATCGTCAACCGTGCGGCGTCCTTGGACACATACTCCAAGGGCGCCGCACGGTGTCGTATGGCCCAAGGTGCCACACACCTGCCCTGCACACGTTCGCGGACGCTGGCGTGCATACAAGCCATGAAGACGACTTTGGTGGGTCATTGCGCCCCAAAGTCGTCTCCATGCGTCGTGGTACGAAGACGATGCCGGGGTTCAGCCGCGGCAGCACGACCTGGCTGAGCCGGTACCGGGCGGCTTCGGCTTCCCGCGCCCGATCCAGGGGGTCCGGGCCTGGTCTCGCGGCTCAGCGCCGCCGCAGGGGTTCAGCCCTTGAGCGCACCCTGCAGCAGCCCTGCGATGAAACTGCGCTGGAAGACCAGGTAGAGGATCAAGATCGGCAGGATGACGATCACCGTGCCGGCGGACAGCACCGGGATGTTCGTGGTGTGTTGTCCCACGAAGTAGCCCAGTCCGGCTGGTGCGGTGCGTCGGTCCGGATCCTGGATGAGGATCAGAACCAGCAGGAACTGATTCCAGGACCACATGAACACCAGCACCGCCAGTGTCATCAGCGACGGGCGGGCAAGCGGTAGCAGGATGCGACGCAGGATCACGCCCGACGACGCGCCATCCACCCGGGCGGCCTCCATCAGCTCAGCCGGTGTCGACCGGAAATGGGTGCGCATCCAGAAGACACCGAACGGCATGAACAGGGCGATCTCCACCAGGATCACCGCCCAGTATGTGTTCACCAGGCCGACCGTATCCAGGTTGTAGTACAGCGGGACGACGATCAGCTCGACCGGGATGGTGAGCCCGGCGACGAAGAACATGAACACCGCGTTCCCGCCCGGCAGCCGCATCGTGCCCAGCGCGTACCCGGCAAGGGTGGCCAGCAGGAGTGTCGCCGGCACCACGCCGAGGCAGATGATCAGGCTGTTCCGGATCAAGCCGGAGAAACCCGCTACGGACCACGCCTCGCGGTAGTTGTCCAGGCTCCATTCATCCGGCCAGGCCAGGCCGGTCACGGTGCTGCCGGACGGCTGCATCGACGCGAAGAAGATGCTCAGGAACGGCACGATGATCCCGACGGCCAGCAGGGTCAGGATCAGGTAGCCGGCCCAGCGCTCACTCTGCCGTAGTCTCATGGCTCCGTCCTGGACAACCGGTTGATCATGAAGACGATGACGAGGATCAGACAGGACAGGACGACGGCGATCGCCGAGGCCAGTCCCACCTTGCCCTCGGAGAAGGCGAGCCGGTAGACGAGCAGGCCCGGCACCGTGGTCTGCGTTCCCGGCCCGCCGCCGGTGGTGACGTACACGATGTCGAAGCTGGCCAGCGCCGCGACGGTGGTGACCGTCATGGCGACGGCGATCTCGCCGCGCAGTGCCGGCAGCGTGACGGTGACGAACTCGCGCACCGCGCCGGCCCCGTCCAGGCGCACTGCCTCGTACAGGCTGGTGTCGACCTTCTGGACGCCGGACAGGAACAGCATCATGCACAGCCCGCTCATGGCCCACGTGCCCACCAGGCCGACCGCGGGCAGGGCCAGATCGAAGTCACCGAGCCAGGCCCGGGTGACCCCGCCCAGACCGACGGCGCGCAGCGCCTGGTTGACGACACCGTCGTCGCCGTACATCCACCGCCAGGTGATACCGACGGCCACCAGCGGCACGATCTGCGGCAGGAAGAACAGCACCCGGTAGACGGTCATGCCGCGACGCCGGTGCCGCGACAGCAGGCCGACCATCAGGAGCCCGATGAGGATCGGAAGCCAGGAGAAGAAGGCGATGAGCAGCAGCGCGTGCCCCACCGCGTTGCGGTAGCGCGAGTTGGCGAAGACCTCGGAGTAGTTCTCCAGCCCGACGAAGGTGGCGAGCGTGACGCCGTCCCAGTCGAACAAGGACAGATAGGCGGTATGGAAGGCGGGCAGGACGGCGAAGGCGAGATAGAAGGCCAGCGCGGGCAGGACCCAGAGGTAGCCCTTGAACCGGCCGAGCCCTCCCCGGCTGTCGCCCGCACGTCGCTGTGCGCGGCCGACGGCCGGGGTCGGTGTCTCGCCTGCCTGGCGGGTGAGCGCGGACACGTGTGGCTACTCCGCGTGATGCTCGTCGCGGATGCCCTGCAGTTCCTCCAGAAACGCCGCCGGCTCGGTCCGCCCGGCGATCAGCTCCTGCACGCCGGAGGACATCGCGTCATACGTCGCCGGGGCGGAGAAGTCCGGGAAGACGTTGAGCCCGTCCGCCTCGACGACGCGGGCGAACTCGGTGTTCAGGTCACCCAGCACGCCGTCCGCGGCCGGGGCGGCGTCGACGTTCGGCGGCAGGAACCCACCTTGGCTCTCGATCTCCGCCGCCTGCTCGGAGGCGAGGAAGTCGAGGAACGCGGCGGCCGCCTCCGGGTGCTCGGTCTGTGCCGAGATCGCGTACGAGACGCTGAATCCAGAGCCCACGGCGGGGGAGTCCGGTTCCAGCCCCGGCAGCAGGAAGAATCCGGCGTCCTCGCCCATCTCGTTCGCGACCTGTGCCGCAGCCCAGTTCCCGTTCATCAGGAAGACGCTCTGGCCGTCGACGAACTGCGCGGTCGAGGCCTCCTGGTCGGTGCCGTTGGCGGATTCGTTGAAGTAGCCCTGCTCGGCCCATGCGGTGAACTTCTCGGTCGCCGCGAGCGCGTCGTCGCCGGTGATACTGCCGCCGGGCTCGCCGCCGACCCAGGCTCGGTAGTCGTCGACCGGCATCATCGAGTTGAGCAGTGCGGCCCACATGTGCGCGCCGCCGGAGTCGAGCGCACCGATGCTGATCGGGGTCTGCCCGGCCTCCTTGGCGGTCTCGAGCGCCTGCTCGAACTCGTCCAGCGTCGCGGGCGGAACCTCGATGCCGGCCTCCGCCGCCAGCTCCTTGTTGTAGAAGACACCGGTCAGCGACATGCCTGCAGGCACGGCCCGCAGACTCCCGGTTCCGTAGACCTTCCCGCTGTCGTCAGCGGTCAGCTGTTCCAGCCCGACCGGCGGGAATTTCTCCGGCCAACTGTAGGCCTCGCTGTACGGATCGAGGTCGAGCAGATGGCCGCTGGCGATCAGGTCGGACATGGCGCCGACGTTGAACTGCGCGATGTCCGGTGCGGTGTCCGAGGTCATGTTCAGCCGGATGCTGGCGACGTAGTCAGTGAACTCGGTGAACTGCGGATCGATCGTGACCTGCGGATACTCCTCCTCGAACGCTGCGATCAGCTCGTCCACCATCTCCGGGCCGTCGACGAACGCGAGCTTGAGGGTGACCTCCTCGTCCGGCACCTCGGTGGAGACGGTGTCAGGGCTCTCCGCGGAGCCGGTGTCGTCGGCCCCGGCGCTGTCGCTGCCCGGAGTGCATGCGGCCAGGATGGCCGTGACCGCGGCAGCGAGGCCGGCCGCGGTGATCGATCGTGTTGTCGCCATCGTGTTCCACTCCTCAGGTGTGGTCGGTGCTCAGGTGTGGTCGGTGCTCAGGTCGACGACCGAGCCCGTGGTGCGGGCGCGCTCGGCCGCCCAGACGAGCCGGTGGGAGGCATAGCTGTCTTCCGGTGAGGCGAGCGTCGGCGACGTGCCGCCCGCGGCGACGGCGTCGACGAAGGCGTCCACGAGTGCTTTGTCGCCGCCGCCGTGGCCACCGGCCGCCGTCGCGTCGTCGCCGGTGGTGGTGGTGATCACGTGCCGGTCCCGGGTGCGGAAGTCGAGCAGGCTGATCTGCTTGCCGTCGCCCTC
This sequence comes from Phytoactinopolyspora halotolerans, assembly GCF_010550675.1. Classification (GTDB taxonomy): domain Bacteria; phylum Actinomycetota; class Actinomycetes; order Jiangellales; family Jiangellaceae; genus Phytoactinopolyspora; species Phytoactinopolyspora halotolerans. The sequence continues at coordinate 29,445 of NZ_JAAGOA010000020.1, read as the reverse complement.
GAGGTAGCCGTGGGTGCCGAAGATCCGGGTCTGCCGGAACATGTGCGGCGTGAACGCGGTCATGGTGAACGACGCGGTGACGCCGCCCTCGTATTCGATCGACACCACCTGGTGGTCTACGACGTCGTTGTCGCAGTCGTAGACGCAGCGCCCGTACGGACCGGTGCGCAGCGCGTCCAGTACTCCGGCGGGGGTCCGGGCGTCGGTGACGGTGGACAACGGCCAGTCTTCCCATGCCGGATCGCCCAGGCAGGAGAGGTACAGACGCGGCGCCGAATACGGGCACGACGACTCGATCGGGCAGTCGAGGCAGTTGTCGGCGGCACCCGTCGGCCGCTGCTCGGGGCGGAAATGGTGCAGACTGCCGAACGAGGCGACCCGCGCCGGCCGCCGGCCGATCATGTGATTCAGCCAGTCCAGGTCGTGCACCGACTTGGCCAGCAGCATGGGGGAGGAGTCGGCCTCACGCCGCCAGTTTCCGCGCACGTACGAGTGCGCCTGATGCCACCAGCCGACCGGTTCCAGATGCTCGACGCTGACGATCTCGCCGATCTGGCCGCTGTCGATGATCCGCCGCAACGCCTGCGTGTACGGCATGTAGCGCAGTACGTGGCACACCGCCAGCCGGACGCCCGCCTGGCGGACCGCGGCCAGGATTCTCTGGGCGCCCTGCTCGGTGGTGGCCATCGGCTTCTCCAGCAGGATGTGGTAGCCGGCGCGAGCGAGTGCCTCGCTCGGCTCCACATGCAAGGTGTCTTGGGTGGCGATCACCGCGGCGTCGGCCACCCGGGGCACGGCGGCGAGCTCCTGCCAACCGTCGAACAGACGGTCGGCCGGCACGCCGGCCTCATCCCCGAGTGACTTCTGCCGAGCCGGATCCGGGTCGGCCACGGCCACGATCCGGGCCTTGCCGCTCGCGGCGGCCCATCGCGCGTATGCCCGGCCGCGGTTCCCGGCTCCGACAACGGCGATGGTGATCGGCGGTCGGGCGTCGCTGGCGTGTGTATCCATTGGAGAGATATTTTTGAGAGTATCTAAAATATTTGTCAAGAGCTGCTCGTCCAGGTGCCGGACATGGCATCATCGCCAGCGGTGCGGTGCCAGCTCGGGTTGGCGCCGGAGCGGAAGGAGGTCTGGGTGGAGGAAGATGCGCCTCGCGGCGCCGATCCGGCGTACATGCGGCAGATCAACGCCACCAATACGCTGCGCCGGCTGTACCGGGCCGGTCCGATGACGCTGACCCAGATCGTGCAGGCGACAGGGCTGGCGCGCAAGACCGCGGAGGCGGCGGTCGAACAACTGGCGGCGCGGAACCTGGTGGCCGAGGTGCCGCGCGACGACGACGTCCGGCCGGTCGGGCGGCCGGCCCGCACGTTCCGGTTCTGCCCGGAAGCGGGATACGTGCTCGGCCTCCAGGTCGGCGGACATCGGGTGTCCGCCATCCTCGCCGACCTGCACGGCACCACGCAGGCGAAGTCCGCGGCGGCGGTGGACCGGGACGCCGGCCGACGGGAGCGGCTGCGCGCGATCGGCGCCGCCGCTCGCGAGTGCGCCGCACAGGCCGGCATCGACCTCGCGAAGGTGTGGGCGGCCACGGTCGGCACCCCCGGACTGGTGGAGCGGGGGAGCCACGTCAGCCTGTGCCACGTGCTCCCAGAATGGTCGGACTTCCCGCTGGCCGACGAACTGGCCGACACCCTGGGTGACGCGCTCGCCGACCGGATCCCGGCGCCGATCACGGTCGAGAACGACACGAACCTGTCCGCGGTCGCCGAGCATTGGCGCGGCGCCGCCACCGACGTCGACCACGTCGTCTGGGTGTTGACCGGGCGCCGGTACAGCGCCGCCATCCTGATCGACGGTTCGCTCTACCGTGGCGCCGACGGTGCGGCGGGAGAGATCGGTTGGCTCCCGGAGCTCGGGTGGACCAAGGCCAGCGAACAGACGCTGAGTTTCACCGGTGCGGGCGGTACCCCGGCCGGGGACTCCGCCGTCAGCATGTTGTCCCGGGCGGTGGCCGGCGACGACGACGCCCGGCGCGAGATGGACGCGTTCGCCGCGGCGCTCGCTCCGGGGCTGACCGCCCTGGTGCTGGCGCTCAACCCACGCTGCCTGGTGATCGGTGGCGGCATCGCGGCGGCCGGGGAGACTCTGACCGACCTGCTGGCCGAGCACATGCGACCGCACTGCCTGCGCCTCCCGGAACTGCGGATGTCGACACTCGGCGACGAGTCCGTGGCGCTCGGTGCGGTCCGGCTGGGCCTGGACCGTGTCGAGCACAGCCTGTTCTCACTCGCCCGCTAGGGTGACCGCCATGACACAGCGGGATGAACAGATCATCGGATGGGGCATCGTCGCGACCGGGGGCATCGCCCGAACGGTCGCCGGTGACCTGCGGCTTCTGGAGAACACGCGGCTGGCCGCGGTCAGCTCCCGGGATGCGGACCGAGCACGCGCCTTCGCCGACGAGTTCGGAGTGGAGCGGGCGTACGACTCGGTCAAGGATCTGGTCAACGACGACGGGGTGGATGTGGTGTACGTCGCCTCGCCGCATCCCCAGCACGCGTATGCCGTCCGGCTGGCCTTGGAGGCCGGGAAGGCGGTGTTGTGCGAGAAGGCGTTCACCCATTCGCTGGCGGAGACCGAGGCGCTGGTGGAGCTGGCCCGCGCACGCGGTGTGTTCTGCATGGAGGCGATGTGGACGCGGTTCAACCCACTGATCGTCCGCGCGCGGAGAATGATCGCGGAGGGCGTGATCGGTGAGGTCCGCTCGATCACGGCAGAACTCGGTTTCGCGGCGCCGGTGGATCCGGCGCACCGACTGTGGAACCCCGCGTTGGGCGGCGGGGCGCTGCTCGACGTGGGCGTCTATCCGGTGGCGTTCGCGCAGATGGTGCTGGGTGCTCCGGCACAGGTGTCGGCGGTGGGAACGTTGACAGAGCTCGGTGTCGACGCCGAAGCCGGGCTGCTGCTGAGCTGGCCCGGCGGCCCGCGAGCGCATCTCGAGGCCACACTGACCGCGCCCATCGCGGGCGCGGCGAGCATCGTCGGCACCCTCGGACGGCTGGAGATCGCTCCCCGGTTTCATCACCCGGCGCAGGTCGTGCATGTGGATGCGCCGGAACGCGGTGTGGAACGCAGGGAGGCGTTCGATCACACCCCGGAGGGCCGCGGTTACGTCCCGATGCTCCGGGCGGTCGCGCAGGCGGTGCGGGAGGGCCGTACCGAATGTGCGGAGATGCCGTTGAACGACACGGTCGAGGTCATGCGGGTTCTGGATGAGGCGTTGACCCAGCTCGGGGTGGAGTATCCGGAGCCCGCTCCGGTTGGTCTGTGAACGCTGTGGGTGCGGGGTCACGTATGTGTGCCGGGTAGCCCGCATGGGTACCGGAGATGACCGTGAATCACGAACTCTCACGTAGGCTCGATCCATGAGCGCACGTCGCATCATGGGCATCGAGACCGAGTACGGCATCTCGGTGCCCAGCAACCCAGCCGCCAACTCCATGCTGACCTCGTCGCAGGTGGTCAACGCCTACGCGGGACAGCGTGCCCGCGCCCGGCGGGCCCGCTGGGACTTCGAGGAGGAGAACCCGCTCCGGGACGCGCGCGGGTTCGAACTCTCCCGCACCGGGGCCGACCCGAGCCAGCTCACCGACGAGGAGATCGGCCTGGCCAACGTCATCCTGACGAACGGGGCGCGGCTGTACGTCGACCACGCGCACCCGGAGTACTCCTCGCCCGAGGTGACCAATCCGCTGGACGCGGTGATCTGGGACAAGGCGGGCGAGCGGATCATGGCCGAGGCCGCCCGGTTCGCGTCCGGCCTGCCCGGCGCGTCGCCCATTCAGCTGTACAAGAACAACGTGGACAACAAAGGCGCCTCCTACGGCTGCCACGAGAACTACCTGATGAACCGGGCGACGCCGTTCGCGGACATCGTCCGCTACCTGGTGCCGTTCTTCGTCTCGCGGCCGGTGGTGTGCGGCTCGGGCCGGGTCGGCATCGGGCAGGACGGCGGCCGGGACGGCTTCCAGCTTTCGCAGCGTGCCGACTACTTCGAGGTCGAGGTAGGGCTGGAGACGACGCTGAAGCGTCCGATCATCAATACCCGGGACGAGCCGCACGCGGATCCGGAGAAACACCGTCGGCTCCACGTGATCGTCGGGGACGCGAACCTGTCCGAGATCTCCACGTACGTCAAGCTGGGGAGCACCTCGCTGGTCCTGGCCATGATCGAGGAGGGCTTCCTGGGCTGGGACTTCTCGGTCGAACGTCCGGTCGGCGCTCTGCATGACGTCTCCCACGACCCGAGCCTGCAACACCAGGTGGAGCTGACCGACGGCCGTCGGCTGACGGCGGTTCAGCTGCAGGCCGAGTATGCCGAACAGGCCCGGAAGTTCGTGGAGGACCGGTACGGCACGGATGTGGACCCGGTGACCGCGGACGTGCTGGACCGCTGGGAGTCGATCGTCACCACGCTGGGCAATGATCCGATGGCGCTGTCCGACCAGTTGGACTGGGTGGCCAAGCTGGCGCTGCTGGAGTCGTACCGGGACCGGGACGGTCTGGACTGGGCGAGCCCGAAGCTGCACCTCGTCGATCTCCAATACTCGGATGTCCGCCCGGAGCGCGGCCTGTATCACCGGCTGGTAGAGCGCTCGCGCATGCAACGGCTGCTCACCGATGAGCAGGTACGGCAGGCGGTGGAGCATCCACCGGACGACACCCGGGCGTACTTCCGGGGTCGTTGCCTGGACAAATATGCCGACACCATCGCGGCGGCGTCCTGGGACTCGGTCATCTTCGATCTGCCCGGGCGAGACGCGTTGCAACGGGTACCGACGCTGGACCCGGTACGCGGGACGAAAACCCATGTGGGCGCGTTGCTGGACCGATGCGAAACTGCAGCCGACCTGGTCAGCGAGCTGACCGCGCGCTGATGGGTGCTCTGATGGGTGTGCAGCGCAGCGAGGCTCGCATGGCCGGGTTCGCTCATGGCGGAAGAAGAACTCCGTGTCATGATCTGGTCCCCAGGGGTCTAAGCGGGTGTTCTGTGGATAGGGTCTTAGGTAGCGACGAATCGGAGGTTGACGATGGCGCGTGATACCGCTGGCGGGCAGCAGCGCAAGCAGCCACGCCGTAACGAGGACGTCGAGTCCGAAGAGGCCCAGGCAGCCGAGGCCGCCGACGAGGTCAAGGACCGCCAGGAGAAGCTGGCGGACGACGTCGACGAGATGCTCGACGAGATCGACGAGGTGCTGGAAGAGAACGCCGAGGACTTCGTCAGGTCCTTCGTGCAGAAGGGTGGGGAGTAAGTGGATCTCTCCGGTTTCGGCCGCCTCCCAGCGGCCTTCATGACAGCCGGGACATCGTCGTTCACCGACTTTCTGAGCCAGTACGCCCCGGAGATGTTGCCGGGGCGTCGGCTTGCCGGTGCAACGGAGTACGCGGACCATTCCGGGCTCGCACCGCACGGCACCACCATCGTGGCAGTGACGTTCCCCGGCGGAGTCGTGATGGCCGGAGACCGCCGGGCGACGGCGGGAAACCTGATCTCGCAGCGGGACGCGGAGAAGGTCTTCCAGGCCGACGAGTACTCGGCGGTCGGCATCGCCGGCACCATGGGCATCGCCCTGGAGCTGGTGCGGCTGTTCCAACTGGAGCTGGAGCACTACGAGAAGATCGAGGGAACGGTCCTTTCCCTGGAAGGTAAGGCCAACCGGCTGGCGCACATGATCCGCGCCAACCTCGGGCTGGCGATGCAGGGTCTGGTGGCCGTGCCGCTGTTCGCCGGGTTCGATCCGGGCAACAGCCGGGGGCAGATCTTCTCCTATGACCCGACGGGCGCGCGGTCTGAGGAGCATGACTTCTACTCGGTGGGTTCGGGCTCGCTGTTCGCCCGGGGCGCGCTGAAGAAGCTGTTCCGGGAGGACTTCAGCAGCGAGGACGCCGTGGTGGCCTGTATTCAGGCGCTCTATGACGCCGCGGAGGACGACTCCGCGACCGGCGGGCCGGACATGTATCGCAAGATCTTCCCGATCATCACCGTGGTCGACGAGAACGGCTTCGAACGTTACTCGAACGAGTCGATCGCCCCACTGGTCGACCGGGTGGTGTCCGCCCGTGGCGACCGTCCGGACGGTCCGCAGGCGCCGCTGAGCTGACCGGCCCGGATACCCACCCGTCGTTGACTGACCCTGACCTGACCCAACCCGCCTCGGAGAGGATCACCACCGGTGTCGATGCAGTTCGGATACGTTTCGCCCGAACAGATCATGAAGGACCGGGCGGACTATGCCCGCAAGGGAATCGCCCGGTCGCGCTCGGTCGTCGTTCTGCAATACGAAGGGGGGATCCTCTTCGTCGCGGAGAATCCCTCGCCCTCGCTGCACAAGATCAGTGAGATCTATGACCGGATCGCCTTCGCCGCGGTGGGCAAGTACAACGAATTCGAGGTGCTTCGCCAGGCCGGCGTGCGGCTCGCCGATCTGCGCGGGTATTCCTTCGACCGGGTCGACGTCTCCGGTCGCGCGCTGGCCAACGTCTATGCCCAGACGCTGGGGACCATCTTCACCCAGGATCCGAAGGCCTATGAGGTCGAGCTGGTCGTGGCGGAGCTCGGTGCCGACGAGAGCAGCGACGAGATCTACCGGATCGTCTTCGATGGATCGGTGTTCTCGCAAGACGGCTTCAGCGTGATGGGTGGCCCGTCCGACCAGGTCTCCACCTACGTCCGGGAGAACTTCCAGCGCTCGGCCACCCTCGAGGATTCGCTTCGGCTGGCCGTGGACGCGCTCGGCCGGGAGAACGGGGGCGACGTGCGGGAGATCGCGACCTCGCAGCTGGAAGTCGCCGTTCTGGATCGTAGCCGCCCGCGCCGCACCTTCCGTCGTCTCCGGGGCAGCCAGCTGGAGTCGCTGCTGCACCGGACGCAGCCGGACGTGCAGGGTACGGGGGATGAAGACACAACAGATCGAGACATAACAGATACCCCGTCGGAGCAATCAGAGGACTAGAGTCGTTTTATGGATCGCCGCATCTTCGGGTTAGAGAACGAGTATGGCGTCACGTGCACCTTCCGAGGGCAACGCCGGCTCTCACCCGACGAGGTCGCGCGATACCTGTTCCGCCGCGTCGTCACCTGGGGACGCAGCAGCAACGTGTTCCTGTCCAACGGTGCGCGGCTGTACCTGGATGTCGGCAGCCACCCGGAATACGCCACACCGGAGTGTGACTCCATCACCGACCTGGTCGCCCATGACAAGGCCGGCGAGCGGGTGCTGGAGGGTCTGCTGGTCGACGCCGAGCGGCGGCTCGCCGAAGAGGGCATCGTCGGTGACGTCTACTTGTTCAAGAACAACACCGACTCCGCGGGCAACTCCTACGGGTGTCACGAGAATTACCTGGTCGGTCGGCACGGTGAGTTCTCCCGGCTGGCCGACGTCCTGATCCCGTTTCTGGTGACCCGTCAGATCATCTGTGGTGCCGGCAAGGTGTTGCAGACGCCGCGGGGCGCCATGTTCGCCGTGAGTCAGCGCGCGGAGCACATCTGGGAGGGTGTCTCCAGCGCCACCACGCGCAGCAGGCCGATCATCAACACACGCGACGAGCCACATGCCGACGCGGAGCGTTATCGGCGCCTGCACGTCATCGTCGGTGACTCGAACATGAACGAGAGCACCACGTTGCTGAAGATCGGCACGACCGATCTGGTGCTCCGGATGATCGAGGCCGGCGTCGGCCTGCGTGACCTCGGGCTGGAGAACCCCATCCGGGCGATCCGGGAGATCAGCCACGACATCACCGGTCGCCGCAAGGTCCGCCTCGCCGGCGGCCGGGAGGCGTCGGCGCTGGAGATCCAGGAAGAGTACTTCACGAAGGCGCGCAACTTCGTCGAGCGTCGAGAGATCGATACTCCGCTGATCCGGCGCATCCTCGAGCTCTGGGAGCGCACATTGAAGGCGGTCGACACCGGGGACCTGGCGTTGATCGAGCGCGAAATCGACTGGGTGACCAAGTACCGGTTGATCGAGCGCTACCGGGCGAAGAACGGCATCACGCTGTCGCACCCGAGGGTCGCCCAGCTCGACCTTGCGTACCACGACATCCATCGCGGCCGAGGTCTGTATTACCTGATGGAGCGACGAGGCTCGGTGGCGCGGGTCGCCCGGGACATCGAGATCTTCGAGGCGAAGTCGGTGCCACCGCAGACCACCCGTGCCAAGCTGCGCGGCGAGTTCATCAAGCGCGCGCAGGAGCGCCGCCGGGACTTCACCGTCGACTGGGTGCATCTCAAGCTGAACGACCAGGCACAGCGCACCGTGCTGTGCAAGGATCCGTTCCGTTCCACCGACGAGCGCGTGGCCCGGCTCATCGACAGCATGTAACGTTGTAGCGGCACTTGCTGGGCACGTCGGGTGTGCTGCGAGTTTCTTTAACGAGTTCTCAGCATCCGGGTCTAGGGTGGGTGTCTTGTGCCGTCCACATACTGAAGGTTTGAGGAATTGTCCACAGTGCGTACCACACGTCTGCTGATAGCACCGCTGGTGGCCGCGGGTCTGGTCTTGGCCGCATGCGGCGACGATGACTCGTCGTCGGATTCTGACATCTCCGTGACCGGCGAGTTCGGTGAGACACCGACGCTGGAGATCCCGGACACCGATCCTCCTGAGGAGCTCGAAGTCGAGGTCGTGTCCGAAGGCGACGGCCGCGAGGTCGGCGAGAGCGACTTCGTCGTCGCTAACTACCACGGCCAGACCTGGGAGCCTCGTGCGCCGCAGGAGGACGCGACCGGAGGCGAGCAGCCGGATGACGGCGGCGATGCCGAGGGCTCCGGCGATGCCGAGGGCTCCGGCGATGCCGAGGGCTCCGGCGATGCCGAGGGCTCCGGCGATGCCGAGGGCTCCGGTGACGCGGAGGGCTCCGGTGACGCGGAGGGCTCCGGTGACGCGGAAGACTCCGGCGACGCGGAAGGCTCCGGGGAGGGCGAGCCATCCGACGAGGCGACTGAGGAGTCCGATGCCGCGGCCGGCGGTGCCGCCGACGGGGAGGACGCCGAGACTGAGGACGAGTCCGGCGGAGACGGCGAAGAGCAGCCCTACGTCTTCGACAGTTCGTTCGAGCGGGGACAGGTGGCCGGATTCCCGCTGGGCGGCGTCATCACCGGTTGGCAAGAAGGGCTGACCGGCCAGAAGGTCGGCTCGCGCGTGGTGCTGACCATCCCGGCGGACCAGGCCTATGGTGCGCAGGAAGGTCACGACCTGCAGGAAGACACGCTGGTTTTCGTCGTCGACATCGTCGACTCGATCGATCCGGAAGCGAGTGCTTCGGGTGAGCCGGTAGAGGATCTGCCGGAGGACTTGCCGCTGGTCGAAGGTGGCGATAGCGGTCAGCCGACGGTCGACTTCTCGGACGCGCCGGACGCGCCGGAGGAGTCCGACACCACCGTCGTGGCTCGTGGTGACGGCGAGGAGATCGGCGAGGGCGCATTGATCGCCGCGCAGATGCTGGAGGCTCCGTACCCGGACGGCGAGAACTCGCAGGGCACCTGGGAGAGCGGCAACGGTCCGGGGCAGCTGATTCCGATCGAGAGCTTCGCCACCCTGCCCGGCTGGGACGACGTGTCCGACGGGCTGACCGTCGGTTCCCGCCTGATCACCCGCCTCACCTCGGAAGACGCCTCCGGAGGAACGGGCGAGGAGGACACGCCGGCCATCGCCCTGGTCATCGACATCGTCGGAAGCTACTAGGATCTCTGCCCTATGACGTTAGAACGACCCGAGGTCGACTTTCCGGTGGGCGCGGCGCCCGAGCAGCTCGAGATCACCGACATCTGGTCGGGCGACGGCTCGGAGGCCGTGCCCGGTGCCCAGGTGACGGTGCACTACGTCGGCGTGGATTATGACTCCGGCGAGGAGTTCGACGCGTCCTGGAACCGGGGCACGCCGATCGAGTTCCCGCTCACCGGGCTCATCCAGGGTTGGCAGGAGGGTATTCCCGGGATGCGTGAGGGTGGCCGGCGCCAGCTGGTCATCCCGCCGCATCTGGCGTATGGGCCGCCCGGGAGCGGCCATCGGTTGGCCGGGAAGACCCTGATCTTCATCATCGACCTGCTCGCCGTCGGCCGGTAGGCGCCGGGCCGACGCCGCCGAGACCGGCGAATGTTCACACGACAGGTCGCACATACAGTCGTGTGAATGGTGTGCTCAGCGTGACCTGCCCGGCGCCTGGCTCGATGACGCCGGGTAGGTTCGGTCAGCTGTCGTGGTGCAGCAACGCCTCGGCGTGCCGTCCCGCCGCCGCGGCGGCGAGGAAGTAGGCGTGGTCTTCGTCCAGCCCTCGTCCCATCGTGGACAACCGCACCGGCACGTCACGGAGCGCGCCGTCCAACCCGTCGACCGGCACCGTGACCAGATTGTGCCGGCCACGGAGCCGCTCTGCCTGCCCGGTGACCTTCTCGCCGAACTCCCCGTCCAGCCGGGGTACCACGACATCGGCTGAGGTCAGCGCCACGCGACCGTATGCGGTGAGACTGTGGTGCGATACGCCGTGGTGCCGGGGCCGCGCGTCGGCCTCGCTGATCCGCAGCGACGCGACCGGCCGGCCGCCCAGCATCACTGACGCGTTCACGGCTTCTCCGCACGCCACGCCGGAGAAACCCCACCGGGTGCCGGTGCCGAGGTTGCCCGGGCCCTGCGCCACCACGGCGATGTCCGCGCCGAGCACGTTGCGGGCCGCCAGCAGGCCAGTGTGCAGCGTGACCGCCTCGTGGTCACCGCCGAATGCCTGCCCTACGGTGATCGTCCCGGTCAGCCAGCCTGCCTCGGACAGGCCGGAGACCGTCCGGCTGAGCCAGAGTGGGAGTGCGCCGCCGTCGGTCATCACGTACGCCACCCGCGGCGTGGCGGTGGCGTCTCCCGTGACGTTCGCAGTCGCGTCCCCGGTGGCGTCCGCAGTGGCGTCCGCGGTCGCATCCCCGGTACCCGCACCGGCACGGATCCCGGCGACGATGGCCGGTAACGCGGAGTGCAGATCGGCGATCACCACCGGCATGCCCGCAAGGTCGTCGGCGTCGCGCAGCACCTCGTGGAACGGCGAGTCCTGCTCGTCCGCGCCGAGGACGGTCGCCTGCAGCGGTGTATACCGGGCTTTGACCAGATGGCCGGGGCCGGCAGGCGGGTCAGTGGGGAGCCGGTCCGGCACGGCGATGACGTGCGCGTAACCGCCGGTGCCGAGCCCCATGTCCAGCGCGGTGGTGTTGAGCAGCACGCGGTCGCCGGGTCGCGGCTCTCCGACCAGCCGGGTGTACGCCAGCGCCCGCACCTCGCGGGGTGGAGCGTCGCCGTTTCGATCGTGCTCGCCGGATGTGTCGCCTGTTTCCTGGATGCCCGCGTCCACCACGACTGTCAGCTCGGATGCACCGGGCCATGTCTTCCGGACCGCGCGCACCACGCCGCCTCGCCACCGAATCACCCCGAAAGCGTAGCCAAGAGGTAGTCTCGCGATGAAGTCGGCGCACGGGGGCACGTCTGCCTCACCCGAGGGATACTCACGTCGGCGTGAGAGGAGGTTGTGGTGTCGCAGCAGGCCAAGAGTGAACGGTTGATGAATCTGGTCATCTGCCTCTTGGTGGCGCGTGGCTATGTGCCGAAGAGCAGGATTCGGCGGGTGGTCGGCGGCTATGGTGGCCAGAGCGACGAGGCGTTCGACCGCATGTTCGAGCGCGACAAGGATGAGCTGCGCGAGGTCGGCATCCCGATCGAGACGGGGTCGAACGACCCGTTCGGCGACGAGGAGCCCGGATACCGCATCTCTCGCCAGGAGTTCGAACTCCCGGAGATCCGGTTGGAGCCGGACGAGGCGGCGGTGGTCGGATTGGCCGCACGGGTCTGGCAGCATTCCGGCCTGGCCGCGGCGACGAGCAATGCCGTGCTGAAGCTACAGGCGGCCGGGGTGGACGCGGACCGGCGGGCGCTGGGTGCGGTCGAGCCGCGCGTCGGTGGCGAGGAGCCGGCGTTCTGGCCGCTGTGGGAGGCGGTGCGGGACCGGCAGCCGGTGCGCTTCTCACACCGCAAGGCGTCCAGCGCCACCCCGATGCTGCGGCACCTGCAGCCATGGAGCGTCCTGTCCTGGCACGGTCGCTGGTACGTGCTCGGCTACGACACCGACCGCGAGGACGCCCGGATGTTCCGGCTCTCCCGGATCGTCGGCGACGTGGAGCCGGACGGTGTGCCGGGCAGCTACGACGTACCGCCGTCGGAGGAGGTCCGGGCCGCCGCGGCGGCGCTCGGACCGGCGGAGCCCCGGGACCTTCCGACCGCGAAGGTCCGGATCCGGGAGGGTAGCGGGCACATTCTGCGCAGCCAGGCGATCGACGTCCGTCCGGACGACGAGGCGGGCTGGGAGATCGCGACGGTGCGGTACTCCTCGACGACGCGGCTGGCCGAGGAGATCGCCACACACGGACCGGACGCCGTGGCGCTGGAGCCTGCGGAGCTGCGCACACAGGTGATCGCATGGCTGAGCAAGGTAGCGGGGGTGACGACGTGAGCCGGCAGCCGGTGAAGAGGAGCCAGTCCACACAGGCACGGGCCACACAGGCGCACTCTGGGCAGGAACAGTCTGGGCAGAAGCAGTCCGGACAGAAGCAGCCCAGGAACAAGAAGAGCCCGCCGAAGCCGCGGCCGGACAGTGCACCGGCCCAGGTGGCCCGGCTGTTGTCCATGCTGCCCTACCTGCGTTCGCACCCGCAGGCCCCGGTCTCCGAGGTGGCCGAGCTGTTCGGGGTCAGCGAACGCCAGGTCATCCGGGATCTTCGCGTGCTGTGGTTCTCCGGCCTGCCCGGACTCTCCATGGGCGACTATATCGAGGTCGACATGGAGGGCGTCGAGGGCGAAGGCGTGATCAGCGTCTCCAACGCGGACTATCTGGCACGCCCGCTTCGGCTGCGCACCGACGAGGCGGTGGCCCTACTGGTGGCGCTGCGCACGCTGGCCGAGGTTCCGGGCTCGTTCGAGCGAGACGCGATCGACCGCGCCATCACCAAGCTGGAGCAGGCGGCCGGGGAGGTCGCCGAACGGGCCGGCGCGGTACAGGTGCAGGTCGACGGCGACGCCGTGGCGGACGTGGCCGGCACGGTCCGATCCGCGCTCGACGACGGCCGCCGGCTGCACCTGTCCTACTGGGTGCCCGCGCGGGACGAGACCACCGAGCGCGACGTCGATCCGATGCGGCTGGTGGTCGTCGACGGACGGCTGTACCTGGAGGGCTGGTGCCGGCGGGCCGAGGAGGTCCGGCTGTTCCGGCTGGACCGTGTCGCCGGGATCAAGGTCCTCGACGTGGCGGCGCAGGTGCCCCGGGAGGCGCGGCCACGGGACCTGTCCGGCGGGCTGTTCCAGCCGTCGGCGGATGACGAGTTGGTGACGATTCGGCTAACTCGGGCGGGGCGCTGGATTGCGGACTATTACCCGTGCGAGAGCGCCGAGGAGATCGGCGAGGATGAAGGGCTCGAGGTGAAGCTGCGAGTGCGCGACCGGCGCTGGATCCGGCGCCTGGCGCTCCGGCTCGGCGCGAGCGGGACCGTCATCGACCCGCCTGACCTCGCAGAAGAGATCGTCGCCGACGCCAAGGCCGCGCTGAGCGCGTACGAGTGAGGTAGGTTTGTAACGATCATGTCGACGTTGGCGATCTGGCTTTTCATCGCGGTGGCCCTGCTTCTGGTGCTGGCCGTCGCACTCGTGGTCCTGGCCGTCCGGCGCACCATCGGCAAGGGCAAGGAACTTGCTCGCGAGATGGACGGTCTTTCCCAAGAGCTGGACCAGGCCATAGGATCAGGGGAGCGGCAGCACGAGCGATAAGCTGTGCGCGTCCCGAGTTCCCGACGACGCGGTCTGAGGGGATACGGGGCATCGTGGCGTAACATCGGTCATACCAGACCGCGAGGAGTTGGGGTTTTCGATGCTTGGAATGCAAGGGTGGCAGATTGTCATCGTCGCTGCGGTCATCCTGCTCCTGTTCGGCGCCAAGAGGCTGCCGCAGATGGCACGGGGCCTGGGGCAGTCGCTGAAGATCTTCAAGGCCGAGACCAAGGGCCTGATCGAGGATGACTCGAAGAGCGACTCCCTGGCCGACGACTCGGTGGCCTCGACCGGCACCACGGCGAAGTCGTCCGAGACGCCTGCGGAGCCGACGCCCGTCGAGCCGACGAAGGTCGAGACGCCGGCCGACCGGGCCAACGAATCCTCCGCTCGCGACGCCTAAGCGCGCAGGCATAGAGGCGTGGCGACCATCATCGGCCGTCGCGGCAAGGGATCTCGGCCCGAACGCGACCCCGAAGGCCGGATGACCCTGACCGAGCATCTGCGAGAGCTTCGCTCGCGGCTGTTCAAGTCAGCCCTGGCCGTGCTGCTGTTCGGCATCATCGGGTTCGTCTTCCATGAGCAGATCATGGAGTTCCTGCTGGATCCGATGCTTGAGGCGGCGGAACGGACGGGAGCCGACGCGCGCCCCACCTATCAGCAAGCGACTGACCCGTTGATCGTCCCGATGACGATCGCGATGTGGACCGGTGTGATGCTGGGCGCGCCGGTCTGGATCTACCAGATCTGGGGATTCATCACCCCGGCGCTTTACGCGAACGAGAAGAAGTGGGCGCTGGCGGTCGTCGGCGCCGCCGTTCCGATGTTCGCCGCCGGCGTGGTGCTCGCGTTGTGGGTGATGCCCAAAGCCTGGGAGTTCCTGCTCAATTTCACCCCGGATGACATCAGCAACTACATCACATTCCGGGACTATCTGAGTTTCGTCCTCCGGCTGACGCTGGTCTTCGGTGTCGGCTTCCTGTTGCCGATCTTCATCGTCCTGCTCAACGCGGTGGGCGTGCTGCGGCATGAGACGCTCTCGTCGGCGCGGCGCTGGGTGATCGTCGGGATCTTCGTCTTCGGCGCGGTGGCCACGCCGACCGGCGACCCGGTGACGCTGATGCTGCTGGCGACGCCGATGTGGTTGCTGTTCGAGGCAGCGGTGCTGATCTGCCGGATCTGGGACCGGCGGCGGGACAGCGACCCGATCGCCAACCTCAGCCCGGACGAGGCGACCCCTGACGATGCACTGGACAGAATCGGCCGCGTCGACGATGAGGACGACAGCTGACGCCGCCGTGCGCGGTGTGTCTGCGTCGACCCGGATGTGACCGGTAGCCTGGGCGGTATGAGTTCGCCCGCGGAGCGGTACGCGGCGCACCGACGCCGGTTGGCCTACCGCGAGTCGTCGCTCGGTCGTTTCCGCTCCAACTACGACTTCGATCTCGACGAGTTCCAGGTACGCGCGTGCGAGTCGCTGGAGGCCGGTCGCGGGGTGCTGGTGGCGGCGCCGACCGGCTCTGGCAAGACCGTCGTGGGGGAGTTCGCGGTCCATCTGGCGCTGGAAGAGGGCCGCAAGTGCTTCTACACCACACCGATCAAGGCGCTGTCGAACCAGAAGTTCCATGACCTGGTCGAACGGCATGGCGCAGCGTCGGTCGGGTTGCTGACCGGGGACAACACGGTCAACGGCGAGGCGCCGATCGTCGTGATGACCACCGAAGTCCTGCGGAACATGCTCTACGCCGGCTCGCCCACGCTGGCCGGCCTCGGGTATGCGGTCATGGACGAGGTGCACTACCTCGCCGACGTGTTCCGCGGCGCGGTATGGGAAGAGGTGATCATCAACCTCCCCGAGTCGGTGAGCGTGGTGGCGCTGTCGGCGACCGTCTCCAACGCCGAGGAGTTCGGCGAGTGGCTGACGACGGTGCGCGGCGACACCGACGTGGTGGTGGAGGAGCGCCGGCCGGTCCCGCTGTGGCAGCACGCTATGGTCGGCTCCCGGATGATGGACTTGTTCGCGCAGGCCGGCGAGGGCGCTGAAGGCAAGCGAGCCGTCAACCCGCAGCTGCTGCGGTACACGCGGGAAGAACAGTTCCGCCGTCCGGGCGGCCGTCGGCGCAGCGGCACCCGGGGTGGAAACGGTCGCGGCGGAGACGGACGCGGCGCGAACGGCCGAGGGCCGAGGCCGACCGGCTCCGCATATACCCCCAGCCGGGTCGAGGTGCTGGACCGGCTGGAGCGTAGCTCGCTGTTGCCGGCGATCATCTTCGTCTTCAGCCGGGCAGGCTGTGACGCGGCGGTCCAGCAGTGCCTGAGCGCCGGGATCCGCCTCACCGACGCCGCCGAGCGAGACCAGATCCGGGAGATCGTGGAGCGGCGCTGCTCCGAGATCCCGGCCGAAGACCTGCGTGTGCTCGGCTACGACGGATGGCTGGACGGCCTCGAGCGCGGCATCGCCGCGCACCACGCCGGGATGCTGCCGACATTCAAGGAGACGGTCGAGGAGCTGTTCGTGCGTGGGCTGCTGCGTGCGGTGTTCGCTACCGAGACGCTTGCGCTGGGCATCAACATGCCGGCCCGCTGCGTCGTGCTGGAGCGGCTGGTCAAATGGAACGGGGAGAGCCACGCTGAGATCACCCCGGGGGAATACACGCAGCTCACCGGCCGTGCGGGCCGCCGAGGCATCGACATCGAGGGCCACGCCGTGGTGCTCTGGCAGCCCGGCTTCGACCCGATGAGCGTGGCCGGGCTGGCATCGACCCGGACGTACCCGCTGCGCTCGTCGTTCCGGCCGTCGTACAACATGGCGGTCAACCTGGTGGACCGGGTGGGCCGGGCCACGGCGCGGGAGATCCTGGAGTCCTCGTTCGCGCAGTTCCAGGCGGACCAGGCAGTGGTGGGGCTGGCGCGGCAGTTGCGCCGCAGCGAAGAAGCGTTGGAAGGCTACCGGGAGGCGATGACCTGCCACCTCGGTGACTTCGAGGAGTATGCCGGGATCCGCCAGGCGATCAAGGACCGGGAGAACGAGCTGGCCCGCGAGGGCACCATCCAGCGCCGGGCGGCAGCCGCGACGTCGCTGGAGAAGCTGCGGATGGGTGACGTGATCCGGGTGCCGGCCGGTAAGTTCGCCGGTCTGGCTGTCGTGCTGGATCCGGGCATGCCCGGCGGCTCGACTCGGGGCGAGGGGCCGCGCCCGACGGTGCTGACCGAGAGCCGCCAGGTTCGCCGGCTGTCGCTGACGGACTTCCCGGACCCGGTGGAATCCCTGACCCGGATGCGGATCCCGCGCTCGTTCAATCCGAAGGTGCCCGCGTCCCGGCGCGACCTGGCCGCCGCTCTGCGGGAGAACGCGCCGGACGACGTGGACCGGCGGAGCAAGCCGAGCCGGCGCCGCAGTGGGCGCGGCTCGGACGGGGACGACGAGCGGCTGGCACGGTTGCGGCGAGAGATGCGCGCGCACCCCTGCCATGGCTGCGCGGATCGGGAGGAGCACGCCCGCTGGGCACAGCGCTGGTACAAGCTGCGCCGGGAGGCGGCACAGCTGTCCCGGCGGATCGAGTCCCGGACCAACACCATCGCCCGGCAGTTCGACCGGGTCTGCGCGGTGCTGGATACGCTGGGCTACCTCGACGGAGACAGCGCCACCGAGGCGGGAAAGCGGCTGGCGCGGTTGTACGGGGAGCTCGATCTGCTGGCCGCCGAGTGCCTGCGTGAGGGGATCTGGGACGGGCTGGACCCGGCGGAACTGGCGGCGTGTGTCTCGGCGCTGACGTTCGAGTCACGTCAGCCCGACGACGCGGGGCGGCCGGCGTTGCCGGGAGGCCAGGTGCGCGACGCGCTGGGTGAGACCGTCAGACTGTGGGGCCGTCTGGAAGACGTGGAGGCCGATCACGGGGTGGACTTCCTGCGCGAGCCCGACCTGGGATTCGCCGCCGCCGCGTGGCGCTGGGCCAGCGGCCACCGGCTGGAGGCGGTCCTCGAAGAGGCCGGCCTGGCCGCGGGCGACTTCGTCCGAGCGGTCCGGCAGTTGCTGGATCTGCTGGATCAGGTCGGCGACGCCGCGACCAATCCGGAGCTGCGCAAGACCGCGCGGCTGGCGGTCAGCTCACTGCGACGCGGCGTCGTCGCCTACGACATGATCGCCTGACTACCCCATCCCCACCGCGCCTTTGCAATGCACACATATACGCAACGTTGCGTATATGTGTGCATTGCAAAGGCGGCGACACAGGCTCCGGTCAGGCGGGCTCTCCGGCCTGATCTTGGGCGGTGAGGGCCGACAGGACCCGGTTCATAGAGCCGCCGAGCCCCCAGCGTTCGGTGAGCGCGTCCAGCACGAGCCGATCGGCGGGTGCGCCCGGCAGCGCGAAATCGATGTCCGGGATCGGCACATCGGTCCGGACGGCCACCACGTCCCCGGCGACGCGCAGATAGTCGTCGGCATCGAGCAGTTTCCGTCGCACGGTCGGGGAGAGGTCAGAGCCGGGGTCGTGCGCGGCCGCTACCAAGTTCTCGATGTCATCGAACCGGTTGATCAGCGTTGCGGCCGTCTTGTCGCCGACGCCCGCGACGCCGGGCAGCCCGTCGCTCGGGTCCCCGCGCAGCGTGGCGAAGGCTGCATAGGCCGAGCCGGGGATGCCGTACTTGGCCGTCACCACCGACTCGTCCACCACCTCATGTTTGCCGACGCCGCGCGCGGTGTACAGGATTCGGACCTCGCGGTCGTCGTTCACCAGCTGGAACAGGTCACGGTCACCCGTCACCACATCTACCGGACCGGTGTGTGCCACCGCGAGCGTGCCGATGACGTCGTCGGCCTCGAAACCGGGCACACCCACGTGGGCGATGCCCAGCGCATCGAGCACCTCGACGATGATCGGCACCTGGGCGGCGAGGGTCGGCGGTACCGTCTCGGCTCCCGTCGCCGCGTCGGCGAGCCTGTGCTCCTTGTATGACGGCAGCAGCTCCACCCGGAAGGCGGGCCGCCAATCGGCGTCGAGGCAGGCCAGCAACTGGTCGGGCCGGTAGTCGGTCACCAGGCGGGCGATGAAGTCGAGTAGGCCGCGGACGGCGTTGACCGGGGTCCCATCCGGAGCAGTGATCTTCTCCGGAATGCCGAAGAATGCGCGGAAGTACAGCGACGCGGTATCGAGAAGCATGAGCCGGTTCACACGGACAGCTTGCCACGGATCGGCTCCGCTGCCGACATCCCATGCAGCCTGGGGCGGTACCAGCTCATACCGATGCCGGGCGTGACGATCGGGCGACCGTCGCGCCCTGTCGGCGGTGGAAGGCGCCGGGCCCGGGGCGGGGTGTGCTTGGCGCCGGGACGTTCGGAGTAGGCTCGCCCCTGTGCACGATGTGTTCAACAACCGCCTGGCCAGGGCGCGTGCGGCGGCCGACGCGGCCGGGATCGACGCGCTGCTCATCACTCCCGGATCGGACCTGCGGTACCTGACCGGATACGCGGCGTTGCCGTTGGAACGGTTGACCTGTCTGGTGCTACCGGTCGACGGGGAGGTCGTGCTCGTCGTCCCCGAGCTCGAGGCGCCGGCAGCGCGGGCTTCCGCGGCCGGTGAATCGCAGCTACGAATCGAGCCGTGGGCGGAGACGGACGACCCGGTGGCGCTGGTGGCGCGGATGCTGCCGCAAGCGCGCCGCGTGGCACTGGATGATCACATGTGGGCGGAGAAGGTGCTCCGTTTCCGGGTGGCGATGCCGGCCACGGAGCAGGTCGTCGCGGGCTCCGTCCTGTCCGGGCTACGGATCGTCAAGGACTCCGCCGAACTGGACGCGCTGCGCGCCGCTGCGGAGGCGATCGACCGGGTGCACGCACGCGTGCCGGAGTGGCTCAAATCGGGGCGCACTGAGCGAGAAGTCGGACGCGACATCGCCGACGCGATCATCGCTGAGGGCCACGAATCGGTGGACTTCGTCATTGTCGCGGCGGGGCCGAACGGAGCCAGCCCTCATCATGAGACCGGTGAGCGGCTCATCCGGGCGGGCGACCCGGTGGTCGTCGACATCGGCGGCACCACGGCGGCCGGATACTGCTCCGATGAGACGCGCACCTACGTCATCGGTGAGCCACCGGCCGGCTTCGTCACCGAGTACGGCGCGCTCAAGCAGGCGCAGGAGGCCGCCGTGGCGCAGGTCAGGCCAGGGGTGAGCGCGGAATCCGTGGATGCGGCGGCACGGGACGTGCTGCGCGAGGCCGGGCTGGGGGAGTACTTCGTCCACCGGACCGGTCACGGAATCGGGCTGGACACGCATGAAGACCCGTACATCGTGGCAGGGAACGCACGTCCGCTGGAGCCGGGGATGGCGTTCTCGATCGAGCCCGGGTTCTACCTGCCGGACCGGTACGGCGCGCGGATCGAGGACATCGTGGTGGTCACCGACGACGGCGTCGAGCGGCTGAACCGCCGCCCGCGTGAGCTGACCATCATCGAGCCGTGATGGCGGGTGAATCTGTGATGGCGGGTGAACCAGCGAGAGCTGCCGCGCTGTGATGGCCGGCAACCCGGGGACGACCGGACACCGCGTTGTCGCGCACACGGCGGACATGCAGGTTCAGGCATGGGCGCCGAGCGTCGGTGAGTGCCTGGCTGAGGCGGCGAAAGGGCTCGTGCACAGCTTCGCGGACATCCCGGCGGTTACGGACGTCTCGGAGGCTCCGGACGACGCCGACGACGCCGCGGTGCGGCAGCTGGACATCCCGGCGGCCGCTCCGGCCGACCAGCTCGTGACCTTGCTCGACGAGGTGATCTATCGGATGGACGCGCACGGCGAGTTGCCACGCGACGTCACCGCGGAGCCGTCCGCCGGCGGTGGACTGCATGTCCGGTTCCAGATGGTCGACACGACCACGGTTGACACGGTGGGTGCGGTCCCGAAGGCGGTGTCGCTGCACGAGCTCAGCTGTACCGAAGACGACGACGGCTGGGTGTGCTCGGTCACCATCGACGTCTAGCCGGCCTGCCGACGCCTAGCCGGCGACCGCCGCGGTCTAGCCGGTCAGCCGTTCAGCCCTTCAGCACGCCGATGGGCACCAACCGCGCCACCAGCGCTGCCAGCCCGGCCCGTTCGCTCACGGTCACCACCTCGGATACGTCCTTGTATGCCGTGGGCGCCTCTTCCGCCAGGCCTTTCCACGATGTACCGCGCACCGCGACGCCGCCGGCCTCCATCTGGTCACGGAGCGTGCGGCCATTCACCGCCTTGGCCGCCTGGTTCCTGCTCTGCACCCGTCCCGCGCCGTGGCAGGTGGAGTAGAACGCGCCGCCGCCCGGCACGCCGGCCAGTACGTATGACGATGTCCCCATAGTCCCCGGGATCAGGACCGGCTGACCTACCGTGGCAAGATCACCTGGCAGCTCGGGATGCGCCGGCGGAAGCGCCCGGGTGGCTCCCTTGCGGTGTACGCACAGCTCGCGCTCCCGGCCGTCGATCTGGTGCCGTTCGAGCTTGGCCAGGTTGTGCGACACGTCGTACACGAGCTCCACGTCCGTGCCGGCCACGGCGTGGAAGGCGCGCCGGACGGATTCACCGAGCAGGTGCCGGTTGGCCCGGCCGTAGTTCGCCGCGGCCGCCATCGCACCCATGTAGGCACGTCCCTCCGACGAATCGACCGGCACACAGGCGAGCTGCCGGTCCGGCACCGTGATGCCGTACCGGCCCATGGTCCGCTCCATGGTGCGGACGTGATCGGTGCACACCTGGTGCCCGAGCCCGCGTGAACCGCAGTGGATCATCACACACACCTGGCCGGCGCGGAGCCCGAAGGCCGCGGCGATGCGCTCGTCGTGAACCTCGTCGACAACTTGGACCTCCAGGAAGTGGTTTCCGGAGCCCAGGCTGCCCAGCTGGTCGCGGCCGCGCTCGATGGCCCGCGCACTGACGTGCTCGGGCTGGGCGTCGGCGACGCCACCACCGTCCTCACACCGGTCCAGATCGCGTCGGACACCGTGGCCGAGCTCGACCAGGTAGCGGGCGCCGCTCTCCAGCACGCCGCGCAGGTGTCTTCCAGAGTCTCGCGCCGGCCACACGGCGCCCTTGCCGAGTCCGCGCGGCGTACCTTCGTCGAGCCGGTCCATCAGGTCGTTCAGCACCGGTGGCGGCATTCGGTCGCGGGTGAGGTCAGCCGCCAGCAGCCTGACCCCACACGAGATGTCGAACCCGACGCCGCCCGGCGACACCACTCCGCCGTCGGTGACGTCGGTGGCGGCGACGCCCCCGATGGGGAAGCCGTACCCCCAGTGGATGTCCGGCATGGCATATGACGCCTCGACGATTCCCGGCAGGGTAGCCACGTTCGCCACCTGTTCGAGTGACTTGTCGGCACGGGCATCGGGGATCAGCGCCCGCGAGGCGAAGACGACGCCGGGCACGCGCATGTCACCGTGCCGCTCGACACGGAAGCGGTACGGGCGCTCCTCAACGATGTCCATTCCGGCCTCTCTACCACAGGATGGCGCTGCGGCACGGGGAGATGCCAGCCGGTTCGACGGCGCGGCGCGGGGAGTTCGTTACGGCACCGCGCCGTCCTCTCAGGCCGCGACGCCGACGGCTGTCCGAACGGCATTCGGCTCCTCAACGGCGGCGAGGATCGCGTGTGCGAGGTCCGCGCGCGCAATCCGGTAGCCGCCGCGCACATTCAGGCCCAGCCGAGTACGGTACTCGCCGGTGAACGGCCGGCCGGTGAGCATCGGGGGCCGCAACGTCGTCCAGTCCAGAGCGCTGCTCTGCAGAATGCGCTCCATCTCGAGCGCATCGGCGATCGAGCGACGCAGCATGATCCTGAGCATCGGCTTGACGAACAGGCGGGTGAACGGGCCGTCGCCGGCGGTGTGTGCGGCCGCCACGCTGACCGTGACCAACCGGCGGGGACCGGCGTCGTACATCGCTTCCACGATTGCCCGGGTGCCGTCCGCGCAGACGGTGGCAGGTCCGCCTCGTGTGGGGCCCAGCGTGGACAGGACGGCATTGTGTTCCCGCAGATGCGGCGCCAGACCGCCCGGGTCCATGATGTCGGCCTCGACCGTGGTCAAACGCTCGTGCCGCACGTCGGCCAGTTTCTCCGGATGCCGGACCGGTGCGGTGACGGTGTATCCGCGATCCAACGCTTGCTGAACGAGATGCCGGCCGGTGCGCCCGGTTGCTCCGATGATGACGAGTTTCATGCGTCTCCTCGAAATAGCGGTGGCTATGCCCTTGACAGGGGTGAGTGAATACTTACCAACTACTAGGATGGTGAACGCTTACTAACCTGTCAAGGAGGGCCACGTGACGACACGCGATCGCATCTTGGACGCAGCGGCGCAGATCATGCGCGGCGATGGCATCGCACGCGCGACCACCAAGGAGATCGCGAGTCGCGCAGGTTTCTCCGAAGCGACGCTCTACAAGCATTTCCCGGATAAAGTGGCGATCTTCACTGCCGTGCTGAACGAGCGTCTGCCGGATCTGGGTAGTGTGCTGCAGGGCCTGCCGGAGCGGGTGGGAAAGGGCAGCGTCGAGGAGAATCTGCGTGACGTGGCCGCTGCTGCGTTGCGCTTCTATGAACAAGGCTTCCCGATGGCGATGGGGCTGTTCAGCGAGCGCCGGTTGCTCGCGGCCTACCGCGACGGCCTGCAGCGACACGGTGCCGGCCCACGACACGTCAATCTCGCCTTGCGTACGTATCTGGAATCGGAGCGCCAGCACGGTCGGGTACGGCCGGACGTCGATGTGGACGCGGCAGCAGCGCTGCTGCTCGGCGCATGCTTCCAGGATGCCTTCTACCGTCACTTCTACGACGAGTCGGCGGACGAACCGGCGGAGCGTGCTCGGTCGCTTGCCCGGACCGTCGTCGCCGGGCTCGTCGTCCCTGCGGCCGGCGACGATGGTTCCACCGGCGATGGGCGGTGACCGGCAGCGGAGGCGACGGAGGGGAAAATCAGTTGTCCGTACCGCTACCGGTCTGCTGAACTTGCTGCGCACTGGTAACTGGCCGAGTCGACGACAGCAGGAGTGGTAATGCGCCGGACGTTCATGTCTACCCAGACCCGATCCGTACTTCACGCAGGGGACATGACGTTTGGCACGCACACTGAACCTGGGAATCCTGGCCCATGTCGACGCCGGTAAGACCAGCCTGACCGAGCGGCTGCTTTATGCGGCCGGTGTCATCGACACGATCGGCAGCGTCGATGACGGCAACACCACCACCGACTCGCTCGCGCTGGAGCGGCAGCGGGGCATCACCATCAAGTCCGCCGTCGTCTCGTTCACCCTCGACGACGTCACGGTCAATCTGATCGACACCCCCGGTCACCCGGACTTCATCGCCGAGGTAGAACGAGTACTGAATGTACTCGACGGCGCCGTCCTGGTCGTCTCCGCGGTCGAAGGCGTGCAACCGCAGACCCGGGTGTTGATGCGGACGCTGCAGCGCCTTCGCGTACCCACGTTGATCTTCGTGAATAAGATCGACCGGACCGGTGCCCGCGACGACGGCGTGTTGCGCGAGGTGTCCGAGCGGCTGTCTACCGCGATCGCACCGCTTGTCGCCGTGGACCGCATCGGCACCAGGGACGCCGCCACGCGGCCGTTCGATCCCACGGACCAAGGGTTCAACATCCGGTTGCTCGAGCTGCTCGCAGAGAACGACGACGCGCTGCTGACCGCATACGTCAACGGAACCGACGTTGCGCACGGCCGGTTGCGCCGCGCTCTCGCGAGACATACCGCGCAGAGCTTGGTGTATCCGGTGCTGTTCGGCTCGGCGATCACCGGGGCCGGGATAGAGCCGTTGACAGCGGCCATCCGAGAGCTGTTGCCGGCCGTCGTCGGAGATCACGAGGCGGACGTCGCTGCGAAGGTGTTCAAGGTCGAACGCGGCCCGCGAGGGGAAAAGGTGGCCTATGTCCGGATGCATACCGGCGCCGTGCGGACGCGGGAACGCGTGCGGTTCGGCGACGGCAGCGCCGAGGCGAAGGTCACCAGAATCACGGTCTTCCACCAAGGCAAGGAGATCG
Source organism: Phytoactinopolyspora halotolerans (assembly GCF_010550675.1). Classification (GTDB taxonomy): domain Bacteria; phylum Actinomycetota; class Actinomycetes; order Jiangellales; family Jiangellaceae; genus Phytoactinopolyspora; species Phytoactinopolyspora halotolerans. Next base: position 4,565 of record NZ_JAAGOA010000020.1, on the reverse strand, counting down.
AGCGTTCCTGCGTACGGGCAGGCCAGATCGGCAAGCTCTGGGGCCTGAACGACGTTCAGGTGGGCGACGCGGTCGGCGCAGGGCACACGGCTAGGGACGAACACTATTTCGCCCCGCCGTCGCTGGAGGCCGTCGTCGTGCCTGTCGACGGCGTGGACCGGGGCGCTGTGCACTCGGCACTCGCGCAGCTGGCTGAGCAGGACCCGCTGATCGACGTGCGGCAGGATGATCTCCGGCAGGAGATATCGGTCTCCCTCTATGGAGAGGTGCAGAAGGAAGTCATTCAAGCGACCCTCGCGGACGAGTTCGGCCTGGCGGTGTCGTTCCGTGAGACCACCACCATCTGCATCGAGCGTCCTGTGAGCAGGGGGTGGGCGGTCGAGACGATCTACGTCGAGCCCAACCCGTTCCTCGCCACGGTCGGGCTGCGTGTCGAGCCTGCACCGGTGGGCGCCGGCGTCACCTTCGGCATCGAGTTCGAGCTAGGAGCGTTGCCTCCGGCGTTCCTGAAAGCGGTCGAGGACACGGTGTATGAGACGTTGCGTGAGGGCCTGCACGGGTGGGAGGTGACCGACTGCCGGGTGACCATGACCCACTCCGGCTACGCACCCCGGCAGAGCCATGCACACCAGGGTTTCGACAAGAGCATGTCGAGCACCGGTGCGGACTTCCGGCTGCTCACTCCGCTGGTGCTGATGGCAGCGCTGAAAGAGGCGGGTACCGGGGTCTTCGAGCCGATGCATCGGTTCCGGCTGGAGTCTCCGCGCGATGTCTACGGCAGCCTGGCGCCGGCGCTGGCGAGCCTGGGAGCGATCCCGCGGCAGCAGGAGGCTAGGGGAGAGGCGTATGTGATCGATGGGCACATCCCCGCCGCACGCGTGCACACCTTGCAGCAGCGCCTACCAGCCCTGACGCGTGGCGAGGCGGTGTTGGAGACAGCGTTCGATCACTATGCGCCGGTGCGGGCGCCGGTACCGGAACGGGCGCGCATCGGGGTGAACCCGCTGGACCGACAGGCCTACTTGCTGCACACGACGCGTCGTGTCTAGGCAGGCGTCGTGTCAGCGGTGAGGGCGTCCAGCGCCATGTCGACGTCGTCACTGGTGTTGTAGAGATGGAACGACGCGCGGAGCCGGCCGCCGCGCACCGCAGCTCGTACCCCTGCCGCCTCCAGACGTCGCTCCGCATCCGGAACGTCGGCCGAGACGATGGCCGAATCGCCGGCGTCCATGCCTAAGCCCGCCCGGAACCGGTTGGCCAGCGCGACGTCGTGCGCGTGGATCGAGTCGATCCCGACCTGCTCGACCAGCTCCAGCGCCGGAGCGGTGCCGACCCAGCTGAACCATGCTGGTGAGATATCCAGGGAACGGGCGTCGTCGGCCAGCCGCAGCGGTGGGCCGTAGTAGGAGGCATGCGGGTCCTCGCCCGCCCACCAGCCCGCCTGCGACGGTACCAACGTGCTACGTAGCTCAGGTTTGGTGACCAGGAACGCCGTTCCACGCGGAGAGAGCAGCCACTTGTAGGCGCCGACGACGGTGGCGTCGTAACGGCTCGCGTCCACCGGAAGCCAACCGCACGCTTGGGTCGCGTCGGCGACAGTCACGGCTCCTGCCTCGGCGGCCGCAGCGGTGATCGCGTCGACGTCGGCGACCGCCCCGGTGGCGGATTGGACCAGGCTGAAGGCGATCACACCAGTCTCGGCGGTGACGACGTTCGCGAGGTCCGCCGCCGGTACCGGACGGACATCCAGGCCCCGCCGTTGTTGGACGAGCCACGGAAAGAGGTTCGAGGTGAACTCTTCCTCTGGTACCACCACCTGGGTGCCTTCCGGCATGGAAGATGCGATCACGGCCAGCATCTGCGAGACCTGAGCACCGATGGAGACGTCCGACACCGGCACGTTCACCAGGCGGGCGAACGTCTCCCGGGCGTGTCCGGTCGCCTCGCCCCACCCCTTCCACGACGTACGCCCACACCGCCACTCATGTAGCGCTGTCTGCAAGGCCTCCCATGCAGGCGTGGGCGGGAGCCCGTAACTGGCCGTGTTGAGCCAGCCTGGGTCCGGTGTGAATAGCCTCTGGGCTGCTTCGATGTCCACAAGGCGATCCTCCCACGGACATGCCGGCCACTAACGGACTCGTCACGATTGCACGCCACGCCCAGTTAGTTCAGGAGCGGCGATTCGGCTGAGCGTCTACAGTATGCGCGTGGAGGATATCGACAGGCAGATCGTGTCGCTGCTCCTGCGTGACGGCAGGATGAGCTTCACCGACCTGGGTAAGGCCACCGGATTGTCGACGTCGGCGGTGCATCAGCGCGTCCGCAGACTCGAAGAGCGGGGCGTCATCCGCGGCTACACCGCGGTGGTCGACCACGAGGCGCTGGGCCTGCCGTTGACCGCGTTCATCTCGATCAAGCCCATCGATCCGAGCCAGCCCGACGACTCACCGGACAGGCTCGCCGACATTACCGAGATCGAGGCGTGCTACTCGGTCGCCGGAGACGAGAACTACATCCTTAAGGTGCGCGTCGAGCGGCCGGTGGCTCTCGAGGATCTGCTCGCGCGGATCCGCTCGTCGGCCAATGTGTCGACTCGTACGATGATCGTCCTCTCCACGCCCTACGAGAACCGGCCCACCATCGGCTAGCCCATTCCCGCACACGTCAGCCTGTCAGAAGGGCGGTATTTCGTCGTCTTCGGGGCGGACGCTGAGGCGTTGGGCGGTGGTACTGTTCGTCATGTCAGCGGGTTCCGTAGTGCCCTCACGGTCCGAAGCGTGATCGGCGCTGTCAGCGTTGCGGTTGCCTTGGTCGGCGGTTGCGGTGGTGGCGTGGCGGATGCGGCGTAGTTTCTCGGCCACACGCGCCTTACTGCCGTGCCCGCCGTCGCCGGCATCGTCACTGTCGTCGTTGGTGTGGTGGTCGTTCCTGGTGGTTGCGGGGTGGGGGTTGGGCAGGGTGGGGATGATCGCTGGGGCGCGGTTGGTGTAGCGGTGTCCGAGCGGGCTGTGCCAGATGGTGGTGCCGGTGTCGGGGCGGTGGGCTTTCCAGCCGCCGTCGTGGCGTAGGCGGTGGTCGTGGCGGCATAGGCAGGCCAGGTTGCCCGCGACGGTGAGTCCGCCGAGGCAGAATTCGTGTTCGTGGTCTTGGTCGGTGCGTACGGCGGGCATCCGGCAGGTCGGGTGCGTGCAGCAGCGGTCCCGGATCTGGATGTGTCGGCGCAGCCCCGCCCCAGCGCGACGCCGACGCACCCCCGCGTCCCCGTCGGCACCGTCACCTGTACCGGCGCCATTGGCCGTGCCGATACCGGAACCCGCTCCGTTGCCGGAACCCGCTCCGTTGCCGGAACCCGCTCCGTTGCCGGAACCCGCTCCGTTGCCGGAACCCGCTCCGTTGCCGGAACCCGTACCGGTGCCGGACCCGGGACTCGTACCGGTGCCGGAACCGTTACTCGAACCCGTTTGGGTGCCGGTGGTGGTCTCCCCGGCGGTGGCATCGGTGTGTTGGCGGGCGAGGTCGGTGATGACCGCGGCCCAACGGGCACACTCCTGCACCGTGTGGGCAGGCTCATCCGCCGCCTGGCCGTCGGTGGTGGTGTGGATCAGGGTGGCCAGGCGGGCCAGCATCGAGATGGTGACATGCAGTTCGAGGATGCCGCCGCGGCGGGCATCCCGACGCACCGCTTGCTCGTCGGGTGAGCGGGGCCGGGCGGTGGTGATCCCGGTCTGGATCAACTGTCCGTCGTTGTTGCAGATGGCGAACCGCCACTGCGCGGAGTGCATTCGTGCGGCGATCTGGCGGGCGACGGCGGCGGGGATGAAGTCCCAGGCGGGTATCTCACCGGGGTGCTCGTCCACACCGAGCAGGCTCGCCAACCCGATACGCAACTCCGGCACCGACCAACCACCCACACCAGGGCGCGACGATGACGCACCTGCACCATCCGCATCAGCCGAGGCTGTGTTGTCGTCGGTGGGAGAGCTGGTCGCACCGCTACCGGGTGTATCGGTCTGGCCGGCAGGGCCGGTCGTGTCCGCGTCATCGTGAGGATCGCACGTGTTCGTGCTCGTGGTGCGAGCGCTGGAGGAATCATCCTTGCCGCCGCGCTGGCCGGAGTCACGACCTGCGCGGCCGCCGCCAGAGCCAGGACTACCGTCGCCGGCGCCAGGACCGTCGCCGGAGCCGTCGTCACCGGGGTTGTCGTCGTCGGGTGCGTCAGGCCCGCTACCGCCACCCGGAGCGTCGGAACCGCCGTCGCTGTCGTCGGGACCGGGGCTGTCGTCGGAACCGCCAGGGCCGTCGGTGTCGGAACCGCCGTGGCCGTGGTCGTCGTCGGTGCCGTTGTCGGGGTCGTTGCTGGGACGGTTGGAGCCGTTGCTGGTGGGGGAGCCATCGCCGCTGGGACGGTCGGTTCCGCCGCTGGTGTTGGTGTCGGCGGTGTTGCTGGTGGTGGTGTCGTCGGTGAAGGGGTGGTTGAGGATGTGGGTGATGATCTGGTCTTCGTCGAGATCTTCCAGACTCCCGTCGAGCATGCCCAGGAACAGATCGACCCGGATGTGGTCGAT
>NZ_JAAGOA010000002.1 GCF_010550675.1 Phytoactinopolyspora halotolerans | reverse complement strand
TGACAACCCCTACCTCGCCCCTCTTCTCGACACGTTGAACCAGGCCGGCAACCGGCCTGAGCACCTGCTGGCCGACAAGGCGTACTCGCACCCTTCCACCCGCCGTGAGCTTCGCCGCCGCCGCGTTCGCCACACCATTCCCGAACGCCGTGACCAGGTCAAGCGCCGACAGGCCAAAGGATCGGCCGGTGGGCGGCCACCATCGTTTGATCCCGAGCGCTACAAGACGCGCAACACGGTCGAGCGCGGCTTCGGCCGGTTCAAGCAATGGCGCGGGATCGCCACCAGATACGACAAGTACGCCCGCACCTACCACGGCGGCGTCCTCCTGGCCGCCACCATCATCCTCGCCCGGCCATGAATTAGGAGACACGTCCTAGGTAAGGTCTTCGATGATGTCCTCTGCACGCCGCGTTGGCACGAGGATACAATGCCCGGGGGCGTTCCAGTCCTCAACAAGGGGCAGGAACGCGACCGCCTCCTTCTCGCGCGCGACCCAGCGGGCCTGATGTGTCGTCAGTAGGTCGCAGAACGCACACTCACGCAGCCGATTTTCGCCCCTGTGCAACGCGGCACGGGCGACACGTGGACAACGCCGACGGGCGGGCACGAAGGTCCGATTGTTGGGATCTCACATCGCGCTCCCCGACGCCACTCTCCTGAGCTACGCTCCACCTCATCCAGTCGGACGAGCTAGGAATCTACGGTGGCCGCCTCCGGACATTCGGGAACACCGCTTGCGAAGAAGATCAGCATCAAGCCACGCCATACGAGCGACATCAGCGAGAACGACCTGCGCGACATGTTCCTGCCGCTCGGCGTGGTCGACGTCAAGGTCGCCTCACTCGGCGAGGACTGGTCAGGACTGAAGTTCGTCAGACGTCGAGAGAACCGCCGCTCATAAGCGTGGACGACAGACATCAGGAGGTGGCCGATGGCAGCAGAGCCGTCGAGATTCGGCTCCGCAGGGAGTCTCGTGCGGCGGTGACATCGACCGTGGTCGCATAGTCGATGGACGCGGTGCTCGGGTCGGAAATCAACGCACCCGCCTCCGGCCCGTCTTCGATCACTTTCCAGCCGCCCGCGCGCCACGAGAAGAGGCTGGGCTCCAGCATCGCGAGCACGGCGAGCGGATCATGCGGGTGGCAGGACGACGAGCCGAGGCGCTGCCACCATCGGCGTACCTGCGCGTCGACAAGCATCGCTCCCGCCGACCCGGAAGCGGTCACCGCGTCAAGGTCCGCGTCGTCGAACGGCACGGTCGTCGTCACGTCGAGGCCCACGTACGTCGACGGGATTCCGGCCCCGAGCACGGTAGCCGCGGCGGCGTCGTCCGAGCGCAGGTTGTGCTCCGGCTCTCCGCGGGCGAACTCCCCGCCCATGATCACCAGACGACGAACCTGAGACGCCCACGACGGTTCCCGCCGCAGAGCCGTCGCCACATTGGTGAGCGGACCGATCGCGACGACTACCAGCTCGCCCGGGTGACGACGAGCCGCAGCGAGCAACGCGTCGACCCCGCCGACGGCGCTGATCTCCTCGCCGGCCAGCCCATCGACACCGTCGCCTTCGTGCCCGCCCCACCAGACGTCACGCCCCGACAAGGGTCGCTCTTCGCCGACGTGGACGGGCACGTCGTCCCGGCCGAGCAGACGCAGCGCGCGCCGGGCGAGCTGCGCGCGGAGCATCACATCTCCGTAGACCGTTGCGACGCCCAGCAGATCGACGCTGCGCTCGTTGGCGAGTAAGACGAGTGCGAGCAGGTCGTCGACATCAGAACCTATATCGGTGTCGAGAATCACCGGCGTACCGCCGGCCAGAGACGCGTCGCTCACGAGATCAGCCGAGCCTCCTCTTCGATGCAGTAATCGAAGAATCTAATCTTCCTCGCAAGCCGCGGTCAATCGTCTTGAGTTCGTCTTCGAGTGTCCCCAATTGTCACTGCCGAACTTACGTCAAGCACGACGGAGAATAAGCAGAGCATATTCGCGTATTACGCCATACATTCATGTGGCAACGACCATGTGTGGGCTCCACCCACGACACGAGGAGGCCGGGTGAAGGCTGGACGACGACACCTGACAGCACACGGATACACGACAGCGGGAACGTCGTGCGACGACTGAAGGTCGGCGTCGTCGGTCTCGGCGAGGTGGCTCAAGTCGTGCACCTGCCGATCCTGGCGAGCCGGCCCGAGTTGTTCGAGATCTCCGCGGTCTGCGACGTGTCCCCCACTCTTGTCGCCACACTCGGAGACCGCTATCGCGTGCCCGGTCGTTACGGCGAGGTGAGCGACCTTCTGTCGCACGATCTGGACGCCGTGATGGTGCTGACCAGCGACGAATACCACACGGACATCGTGACCGCCGCGTGTCGCGCCGGCCGGCATGTGTTCGTGGAGAAACCCATGTGCCTGAACCTCCGCGAGGCCGAGTGGATTCTCGACGAGCGCGACGACGCGGGCGTACAGGTGATGGTCGGCTATATGCGCCGGTACGCACCGGCGTTCCTCGACGCCGTCACCGAGGTCCGGTCATGGGACGCGATCAACTATGCCTCGCTCAGGGACATCATCGGTCAGAACCAGCTCTTGATCGACCAGAGCACTGTGGTCCTCCGTCCTGATGACGTCCCCGCCGACGCCATTCGCGACCGGACCGAGCGCGCGCACAAGCTCGTCGAGGAAGCGATCGGCGACGTGCCGGCCGACCTCGGGCGCGCCTACCGGATGCTGTGCGGCCTGGCGATCCATGACATCTCCGCGATGCGAGAGATCCTGGGGGTCCCGGAGTCGGTTCGAGCGGCGGCACAGTGGCGGGGCGGAGGCTTCATGAGCATCCTCTTCGACTACGGCGACTATGTCGCGTCACTCGACGTCGGCGTGGACATGCAGAAACGGTTCGACTGCCGGATCGAGGTCGGGGCGGAACTCAAGTCGCTCACAGTCCGGTACGACACCCCCTACATCAGGCACCTGCCGACCACGCTGCTCTCCGCGGAGACCACCGGCGAAGCTCACGTTCACACGGCCACTCGCCCGACCTTCAAGGACGCGTACGTGTTCGAGCTCGAGGCGTTCCATGACGTCGTGGCCAACGGCACCCAGCCGAAGACCGACGTGGAGGACTCCGTACGCGACCTGGAACTCTTCCAGCAGATCATGTCCGCCTTCCGCCGGTGAGCCAGGCATCGATCTGTGCGCACACCTTCCGGCGCCGTACCCGACGCGATGGAGAGTGACGCTATATGCAGCGTGGCGTGTATTTCGATGCGTGGTTTCCGCGCCAGCACTGTTACCACCCGAGCCTGCCGCCACGTCGGCTGCGCATGATCGAGGACCTCGTCGAGTACCGGGCGACGCTGCTGGTGTGGTCAGCGCTGGGCGGTGGATCACTGTCCCTGCCGCATCTCGAGTTCGAGGCGTTCGGCGAGGTGGATCCACGTTCCCGCATCTACGGCGTGGTCAACGACAGCGAATTCATCACCGAATGCCATAAGCACGGCATCAAGGTGTTCGGCATTGTCTTCGAAGCCCAAGGATGGGAATTCCCGGTCGAACTGAACGAAAAGGAAGACCAGATCCTGGCCCTCAATGAACTGCGCGGCGTCGGACATCGAGACTGGATGGGACTGCGCGAGTTCTCGCAGAACAGATACCCACACCTATGGGACCCGCTGGAGAAGTACTTTCCGCACGGGCTGGTGAACAGCGCCGGAGAGAAGGTCACGGACCTGATCGACGAATGCTGCGCCCGAGACATCCATCAGCAGCCCTGCCATGCCCACTGGGTGGAGTGCCCGGATCGGGACCACCAGTGCTTCTACATGGACCGGAACAATCCCGTCTGGCGCGAGTACCTCAAGGCCGTCATCCGGATCCAGATCGACGCCGGAGTAGACGGCGTTCAGCTCGACGAAGCCGAACTCCCGATGGGCGCCCTGCAGTACGGAGCCTGCTTCTGCAAGGACTGCATGGCCGGCTTTCGGGAGTTCCTTCAGGCCCAGCCTGCGCACCGGCGCAGCCCGGAACTCGCGGGCACCGACCTGGACACGTTCCACTACGGCGACTGGTTACTGGAGCGCGGTTACGACTTCACCACCGACCAGCACCGCACGCCGCTGTACGACGACTACCACGCGTTCCTCCGTGCGGCGATCAAACAGTACTTCGGCGAGCTCGCCGCCTATGCGCGGCGATACGGGCGCGAGCAGGGCCGCGAGGTCCTGGTGTCGGGCAACTTCTTCAACCTGTACCCGCACTACTACGCCCTCGCCGACGACGTCGACCTGATCATCACCGAGATGCGCAACACGACGTACAAGCAGCCGGCGTGGTATCGCTACGTCGCGGGATTCGCCGGCGACAAGGACGTCGTCGTGGTCGAGAATCCCTACGGCGGCGTCGTCCCGGAGCTCGTCGACGCACTCGCCCGGGGCCGAGGTCACGATCTCTTTCGCCTCTCGCTGTACGAGGGGGCGGCGATGGGTGCGAACATGACCGTGCCGTACGGCGCGTGGATGGGCAGCCGGATCCAAGACGCCTACTACGCCCCTCATGACGTGGCGGTCGAGGTGCAGTCCTTCCTGGCCGAGCACGACGCGCTGTTCAGCCGACGCACGAACAACGAGGTCGCGGTGGTGTTCAGTACGGAGAGCACCAGCGGGCCGATCGCCGCGCAGGACCGCAGCGACAACGTCGTGAACGCGTCCGACGATTCGGTCGAGGTCCCGTTCCGCACCGTCACCGCAGCTCTCGCCGACGCAGCCGTGCCCTTCGACGTCGTGATGTTCGCCGATGGAACCCACGCCGCCGATCGGTCGAGCACCGACGCCTTACGCCGGTACACGACGATCGTGTTGCCCGGCTGCACATGGCTCACAAGCCGTCAGGTAGAGGCGGTGCTGGGATACCTGGACAGTGGTGGCCACGTCGTACTCGTCGCGGAATTCGGCACGGCCATCCCGGCCGCCGACCGGGAAGCGATCAGCATGCACGCCAACTCCCGCTCTGCGGAGGCGCGAGACATCGACGGGCTACTCCCGGCTGGACGGCAGGTGATCACCGGCGCCGACGTGGCCGTCAACATCCATCGACTCGCGGACGGCACTTCAGCGCTCCATCTGATCAACTATGACTACCGCGACGACGCGGACCGAGTACAGCCCATCGAGAACGCGGAGATCCGGGTTCGCCTGCCTCACGCATCGAGCCAGGCCACGCTGCTAGAGCCGGGTATGGCACCGGTCGACGTGGAGACGCGCGTGGAAGGCGAGCACGTGGCGGTTCGCATCGGGCAGATGGGGCTGTACGGCATCATCATCTGGCACGACGGGCGGTGGCGCCCTGATCAGGAGTAGCCGCTGCCCACCGATAGCCTGGATCACCCGCATCGGGCGCCGGTGCGCTGCGGGGGCGAGGCTTCAGCCCCACCCCGCAGGCACATCACACCCCGCAGCGCATCAGGCACAGGCCGGCCCGGCCGGCTACCAGATCGGGGTACGGACCGGCGCGTTCAGCAGGGCGTTGCTGATGGCGTCGTACGCGAGCTTGGGCTGCAGCGCGTCGTCGAATGGAAGCGGCCGACGCGGAGTGCCGTCCGTCCGAGGCCGGTCTTCCTCCAGCCAGCTGTACCGGTCGGAGAGGCCGAAGTTCATCACCACCTTGACCGCGGGTTCATCCAGGGCCACATCGAGAAAGCGTGCGTAGACGTCGGCGACGCCCGGATCGATCTCGCTGCCGCGAAGGCCGTCATCGAGGACGTCCATCTCGGTGATCATGATCGGAAGACCGCGGGCCGCGATGTCGGCGAGGAACGCACGATACTCCGCGGGCTTGAACTTGGAGGCGAATCGCTTCGCTTCCAGGTGTGCTTGGATGCCGACCCCCTGCACCGGTACGCCCTGATCGAGCAGATAGTCGATCGCCTGTACATAGGCAGCTCGTCGGTTCACCGGCTCGGACGGGCTGCGCCCGGTCTCGAATCCGAACTCGTTGATCAGAAGCAGCGCATTCGGATCCTCGGCCTGCGCGAGGTGGAACGCCTCCGCCACGTACGACGGGCCGATGGTCGCGTACCACGGCACATTGGTACGCAGCCCGTTGGCGTCGCCGTCCTGGGGATCGGTGACCTCATTGGCTACCAGCCACGTCTTGATCCGCCCCTGGTAACGGGAGACCATGGCCTGAATAGTCGGAAACAGCGTGTCCCTGGCCTCCTGCTCCGTCATGCCCCACAGGTCGTCGTCCGTCCACCCCTCCCCGAATCCTTCGTCCCACGCCAGGTGAGCCGCGAATACGTGCTGGTTGTTGGCCTCGGCATAGGCGATGATCCGATCCGCGTAAGAGAAGTCCAGCGGGGCGTCCGGTGTCGGTTTGAGCCGCCACCACAGCAGATCGTCCTCGGTGAACAAGATGCCCGCTTCTCGGGCGAACAACGCGCTGTAGTCCGCGTCCGGTTCGATCTGCCACGTCGTGGTGGAGGCGCCGTACACGATTCCCCTACTGGCCGCCTGCTCCCGCAGCGGCGTGCTGGTGGATCCGGCACACTGCGCATTCGCGATCTGAATCGCCGGGCCGCCCAGAACTCCGGCCGCCGCCACCCCACCGGCGCCCATCAGTACCGAACGCCGCGTCACTCGCCGATCTCTTCTCATGATTCTCCTTCCACTTGCGGACGAGTCCGTCTCGCCCCGGGGCATCTGTGCACGGAAGGGTCTATGGGTTTCGAGCGAGAATGTCGAATACATCAATCAGCGTAAAATCAGCGACCCGCGGCGGCCACGCCTATTCTCCGCGGCAGTCGACACAACTTCAGTCAGAGGCAATTTCTATCCCTTGATACCGGTCATCGAGATACCCTTGATAAACCGGCGCTGGAAAATCATGAAGATGACGATGACCGGAATGGTGGCCACCACTGACCCCGCCATCAACATGTCCCACGCGGTACGGTTCTTCACCACGAACATCGCCAGGCCGAGCGGCATCGTGTAATGGTCCGGACTGGAGATGATGATCAGCGGCCAGAGGAAGTCCTCCCACGCATACATGAATGTGAAGATGGCCGTGGCCGCGAGGGCCGGACCGGTGAGCGGAAGCACCACCTGCCAGAACACGCGGAACTCCCCCGCGCCGTCGACCCGAGCGGCGTCCAGCAACTCGTCCGGAATCGTCAGCATGTACTGCCGGAGCAGGAACACGCCGAAGGCGCTCACCGCACCTGGCAGGATCAGCCCGTAGTACGAATCCAGCCAGCCGTGGCCGCCCTGCCCGAATATGTCGTTGCCGCCGAACAGCGGTATGTGCTTGAGCACGATGTAGTTCGGAATGAGCGTGATCTGTGGCGGCACCATCAAGGTCGCAAGGAACAGCAGGAAGATGGCGTCCCGCCCCGGGAACTGCCGTTTGGCGAAGACGTAGGCCGCCATCGAGTTGAAGAACAACTGCAGCACGGTGATCGACGTGGCGACAAAGACACTGTTCGCGAACCAGCGGAACACATTGGCCGACACATCCGCGTTGCCACTCTCGGTCGGCACGCCGAAGAACGTTTTGTAGTTGTCCAGCGTCGGGTCTTCCGGCACCCACTGCGGCGGCCAGGAGAATATGTCACCCACGTGCTGGAACGACGCGCTGACCAGCCAGGCGAATGGTGCGACGAAGAGGATGGCCCCGGGGACCAGGAGGATGTAGGCCAGCGCCGTCGGCAGGGCCCTGCGGCGACGCCATCGCCTGTACCGGGCGCGGATGGCTCCGGTCCGGGTCTCGTCCCGCGCACTGGACAGATCAAGCGGCGATGTCACTCGTATGCCCTCCGATAGAGCCTGAGCTGTATGAGGGTGAAGATGAAGAGCATCGCGAACAGCGCGTAGGCCAGCGTGCTCGCATATCCCATGCGGTAGAACTTGAATGCCGCCTCGTAGATGTAGAACATCATCGTGGTGGTGCGATCCACCGGACCGCCCTGAGTCATGATGAAGATCTGGGTGAAGATCTGAAACGATCCGATGATCCCCATGACCATGAGGAACAGCGTCGCGGGACGCAGCATGGGTATCGTCACGTGCCGCAGCCGCACCCATGCCCCGCCGCCGTCCACCTTCGCGGCGTCGTAGAGCTCTTCCGGAACCGCCTGCAGGGCCGCGAGATACACCACCATCGAGAAGCCGACCCCGGCCCACACACTCATCAGGATGATCGACGGCATGGCCAGGTTCTTGTCCGCGAGCCACAGCAGCGGTTCGTCGATCAGGTTGGTCTTCAGCAGGTAGTAGTTGAAGAGCCCGAAGTCTCCGTTGTACAGCCACTTCCAGATGATGGCGACGACGACGAACGGGGTCACCACCGGCAAGAAGTACATCACCCGCAACAGCCCGCGGCCTCGCAGGGGCTGGTTGAGCAACAGCGCCACGGCCAGCCCTACGAGCATCGTCAGCGGCACCGACGCGCCGGTGAAGTACACCGTGTTGTACACCGAGCGCCGGAAACGCTCGTCCGACATGAGTTCGCGATAGTTGTCCAGCCCGACGAACGGCTGCTCCGGCTGGATGATGCTCCATTCGTGAAAGGTCAGATAGAGCGCGAACCCCATGGCGAACAGCGTGAACACAGAGAACAGCAGCAGGCCCGGCGCGAGGAACAGGTAGGCGTTCCAGTTCCGGAGCATTCTCCACAGCGTGCGCCGCAGACCTCGTTCGGGGGGATGGCCAGGCGGCCGGGCGCGAGTCCGCCCGGCCGCCTGCTGAGCCTGCGCGTCGGTGTGTGTCCGCCTCGTGGCCCTCGTCCGCATCATGATCACTGGCCGAGGATCGACGCCGCCTCGGCCGCGGCCGCATCGACCGCCTCGGCACCGCTCATCTCGCCGTAGATCGCCCGGCCGAGTTGCTCGGTGAGGATCTCTTCTGCCTGCGGCCAGTCGGGATTCGCGATGATGTTGCCCTGGCCACAGGTCATCGCCTCGGCGAAGCCGGCGAGTACCGGCTTCTCCTCGGCCAGCTCCGGAGAGTCGAGCAGGCTCTGGTACGGAGGCAACAGCGTCCCTTCCGTCTTGTATGTCCACTCGGCGACGTTCTCCGGCCGGCCGAGGAACTCGATCCATGTCCACGCCGCGTCGACGTGTTCGGACGCACCGAAGATGACCAAGGCGTCTCCAGCGACGGTCGTGGCGCAGCCGGCCGAGCCCTCCGGCAACGGAGCGGTGTCCCACTTCCCGGCTATGTCCGGGAACTCGTCATCCAGCACCCCGGCGAACCATGCGCCTGCCATGTACATCGCGACCTGCCCGTTGGCGAACGCGACCCGGCCGTCGTAGGAGTTCGAATTCAGGTGGTCCGGAGCGGAGACGTCGGTCAGGCTGGCGTAGAACTCGGCCGCCTCTTTCCCGGCGTCCGAATTGAACTCGACGCTCTGCTCATCCTCGCTGAGCAGTTCTCCTCCGGCCTGCCACAGCCACGGGTACCAGTAATACGCCGCTTCGGGCGCGAAGATCTGGAACCCGTATTGCTGCTCATCCGGCATGGTCAACGCCTGGACGGTCTGGATGAACTCGTCCCACGTGGCCGGCGGCTCCTCGATGCCCGCCTCCTCGAACAGGTCTGTTCGGTAGAACAAGCCGGTGGATTCACCGTCGAACGGCAGACCGTAGAGGCTGCCGTCGTATGTGACGAAATCCTCGAATGCCTCGACGTAGTCGTCCGCCTCGATCGATTCGCTGCCGGCGATGTAGTCGTCGAGATTCACCAAGGCCTGCCGTCCGGCGAAGGTGATGACGTCGCTCGCGTCCACGTAGGCCACGTCCGGCGGGTTACCGCCGGCGATCTGTGTGGTCAGCTTCTGCCGGGCCTGCTCCGCGGGGACGTCCTGGAACTCGACCGTGATGTTCGGGTGCTCCTCCTGAAATCTCTGGTAGAGGCGCTGCATCCCGTCCTCATTGCCGACCCACGATGAGAAGGTGATGGTGACCGGATCGGTCGGTGCATCACCCGGACCCTGATCGGAGCCGGACGCTTCCTCGGCGGGGTCATCGGAGCCACAGCCCGTGGCCGCCGCCAGCAATGCGACGAGTCCCAGTGCCAGTGCTCGGTGACGTACCGTACTCTGCATCACTTGCCTCCTGGTCGATCGTGCCGCGACCGTGCGTTCCAGCCTGAACGGACGCGCCGGCGGCGATCTTGAGCGCACCCCGCGGGCCGACGGCAGCGCGCCACGGCGCCTTTCCTTCCGAACTCCGGGCCGCGATCGTGTGCTCATTCATCCGCTGGCAATTCGCAATATTCGGCGGCGCTGGGCTTCCTGCCTGGAGTTTAATCACCTTTCCCAGCCACATATCAGACTGCTTCGATGATCCCCAAACATAGGTCGAGAGGAACGGAAGATAAGTCGAGCAGCTGCCGCTCCGGCTGACTTAGCCTCGGGATCAAGTGTTGGATGGCGATGGCGTGCGCGCCTTACCGTGTCCGGTCATCGAGTCACGAATCGCAGGTCATGGCCACCGCGTCCGGGTTTGGATCCGCCGGCGAGCGGGGTGGAGTAGGAAGTGAGAGGCAGATGCCAAAGCTGACCGCAGAAGAAGTGGATGCATTCGGAAAGAATGGCTACCTGATTTACCGGCGACAACTCTTCTCGGAGGCGAAATTCGACGAGCTGTCCGCGATATTCTCCGAGCACCTTGCGGACAAGGGCGACAAGCTCAGCGACGAACTGGACACGCCACATTTCCGCGATCCGCGACTGCTTGATTTCCTCTTGGCGGATGAGGTCCTGGACATCGTCGAGTGCCTCATCGGACCGGACATCGCCTTGTGGTCGAGCCACTTCATCTCGAAGGATCCGTACACCGGTCGTGCGACTCCATGGCACGAGGACTCCGCCTACTGGGAGGGCCGGCTGAGCGCCTATGACCGGATCGTGACGCTATGGCTGTCGCTGGACGGCAGTGACCGCGAGAACGGCTGCATGCGTGTCATTCCCGGCACCCACGACAACGGCTTCTCCGAATACACGCCGGTCGACAAGTCCGTGAACACGTTCCACGCCGAGATCACGGACATCGACGAGTCGCGAGCTGTGGATTTCGAACTCGAGCCGGGCCAATGCTCGCTGCACGACGGTCGTATCATCCACGGAGCCCGCGCCAACACGAGTGCGCGCCGCCGGACCGGCTACACCATGCGGTATTTCCCGTCGTCGGTGTATGTCCATCCGGAGAAGAATCCGGGGTGGCGGATCTGGTTGGCCCGCGGCGTCGACAAGGCCGGAAACGTCTACGTCAACGCCTGACGCCGTCGCCGGAGCCCGACTGGGTCCACTTTTTCGCGTCCCTGACCTCCGCACCCCGATACGAGGCTGAGATGAAAGTCGCCGTGTTGAAGGCGCCGTTCGAGTTCGAGCTCATCGATGAACCGATCCCGACTCCCGCTCCGAACGAGGTGCTGGTTCGAGTGGTCGCGTGCGGCGTCTGCGCCGGTGAGCTCGATGCGTGGCGGGGACACACCGACGCGCCGTACCCGGTCTACCCGGGCCACGAGGCGAGTGGTGTGATCGAACAGGTGGGTGACCACGTGTCGACGATGTCGGTGGGCGACCGCGTCGCCGTGTGGACCACGGAGCGAGGCTTCAGTGAATACCTTGCCGTGCCGGCGGACCATTGCCTGCCGGCCGGCGACGTGCCGCTGGACGTCGCCCTGGCCGAGCCACTGGCGTGCGCGGTCAATGCGGTGGATCTCGCCGATGTCCGGCTCGGTGACGACGTCGTGGTGGTCGGTGCCGGGTTCATGGGCAACCTGGTCCAGCAGCTCGTCGCGTTACGGGGCGTGCGGCATCTGATCGTCGCGGACAGCCGCCCGGACGCCGTCGAGCGTGCCCGCACCCTCGGCGCGTCCCATGTCGTCGACGTCGGCGTCGAGTCGTTGCCCGCCGTCGTCGCCGATCTGACCGAAGGCCAAGGCGCCGACATCAGCTTAGAGGTGACCGGCGTGCAAGGACCGCTGGCGATGCTCGGGGACATCACCCGGATGGGCGGAAAGATCGGCATTGTCGGCTTCCACCAGGGCGGATCACGGGAAGTGCCGCTCGGGCAGTGGAATTGGATGGCTTTCCACCTGATCAACGCCCATGTCCGGGAGGTCTCGTCCATACTCCGCGGCATGTCGGTGGGTATGCGACTGCTCCGCGGTGGCCGGCTGTCCATGGACGCTCTCGTCACCCATCGATTCGAGCTGGCCGACATCGAACGCGCCTTTCAGACCACACGGGACAAGCCCGCCGGGTTCGTCAAGGCCACGGTCACCTGCTAGCGACGGGCGCGACTCACGCCGACTCTCGCTCGACAAGCCGGCATGGCAACAACACCGTCCGACGCTCCTCGCTCCGGCGGCCGCGAACCCGGTCCAACAACAGTTCCCCCGCCGTGCGCCCCGCTTCGTACGACGGGTTGGTGACGGTGGTCAATGCGGGCGTGACCAGTGACGCCGCTTCGACGTCGTCAAAGCCCACCAACGCGATGTCGCCGGGGACCGACAGCCCGCGCTCGCGGATCACGTCCATGGCACCGATCGCCATCAGGTCGTTGGCACAGAACACGGCATCCGGGTGCGGCTCCCGGCTCAGGAGTTCGCGCATGGCGTCGCGACCGCCGGCGCGCGTCCAGTCCCCGATCACGGTGAGGTCGTCCCGCGGCACCAGCCCGGCGTCGCGTAGCGCGCGCCGATAGCCCACGCTACGCGGTACCTCCTCGCCTGCCACGCCGGCGATCATGGCCACGCGCTGGGCGCCCCGGCGGATGAGATAGGACGTCGCGAGCCACGAGCCCTCGTCGTCGGCGGCTGTGATGACGTCGACCTCCGGATGGTCGATGCTTCCACCGAGACAGACGAACGGCGTGCCCACCCGGACGGCTTCCGCCACGAGATCGGTGGCGGTGTGCACCGATGCCATGGCAACGCCGTCCACCCCGCGGTCGAGCACGTCCTGGATGAACTTCTGCTCGCGCTCGAGTAGCCCGTCGGTGTTGCACACATAGGTGCCGTAGCCTGCGGGATCGACTACATCAGCCAAACCGCGGGCAACCCCTGTGTAGTAGGAGTTGGCGATGTCCGGGATGATCACCGCCAGCATCTGGGAACGTCGGGTACGCAGGTTGCGGGCCACATGGTTGGGCCGGTAGCCCAACTCTTGCACGGCCTGCTCCACCAGAGCGCGAGCGCCGGCCGAGACTTGACGCTTTCCGGACAGCACATGGGAGACGGTGGTCGCGCTGACGCCCGCCCGGTCGGCGACCTGCGCGATGGTCACACGCCGCCCTGCCGCCGGAGCATCGGCGACGGTCTGGTCACGTTCCGCCATGGCGCTGCCGTCCCCTTCATGCGGCCGGTCCGCCGGAGTCATCGGGTGCCGGCCGGAGCGCCGGATGACCTCTTGACAGCCCTTCGAGGCAATCCTAGGGTAGGCCAAAACGATTGCCAAATCGATTGCCTCCCGCGGACGCGAGGGCTGTTCTCAGGTCGAGCCACACCGCGTCAGGTGCTCAGGCCGGGATGGCGTCGCTCGCAAGGAGGCGAGATGATGACCACGCCGACGCTCGAGCGCTACACCCGGGACCAGTTCCTCACCCCCGCCAGCCAGATCCGGGTACTCCGGCAGGACTTGCACCGCGCAGGCGTGCACTGGCACGAGTTCTATGAGTTCGTGTACGTCATCGACGGCACAGCGGTGAACACCGTCAATGGCGTGCCGTACCGGCTGGCACCGGGCAGCGCGTTCATCCTGACCCCCGCGGACTTCCACGAGATCGTGACCACGCCGGGCGAGCTTCTCAAGTGCTACAACGTCATCATCGACACCGCCGCCCTGGACGACACCCTGGAGGGTCTTGTGCCCTCGGTGCACGATCCCTCCGGCTGGATGGTCGACGACTTCGGCGAAGGGCAGGCCGATTTCGATCGGCTCTGGCAGGAATCGCAGCAGGAGCGGCCCGGACGCACGACCGTGATGTGCGCTCTCTTGCAATGTCTGTTGATCGCGCTCAAGCGGCGATGCGCCCCAGCCGGCGACATCGAGCGTGACTCGGCTCAGGCATGCGGCACCGACGCCGGCATTCGCCGCGCCATCCTCTACATCGACCAGCACTTCCGCGAGCCCTTGACCCTAGCCGGTGTCGCTGCCCAGGCCCATCTCTCACCGAACTACTTCAGCGAACGTTTCCACCAGACCACCGGCGTCTCGTTTCAGACGTACCTGCAGCACCGCAGGCTCCGGTTCGCTCGCTCGTTACTCGCTTCCACGAACCTGGGTGTCACCGAGGTGTGTCACGCCGCCGGATTCAACAGCCTGTCTCACTTCGGACGGGCGTACCGACGCAGGTACGGCAGCCCGCCGTCGGCCGGACGAAGTCCTGCGCCACATGCCTATGCCGAACCCGATGAGAGGCCAGTTCCGGTGGCCTTGCAGGCGGCCGGGTAGCGTCAGCTGAAGGCTGCGACGTTTCCGGCGAGATCCCTTCCGCGCGCGAGCCAGATCTTCCATCCCTCGTTCTGCGGCACAGGCAGGACACGCACCGACGCCGGAAAATAGCGCATGGTGTATCCGGTACGTCGCACACTGCTACTGTTCGGTCCGGCTCCGTGCACAATTCGCCCATCGTGCAACGAGCATTCACCCCGCTCCAATTCGAAATCCACCGCGGCCGACTCGTCCACCTCCACGATTTCGGCGTGGAATGTACTGACCGTCTGGTCGGTGGGCCGGTAGCTTGAGAATCCGTTGTGATGGGTGCCTGGAATCACGCGCATACAACCGTTCTCGCGGTTGCTCGGACCGAGCGCCAGCCAGACTGTGACGATCCGGTCGTATTCGCTGAGCCGCCCGTCCCAGAATGCGGAGTCCTCGTGCCACGGAGTCTCTCGGCCAACGTACGGATCCTTCGAGATGAAGTGGCTCGTCCACAACGCAATGTCCGGCCCCACCAGTGGCTCCACCAGATCGAGCACCTCGTCGGCGAGCAAGAACTCAAGCAATCGAGGATCTCGGAAGTGCGGGGTGTCGAGCTCGTCCGAAAGCTTGTCCCCTTTATCCGCCAAGTGTTCTTTGAATATCGCCTCGAGGCGATCGAGTTTGTCCGGGGAGAACAGTTGTTTCTTGTAGAGATAATATCCGTGGGTCCGAAAGTGGTCCACGTCTTGGTTCGATAACACGACGTCTCCCTTCTGGGTCTGGTGCACGGTTCACCGACCACGCTAACCGCCGATATGCGCATTCAACGCGGTTTTTGTTCGGCGGCGTTGGACCTATGTTCGAGCCGTCCACGGCACCGTCGAAAGAGCCCATTGATACGTCCGGTTCGCCAGCGCCGTTCGCTTGGACACGTCCGCTGACCTGCTTCCTCCGCACGTCGGACGCGCGGGAGAATCGCCGCCTACCGGAGAGCCGCGTCGTGACGGACGCGACACCGCGCGGATGTCACGGTCGCGACGCCCCACGACGGCTGACCGGGTCCGGACCTGCTCCGACGTCGCGCGCATCGGCACTCGTGAAGGCGGCGTCACGTTCCGCCGGCGGGAGAGCCTCGGCCAGGTATGACGTCGTCCCGGTCGCGAGTAGTTCCCGGGCGGCGGACACCAGCGCACCGTACGACACCCATGCCAGCGAACCGCCGGTGGACACCCGCCGGACACCGGCCGCGGCCAACTCGCTCACCACCGGTACGCCGGCCATCGCCAGCACGTTGACCGGCCGATCGACCGCCTTCACCACCCGCTCGATGTCGCCGAGCGACGTCAGGCCCGGCGCATACAGGACCTCCGCACCGGCGTCCCGGTAGGAGATCAGGCGTTCGACCGTGTCGTCCAGATCATCGATGCCGTACAGGTGGTTCTCGGCGCGAGCCGTCAGGACCAGGCCATGCTGGGCCGCCGCCGCAGCCGCTTCCTCCACCCGGTCCGTGGCCACGTCCGCCGGCAATACGCCGATCCCCGGCTCGTAGTCCTCGATCGAACAACCGGCAGCACCCGCCTGAGCCATCAGCTCCACGGTCCGGGATATTCCGCCGGCCTCGTGCGGGAAACACGTCTCCGAGTCCACGTTGACCGGCACTGCAACGGCCGACGTCACGGCTTCCACATGTCCGAGCAGCTCGTCGCGGGCGACCTGTTGATCCCGCCGCCCCAACGAGCCGGCGTGCCCGGAACTCGTCGTCGCCAGGGCCGGGAAGCCCAGCTGCTCCAGCAGAAGCGCCGACCCGACGTCCCATGCGTTGGGCATGATGAACACGCCGCCATCGTGCAGCCGTCGGAACCCTTCCCTGATACCCACGTCGATCTCACATCCCTGACCAGCACCGACTCCTTGTACGGAAAGCTACCTGCCGGCACCGACAAGAACGGACGTGTCCATCGGACGATGGATGGCTTGCGGACGTCCGCCCAGTACTCTGGGGGCCATGTCCCTACCCGATCGGCCCGACGACACGCCGCGGCCGCAGATCCGTGCCTCCGACCAGGAACGAGACGACGTGGTCGAGCTCCTCTCCGAGCACGCCACCTCCGGTCGCCTCACACTGGCAGAACTCGAGGAGCGGATCGATCGCGCCTACGAGGCCACCACCCGCGACGAGCTGGCCAAGCTGACCGCCGATCTCCCGGCCGCGACGAGAACGCCGGCGACGGGTGAGCCACGCCGCCGCAAAGCGACGCGCTGGATCGTCGCCGTGATGGGCGGCACCAGCAAGCGTGGCCGCTGGCGCGTGGCCGGCCGGGTCAACGCAGTGGCCATCATGGGCGGCCACGACATCGACCTGCGTGACGCCGAACTGGACAGCGACGAGACCACCATCGTCTCCGTGAGCATCATGGGCGGAACCGACATCTACGTCCCGGACACGGTCGACGTCGAGGTCGGCGGGTTCTCCCTGATGGGTGGCACCGACGAGCGCGGCAGCCGCCGCAGCCCGCGTCCCGGCGCTCCGCGTATCCGCATCCAGGCCTACAACCTGATGGGTGGGGCGGAGGTCTGGAGACTTCCCGAAGAGGCGCTGGGTCTCTCCCTGAAGGAGGCCAAGAAGGCGGCCAAACGGGTGGAGTAGTCCCGCTCGGTGTCGCCTTGACCATCCCACGCTCCGCGGACGACTCCGTCAAGCCTGCCGGCACGACCCCCGACCGGCCGTCCGGCGCCCTCACGTGCCCGTCTATGCTCTGGGCATGATCGCCGCGCCGATCTCGCGTCCACTGGGCGGCCATGCCCGGCGACCGAACCCGGGTACGCTGCCGCCTCCGGCACCGACAGCCTCGGCCGGCCGAGAGAACGGCACGTCGGGCCGCGGCTCGCACGATCCATTGGAGCACATGTGATCGAGGAACTCCTCCCGTCGGGGGTCCGGTGCGCCGAGGCGTTCGACGACCTGCAAGAGGTGCCGCTCTACGCGGAAGAGGAGAAGGCCGTCGTCGGCGCCGTGGACAAGCGGCGACGCGAGTTCGCGACGGTGCGTGGATGCGCCCGTCGTGCGATGGCGGAACTGGGGCTGCCGCCGATGGCCGTGCCCCGCGGCGACGGCGGCGCACCGGTGTGGCCGTCATCGGTCGTCGGGAGCATGACGCATTGCGACGGATACCGCGCCTGCGCGGTGGCGTGGGAGCGGGACGTGGTCACCCTCGGCATCGACGCCGAGCCGGCACAGCGGCTCCCGGCCGACGTCGTGGAGGCGATCTCCCGACCGGAGGAACGGACCATGCTCGCGGAGTTGACCGAAGCGTGGTCCGCGTTCTGCTGGGACCGGCTGCTGTTCTGCGCCAAGGAGGCGGTCTACAAGGCGTGGTACCCGCTGGCCAGGCAATGGCTGGATTTCCACGACGCATCGGTGGAGCTCAGCCTCGACCACACGTTCACCGCTCAGCTACACGTACCCGGGCCCGCGGTGGGGCCGCTCACCGTCACCGGCTTCACCGGGCGGTGGCTGGCCCGCGACGGCCTTCTCTTGACCGCCATCAGCCGGTGTAAGACGGCACCATGGGTCCCCGATCTGGCCGGTTGACGGCCGAACCCTTCACCGAGCCCCCGTGTCATCCGGCGGCGGCCCGGTCGATTCGCGCTCGATGAACGACGGCGGATCGACGTGTACCTCATCAAGGTCCTGCACCCCCAGGGTCCTCAGCAGCTCGATAGCGGCTGCACGGCCGAGCTGCCGCACCTCCAGTCGCACCGTGCTCAGCCGGGGATGGAGCAGCTCGCCGAGGGGCAGGTCGTCATGGCCGACGATGGACACCTCGTCCGGGACGGAGACGCCGTGCCGCTGCACGGCGCCGAGCCCCGCCACGGCCATCACGTCGTTCCCGAAGACGATCGCCGTCGGGCGGTCCGGCAAGGCCAGCAGCTCTTCGGTGACCCGGATCGCCTCCACACCCGCGAACGGCGTCGACACCAACCTCACCGGTGCCAGACCCGCGGCGCTCAGTTCGGACGTGACGACCTCGCGCCGGAAGACCGTGTGCACCAGGTCCTCCGGACCGCCGACGTAGGCGATGCGACGGTGCCCGAGCTGGATGAGTCGACGCGTCATGTCACGCATCCCTCGGTCCTGCGGGCCGGCCTCGACCCGCGGCAGCGGATCGTCGTTCCACGGAGTGCCGACCAGCACCGCCGGTAGGCCGAGTTGCCGCACCAGCTCGAACCGAGGGTCGCCCAGGCGGCTCTCGGTGAGGATCACGCCGTCCACCGCACGACGGGCCGCGAGCCCCCGGTAGGTGGCTTCCTCAGCCCCGGTGCGCTCACCGACCAGGTGCAATTGGAGCCCGTACCCCCGCGGGCCGAGCACGTCCTCGGCGCCGGCGATGAAGACCGAGAAGTGCGGGTCGACGCTGAGCAGGTCCGGCGCACGGCGCAGTACCAGTCCCAAGGTCCGGGTCGCGGCACCTCGCAACGCCGCGGCGGCCGATGACGGCACCCAGCCCAGTTTGTCGGCGGCCGCAAGCACGCGTCGGCGCATCTCCGCGGATACGCCGGGACGCTGGTTGATCACCTTCGATACGGCCGCCGTAGAGACGCCGGCGAGCGCGGCGACGTCCGCGATCGTCGTCCTGGTCCCGCGCGTGGTCGGCCTCATGCGCCGTCCTCAACTCCCCGATCCGCAGCCTCAGACCCGTAACGATAGCGCCTCCCCCCTGTCCTGCCTTTCTCAGCAGGCGTGTTGGCGGCACGTCGTTAATAGAACGATACACGGCGGGCCCCCGTACGCCAGCTAGCGACGCATCGTGTGATCTGTCCTCAGCCACGCGCGACGATTTGCCCATGTCGTAAATCGATATACGCTCAGATACCGGCAACCGGCCGAATGGAAGGACACGTGTTCATGAGACGACAGGCGGCGAAGGTCGAGACCGCACAGGGGCCCCAGGCCTGGCTCGGCGTCAACTACTGGTCACGCACTGGTGGACCACACATGTGGCGGCACTACGACGCGCAGATCGTGCGAGAGGAGCTGGCCACCATGCGCGAACACGGGATGACCGTGACCCGCAGCTTCTTCTTCTGGCCGGACTTCATGCCCACGCCGCACACCTTGGACCAGACGATGGTCGACCGCTATGCGGACTTCCTGGACCGGCACGCCGAGCTCGGCATGCAGACCATCCCGACCTTCATCGTCGGCCACATGTCCGGACAGAACTGGGATCCCGCCTGGCGGGACGGGCGAGACATCTTCGGCGACGTCTGGTTCGTGGCCCGGCAAGCCTGGTATGTCCGCGAACTCACCACGCGCTTCGCAGCGCACCCCAGCATCGCCGCATGGCTGCTGACCAACGAGATCCCGATCTACGGCGATCGGCGATCCAGAGGCATCGGCACCCTCGACGCGGAAGCGGTCACGTCGTGGGCGCAGCTGCTCATCGACGCGGTGCGGGCCGGTGGTGGGACGCAGCCGGTCTCGATCGGCGACGGCGCCTGGGGTCGCGAGATCACCGGGACGGACAACGGGTTCCGTGTGCGCGATCTCTCCGAACTCGTCGACTTCCACGGGCCGCACGTCTACCGGATGGAAACCGACCTGGTACGACAGCACCTCGGTGCGGCCTTCATCTGCGAGCTCCTGGACATCGGCGGCAAACCCGTGGTCATGGAAGAGTTCGGGCTGACCTCCGACTACGTCAGCGAGGAGAACGCTGCCCACTACTACCGGCAGATCCTGCACAACACGCTGCTCGCCGGCGCCACCGGATGGATCACCTGGAACAACACCGATTACGACGCGCAGTTCGACGTCGAGCCCTACGTCCACCACCCGTTCGAGATGCACTTCGGCCTCACCGATCACCATGGGGTGCCGAAGAAGCAGGCCCTCGAGGTCAAGAAGTTCGCTTCGGTGCTGGAACGCATCGATGTGACCCGCACCTACCGTCCGGACGCCGAGGCTGCACTCGTCGTCTCGTCGTATCTCGAGGCGGACTACCCGTTCACGCAGCCCGCGGATGCCACTGCCGTCGTCGCGAACGCCCGACAGGGCTACATCGCCGCACGCGAGGCCGACCTCCCCGTCAGGGTGACACGCGAGCTGGACGGGTTGCCGGAGGACGGCAAGCTGTACATCGTTCCGTGCGCCAAGCAGTTGCTCGCACCCACGTGGCGGCAGCTGGTACGGCTGGCCGAAGGCGGTGCGGTCGTCTACGCGTCGTACTTCGTCGGTGATCACTCGTACCAGCGCGGTCCGTGGTGGCCGGATCTGGACACGACGTTCGGCGTCCGCAAGCAGTTGACCTACGGCTTGGTCGACCCGATCGTCGACGACGAGGTCACGAT
Organism: Phytoactinopolyspora halotolerans; assembly: GCF_010550675.1. Classification (GTDB taxonomy): domain Bacteria; phylum Actinomycetota; class Actinomycetes; order Jiangellales; family Jiangellaceae; genus Phytoactinopolyspora; species Phytoactinopolyspora halotolerans. The sequence continues at coordinate 464,235 of NZ_JAAGOA010000002.1, read as the reverse complement.
GACCTTCCAGCAGACCTTCGGCGCGATCGCCCCGGGCGACCGGCTCACCTTCCGCGTGGCCGGTACCGAGAACTCGCGCGCGTACCTACCGGTGGTACCGACGGACGCCGATGTCGTCGCCACCGATGCGCACGGCCGGCCCGCCCTCCTGCGCCGCCGGGCCGGCGGCGGGGCGCTCGTCCTGAGCACCTACCCGCTGGAGCACATGGCCGCCGGCAGCGCCCGGGTCAATCCGGAACCCACGCACCGGATCTACGCCGCGCTCTGCGACGAGGCCGGTGTGCGGCGAGACGTACGGGTGCACGACCCTCGCATCCACGTCGGCCGCCTGATCCACGAGGACGGCCGTCAGTGGGTGTGGCTGGTGAGCCAGAGTTCAGAGGAGATCACCATCGAGCCTGTGCTCACCGCGGGCGTGCTCACCGACGACGACGGCCAGGTCAGCACCGTCCGGCTCGCCCCATACGACGTCCGGGTGCTCGAGTTGAGGGTCTGAGGCGAGCAAGCGCCCCCTCGGGGATGGTTGTGCCGGGCCGGCGAGGCTCGCGGCCCGCGCCGCAACGAAAAGGCCCTGACCAGCGTCGAGACGCTGGTCAGGGCCGAATCATTATCGAAGGTTCTTCGCTCACCCTAGAGGTTGAGATCTACATCGCCACGCTGACCAGGCACGTGACCCGTCAGCAGCGTGCGGACCTCGGACTCACGGTACCGCCGATGTCCACCCAGCGTGCGGATCGACTCGAGCTTGCCCGCCTTGGCCCACCGTGTGACCGTTTTCGGGTCAACCCGGAACATGGCCGCCACCTCAGCAGGGGTGAGGAGGGCCTCGGCTTCCTGGGTCTTGGTCGCCATCGTCAACTTCCTTCCCCACGTGACGGGACCATCCCGTCACTCATTGTCATTTCATCGTTCAGACCATCATCCATGGGAGAGCCTTACGGCTCGACCCGAACCGCCTATTTGGATGATTTTCTGACCATTCGGATGATGCCACCCGCGATGTTCGCAAGCCTAGCGAACCTCGCAAACGGTGCAAACCGGACCCTCCCCGGTACGATCCGCATCCGCCCTGGTGACCCCGTCCGAGATCAACATAGCTCGCAACGAGGGCACGCGTGGGCGTTTTCGCCAAATCGGCGCGAAAACTCTGACCGTTCGCATGACCCAGTGTCATCCGAATCTGCACCTTCGGGCAGGTGCGGCCTCACCCGAACGGCGGAGGCGCAGTGGACACGTCTGGCCGTAGCCTTCACCCGGCCCGCAGCGCAGGCCGGCAGCCTGTCGATCCCCTTGACCTGTGACGACGCGCACACGAACGGCCGGCCGATAGAGTGACATCAGACACCGTCGACGCCCGAACACCCCCGGGCACGAAGGAGAGAGGTCACCACCATGACCGACCAGTCGCCCCTGGTATTCAGCCGAATCAACGGCCCCGACCAGCAGTCCGGCCACGAACAGGTGGTCTTCTGCCAGGACCGCGCCAGCGGCTTACGCGCGATCATCGCCATCCACTCCACCGCGCTGGGCCCCGCGCTAGGCGGGACCCGCTTCTACCCGTACACGTCCGAGCACGAGGCACTTGAGGATGTTCTCCACCTCTCGGCAGGCATGACGTACAAGAATGCGCTCGCCGGCCTCGACCACGGCGGCGGCAAGGCGGTCATCATCGCCGACCCAGAGCTGCACAAGTCCGAGGTCCTGCTGCGCGCCTACGGGCGCTTCGTCGCATCGCTGCACGGCCGCTACATCACCGCCTGCGACGTCGGCACATACGTCGAGGACATGGACGTGGTAGCTCGCGAGTGCCCGCCGGGGCGGAATTGGGTCACCGGTCGCTCGCCCGCGGAAGGCGGCGCCGGCGACTCCAGCGTCCTCACCTCCTACGGCGTGTTCCAGGGCATGCGAGCCTGCGCGGAACGGCTGTGGGGCGAGCCGAGCCTTGCCGGACGGCGGGTCGGGATCGCCGGCGTCGGCAAGGTCGGGTCCAAACTGACCGGACTCCTCCTGGACGACGGCGCGGATGTCGTGGTGACCGACGTCGCCGAGGCCGCCATCGAGCATGTCCGGCGTACCCACCCCCAGGCCGACGTCGTCGACGACGTGGAAACGCTCCTGACCGCGGGCATCGATGTCTATTCCCCGTGCGCCCTCGGTGGCGCGCTGACCGACGACACGACGGCGGCGCTGGTGTCCGGAAACGTACGGGCGGTCTGCGGCGGGGCGAACAACCAGCTGGAGCATCCGGGCGTGGAGAAGCTGCTGGACGACGCGGGCATCCTGTACGCCCCCGACTACGTCGTGAACTCCGGGGGTGTCATCCAGGTGGCCGACGAGTTGCACGGGTTCTCGTTCGAGCGAGCCAAGGCCAAGGCGACCAAGATCTACGACACCACGAGGAAGATTTTCGCTCTCGCACACGACGAGGGTGTCTCGCCAGCGACCGCGGCTGACCGCATCGCGGAACACCGCATCGCTGAGGTCAGTCGGCTGCAGTCGCTCTACCTGGGCAAATAGGACAGTGCGTCGATCTGCCGGTGAGGCGAACGGAAATTAGTTCGTACCGGATGAGACGGAACAGGGTCGGACCCTGTACCGTTATATCTACGAGCAGATGTCATCCGAAGGAAACGAGGGCGTCCGGCTAATTACTGGTCGCCCCGGTTGTGTGCGAGGGGGTCGACCCTATGGGGCGCGGCCGGGCCAAGGCCAAGCAGACGAAGGTCGCCCGTCGGCTTAAGTACCAGACGTTCGATACGGACTTCGACGCTCTACAGCGCGAGTTGCGTGGCGATGGTGCTGACGGGCGGTCCGACGACTACGAGGCTGATTACTACGCGGACTACGCGGATCACGATGACGACGAGGGCGACGAGCCCCGTCGCAATGTAAGTTAGCCGCTTACTCACGCAGGACAGGTCGCTGCCGCCGTCACACGACGTTGTTGACGGCTGCAGCGGCCTGGCATGCGCCTTCCTCGACCGGTTCGACGTTCAGGCACGTCGTCGAATCAGTGCGTACCGTCGTAGCTGCCGTAGAGCTCAGCGGTACCGTCTCCGTCGACGACATGGCCGGCGGCCCATGTGTCGATACCGCGATCGGTGAGCAGGCGCATCGCCGCATCGGCCGTGTCCGGTGGCACCACGGCGACCATGCCGACACCCATGTTGAAGGTGCGTTCCAGCTCCTCCTGAGGCACGGCGCCGAGCCGGCCGATGAGCTGGAAGATCGGCGCCGGAGACCAGGTGGAACGGTCCACACGTGCGGTGACGTCGTCCGGCAGCACCCGGGCGAGATTCGCCGCCAAGCCACCGCCGGTCACATGCGACATCGCGTGAACCTCGACCGAGCGCACCAGCTCCAGGCAATGCTGTGCGTAGACGCGGGTCGGCTCCAGCAGTTCCGCGCCCAGCGTCCGACCGAGTTCGGGCACCTCGCGATCGAGCTGCCACCCGGCCGTGTCGAAGAACACATGGCGTGCCAGCGAGTATCCGTTCGAGTGCAAGCCCGACGATGCCATCGCCAGCACCACGTCGCCCGCACGGACGCGATGCGCGCCGAGTAGCCGGTCCGCCTCCACGACGCCTGTGGCGGCCCCGGCCACGTCATACTCGTCCGGACCGAGCAGGCCCGGGTGCTCGGCCGTCTCGCCGCCGCTGAGCGTGCATCCCGCCGCCACACAAGCCTGGGCGATCCCCTTCACCACAGCCGCGATGCGTTCCGGCACCACCTTGCCGCACGCGACGTAGTCCGTCATGAACAGCGGCTCCGCTCCACAGACGACGAGGTCGTCCACGACCATCCCCACCAAGTCGAAGCCGATCGTGTCGTGCACGTCCATCCGCTGAGCGATCGCGACCTTGGTGCCGACGCCATCGGTACTCGTGGCGAGCAGCGGGCGCCGGTAGGTCTTGAGCGCGCTGGCATCGAACAGTCCGGCGAAGCCGCCCAGCTCACCGTAGGTCTCCGGCCGGCGCGTCTTGGCGACCCACTCTTTCATGAGCTCCACGGCGCGGTCACCGGCAGCGATATCGACGCCCGCCGCGGCATAGCTCGCGCTCGGTCGCGCACTCTCACTCGTCATACCCACACTCTATGCGCTGACCAGCGCTGATCAGTGGCTGACCCCGGAGGCCCGCGGACGCCGGGCCGGCTGCGACGACGCTACCGCGGCGCGCGATGAATCTCGATCCGCTGACCGTCCGGATCGGTCACCAGGACGATGGTAGTCCCACGTACGCTGCCCAGCCGGGCGTCCGAGTGCCCGTCGGTGTGGAGACGTTCGACCAGGTTCTCCGGCGGCTCCGCGGTCTCGAACGACAGCCCGACGCCGGAGCGTCGAGGGTCGCTCTCCGCCCCGATCGTGTGCAGCCCGACGACACCACTGGGCTCGGCGGTTCGGAACGTCTGCCAACCAGCCGCCGCGGGCGGGTCCGGGACGTATCCGAGCTGCCGCAGTACCGTCTCCGGCACAGCGAAATCCACGTGGAACCAGACACCCACCACATTCACGCGTGGGGCTCGCCCGGGCCTGTCATGACGCCGGTAGCCATAGAAGTCCTTCATCTCCTCATTGAGGCCGACCCGGAGGTCGTGCCAGTCAGAGACGTGGAGATAGCGGCCGTATGCCTCGTCCACGATGGTCGCGTCCAGACCGAGTGACGTCAGATACGTACGTGCACTGTCCCCGTCGGGTGTCTCGAAGCACAACCTCGTCTCGCCCGGTTCGGCGCCGACCGCGGAATCGGCCGAGCTGTGCACGGCAATCCGTCCCGATCGACCGCTCAGGATGGCGAACGACTCGCTCCGCGAACTGACGGTACGGGCGAGCCCCAGCGTCGTCAGGAAGTTGATCATGCGTGGCGGGTCATCCGAGAACCGGTAGGGACACAGCGTGAACGCGGGCGCGGTCATTCGGCCCCCTCCTTCTTCTTCGCCAGGTACTCGGCCAAAGCCGTCTCGACCACCGCGGAGAGGCTCCGGCCCTCATCAACCGCTAGGTGCTTGATCCGGACAACCAGCTCCGGCGGGAGATAGACGTTGAACTGCTGCTTACGTGCACCACCGGTTAGCATGCTAGCATGCTAACCGGCCTTCGACGGCCGGATGTCAAGGGGACTGCATGGCTGCGCCGGCCAGATCGACTCGATCAGGGACGGCACCGGGAGCGAGTCCGGCACACCGGAGCCGCGTGCCCGCTCCGGTGTGGGCCCTCGGTGCAGAAAGAGCTCAGGGGTGACGCAGCGCGTCCGCGGCACCGCCGCTGGACGCCAAGGTGGTCAACCCGTCGGTCGGGTCTCCCATGTGGAGGCTCTCCGCTAAGCCGTCCCGGTCCGGGGACTCGCATCCCTGGCCGGACTGGCCCTCCGCCAACCCCGGCAGCGCGGGCTGCTCCAGCGCGCCCTTTCCGGGGGCGACCGGAGGCTCGATCGGGTATACACCGTCGAAGCATGCCCGGCACAGATTCCGCTTCGGCACGGTCGTCGTCTCGATCAACGTATCCAGCTCGACGTAGGCGAGTGAATCGGCACCGATCGAGCGGCAGATCTCATCGGTCGAAAGCCCGTTGGCGATCAACTCCGCGCGGGAGGCGAAGTCGATCCCGTAGAAGCACGGCCACTTCACCGGCGGACTGGAGATGCGCACATGAACCTCGGCGGCGCCTGCTTCGCGCAGCATGCGCACCAAGGCGCGCTGAGTATTGCCGCGCACGATCGAGTCATCCACCACGACGAGCCGCTTGCCGCTCACGATCTCCCGGAGCGGGTTCAGCTTCAGCCGGATACCGAGTTGCCGCAAGGTCTGCGAAGGCTGGATGAACGTCCGCCCGACGTAACTGTTCTTCACCAGTCCCATGCCGTACGGGATACCTGAGGCTTCGGCATATCCCACCGCCGCGGGCGTTCCGGACTCCGGCACCGGGATCACCAGGTCGGCGTCGACCGGATGCTCCTTGGCCAGGCGGCGCCCGATCTCCACCCTGGTCTCGTGGACCGACCGGCCGGAGATATGGGTGTCCGGCCGCGCCAGGTAGACGAACTCGAACAGGCAGCCCTTCGGCTCGGCGGCCGCGAACCGGCGCGACCGCAGGCCCTGTTCGTCCACCGTGATCAGCTCGCCCGGCTCCACCTCGCGGACGAAGGACGCACCGACGATGTCCAGCGCGGCGGTCTCGCTCGCCACCACCCAGCCGCGTTCCAGCCGCCCCAGCACCAATGGCCGGACGCCCTGCGGGTCACGCGCCGCGTACAGCGTCGTCTCGTCGCAGAAGACCAAGGAGAAGGCACCTTTGACCTCGGCCAGCGCCGCCGCGGCGGCCTCCTCCAAGGTGTGCCCCGCGTACGAACCGAACAACGCGGTGACCAGCGCCGTGTCGGTCGTGTTGCCGTACCGGAGCTCGCCGACGTCGCTGCCGACCCGCACACGGACCAGTTCCAGCAACTCCTGCGTGTTGGTCAGGTTGCCATTGTGGCCGAGCGCCACCGTGCCCGCCGGCGTGGCGCCGAGCGTCGGCTGCGCGTTCTGCCACTCGCTCGCTCCGGTGGTGGAGTAGCGGGTGTGCCCGATCGCGACATCCCCGATCAGCGTGCTCAGCGTCGACTCGTCGAAGACCTGGCTGACCAGGCCCATGTCCTTGTAGACGAGGAGGTTGTCACCATTGCCGACCGCGATACCGGCCGACTCCTGACCCCGGTGTTGCAGTGCATACAACCCGAAATAGGTGAGCTTGGACACCTCTTCTCCGGGTGCCCACACGCCGAAGACGCCACAGGCGTCGCGGGGGCCGTGATCGGAAGGATCGAGTTCCTGGGTCAGCTTGCCATCCCCGTGCGCCACATACTTCAGTGTACGTGCTTCGGCGGCGTACCACCGTCGGACGCCGATTCCCGGAGCCCGGAGGCGGTGTACCGCCGAAGCACGAGCACGCGTTGCGATCAGCCGCGGGTCCGTCGGCCCTGGCGCGATCCTCCCGCTGAGCCACCGGACCGCCACGGGCGGCCGCGGCCGGTTCCCGGCCGACGGTTACGTGCCCCGTCGGCGCTCCGGCCGCGATCGCGGCTCGGCAGGTCCATCTCCGGTGCCTGCGCCAGGACGTCCACCGTCATCGGCCCATCGGACACCGCACGCGCGTCGACGTTCTTGGCCTCGACCCCGGCGCGCTGGAGCAGCTGCCCCAGCCCACGCGCCTGACCCGGAGTGGCCATGGTCACCACCGCGCCGGATGCGCCCGCGCGCGCGGTGCGCCCGGACCGGTGCAGGTACGCCTTGGGCTCGCCGGCCGGGTCGTAATGGACCACCATGCCCACGCCGTCGACGTGGATGCCGCGCGCCGCGACGTCGGTGGCGACGACCACCTGTGCCCGGCCGCTCCGGAACCGGTCCAGGTTGCGCTCCCGGACCCGCTGGGAGAGATCGCCATGTAGGTCGACGGAGGGGACACCGGCGTCCTCCAGATCCGCGGCCAGCCGGCTGGCACCATGCTTGGTGCGGGTGAACACGATGCTGCGGGGGTTCGCCTTCAGCAGCGCCGTCGTCACGTCCAGCCGGTTGGCCGGACCGACGACGAGGACGTGGTGGTCCATCGTGGTCACCGAGCCCGCATCCGGGTCGATCTCGTGCCGAGCCGCGTTGGTCAGGTGCCGACGGACCAGCCGGTCGACGTCGCCGTCCAGGGTGGCCGACAGCAGCAGCCGCTGCCCGCCCTGCGGCGTCTGACTCAGCAGGTCGTCCACGACCGGGAAGAAGCCGAGGTCGCACAGGTGGTCGGCCTCGTCCAGAGCCACGATCTCCACGTCCTCCAGCCGGCACGCGCCACGGCGGACCAGGTCGTCGAGACGCCCCGGGGTGGCCACGACGACGTCCGCGCCGCGGTCGAGGCGGCGGATCTGACGGTCGTACGGGGAGCCGCCGTAGACGGTCACCATCTTCAGCCGGAACGCGTCCGCCAGCGGTTCCAGCGCGGCCGTCACCTGGCCGGCCAGCTCACGGGTGGGGACGACGATGAGCGCCCGCGGGTGGTTCGGGCGGCTCCGGTCACCGGCCAAGCGACCGAGAACCGGCAGCCCGAACGCGAGCGTCTTTCCCGAGCCCGTCCGCGCGCGCCCCAGCACATCCCGGCCGCTGTTCGCATCCGGGATGACGGCGGCCTGGACGGCGGTGGGCTCGACGATGCCGTCGACGCCGAGAATCTTCACCGCGAGCTCCGGAACGCCCATCGCGGAGAAAGCGGAGCCGGCAGGGTCGAACGCCTCGATGGCGGCGCGGCGAGCCGGGTCGAACCCGGACCGTTCCCGCGCCGGTCCCTTGCCACGGCCCGAGCGGCCGGCCGAACGGTCGAAACGCTGGCCGTCGCGACGTTTGCCGGACTGCCAGCCACGTCGGCCGGCGGACCCGTCGCGCGGGCCGTCGAAGCCGCGGCCGCGGGGACGATCCGAGTGAGAGCGCCTCGAACCGGCGTTCGAGGGCATGTTGGATTGGTCGATGGTCATGGGCATGCTCCGGTCACAACGAGTGTCGGGCGCACCCGGCGTGCGACCGCAGGTGCGGCGCACGATGAGCCAAGGGTGCGCGGTACCCGACTTTGCTCGACGTGATTACCGTCTACGGACCCGGTCCGTGACCCTTCTCCAGGTCACCACCGGTGTCCACCGCGCGCCGTCATGTCTCCAGCATGCCGACGTGCCTACAACCCGGGCACTGAAACGGCCGGGATCCGCATGGACCCGGCCGTGGCTTCCATAAGCATACCCGATCATCGGACGGTGTCCGGACCCTCCGTCCAGGTATCGTCAACGAAGCCGCGATAATGGGCCCTGGCCGTCCTCGGCAGACCCTCCCGTCAAGCGGACCAAGGAAGACATGAACCCGCGGATCGCGTTCCGTTCCATCGCCATCATCGAAGCCGTCACCTGGCTCGGCCTGATCATCGGCATGATCGTCAAATACGGACCGGCCGACAACGAGATCGGCGTGACGATCTTCGGCCCGATCCACGGCGTGGCGTTCATCATCTACGTGCTCGTCGTGGTCGGCCTGTTCCGCAGATTCCGGTGGCGGTTCGGGACCACAGCTCTGGCCCTCGCAGCAGCGGTGCCACCGTTCTGCACGGTCCTGTTCGATGTGTGGGCGGAGCGCACCGGCCGTCTGGATGCGGCCGCGCCAGAACGCGCGTCCACCGGCTGAGCGCTCAAGGAACACCGCGCTCCGCCATCGGAGGCCGCCGTATCAGGCGCCGTGCTCGGCGAGCCGCTGGAGCAGCAGGGCCTCCGCGTGACAGACCTTGGCGAACTGGTCCAAGTGCAGGCTCTCGTCCACGCCGTGCGCTCGTGAGTCAGGGTCCTCCACGCCGGTGACCAGCACCGTCGCCTCCGGGAAGAGTTCGGCGAACTCGGCGATGAAGGGGATCGAGCCGCCCATGCCGATCTTCGCCGGCTCGGTGCCGAACGCCTCGGTGCACGCCGCGACCGCCGCCTCGAACGCCGCCGAGCTGGTGTCCAGCACACACGGTGCGCCGAGAGCACCGTCCACGACGGTGACCTCCGCGCCGAACTCCGCGTGGCCGCGCAGATGCTCGGTGAGGGCGTCCAGCGCCGCCCGCGGGTCTTGCCCCGGAGCAAGCCGCATGCTGATCTTCGCCCGGGCCCGATGGATCAGGATGTTCGCCGCATCGGCCACCGTGGGCGCGTCGATCCCGATCACCGAGATGGCCGGCTTCATCCACAGCCGGTCGACCAATGAACCGGTGCCGGACAGCTCAACTCCGTCGAGCACGTCGGCTTCGTCGCGATACCGTTCCGCCGCGTAGTCCAGGTCCGCTGCCGTGCCCGCCACCAGCCCGGGCACGGCCACGTCGCCCTTGGTGTCGTGCAGAGTGGCGAGCAGTCGGCACAGTGCCGTCAACGCGTCGATCACCGGCCCACCGAACAGCCCGGAGTGCACCGCGTGCTCCAGCACCCGAACCTCGACCTCGCAGTCGACGAGGCCACGCAGACTGGTGGTGAGCGCCGGGGTGTCGACGCTCCAGTTCACCGAGTCGGCCACCACGATCACGTCGGCGGTCAGTTGCTCGCGATATGTCTGCAGGAACGGGCCGAACGTCGGCGAACCGATCTCCTCCTCGCCCTCGACGAACAAGGTCACGCCCACCGGTGGCCGGCCGCCGAACGCGCGTAGCGCGGCGATGTGTGCCATCACCCCGGCCTTGTCGTCCGCCGCGCCGCGACCGAAGAGCCGCCCATCCCGCTCCGTCGGTTCGAACGGCTGACTCGTCCAGTCCGCGAGCCTGCCGGTCGGCTGCACGTCGTGGTGTGCGTAGAGCAGCACGGTCGGGGCCCCGTCCGGAGCGGGCCAATGGGCGACCACCGCCGGCGCGCCCGATTCCACCGAGAGGATGTGGGCGTCCGCGGCTCCGGCGGCACGCGCGAGCGCAGCCACCGCTTCCGCGCTGGCCTGCACCGCGTCCGCGGACGCCGGGTCAGCGCTGACACTCGGTATGCGGACGAGGCGCTCGAGGTCGTCTCGGACGGAGGGAAGCACGTTTTGGACGGAGTCACGCAGATCGGTCACAGACGCGACTCTAGCGTCCCGCCCGATCACGGCATCGGCGGATGCCGCCATCGGTAACGACACGGCTGCCCCGCCAAACTCAGTACCGGGCCTGCGCCGCTCACGGCATCACGGGAGGAATCGCCACAAGCGGGATGACACCCTCGCATGGGCAAGTACTCTGAGTGCCGTTCATCGACACATGGATGAGGGTGTCCACTTATGGAACACATGACTGGTGACGGCGACGCCGCGCCGACCCATGACGCACAGCGCATGGAGCTGTCCAAGACCTTCAAGCCCAGCTGGATCTGGGCCGTGGCGCTGGGATCAGCCGTCGGCTGGGGCGCATTCGTGCTGCCGACTGACTGGATGTCCACCGCAGGCCCCCTCGGCGCGATCCTCGGATTCGGCATCGGCGGTGCGTTGATGCTCATCATCGCCGTCAGCTACGGCACGTTGATCCGCACCTTTCCGGTCTCCGGCGGCGAGTTCGCCTACGCGTTGTCCGCGTTCGGGCGGAACCATGCCGTCCTGTGCGGTTGGTTTCTCACGCTCGGCTACATCTGCATCGTCGCCCTCAACGCCTCGGCGCTGGCGTTGCTGGCCCGATATGTCCTGCCGGACATCGCTGAGCAGGGCCGCCTCTACGAGGTCGCCGGTTGGGACGTCTACCTGGGCGAGGTCCTGATCGCCACCCTGGCGCTGCTGATCTTCGCATACCTGAACATCCGCGGCACCACGCTCTCCGGCCGGCTGCAGCTGGTGTTCTGCGTGGTCATGCTCGTCGGGGTCGCGTCCATGCTGGTAGGCGTCCTCCTGCATCCGGACGGCCAACTGGGCGACATACAGCCGATGTTCCCGGACGACAAGAGTGCGTGGGCGGCGATACTCGCGATCGTGGCCATCGCCCCTTGGGCATACGTGGGTTTCGACAATGTCCCGCAGGCGGCCGAGGAGTTCGCCTTCTCTCCGCGGAAGGCGTTTCGGCTGATCGTGGCAGCGATCACGGTCGCCGCCATGGTCTACGCGGCGATGATTCTGGTCACCGCCGGTGCGACGTCGTGGACGGCCCTGGTCGCCGAAGACCCGCGCTGGGGCACCGGTGACGCCGTTTCGGACCTGTTCGGCGACGTGGGCACCACCCTGCTGGCCATCTCGGTTTCGATGGGCATCTGCACCGGTCTGAACGGCTTCTACCTGGCCGCCAGTCGCCTACTGTTCGCGATGGGCCGCGGCCAGATGATTCCGAGTGTCTTCGCCCGCCTACATCCGGTCAACCGCACGCCGTACATCGGCATCGCGTTCGTGTGCGGCGTGTGCCTGGTGGCGCCGTGGTTCGGCCGCGAGGCGCTGCTGTGGGTAGTGGACATGTCCGCGGTAGGCGTCACCATCGCCTACACCTACACGTGCCTCGTCGCACTCCGGTTGTCGGTGAGACCCGACGCTGTGCTCGGCCCCGACGCACCACAGCAGCAGCTCGAGACGGTGCGATCGCGGACGTCCGCCCGCACCCAGATCGTCGGCCTGCTCGGTGTGTTGACCGGACTCGCTTTCCTCGCGCTCCTGCTCGTCCCGGCGTCGCCGGCCGCACTCAGCCAGGAATCGCTCACCGCGCTGGCCGTATGGGTCGTTCTCGGCCTGGTCATCTATCTGCTCCGCCGCAAGGAGAACGCGAAACTCTCCGATGAGCGGTTGAGCTACCTCGTTCTCGGCCGCGACTGACGCCACGCCCTAGCCGCCAACGAACGACGTTGTGGTCGTGGTCACGACCACAACGTCGTTCGTTGCGTGCGACGGTAGGCCCTTCCCACTCAGGCGCGGCTCGGCGCGCCGCTCCGGCGCGACCACCCGTAGAGGCCGGCGCCACCTGCCAGGCCGATCATTCCGGCGATCATGAGGCCAGTCGAGATCCCGCTGCCGGTGTCCGGCAGGTCGCCGTCCGCGCCGGTGCCGTCGTCGGTGCCACCGCCGTCGTGGCCGCTGCCGTCATCGCCGATGCCGCCGTCACCGTTACCGTCATCGTCCGCGCCGTTGTCGCCGCCGTCCTCGGCGCCCACGTCCGTGCCCGCGTCGCCTCCGGACTCCAGGCCGCTCTCCGAACCCGCATCGGAACCGTCGTCAGCACCGCCGTCGTCACCGGATTCGGCACCACCGTCGGTCCCGCCTTCAGAGCCGTCGTCGTCACCGGTCTCGTCTCCGGGATCACCGCCGCCGTCCTCCGGCCCGATCCCGACGAGGATCGGGTCGTGGTCGCTGGCTCGCCACACGGTGCCCGGCTCGAACAGCTCGCTCGCGAAGTAGTTGTACCGCGAGTACTCCATCAGCACCGACTCGACCGAGTTGATGTTCCACACGTCGACGCCGCGCACCAGCTCGCCGTCGAGCACCGAAGAACTGGCCAGCACGTGGTCCAAGGATCCGACCTTGCCGTCGAAGACGTACGTCGTGCCGGCCGCGAACTCCGTGGCCAGATCGGTGTAGCCCGCCTCGCGGAACACGTGGATCGGGTCCTCCTGGCCGTAGGCATTGAAGTCGCCGATCAGGAAGACGTCGTCCGTACCGGCCTCTGTCGCCACGTCCTCGGCGAACTCCACCAGCGACTCGGCCTGCGCCACCCGGTCGGCATTGTGGCAGCCCTCGGGGATGTCGTCAGAGCAGTCGCCACCCTTGGACTTGAAGTGGTTCACGATGCCGATGAACGAGTAGCCGGTCTCCCGGACGGTGAACTGCTGAGCCAGCGGCTCGCGCGCATTGGAGAACGCCGAGTCGTCGATCAGAATGGCCGAGTCACCGGCCGGCTCCACGGCGTCAGGCTTGTAGATGAACGCGTTCCGGATGACGTCCTCGTCCTCCGGCGCCGGCACCTGGTCCGGCGACTCCGCGTACGCCCAGGTGTCGGGCGCGTCCTCGTTCAGCGCGTCGACGAGCGCCGCGAGCGCGGCGTCCCGGTCCTTGCCGAACCGCGCCGAGTTCTCGATCTCCTGCAACGCGACCACGTCTGCGTCGAGCGCGTTGATCGCCGCGACGATCTTCGCCTCCTGGCGGTCCAGATTCTCCTGGTCCCACGCGCCGCGCGCATCGCAGCCACCCCGGACGGTCAGCGGATTGCCGTCACGGTCGGTGTACGCCGTGCACCCATCGAGATCCACGCCCAGCGTGGTGAAGTAGTTGAGCACGTTGAAGGTGGCGATGCCGACGTCACCGCCGACCTCCGCGGGCTGCTCGTTCCGATCCCGCGTGTCGCCTCCGTCGAAGAGCACGATGTCCGACGCGTCGCCGTTGACCGGGCGGGTCGGCTGGAAGTTCCACTGGAACCGGTAGTCGAAGATCACGTCGTCGACGAAGGTCAGTTCGACGCCGGTGCGCACCGGGGTGTCGGCCGTGAGGTACGGCACCTCCTGGTCCGACGACGTCCGCGCGGACTGCCCGTCGTCCAGCGTGACGGCGCGAGCCGCGTTGTCGGCCACCACCTCGTCGTACTCCGGTGTGCCCGGACGGGCGACGTCGGTCTCCTGCAGGAGCGGGCCGCCGAGACCGAGGCCGATGGAGCCGAATGCGTTGGTGCCCCAGCCGCCCAGTGCGTACGTGTCCGACACCACGTAGCCGTCGACCGGGCTGACCACCATGCCCTCGAACGGCTCACGATCCTCATCGGTGGCCGGGAGTTCGAACTCGATCGGCTTGACCGCCGCCGCCGGCTCATCGGAGATCTCCAGACCCTCCGCACCGACGACGATCTCGGTCAGACCGAAATGCTCCTCGACTTCACCCGCCACCCGCACGTGATCGCCGACCTCGACCGACCCCGCCGTCTGCGGGGAGTAGACGAAGATGCCGTCCGACGCCGTACGTTCGGTGAGGTCGGTGTCTCCGCCGCTGCCCGCCGTCTGAATGTAATAGCCGTCGAAGCCACCGACCGGATAGGCGGCGGTGACCACACCAGATGTGGTCACCGTCTGGCCGACCAGCGCAGACTCCGCACCCTCACCTTGGATCTCGGCAATGGTGTGGGTGTCTTCGTCCGGCACACCCGGCTGACCGGGCTGACCGTCGTCGCCGTTGCGGGCACCCTTCGTAGGGCTCGAGCTGACCCACTCACCGTCGACGAGCTGGATCGACTGACTGCCCGACGCGGCGGTCACGTCGGTCGGCCGCGCAGACTCGCCACGGACCGCCTCCGGCAGCAGCGCGCTGTCGCCGGCGGTGCTGCCACCATCGACGCCACCGTTCGAGTCCGGCCGGAATCCGATGGTCCAGAAGTCCATCAGCTCGCCCGCTGCGTCGACGGCGAAGACGCTGGACCCGTAGCCACCGGTGGTCGAGTTCGTGATCGGCACGTCGATCGCGAGCGCCCCGGACTCCGGGATGACCGTCCCGTCCGGCACCGTGACCACATGGTCCGCGGTGTGCGGGCGGTCGCCCCGGGTGATGGAACCGAGGACCCAACCGGAGATGTCCGTGCCCTGCGGACCTTCGAGTTCGACGAAATCGGCGTCGTCCCCGCCGGCGTAATGGATCTCGCTGACGAGAGCATCGCCGTCGGCCGAAGCGGCCGGGGCGATCCACATCAGACCGACCCCGGCCATTCCTATCGCTGTCGCGGCCGCGAGCGGCCCCCTCACACGCCCGGTCCGGCGCATCACAACCTCCAAAGACGGAATAATCGCGGCGAACCTACCGTCGGAGGGTGAACGCCCGACCGACACCATGTGGCCGACGCGTGACGCATATGAACACCCGACGGCCGGCCGGCTCCGGTCGCGGGCAGTGTCGGAGAGCTCTACTCGCCGCTGGTACCCGCCCCGCTGTCAGCACCGGTTCCGCTGCCCTTCTTGCTGCTCCACCGCGAGTAGGCGTACAGCCCTCCACCGATCACGAGGACAGCGATCGCGATGATCAGCCACCACTGGACGGACGAGCCGGTGTCGGCCAGAGAGCCGCCCGTTGCCGCCGACGCCGGAAGGGACGCCAGGCCGGTGCCGACGAGGCCGAGCACGGTCGCGACGATTAATCGATCGGAACGCCTGATCTTGCGCATCGGGGAACCTCCACCCACGAGTGATTTCCACAACAGACCAAGGACACGCTACATCGTGCCGCTGACGACGACCGTTGTGGGCCACAGCGCCCGACGAAGATCCATCCGCCCAAGCCCTGCCGCTACTCCGAGATCAGATGAGGCTCAGCTGCTCGTTCCACGTCGGGGGTGCCGCGGCGTCGCCGTCTCGAACGCCGCCTCCGCCGTCGGTGTGTCCGGCATCCCGGTGCGTCCTCCACGACTGATTGACGCCATGTCGCTCCAGGATGGGCTCGATCCGGCTCTTGAGCGCGGACTTGTACTCCGGCGGAACATAGGCGCCACGCTTGTACAGCCACTCGTACCGAGAGACCAGATCGGGTCGTTCCCTGCGGAGCCACTGCATGAACCATGGTCGTGTCCCCGGCCGCAGATGTAGCGGGATCATCGCGACACGCGACGCCCCGGCTTCCGCGAGAGCAGCGACCGTCGTCTCAAGCTGTTCCGCCGAGTCGGTCAGCCACGGCAATACCGGAGCGAGCAGAACCGAGCAGTCGAAACCCGCCTCCCGGATCGCGCGCACCAGATCCAGTCTCGCCCGCGGGGATGGAGTGCCGGGCTCCATACTCCGGTGCAACTCCTCATCCAGGATCGCGATGGAGACCGCCATGCCGATATCCACCGTCGAGGCCGCATCCACCAGCAGCGGGATGTCGCGCTTGAGCAGGGGCCCTTTCGTCAGGATGGAGAACGGAGTGCCGGAGCCGGCCAACGCCTTGATGATCCCCGGCATGAGCCGGTAGCGGCCCTCCGCCCGCTGGTACGGATCGGTGTTGGTTCCCAGCGCCACATGCTCACGTGACCAGGAGCGCCGCGCAACCTCACGCGCGAGCACGTCCGGGGCGTTCACTTTGACCACGATCTCGGTGTCGAAACCCTGGCCTGGATCCAGTTCCAGCCACTCATGGCTTCCGCGAGCGAAGCAGTTATGGCTCACCACTCCGTTGGCGATGAAATCCCCGGTACCGGTCGTGATGTCATGCATCGGGACCGCTCGCCCGAGCGGCTCCACGGAGACGACCCGGAGCGTGGGATGACTGGCGACCGCCGCGCCGTCGATCTGCTGCACACGGCCGAAGGCATCCTTGCCGATGCCGGACATCTGGCTACGCACGGTCAGGTGCGGACGCCGGCGACCGCCGGGCCCGCTCCCGGTCACATGCTTCCAGCCGCGGTTGGTGAGAAACCTGTGGTCTCCGCTCGCCACGAGACGGGTGCCGTCAGCAAGCTCGATCCGATACGCCGGCTTGATCGTCTGCCAATGCGCCACCACCTCGGTGGGAACGTATCGCCGCCGCGCACCCTGACGTCGCGTGCCGTAGATCCGATCGCCGGCCCGCAACTGGTCGAGACGTTTGGCCCTCCCATCGGCCATCAGGATGGGCGTATCTCCCGCAAGGCAATAGGTGCATGCGTGCGTGCATCCGCGGTACGGATTGACCGTCCAGCGGAATGGCACCTCCGACGTGGCCGGCACCTTGTTCAAGACACTTCGCGCGGCTACCTCATGGAACGTCACACCGGCGAACTCGGGGGTGGTCACACTGCGCACCAACCCGGGTATCCGCTGCAGCCCGGGAAGCGCCTCGTACACCTCCGTGTCGAGAGCCTGGGTTTCCCATCGCATTCCCCTATTCGAACATACGTTCCCCGCTGTTGCCAAGTCCTCGTCACACAGCTGGTGGCTCACCGCGCAGCCGTCGGCTCGCATCTCGACAGAAACGCCGGCGACCAGGCACCCGCGGCTTGGCCCTAGAGCACTGGAAGGTGCGCGGACAGGTCCGCGCGGTCGCCACTGGCGGACACGTGCGCCTCAGCCACCTCGCCGGCCCACGTCGTCCGGCCGGCCGCGAGGCGGATCCACGTGGTCGCGTCCATCTCGACGACATTCGGTGGAGTCCCACGGGTATGGCGGGGGCCCGCGATGCATTGCACGGCGGCATGGGGTGGAACGCGAACCTCGACGGTTCTTCCCGGGGCCCGTTCGACGAGGACGTCGAGGAGTGTCCGCACCGCCGTCCGCTGAACACCCTGAGGCATGACCGGAGCATCCAGGTCGGCCAGGGAACGCGCGAAATCGTCCGCATGTACCACGAGTTCGATGACGCGCGTCAGCAGGAAATCGCCCAGCCGGATAGGTCCACGCCGAGCTTCGACGACCTGATCACCGAGACCGAGGCGCCGCACGTGCTCGCCCGCCCGTTCGAACCGTTCGTCGACCGCCGCAAGGATCTCCTGCGGCTTCTGCCCGGCGTCCGCGGCGATATCACGGGTGCCCTCCGAGATGGTGTTCGCCGCCTGCGCATAGCCGGAGATGTAGCCGGCGATACTCTTGGCGACGACCCGCGGACGAGCCTCGACGAGCGCCACGATCGAGTCACCCACCATGGCGATATGCGCGGCCAGGTCGGCAATGGTCCATCCCGGTAGGACACTGGCACACTGCCAATGCTCGTCGGGGATTCTCCCGAGCCACCTCCGGAGAGCCGCGTGTCCCTCCGCGTACATATCCCACGCTTTGCTCGGATCGCTTCGCTTCGCCACGCTGAAACGTTACCCGGCCACCGGACTGGGGCGATGTCTCACCCGGGCAGGACGGCGAACCGTCATCCACTCCACGGATTGCATATCTTCACGCCGGTCGCGCTGAAGTGAGCGACATTACGCGTCACCACCTCCAAACGATGCGCCTCCGCCGTTGCCGCGATCAGCGCGTCGACGACCTCAACACAGCGTCCGACCTTCTTGGTGCGTGCCATCATCCGGCCCCACGCGTCGGCCACCTCAACGTCCACGGGCAGAACACGGCCCTCGAACCGCACCAGCAAGTCGTCGTCCAGCCACTCTGTGTGTCGTTCTCTTCGCCGACCCGGCGGCATCCGTTCCATTCCCTCTCGCAGTTCGCCTATGGTGACGACACTCAGGTACGTACGGTCCTCATCTACCGTGTGGGTCCAACTGACCAACCCCGGATCGGGCTGAGGCTTGAGCCACTCCGACACGACGTTCGTATCAAGCAGGTAGCTCACAACCCGATGCTCTCCGACTCGACATCTTCCTCGGCGTCGAGATCGTCGAAGTCAACCTGTCTCATCTGTCCCCGGGCGCGCTCGATCACCACATCGGACCCGACGAGCGGCGAGGCAGCGAAGAACTCAGCCAGAGTCCCCTTCCGTGTGCTCTTCTTGTGCCACTCCTCGATAGAAACGACCACAACGGCCTCCTTTCCGCGACGGCTGATGATCTGCGGCCCTTCACGCTCCGCCCTGTCGATCACTTCACTCAAGCGGGCCTTGGCTTCGGCAACGCTCCACGCGTGATCAACTTTCGGCATGTCCATACGATCACCTCCAATGACCAAGATAGTCATTATAGTCATCTGCCGCAATCGGCCAAGGCCGTCGGTCGTACCGGTGCATCGCTTGACAGTATGGTCCGCATTGACCGACCATACTGTTATGGCCGACCATATGGCGGATGCCGACCATTTGCGTCCCTCAGAGCACCATCCCGCGGACTCGCTCGTCGACGGCGGCTCTCCAGCAGTCCCGGATTACGAACTCGCCGACGAACTGACCCTCTCGCGGCCGGAGCAATACCGGGCGTTGTTCGAGGACACCCGGCTGGAGATCGTCAGCCTCCTCTTGGAGCGGGCAGCGACCGGGTCGGAGCTCGCCGACGTCCTCGGCAAACCCAAGGGGACGATCGGCCACCATCTCAAAGTGCTCGAAGACGCGGGTCTGGTCCGCGTCGTCCGCACCAAACGCGTCCGTGCGATCGAGGCGAAGTACTACGGCCGGACCGCCAGAGTCTTTCTCTTCGAAAAGGTCGGCGAGGCGACAAACCGGATGCCACGCATCCTCGAGACGGCCGCCAAGGAACTCCAGGAGGTGGACGGGCCCGACCAGGTCGCGATGGCCAACGTCCGTTACGCCCGGATACCGCGCGATCGCGCATGGGAATGGCGACGGAGACTCAACGACCTCGCCGATGAGTTCGCCGCCGAACGACGGGGCGACGACATCATCTACGGCCTCGTCGTCGGTCTGTACGAGACCACGCGCCGCAGCCTGCCGGCGACCGATGACTCCGCTACTCCGGAATCGGCCGGGGAGACAGATCGCTGACCATGTTGCCGCACACCACCGCCCTGATGCGCCACGAGCATCGCCAACGCGAGCGAGAGGCCCTGGATTCGCTCATCCGCACGGTCTCCGCCCGACAAGCACGCGCCGAACGCGGTCTGCGCCGCCGCGAGCGCCGGTTGGCCCGGCTCTCGGCTCAGTCGGCCCGGCTCCGCCGCATCACGTCGCCGACCTACTGAGAATGAGCATGGACATCACCACCGCAGCCGGCTTCCCGATGCCTCGGCTTCCCTTTGCAATGCACACCTATACGCATCGGCCGGCTCGCGTACGTCCCAGATTCTCGTGCCGCTGCTGAGTCGGAGGGCCGTTGCGTATACGTGTGCATTGCAAAGGCGCCGCGAGCCTTGCCGGCCGCTACCGGTCCGCCGCTACTCGCCGAG
Organism: Phytoactinopolyspora halotolerans; assembly: GCF_010550675.1. Classification (GTDB taxonomy): domain Bacteria; phylum Actinomycetota; class Actinomycetes; order Jiangellales; family Jiangellaceae; genus Phytoactinopolyspora; species Phytoactinopolyspora halotolerans. Next base: position 444,082 of record NZ_JAAGOA010000002.1, on the reverse strand, counting down.
CGCCGAAGGCAGCGTCTGCTCGTGCGCCCGCCGAAGTTCGTCGAAGCCGATACTGAACTGGCCCTGCACCTCGAGTGTGCCCTCGTCGTCGATCACGCCGATCCGTGTGTGCGGGAACCTGCGAGCCTCGCACATGCCGGTGAACCGCACCTCTTCCGGATGCGGAACAGCGACGACGGCTCGGGCGGTCGACTCGGAGAACAGGAAGACGAACGGGTCGAGCCCGTCCGGCACCCACACCCGTGCACCGACGCCGTGGCGCAGCACCGATTCCACCAACGCCTGCGCGACGCCGCCATCGGAGACGTCGTGTGCCGCCGAGACGAGCCCGTCCCGGGACGCACTGTGCAGGATCTCCGCCAGCTCACGCTCCGCGTCCAGATCGACGGCAGGCGGCAGACCACCCAGGTGAGAGTGGACGACGTGCGCCCACTCGGAACCGCCGAACTCGTCCGCGGTGTCGCCCAGCAGGTAGATGATGTGGCCAGGCGTCCGGAACCCGGACGGAATCCTGCGCGCCACGTCGTCCAGCACGCCGAGCACACCCACCACCGGTGTCGGCAGGATCGCCGTGTCCCCGGTCTGGTTGTACAGCGAGACGTTGCCACCGGTCACCGGGGTGCCCAGCTTCTGGCAACCGTCGGCCAGACCACGCACCGCCTCGGCGAACTGCCACATCACACCCGGGTCCTCCGGCGAGCCGAAGTTCAGGCAGTCGGTCACCGCCACCGGCTTCGCACCCGTGACGGCGACGTTCCGGTAGGCCTCGGCCAGGGCCAGCTGCGCGCCCGCGTACGGGTCCAGCTTGGCGTACCGGCCGTTCGCATCGACCGACAACGCGATCCCCAGCCCGGAATCGTCGTCGAGCCGGAGCACACCGGCGTCCTCCGGCTGCGCCAGCACGGTGTTCCCGAGCACATAGCGGTCGTACTGGTCGGTGACCCAGGCCCGGGAGCACAGGTTCGGTGAGGCGACCATGCGCAGCAGCGTCGACCGCAACTCGTCCCCGCTGGACGGACGCGGCAACGACGACGAGGCGGCCGCCTGCAGCTCATCCAGCCACCCCGGCCGCTCGTAAGGCCGCTGGTAGACGGGGCCCTCGTGGGCGACCGTACGGGGCGGTACGTCGACGACGGTCTCCCCGCGCCACTCGATGGTCAGCCGGCCGGACTCGTTGACCTCACCGATGACGTCGGCCTGAACATCCCACTTCGCGCAGATCTCCATGAACCGCTCGACGTCGGCCGGCTCGACGACGGCCATCATCCGCTCCTGAGACTCGCTCATGAGGATCTCTTCCGGAGCGAGCGTGGAGTCGCGCAGCGGCACCCGGTCCAATTCCACGTGCATACCGCCGTCGCCGGCGCTGGCCAGCTCCGACGTCGCACAGGAGAGACCGGCGCCACCCAGGTCCTGAATACCGGCGACCACGCCGGCGGCGAACAGCTCCAGCGTGCACTCGATCAGCAGCTTCTCCATGAACGGATCGCCGACCTGCACACTCGGTCGTTTCGCCGGGCCGGAGGACTCGAACGTCTCAGAGGCGAGCACCGAGACACCGCCGATGCCGTCCCCACCGGTACGGGCGCCGTACAGGATCACCTTGTTCCCGGCCCCGGACGCCTTGGCCAGGTGCAGATCCTCGTGCCGCATCACACCGACACAGAGCGCATTGACCAGCGGGTTGCCGGAGTACGTCGAGTCGAACACGACTTCCCCGCCGATGTTCGGTAACCCCAGGCAATTGCCGTAGCCGCCGACACCGGCGACGACGCCGGGCAGTACCCGGGCGGTGTCCGGCGCGTCGAGCGGGCCGAAACGCAACGAGTCCATCACACCGATCGGCCGGGCGCCCATCGCGAGGATGTCGCGGACGATCCCGCCGACGCCCGTCGCCGCACCCTGATACGGCTCCACGTACGACGGGTGGTTGTGCGACTCGGCCTTGAACGTGACCGCGTAGCCGTGCCCGACGTCGATCACGCCGGCGTTCTCCCCGATGCCGGCCAGCAGCTTGCCGACCGGCGTCTCCTGCTGCAGCTCACCGAAGCGGCGCAGGTGCACCTTGCTCGACTTGTATGAACAGTGCTCGGACCACATCACGCTGTACATGGCCAGCTCGGAGCTGGTCGGGCGGCGCCCGAGGATGTCACGGATACGCTCGTACTCGTCCGCCTTCAGGCCGAGCTCCGCCCACGGCTGCGATTGTTCAGGCGTCTTGGTCGCGGTCTCGACGGTGTCAACTGTCACGCTCGGGCTCCTCGCTCGTCCCTCGCTCGTCGCCTCGCCGTTCCGGTGTCCAGGCTCACGCTGCCACCAGGCTTTCCAGAACCGAGGCGAAGAAGCCGAGCCCATCGGTGCCGGGTCCGGTGAGCTCCTCGACCGCGTGCTCCGGATGCGGCATGAGACCGACCACATTGCCCCGTTCGTTCGTCACGCCGGCGATGTCGCGGTACGAGCCGTTCGGGTTGACGTCGAGGTACCGGGCGACGACCCGCCCGTCGGTCTCCAACCGGTCCAGCGTGGCCTCGTCGGCGACGTATCCGCCCTCGCCGTTCTTCAACGGGATGACGATCTCTTGGTCCTTCTGGTACGACGACGTCCAGGCGGTGGACGCGTTCTCGATCCGCAGCCGCTGGTCACGGCAGACGAACTTGCGGTGGTCGTTACGGACGAGGGCGCCGGGGAGCAGGTGCGCCTCGCACAGCACCTGGAAACCGTTGCAGATACCCAACACCGGCATGCCGCCGTGCGCGGCCCGGATGAGCGGCTCCATGATCGGCGCGAACCGCGCGATGGCCCCGCAGCGCAAGTAGTCGCCGTAGGAGAACCCGCCGGGCAGGACCACGGCGTCGACACCCCGCAGGTCCGCGTCGCCGTGCCACAGCCGCACCGCGTCACCACCGGCCACGCGCACGGCGCGCGCGGCGTCGCCGTCGTCGAGCGAACCCGGGAAGGTCACGACTCCAATGGTCACGCTCGGCTCCTCACTCCGCGCCACCCGAAGATGTTCCTCGCTCGCGCTCGGATACCGCACGGGAACACCGACTCCTCGGCCGTCGTCTCGACCGTTCCGCGACCGACCGTCATGGTTCCACTCGCAACGCGAAGTCCTCGATCACCGGGTTGGACAGCAGCGTCGATGCGGCCCGCTCGATCTCGGCCACGCGCTCGGGCGTGGCGGTTCCGTCGAGCTCGATCTCGAACCGTTTCCCTTGGCGTACCGAGGCGACCCCGTCGAACCCCAGCCGGTCAAGCGCGCCGTGTACGGCCTTGCCCTGGGGGTCGAGGATCTCGGGTTTCAGCATGACGTCGACGACCACACGGGCCACGGTCAGACGCTCCTTGCATGGCTGGAGTAGGTGGGCACGACAAGAATACCCGCTGCTCATGATCATCGACGCGCGCCCGCGGCAACAGGCTTTCGGCCCTCGGCGATCAGCCGAACGTGCGGCCGGTCAGCCGCTCGTATGCCTCCACGTAACGGTCCCGGGTGCGTTCCACGATGCGGTCCGGCAGCGGGGGCGGCGGCTCGTCGCCGGAACGGTCCCATCCTGAGTCCGGCGAGGCGAGCCAGTCCCGCACGAACTGCTTGTCGAACGAGCGCTGCGGGCGGCCGGGCTCCCACTCGTCCAGCGGCCAGAACCGCGAGGAGTCCGGTGTCAGCACCTCGTCGGCCAGCACCACCGTCCCGTCCGGCCGCAACCCGAACTCGACCTTGGTGTCGGCGAGCACGATGCCGCGCTCCCGAGCCAGCGCCTCGCCGCGCGTGTACACGTCCAACGTCAGCCGGCGCAGCGTCGACGCCAACTCCGGTCCCGCGATCTTCTCGACGGCCGCGAAGTCGATGGCCTCATCGTGTTCGCCGATGGACGCCTTGGTGGTCGGCGTGAAGATCGGCTCGGGCAGGCGTGACCCGTCGACCAGGCCGTCCGGCAGCGGGATGCCGCACACCGCGCCGCTCGCCCGGTAGTCGGCCAGACCCGACCCGGTCAGGTAACCGCGCGCGACGCATTCCACCAGGATCATGTCCAGGCGCTCGACCAGCACGGCGCGGCCGGCCACGGCGTCGGGCACGTCCGTGGCGATGACGTGGTTCTCCACCAGATCGGCCAGCTGCTCGAACCACCACATCGACATGGCGGTCAGCACACGCCCCTTGTCCGGGATCTCCGTGGCGAGTACGTGGTCGTAGGCGGAGATGCGGTCGCTGGCGACGATCAGCAACCGATCGTCGCGGCCGTCCGGCCGGTAGAGGTCACGGACCTTTCCCGAGTAGACATGCCGGTAGCCCGGCAGGGATGGAGCAGTCACACCACGCAGACTATCCCGTCGCGCCGTCTCGAAGTGCAGTCACGAGGACCACAATGTGGACAGCCCGGTACGATCTGCGCTATGCCGAATCTCCCGAGACGCGTTCTGTTCGGTATCCCCATCGCCGCCGCGCTTCTGGTGGCATCCTGCGGATCCGACGACGAGAACACCACCGCCGCCGATGACACCACGGCGGAGACCGGTGCGCCTGCCGATGGCGGAAACGACGACGCCGACACCGGCGACGGCGACACCGACGGCGACGCTACCGATCAGTGCACGCCCGAGAACCTGGAGACGTTCGAGGCGGGCACGTTGACCATCGCCACCAGCGAACCCGCGTACGAGCCGTGGATGGTGGACAACGATCCCTCGAACGGCCAAGGTTACGAGAGCGCCGTCGCCTACGCCGTGGCCGAACACCTCGGATTCGGCTCCGACCAGGTCACCTGGACACGCGTCGACTTCAACGCCGCCGTCCAGCCCGGCCCCAAGGACTTCGACTTCGACATCAATCAGTTCTCGATCACCGACGAACGCAAGACCGCCGTCGACTTCTCGTCCTCGTACTACGACGTCGCGCAGGCGGTCATCACCGTGGAAGGCAGCCCAGCCGCCGACGCCGCGTCGCTGGCCGACTTGAAGGACCTGAAGCTGGGCGCCCAGGTCGGTACCACCAGCCTGCAGGTCATCGAGAACGCCATCGAGCCGTCATCCGATCCGTCCGTCTACAACAGCAACGACGATGCCAAACTCGCGCTGGACAACGGCCAGGTCGACGGCCTCGTGGTGGATCTGCCCACGGCCTTCTACATGACGGCCGTCGAGATCGAGAACGGCGTCATCGTCGGTCAGCTACCACCGATCGGGGAGGAGATCGAGCAGTTCGGCTTGGTGCTGGACAAAGACAGCCCGTTGACCGAGTGCGTCACTCAGGCGGTGGACGCGTTGCGCGAGGACGGCGTTCTCGCCGCGTTGGAGCAAGAGTGGCTCGCCGACGTCGTCGACGTGCCGCGCCTGTCCTGACAGATCGGTGCGCACCACAGAGTTGTACGAGCCCAGTGCCCGCGAACTGGACCGCCGAGCTTACCGGCGGTCCAGGGCGCGCCGCTCCACAGCGGTAGCACTGGCCAGCACGCTCGTCTTCGCTCTCCTCGCCTACCTGACGGTCACCAACGCGCCCGGCTGGGACCGCACCCGGGCGACGTTCTTCGACATCTCGTACGGCTGGGAGGTACTGCCGGACATCCTCGAAGGGCTCTGGCTGAACATCCGGGTCCTCGCCGTGGCGGCGGTCGCCGTGGTGGTCGTCGCCCTGATGCTGGCCCTGCTGCGAACCCTGCGCGGACCGGTCTTCCTGCCGCTGCGGCTGTTGGCGACGGCCTATATCGACCTGTTCCGGGGAATGCCGCTGCTCATCGTCCTGTATCTGGTGGGCTTCGGGTTGCCGGCGCTGCGGCTGGACTGGCTGCCCACCAGCGAGACCACGCTGGGGACGATCGCCCTGGTGCTGACGTACTCGGCTTACGTCGCCGAGGTGTTCCGCGCCGGCATCGAGGCCGTCCACCCGAGTCAACGCGCCGCCGCCAGGTCCCTCGGACTCACCTACCGGCAGACCATGCGCATGGTCGTGCTGCCGCAGGCGGTGCGCAAGGTCACGCCGCCGCTGCTGAACGACTTCGTCGCGATGCAGAAAGACGTCGGCCTGATCTCCGTGCTCGGCGCCGTCGACGCGATCCGCAAGGCACAGATCGAGGTCGCGCAGACCTTCAACTTCACCCCGTACGTGGTGGCCGGGCTGCTCTTCGTGCTGCTTGCCGTGCCGTCGGCACGGCTGGCGGACTGGGTGACCAACCGCGCCGCGCGGCGGCAACAGGCGGGAGGATTGGTATGAGCGGGGCCGCTCCGGTGCTGTCGGTGGACAACGTGGTGAAGTTCTTTGGCGAGCACCAAGTGCTCCGGGGCATCAGTCTCGATGTCGCCGAGCATCAGGTGGTGACCGTCATCGGATCCTCCGGATCCGGCAAGTCGACCCTCATGCGTTGTGTCAACCTGCTCGAAGTCATCGACGACGGCGTGATCGCCCTCGACGGCCGCGACATCACCGATCCGCGAGTCGATCCTGACCACGTACGCCGCCGCATCGGAGTGGTGTTCCAGGCTTACAACCTTTTCCCGCACATGAACGTGCAGGACAACATCACGCTCGCGCCGCGGGTCGTGCACGGCGTTCCGCGCGCCGCGGCGGTCGAGCGTGCGCGGGAGCTGCTCGCGCGGGTGGGGTTGGAGGACAAGGCCGACGAGTACCCCGACCGTCTGTCCGGGGGTCAGCAGCAGCGGGTCGCGATCGTGCGCGCCCTTGCGACCGATCCGCGGCTGCTCCTGCTGGACGAGATCACCAGCGCGCTCGACCCGGAGTTGGTCGGCGACGTGCTGCGGCTGGTGCGCGAGCTGGCCGAGCAGGGCATGACCATCCTGATGGCCACGCACGAGATGGGCTTCGCCCGGCAGGTCGCGGACCACGTCTGCTTCCTCGACCAGGGAGTCGTCTTGGAACAGGGGCCGCCCGAGCAAGTGCTGGGCGACCCCGTCGAGCCACGGACCCGGCAGTTCCTCGCCCGCATCATCGACGCGGGACGGTTGTAGCCGGGAGGGTTGTAGCGAGGACGGTCGGCGTCACCTAGCCTTGACGCGCGTTGTACTCGTCGCGCCAGGCCACCCACTCCCGGACCGGCCCGAGGTCGTACGACGGACCGGAGACCCCGATGGTGAACATCGTGGCCCCCGCGTCCAGCACGTCGCCGACCACGTCGTCGGGAGAGCTGCCCTGCAGCGCACGGACGCCCGTCGACCGCTCGATGTGGGCAGGATCTGTCCCCACGTCGGCGCAGTGATCAGCCAGGATGGCGCTCTTGCGTGCGAGTGTCGCCGCGTCCGAGAAGCTGTGCCAGATGTTCGCGTGCTCGGCCACCAGGCGCAACGTCTTCTTCTCGCCACCGCCGCCGATCAGGATCGGAATGTCCCGTAGCGGCTGCGGGTTCAGCTTCTCCCAGCGCGCACGGATCCGGGGCAGCGCCTGTGCCAGGTCGGCCAGGCGGGTGCCAGGTGTGCCGAACTCGTAGCCGTACTCGTCGTAGTCACGCTGGAACCAGCCGCCACCGATGCCGAGTATCAGCCGGCCACCGCTGATGTGATCGACGGTGCGTGCCATGTCGGCGAGCAGGTCAGGGTTGCGATAGCTGTTACAGCTCACCAGCGCGCCGATCTCCACACGGGACGTCGCCTCCGCCCATGCCCCGAGCATGGTCCAGCACTCGAAGTGCTTGCCGTCGGCGTCGCCGCTGAGCGGAAAGAAATGATCCCAGTTGAAGATGATGTCGACGCCGGTCTCCTCCGCGTCCGCCACGGCCTGACGGATCTGCTTGTAGTCGGCATGCTGAGGCTGGATCTGCACACCGATGCGGACGGCACGGTTCATCGTTGCCCTCTTTTCGATTCTCATCACACACGGCCGGGCGTCACACGGGCGCGTCCGGCCGGCCGGCCGGGTTGCGCGGCCGAACCCACGTTCGCAAGTTCAGGACGGGTTAGCGGTTCCACCTTCCGCGAGCAGACGATACCCACGCGCCGAGCCGCCGTATACGTTCTTCCCTCTCAGCTGAACCGGGAATAACGTCGCACCCCGGGCAGGCTGTGTGGACCAGAGCGCGGCTGTGTAGGTTGGCAACCGTGCCAGAGAACCAGCCCGCTGCGGAGAAACCACTCGTCCGCGACGTCCTCGCCAGCCGCTACGCGTCCCCGGAGCTTGCCCGCCTGTGGTCCGCCGAGCACAAGATCGTGCTGGAGCGCCAGCTCTGGCTTGCCGTGCTCCGCGCCCAGCGCGAGCTCGGGGTGAGTGTGCCGGACGGCGTCGTCGAGGACTACGAGGCCGTCGTCGACGACGTCGATCTGGACAGCATCGCGGCGCGCGAGCGCATCACCCGGCACGACGTCAAGGCCCGCATCGAGGAGTTCAACTCGCTGGCCGGCCATGAGCACATCCACAAGGGCATGACCAGTCGTGACCTGACCGAGAACGTGGAGCAGCTGCAGGTGCGACGCTCGCTGGAGCACGTGCGAGACAGCGTCGTCGCGGCGCTGGTGCGGCTGGCCGCCCGAGCCGGCGAACACTCCAGCCTGGTGATGGCCGGGCGCAGCCACAACGTCGCCGCGCAGGCGACCACTCTGGGAAAACGGTTCGCGTCCGCCGCCGACGAGCTGCTCATCGCGTATGAGCGGCTCAGCGACCTGATCGATCGCTATCCGCTCCGCGGCATCAAGGGCCCGGTCGGCACCGCGCAGGACATGCTCGACCTGCTCGGCGGCGATCCGGCGAAACTGGCCGAGTTGGAGCGCCGTGTCGCCGGCCATCTCGGCTGCTCGCGCGTGCTCACCAGCGTCGGGCAGGTCTATCCGCGCTCCCTCGACCATGACGTCCTCTCGGCCCTGGTCCAGGCTGCCGCAGGGCCGTCGAGCCTGGCGACGACCATCCGCCTGATGGCCGGTCAAGAGTTGGTCACCGAAGGCTTCCGTGCCGGCCAGGTCGGCTCCAGCGCGATGCCGCACAAGATGAACACCCGTTCCTGCGAACGCGTCAACGGGCTCACCGTCGTGCTCCGCGGCTATGCGTCGATGGCCGGAGAGCTGGCCGGAGCGCAGTGGAACGAGGGCGACGTCTTCTGCTCGGTGGTCCGGCGGGTCGCGCTCCCGGACGGTTTCTTCGCCGTCGACGGCCTGTTCGAGACCTTCCTCACCGTGCTCGACGAGTTCGGTGCCTACCCAGCCGTCATCGGCCGTGAGCTGGACCGCTATCTTCCCTTCCTCGCGACCACAGCTGTTCTCATGGCGGCGGTCAAGGCGGGGGTCGGCCGTGAGACGGCGCACGAAGTGATCAAGAAGCACGCGGTCGACGTCGCTCTGGACATGCGCGAACGCGGCGCTGACCGCAACGACCTCCTCGACCGGCTGGCCGCCGACGACCGCCTCGGTCTGACCAAGGGCGATCTCGACACATTGGTCCGCTCACCGATCGAGTTCACCGGCGCCGCCACCACGCAGATCGCCGAGGTCATCCACCGCGTCGAGGAGGTCGCCGCCTCCCACCCCGACGCCGCCGCCTACACCCCCTCCCCCATCCTCTAGCCCTCGCCTAAATGATCATGTGAAGTGGGTTTTCTCGTGCCGTACCATGTCTGCAGGCATGGTAGTGCTGGAGAAAACCCACTTCACATGATCATTTAGGTCAGCGGCCGATGATGAGGCTCATGGCTTCGGAGCGGGTCGCGGAGTTGCGAAGTTGGCCTCGGACGGCGCTGGTCAGTGTCTTCGCCCCGGGTTTGCGCACGCCGCGCATCGTCATGCAGAGGTGCTCGGCCTCGACGACGACGATCACCCCGCCCGGTTTCAGCAGCTCCACCATCGAGTCGGCGATCTGCGTGGTCAAGCGCTCCTGGACCTGCGGCCGCTTGGCGAATACATCCACCAGCCGGGCGAGCTTGGACAGCCCGGCTATCCGGCCGTCCGAGCCCGGGATGTAGCCGATGTGGGCGTAGCCGTAGAACGGCACCAGGTGATGCTCGCACATCGACGCCAGCTCGATGTCCTTGATCAGGATCATCTCGTCGTGCCCGAGCTCGAACGTGGTGGTCAGCGCTTCCGCCGGATCCTGTTGCAGGCCCCGGAACATCTCGGCGTACGCGCGTGCCACACGAGCAGGGGTGTCGAGCAGCCCATCACGCTCGGGGTCCTCACCGATCGCGGCCAGCAACTCTCGGATCGCGGCCTCGACTCTCTCCTGGTCGAAGACGCCTCCCGCCGGCCGCGCCGGCGTCACCGGGGGTTCGGTCAACTCCTAGCTCCCCGGCATCTGGTTCGTCGGGCCCGCCTGGTGACCCGGCTGAACGTGCTCGCCGGCGATCGGCTGGTGCTCATCGGGGGACACCGTGGTGCCCTCCTCGTGGTCGGACTCCGAACCGTTGGTCGAGACCTTGACCGGGATGTCGACCGGGCCGAGCTCGGACGGCTTGCGCGTGGGCGAGCCGGTCCACGCGGGGCGCCGCTCCAGCTTGCGCACCGACTCGAAGACCTCCGCCACTTCTTCCTTGTTCAGGGTCTCCCGCTCGAGGAGCGCGATCACCAGGCTGTCGAGGATGTCGCGGTTCTCCACGAGGATGTCGTACGCCTCTTGGTGCGCGTTCTCGATGAGCTTGCGGACCTCCTCGTCGACCTGACCGGCGATCTCCTCGGAGTAGTCCCGCTGGTGGCCCATCTCCTTGCCGAGGAATGGTTCGGCGCTGTCGGAGCCGAACTTGATCGCACCGAGCCGCTCGGTCATGCCGTACTGAGTGACCATGCGACGGGCCAGGGTCGTGGCCTTGTCGATGTCGTTGGCCGCCCCCGTCGTGGGGTCATGGAAGACGAGCTCCTCCGCTGCCCGCCCACCCATCATGTAGGCGAGCTGATCAAGTATCTCGTTCCGCGTGGTGGAGTACTTGTCCTCATCGGGGAGCACCATCGTGTACCCGAGCGCACCCCCGCGTGGCAGGATCGTCACCTTGTGCACCGGGTCGGTGTGGTGTAGTGCGGCTGCCACCAGCGCGTGCCCGCCCTCGTGATACGCCGTGATCCGCTTCTCCTCGTCCTTCATCAGGCGGGAATTCTTCTGCGGACCGGCGATGACCCGGTCGATCGCCTCGTCCATGAACTTCGGCGTAATGACCTTGGCATCGGCGCGCGCAGTGAGCAGCGCGGCCTCGTTGAGGACGTTGGCGAGGTCGGCACCGCTGAAACCAGGAGTCCGCCGTGCCACGGCCATCAAATCGACGTCCGGCGCCAACGGCTTGCCCTTCGCGTGCACCTCGAGGATGCGCCGCCGCCCGTCCAAGTCGGGAGCGCCGATGGTGACCTGCCGGTCGAAACGACCGGGACGCAGCAGCGCAGGGTCCAGGATGTCTGGGCGGTTCGTCGCGGCGATCAGGATGACATTGGTCTTGATGTCGAAGCCGTCCATCTCGACCAGCAGCTGGTTCAGCGTCTGCTCGCGCTCGTCGTGACCGCCGCCCATGCCGGCGCCGCGGTGCCGCCCGACGGCGTCGATCTCATCGACGAAGACGATGGCAGGCGCGTTCTCCTTGGCTTCCTTGAACAGGTCACGGACCCGCGACGCGCCCACGCCGACGAACATCTCGACGAAGTCCGAACCCGAGATCGAGTAGAACGGCACGCCGGCCTCGCCTGCGACCGCTCGGGCCAGCAACGTCTTACCGGTACCGGGCGGGCCGTACAGCAGCACACCCTTCGGGATCTTCGCGCCGACGGCCTGGAACTTGGCCGGCTCCTGCAGGAACTCCTTGATCTCCTGCAGCTCCTCAATCGCCTCGTTCGCCCCGGCGACGTCGGCGAACGTGGTTTTCGGCGCGTCCTTCGACGCCAGCTTGGCTCGGTTCTTGCCGAACTGCATGACTCGGCCGCCGCCACCCTGGACGCGGCTGAGGAAGAAGATGATCAGCGCCACCAGCAGCAACAGCGGCAGGACGGTACCGAGAATCGCCATCCACGGGTTGGACTGCGGAATGTCGACGTTGTACCCGTCGGCCAGCGTGCCATCCTCGTGCTGCTGCTGCAGCTGATTGACGAGGTCCAGGCCCTGGTCCTCGACGTAGTAGGCCCACAGCTCCTCGTCGTTGTTCAGCGTCAGCTCGATCCGCTGAACATCGCCACCGGTGATCTCAGCAGACTTGACGTTACCCGCCTGGATCTCGTCGACCACCCGCACGGTGTCGACCTCTTCCGGCCCGTCGCCGCTGGAGAGGAAACTGTTCAACACGATCGCCACGAGGACGAACATGGCGAACCAGATCGCCGGTCGGACAAATCGCTTAGCGTTCATGATGCGGGGCCCAGACCCCGTTCCTCCTGCTGAGTCGGTGGCAATCTTGACCGGCGCGACGATGTCTCACCATGCGCTCAATCAAGACGTCTGATCTTTACGACGATACCCTGCGCACGCCTTCTGCGACCATTCGCCGGGTCCCCGCAGGCGGCCAGTGGTCGCCTAAGAGTACATGTGGGGCGCCAGCGTGGCCACGACTCGGAGGTTCCGGTACTTCTCGGCGAAGTCCAGGCCATAGCCGACCACGAATGAACTGGGGATGTCGAAGCCGACATACCGCACGTCGACCGCGGTCTTGGCGGCCTCCGGTTTCCGGAGCATGGTGCAGATCTCGACCGAGGCCGGCCCGCGCGATCGGAGATTGGACACCAGCCACGAGAGAGTCAAGCCGGTGTCGATGATGTCCTCGACAACCAGCACGTGCCGCCCGGTGATGTCGGTGTCGAGATCCTTGATGATCCTGACGACGCCGCTGGATCGGGTGCCCGACCCGTACGACGAGATGTCCATCCAGTCGATCTCCACATGCCGGGAGAGGTGCCGGGAGAGGTCGGCCATCACCATGATGGCGCCCTTGAGCACGCCGACGAGCAACACGTCCTTGCCCGCATAGTCGCGCTCGATCTCCACGGCCATCTCGGCCAGCCGGCTCTGGATGTCGTCCTCGGTCAACAGGACCTTTTCGATGTCGCCATCGATATGCTGCGGTTCCACGCTTCGAAAGCCTGCCATACGCCGCTGCCGCTCACGTCATCCGGCCGAACCACAGGGCACCACCCGAACGCGTGACGCGGATCGCCCCCGGCAGATCGACGCCCTTCTGACCATGCCATTCACTGATCAACGCGTCGATCGATTCGACATGGGCGGCGGTGAGATCGCTGCCGCCGCATCCCGCCTCGAGTGCTGCCGCTCGCAGCACCCGCCACCGGACGGCGCGCGGCGACGAGGCCAACGCGGTGACGTCGTAACCGACCGATCCGGCGGTCGCGGTGTGCTCCGCGGGCCCGACGGTCGCCGCCTCCTTCGCCTCGTGCGCCAGCGTGTCCAGCGCGTCCGCATCCGCGCGCAACAAGTGCGCGGTCCGCGCCAACGCCTCCGTCATGCCCGGCCCCAGCTCGGCCTCCAGTGCCGGCAGAACCCGGTGCCGCACCCGCGCACGCGCATAAGCGGCGTCGGCGTTGTGCGGATCTTCCCAGGGCTCGACGCCGTCCGGGACCGCGGCGCGCACAGTACGGCGACTCAGCCGGAGCAGCGGCCGCCGGAACACACCGGTGCGCGGCGCCATCCCGGCGAGCGACCGCGCCCCGGATCCCCGTGCGAGTCCGAGCAAGACGGTCTCCGCCTGGTCGTCCAGCGTGTGTCCGAGCAGCACGGCCGCCGCGCGGTGCCGCGCGGCCGCCGCCTGCAGCGCCGAGTACCTCGCCCGCCGGGCATCTCCCTCCGGCCCCGACGGCCCGCGTGCGATCCGGACGTGCAGCGATTCCACCGGGTCGAGTCCCATCGCCACCAGCGTCGCGCCGACGTTGCGGGCCCGCCGCGCCGAATCCTGCTGCAGGCCGTGGTCCACGGTGACACCCCCCGCCGCGACGCCGACCCGGCGTGCCTCCGCGGCCAGCGCGGCCGCCAGCGCCAACGAGTCCGCACCACCGGAACATGCGACCAGCACACACCCGTCGCCGACGTGGGCCAGTTCGGCCCGCACGGCGCGGCGCACCTGGAGCATCTCGGGCGAGCTCTTGCGGGATGGCGCCGCCGGCTCCGCGTGTCCGTGCTCGACCACGCTCACCTGTCACATTCCGTGTACGCGCTTCACCCACGCATCCGGGTCGGCGATCTCCGCCGACGACGGCAGCGTCTGCGGGGATTCCCAGATCCGGTTGAAGCCTTCCATGCCGACCCGGTCGATCACGGCATTGACGAACTTGGCGCCATCGCGGTACTGCCGCATCTTCGCCTCGAAGCCGAGCACCTTGCGCACACCACGATCGACCCCGCTGCCCTTGCGGCGACGTTGGAAGCGTCGGCGGATCGTCTCCACGCTCGGCACCACCTCGGGCCCTACCCGGTCCATCACCACGTCCGCATGACCCTCGAGCAGAGACATGAGGGCGGTCACCCGCTGCACCACGGCCTTCTGCTCCGGTGTCTGGAGCAGGTCGAGCAGGCTCGTGGTGTCCCGCTGACCGCGGACAGCACGGACGAGCGCCTCGACCACCTCGCGCAGGTTGGCCACCAGCGCCTTGCTGTCCAGCTGCGACGCCGAGACGAACGACCGGATCTCGTCCTGGAGGTGCTCGCGCAGCCACGGCACCGCCGTGAACTGGACGCGGTGCGTCTCCTCATGCAGGCAGACCCAGAGCCGGAAATCGCGCGGCTCGACCTGCAGCTCTCGCTCAACGTGCACGATATTCGGGGCCACCAGCAGCAGCCGCCCCAGTGACTGGGCCGACGGGACCACCGCCGAGCCCGCACCCGAGACCACAATCGGGCCCACATCGGAGGTCTGCGACGCGTCCCGTGCACCCCGGGCGGGCGACACGTCGGCATCGTCGCCGGCGGGCTCCGGTTGCGCCGATTGACCCGGCTCACCTGCCCAGAACGGGTCGAACTGGCCCAGCACACGTCCGGCGATGAACGCCAGGAACACGCCCGTCTCCAGCCCGGTCGCCTTCGGGCCGATGAAGTCCAGCGGCCCGCCCTCCTTGCCTTCGCGTGCCTTCTGCACCTTGGCGATCAGAGGGGCGACCACGGTGCGCAGGCTGTCCGTGTTCGCCCTGATCCAGCCCTCGCGGTCCACCACCGCCAGCGGCGCCGACGCCGACGAGCCGTCCAGCCCGGTCACCGCCCGTACATGGCCCTCGGCCTCCGCGGCAAACTCACGCAGGTCGGCGACCGTCTGATGTGCCTCGTCTTCGGTGACCACCGGGCCCGAACCAGCGAGCCGGGTCGCCGTCTTGGCCGCCAGGTCCCAGTCGACGAGTTGTCCGGCCGCGTCGTTCGTCGTCATACGTCCACGCTACGTCAACGGACGGCGATCGTTACTCCGCTTCTCGACTCAGGGCGGCGGCGAACTCGTCGAGCGCTGCCCGCGCGCCCAGCGCGTCGTCCGCATCGTCGGCGAGGATCGCGAACGCATATGTGGTTCCATCGACCGCGACGGCGATGCCCGCCAAGCTGTGTACCCCGGTCAGCGTTCCGGTCTTGGCCCGCACGTATCCCGCGCTGCCGTCCGGGGCACGGTCGGCGAGGGTGCCGTTGAAGCCGGCCACCGGCAGACCGCTGATCACCGGCCGCAGCTCCGGCCGCTCCGGATCCGCCGCCATGACCAGGACCGAGACCAGCGCCGACGCCGTCACCGTGCTTCCCCGCGAGAGACCGCTTCCGTCACGGATCTCGATGCCGTCGAGGTCGACACCGAGCTCGCCCAAGACCTCGGTGACCGCCTCGCTCGCCTCCGCGGAGGTCGCGGGCCGGTCCAGGCCCAGCGCCACGTGCCGCGCGAGCACCTCCGCGGCGTCGTTGTCGCTGGTCCGCAGGGTGTGCGCGACAATCGACGCCAGTGCGGGCGACTCGACCGAGGCCACCGGCTCGGAGTCCGGGTGCGCCGTCACCCGCTCGACGTCGCCGGTGACGGAGACACCCTCCTCCTCGAGCATCTCGGCGAATCTCTCGGCGGCCGCCAGCGCCGGATAGTCCGAACGCTCACGCAGCCCCGGAACCTCGCGGGCGCCGTCCACGGCGAGCGCGCTCACCGGACCGGCGACACCGTCGGGCACGTAACTCGGCCGCCAATCGGGGTCGATCGGCGGGCCGGAGAACACGCCGTCGTCGAAGGAGAGCTGCACGGATGTCACGCCGGCGTCCTGCAGCGCACGTGCGGTCCGCGAGGTCAGTGCCTGCAGGCTCGTGGCGCCGCCGATGCGCGTAGCGTCGCGCGTGGACGCGAGCAACGGGTCTCCGCCGCCGACGAGCGTGAGCTCAACGTCGCCCTGCTCGAGCGGCGTGGCGGTGACCGCCTCCGTGGTGAAGGTGTGGTCCGGACCAAGCACGTGCAGCACCGCCGCGGAGGTCAGGAGCTTCATGGTGCTTGCCGGCGTCAGCGCGCCGGTGGGATTGCTCTGGTAAACGTCCTCGCCGGTATCGAGGTTCGCCACGGAGACGCCGACTCGACCACCCAGTTCCGCCGCGCCCGCCAACCCGCCGAGCACATCGGGGAGCGCGCCGGTGGCGGCCGACGCCTGCCCCGCCTCGGACACCTCCGCACCGGCATCGAGGACCGTACCAGCCGGCTCCCACGGCGCCGGTGCCGTCGCCTCGGGGACCGCTCCGGCCGCCTTGCCCACCGCCTGCGACGGCGGCAGGACCCCGGCGGCGAACAACCCGCCGACCGCGAGCCCGGCAGCCGCGATGACACCCGCCATGGCCAGCGCCACCGTCCGCAGCCCGCGCCGTCCGCGGCCTGTCACGCGGCGCTCACGCCGGCTCTCCTGGCCCACAGGCGCTGGGGTGTCGTGCCGCGACATCTCTCTCCGAAGGTCTCGCTGCGCCACGGTGGGAAGCAGCAGTTACATGCCCGTGACGTATTAAACACGCGGGCAATCGCCGATCACGTACCACGGTACGGGAGACTAGTGACATTCCCGGGCCGCGCATACCCGCCGCGGCCGACGCCTCGCTGCGCGCCCGCATGGGTCGCCTGCCCGGGCGAGGACTGAGTGGGTCAAGGACGACGGAAGAAAGGTCACGCCGTGGAGTTCGACGTCACCATTGAAATCCCTGCGGGGAGCCGGAACAAGTACGAGATGGACCACGAGAGCGGACGGATCCGACTCGACCGCCGGCTGTTCACGTCGACCCGGTACCCGCACGATTACGGGTTCATCGACAACACGCTCGGGCTCGACAGCGACCCGCTCGATGCGCTGGTTTTCATCGAGGAGCCGACCTTTCCCGGCTGCCTGATCCGCTGCCGGGCGATCGGCATGTTCCGCATGAAGGACGAGGCCGGCGGCGACGACAAGGTTCTCTGCGTGCCCGCCGACGATCCTCGCAAGGACCGATTGACCGACATCAGCGACGTGCCCGAGTTCGATCGGCTGGAGATCCAGCACTTCTTCGAGGTCTACAAGGATCTGGAGCCGGGCAAGTCAGTCGAAGGCGCCACCTGGGTGGACCGGGCGGCGGCCGAGGCGGAGATCCGCGACTCCTACGCCCGCGCCAAGAAACACGCGCACTGAGAAGGAGCCGGCACGAACGCCACCTCCCCCGGCTCAGGAGACCGCCGGGTTCAGGAGACCCGGCCGTAGAAGGCCGGATCGACCCAGTAGAAGACGCTCTGTACCTCCACGTTCTTGCCGGGACGCGGCGCGTGAATCATCTGTCCGCCGCCGATGTAGAGCCCGACGTGGTACACGCCTGACGCCTGACCGTTGTCCGACCAGAAGATCAGATCGCCGGGCCGCATCTGCGCATAGGAGATCCGCGTGACCGCCGCGGCCTGGGCCGCACTACTGCGCGGCAGGACCTTGCCGCCCGCTTCCCACGCCCGCATGGTCAGCCCCGAGCAATCGAACCCGTGCGGTCCGTCGCCGCCCCACTGGTACGGCTTACCGATCTGCGCGTGTGCGTAGGCGATCGCCGCGTCCGCTCCGGACGCCGGCGGAGCGGGCTCGTCCGGCTCATCCGGCTCCTCGGGTGGCTCAGGCGCTTCAGGCTCATCCGGCTCATCCGGTTCATCCGGTGTCTCCGGCTGGTCAGGCGCTTCCGGCGTCTCCGGCACGTCCGGTGGCCGCGGCGCTTCAGGCTCATCCGGATCGTCGGTGTCGTCTGGCCGCTCGGGCTCCTCGGGCTCGTCCGGCGCTTCGGGCGTCTCCGGTTCCTCCGGGCGCTCCGGCTCACGATCCGAGGGGTCACTCGGATCCGGCGATGGCCCGCCGTCTGGGACGTCGGGGTCTTCATCGGGTTCCTGCTGGTCCTCCTCGGCTCGGCGTTCGCGCTCCGCCCGCTCGGCATCCGCACGACCTTGCTGCCGCTCCTCCTCAAGCGCAACCGTTGTTCCGCGAGCTTCGGCGAGCTCGGCGATCAGCCGGCGGCGTTCTTCCTCGGCCGCGGCGGCCCGTTCCTCTTCCGCGGCGACGGCGGCCTGCGCCTCCGTGCGCGCTTCCTCGGCCTCACCCGCCGCCCGCTCGCGCGCACGGAGTGCGTCCTCGGCCTGCTCCGCGGCCTGCTCGGCCTCGTCGGTGGCGGTGATCGCCTGGTCGACGGCGCCCGCCTGGGAGCGCGTCACGGAGCGGAACGCGGCCACCTGGTTCCGTAGCGCCTCACCGGACTCCGCCTGCAGGATCGTCCGTAACCCCGCGAGGTCACCGCCGTTCTGGTATGCGGCCATCACCACCTGAGCGAGCACATCCCTCGCCGCGGCTGCGCGCTCGGCGGCCTCACTCGCCTGCCGCTGAGCCTCCGCCTCGGCTTCCTCCGCCTCGGCCAGCGCCTCCTGCGATCGGTTGTACTCCTCGGATGCCTTGGCGACGTCGACGCGCAACTGATCCAGCTCTGCCCTGACCTCCGCCAATCGTGCCTCCGCCACGGCAACGGCGTCGCCCGCGGTGCGCTCGGCGTCGCGCGCCTCGTCGACGTCCTCCTGCGACGGATACGTCGGCTCGGCCACCGCCGGAACCACGCCGTACGTGGCGACCGCACACGCCATCGCCGCGATCAACGTGCTTCCCCGCGCAGCGCGCCGGTTCCCCCTACCCATGTGGCCGACCTCCCCGTCGTCAGGCATCACAGGAGACGAGCGTAACCACTCTGATCACACAAGGGAACACTAAGAACACTTTTCCCAATCACCACACGGCGTGTCGACTTGACTAACTACAGCAGTGTCATTTCGAACAGGCAGGTAGAAGCCTCAGCGCCACGCGAGGAACCACACCGCCGCACCGTCTCACATTCCGAGATAGTCTCGGCGCAGCAGCGGAGAGAGCACGAGAACGCTGCGCGTCCGGGCGACGAACGGCTCCGCCGAGATCTCGCTGAGCACTCGCTCGAAATGGCGCATATCGGATGCGAAGACGTGCAGCAGCGCATCCGCGTCGCCGGTCACCGTGAAGGCCGCCACCACCTCCGGATAACGCTCGGTACGGCGCAAGATCTCGTCGCCGGATGTGCGGCGGTTACAGAACAGCTCGACATATGCCTCGGTCGTCCATCCGCGCGCCGCGGGGTCCACCCGCACGGTGAAACCGGTGATGACGCCACGCTCCCGGAGCCGGTCGACGCGTCGTTTCACTGCCGGCGCCGAGAGGTTGACCTTGGCGCCGATCGACCCGTAGCTGGCTCTGCCGTCTTGGGAGAGCACTTGAATGATCTGTCTATCGACGTCGTCGAGCGTCACAGTCACATCCTGATACGGTTCAGCACCGTGACGCAATATTTCGCCGTCATATTGGCATCATGTGCAACGAAATGCATATATGAGCGCAATACTACGGTATAGCGTTGCGTCACGGCGAACTCTATCTTCGTGTCATGGCTCAGTACTCGGTCCGGCGTTATGTCATGTGCCCTCCCGCGCACTTCGCGGTGGAATACGCGATCAATCCTTGGATGGACACGTCGCGGCCGGTGCATCGTGGCCGCGCCGTGGCGCAATGGGAACGGCTGCGAGAGACCTACGAGGCCCTCGGCCACCAGGTCGACCTGCTCGAGCCCATACCCGGACTCCCGGACATGGTCTTCACGGCGAACGGGGCCATGGTGATCGGTGATCGCGCATTGGGCGCCAGGTTCCGCGAATCCGTGCGCGAGCCCGAGGCTCCGGCCCACCGGGAATTCCTCACCGGTCTGGGCATCGATGTACGCCTCCCGCAGGCCGTCAACGAAGGCCAAGGGGACTTCGCCTGGACGGGACGGCACATCCTCGCCGGTAGCGGCTTCCGGACCAGCCGTGAGGCACATGTCGAGGTCGAGCAGACGTTCGGCGTTCCGGTGCTCGCGCTGGAGCTGGTCGATCCGCGTTTCTACCACCTCGACACCGCGCTCTGCGTGCTCGACAGCGACGTCATCGCGTACTACCCCCCGGCGTTCTCCGAGGCCAGCAGACGCATTCTGGCCGAGGGCTATCCCGATGCGATACTCGCCGGCGACGACGACGCCCAGGTGCTCGGGCTGAATGCGGTCAGCGACGGCGAGCATGTGGTCCTGGCCGCACAAGCGGAGAAGTTGTGCGCGCGTATCGCTGAGGCGGGATTCACACCGATTCCCGTGGACGTTTCTGAGCTTCTTCGGGGTGGCGGAGGCGCGAAATGCGCCACCCTGGAACTACACGACCATAACCGTCCCCGCGCGCACACCGCTGGACCGAGAGCCGGGGCCGGCCAATGAGCGTACAAGCCTTCGAAGGAGCCGATATGACCGTCGACACCAACCGCACACAAGAGCTGATCACGCTCACCGAACGCAGCACCGCGCACAATTACCATCCGCTGCCGGTGGTGGTCGCCGAGGCCGACGGTGCATGGGTCACCGACGTCGAAGGACGACGCTACCTCGACTGCTTGGCCGCGTACTCCGCGGTGAACTTCGGCCACCGCCACCCCGAGATCGTGGATGCCGTCCGCGCTCAACTCGACCGCGTGACGCTGACCAGCCGCGCATTCCACCACGACACGCTAGGTCCGTTCGCCCGCGAGCTCGCCGATCTGGCGGGCAAGGATCTGGTGCTGCCGATGAACACCGGCGCGGAGGCGGTGGAGACGGCGATCAAGGTCGCCCGCAAGTGGGGCTACGAGGTCAAGGGTGTACCGGAGGACCGTGCGACCATCGTCGTCGCGGACGGCAACTTCCACGGCCGGACCATCAGCATTGTCAGCTTCTCCACCGACCCGGTCGCGCGCACCCACTTCGGGCCGTTCACCCCCGGATTCAAGGTGGCCCCGTACGGTGACGCGCCGTCCGTGGCCGATGCGATCGACGAGACCACCGTCGCCGTCCTGATCGAGCCGATCCAGGGCGAGGCCGGGGTCATCGTCCCGCCCGAGGGTTACCTCTCTCAGGTCAGGCAGCTCTGCGATGCGCGCGAGTTGCTGTTCATCGCGGATGAGATCCAGTCCGGTCTGGGCCGCACCGGCGCCACGTTCGCCTGCGATCACGAGGACGTCGTGCCGGATCTGTACCTGCTGGGCAAGGCGCTCGGCGGCGGCGTCGTCCCGGTCTCGGCCGTGGTCGGGAACGAGGACGTCCTCGGCGTCATCCACCCGGGCGAGCACGGAAGCACCTTCGGCGGCAACCCGTTGGCCTGCGCCGCCGGGCGCGCCGTCGTCGGCATGCTCGGCACCGGTGAGTGGCAGCGTCGAGCCGCCGAGCTGGGAAGCCATCTGATGGACGGATTGCAGCCACTGGTGGGTCACGGCCTGCACGCAGTCCGTGGCCGTGGCCTGTGGGCCGGCATCGACATCGACCCCGACCTGATGAGCGGCCGGCAGGCGTGCGAGGCACTGCTCGCCGAGGGGGTGCTGGTCAAGGACACCCATGGCTCCACCATCCGGCTCGCGCCGCCGCTCGTCGTCGAGGCGGAGGAAATCGATCTCGCTGTCGACGCGCTCTCACGAGTCCTCGCCGCGGGACCGCAGCGCTGAAGCGCGCACAGAATCCAACGCCCACTCCGGCATGTTTGTGTCGTTCGACACAGTGAGTCTGCTGACGCACACCTGAAGCGAGGAGTAACGTAAAGGTGTGGCCAAACAATCCAAGAAAGACGTCGCGGTTTTCAAAGTGAATCCGACGGTATGGGCACAAGCTCTTGAGCTTGCCGAAGGCGATGGCCGGCGCATCGAGATTCGCGGAGAATTCGACGTCGTCGTACACAATGATCCTCTTCCGCCGAACAAACGCACGCAATTCGCCGCTGCGAACGATAGGTAGCGAGGCGTCCCGCAGAGCCAACAGGTAGGTTCACTCTGCGGGACCTTGCGTGACGCTTCACACCCATCCGGCGTCATGCGCCAGGATGGCGGCTTGCACGCGGTTGGTCATGTCGAGTTTGCTCAAGATTCGGCTGACGTGCGCCTTCACCGTCGCCTCGCGCATGCCCAGGGAGCGTCCGGCCTCGGCGTTGGACATACCTTGTGCCACCGCCACGAGGACAAGCCGCTCCCGCTCACTCAACACATCAAGCCTCTTCGCCGCCACCTCACCATTCCGAGACGCGGCGATAGCGAATCGTTCCAACAAGCGTTTGGTGACGTTCGGCGCCAGAAGAGCGTCACCGTTGTGAATCGTCCGGACCGCGGCAATCAGGTCATGAGGCGGCGTGTCCTTGAGCAGAAATCCCACCGCGCCTACCTGAAGCGCTTTGTGAACGTACTCGTCCAGGTCGAACGTCGTGAGCACAATCACCTTAGGCGGTCGCGGCAGCGCCACGAGCCCGGCGGCCGCGGTCAGCCCGTCGACGCCGGGCATTCGGATATCCAGCAGCAACACGTCAGGTCTCACATCCTGAGCGATCCTGACCGCTTCGGTTCCGTCGGACCCCTCGCCCGTCACCTCGATGTCGTCAGCCGACTCGAGGATCATGCGCAGCCCCGATCGCACGAGCTGCTCGTCGTCGACAATCACCACTCTGATCACGGGTTGGTCTCCGTCTTCCGGTCACCGACATGTTCATCGCCGCTCCCATCCGTACCGCCAGCCGATTCGTCGTCTGGCCGTACCCCGGAGTCCGCTCCGTGGGTGCGCTCATGTTGATCCTCGACGTTCTCGGGCAGGGTAGCGCGGACTTGCCACGAACCGTCCGATAGCACGTCCGTATCCAGCTTCCCGTGGGCCAAGAGGACACGCTCCCGGAGGCCGGCCAGGCCGTAGCCGCTCACCGAGGAACACCCGCCGCCGTGGCCGAAGGTAGTGACTGACCGTCCGTTCGTCACTGTCACGATCAGTTCCTCCAGCCGGTAGTCCAGTTGGACGCGCACGAACGCGCCGGGCGCGTGCTTGGCGGCATTGGTCAGGGCCTCTTGAACCACTCGGTAGCCGGTGCGTTCCACGAGCGCCGGGAACGGGCGGACCGAACCGGTCCGCCCGTACTGCAGGATCATCCCGGCACTCCGCCAACCCTCGACCAGCCTATCCAGGTCGGCCAGCACCGGAAGTGGGGCGGTCGGTGCCTCGGCTTCCGAGTCGTCCCGCAGCACCCCCAGCACTTCCCGCAACTCCGTCAGCGCCTCGCGACCGGTGTCCCGGATCTGAGCGGCCGTCTCCACCACGCCCGGGTCGGTCTTGGCGACCTCAAGCCCGCCGGCGTGCAGGACCATCAGACTCACCCGGTGCGCGACCACGTCGTGCATCTCTCGCGCGATCCGGGTCCGTTCGGCGGCGACCGCCCGCTCGGCCATCAGCTGCTGCTCGCGTTCCAAGCGTTCGGCGCGCTCACGCAGGCTGGCGACGAGTAGCCAGCGGGTGCTGATCCACAGGCCAAGACTCATCGGCATGCCAACGACGACGCCCACGAAGAGGACGCCCAGGAAGAGCTCCGACCAGGTCTGTGGTGTATTCCAGAGGCCGATGACGAGTGCGACGGCGGCGGCCGCCGCCCATCCGACCAGCCGCCTGCGGTTGGTGAACCACGCCGCATAGCTGTAGAGCGCGACAACGATCGGAGCAAGGTCGCCGAACAGGAGCAGCATCATGACCGCGAGGGTCAGCAACCGCTCCGGTTTGGTCCGCCGGTACAGGATTGCCCATGCGGCCAACCCAGGCAGGACGATGGTGGCAGCCAGCCCGAATGCGATGTTGTGGAACACCGCTTCGACCATGCTGTCGAGGCCGGCGAGCTCCGAGTTATCCGGCAGCAGCCCGGGGAGAAGGCGGAACGCCAGACTCGGTGTGTCGCTACGCGACATGTCGCCGTCGTCGACCAGAGCGAGCCCGCCGGGTGTGACCACGAACACGAACACGAAGGGAAAGCAGACAACCGCCACAATCCAGTCCACGACCCGGTGCCGCCGCTGCCGACGCCAGCGGGACACGGACAGGTCAATCTCGGTTTCCGCTGACAGTATGCGACGAAGGAATCCGCTCATGAATGACAACAGCATACGCAGACGTCACCTGTACGCGTCACGTCTACGGAAGACCGCGACGGCGACAGCGAGGGCGGTGGCCGCGAATCCGGCCTTGATACCAAGACCGGTCCACGGCTCTCCCATCCCGTCCACCGGCAGCTCGAAGAGCGTCTCAAAGCCCGGCGAGACTGTGTGGTCAGCCCGGTCGCCTGAATCATGGCATGCCCCTCCCACTCATCGCCTTCCTTTCGAAGGCACATCTTCATATCCAGCTCCTTACCGCATCGGCAGCGACGCGGGCGGGCCGTCGGCCCCTAGCAGTCTCAACACTAGGCACGTCAAATACGGGTGAGCGCCATCCCGAGCACCGAATTCTGGCACCACCTCATGGCCGGTTCTCCGCCGTGCGGCGGCGACTTTCGGCGTAGGGCATGCATCGACCTTCGTCGATTCCCGAGGCGGGGGAACATCGGAGCCCAGGTCGCTGACCTTCAGAAATGCGGCGACACTATCCGTGCCACGCGAGGCGAACGCCGACGACCTCCGACGAAAGTCACACCGATATCTACGTCTAACAGCTCAACCACGCACTTATTCGAACTCTTTCGAGACGGGCGATCTCGGCACTGAGACCGACGCCGATTAAGCGTGCGCGGAAATAGCGTGATGTTGGGTTCGGAAGGTGAGCCCACGGCCGCGGGAATCGAGTTCTGAAGGCCGTGAGAGCAACCCACCTGACAACGGGTGTTCGACAAGGAGATTTCGTGGCACAGTTCTTATATAAGCTTTCCCGCTGGTGTTTCCAGCGGCGGAAGACCGTGCTCGCCGCCTGGCTCGGCGCACTGGTACTCGTGAGCATCGCCGGGGTCACGCTCTCGGAAGAGACCGTGGATGAGTTCGAGATCCCGGATACGGAGTCCTCGCAAGCCTTCGATCTCCTGGAAGAGCGCTTCCCCGACGACTCCGTCGGTTTCACGTCGGCTCAGGTGGTGTTCGCCGCTCCCGACGGCGAGACGCTGATGGACCCAGGAAACCAGGCGGTCCTCGAGCGGACCATAGAGCGCCTGGCCACGGCGCCGGGCGCCTTGGACGTGACCTCGCCGTTCGATGCTGGCACAGTCGCCGAGGACGGCTCCGTGGCTTTCGCGGAGGTAGCGTACGGCGAGGATCCACCCGACGACGCAGCGGACACGCTGGACGAGGCCGTCACAGACGCACGCGACGCCGGGCTGACCGTGGAAATGCGCGGCGAGGCCCTCGAAGTGGAAGGGGAGGCCGGCGCTGCGGAGCTCATCGGCCTGGCAGTGGCGGCACTAGTGCTGGTCATCACCTTCGGCTCGTTCGTCGCCGCTGGGCTGCCGCTGCTGAACGCGGTCATCGGTGTCGGTATCACGATCATGGGCATCGCGGCCGCAACCGCCGCATTCGACCTGGCCAGCGACACGTCGACGATCGCCATGATGCTGGGAATGGCGTTGGCGATCGACTACGCCCTGTTCATCGTCTCCCGGTACCGGCATGAGCTGGCCATCGGACGTACGCCGATGGAGGCTATCGGCCGCGCCGTCGGCACGGCCGGTTCGGCGATCGTCTTCGCGGGCCTGATCGTCATCGTGGCGTTGGGTGGTCTGGCGATCTTCGGCATCTCCTTCACCACGCAGCTCGGCCTCGGGGCCGCAGCAGCCGTCGCGATCGCAGTCATCATCGCGTTGACTCTGCTTCCCGCGATGTGCGGGTTCGCCGGCACCCGCATCGTGGGTGGGCGCATCCCCGGTCTGAGAGCACGGGATCCCGAGTCCAATGGAGGCAAGCCGACGGCTGGGCGCCGGTGGGCCCAGTTCGTCACGCGCCGGCCTGCCCCGGTGCTGGCCATCGCGGCCATCGGCCTGGGCACCCTGGCGGTACCGGCGCTGGACATGCACATGGCGATACCCGACGACGGCACAGCGGCGGAAACCAGCACAGCGCGCAAGGCGTACGACTTGGTCGCCGACGGATTCGGCGCCGGCTACAACGGCCCGCTGACGATCGTCATCGACGCGACAGACAGCTCCGACCCGGTAGGCGCCGCCGCCCACGTCGCCGACGTGGCTGGTCAGCTCGACAATGTCGCCGCCGTCTCGCCGGCAACCTTCAACCCGGCGGGCGACACGGCCACTGTGACCGTCCTCCCCGAAACCGGGCCCAGCTCGCAGGAGACCGAGGATCTGGTCAACGCACTCCGGGATGAGGCCACGGAAGCCGAGGCCGCGACCGGCGCTGCCCTCATGGTCACCGGAGTCACCGCCGTCCACATCGACTTCACCGGGACGCTTAGCGATGCGCTGATCCCCTACCTCACTTTCATCGTCGGCATATCCATGATCCTGCTGATGCTGGCGTTCCGCTCGATCCTGGTCCCACTCAAAGCCGCGCTCGGATTCTTGCTCACCATCTCAGCCACTCTCGGTGCCCTGGTGGCGGTGTTCCAGTGGGGATGGCTGCGCGACGTGTTCGGGGTCGAGAGCACCGGCCCGATCATGAGTTTCCTACCGGTCATAGCGATCGGCATCGTGTTCGGGCTTGCCATGGACTATCAGATCTTCATCGGCACCCGGATGCGGGAGGAGCATGTGCACGGCGCCGCGCCGATGCCCGCCGTGGTCAACGGGTTTCAGCACGGCGCCCGCGTGGTCACGGCTGCCGCGATCATCATGATCAGCGTCTTCGGCAGCTTCATACTCGGCGAAGGCACCATCAAACAGGTGGGCTTCGCCCTGGCATTCGCGATCGCCGTCGACGCGTTCATCGTGCGGATGACCATCGTCCCCGCCGTCATGGCGCTGCTCGGACGTCGAGCGTGGTGGATACCCAGCTGGCTTGACCGGTTGCTGCCCAACGTCGACGTCGAAGGCGAGAAGCTGCGGCACACGCTGGGCGAATCCGCCGACCACGAACAGGAGCTGGCTCACACACCACAGTGACCACAGGCGGGGCGAGCGGACACGGGGCCGCTCGCCCCGCCACACAAACATCACGCCGGACACGGTCGACGGAGCGATCACCATGATGTGGGCAACGCTCGTGCTCAGGTCCCTACCGAAACCACGCGTCTACACCGGCCGTCAGGACACGTTTGATCTCGTCGGGAGCGGCGGACGAGGCGATGCTGTGCCTGGCGAGAACGGCCAGCAGGGCGTCGTCGAGACCGAGCACGTCTCTGCACAGTGCGTACTGTTCGGCGAGACCGGCACCGAAGACCAACGGGTCGTCACTGCCGATGGTGACCGGGATGCCGGCATCGAGGACGGTGCGGACCGGTACGTCGGAAGGTTCGTGGACGCCGAGCGGCGCGTAGGAGGTCGGGCAGATCTCCATGGCGACCTGTCGCTCGGCGAGCAGCGCAAGCACGGACGGCTCGGTGACGGCGGCCGTCCCATGGCCGATACGAGTGGCTTTCAGCAGGTCCACGCAGTCGCGGACGTGGCCCGCCCCGGTATAGAAGCCCGAATGCGGGGTCAGCAGCAGGCCGGCGTCCGCGGCGAGCCGAAACGCGGGCACGTAATCCACGACGTCGCCGAGACGTTCGTCGTTGGAGAGCCCGAAGCCGACGACGCCCGATCCGGCGTATCGGACCGCGAGCCGGGCGAGCGCCTCGGCGTGGTCCCCGGACCGGGCCCAGCTCGAGGCGATGATCACACCCGTCGGCACCGGCGACGCCGCCGCCGCTGAGAGCACCGCCTCGACAACGGCCTCCATGCCACCGAAGGCCGGCGCGTACGACGTCGGATCGACCTGAATCTCCATCCAGCCGCAGCCGTCGGCCGCATCGTCCTCCGCCGCCTCAGAGATCACACGGGCGACGTCGGTGGGCGTCCGGATCACCTCCCGGGCCGCGTCGTACCGTCCCTGAAAGGCGGCCCACTCTTGGACTCGCGTGTGATCCCAGGCAGGAGGCACCGGCACGCCGTAGCGGGTGGCCAGCTCACGCAGAGTGCCCGGACGCATGGCACCGGTCAGATGCAGGTGAGACTGCGCCTTCGGCAGGGCTCGGATATCCCCGAACGACGTCGCGGCTACGTTATCCATCCGGGTCACACTCTCCATACGTGAACGACGTCCCACACTTTAGGGCGTCGACTCATCACGGTCGATCAGGCGTCGTTCAGCGCCCGCCAGAGCCGCGGCAAGCCAGCGGCGTGCCAGCAACGCCAGCGCGAACGCGGTCGCGCACGCCGTCAGCGTCACCGCGAACGCCGCCCGATGCCCGCTGACGTCGGCCAGCCGGCCCGCAGTCCCGGATCCGAGGGCGTATCCAATTCCCGTCGCGCCGGCAAGCAGCGTCATCGCCATTCCTGCCTGGCTCAGCGGCATCAGCTGACGGGCCAACATCGCGACGCTGATCATGTACGGCGCTATCGCCAATCCCAGGACCAGCACGATCGGAATCAGCCCAGCAAGCGAATTCACGAACACCAGGGGTACCGCGAATACGGAAAGGCCGGCGGCGAAGGCCAGGAGCCGACGCTCGTATCCGAACCGTGCCGGCAACGAGGCCACGGATAGCCCCGCCACGACACTTCCGACGGCGAGCAGCGCATGCACCAGGCCGGCGTGGCCGGGATTACCCTGCTCCGTGGCCAACACCGTAGTCCCGGTCTGCGTGGCGCCGAACACCATGCCGATCAGCAGCTGGGCGGCGGCGAGGACAACGAGCTCGGGCGTGATCAGCCGCCGTCCCTTCGATCGGCCGGCGAGCCAAGGGCGGGCGGGCGGCGCCGTCGGATGGATGGCGAACCAGCTCCCGAAGACGGCGAGTAGTGCGGATGCGACGATCAGCGCACCACCGGGATGGACGATGGCGGCAACGGCGCCGACCAAGGCCGGGCCGAGGACGAACGACGCCTCGTCGGCCGCACCCTCGTACGCGAACGCCGCGTCGACCAGCTTCACCTGGCCGGCGCCCGTCCCCCGGGCGATGTGCGGCCATCTGACGCGCGCCAGAGGTCCGACCTGCGGCATGCACAGACCGGTGAACCCGGCGACGACGACCACGACTCCCAGCTCCGCGCCAGACGTGGCCAGCACGACCAGAGTGGCCAAACCGGCGGAGGCCGCGAGCGACTGAATCAAGACCACTGGGCGCTGGCCGACGCGATCCGTCATCATGCCGGCGATCGGGGCACCGACCGCATTCGCCACAGCCACGGCGCCGGCGGTCAGTCCGCCCGCCGAGTACCGCCCGGTCTCGGTAGAAACGAGAAGCAGAGCACCGAGCTGGATCATCGCCATCGGCAGTCGGCCGAAGAACGCGACGACGACGTAGGCGGGACCGACCAGGCCGAATAGACGGCGGTATAGCAACAGGGGCGACACACCGGGCTCCAGATTCGACGCGGTGCGCGTCTCCCCGCCCAGACACGCTGTGTAGCCCCTGCATGGGATCACAAGGATCCGCTGCGTCTACGGCGATAGTACCGAAAGACCGAGGTCCGGTCGACGTCGCGGTGAATGCGTCATCGATCAGCAAACCGGGCATATCGCGCCGGGCTGGTCCCGAGATAGCGCTTGAAATGCCGCGTGAGATGGGACTGGTCGTAGAAGCCGACGGCGGTCGCCACGTCCGCGGGTCGCTCGCCCGCGAGCAGCAGACGACGGGCGAGGTCCATCCGCCGACCGGTGAAATAGGCGTGCGGCGGCATGCCGAACGTCGAGGTGAAGGAACGCACGAGGTGAGCGGGATGCGCCTGCAGGATGCCGGCCGCTTCCGCCAGCGACATCCCGGCGGTGACGCGTTCGTCGAGCAGCTCTCGCAATTCGGCTGCCTTGTCGGGGCGCGCCTTCGCGGGACGCGTCCGTATCTCGGCGTCCGCACGACCGCTCTGCGAGTCACGCGGCCGCGGGCGACGCGCATCGGCGAGCAGATGATCGACGAGCCGCTCGCGCACCAGGGCCAGCCGGCCCTCCGCCTCGAACGCGTCATCGCGGTGGAGAAGTGCCAGGTGCAGCCGGTGTATGCGGTCGCGCAACAGCTCGTCGTCGAATGCGGGGACGTCGACCGCAGCTCCGATCAAATCCTCGCCGAGAACCGTCGAATCCAGGTACACGACCCGTTTGCGGAATCCACCGGAACCGGCGGGACGTCCGTCGTGAACCACGTGCGGCGGCAGCAGCGTCACGGTCGTTCGCCCGGCGCCGTGATGGTGACGGTGCAGGTCATACTGGATCGCGCCGTCGTCGATGATCAGCAGTGCCCAGGCGTCGTGCGTGTGTGCCGGATACGCATGCTCGAGGAATCGGGCGTGGAAGGCCTCGACCACGCCGGGAACCGCGGGCCGCCACGCCCGGATCACCGGATTCGTCGCGCCGTGGCTGACCGGCCGGACGTTCGCCAGCTGGCTCACACGACGAACATATAGGACCCAGGCCGGGGCTGACCACCGTCATCGCAAGTGACGTCCCCCCAGCTCGTCCATCACGTCGCCGGGGACGATTCCCGCACCGCCGCCACCGCCTCGACTTCGACGAGTTGATCGTCGTATCCGAGAGCGGCGACACCCAGCAGGGTACTCGGCGGGTCATGGTCGCCGAAGTAGTCGCGGTATACCTCCCACGCCGCGACGAGATCGGCCTGATCGGTGGAGGCCACGTAGACGGTCGTCTTGACGACGTCGGACAACTCGGCACCGGCCTCATTGAGCGAAATGTTCAGGTTCTCCATGACTTTGCGCATCTGCCCGACGTAGTCACCCACGGCGGCTGTGGAGCCGTCCAGGTTCAACGGGCATGCCCCGGCGACGAACACGAACCTGGCGGATGCTGGTGCTGTCGAGGCGTACGCGTATTCGGCGGCGTCGGAAAGCTTGGTGCTGCGGATAAGGGTTATCGCGTGGTTCACGACCAGATATTAGTCGGAGGTCGCGGCGGGCCACGAACGAGTTTTCGGCCACGTACGCAAAGAACGTACAAGACGTCACGCCGAGCCGACCACCATCATCGGCAGCGTGAACGAACCGATCCGTTTCGACACCAAGATCGCCGTCCTCCTCCGTGACGACCTCGAAGGCTGGCAACGCCTGAACGTCACCGCCTTCCTCGTCAGCGGCATAGCCGGTACCGATCCGGAGCTCATCGGGGAGCCGTACCAGGATGCCGACGGCACCGCCTACCTGCCGATGTTCCGCCAGCCCGTGCTCATCTTCTCGGGCGACAAGGAAACCGTGACACTCGCCCACTCGCGGACGCTGCAACGCGGTCTGCGGTGCTCGATCTTCACGCGCGACCTATTCAGCACCGGCAACGACCGAGACAATCGCTCCGCTGTCCGGGCCGTCGGCCGTGACGCGCTCGACCTCGTCGGCCTGGCCGTGCACGGCCCCAAGAACGCCGTGGACAAGATCCTCAAGGGCGCCGCGCTGCATGGGTGAGGCCGGATGTGCACTCAGGTAACTTCGTGGCCGGGGCACCACCCGTCGATGTCGTTGCCGGCCGCCTCGAACGGATCTGACGCGAGCTCCGGGGCGCAGGCCCCACACGCGGCCGGCAGCTGCGACGCCGGCGGTGTCAGCGCCCCGAACACGGACGGTTCCGGCTTCGCTCAGCGCGGGACGCCCACGGCAGCGCGGTAACGATCGGCGACGAGATCGACGACGGACGGGTGCACGCCGATCGGCGGAGCGACGACGTCGGCGCCCATTCCGTCAAGGCGGCGCAGGAACAGCCCGGGAGCCAACAAGTATGTCGCGATCCCGACCCGCTCGTGTCCGGCGACGCGCAGCGACTCGACGGCGTCCTCCACGGTGGGCGTGGCCGTCGTGATGTAGCCGACGACGACGTCGCGGTCGATCAGCCCGGAGAGTTTGGCCGCGGCGGCCTCCACCTCGCCGAGCGCGCTCTCGTCCGACGACCCGGCGGCGGCCAGCACGACGGAGTCGGGCAACTCGTCCCCCGATGCTTCCCGCAGCCGGTCGGCTACCGCCGCCACGACGGCGTCGTCGGGCCCGAGGGCGGACGTCACCACCGCCCTCCCCCCGGTGGTCTCGACGGCGTCCGGGACGTCGACACGAACGTGGTAACCGGAGGCGAGGAACATCGGGACGACGACGGGTGCTCCGCCGGCCTCGGCCAAGACCTCGTCCAGCATGGGACCGATCACGTCCACGTAGGCGATCCGGACGTCGACGCCGGGCAGCTGCGCCCGGACCTGGTCGAGCAGCTCTTCCAGCACGACGGGACCGCCGGGGTCACGGGTCCCATGCGCGGCCGCCACCAGTGTCGGCGGCGTCGCGGGCCTCGTCTCGGGGATCGTCACGCTCGCCCTCGTCCATGCCCCGGGCGGCTCCCCGGGGTACATGTCACCCTGCCGGCGATGAGGCGGAAGTACGGCAGCTCTTGATTCACGAACACGCGGATCCTCCGGTCATGTCTCCAGTCCTACGCTACCTTGCGGTCTGATTCCGCCCGCCTTTGCAATGCACACATATACGCAACGCCCGCAACGCGATCATCCGCACCTTGCAATGCACATACATACGCAACGCCCGCGCGGTCGCAGGGCACCTGTTGCGTATATGTGTGCATTGCAAAGGCGGTGATGCAGGTACGCGGACCTGCGGCGTTGCCGCAGGAACCGGCGGGGCGATCGCGCCGCGGGCGGGCGGTCGGTCCCCACGCCGCCGGCGTCATCTCGAGGGTGTTCCGTATTTCTCGTCGGCTGTCTCGGGCTCATAGGCGAGTCGATACCCACGCTTCACCACCGTCTGTACCACCCGCGAGCCGAGGACCGCGCGCAGCCGGGTGATCGCCATCTCGACCGCGTGCTCGTCGCTCCCGCCGCCCGGCAGCACGGCCAGCAGATCCGCGCGCGATACCACCACCCCAGGCCGACGGACCAACTCGCGCAGGATCGCCATCGGCGCCGGAGCCAGCTCCCGCGCGACGCCGTCCACCAGTACGGCATGGCCGCGGACCTGCAGCTCGTGCCCGGCGGCCCGCAGCGTCCGGCACCGCGTCGGCAACTCGGCCACAATCTCGCGCACCAGCGCACCCAGGCGCGCACGTTCCGGCTGCGTCGTGGTCACGCCCATCCGCTCCAGGCGTGCCGCGGTCACCGGTCCGACACAGGCCGGCACCACATCGTGCATGAGCGCCGCCAGAATCTCGTCCGCCACGCCTCTCTCGGCCGCCACCGACAGCAGGCTGGCTACCGCGGGAGCGCTGGTGAACACCACACAATCCACAGTGCGCGCCACGATCGCCTCGATGACCCGCTCCAACGGGCCGACATCCTCCGGCAGCACCCAACGGTAGACCGGGATCGGAACGACCTCGGCGCCGGCCGCCTCCAACGCGTCGGTGAAGTCCGGCAGCGGTTCGCCATGGAGCTGGACGGCGACCCGCTTTCCGCTCAGGTCACGCTCCAGCAGGTAATCCAGCACCTCGGCAGACGACTCGGACGCCGGCGACCAGTCATCCACCAGCCCCGCCGCCCGGATCGCACCACGCGCCTTGGGTCCGCGTGCCAACAGCGTCGCCGCGCCCAACCGTGCCAGCAGCGCCTCACCGAGGTCCCAACCGTCGGCGGCCTCCATCCATCCCCGGAATCCGATCCCGGTGGTGGCCACGGCGATGTCGGGAGGATTCTGCACGCATGCCCGGGTGGCGGCGAGGAGCTCGGCGTCGTCGTCCAGCGGGATGATCCGGATCGCCGGCCCCTGCATCACCCGGGCGCCACGTCGCTCCAGCAGTGCACCGAGTTCTTCTCGTCTCCGAGCAGCGGTCAACGCGACGGTGAATCCCTGCAGCGGCAATGCATCGCCGGCGCCGGCCACCGCGTGCTGCGCGTCCGGGGCGTGCACAGCAGTACGAGTCCCTGCACCGTGTCGCGCGGCGGAGACCGCAGCCGTCACGTCACCACCACCTCGACGCGGCCATCCCGGATGCGCACCTCATATACCGGGACGGCGACCTCCGGGTGATCGAAGCACACCCCGGTGCGCAGGTCGAAGACCTCCTTGTGCATCGGCGAGGCCACGGTCGGCGCGTCGCCGCGGGTGCCGACGATGCCCCGGGACAGCACGTACGCGCCGGAGAACGGATCACGATTGGAGACGGCGTGGATCTCACCGTCATAGGTACGGAACAGCGCCACCTGCACACCGCCGACGAGCGCCGCCGCGCCACGCTCCGGGAGCAACGCATCGTAGGCGCAGACGTCCGCCCATTCCTTGCGTCCTGCGGACCGAGCGTCCGGGCCCGCAGTCTGCAGGACATCGGGGATGTGGGTCGTCAGGGTGTCGGTTGTCATGGTCATCGGCGCACCACCTCGAGTTCGGGGCCGGCGATCGGGACGGGCCCATCGCTCGGCGACTGATCGGCCGGGCGGATCTGATCCCGCTCGGTGACGAACTGAATGCTGGGGTCGGGAACGTCCGGCGCGTTCACGAACGAGACGAACCGGCTGAGTTTCTCCTCGTCCTCCAGCACCGCCGCCCACTCGTCCGCATAGGCCTCCACATGCCGCTGCATCGCCGCGTCCAGGTCAGCACAGATGCCGAGTTCGTCGTCGACGATCACCCGCCGGAGATACTCCAAGCCGTCGCCGTGCTCCTCGTTCAGCGCCTCCATCCACGCCGCCGTGCGCTGCAGCCGGTCGGCGGTGCGGATGTAGAACATCAGGAAGCGATCGATGGTGCGGACGAGGTCCTCGGTGGATAGGTCGACGGCGAACTGCACGGCGTGCCGCGGATTGAAGCCGCCGTTGCCGCCTAGGTAGAGGTTCCAGCCGTTCTCGCTGGCGATGATGCCGAAGTCCTTGCTCCGCGCCTCGGCGCACTCCCGCGCACACCCGGAGACGCCGGACTTCAACTTATGCGGAGAGCGCAGCCCGCGATAGCGCAGCTCCAGCATGATCGCCAGCGACGTGGAGTCCTGCACCCCGTACCGGCACCACGTCGAGCCGACGCACGACTTCACCGTCCGCAGCGCCTTGCCGTACGCGTGCCCGGACTCGAAACCGGCATCCACCAGCCGCTTCCAGATCGCCGGTAGTTGGTCCACCCGGGCGCCGAACATGTCGATCCGCTGGCCACCGGTGATCTTCGTGTACAGGCCGAAGTCCCGTGCCACCTCCCCGATGACGATCAGCTTCTCCGGCGTCAACTCGCCGCCCGGCACCCGCGGCACCACCGAGTAGGTTCCGTTGCGTTGCAGGTTGGCCAGGAAATGGTCGTTGGTGTCCTGCAGGGCGGCCTGCTCGCCGTCCAGGATGTGCCCGGAATCCAGGCTGGCCAGGATGGAGGCGACCGCCGGCTTGCAGATGTCGCAGCCACGGCCCGTCCCGTGCCGGGCGATGATCTCCGAGAAGGTCCGCGCCCCCGTCACCCGGATCACGTCGAACAGCTCGGCCCGGCTCATCTCGAAGTGCTCGCACAACGCGGTGCTGACCTCGACGCCGGACTGCGCGATCAGCGTCTTGATCAGCGGCACGCAACTCCCGCAGACCGTACCGGCCTTGGTACAGGCCTTCACCGAGGCGACATCACAGCAGCCCTCGTCGTTGATGGCGGCGCGTATCGTGCCGGCGCTGACGTTCTGGCAGGAGCAGACCTGCGCCGCGTCGTCCAGGCTGGACGTCGCGGGGCCGACCATCAGCACCTGTTCAGGGGTGTCCGGCAGCGGCTGCCCGACCATCGTCCGCAGCGCCGCGTACGCCGACGCGTCGCCCACCAGCACACCGCCCAGCATGGTCGAGGCGTCGTCGGTGACCACCAGCTTCTTGTACACCCCGGCCACCGGGTCGGCGTAGACCACCTCCAGCGCGTCCGGCGTCGCGGCGTGCGCGTCACCGAAGCTCGCGACGTCCACGCCGAGCAGCTTCAGCTTGGTGGACATGTCCGCCTCGGTGAACGCGGCGTCTCCGTCGACCAGCCGATCCGCCACCACCTCGGCCATGTCATATCCGGGCGCCACGAGGCCGTAGATCTTCCCGCAGGCCAGCGCACACTCACCGATCGCCCAGATGTTCGGATCGGACGTGCGGCAGCCTTCGTCGACGACGATCCCGCCGCGCTCGCCGACCTCGAGCCCGCAATCGCGAGCCAGCTGATCCCGCGGGCGGATGCCCGCGGAGAACACCACCATCCCGACGTCCAGCGGATCACCGTCGGCGAAGACCATCCGCAGCCGGCCGTCATCCAGAGCCTCGATCTGCTGGGTGGCGGTCGCCGTGTGGACGGTGAGCCCCAGCTCCTCGATCTTGCGACGCAGCATCTCGCCGCCGCCCTGGTCGATCTGGGCGGGCATCAGCCGTGGTGCGAACTCGACGACGTGCGTGGCCACCCCCAGCGAACGCAGCGCGTTCGCCGCCTCCAGCCCGAGCAGACCGCCTCCGACCACGGCCCCGGTGCCGGCCGTGCCGGCCCGCTCGCGGATCGCGTCCAGGTCCTCGAGGGTGCGGTAGACGAAGCAGCCGTCCGCGTCGGCGCCCGGAATCGGGGGCACGAACGGCGACGACCCGGTGGCCAGCACCAGCGCGTCGTACTCGACCACCCGGCCGGACGCCGTCGTCACCGTCTTGGCGTCCCGGTCGACCGCCACCGCCGGGTCGCCGACGTGCAGCACGCAGTGCTCGTCCGTGTAGCAGCCCTCCGGCACCACGCTGAGTTCCTCGGCGCTGGTCCCGGTCAGGTACGACGTCAGGGCCACCCGATCGTAGGCGGGACGCGGCTCCTCGCCCAGCACCGTGATCCGCCAACCGTGCCCCGCATCCCGCTCGCGCACGGCCTCGACCAGACGCTGTCCCACCATCCCGTTGCCGACCACCACCAGGTGGCCACGGTGCTGTGTCATCGTCATGCGGGGACCTCCACCAGCTTCGCGTCGACGTCATCGGGTCGGTCGGGAACGGCGAGCTCGTCGCCCTCGGTCTCTGCCTCGTTCGCGCCGTCGGCGGCAGCGGTTCCGATCCGCATCGCCGCGACGATCCCGGCGACGTCGTCCCGGCACCCTCCGCAGCCGCTCGTGGCGCGCGTGCACATCGCCACCTCCGCCACCGTGCTCGCACCGTCCGAGCAGGCATGCCGGATCTGACCGGCGGTGACGGTGTTGCAGCGGCAGACCAGATCGTCGTCGGCCAGATCGGCCGGGTCGGTCGCCAGGCCTGCGTCGGCGACGCCGGGAAAGATCAGCGCCCGGCGGTCGGCGGGCGCGAGTGCGACCCGGTCGAACAGCTGGGTGACCGTCCCGACCGTCTCGGCACCGCCCAGCATGATCGCACCGGTCACGCGGTCGTTGCGGATCACCAGCTTCTGGTACGTGCCACGGATCGGGTCCGCGAAGCGCAGCACCTCCACCCGATCCGCCGCTCGGGCGCCGTTCCGCGCCGTCCCGGTACCGTCCGAGATGTCGTCCACGTCCGTCTCGCCCATCGCAGCCAGGTCGATGTCCTCGGCCTTCAGCCGGGTCACCAACCGCGAGCCGGCATACACCCGGTCGCCACCCGTCAGCGCATCCGCCAGCACGCCGGCCTGCTCCCACGCCGGCGCCACCAGGCCGTACACCTGACCCTCGAACTGGGCGCACTCGCCGATCGCGTGCACCCGCGGGTCGGACACGGACGTCATGCGCCCGTCGACGACGATCCCCCGATCGACGGCCAGCTTCGCCGCCCGGGCCAGGCCGGTGTTCGGCCGCACCCCGCAGGCGACGATCAGCAGGTCGGCAGCGATCCGGGTACCGTCCTCCAACACCACGACGCGCTGACCGGCCACTTCGTCGTATGCCCGTACCTGGGCGTCCAGCCGGATCCGCACCCCGAGCGAGCGCAGCGTACCGGCCAGTACCCGCCCGGCCTCGGCGTCCAGCTGGCGTTCCATCAGCCGGTCGACGGCGTGCACCACCTCGACCTCGACGCCCCGTCCCGCCAGGCCGCGCGCGGCCTCCAGTCCGAGCAGCCCGCCGCCGAGCACCACCACCCGGCGGATCTCCGGCCGGTCGACCCGCGCCATGATGGCGCGGCAGTCCTGCAGCGTGCGGAAGACGGCGACGTCACGATCGAGCTCGTCGCCGTCGACCGCACCTTCGATCGGCGGGACCCAGGCCCGGCTGCCGGTGGCCAGCACCAGGTGGTCATAGCCGACGTATTCACCGCGGTCGGTCAGGACCCGGCGCCGCTTCCGGTCGATATGCTCCACGCCGACTCCGAGCAGCAGCTCGACACCTTCGGTCGCATACCAGGACGCCGGGACCATCTCCACGTCGGCCGGTGTCAGTTTCCCGGCCAGCACCGAGGACAGCAGCACCCGGTTGTACGCCTGCTCCGGCTCGGCACCGATCACGGTGATGTCGAACCGGCGCTGCGGATCGTGCGCCCGCAGATCCTGGACGAACCGGGTGCCGGCCATTCCGTTGCCGACCACGACCACCCGTTCGGCGGTGCGTTGCCGGTCTGGTTCCTCGCGGTATGTCACGACGCTTTCCTCCTCACGCCTGACCTGCTATGACAGTGCCGCTCGGCTCCGTTGCCGGAAGGCTTCCCTGGTTGTCGACTCGTTGCAGGCGGACTGCGCAGACCTTGAACTCGGGCATCCGCGAGGTCGGGTCGAGCGCCGCGTTGGTGACCCGGTTGACGGCCTGTTCGCCACCCCAGTGGAACGGCATGAAGACCGTGTCGGACCGGATCGATGCGGTCAGCCGGGCCTTGGCCAGCGCCTCACCACGCCGGCTGACGATCCGCACCCGGTCGCCGTCGCGCAGCCCATGCCACGCGGCCAGATCCGGATGGATCTCCAGGTACGGCTCGGCGGCGGTGGACCGCAACGCTTCGACGTGGCGGGTC
This sequence comes from Phytoactinopolyspora halotolerans, assembly GCF_010550675.1. Taxonomy (GTDB): domain Bacteria; phylum Actinomycetota; class Actinomycetes; order Jiangellales; family Jiangellaceae; genus Phytoactinopolyspora; species Phytoactinopolyspora halotolerans. Next base: position 404,961 of record NZ_JAAGOA010000002.1, on the reverse strand, counting down.
TGCGCACCGCTCTGGTACTGCTGCAGGATGCGGCCGGTGGTCAGGTAGATCGGATGATCGTCGTCGATGTCCTCGCCGGCCGCTCGGTGATCGACCGCGACGAACCGGGCCCGGCCGTCCGGCGTCGGGAACGTACCGTCGGTGAACAGTCGGGCCTGCCCGGGCGCATCCACGGACGGGCACGGCCAGAACACGCCGTCCTCCGCCTCGATCCGTTCCCAGGTGATGCCGGAATAGTCCGCGACGCCACCCGCACTGGCGCGGCGCAGCTCCTCGAAAACGGTCCGCGGATCGGTGGAGAAGCCGCCCGGACGGCCGAGCCGGGCCGCCAGATCGGCCATCACCTCCAACTCGGTGCGCACCCCTGCGGGCGGCGGCACCGCCGCCCGCCGCCGGATGACGCGTCCCTCCAGGTTGGTCATGGTGCCGTCCTCCTCCGCCCACTGCGTGACCGGGAGGACGATGTCCGCCAGGGCGGCGGTCTCGGAGAGGAACAGGTCGCAGACGACCAGCAGGTCCAAGGCCGCCAGCCGCTCGGCCACCCGTCCGCCCCGAGGCGAGGAGACCACCAGGTTGGACCCGTGCACCAGCAGCATCCGCGGCCCGCCGTCCGTACCGAGGCTCTCGATCAGTTCGTACGCCGAGCGCCCCGGGCCCGGCAGGGCGTCCGGGTCCACGCCCCACACCCGCGCGACGTGCTCGCGGGCCGCCGGGTCGTCGATCTTGCGGTACCCGGGCAGCTGGTCCGCTTTCTGCCCGTGTTCCCGGCCGCCCTGCCCGTTGCCCTGGCCGGTGATGCACCCATAGCCGCTGTGCGGACGCCCGGGGAGCCCCAGCGCGAGGCCCAGGTTGATCAGCGCGGTGACCGTGTCGGTTCCCTTGCTGTGCTGCTCGGCGCCGCGTGCGGTCAGGATCACCGCGCCGCGCCCGGCCCGGCCCTCGGCGAGCGCCCGCACCGTAGCTCGCTGCGCGGCGACCGGGACCCCCGTGACGCGTTCGGCCCGCTCCGGCCACCATTGAGTGGCCACCCGCCACACGTCGTCGAAGCCGGTCGTCCGGGCGGTGATGTAGTCCCGGTCGACGTGCCCGTCGGCGACGGCGATGTGCAGCAGCCCCAGCGCCAGCGCCAGGTCGGTGCCCGGCAGCGGCTGCAGGTGAAGGGTGGCCTGCTCCGCGGTGGCGGTCCGGCGCGGATCCGCGACGATCACCGAGCCGCCGGCATCCCGGACCGCGTTCAGATATTGCATGAACGGCGGCATCGTCTCGGCGACGTTGCCGCCCATCAGCAGTACCGCGCCGGTCTGGGCGAGGTCCGGCAGCGGGAACGGCAGGCCCCGGTCGATGCCGAAGGCACGGTTCGACGCGGCCGCGGCCGAGGACATGCAGTACCGGCCGTTGTAGTCGATGTTGCTGGTACGCAGCGCGACACGGGCGAACTTGCCGAGCTGGTACGCCTTCTCGTTGGTGAGCCCGCCGCCGCCGAACACCGCCACCGCATCGTCACCGTGCGTTGTCTGAACCGCCCGGATCCGATCCGCCACCGCGTCGAGCGCCGTGTCCCAGGAGACCTCTCTCAACGCCTCGCCGCGGCTGTCCCGCATCAGCGGTGCGGTCAAGCGCCGAGGCGATTGAAGCAACTCGGCCGCCGTCCAGCCCTTCTGGCACAATCCGCCCCGGTTCGTCGGGAAGTCCCGCGGCGTCACCTCGACGGATGAGTGATCACCCTCGACCGTCAGGGTCATCCCACACTGCAGCGCGCAGTACGCGCAGTGCGTCTCGACGGCTCCGGTGTGGAACCGCGTATCGACGACGGGGGTCTCGGCGGCCATGTTTGCGATGGTGTGAGCGGCGGATTTCCCATCGACGTCGGCCATGTTTCCGGAGCGATAAATGCCCTGCACGGTGATCATCTCCCTCGGGTGAGACGGTTGGTGACCACGGAAAGTGGGAGGGAGAGATTCCCGCCCAGGGTGGGCGCGGGCATCGGCGTGGGAGGAGCTCCGCGACGACCTCGCCGCGGGCGAGGGCGGGAACCTCTCCCTCCCACCTCCGACGACCTCGCCGCGGATCAGATGTCCACCGTCGACAGGTTCGGCGCCCGCTGGATCATGAAGGTCCGGCGCATGTAGTGCCACCACGCCAGCGCGATGCAGACCACGTAGAAGCCGAGGAAGATGACGAAGGCGGAGGCGATCGCGTCCGCCGGCACGCCGTCGTCGTAGATCAGCCCGAGGATGCCAAAGGTGGCGGTGATGATGAACCCGCCGAAGGCGCCGACGGCGGAGGACAGCCCGATGACGGCGGCCGCCTCGGTCCGGCCCCGCGCCAATGCCGCCTCGTGTCCCTCGCCCGTGCGGTCCGCGTCGAGCAGCGCCTGCTTCTGAAAGATCATCGGGATCATCCGATAGGTAGAGCCGTTGCCGATGCCGGTGGTGAGGAAGACGAACAGGAACGCACCGAGGAACATCGGCCAGGACTCCGCGTTGACCGCGGCGATCACGAACACCGTCCCGACGCCCATCGCAACGAAGTTCCATACCGTCACCCGGGCGCCGCCGAGCCGATCGGCGAGCCAGCCACCGAACGGACGCGCGACGGACCCGATCAGCGCGCCGAGGAAGGCGTAGTTCGCGATGCTGATTCCGGGGAACAGCAACCCGATGAGCAGCGGGAAAGCCGATGCATAACCGATGAACGAACCAAAGGTCCCGATGTAGAGCCAGGACATGATCCAGGTGTGCTTGTGCCGGAGGACCTTGATCTGCTCACCGAAACTCGCCAGCGAGACGGTGAGGTTGTTCATGAAGAACCACGCGCACGCGGCGGATACCAGCCCCAGCGATGCCCACACGTACCCGGCCCGGGCCAGATCGACCCCACCGGCCGCCGCGCCGACCAGTCCGAACAGCCCGCCCGCCCCGACGATCACCGGCAGGGCCAGTTGGACCACGCTGACTCCGATGTTGCCGCCGGCGGCGTTCAAACCGAGCGCGAAACCCTTCTTGCGGTCCGGGTAGAAGAAGCTGATATTGGTCATACTGGAGGCGAAGTTGCCCCCGCCGACCCCCGCGGTCGCCGCGATCAGGAGGAACGCCCAGTACGGCGTGGACGGGTTGCGGACCGCCACGGCCAGCAGGACGGTAGGGATCAGCAACAGCAGTCCGCTGATCACGGTCCAATTCCGGCCGCCGAACCTCGGCACCGCGAAGGTGTAGGGGACTCGCAGGATGGCTCCCACGCAGTTCGGGACGGCCACCAGGAAGAACATCTGGGCGGCACTGAAGCCGAAGCCGTAGTGCGCCACCAGCAGCGCCGACGAGATGCTCCACAACGACCACACGGAGAACGCGACGTTCTCCCCGAAGATGGAGAAGATCAGGTTCCTACGCGCGACCTTCTTGCCGGTGCGCTCCCAGAACTCCTCGTCCTCCGGCTCCCAGCGGTCGATCCAGCCGCCACCGCGCTGTTGCGGTGCCGCCGCCTGTTCACGAACAAGAGTCTGCGCCATCGTCGCCTCCGCTACGTCGAGAGGTTCGAGCGGTACCGACACCACAACTGGCGGCGACAGTGCCGACCGTGGCCCCGGTGAAGGGGTAACGGGCAACAACAGTAAGAACGCGGCGTTACATCGCCGTCGCGTCAGTGACGCGCATGTGTCAACGTCTGCTCACCCGCCGAGTCGCACCGGTGTGAGAAACGCTGCGGGCAGGCGGCTTCGTGTACGTACGCGTAGCCGCCTCACGCCGGGACGAGCCTGTTCACGCCGGGTCTGAAGGAAGGGTGTCGCAGCTCACACACGGGCATGCGAGATACTTACGTCACATATGAGATGAACTGGGTGTTCGTTGGTTACCGTTGCTAGCTGTGAACCACGTGAACCGACCGGGTCCGGGTGGAGCCCCTGGTTCGCGCGAGGGCAGGACGCAGGCTAGGCCGGGACAGACCTCCGCACCCAAGAACGCTTCCCCGACGACCCCACCGCCGCCGGCTCTTCAACCGCCCCAGGGGCAGCTGGAAGCCACCCCGTCGACGCCGGGCATTCCGAGCGCCGAGTCGCCCGATGCACTCGACGGGCGCTACCCTGCGCGCGGTCCGGCCGCACGACGCCCGGCCGGACCGCTGCGCCAGCGTGCCCGCCGGGTGGTCGCACCTAGCGGGCCGCCGACCATGCCGTTCGCTCAGCCACGCCGGCAAAGCGGGCTGACCGCCGAGGTCGAGAGATCCGTGCTGGACTTGGTGTTGCGCACCGGCGAAGCGCTGATCACGACCGGGGCTCCGGTCGCCGACACCACGGCGGCGTTGCTGCGGCTCGCGGCCGGGTTCGGTGTCACCGCCTGCCAGATCGACATCACCTTCATCTCCATCACGGCATCGATCGACCGCGACGACGACCCCATCACCAAGGTTCGCGTCATCAACGTTCGCACGGCGGACTACAGCCGGCTCGCCGACCTGATGGAGTTGGTCGACGCGGCCGGCAAGGGACAGCTGGACCTCGCGGAAGCGCACACGCGCCTGGACGAGATCGTGGAGTCGCCGCATCCGTATCGCCGATGGGTGGTCACCCTGGCGATGGGCACGATGGCGGCCGGGGTCGCGATCCTGCTCAACGGCTCCTGGCTGGTGGCCCTGATCGCCGGCGTGACCACGACGATCATCGACCGCACCCTGCGCTGGTTGCGACACGAGGGCCTGCCCTACATGTTCCAGCAGGCGATCGGGGCAGCTATCGCGACCATCGTCGCACTGTTTCTGCACTGGGGCCGGAACGAGTTCGGCTGGTCGGACAGCCTGGTGACTCCGTCACTGGTGGTGGCGGCCGGCATCGTCGTGTTGCTGGCCGGCCTCTCCCTGGTGGGAGCGGCGGAGGACGCGATATCCGGCTATCCGCTGACCGCGGCGGCGCGATCATTCGAAGTGGTGCTCTACACGGCTGGGATCGTCATCGGGGTCGGGTTCATGCTCGATATCGGCCAGCGGATGGGCGTACCGCTGCGCATCGCGGACCACTCCACGCTGTCCACCCCGTTGGTGGTACAGATGCTCGCCGGAGGCGTGATCGCCGGCGCGTGGGGACTGGCCTCGTACAGCCGTACCCGTACGGTTCTGTTCGCGGCCGCCGTCGGGATGGTGGCGGCGGGCGTGTTCCTGCTCTTCCGGGATATCGGGCTCGGCCCGTCGACGTCATCGTTCATCGCGGCCATGGTGGTGGGCCTGCTGGCATCGGGCGTGGCCGAGCGGTTCGGAGCACCCTCGCTGGCGGTCTCGGTATGCGGCATCACGCCGCTGCTACCCGGTCTGCTGATCTATCAGGCGATGTTCACCACCGTGGACGCCGACGATCTGTTCGGCGGCGCGTCGATGCTGCTGAACGCCATCGCCGTCGGGCTGTCCCTGGCCGCGGGGGTGACCCTCGGCGAGTTCCTCGCCAACCCGCTCCGCAGTGAGGTGGATCGCTGGCAGCGACGCGTGCGCTCCCGCGCGAAGGGCAGCCGCACCTAGCCGGATCGATCACCGAACCGTTCTCCGATGACGGTCGTGCCATGTTCATGGTGCGATGGCGCGGATGACGGCCGAGTGCATGCCGTCCGCTACCTCGTGCGTGGGTTCGACGACCACGTCGACGAACCCCGCCTCAGCGAGGCCGAGGCGATACTCCGACATGGAGAGGGCACCGGCCACGCATCCCACGTAGGAGCCACGTTCCGCCCGATCGGCGGGCGTGATGCGGTCGTCGGCGACGACGTCCGTGACGCCGATCCGACCGCCGGATCTGAGCACACGGCGGATCTCGGAGAAGACCGCGGGCTTGTCGACGGACAGGTTGACCACGCAGTTGGAGATGACCACGTCCACCGTGCCCGCCGCCAGCGGGATATCTTCGATGGTCCCCTTCAGAAACTCGACGTTGGCGGCGCCGGCCTTCCTAGCGTTGGCCCAGGCCAGGGCAAGCATCTCCTCGGTCATGTCGAGCCCGTAGGCTTTCCCGGTCGGGCCGACGCGCCGAGCGGAGAGAAGGACGTCTATGCCTCCGCCGGAGCCCAGATCCAGCACCGTCTCTCCCGCTCGCAATTCGGCCACGGCGACGGGATTGCCGCAACCGAGGCTGGCCAGCACCGCCTCGGAAGGCAACTCCTCGCGATCCTCCACGGTGTACAGCTCCGCACCGAATCCTTCACTCACGTCCACGGCATCGGTACCGCAACATCCCGTCCCGGCGCTGGGGCCGCAACAACCGTCGCTCTCGAGGATCTTCAACGTCGCGTCTGTTGACGTCACGGCCCTCGCGGATGCCGCGTAGCGCTCGCGGACCTGCTCTCGCATCTGGTTGTCACGCATCCAGACTCACTCCTTTCCGCACCCGCGTGGGCAGCCGGGCTAGGCGGCGCCGCACTGAACGCGCTGAATAGATAGTCGTCTATGCCCTACCGTCTCACCGCCATTGATATGTGTCAATATAGAAGGGTGTCGATCGAAGACCCGGTGACTCAGGTCGAGTCGTGTTGCCCCGTCACACCCGCACCGCTGAGCATGAGCCAGGCGAGCGAACGCGCCGCCCTATTCAAGGCGCTTGCCGACCCCGTGCGGCTTCGGCTGCTCGCACTGATCGCCGCCAACTCCACGGACGGCGCGTGCGTATGCGACCTGGTCGATGCCTTCGACCTCACTCAGCCGACCATCAGCCATCACCTCAAGATCCTCCGCGAGGCTCACCTAGTCGGCTCAGAACGCCGCGGCACATGGGTGTATTACTGGATCGTTCCCGACGCGCTGAACACCGTCCGGAGCACCCTGGACCTGCTCGGCGCCGCACCAGCTGCCGCGGACGCGACCTGAGCTTGCCCATGCCGCAAAGGCCGAACTGCCTCGAAAATAGAACAACATCCAGCCAGACACGCATCTAGTTACACTTTCGCCGAAGAAAATGTAACTAGATGCGGAGGATCAGCGGTGTCGTTCCAGTTTCTCGACCCAGATCCAACCGAGACCTGGCGCAGCTCGCCGAAGTAGAGACTGCCTGCTACTCGACCACATCAGTCGTCACGGCTGGGTCGACGCTGCCAGGGCCGCACCCGTGCTACAGCGTCGCGAGGTCGAGGCCGAAGCCGCGATCGACCGGCTCGCGGGCATGACCATCAGAGACGAGCCGGCAAGCGTTCCGGTTGCCGGTGTGCCTGACGGCGAGCCCGTCGCCTGGCGGCCCTCGGCTGTCGTCCGGACGATGCTGCACAGTCGGCTCCAGGGCGTCCTCACGGGCGCGGGCCGCGAACGGATGATCCTGGATTGGGCCCGTGCCCGCGGCCGGGTGTCCAGCACCGAGGTCGCGGACTTGGCCGGAGTTGCGACGAATTACGCCGGCAAGCTGCTCGGCCACCTCGAAGCTCAGGGCTACATCAGCCCAGGACGTGCGAACCGCAGCGGAAGAGGTTTCTTCTACCGCCCGGCGGCCGTCTGACGGCACTATGCCAGTAGTGTCACTGCCAGCGGCGTAGGCCGACGAAGCCGGCCGGTCGCACCCATGCCGAGCCACGCTACTTCACTCAGTGTTCATTGACTCAATGTTGACTGAGACGATTTGTTGGTAGATCATCGTCTTCCGTGACTGACTCGGTACCGGCCCCGATTGATCAACCACAGCTGGGCCGTCGACTGTTCGCGGAGTTCCTCGGCACCGGCTTGCTGGTGGCCGTGGTGGTCGGCTCCGGCATCGCCGCCGAACGGCTGTCCCCGGACGACACCGGACTTCAACTGCTCCAGAACAGCTTGGCCACCGTATTCGGTCTGGCCATTTTGATCTTGATTCTGAGCCCGGCGTCCGGAGCACATTTCAATCCGGTGGTGTCCCTGGCGGACGCGTCGCTCCGGCGGCGGACCGGCACCGGCTTACCCGTGCCACTGGCCGCCGGGTACATGCTGGCGCAGTTCACGGGCGGTATCGCGGGTGCCGTCTTGGCCAACGTGATGTTCGACGTGCCGACGGAGCTGGCGACGGCCGACCGTGTCACCACCGGCCACCTGGTCGGAGAGATCGTGGCCACAGCCGGCCTGGTACTGGTGATCTTCGGGCTGATCCGCACCGGACGAGCCACTCTGGTCGCCCCCGCCGTGGGTGCCTATATCGGCGCCGCCTACTGGTTCACCAGCTCCACATCCTTCGCCAACCCCGCGGTCACGGTCGGCCGGATGTTCTCCGACACCTTCGCCGGAATCGCCCCAGGCTCCGCGCCGGCGTTCGTGTCCATGCAACTGATCGGCGGCGCACTCGGTCTTGCCGCCACACTCATTCTTTTTCCCGCGCCCACGAGTCCGGTCCGCGATGCCGCCATCGACGACGCCGAGCGGGCCGCCGTGCCACAGCGGCTCTGAGATCCGAACGAGCGAGAGGCATAGCTCCCATGCACATAGTCGCGATCGGCGGTAGCGACGCCGGCATCAGCGCGGCACTCCGTATCCGCGAGCTCGATCAATCCGCGGAGGTCACCGTGGTGGTGGCGGACGCCTACCCGAACTACTCGATCTGCGGCATTCCCTACTACATCTCCGGCGAGGTGACTCACTGGAACAACCTCGCTCACCGCAGCCGAGCGGAACTCGAGGCCACCGGCATGCGCCTGCGCCTCGACACCCGGGCCACGCGGATCGACGTGGCCGATCGACGCGTGGCACTCCGCGGTCCGGACGGATCGCCGTCCTGGCTGGAGTACGACGAGCTCGTTGTCGGCACCGGAGCCGTACCCCTCCGACCGCCGATCCGTGGGCTCGACCAGCTCGGACCCGCCGACGGTGTCCACCTGTTGCATTCCATGGACGACACGTTCGCGCTGTCCCGCACGATCGAGACGCGTACGCCGCGGACCGCGCTGGTGGTGGGTGCCGGGTACATCGGTCTTGAGATGGCCGAGGGACTTGCCGCACGCGGCATCGGCGTGACCCAGGTGGAGATGCTTCCCGAGGTCCTGCCGACCGTAGACCCGCAGCTGGGAGCCCTGGTCCGAGCTGAACTCGTCCGGAACGGCGTCACCGTGCACACCGGCACCAGGGTGGAAGCGATCACTCGCCGCACAGACGCCTCCACAGCCCTTCAGGTCAGCGGCACCGGTCCCGATCAGGAGCCGCTGACCTGGGATGTCGACCTAGTTCTGGTGGCGGTCGGGGTGCGCCCGGACACCGAGCTCCTGGCCGCCGCCGGAGCGCAGACCGGCCCGAGCGGCGCCATCATGGTGGACGAGACCATGTCCACCGGACTGCCACGGATCCGGGCGGCCGGCGACTGCGTCGTGACACACCATCGCCTGCTCGGAGCGACTTACCTACCGCTGGGCACCACCGCGCACAAGCAGGGCCGCGTCGCCGGCGAGAATGCCCTCGGCGGGCAGGCGCGGTTCGCGGGCAGCTTGGGCACGCAGGTCGTGAAGGTCTTCGACCTCGTGGCCGCGCGCACCGGGTTGCGCGATGATGAGGCACGCCGGGCCGGCTTCCAGCCGGTCACCGCAGGGGCCAGCCCGGACGACCACAAGGCGTATTATCCCGGCGCGCAACCGATCAACATCCGCGTGACCGGAGATCTCGCGACCGGCAGACTCCTCGGCGCCCAGCTCATCGGACGACGCGGGACCGAGGTTGCGAAGCGGGTCGACACCTTTGCCACCGCGCTTTTCCATGAGATGTCCGTCGCCAGTATGAGTGACCTGGACCTGTCCTATACGCCTCCGCTGGGTTCGCCGTGGGACGCCGTGCAGGTCGCCGCGCAGGCGTGGGTTCGCTCCCATCAACCGCCGCCAAGGTCTTCCGAGCCGGAGCGCACACTTGACACGGCGATATAGCTCAATGATTATTGACTCAATGAATACTGAGGCGAATCGAGTCGGACGGGCCCGGGTGCATGCAGCGCTCGGAGACCCGGCGCGCCTCGAGATCGTCGACGCTCTCGCGTCGGGCGATGCGGCGCCCGGCGAGATCGCCCGCCAGCTGGGCATGGGGTCCAACCTGGTCGCACACCATCTCAAGATCCTCGAGCAAGCCTGCGTCGTGCGACGGCTCCGCTCGGAAGGTGACCGGCGACGCACGTACGTCACGCTGGTGCCAGAGACACTCCACGGACTCGCGATCGGCGACGAACGGCACGCACCACGCGTGGTGTTCGTATGCGCGCAGAACTCCGCCCGCTCGCAGCTGGCCGCCGCACTCTGGGGCGCCAGCAGTGACGTTCCGGTCGATTCTGCCGGTACCCAGCCGGCCTCTCGTGTCCATCCCGGAGCCGAGGCCGCGGCGGCCCGGCACGGTTTGCGGTTGCGGACGCTCAAACCACGTCACCTCGCCGAGGTGGCCCGCGCCGATGATCTGGTCGTCGCCGTCTGCGATCAGGCGCACGAGGAACTCGGCGACGGGCTTCGGCTGCACTGGTCGATCCCGGATCCGGTGCGGGTGGGAACCGATGTGGCCTTCGACGACACGGTGGACCGGCTGCGCGCGCGAGTGGCGCAGCTCGCCGGGACCGTCAAGCCGGCCCGATGACGTGGACCGCCAAGCCAGGCCGTGATCTGCATGCCGCGTTCAACCGGATGCGGTAGACGTACAAGGAGGTACCGACTGTGACCGAGACTGACCACGACGACCGGCTCGCCCTCGAGCGTGACCTCGCCCTGCGCATGGCTGCGGAGCGGCTCGGCGAAGAGTTCGCCGGCGTCTTCAACACCGAGACGATCGTCCGGTTCTTGGATTCCAGCTTCGACCAGTTCGCCGACTCGGCACGGATCCCGAACTTCCTGCCGCTCATGGCCGAGCGGTTCGCCCGGCAGCGGCTGCGCGCGCTCGCCAAGGTTGAGGGCAAGCACGACGAGGGCCTTCCGACCGTGCTGTTCCTCTGCGTGCACAACGCCGGCCGGTCGCAGATGGCGCTCGGCTTCTTCGAGCACCTGGCCGGCGGCCGGGCGGTCGCCTGGTCGGGTGGATCCGAACCCGGCGTCGAAGTCAATCCCGCCGCCGTCGAGGCGATGGCGGAGCGCGGCATCGACATCTCGAAGGAATTCCCCAAGCCGTGGACCGACGAGATCGTCCAAGCCGCCGACGCGGTGATCACTATGGGTTGCGGAGACGCGTGCCCGGTCTTTCCCGGCAAACGTTACGAGGACTGGGTGCTGGAAGATCCGGCCGGTCAGGGAGTCGATGACGTGCGCCCGATCCGGGACGAGATCGAGCGCCGGGTACGCAACCTGCTGGACGAACTGGGTGTGCCGGTCGCGCCTTGAACGATGCCCACGTCGGCCCCGGCGACAGCCCGGCCGGGGCCGACGTCGCGTACTCAGCGCGCCGCGGCGCCGGTCGGGCCGGCCGCGTACGGAATCAGCCGAACCGGCCGGAGACGTAGTCCTCCGTCGCCTTCACGCCTGGCTTGGTGAAGATCTTGGTGGTGTCGTCCATCTCGATCAGCTTGCCCGGCTTGCCGGTGCCGGCGATGTTGAAGAAGGCCGTGCGATCACTCACCCGAGCCGCCTGCTGCATGTTATGCGTCACGATCACGATGGTGTAGTTCTGCTTGAGCTCGCCGATCAGGTCCTCGATGGCCAGGGTCGAGATCGGGTCCAGAGCCGAGCAGGGCTCGTCCATCAGGAGCACCTCCGGCTGCACGGCGATCGCGCGGGCGATGCACAACCGCTGCTGCTGACCGCCGGAGAGCCCAGCACCGGGCTTGTCGAGACGGTCCTTGACCTCGTTCCATAGGTTGGCACCGCGCAGAGACCGCTCGGCCACCTCGTCGGCCTCCGACCGGCTCATCCGCTTGCTGTTCAGCTTCAGCCCGGCCAGCACGTTGTCCCGGACGGACATCGTCGGGAAGGGGTTGGGCCGTTGGAACACCATCCCGATCTGGCGCCGGACGTTGACCGGATCGACGCCGTAGGCGTAAAGGTCCTCGCCGTCCAGCATGACTTTGCCTTGAACCCGCGCGCCCGGGATGACCTCGTGCATCCGGTTCAGCGCCCGAAGGAAGGTCGACTTCCCACAGCCAGACGGGCCGATGAACGCCGTCACCGAGCGGGCTTCGATCTCCATCGACACGCCCTCGACAGCGAGGAAGTCTCCGTAATAGATATTCAGATCGCCGACGTCGATGCGCTTGGACATAGTGTGGACCTCTTTGGTTTCTAGCGGCCGGTCTTCGGGGCGAACGCCTTGGCGATGAGCCGAGCGATCAGGTTGAGCAGCATGACGATGATCACCAGTGTGAACGCCGCTGCCCACGCTCGATCGAGACTCGGCTGAGGTTCGCTGCCGGAGAGAGGACGCATGGCCAGACTGTAAACGTACGAGGGCAGCGACATCATCCAGTCACTGAACGGGTTGGTGTTGATCGATGACGTGAACCCCGCCGTCACGATCAGCGGGGCCGTCTCGCCGACCACGCGCGCGATCGCCAATGTCACGCCGCTGGCGATACCTGAGATGGCCGTCGGGATGACCACCCTGACGATCATCCGCCACTTCGGCACGCCGAGCGCATAAGCGGCCTCCCGCAACTCGTTCGGGACGATGCGCAGCATCTCTTCACTCGAGCGTACGACAACCGGGATCATCAGAACAGACAGGGCGACGGCACCGGCGAAGCCGTTCCGGGTGCCGACCCCGAACAGCACCGCGAACAGCGCCGCCGCGAACAGGCCGGCCACGATCGACGGGATACCGGTCATGACGTCGACGAAGAACGTGATCGCCCGGGCGAGTCGTCCGCGGCCGTATTCGACCAGGTAGATCGAGGTCATCAGGCCGATCGGAACCGAGATGGCCGTGGCCAGGGCCGTGATGATCAGCGTTCCCACCAGGGCGTGATAGGCGCCGCCGATCAGCGGCGCGCCATCCTGCATGGTCTGCTGATCCTGCAGGCCTGTCACGTTCCGCATCGACGTGGTCAGGAAGTCGACCCCGAACGCGCTCAAGCCATTGCCGATCACCGACCAGACGACGGCGATCAGCGGTATCAGCGCGAGTGCGAACGCGGTGACGACGAGCGTCGTGACCAGTCTGTCGGTGGCCTTACGCCGGCCCTCGACGGCCGCGGAGACCGCGGTCAGTGCGGCGGCGAAGATCACGATGCCCAAGAAGACGAACAACGGGATGCTGAAACCGATGACAGCTGCCAGCCCTGCCGATACAGCGGCCGCGGCGACCAGGAGTCCGGCGGGCGCGAATCGATGCAACTGGTTGCTGGTGAGCGTGCTGGTCGCACGCGGCGTGGACGTAGCGGCGCTCATCAGTTGGCCCCCGAGAATTCCTTGCGGCGCGACACAATCCAGCGGGCGAGCATGTTGACTCCCAGCGTGATGACGAACAGCACCAGACCGGCTGCGATCAAGGTGTTGGTCTTCAGCCCGGAGGACTCTGGGAAGTCCAGGGCGATCTCCGCGGCGATCGTGTTGTTGCCACTGCTGACCAGAGACCAGGTGAACCCGCCGGTGGAGAGCACCATCGCGACCGCCATCGTCTCACCCAGGGCTCGGCCGAGGCCCAACATGACCCCACCGATCACGCCGGGCTTGCCGAAGGGGATGACCGACATCCGGATCATCTCCCACCGGGTCGCGCCGAGCGCGAGCGCGGCCTCCTCGTGCAGCTTCGGTGTCTGCAGGAACACCTCGCGAGAGACCGCGGTGATGATCGGGAGGACCATCACCGCCAGCACCAGACCGGCGGTCATCATGGTTCGGCCCGTCGCGGAAGCCGGTCCGGTGAACAGGGGTATGAATCCGAGGTTCTCGGCTAGCCATGCCCACGCGCCCTGCACATTCGGCGCCAGCCACTGGATCCCCCAAAGACCGTAGACCACGCTCGGGATCGCCGCCAGCAGGTCCACGACGTACCCCAGGCCTTGGGACATCCGTCGTGGCGCGTAGTGCGAGATGAACAGGGCGATCCCCAGCGCCAGCGGTGTGGCGACGATCAGGGCGATCAGGGCCGCGACGAGAGTCCCGAAAACGAGCGGCCATACGTAGGAGAAGAAGCCCTCCCCGCCCTCGATCTCAGACGGATCAGCCTGGAACGTCGGGAGCGCCTCCGACACGAGGAAGACCGTGACGCCGGCCAGCACGATCAGAATGAGGATGCCGGCCGCACGTGCGGCGATCGAGAAGTTACGGTCACCCGGCCGGACACTGCCGCGTCGGCCACTAGGCCGCTGGTCCGCCTCCGGCGGTGCTTTCGTCGTGGTCGTCACGTCTCCACTCCGGGCTCTGTGCGCTGTTGGACCGACCAGTACGCGAGGCGCACGACGCCGGGCGGCCCGCTCCGCAGAGGAGTGTAAACCGCCCGGCGACGTACGATCACCATCGCGATCGAATGGATCAGCCGACCTGGATCGAATCGACGATTCCCTGAACCTGGCTCTGCATGTCCGGCGAGATCGGCGCGGAGCCGGCCGCGTCGGCCGCAGCCTGCTGGCCCTCGTCACTGGCGACGTAGCCGACCCATGCCTTCACCAGGTCACCGGTGGCGGCGTCCGAGTAGGCCGTGCACACCACGGTGTACGAGACGAGCACGATCGGGTAGTTGCCCGACTCGGTCGTGTCCCGTGCCAGCTCGAGAGCGAGGTCGTTCTCCGCACGCCCTTCGGCCAGCGGCGAGTTCTCGACGACGGCCGCGGCGGCCTCAGCGGAGTACTCGACGAACTCCTCACCCACACCGATGGCGGCGGTGGTACGGTCGCCCGCGGCCGCGGCGCTGGTGTAACCGATGGTGCCCTCAGCAGCATCGACCGCCTGGAGCACGCCCGGAGTCTGGGCACCGGCCTCACCGGTCAGACCCGACGGCCAGTCACCGCTGACCTCATGCGTCCAGACGTCGGGCGCGGCCGCCGCCAGGTACTCCACGAAGTTCTCCGTGGTGCCGGACTCGTCGGAGCGGTGCACCGGCGTGATCTGCAGGTCCGGAAGCTCGGCCTCCGGGTTGTCCTCGGCGATCGCCGGGTCGTTCCAGTTGGTGATGTCCTCGTTGAAGATCCCTGCCAGCGTTTCCGGGCCGAGCTGCAGGTTGTCCACGCCGGGGAGGTTGTACGGGACCGCGATCGGGTCGATGTACAGCGGGAGGTTCACTGCCGGAGCGCCGCAGGCCTCCTCGGCCGCAGCCATCTCCTCCTCGTCGAGCGCAGCGTCGGTGCCGGCGAACGGAACCGCACCGGAGGTGAACTGTTCACGCCCCGCGCCGGACCCCTCGGGTGCGTAGTTGACCGTGACGTCCGGGTACTGCGACTGGAAGCCGGCGATCCAGGCCTGAACGGCGGCTTCCTGCGAGCTCGCGCCCGCACCGTTGAGCGTGCCGGACAGGTCGGCCATGGCGCCTTCGTCGCCCTCGGCGTCCCCCTCGGCCGTGTCCTCGCCACCCTCACCGCTGGTGTCGGTGTCCTCCCCCTCGGAGGTGGTGTCGCCGTCGTCGCTGTTGTCCGAATCGGTGTCAGGATCCGAGCCACAGGCGCCCAGCACCAAGGCAGCAGCGCCAACGACAGCGACGGGAGCCAGCTTGCGGCGCGCAATGCTGAGTTTCACGTTGGATGTCCCTTCCTGGACTTATGCGTCCTTTACCGTGCCGAAGGTAGGAAAGCGAAGTGACACCGCGGCCCGCAGAGGGTGAACGGAGCATGAATGCCGACGGTCACTTGACCGTCGATTTCGTGTCCGCCGGCCGACTTTCAGGTGAACAGACCACATGTGCCGTTGCGGCGTGGTCACAACGTCCAGGCCACAGCGGTCTCGGTTTGATGACAGAGGCCAGCCGTGCCATCCGGTACTAGGAGACACCGCAGCGGGTATCGAGGCGAGACAGAGGAGGTAACGCGATGACAACCACCGATGTCGAGCGACTACACCGAGCCTTGTCCGACGTCGACTTTCCGGCCGGCAAGGACGATCTCGTGACTCATGCGGAGCGGGCGCACGCCGATCAGGACACGATCCGCGTTCTCCGTGCCATGCCGCCGGTGCACTACTCCAACATGGCCGAGGTCGAACGCTCGGTGCCGTTGGGGCCCGAGCGAGAGCCCGCGGACCAGGCGGCGCAGCGTCGCATGCATACCCACCCCGGGCTGTCCGAACAGAACAAGGACACCCCCGGGCATCCGATCGCCGACGAGGTCGGTGAGAACAGGGGCAGCTGACGCCGCGGAGCTCCGGGCGAGTGGGTGAAGATCATGTCTGTCGCCGGCCGCCTCCGCCTGATTGAATGGGCTGGTGGAGGTACGCGCAATGAAGCGGACAGCGGCGATCGTCGGAGCAGGGCCGGCGGGCCTGTACCTGCTCGCCAATCTGCTGGAGGCGGACGCGTTTCGGCGGGTTGACGTCTTCGAGGCAGTGCCGGCACCGTTCGGACTGGTCAGATACGGCGTGGCCCCGGATCACCCGAAGACCCGCACGATTTCGAAGGTGCTGGCGGCCGGGTTCGACTACGCCGACGCGCACTACTTCGGCAACGTGACCGTCGGCCAAGACATCTCTGTGGCAGACCTCCGTCGCTGCTACGACGTCGTCGTCTTCTCCACCGGCATGCGTGGCGACCGTGAGCTCGGTATCGCAGGCGAGGACCTGCCTTTCTCGTTCGGCGCGTCGGAGCTGGTCGCCTGGTACACCGGACATCCGGACGCACCCAAGATCACCCTCCCGGACGATCTCCGGTCCGCCGTCGTGATCGGCGCCGGAAACGTGGCCCTCGACGTCGCTCGGCTGCTCGCCCGCGACCCCGACGAACTGGTCGGCACGAGCATGCCGCGCCCGGTGGTGGATGCCTTCAAGGCGAGCACGCTGACCGACGTCCATCTGGTGGCTCGGCGAGGACCTGCCCAGGCCAAGTTCACCTCGCCGGAGCTGCGGGAGATCGGCAAGCTCGACGGGGTCGACGTGGTCGTCGAACCCGATGACCTCGTCCTCAGCCCCGATGATCAGGCCGAGGTGGAGAACCGGCGGCAGGCCAAGACCACGGTCACCGTCCTCGGGGAGTGGGCCGAGCGCTCGCCCAACCCGGCCGCGCGCCGCATCCACTTCCACTTCTGGCGGCGCCCGGTCCGGATTCTCGGTGACACGGCCGTCAACGGCGTCCAGGTGGAACCGACGCGTGCCGTGCCGAGGGCCTCGGCCCCGGACACGATCCTGCCTGCGCAGATGGTGGTGCGCGCGATCGGTTATCGCGGAACGGCCGTGCCCGGTCTCCCGTTCGACGACGGGAGCGGCACCATTCCATCAGCCGACGGCAGAGTGGTCGGCGATGACGGACCGCTACCAGGTATGTACGTCACCGGGTGGCTCCGCCGCGGCCCGACCGGCGTCATCGGGACCAATCGTCCGGACGCCGGCGAGGTGGCTGCGTCGATTCTCGGCGACTTGCCGGAGCTGCCCGTCCCGGACGGCTCTCCTGAAGAGCTGACCGCATTGCTCGATCAGCGGAACACCCAACTGCTGACCTGGGACGACTGGCACCGGCTCGAAGCGTACGAAGCCGAGCTGGGCAGGCCGCACGGTGGCGACCCGATCGTCGTCGACGATCTGGAGACCGTCCTGAGGGTCATCGCGCAGCGCACGTGACCCCCGGGGAGCCAGCCGCGGGTCGGAACCGGCCTACGTCAGGACGCGGGTCACTCCCGACCGGTATGCCGTCGGCCTGGTGTAGGCGGTCTCGTCGCCGAGTGCCGAGGCGCTGCTCGTCCCCGTACCGTCGCCGTCCTCGCCGCCCCAGACGTCGCCGGACTCATCACCGCCGGACTCATCACCGCCCGACTGATCACCGCCGGACTCATCACCGCCGGACTCATCACCGCCCGACTGATCACCGCCGGACTCATCACCGCCCGACTGATCACCGCCGGACTCATCACCGCCGGACTCATCACCGCCGGACTCATCACCGCCCGACTGATCACCGCCGGACTCATCACCGCCGGACTCATCACCGCCGGACTCATCACCGCCGGACTCATCACCGCCGGACTCATCACCGCCCGACTGGTCACCACCGGATTCGTCCCCGCCGGACTCGTCTGACTCTTCTTCGTCAGGTTCGCTGTAGCCGGACGCATCGCCGCCGCCGGACGAGTCATCGTCGTAGTACTCACCGCTGGGCGGAGCAACTGGGGTGTAGGCATTGACGTACGCAGGCTCGGGGAACTCGGCGACCGGTTCGTCTCGGAGCGCGGACTTCATGAAGGCGGTCCAGGTGGTCGCCGGATATCCCCCGCCGGCGAAGTTCTCCATGCCGCCGACACCGTCGAGCGAATCCGTGCCGTCGCCGCGGAAGTAGGCCACGGTCGTCGCCAGTTGCGGCGTGAAGCCGGCGAACCAGGAGGTCTGATCCTGGTGCGTTCCGGTCTTACCGGCGGCCGGCCGGTCGAAGCCCAACTCACGCACCCTCGCCCCGGTTCCACCGTCGACCACCTGCGTCATCGCATACGTGACGTCCGCCATCACGTCCTCGTCGAAGGCGCGGCGCGTCTCACCGTCGTGCTCGTACACGACCTCGCCCGAGGAATCCCGGACCTCCGACACCGTATATGTGTCGGCGTGCATCCCCTGTGCGGCCAGCGTGGCGTAGGCCTCGGCCATCTCCAGCGGCGACACGGAGGCGATGCCGAGCGTCACACGTGCGTTCGGGTCCAGGCCGGGGGCATCTTCGGGTATCCCGGCCCGGACCATGGCGTCGACCACGGTCTGCGAACCGATGTTGTAGGTGAGATCGACGAACGCCGTGTTGATCGAGTTCGCTGTGGCCCGGGTGAGATCCACAGACCATCCGTACGAGACGTCGTTCTGGTTCGCCACCGGCGGGCCGAGGCCTTCCGCCTCGTACGGAGAGTTTCCGGCGAAGCCGCTGTACAGCGAATAGCCCTCTTCCAACCCCGCGGCGAGGGTGAACGGCTTGACGGTCGACCCAGGCTGGATCCGCGCGTCGACCGCGTCGTTGACGGACTGCTCCACGGCGTCCGGCCCGCCATACAGAGCGACGATGCCACCGTCGCCCGGACGCACCGACGCCAGACCGACACGTACGCCGTCGGCGTTCTCGGTCGGCCGCTCCTCGTCGACCGCCCGCTGGGCGACGTCCTGGACACGCTCGTTGAAGGTCGTCGTCACCCGGAGCCCGCCGCTGTCGATCTCCGATTCGGTGAATCCGAGCGTCAGGAGTTCGTCCCTGACCATCTTCAGCAGGTAGCCCTTCGGCCCGCCATAGCGGTTCTCCCGGACCTCGTCCTGGATCTCGGGCAGCTCGGTCTCAGCCGCGGTCTGCTGGTCGATCGCACCGATCTCCACCATGCCGTTGAGCACGTAGTCGAAGCGTTGCTCGAACCGGTCCGCGTTGTCCTCGCTGACCGTCGGATCGTACAAGCTCGGCGAGCGGAGGATGGCCGCCAAGGCCGCGCTCTGCGCCAGGTCCAGCTCCGCCACATCGACGCCGAAGTACGCCTGCGACGCAGTCTGGACCCCGTACGTGCCACGGCCGAACCAGATCGTGTTCAAGTAGTCGGTGAGGATCTGGTCCTTGTCCGTCTCCTGATCCACTTTGACCGCGATGACCAGCTCGTTGAGCTTCCTGGTCCAGGTCTGATCCTGGGTGAGGTAGTAGTTCTTGACGTACTGCTGAGTGATCGTCGACCCGCCGCCCGCCGACGCGCTGCCGGTCAACTGCTGCCAGGCGGCGCGCGCCGTGCCGGTGATGGAGAAGCCCGGGTTCTCGTAGAAGCTACGGTCCTCGGCCGCGACCACGGCGTTCCTCAACGTGTCGGGGATGTCCTCGGTGTTGACGATCTCCCGGTTCTCAACACTGAACCGGCCCAGTTCCGATTCGCCGTCGTCAAAGGCGACGATCGTGGTTTCGGATGTGGAGAAATCATTCGGCTCCGGGACGTCGATCGTGACGAACAGGTACGTGACGGCGCCCGCGCCGAGCAGCAGGAAACCGAGGAAATAGAGCAGGAACGCCTTCCAGGTGAAGAAGCGTCGCCACCCCTTCTTCGAGGTAGCGCGATACTTCGGACCTGAGCGCGCGGCGTTCAGGTCCTCCTTGTCAGGCGGTAGCTCATTCATGCTCGTTCGATCGTATGCGCGTCGTCGTTGATCTGTTGCCACGTTGTTGGCAATATGTGGCCAGACTCACCTCAGCCCAACGCTTCGCCGAGCCGCCGGAGTTCCCCGGCGCGCGCCGCTGCGCGGGGCGGCAGGCTACTTTCGCCGCTTCGGCGCGACCTCGACCACCTCTTCCTCTTCGCTGGAGAACCACCGGACGAGCATCCGGTCCATCCGAATCCGGCCGGGCCCGAGCAGGACGATCGCCGCACATCCGCCGGCCAGCACCAGGACCAGCTCGATCCCGCCGTCCTCGATGAAGATTCCGTTCTCAGCGTGGACCAGCACCAGCGCACCGACCATCACGCCGGAGAACGCCGCCGCGACCAGCCTGGTGAGGATGCCGAGGCCGAGCATCCCGCCGCCCACCAGCTCGAGGACCGCCACCCCAGGCGCGGCCACGTCCGCGAAGGGGACATCCATCTCGGTGAACGTCTCCCGCGTACCGTCGAGCGTCCAGTCGTAGAACTTCTGCCAGCCGTGCGCGACGAAGACGACCGCCAGCACCAGCCGCAGAAGCAGACAGGCGACGTCATGCAGAGCGCGCGACGGATTCATGATCACATTGCACTACGCGGCACCCGGGCGACCCGGGTTGCGACACGCCGGCATGGAGCGGAAAAAGCTACGACGCGTCGGACGACGTCCAATCCTGTCGCCGAATCTCGTAACAGGCCAACGCCGCGGCCGTGGCGACGTTCAGCGATCCCACCTTGCCGATCTGCGGGATGTAGGCGACGGCGTCGCACGAGCCCAGACATGGCGCGGACAGGCCGTGGTCCTCCGCGCCGACCGCGATACAGACTTCGTCCGCACCGAGCTCGAGCTGGTGGAGCGGCTGGGCATCATGGGTGAGCTCCAGGCCGATCACCCGGTACCCGTCCTCGCGCGCCCGCGCGATCCCGTCGGCGACGTCGCTGAAGCTTCGCACGTCCAGGTACCGGTCGGTGCCCATGGCGAGCTTCTGCGCCTTGGCGTCACCCGGTGACGCGGTCCGGCCCACCGCGTAGAGATGCTCGACACCGAGTGCCGCCGCCGTACGCACGATGGCGCCGACATTGAACGGCGACTGCACGCCCTCCAGCAGCAACGCGATCCGCGCCGTGCTGCGCCGCTTCCACGACCGGTGCAGCCGCTTCAGGTCGGTGCCCCGCAATTGCGACACGTCGCCGCTCCTCTCTCCTCGTCGTCGGTGGGTCAGCGATGTGACTCGACCTGAAGCAGCCGATAGCCCCGCTCCGACACCAGCCTCGTGGTCGGAAAGCCCTGCTCAGTGAGCCACTTGGCGAGCGAGTCCGACCCGAGGTGCTTGTGTACGACGAGTACTGCCGTGCCGCCCGGCAGCAACCGGCTCAGCCACCGCTGAAGCAGCTCATGCAGCGCCGCCTTACCGATCCGGATCGGCGGATTCGAATAGATCGCGGCGAAGCGCACCTCCTCGGGCACCTCGTCCGGTGCGGCGGCGACGACGTTGCCACGAGCGGCGGCCCCGGCGTTCAGCCGGACCAGGTGCAGTGCGCGCTCGTTGACGTCCACCGCCCACACCTTGGTCCGTTTCCGCCGGCTGGCGAAGGTGAGCGCGATCGGCCCGTATCCGCAACCCAGATCGAGGATATCGCCGCGGATCCGCGGCATCGGCGCCTGCGCGAGCAACACCCGGGTCCCCGCGTCGAGCCGGCCGTGCGAGAACACGCCCGTGTCCGTGGTCAGATCAAGCTCGACGTCGTCCAACCGCACCCGCACGGTGTCGGTCCGGCTACCGGCGCGCGGCGTCGCAGAGAAGTAGTGCTCACCCCGTTCCGGCACTTCTTCTCCCGCTCTCCCATCGACCCCGTGGCGCTGCTCAATCGTACGCCGCACGCGCTCAGCGCGCGGCCGGCGTGAAGGCGGCGACCGTCGCGGCCCCCGTCACCCGGCACTCACCGGCGGAGTATGGCACCGCCAGCGTCATCCCGCGCTCGATCGCCGTCGTCCAGCCCTCGCCCACCAGGGTTCCGGCTCCGTCCAGCACGACGACGGTCGAATAGCCGGCCGGCAGGACGCCGCCGTCCCGCACCCGCCACGCGCCGAAATACCCGTCCGCGGGCTCCGGCATCAGCCGCACCACCGCCTCACCGGACGCCGCTCGATCACGTGCCCCCCGGATGATCAGCTCCGACAGCACATCGTCGGTGAGCGGCGCGACATCGACGCAGCCGAGCGCGACGTCGAGCTCCGCCCCGCCGAACGCCTGGCTCGAGTCGGGCAGGAACGCCTGCCACTCCAGCAGGACGGAGAGGTCGGCCGCCTGCTGGACCTCCACCAGGAATACGCCTTCGCAGATCGCGTGGGCGGTGCCGGCCGGGACCAGGATGACGTCGCCCGGGCCGACCGGTACCGGATTCATCGCCTCCAGCATCGCCGGGATGTCCTGCCGTCGAACCAGATCGACCAGCCGCCATAGCGGCATCTCGTCCCGCCAGCCGAGGTGGACCCGTGCTCCCGGCGGCGCCTCCATGATCAGCCACGCCTCGGTCTTGCCCTGCGCGGCATCCAGCCGGGAGCGGGCGAACGCATCGTCCGGGTGCACGTGCACGGGCAGCCGCTGGCCGGCATCCAGGTACTTCACCAGCGGAACCGCCAGCGACGACGGCGCCGGCCGCCCCGCCGCCACCGACGTCGCTGGCGCGGGGCCGAGCCAGCCGGCGGGATCGGCGTCGACCGCGTCCCGGAGCAGTCGTCCGTCGGGTAGCGCCGTCAGTCCGGAGCCCGGGTCGCCGAAGCGGCTGACGGTCGAGGCTATCCAGTCCTCCGGCCGGTCCCGTGGCACGACGCCGGTGCGGTCGCCGCGGAAGTCGGCGATCCGTCCGGCGCCCCGATAGAACGTCGGCGGTAGGTGCGGTGGCAGGATCACGGGGCGCACGAGAACTCCATCCGGCTGACGAATCCCGGGCACGGGCGGATCAGCGTTCTTCCTCGGAGCGATCGCCGGACCAGTCGACATGGAAGGTGCCGGGCCGGTCGATCCGCTGGTAGGTGTGCGCGCCGAACAGATCGCGCTGCCCTTGGATCAGCGCCGCCGGCAGCCGTGGCGCACGCAGCCCGTCGTAGTACGACAGGGCGCTGCTGAAGCCCGGCACCGGGACACCCAGCTGCGCCGCGGTCGCCACCACCCGCCGCCAGCCGTCCTGTCCGTTGGACACCGCCTGGCTGAAGTAGTCATCCACCAACAGCGACGGAAGGTCGCGGTTGCGGTCGTAGGCCTCCCGGATCCGATCCAGAAAGCGGGCACGGATGATGCATCCCCCACGCCAGATAGTGGCCATCGCGCCGAGGTCGATGTCCCACCCGAAGTCCTCGCTGGCGGTGCGGATGGTGTCGAAGCCCTGCGCGTAGGCGACCAGTTTCGATGCGTACAGCGCATCCCGGATGTCGTCGAGGAATCGCTGCCGGTCCTCGACCGTCGCCGGCGTGGAGGGCCCGGTCAGCACACCCTGCGCGGCCTCGCGCCGGCCCACGTCGCTGGAGAGTCCACGGGCGAAGACGGCCTCGGCCATGCCGCTGACCGGGATGCCGAGCTCGAGCGCCGCGATCACCGTCCAGCGGCCGGTACCCTTCTGCCCGGCCTGATCCAGCACCACGTCCACGAACGGCTTGCCGGTGTCGCCGTCGGTGTGCGCGAGAACCTCGGCGGTGATCTCCACCAGGAATGACTCCAGGTCCCCGTCGTTCCACGCGGTGAAGACCTCGGCGATCTCGGCCGGCTCCATACCGAGGCCGTTGCGCATCAGGTCGTAGCTCTCGGCGATCAGCTGCATGTCCGCGTACTCGATGCCGTTGTGCAGCATCTTGACGAAGTGTCCGGCGCCGTCCGGCCCGACGTGCGTGCAGCATGGCGTGCCGTCCACCTCGGCGGCGATCTTCTCCAGTAACGGTTGCAGCGCGGCATAGGCCTCCGCGGTGCCGCCCGGCATGATGCTGGGCCCGAGCAGCGCTCCCTCTTCACCGCCGGAGACACCCATCCCGACGAAGTGCAGGCCCTTCTCCCGCAGGTCCGCCTCCCGGCGGCGGGTGTCCCGGTAGTGCGCGTTGCCGCCGTCGATGATGATGTCACCGGAATCCAGCAGCGGAATCAGCTCATCGATGACGGCATCGGTCGGCCCGCCCGCCGGCACCATGATCACCACCCGGCGCGGCCGCTCCAGTGCCTGCACGAGCTCGTCCAGTCCAGTCGCCGGCACGAAGTCGCCTTCCTGCCCGAACTCGGCCATGAGCGCGTCGGTACGTTCCCTGCTGCGGTTGTGCACGCCGACGCGGAAACCGTTCCGGGCGAAGTTGCGGGCGAGATTCCGCCCCATCGTCCCGAGGCCGGTCACCGCTACGTCCGCCAGTCGGTCTTCAGCCATGCTCACTCCTCATCTCAGCCTCGGAGTCCGGCCCAGAACCCCGACGGGACTGCGCCATCAGGTCGAGGACGGACTCTGCAGCAACAGTGAAGCACTCGGCGTTCGCGCGCTGGATGAGTGCCTCCAGGTTCACCGGATCAGAGATCACCGGGTCAGGCTCGAAGGTCGAGGCCGGCCAGAACGGCGTCGGCGATCTCCTCCGGGCCTCGGTCGACGTCCACCGCGATCCCGTCCTCGTCCTCTTCCAGCTCCTCTAAGGTCTCGAACTGAGAGGTCAGCAGGGACGACGGCATGAAGTGTCCGGACCGGTAGGCGATCCGTTCGCCGATCACGTCGAACTCGCCGGACAGATGCGCGAACCGGACCGCGCCGTCGGCCTCCCGCAGCACGTCCCGATAGACGCGCCGCAGCGCCGAGCAGGTCACCACGGTGCTGCGCCTGTCCCGGGCCTGCGCCGACATCCAGTCGGCCACGGCGCGCAGCCAGGGCCACCGGTCTTCGTCCTCCAGCGGCTTACCCGCGGCCATCTTCTGGACATTGGCTTCCGGATGGAAGTCGTCCCCCTCGGCATATGGCCACGCCAGCCGTCGTGCCAGCAGCTTCGCCACGGTGGTCTTTCCCGATCCGGACACACCCATGACGACGATGTGCTGGGGAGTCTGGAGCACCAGCATCCTCCTGTGGTCTTCGCCCGCGGCGGTCCACGGGCTGGCGGCACACGACCTGCGTTCCCCCGGCATCCGGGCAGGCAAACCTGCCCACCCGTGCCCCGCAGTCGCGCCTCGACACTAGCAGGACCGGGCCATCGGGCAGAATGACCCGTCGAGAGTCTGCAGGTGCCGACGCGAGAGGTCGAAGGTCGAGGTCGTGACAGCTACCACGCCCAACTGGGTGTTTCAGAAGATCGCCGAGGAACTCGGCGTGCGCGAAGGTCAGGTCCGCGCCGCTGTTGCGCTGCTGGACGAGGGGTCGACAGTGCCCTTCATCGCCCGGTATCGCAAGGAGGCGACCGGGATGCTCGACGACGCCCAGCTCCGCACGCTGGAGGAGCGGCTGCGCTACCTGCGCGAGTTCGAGGAACGCCGCACGACGATCCTCGATTCGATCCGTGAGCAGGGCAAGCTGACCGAGGCGCTCGAGGCGCAGATCATGGCCGCCGAGACGAAAGCCCGGCTGGAAGACATCTACCTGCCGTTCAAGCCGAAACGACGGACCAAGGCGCAGATCGCCCGCGAGGCCGGGCTGGAGCCGCTGGCGGACGGACTGCTGTCCGATCCGGGCCAGGATCCGGAGACCACCGCGCGGGCCTACCTGACCGAGAGCGTCCCGGACGTGGCGGCCGCCCTCGACGGCGCCCGGGCCATCCTGGTGGAACGCTTCGCCGAGGACGCCGACCTCATCGGCGACCTGCGGGAACGGGTCTGGTCGCGAGGCCACATGGTGGCGAAGGTCCGGGACGGCGCTGCCGAGTCGGGCGCGAAGTACGCCGACTACTTCGACTTCTCCGAGCCGCTGGCGAAGTTGCCGTCGCACCGGGCGCTGGCTCTCTTCCGCGGTGAGAAGGAGGAGGTCCTCGATCTCACCGTGGAGCCGAATCCCGACGACGACGCGCCGGCCGCCACCGGCACGTTCAACCCGTACGAGTCCGCCATCGCCGCCCGGTTCGAGATCGACAACCGCGGCCGCCCCGCGGACGCCTGGCTGGCCAAGGCGGTCCAGTGGGCGTGGCGGACGCGGATCATGGTCAACCTCTCGGTCGACCTGCGCATGCGGGTACGACAGGCCGCCGAGGAGGAGGCTATCCGGGTCTTCGCCGGCAACCTGCGCGACCTCCTGCTCGCCGCCCCGGCCGGCACCCGTCCGACCATGGGGCTCGACCCTGCCTACCGGACCGGTGTGAAGGTCGCCGTCGTCGACGCCACCGGCAAGGTCGTCGCCACGACGACCACCTATCCGCACAAGCCGCAGGGGCAGTGGGATGACGCTCTGGTGGTGCTGGAGAAGCTGGTTCGCGAGCACCACGTGGAACTGATCGCGATCGGCAACGGCACAGCCTCACGCGAGACCGACCAGCTGGCCGGCGATCTGGTGAAGCGCTGCCCGGACCTGAAGCTCTCCAAGATCATGATCTCCGAGGCCGGCGCGTCGGTGTACTCGGCGTCGTCGTTCGCCTCGCGCGAACTGCCTGACCTGGACGTGTCCCTGCGTGGCGCGGTATCCATCGCCCGGCGCCTGCAGGATCCGCTCGCCGAGCTGGTCAAGATCGAGCCGAAGTCGATCGGGGTCGGTCAGTACCAGCACGATCTGTCCGAGTCGGACCTGTCGCGCTCGCTCGACGCGGTGGTCGAGGACTGCGTGAACGCGGTCGGTGTCGACCTCAACACCGCCTCGACACCGCTGCTCGCCCGGGTCTCCGGAATCAGCGGTGGGCTGGCGGAGAACATCGTGGCGCATCGCGAGGCGAACGGCCCGTTCCCCTCCCGTGCGGCGCTGCAGAAGGTGCCGCGGCTGGGACCGAAGGCTTTCGAGCAGTCGGCCGGCTTCCTGCGTATCCGGGGCGGCGACGAGCCGTTGGACGCCTCCAGTGTGCACCCGGAGTCGTATCCGCTGGCTCGACGGATCGCCCAGGCGGCCGGCGGCGACGTGAAGACGCTGCTCGGCAACGGGCGTGCGCTGCGCGGCCTGAAGCCGTCGGACTTCGTGAACGATGCCTACGGCCTGCCCACGGTCACCGATGTCCTCGCCGAGCTGGAGAAGCCGGGCCGCGATCCGCGCCCGTCGTTCAAGACCGCCACATTCACCGAGGGTGTGGAGACGGTGGCCGACCTGAAGCCGGGGATGCGGCTGGAGGGCGTGGTGACGAACGTGGCCGCGTTCGGCGCGTTCGTCGACGTCGGCGTACACCAGGACGGCCTGGTGCACATCTCCGCCATGTCGCACGAGTTCGTCAACGATCCGCGGGACGTGGTGAAGCCGGGCGACGTGGTCAAGGTGAAGGTCCTCGAGGTCGACGTCCCTCGGAATCGCATCTCGCTCACACTCCGCCTCGACGACGAGGTTCCCGCTCCCGGCACGGACCGGCGCCAGTCCGCCGGCGACGGCGAACGCCGCGGCGGTTCGTCGGCGAACCGTCCGTCGCCGGGCCGAGGCGACCGAGGTCGCGGCAAGGGACGGGATGACCGTACCGGGCGCGGTCGTGACCGGGGTCGCGGCGGTCGCGGCGACTCGGCTCCCGACGGCGCCATCGCTGACGCCCTGCGCCGTGCCGGCTACCAGCTCCCCAAGGATTAGCGGGCACGGGCGGCGTCGGCCACGTCGCGCACGGCCGGGAGGCCAGTTTGACGACAGACTGGTCCGTTCCAGTCTCTGGGCCCGCACGCCGACCGGCCGGAGGAATGTCGCGGTCAGGGCCGTACCGGTTTGAACGGCCCTGGTCCGGGTACCTCAGGCGCCATGTCCACTGAACACCACGGCCGGTCGGACGACCCACGCAAGTCGTTCCGACCCAGGTTCTTTGTGCCCTTGGCGGCCTTCCTGATCAGTGCCTTCGTGGTGCTTATGGTGGTTTTCCTCTTCATCTCGGATTAGGCGTTGACATACGCCGCACTCCATGTTTCGGTGGTTTATAACGAAGTGGTTAAGCAGCAGCCACGCACAAAGCTCAAAAGCTCTGAGTAGGTGTTCGCTGTGTCCGCTCCGATGACCACACCCCGTCGCTCCAACCACACCTCGAATCGTGACGATGGCGACCGTGTCGAGCTGACACACCGTCTGTTGAAGGAAGCGGCGGCCGCCCCGGATGATGAGGAGCGTCGCAGGCTTCAGGACGAAGTCATCGTCCTGAACACCGGGCTCGCCGAGTCCATCGCACGCCGCTACGCCAAGCGCTCCGAGGAGCAGTCCGACGTCACCCAGGTGGCGTACGTCGGGCTGGTCAATGCGGTGCGTAGGTTCGCTCCGGACCGCGGCATCGACTTCATCTCGTTCGCCATGCCCACGATCACCGGCGAGATCAAACGCTTCTTCCGTGACCAGGGATGGACGGTTCGGCCGCCCCGCCGGATCCAGGATCTGCATCGTCAGATCACGGCCGCCACCTCCCACCTGTCCCAGACCCTGGGCCGCTCGCCCAGCCCGGAGGAGCTCGCCGACCACCTCGGCGAAGAGGTCGCCGACGTGAACGAGGCGCTGTCGTGCCGCAGTTGCTACACACCGGTGTCGATCGACGCCCCGACACGAACCGAGGAGGGAACCTCACTGTCCGACCTGCTCGGCGCCGACGACGGCAACTTCGACCGCTCGGAGGCGACGACGGCGCTCCAGCCGCTCTGTCGCGAGCTGCCGGAACGGGACAAGCGAATCCTGTACCTGCGGTTCTTCCATGGCTGGACGCAGCAGGAGATCGCGCAGGAGCTGGGTGTGACTCAGATGCAGGTCTCCAGGCTACTGGCGCGGATCCTGGGCCACCTGCGGACCCGGCTGGGGAGCCTGGAGGCGGGGGACGGGCACGTCAAAGGTCGTCGGGAAGCTTCCGGGTCTCAACCAGCTGCTCGGCGACGTCGCGCAGCTTGACGTTGGTGTCCTGAGAGTAGCGCCGCAACACCTCGAACGCCCGGCGCGCGTCGAGTTCGTAGCGCTCCATGAGGAGTCCCTGCGCCTGGCCGATGACATTCCGTGTCTCCATGGCCCGGCGCAGGTCGGACTCCTCACGCATGTTATCGATCGCCACTGCGGCATGGTCGGCCACGGCTTGCGCGCGAGCCGCATCCGCATCGTCCAATCGATCCGGATACGAGGTGTAGAGGTTGAGCATGCCGACCGTGCGTCGCCGGGTGGACAGGCAGGTGCTCACGGCCCCGCGCACGCCCAGGTCGGCCGCGATCGGACCCCACCTGGGCCAACGATCGTCCTGCATGACGTCGCGGACCAGGAAGGATCGGTGCTCGCGTGCGGCGCTCACGCACGGCCCCTCATGCAGCCGGTCCTGCCACGCGTCGGCTTGCTCAGCCGCCTCATCGGAGGCGCCGAGCGGTTCCAGCCGTTGCGCCCCCCGCACGAGCACGACGCTGCCGTCCTCGGCAGCGGTCAATTCGGTGGCACAGCGCACCACTCGTTCGACCGTACGGTCCAGCACCGGCACGTCAGCGAGATTCTTCGCCAGCTCGGCCAGCGCGAGCGCCTCGTCAGAACTCACTGTTACCTCCGCCGTGCCGTAGAACTCGACCGTCTGCGGTCCGGTGCCCACCGGTTCCCCTCGCGGGGTCTCTCAGGACCATCGTCACTCGTAATCCCGCCCACGCCAACACATTCACGCCGGTCTTTACATGACGCCTGCCGCACGTGGGTAACCAGCACAGACAGACACCGGCCGGACAGCCGGTGCGACTTCATTCCGCAGTACCACGGGAGGTCCGGATGGTCGCGAACAACCTCGCGCACAATGTGAAGAACACCCGGCTTGTGGAAGAGATCTGCCAGCACCCGGGACCCTTTCTCAGCGTCTACCTCGACGTCCGCCGCGATGTCGAGGAAGCCGTCCATCAGCTCAACGTACGTTGGCGCTCCGCGCGCGAGGATCTGCTCCGGAACGGTGCACCAGAGGATCTCGTCGACCTGACCGGCGAGCGGATCCAAGCCGGGCACCACGCGGCCGGTGCGGCCGCCCGGATGGTCGTCGCGGCGGACGGGCGCATCCTGCTGGACGATGTCGTGACGGCCCCGGGCGATCACACGGCCCTCACCTGGGGCCCGCTGCCGGACCTGGTCGCGTGGCTCGCCGACCGCAACACCATGCTGCCGCTGCTGGTGGTGCTGGCGGACCGGGAAGGCGCCGACTTCGAACGGTACGACGCGTGGCCGGAGACGCCGGAGGCGACGGCGGACGTACACGGCGATACCGAGCACATGACCAAGGTGCTGGTGGGTGGCTGGTCGCACAAGCGGTACCAACGGCGCGCGGAGAACACCTGGCGACACAACGCCGAGAACGTCGCCGCCGAGATCGAGCACCAGGTGGAATCGGGCGTGCGGATGGTGGCCGTCGCCGGAGACCTGCGGGCCCAAGGCGAGATCCAGCATGCCGTCGGTGAGCGTACCCGCTCGCTTCTGGTCAATCTGGAGACCGGCGGCCGCGCCGACGGCACGTCGCGGCAAGCGCTGGACCACGCCGTCGACGAAGCGATCCGGAAGGTCGTCGCCGCCGACCAGCTCGAAGCGGTCCGAGAGTTCGAGCAGGAGGCCGGCCGGCACGGTGCGGCCGCGACAGGCATCGATGCCGTACTGCCCCGGCTGGCGCAGGGCCAGGTACGTACCGCGTTCATCGCCCCGGACGCCGCATCCGCCCGCACGATCGACCCGGCCCGCTATCCCGGCATCGTCCTTCCCGCCGGCGCGGCGGAGCACGCCGGACTGCGTGCCGATCTGACCGTGCTCTGCGCGGCGGCGATGACCGGTGCGGAGGTTCAGGTCGGCTCGTGGGCGATGGCCGACGACGGAATATCCGCGCTGCTGCGCTGGTAGCCGGCGGCGCTGCCGCAGTGGTAGCCGCGGCTGGGCCCAGCAACGTCGCTGCGCGATGTGCTCAGGTTCAGTCACGCCGCTGGGCTTGTTCGGCGAACTCCTGGCGCGGCCGGTGCAACTCCCCGATGGCCACCACCTGCCGGGGAAACATCGAATCGAGCACCCAGTCGGCGAGCACCCGAGACTTGCGGTTCGCTGTCGGCATCTGCGACAGGTGATACAGCCGGTGCAGCATCCAGGCCGGCAGGCCGCGCACCTTGGCGCCGTACACTTCGGCGACGCCCTGATGTAATCCGAGTGTCGCCACCGCGCCGGAGCTGCGGTGCGCGAAGGCCCGCACCGGCCGTCCCCGGAGAATGGCGCGGATGTTGTCGGCCAGCAGCTTCCCCTGACGCACCGCGTGTTGTGCGGTCGGCGGGTAGGTCGCCCCTTCCTCCTCCGAGGTCAGGTCCGGTATGGCGGCGCAGTCGCCCGCGGCGAAGACATTCGGCACACCCTTGACCTGCATGGAGGGTGTGCACTGCACACGACCCAGCTTGTCGTGCTCGAACTCGGCCTCGGCGATGACAGGTGCGGCCACCACGCCGGTCGTCCAGACGACCGTGCCCGCATCGAACTCGGCGCCGTCGGACAGGGTGACGTGACCGCCCTCCATGGTGTCGACGGTCGTCTCCATGCGCACCTCGATGCCACGACGCCGCAACACCTCGACGGTGTAGTCCGCCAGCGATCGACTGACCTCCGGCATGATCCTGTCTACGGCTTCCACCAGCATCCACCGCATCTCGGCCGGGTCGAGCGTCGGATAGTAGCGCTGTGCGGCGAACCGGGCCATGTTCTCCAGTTCACCCAATGCCTCGATGCCGGCATAGCCGCCGCCGACGAACATGAAGGTCAGCAGCTTGTTCCGCTGCACCGGATCGATCGTGCTGGCGGCCCGGTCCAGCTGGGAGAGCACGTGGTTACGCAGGTACACCGCCTCACCGAGGGTGGTGAACCCGACCGCCTGCTCGCTCAGCCCCGGCACCGGCAGTGTCTTGGAAGCCGATCCGGGGGCCAGGACGAGCAGGTCGTACCCGATATCCACCTCGTTGCCGTCGACCACATCGACCCGCACCGATCGGCGTTCCAGGTCGATGCCGATCGCTCGTCCCGTCAATACCTGACAACGCTTGAGCATCGCCCGAAGCGGGGCGACGGCGTGCCGCGGCTCGATGGCGCCGGATGCGGTCTCCGGCAAGAACGGCTGGTACGTCATGTACGGCCGCGGATCGACGACGGTGATGGATGCCTCGTTCGGGCGGAGTTTCGACTGTAACCGGCGCGCGGCGTGCAGGCCGGCGTAACCGGCGCCGACCACGAGCACGCGCGGGCGCAGAGTGGGATCATCGGTCATGCCCCGCGCTTACCCGGTGCCGCCCACGGCAAACGCGCTCACCGTTCCACGTTCGAGGTCAGGAGGCGTTCAGGATGATCTTGATGCACCCGTCCGACTTCTGCTGGAACATCTCGTAGCCCGACGGCGCCTCGTCCAGTGGGAGCTGGTGGGTGGCGAAGTCGTCGACGCCGAACACGTCGTTCTCCCCGAGTAGCGCCATCAGCTCTGCCGTCCAACGGCGCACATGCGCCTGCCCCATGCGGATCTGCAGCCCCCGGTCGAACATCTCGAGCATCGGCATCGGGTCGGCAGCGCCGCCGTACACCCCGCTGATCGATACCGTGCCGCCCCGCCG
Organism: Phytoactinopolyspora halotolerans; assembly: GCF_010550675.1. Taxonomy (GTDB): domain Bacteria; phylum Actinomycetota; class Actinomycetes; order Jiangellales; family Jiangellaceae; genus Phytoactinopolyspora; species Phytoactinopolyspora halotolerans. Next base: position 372,237 of record NZ_JAAGOA010000002.1, on the reverse strand, counting down.
CGTCGCGCGGATAGCGGTGTGCAGCGCGTCCAGACGGTCGATCGCGTACCGTTCGGCCATCGGCTCCGCCACCGCATCGGGCAACGCGTTCACCGCCGACTGCAGCAGCTTGGCACCGGGCGAGCCGTGCGCCTCCATGCCCACGGCGTCGATCGTCGCGTCCGGCCCGCGGCCGTCGGCCATCGTCACCAGATGCTGGACGAGGTCGTCCACCTCGGTCATGTCCACCACGTCGACGCCGAAGGATGCCGCCCGATCCAGGCGCTCGGGCACCGAGTCGACCCCGATCACCCGCCGGGCGCCCCGGTGCTTGGCGATCCTGGTGGCGAACTGTCCCACCGGGCCGAGCCCGAGCACCGCCACGGTGCTGCCGTCGCCGACACCTGCATACTGCACCGCCTGCCATGCCGTGGGCAGAATGTCGGACAGGTACAGCCAATGCTGATCGCTGCCCCATTCGGGTACCGGGATCGGGCCGAACTGAGCCATCGGCACCCGCAACAGCTCCGCCTGGGCGCCGGGCACTGAGCCGTACAGCTTGGTGTAGCCGAACATCGCCGCGCCCTTGTCATGCTCGCGCACCTGCGTGGTCTCGCACTGGGCGTACAGCTGCCGCTCGCACATGTAGCAGGTGCCGCACGAGATGTTGAACGGCATGACGACGCGGTCGCCGGGCCGGATGTGGCTGACGTCAGACCCGACCTCCTGCACCACACCCATCGCCTCGTGGCCGAGAATATCGCCTTCGTCCAGGAACGGCCCCAGGACTTCGTACAGATGCAGATCCGAACCGCAGATCGCCGTCGTCGTCACATCGACGATCGCATCGGTGGGCTCTTCGATCCGTGGGTCGGGCACGTTCTCGACCCGCACGTCCCGCTTGCCGTGCCACGTCAGTGCCTTCATGGACGCTTCCCTTCGCTGTGTGCGTCGTCGTGGCTCGTCGTGGTCGCCGATACCCGGCGTGTGCGCAGGCAAACGGTGCCGCCGACGGGGGTGTCGGCGAGAGATCACCGAGTCATCAGGTCACACGTGGGTAACGCTGTGCCACAGGGGACGAGACAAGGAGCGTCGATGGCCAAGAACATCTTCGTCCTGGGACTGGACGACCTGAACGCGGAAACCCTGCGCGCCCTGCCCCACGCCGAGGATTACCGTTTCCACCGCCTACTCGCGAAAGAAGAGCTGCTCACCGATGAGATCCGGCTACCCGAACTGCTCGCCGCCGCGGAACGTCAGCTCTACCATTTCGATGACACGATCGACGCGATCGTCGGGTATTGGGACTTTCCGGTCAGCTCCCTGGTGCCGATTCTGTGCGAGCGCTTCGGCACCACCGGTCCCAGCCTGGAATCGGTCGTGAAATGCGAGCACAAGTACTGGAGCAGGCTCGAGCAACAGAAGGTCATCGCCGAGCATCCCGCATTCGGCCTGATCGACCCCAAGACCGATACCCGGCCGCCTGAAGAGCTGAGCTACCCGATGTGGATCAAGCCCGTGAAGTCGACCAGTTCTGCCTTGGCGTTCCGGGTGCGCAACGACCACGAGTTCGCCTCCGCCGTGGAGACCATCTCCGAAGGCATCGATTGGATGGGCGCACCGTTCGAGCAGGTGCTCGAACACCTGCACCCACCGCCGGAGATCGCCGGTAGCGGCCGGTACTGCCTCGTGGAAGAGGATGTCTCGGGAGAGCAACTGACGGTCGAGGGGTACGTGCAGGGCGACAAGGTGCACATCTACGGGATCGTGGCGTCGATCAATTACCCGGACACCTCGAGCTTTCTGCGCTACGAGTACCCCGCCGCCATCCCGCCGCACGTCGCCGGCCGGCTTGAAGAGGTGACCCGGCGCGTCATCATCCAGTCCGGGCTGGACAACTCGACTCTCAACATCGAGTTCTTCTGGGATCCGGCCAAGGACACGATCAACGTTCTGGAGGTCAACCCGCGGCACTCTCAGTCGCATGCCCGGCTGTTCCAGATGGTGGACGGCGTGTCGAACCATTACCCCATGGTGCGGCTGGCGCTGAACCGCGATCCCGATCTGCCACACCGCCAGGGCGAGCATGCGGTCGCCGCCAAGTGGTTTCTTCGCCGCTTCGCCGACGGGCTGACCACCCGGGTGCCCACCCACGACGAGATCGCACACGTGCAGTGGGAGAACCCGGACGCCACGGTGCGTGTGATCGCGCACGAGGGCCGGTGGCTGTCCGATCTCACCCACCAGGACAGCTACAGCTACGAGCTGGCGCAGATCTTCATCGGCGCGCAGAGCCAGGAAGAGCTGATCGCCAAGTACGAGCGCTGTGTGGAGGCGCTGCCGTTCAAATTCGACACGTCACCCCCGCGAGGAGAGTAGGAACGGAGGAATGGATGCGCACAGCCACCTCTCTGCCCGAGGAGGTCCGTGAGGAGGACGGGATCTGGATACCGATGCCGGACGACGTCCACCTGGCCGGCCGGGTGTGGCGGCCGGTCTCGTCCGATGACCGTCCGGTGCCGGCTCTGCTGGAGTTCATCCCGTATCGGCAACGCGACCTGACCGCGCACCGAGACTCGGTGAACCACCGATACCTTGCCGGGCACGGCTACGCGTGCATCCGGGTGGACATCCGCGGCAGTGGTGACTCCGAGGGCATCCTCACCGGCGAATACCTGGAACGCGAACTGACCGATGCGGAGTGCATCCTGCAGTGGCTGCGCGAACAGCCGTGGTGCGACGGCCACCTCGGCATGATGGGCATCTCCTGGGGCGGGTTCAACGCCTTGCAGGTCGCCGCCCGTCGCCCGCCCGGGCTGGATGCGATCGTCGCGGTCTGCTCCAGCGATGACCGGTACGCCGACGACGTCCACTACATGGGTGGCTGCCTGCTCAGTGACAATCTCTCCTGGGCGTCGACCATGTTCGCCTACACCTCGTGCCCGCCGGATCCGGCCGTCGTCGGCGATCACTGGCGAGAGATGTGGCACGACCGGCTGCACGGCAGCGGCCTGTGGCTGGAGGACTGGCTACGGCACCAGCATCGCGACGACTTCTGGAAGCACGGCTCAGTCTGCGAGGACTACTCCGCGATCCAGTGCCCTGTCTTCGCGGTCAGCGGGTGGGCCGACGGGTATTCGAACGCGGTCTTCCGGATGCTGGAGCGGTTGCAGGTGCCGCGCAAGGGCCTGATCGGACCGTGGTCGCACAAGTATCCGCATTTCGGCCAGCCTGGCCCCGCGATCGGCTTCCTGCAGGAGATGGTCCGCTGGTGGGATCGGTGGCTCAAGGGCGTCGACAACGACGTCATGGACGATCCGATGCTGCGGATCTGGATGCAGGAGAGCGTCCCACCGTCCACGGCGTACGCGGAGCGCCCGGGTCGCTGGGTGGGCGAGATGGAGTGGCCCTCACCCAAGATCAACCAGGTGGAACGGGGGTTCAGCCGTTACCGGATGGCAGAGCCGGGTGAGCCGGTCGACCCGCAGCCGCTGACCGTGGAGTCTCCGCTCTCCGTCGGGCAGTTCGCGGGGAAGTGGTGCTCGTACAACGCACCGCCGGATCTCCCGTACGACCAGCGCGAGGAGGACGGCGGCGCGATCGTCTTCGACAGCAACGAGCTGGAGGAACGGTGGGAGGTCCTGGGCGCGGCCGTCGTCAACCTCGAGTTCAGCGTCACCGAACCGGTAGCCCAGGTGGCCGTGCGTCTGTCGGACGTGGCGCCGGATGGCCGGGCCACCCGGGTGAGCTACGGACTGCTGAACCTGACACACCGAACCGGGCACGAGGCTCCGGAGCCGCTGGAGCCGGGTCGTCGTTACCAGGTCCCGGTCACGCTGAACGGGATGGCACACGCATTTCCGCCGGGGCACCGTATCCGGGTGGCCGTGTCCACCTCGTACTGGCCGCTGGCGTGGCCGCCACCGGTTCCCGTACAGATCACCGTCTACCCGGAGCACAGCAGTCTCGAGCTCCCGATCCGGCCGACAGACCACCCGGACGACGTGGCGTTGCAGCCGTTCGACGAGCCCGAGGGAACCGAGCCGATCTCGACGACGACGCTGCGCTCCGGTGAGCATCGCTGGAACGTGACGCGTGACCTCATCGACTACCGTTCGATGCTCGAGGTCGTCAAGGACCTGGGCACGGTACATTTCGACGACATCGACATGGACGTCTCCCGGCGCGCCGAGGAGTACTACAGCTGGGTCGACAATGATTTCGCGACCGTGCGTGGCGAGGTGATCTGGACGATGGCGTTCGCCCGCGACGGCTGGAGCGTGCATACCCGGACCCGGACCACGCTGACCTCGACGCCGACGGAGTTCCATCTCGCGGCGGAACTCGACGCGTACGAAGGTGAACATCGGGTCGCCGCCCGGAACTGGCACTCGACGATCCGCCGGGACCAGGTCTAGATCGCCTCCCTTGATCATCGAGGATCCGGGGTGCCATGACGCCGCGGATCCTCGATGATCATCGGGTGGGTCGGGCTGTCACGCTCCGGTTCGTCAGGAACGTGCGGACGGCGGAGGCGATGGCCGCCCGGTCGATCCCGGCCATGCGCAACTGCTCGGCCGGCGACGCGGAACCCGGCATCTCGCGTACGGCGAGTTTGATCATCGCCGGGGTCGGAATGCCGGAGGCGAACACGTCGGACACGGCGTCGCCCAGACCGCCCTCCGCCCAGTGGTCCTCCACGGTCACCAGGCAGCCGGTCTCCTCCGCGGCCGCCCGTACGGTGAAGGCGTCGACCGGTTTGATCGAGTACACGTCGATCACCCTGGCACGAACACCCTCGGACTCCAGCTGGTCGGCGGCGGCGAGCGCCTCGTGAACGGTCACACCGGCACCGATGAGGGTCACCGCGTCATCGGATGACGAGCGCAGCACCCGGCTGCCCCCGATCGGGAAGTCCTCGTCGGGACCGTAGATGACCGGGGTCTCGCCGCGTCCGGTCCGCAGGTAGGAGATCCCCGTTCGGTCCGCCATCTCACCGACCAGGGCAGCCGTCTGATTGCCGTCGCACGGGTGCAGCACCGTGCTGGAATGGACGGCGCGCAGCGCGGCGATGTCCTCCAAGCCCATCTGGGACGGGCCGTCCTGCCCGATCGCGATCCCGGCGTGCGAGCCGACCAGACGCAGGTCCGCACGGCTGATCGCGGCCATCCGGATGAAGTCGTACGCGCGGGAGAGGAACGCCGCGAAGGTCGCCGCGTACGGTTTCCACCCGCGCACCTGCAGCCCGACGGCCGCGGCGATCATCTGCTGCTCGGCGATGTAGAACTGGAAGAACCGATCCGGGTGCTCCTTGGCGAAGAACTGCATCCGGGTGGAATCGGAGACCTCGGCGTCCAGTCCCACCACGTCCGGGCGGGCATGGCCGAGTGCCGCGAACGCCTCGCCGAACGCGTTCCGCGTGGCCACGTCGTCTCCGACGTTATACGTCGGCGGCTCGTACCTGGCCGGCTCGCCGAAGCTGTGCGGCGGCGCGGTGTACGACGGCTTGACCACGCCGACCCGGATCTCGCGCGGACCGCCGAGCTCAGAGATCGCCTCGTCCACGTCCGGCACCGGCTTGCCGTGCTTGCCCTCCTGATCGGCGACGGCCGACACCCCGGCCCCCTTGGTGGTCCGGGCGAGGATGGCGGTCGGCTTCGCGGACGATTCGGCGGCCGCATAAGCCTGCTCGATCTCCTGCGGGTTGTGACCGTCGATCTCGATGGTGTTCCACCCGCGTGGCTCGATCCGCCGGGCGTAGGCACCGGTGTCCCAGCCGAACCTGGTGGGTCCACGCTGCCCGAGCCGGTTGACGTCGATGATCGCGACCAGCCGATCCAGGCCTTCGTAGCCGGCGTGCTCGAAGGCCTCGGCCATCGACCCCTCGGCCAGCTCGCTGTCTCCGCAGAGGACCCACACGCGGTAGGGCAATCGGTCAAGCCGCTTGCCGGCGAGCGCCGTGCCGACGCCGATGGGTAAGCCCTGGCCGAGCGCGCCGGTGGCGACCTCCACCCACGGCAGCCTGGGCGTCGGATGCCCCTCCAGCCGGCTGCCGAGTGCACGGTAGGTCACCAGCTCGTCGTCGCTGATGGCGCCGGCCGCCTTGTACATCGAGTAGAGCAGCGGGGTCGCATGCCCCTTGGAGAAGATCAGGTGATCGTTCTCCGGGTTGCTCGGGTCGTCGAAGTCGTAGCGCAGGTGCCGGGCGAGCAGGACGGCCATGAGATCCGCCGCGGACAGCGACGAGGTCGGATGACCGGAGCTTGCCACCTCGGAGCACCGCACGGCGTCGACGCGCAGTTGTTGGGCCAATTCCGTCAGGTCAGTCATCTGTCCATCACTCACGCCCCTCCCGTACCCAGTTCGCGCACGCGGATTCAACCCCCGGAGAATAAGGACCATGGTTGGCGGCGCAGACGACGAGAATTCCCGGCGGAGGTGGCCCCGTCGTGTCTACGAGGTCGGCGAGGAGCCGGACCCGAGATTCACCTTCGCCAACGAGCGGACCTTCCTCGCCTGGATCCGCACCGCACTCGCACTCGTCGCCGCCGGCATCGCCCTGGAGGCCCTGGAGGTCCCCGCCCAGACCGCTGCCCGGGTGCCGCTTGTGCTGGTTTTGGCGCTGCTCGGCGCCGCCAGCAGTTCGGTCGCGTTCGTCCGGTGGGCACGGGCCGAGCGTGCGCTGCGCCAGTCGAAGCCGTTGCCCGCGCCCGCGCTCGCGCCGGTGCTGGCCTTCGGTCTCGCGGTGCTGGCCGTGACCATCGGCGTCGTCTTCCTCACCTCGTTATGAGCGACGGCGAACCTGAGCGGACCTTCGATCCCGGGGCGCAGAACGAGCGCACCGCCCTGGCCTGGACCCGTACCGGACTGGCGCTCCTGCTCGCGGTGGTCCTCGCCAGCCGGCTGACCGCCGGACCACTGGGCCTGGCCGCGCTCGCGTTCGGGCTGCTGACTGCGCCGTTCGCGGCGGCGATCCTGGTCCTGGCCCGTCGCCGCTATCAGCTGGCGCACCGCTCCCTGCGGCGTGCCGGACACCTGCCGGACGGTCGGCTGCCCGCGCTGGCCGCGGCGGTCACACTGCTGCTGGCATTGCTGGAGATCGCCTTCACCGTGACCGAAGCCGCCGGAACCGGGCTCTAGCGACACGCAACGTCGCCGGTAAAGGCGGCATGAGTGGGTACTGGCGAAGGTGCCGGAGCGAGCCCGCATCACCGGGAACGCGTCGAGAAGATACGAACTTGGAGCTTGCCATGCTCGTTCTGACCAGCAATGCGGTGTCAGCCATCCGCCAGCTGTCCCAGGAGACCGCCGGTGCGGAGCACGCCGGCTTACGGATCTCCTCTGCAGCGGACACGAACGGCACCACCGATCTCATGGCGTCGATCAGCTCCGGCCCGGAGCCGCACGACGAGGTGGTCGAGATCGAGGGCGCGCGCGTCTATCTCAGTCCGCAGGCAGCGCCCGCGCTGGAGGACATGGTTCTGGACGCGGAACCCGCCGGGCACGGCGAGGTCCGGTTCGAACTGATGCCGCAGCCGAGCTGACCTCCGCATAGACGCGTGCCGCCGCCTCAGAGCGGCACGCGTTGCCTGGGCTTGTGTCCATTTCGTTACGCCTACCCGTTGACGGGCGTTAACCGGTGTGGCAACGTTCTCACATGAGATCGTTGCCACATTCTGAGGGTGCCGCTCGCACGGCCCCGCATTTCGACATGGAGGGCAGGTCCATGAAATCAGCTCACGTTCGCTGGCTGGCTCTGATCGCCGCTACCGGACTCTCACTCGCGGCCTGCGCCAGCGGGACCGCAGACGACGACACAGCAGACAGTGGCAACTCCGGCGACGAGTCCGAGGATGCAGGTTCCGCTTTCGCCGCCGACGCCGAGCTCAGCGGCGACCTGAGCATCATGGGATTCAGCCTCGGTGACGAGATCGCCGAGGTCCGCTACGACGAGGCCGTCGCCGCATTGGGCGAGGTCGATGTGAGCCTCGCCGAGGGTGAGCTGGATATCCAGCAGTTCCTCTCCTCGGCCGCTACCGGGCAACCCCCGGACATCATCTACGCCAACCGCGACCAGATCGGCACCTTCGCCTCCCGCGGCGCACTCCTACCCCTGAACGAGTGCATCGCCGGCGAAGAGATCGACATGTCGATGTACCGGGAGCCGGCGGTCGAGCAGGTCACCTTCGAAGACAGCGTCTACGGCATTCCCGAGTTCAACCAGGTGCAGATCACCATGGCCAATGCCGGTCTGCTCGACGACGCGGGCCTGGCCATCGAGGACGTGAACGGCTCCGACTGGGACGCGATGGAGGCGGCCACCGAGGCGATGATGGAGAAGGACGGCGGCAAACTGTCCGTGATCGGGTTCGACAGCAAGATGCCCGAGTTCCTTCCGCTCTGGGCCAAGGCGAACGGCGCCGATCTGCTGTCCGAGGACGGCCGCACCGCCCAGCTCGACGACCCGAAGGTTCTCGAGGCGCTGGAGTGGGCGGTCGGCATCTACGATCTGCAGGGCGGCTTCGGCGACGTCAAGGCGTACCGGGACTCGGCGGACTTCTTCGGCGAGGGCAACCAGTTCGCCACCGACGTGCTCGGCGCCATGCCGATGGAGCAGTGGTACGTCAACGTCTTGAACGACGTCTCCCCCGACGTCGACATGGCCTTCGACACCGTCCACGGGCTCGACGGCGCGACGCTGGCGTTCGCGTCCGGCTCCGCCTGGGCGATCCCGGCCGGCAGCTCCAACCCGGAAGCCGCCTGCCGGTTCGCCAAGACGATGACCACAGTCGACACCTGGATGGCGGCTGCGCAGACCCGGGCGGACGCCCGCGCCGAGAGCGACAAGCCGTTCACCGGCCTGCTGACCGGGAACGCCGTCGCCGACGAGGAGATCTACAACGCCTTCGTCGAACCCAGCGGCAGCGAGGTGTGGGACGCCGCCATCGAGGCCACCTACGAAGCCAACGACCACACCTTCAGCCTCCCGGCCAACCCGGCGGACGCCCAGTTCAAGACCGCCTGGCAGGACGCCGTGAACCGGGTGCTCAACGGCCAGCAGGAACCGCAGGCCGCGCTCGAACAGGCACAGCAGGAAGCTCAGAGCGCGCTCGATGACGCCTGGGCCACCTGGGACGAGGAATAGGACCATTGGCCCAGTCCGCGACGACGACGCCCGAAGCGCCACGTGACTCCGTGGCGCTTCGGGCGAAGCGCCTGAGCCGCCGCCGCAACACCAGAGCGGCGCTCCTGTTCATCAGCCCGTGGATCATCGGGTTCCTCGTCTTCACCGCGTGGCCGATCGTCTACAGCGCCTACCTGTCGCTGACCGACTACGACGTGCTCAACGACCCGTCGTTCATCGGCCTCGAGAACTACCAGGAGATGGTCGAGGATCCCAAGATCCGGCTCGCGCTGTGGAACACGTTCTACTTCACCGTGCTGCAGGTACCGCTGTACGTCATGGTCTCGCTGGGGCTGGCGCTGCTGCTGGACAAGGCGGGGCGGGCCGCGGGCTTCTTCCGGACGGCGTTCTTCCTGCCGAAGATGACCCCGCCGGTGGCCGTCGGCATCCTGCTGCTCCTGCTGTTCAACGGTCAGGACGGGTTGATCAACACGGTGCTGGGCTGGGTCGGCGTCGACGGTCCCGCGTGGACCACCGATCCGACATGGGTCAAACCCGGCTTGATTCTGATCAGTCTGTGGTCGGTCGGCTCGTCGGTGATCATCCTGCTCGCCGCCCTGCAGAACGTCCCCCAGGAGCTGTATGACTCCGCCCGGGTGGACGGAGCGGGCTGGTGGCAGCAGACCTTCAAGATCACCATACCGATGATCAGCGGTGCGCTGTTCTTCATCTTCATCGTCAACACGATCGCGGCGTTCCAGACGTTCACCGAGGCCTACACCGCCTACTTCGGCGCCGGCAACAGCACGTACAGCAACGATGCCGCCCTGTTCTACGTGATCTACCTGTTCCAGCAGGGCTTCGAGTTCTTGAACATGGGTTACGCCTCGGCGATGGCGTGGCTGCTGTTCGTGATCATCATGATCTTCACGGCGATCCAGATGCTGGCCAGCCGCAGGTTCGTCTACTACGAGGGAGAGCAGCGATGACCGCCGGTCCAGTCGGAGCCGAACGGGTGGAGGAACCCAAGGTTCCGCCGACCCCCGTACAGACCCCGCCGCGGCCGCCGATCCGGCCACGCAAACCGAAGGTCACCGTCCGCAAGGTCTTGATCCTCGCTGCGCTCAGCGCCTTCACTCTGCTGTTCATCTATCCGTTCATCTGGCTGCTCAGCGCGTCGTTCAAACCGCGCGGCGAGGTGTTCGACAACAAGCTCATCCCGGACACGTTCGTCTTCGAGAATTACATCAACGTCTGGCGTGAGGCGCCGATGGCGTTGTGGATGTGGAACACCGTCTTCGTCACGGTCCTGGCCGCCGTGACGGTGACGCTGTCCAGCGCTCTGGTGGCGTGGGGCTTCGCCTACTTCCGGTTCCGGGGGCGCAACCTGCTCTTCGGGGTGGTCCTGGCCACGATGATGCTGCCCGGCGCGGTGACGATGATCCCGGTCTTCCTCATCTGGAACAACCTGGGCATGGTGGACACGCTGACTCCGCTGTGGGCGAAGAACCTGTTCGGAAGCGCGTTCTACATCTTCCTCCTGCGCCAGTTCTTCCTTGGATTACCGCGCGACCTGTTCGAAGCCGCCCGAATCGACGGCGCCAACAACTGGACGATCTTCTCCCGGATCGCCGTGCCGCTGACCAAGCCGGCGCTGATCATCACCATGATCTTCGAGTTCCAGGTGGCCTGGACCGACCTGTTGCAGCCGCTGATCTACCTGCGCGACAGCAGCAACTTCACGGTGCCGCGAGGGTTGAAGGCGTTGCTGGACCAATACGGCTTCGGCGGGAACTGGCACTGGGAGATCGTCGTCACCGCCAGCGTCATCACCACGGTGCCGATGATCATTCTGTTCTTCCTCGGTCAGCGCCACTTCGTCCAGGGCATCGCCACGACCGGCACCAAGGGCTGAACCACCGCTCCTACGACATCAAGGTTCCTCATCGCCACCATGACGACACCACGCGTACTTGTCGCTGCCGTGGATCTTGACGGATCGGAGTGGTCGGTCCGGGAGGCGTTGGGCGACACCTGGCGCTGGTACCTAGACAAGCCGGTGACCGCCCGGAACAACGCCGGTGCGGCGCTGGGCAAGTCCGGACGCGCGCCGGGCTGGTTGCCGGCCCTGGTGCCGGGCTCCGTCGTCGGCGACCTGGTGCGCGCCGGCGAGCTGGCCGATCCTTACCTCGGCCGGAACTCCCGGCAGGCCGAGTGGGCGGCGTCACGGACGTGGGTGTATCGCCGCGAGTTCGAGCTGCCGCCGCTGCGGCAGTTCGAACGCGCCGTGCTGTGCTTCGACGGCATCGACCCCGGCGGCCGCGTGTACGTCGACGCGGTCGAGGTCGGCCGGGTGGACGGCCTCTACCACCAGGCGCGGTTCGACGTCACCGAACAGGTCGCCTACGGCGGTACGCACCGGCTGGCCGTCGTCATCGATCCGGCGCCGCCCGGTGAACCGCAGGTCGGCAGGACCGACCGGGTCGGCCGGCACGCGCCTCGGATGGGCTACGGCTGGGACTTCTGTCCCCGCCTGATCCACCAGGGCATCTGGCGCAGCGTGCGACTCGAGGTGGGGCCCGCCCACCTCAGCGGCGTCCAGGTCCGCACTGAACTCGACGCCGACCTGGTCAGCGGCCGGGTCCATGTTCAGGCGGAGCTCGACGTGTCGCCGGGCGTTCCGGCCGGCGCCGATCCGCAAGCCTCGGTGGAGATCCTGGTCAAGCATGGCGAGCGCGTCCTCGCCGCCGGCGCCGCCACGCCGCTACCGCGTGCCCCGCGCGCGGATGCCGATACGGATGCTGATGCGGATACGGATACAGACGCGGCCCGCATCAGGTTCTGGATCGGCGCCACGGTGGAGGTGTCCGAGCCAGCGCTGTGGTGGCCGAACGGACTCGGTGAGCAGGCGCTGCACACGGTCGAGATCCACCTCGTCATCGACGGCGAACGCGTCTTGGCCGGCACCCGGACCGTCGGTTTCCGGCACGTCCGGCTGGTCTCGAACGAGGGGTCCCCTCCGGGCGCTCTTGCGTACACGGCCGAGGTCAACGGCCGCAGCACCGAACTCATCGGGTGGAATTGGGCGCCCGCCGAAGCGTTGTACGGGGAGACCAGCCCGGACAAGGTCCGGCACCTGGTCGACCTGGCCGCCCGCTCCGGCGCCCGCCTGTTCCGCGTATGGGGAGGCGGCCTGGTCGAGACACCGACCTTCTACGACGCCTGCGATCGCGCCGGGCTGCTGGTCTGGCAGGAGTTCTCCCAGTCCAGCTCCGGCATACAGAGCGCTCCGTCGGATCATCCGGAGTTCATCGAGCACCTGCGGGCCGAGGCGCGGGCGGTCGTTCCGTCCCGCACGCACCACCCGTCCCTGCTGATGTGGGGCGGCGGCAACGAGCTGGAGGACGACGCCGGGCCGCTCGACGAACGCTCCCCCGCTCTGGCCGCGCTGCGCGACGAGATCGCGCGGCTGGACCCCGGCCGACCCTGGATGGCCACCTCTCCGACCGGTCCGGTGTTCCACAACCGGCTCGACGTGCTCGCGTCCCGGCCTGATGACCTGCACGACGTACACGGGCCGTGGGAACACCAAGGTCTCGAGGCGCACTACACGCTGTACAACCGGGGCCGGGCGCTGGCGCACACCGAGTTCGGCGTGGAGGGCATGGCGAATCGCCGGCTGTGGAGCGCGCTGATACCGCCCGGGGACCGATGGCCGGTGAGCCGGGAGAACCCGGTCTATCGGCACCTGGGCGAGTGGTGGAACAACGCTGAGCTGGTGCAGGAGTGCTTCGGCGGCCGGCTGACCGATCCCGACGAGTTCCGCCGCGCCAGCCAGTTCATGCAGGCCACCGGGCTGGCCTATGCGGTGGAGGCGGACCGCCGCCGCTGGCCACGCGCGAGCATGGTGCTGCCGTGGCAGCTGGCCGAGTCCTTTCCGAACGCGTGGTGCACCGCCGTCGTCGACCATGCGGGCGAACCGAAGCCCGCCTATCATGCCGTCCGCCGCGCATACCGCCCGGAACGCGTCACCGCCCGGATCGACCGGATCGCGCTCGACGGCCACCCTGCCGCCGTCGAGGCATGGGTGTGGTCCGAGTCGGGGCGCGAGCCCGGAGGTTCGGTCACCGCCCGGCTGCTTGACATCCACGGGACGGTGCTGGCGGCCGACGAGTGGCCGGTTCCCCATGCGGTCCGGGTACCCTGTCCAGCCGGGCGGCTGGAGGTCGACCTCGACGGCGTCCTACCGAGCCGCGCCGGGCTCCTGGTCTGGTCGCTGGACTGGCGCGACCGGGACGGCGGCACCGTCGACCGGGAACGGATCGTGGTGTCCGCGGGGGCAGACCTGGCCCCGCTGCTTGACCTGGAGCACGCCAAGCTTCAGGTGACGGCCGTGCCCGTCGCCGCGCCAGGGTCCGCGTCGTCGGCGGGGTCCGAGAGGTGGTTGATCGGCGTCGAGCACGTCGGCGGTCCCGTAGTCGTCGGACCACAGCTCAGCGACGACAGGTCCGCAGAGGCGACCGGCTGGGCCGTGGTCGACGCCGATCCCGGCCCGATCCTGCCTGGCGAGCGCCGCGAATTCACCGTCGAATGGCGAGCGGCCACCGGCCCCCGGCACCTGTTACTCGAATCGTGGAACACCGACCCCCAAACCGTGGAGGACATCACTTCATGATCGGCTCCGATCCCAGCCACGACCATGCGGCCGCCGTCGATCAGACGGGCTCGTTTCCGCCGGGCTTCCTGTGGGGCGCGGGCACGTCGGCGTACCAGATCGAGGGCAGTCTCGACGCGGACGGCCGCGGTGAGTCGGTATGGGACGTCTTCGCCCGGCGCCCCGGTGCTATCGAGGGCGGCGGCGACGCGTCCATCGCCTGCGACTCGTACCGGCGGTGGAAGGACGACGTCGACCTGATCGGCGAGCTGGGGCTGCGCGCGTACCGGTTCTCGGTCGCCTGGTCCCGGATCATGCCCGACGGCCGGGGCCGGGTGGAGAGCCGCGGGCTCGACCATTACGAGCGGTTCGTGGACGCGCTGCTGGAGCGCGACGTCACCCCGGTGCTGACGTTGAACCACTGGGACATGCCGCAGGCGCTGATGGCCGACGGCGGCTGGGCCGGGAGATCCAGCGTCGACGCGTTCGCCGAGTTCACCGCGGCGGTGGCCGAGCGGCTGGCCGACCGGGTCTCCTGGTGGATCACCCAGAACGAGCCGTGGATCATCGCATTGCTCGGCTACCGGCTGGGGCTGCACGCGCCCGGCATCAAGGATCTCGCCGCCTCGGTGGCGGCCGGCCACCACGTCATGCTGGCGCACGGTGCGGGCGCGGACGTGCTCCGTCGTTATCCCGGCGTACGGGTCGGTGCGGCGCCTAACCTGTTGCCCTGCGAACCGGCATCGGAAGACGAGCGCGATGTCGCCGCGGCGTGGGCATCCGACGGCTACTGCAACCGCTGGTTCCTGGACCCGCTGTTCGGGCGCGGCTACCCGGCGGACATGCGCGAGCACTACGAACGTGCGCTCGGCCGGGAGCTGACCGAGATCCGCGACGGCGACGAGGAGGCGATCGCCGGGCGCAGCGATTTCCTCGGCGTCAACTACTACACCCGCCGGGTGATGGCGGCGGGTGAGCCAGACGGGGCGGACCAACCGTTCCCGTGGCGGGTGGTGTCGCCGCGAGAGCAGGTGCCGCGCACCGACGAGGCCACCGAGATCGCGCCGACGTCATTCCGCGAGCTGCTGATCCGCCTGCACCGCGAGTACGACGGCGTCCCGCTGCTGATCACCGAGAACGGCGGCGTCTTCGGTGACACGCCGGCTCACGACGGCGGTGTGCACGACGTCCGCCGCACCTCGTTTCTTCGCTCACACGTCAACGCGATGGCCCAGGCCATGGCCGCCGGCGCGGACGTGCGCGGATACCTGCACTGGTCTCTGCTGGACAACTTCGAGTGGGCGCTCGGCTACCGGCCCCGCTTCGGCCTGGTCCACGTCGACTACCGCACCGGTGAACGCACCATCAAGGACTCCGCCCTCGCCTACGCCGAGCTCATCCGGACCGGGCACCTCCCGGAAGGGAACACACACCGATGATCTTCACCGGAAAGGACTACGAGATCGAGATCGACCCGGTCGAGCCTCGCGCCGTGTTGCGCGACGGTGGCGGCCGGGTCTGGACCGAGCTCTCTCTGCTGGCCAGCCTGGATCTGATGGACGGTCGCGACGAGTGCTACGACATCCAGCCGGCGCGCGTCGTCGCCGAGGACGGTGACACCGCCGAGTTGAGGATCGAGATGTCCAGCCCGATCTGGCGAGGCAAGGCGGTGCACGTACGGTGCACGGCCACCGACGTGGAGATCTGGGCCGACGTCCACGGGCCTATCGGCCGGTCGAGCGCCCGCCTGGAGGAGGTCGCGCTGCTGGGGGGCCGGGCCATCCTCCCGAACGGCGCCGGCGGGACGTTCCGGTCGTCGATCAAGTTCGCGTCGCTGTTCAGCCCCACCCCGACCGAGCCGGTGCACGTGGTCCGGCCCGCTGCCGTCGCGTCGTCGCTGGGCGTGGTCGGGGATGCGTCGCCGGGACGGTTGCACGGCATCTTCTCGCCGCCCCCGCTGTGCTGGGCGCTCGGTGAACGGCCGGCGAGCGGCGCCACCGACGTTCCGGAGGGCCGGTGGTGGGGCATGTCGCTGCGCGCCCCGGTCGACGAGCTCACCATGACCGCGGTCCGGTACACCCCGTTGGACGGCGGGTTCTTCCTGCGGCTGGATTATGAGGGCCACACGGTCGTCGGCGACGACGGGCTGCGCACTCCGAGCGTCGTCCTGCGCCCCGCATCCACGCCCTGGCAGGCGCTGACGGACTACCGTGACGACCTGGTCGCCCGCGGTCTGGCACCGGCGGCGCCGCAGACCTCGCCCGCTTGGTGGTCCGAGCCGATCTTCTGCGGCTGGGGTGCGCAATGCGCCCGCGCCGCCGCGCAGCGCCCGGACGAACCGGTCGCGGACGGCCTCGGCTTGGTCGGCGGGGCGACGGTGGTCAAGGCGGCGGACCTGGCCCGGCAGGAGGTCTACGACGACTTCTTGGGCACGCTCGATGCCGCCGCGCTGGACCCCGGCACCATCGTGATCGACGACCGCTGGCAGGACGCGTACGGCGCCGGCACCGTCGATACCGACCACTGGCCGGACCTGCGCGGATGGATCGCCAGGCAGCATGCCACCGGCCGGAAGGTGCTGCTGTGGTGGAAGGCGTGGGATCCGGAGGGCGTCCCGGCCGAGGAATGCATCGTCGACCCCGCCGGCCGTCCGGTGGCGGTGGACGTGGCGAACCCCGCCTATCTGGAGCGACTGCGCCGGATCGTCACCCACCTGATCGGGCCGGAGGGATTGGACGCCGACGGCTTCAAGGTCGATTTCACTCAGCGTTCGCCGTCCGGTGCGTCACTGCGCGGGGCCGATGGGCCGTGGGGCATCGCCGCCTTGCATACACTGCTGGCGACGCTCAACCAGGCCGCGAAGCGGGTCAAGCCGGATGCCCTGCTGATCACCCACACTCCGCATCCCTCGTTCGGTGACGTGTGCGACATGGTCCGGCTCAACGACGTGCTGGAGCGCGACAATGCCGGCGACCGGGTACACGTCGTCGAGCAGCTACAGTTCCGGCACGCCGTCGCCGCCCACAGCCTGCCCGGTCACCTGGTCGACACCGACCAGTGGCCGATGCCGGACCGCGACTCGTGGCGTGGGTACGTCGAGGAGCAGGCACGGCTCGGGGTGCCGGCGCTGTACTACCTGGAGTCGATCGACGCATCCGGGGAGAGACTGACCGCCGACGACCTGGCCCTGGTGGCCCGGACCTGGAAGGAGTACCGAGATGAGCGAGCGTGACGTCCAGGCCGCCGTGAACCCTGACGTACCGGCCGCCGTGTACGACGTCGTCGTCTACGGCGCGACGTCGGGCGGCGTGTGCGCGGCCGTGGCGGCCGCCGAGTCCGGCGCCTCGGTGGTGCTGCTCGAGCCGGGACGGCACGTCGGCGGCATGACCTCGGGTGGCCTTGGCTACACCGACCTCGGCGACGCCCGGGTGGTGCAGGGGATGGCCGGCCGGTTCCGGCGGGCGGTCGCCGACTACTACGGGGTTGCCGTGGGGCACTACGCCGGGCCGGAGCCGCACGTCGCCGAGACGATCTTCACCCGCTGGCTGGAGGAGGCCGGCGTGAGCGTCCGTTTCGGCGCCCGCGTCGACGAGGTCGTCACCGCTGACCGGCGGATCGACGAGGTCGTGCTCGCCGGCGGCGACCGGGTCCGCGGCGCGGCGTTCGTCGACGCGAGTTACGAGGGCGACGTCATGGCCGGAGCGGACGTCTCGTACACGGTGGGCCGGGAGGACCGGTCGCTGTACGGTGAGCGGTATGCCGGTCGGCAGGAGCTGGTGCCGGGGCGGCATACCGTGCCGGCGTGGATCTCGCCGTTCGTGGACGATCCGTCCGGGCACGAGCCCGGCCCGGTGCTGCCGCAGATCCACGAGACCGAGCTGGTCGACGTCGGCCGCGGCGATCGTGGCGTCATGTCCTACGGGTACCGGGTCTGCCTGACACCGGACGCGGACCGCGTCCCGTTCACCCCGAGCGAGAATTACGACGAGGGCTACTGGGAGCTGGGCCGGCGGATCTTCGACCGCTGGGAACGGGACGGGTACGAGGTGCGCGCGGGGCAGCTGCTCGGCCTGGAGCAGAACCTGCCGAACGGCAAATGCGACGGCAATTCGATCGGCCCGTTCTCGCTGAGTGTGCTCGACGGCTCGGCGTGGCGATATCCCGAGGCGGACGCCGCCGGGCGGGAGCGGATCCGGCTCCACCACCTGCAGCACGCCCAGGACTTCCTGTACTTCCTTGCGAACGATCCGGCGGTGCCGGCGAACGTGCGCAAGGAGATGTCCCGATGGGGTCTGCCGGCCGACGAGTTCACCGACACCGGCCACCTGCCGCACCAGCTGTACGTGCGCGAGGCGCGGCGGATGCTCGGCGCGTACGTGCTGACCGAGGAGGACCTGCTCGGCACCCCGCCGCGACAGTACGACGCGATCGCCATGGGCTCGTACCACATCGACGTGCGCGAAGTGCAGCGTGTCTGGCGCTGGGTACACGAGCACCCGCGGCCGCTCGGCATGGTCTTCACCGAGGGTTACCTGTCGGTGCCGGTGCATCCGTACCAGGTCGCGTACCGGAGTCTGGTGCCGCGGTACGAGGAGTGCACCAACCTGCTCGTGCCGGTCTGCGTATCCGCGTCGCACGTGGCGTTTGCCTCGGTGCGGATGGAGGTGCAGTACCAGATGCTCGGCCACGCCGCCGGGCTGGCCGCCGCGCAGGCGGTTCGGACCGACCGCGCGGTCCAATCGATCGACGTCACCCTGCTGCAGGACCGGCTGCGCGACCAAGGCCAGATTCTGGCCCTGTGACCTGGAACGACATCGTCAGCTCCGCGCACCACCCCCGCCCCCTCGACTGACCTTTGCAATGCACACATATACGCAGCGCGGTCCAGAGCATCAAGTGTGGGGATGTGCGGGCAGACCTGTAGGCAACCTAGTCCGGGTACCTGGGTAGGCCGCTCAGCGTAACCCTGGTAGGCGGCGCAGCCGCGAACCGTACTTAACGCGCATCCAGCAAGTCGTGTTCGGTGTCGTGTGCCATCTGCCGGAGGATTCGCGATTCGGCTGTCGTGAGCATGGTCGTGGGAGATTGAGCCGCTCAGCGCGGCGCGGAGGCACACGGCGGCGCGCGCGACCTTCGATATTGGCGTTTTAGCGGCCGGCACTTACACGACTGCGCACACGACCGTCGCTTAGCCGGTCGAGGACCACACGATCCCTCGCACGACCCGGCCGTGTCAGCAGCCGTGTGAAACTGAACCGGCACACACCCGGCCGTGTCAGCAGCCGTGTGAAACTGAACTGACAGTGGCCCCGCTGCGTGGGCGGCCCGGCGAACAGCTCCAGACCCCGCGTACCGTCTGGGGGTCATTCTCACCCGCCGATATGAGGCGCCGGCAGGTAATCTGCCGAACCCGCGCACGCCGTTCCGTTCCGGCCTTAACCATGAGGAACCTCGCTGTCGTCGTTGCAACAGTAAGGTGACTCACCGCAGGTGCGAGCGGCGCGTGGCCGAGAGCCACCAAACTCAACTGCTCCCGTCCAGGCGGCGCCCGCGTCTTACGTCTCGAGGCGCCACGCGGACCGGACGCGCACCTTAGTGCTGAGCGAGGACGCGTTCGACGAAGGGCGGCACCACAGACTTCAACACGTTCTGCTCGTAGGTCTGCGCCTCGGCCAGCAACTTCTCGGCGGCCGATCGTGTCGTCGCCGTCGGCGATGCCAGGTGGTCCAGCGCGGCGAGACCGGCGCGGCCCATGGCAGCCTGCGTGTCCAGCCACGGCTTGAGCTCCCGTGCGAGCCGTTCCCCGCGCGCCGTCGAAGGTTCGGCGGATCGGGCCATGGTGTGGAATGTGACGTTCGCGCGTTTCGCGGCCGCGGCGTCGCCGGCGAGGACGTCGTCCAACAGGGCGGAGAGCTCGGGATGCTGCGGTGCCGACGGCGGCCACGAGCTGCACGACTCGATGAGCATGTCGACGGCGTCATCTGCCCCTAACGACGCCCGAACTCGCCGATGCGACGCGGCCGCGTCGTACGCATCCGGATTCCAGGCCCAGTCGGCCACCGTCGCCAGCGCGACCTCCGACGCCGCCGCCTGCGGCATCGGATTGGCCGTGACGCCGGCCAGCGGGGCGTCGCTCAGATCCAACGTCCGGCCGGTGAGCGGGCCGAGGAAGACCCGGGAGAAGTCGAAGTCGTTGACCGGGAAGTTGTCCCAGAGCAGGAGGCGGTGGCGGAAGTTCTGCGCCGCCGCGTCGATGTGCTCGCGGGTGACGTCCCCGACGACGATGTCGCGGCCGGTCCACCACACCAGTACGTCACCGTCGAGTTCGCCCGCGAGCTTCTCCCGGTACGGCGACGAGCCGGTACCCGCGTAGTCGGTCGGGACCATCAGTAACGGGCGGTCCGCATCTCGCGGGCGCAAGAACTCCTCGATCACTCGCCGGCACACGTCGGCGTGGGCGAGCGCGCTGGAACCCGGCTCCGTACCGTATGCGGCGACGTCTTCCTCATGGACCAGATCCGGCTCGATGTCGTCGAAGAGCAGCCCGACGTCTCGGACGCCGACGTCCCACACCTGCTGGAGCTTCGCCAGCAGCCGATCGAGCTCGCCCGGATCGCTGTAGACCATCGACAACCCGGGAGAGACCGTGAAGACGAAGCGGACGTGGTGCCGCCGCGCCTCCTCGACCAGCTCGGCCAGCCTGGTGAGCTCGGCGTCCGGGTACGGATCCCTCCACTGGGCGCGGTGGTAGGGGTCGTCCTTCGGCGCGTAGACGTAGGCGTTCAGCTTGTGCCTGCCAGCGAAGCGCAGGTGCTCCAGCCTGTCGGCGTGCGACCACGGCGTCCCGTAGAACCCCTCGATCGTGCCTCGCCACCCCAACTCCGGCCAGTCCCGGACGGAGCCTGTCCGCAGTTCACACGTTCCGCTGTCCGTACCGGCGGCCAGCTCGATCAGCGTACGGGCGCCGTAGTACGCCCCGCCCGGATCGGCGGCCGTGATGACCGCCTGCGGCTCGCCTGCCGGCCGGTCCACCACCAGCGCGTAACCCTCCGGGGGAAGCTGCGCGGTCGGCTGCGTGTCGATGCGCACTCGCAGCGCGGGCGCCCCGCTCGCCGCGGTCGGCTGCCCGAATGCGGCTGCCCAGGCGTCGACAATCGCGCGTGCCGCGTCGCAATCCGGCGCCGCCTCGACGAGCACTTCGCCGAATCGCACCGACTCGCCGCCGAGGGCCAGCTCACGAGGTTGCGGCACCAACCGCTCGTCGGGGGATGACATCGAGGCAGATCCAGGTCTTCCAGCGGTCATTGTGGGAACGATACCATCGTGGCGTGAGTACACATGCCGCCGAAGAAGCGCCAGTATCCGAGGTAGCTCCGGGTGTGTTCCGCGTCCGGGACACCTGCGACGTCTACGTCATCCGGAACGAGGCCGACGCCGACGGCGAGTCGACCGGGATCGCCATCGATTTCGGCTCCGGCACCGCGCTCGATCATCTCCAGGCGATGGGCATCGACCGCCTGACGCACGTTCTGATGACCCACCACCATCGCGATCAGGGGCAAGGACTGCCCCGCGCGATCCAGGCAGGCGTCGAGATCCACGTCCCACCGGTCGAGTTCGGTTTGTTCGCGCACGTCGACCATATGTGGGTCACCCGGCCCATCGCCAACGACTACAACCTCCGCCAAGACAAGTTCTCCCTGTTGGAGCCGGTGCACGTCACCGGAACCGTGCCGGAGTATCGCGCCGCCGGCTACGGCGGAGTCACCGTCACGGTGCTCCCCACGCCCGGCCACACCACCGGCTCGGTGACCTACATCCTCGAACGCGACGGTTTGCGCATCGCGTTCACCGGCGACCTCATCTATGCCCCCGGAAAGGTCTGGTCGCTCGCCGCGACGCAGTGGTCCTACACCGAGAACGAAGGGCCGGCGATGGCGGTCCTGAGCTGCTACCAACTCATGGATGAGCGGCTGGACCTCCTGCTGCCGTCGCACGGCGAACCGATGAACGATCCGCGCGCGGCCCTGGAGTTGCTGGCGGAACGGATGAGCCGGTACGTCGACTCCCGCCGGCCGTACCCGTGGGATCTACGCGACCGGTTGGAACGGCCGTTCGTCGAGCTGACCCCACACCTGCTGCTGAACCGGACCGCGAATTCGTGTTCGTACGTGCTGCTGTCCGAGACGGGCGCGGCGATGATCATCGATTACGGCTACGACATGACCACCGGCCTGCCGGCCGGGACCGACCGCGCGTCCCGGCGACCGTGGCTGGCGTCGCTGCCGGCGTTGCGCCGAGACTACGGCGTCACCGATGTGGAGGTCGTGCTGCTCACGCACTACCACGACGACCACGTCGCCGGAGCTCCGCTGCTACGCGAGGTGGAGGAGGCCGAGGTCTGGGCGCCCGCCAACGTCGCGCCGATCCTGAACGATCCGGACCACTACGACCTGCCCTGCCTGTGGTACGACCCGATCCCGGTCGACCGGGAGCTGCCGCTGGAAGAGACGTTCACCTGGCACGAGTACCAGATCACCGTGCATGAGCTGCCAGGCCACACGCTGTACGCGGCCGGGTTCGCCTTCGAGGTGGACGGGGTCCGCGTCATGGTCACCGGCGACCAGCAGGACATCCAGGGTGTCCCGGGTGAACGGCGCGAAATCCTCAACTACCAGTACCGGAACCTGTTCCGGATGGACGACTTCCGGAAGAGCGCGGCGCTGTACCGCAGGGTCGCTCCCGGCCTGATGGTCAGCGGGCACTGGAAGCATCGCTGGGTGGACGATGCATATCTGGACATGCTCGCCGAACAGGCCGAAGAAGTGGTCCAGATCCACCAGGAGCTGCTCCCGCTGGACGAGCTCGACATCCAGCCGGACGGCGTGGTGGCACACATCGCCCCTTACCGCAACCGGGTGACCACCGGAGGAAAGGTGCGCCTGGACGTGACGGTGCGCAATCCGGTCCGTGCGGCGGCGGAGGCCATCGTCCATCCGGTCCTCCCGGAGGGGTGGTCCTGTGCACCGGAGGCGCTAGTCCTTAAGCTCGAAGAAGGGGAGACGGCGACGGCGGAACTCGTGATCGCCACCGACGGCGAGGAGCGGCGACGCGCGCGGGTGGCCGTGGACGTCACCGTCGGCACCCTACGCTTGGGCCAGCATGCGGAGGCACTGGTCGACGTCGTCGCCGATGACGCCGACCTGGGGTGAGGAGATGAGATGGGGCAGGACGCGAGCGTGGAGCCGGCAGACCCACCGGCTCCGGCCGATCCGCTGCGACCCGCCCCGGCGGCGAGCTCCGTCCCCAGACGCGCGACCATCAAGGATGTCGCCGAAATGGCCGGTGTGTCCCGATCCACCGCCTCCCGCGCGCTGACCGGGCGCGGATATGTGGCCGAGGACGTCCGCCGTCGAGTGCTCAGCGCGGCCGGGAAGCTCCGCTATGTCCCCGACGCTACGGCCCGCCACCTCAAGCAGCAGGTCAGCCTCTCCATCGGTGTCCTCGTCTCGGACTTGCGCAACTCGTTCTACGCCGAGCTCGCCGCCGGTGCCGGGCAGGCGGCCCGGTCGCACGGCTACAGCATGATGCTCGCCGACGACGGCGGCGTGGCCGAGGACGAGGCGGGAGCGGCGGAGGCGTTCGTGGCGCTGCGGGTCGCCGGCGTCGTGGTGACACCGGTCTCAGCCACCATCATCGATTACCTGCGGCGGCACGGCGTGCCTGTGGTCGAGGTGGACCGGCAGTTCACCGCGGGCGAGTGCGACGCCGTCGTCGTGGACAACCATGCCGCCGCCCGCCGGGCGACCGAACGGCTGACCGGTCTCGGCCACCGCCGGATCGCACTGTTCATCGACGAGACCGACTGGACCACAGGGCGCGATCGCTACCGCGGCTACCGCGCGGCGCTGGACGCCGCGGAGATCGAAGAAGACCCCTCGTTCGTGGTGTCCAGCGGCTGGGACGTGGTGGCGGCGCAGGACGCGGCGCTGCGCCTGTTACAGGGCGACGCCCGGCCCACGGCCGTGTTCGCGGCCAACAACGTGCTCGCCGAGGGGGTGTGGCGCGCGGCCGCACAGCTCAAGCTGCGCATTCCGGACGAGCTCAGTGTGGTCAGCTTCGACGACGCCCCCTGGATGAGCATGGTCACCCCGGGTGTCACCGCGGTCGCGCAGGACGCCACGACGCTCGGGCGGGCCGCCGTCGAACGGCTGCTGCAGCGCGTCGCCGTACCGGACGCACCACCCGCCGTGGACGTCATCCCCGTGGACATCATCGAACGCGGCTCCACCGCACCCCCTGGACAGATCGCGTAACCGCTCGCGTCACCGCTCGCGTCACCGCGCCCGCAGCCCTGCCCATCCGCTTCTGCGGGATCGGCCCGACGCGGCGGCCTCGTGCCGCTTCCGATGCGCCGCTCTGGGAACGATCCCCTGACGTTTGACCGGCGCGGAAGCGCCCTCTACGATGGCGTGTGGGAACGATGTCACACCCGGCCCAGCGGGCCTTCCGTCCCGCCGCAGAACCGGAGGATGCATGAGCACACCCCCCGCCGTCCTGTCCTTGGACATCGGCGGCACCAAGCTCGCCGTAGGCGTGGTCACCTCCGACGGCCGGGTGCACGGCCTGATCGTGGAACCGACACATCGCGACGAGGGTCCCGAGGCGGTGATCGCCCGCCTGTTCGATATGGGGCATCGCGCCGTGGCGGATGCCGCCCTGGACACCCCGATCGCGGCAGTGGGGATCTCCTGCGGTGGACCTCTGGACGGCGCCGACGGCGTGTTGCTGTGCCCGCCGCACCTGCCCGGCTGGATCGACATCCCGCTCGGCTCGATGGTGCTGGAGGAGTTCGGCGTCCCGGCCTTCCTGGAGAACGACGCGACCGCCGCCGCACTCGGCGAACACCGCTTCGGCGCGGGCGTCGGCACATCGACCATGCTCTACCTCACCGTCTCCACCGGCGTCGGCGGCGGCTCGGTGGTGCACGGCCGGCTGCACCGGGGCGCCGCCGGAAACGGTGGCGAACTCGGTCACATCATGGTCCGGCCCGGTGGCCGCTTGTGCACCTGTGGGCGACGCGGGTGTCTGGAGGCCTACGTCTCCGGCACCGCCATCGCCGAACGCGCGGCCGAGGCGCTCGAATCCACGGAGAGCCCGGCCCTGGCCGGGGCGTCGCCGCTCACGGCTGCCAGCGTGTCCGCGGCTGCCCGCGACGGTGATCCGCTGGCGGAACGGATCTGGGCGGAGACCACCGACATCCTCGGCCAGGCCCTCACCGACCTGGTGAACATGTTCGAACCGGAACTGGTCGTGCTCGGTGGTGGCGTGACGCGCTCCGGGGCGATGTTGCTGGACCCGGTCACCGAGGCGGTCGCCCGCGATGCCATGGCCCCGGCCGCCAAGGCCGTTCAAGTCGTACTGGCCAAGCTCGGCGACGTGGTGTGCGTCGTCGGCGCGGGCGTCGTCGCCCTCGATGCACTCGCCGAGGTGAGCCATGCGTGACGCCCAGGCCAACCCCCAGATCGCGGCACCGCGGCAGGACGCCGAGCTCGCGCGCCAGCTCGACGACCATGTGGGCACCGCGCGGGCGATGGAACCCCTGCTCCCCGCCGTCCAGGCCATCGGCACGTTGATATGCCAGAGCTTCGCCGCCGGCGGCGTGCTGTACACGTTCGGCAACGGTGGCAGTGCCGCCGACGCGCAGCATTTCACCGGTGAGCTCATCGGCCACTACAAGCGGGATCGCGCCCCGCTGCCGGCCGTCACCCTCACCACCGACCCGACCGTGATGACCTGCGTCGCCAACGACTACACCTACGATGACGTCTTCGCCCGCCAGGTCGAGGCGCTCGCCCGTCCCGGCGACGTCGTCGCGGCCTTCACCACCAGCGGACGCTCGCCGAACATCGTCGCCGGGCTGGAAACGGCACGCAAGCGCGGAGCGACGACGGTGCTGTTCGCCGGCGGCGATGGCGGCAACGCATATGTCCACGCAGACCACGCACTCCTGGTACCCTCGACGGTCACCGCGCGCATCCAGGAGATGCATACCCTGGCCATGCACCTGATCAGTGAGATCGCCGACATCTGGGCGGTCGAAGTGGAGCACCCCTCATGACTATGGATCGTCCAGTAGCGACCCCGGACCGCGCCCTGCACATGATCGGCAACGCGCACCTCGACCCGGTGTGGCTGTGGCCGTGGCAAGAGGGCTATCAGGAGGCCCGTGCCACCTTCTGGTCGGCGATCCAGCGCATGGACGAGTACCCGGATTTCGTCTTCACCTGCGACCAGATCGTCCTCGTCGCCTGGGTGGAGGAAGCGGATCCGGAGCTGTTCGCCCGGATCAAGGAGCGAGTGGCCGAAGGGCGCTGGGTGATGGCCGGCGGCTGGTGGGTCGAGCCGGACTGCAACATGCCCGGCGGCGAGTCGTTCGTCCGCCAGGGCCTATACGGCCAGCGCTACCTGCATGAACGGTTCGGCGTCACGGCGAGCGTCGGGATGAACGTCGACCCGTTCGGGCACAACGCGATGCTGCCGCAGATCCTGCGCGGCCAGCGGATGGACTCGTACTGTTTCCTCCGCCCCGGCCCCCACGAGAGCGACCTGGACGGCACCGCGTTCTGGTGGGAGGCGCCGGACGGTAGCCGGGTGCTCGCTTACCGCATCCCGTTCGAGTACTGCAGCCCGCCCGGCGACGTGGCGCACCAGACCGAGAAAGCGCTTGGCCAGCTCGACCGCTCGCTCGGCGACGTCATGATCTTCTACGGCGTCGGCAACCACGGCGGCGGCCCGACCAAGGCGAACATCGAGTCGATCTACCGCTACGACCGCATGGGCTCCTACGGCCGGATGGTGCTGTCCTCACCGCGCCGGTACTTCGACGAGCTGATCGCGAAACGAGGTGCGGCGGAGATGGCCGAGCTCCCGGTCTGGCGAGATGACCTGCAGCATCACGCGGCCGGCTGCTACTCCGCACACTCCGGCATCAAGCAGTGGATCCGTCGCGCGCAGGCCGCCCTGCTGAGCGCAGAACGTTGGGCCGCCATCGGCTCGGTCACCGACGGCCTGCTCTACCCGCGCGACGAGCTCGACCACGCCTGGAAGCAGGTGCTGTTCAACCAGTTCCACGACGTGCTGCCCGGTTCCGCCATCGAGTCCGCCTACGACGACGCCCGCGACCAGCTCGGCGAGGCCGTGGCCATCTCCAAGCGGATCACCACCTGGGTGCACAACACGATCGCACGGCAGGTCGACGTGCCGTTCGAGGAAGGCACCCAGCCGGTGCTCGTCTTCAACCCGCACCCGTGGCCGGTCACCACCGATGTGGAGCTGCAGTACGGTGTCCAGCCCACCGGCGTGCACGTCGTCGACGCGGACGGCCGTCAGACCCCGTCGCAGCGGACCCAGTCCGTGGCCACCACGAACGACAAGGGACGCGGCGCGGCTGTCTTCCAGGCCGAGCTGCCGCCCCTGGGTTACCGCCTCTACCGGCTGCGTCCGGGTTCCGCCCCGGCCGGAACGCCGTGGAGCAGCCGGGAACCCGGCACCCTGTTCGCCACGGACACGGTGCTGGAGAACGAGATCCTGCGGGTGGAGCTGGATCCGGCCACGGGGTGGCTGTCGAGCCTGCTGGACAAGCGGACCGGAGCCGATCTGGTGGCGGGTGCGCGGGGCGAGCACACGCAGGTGTGCGAAGACCCCACCGATACCTGGGGACACCACGTCATCACCTACGCATGGCCCGGCAAGAGCATGGCCACCACCCGGATGGTGCTGCGGGAGAACGGACCGGAACGGGCGCGGCTGCGGGTCGAGCGTGAACTCGGCCGATCCAGCCTGGTGGAGGAGTTCATCCTGCGCCAGGGGTCGGATGAGCTGGAGGTCCGGGTCACGCTCGACTGGCGCGAGCAGGCGCACCTGTTGAAGATGCGATTCCCGACGGCGCTCGTGGACCCGACGGCCACCTACGAGATTCCGTTCGGCAGCCTGCAGCGCCCGGTCGACGGCGCCGAGGAGCCCGGGCAGTCCTGGGTGGACCTCACCGGTGCCGTGACAGCGGCCGACGGGACGACGGTCCAGGCCGGACTCGCGGTCGTCAACAACGCCAAGCACGGCTACGACGTCTCCCCGGCGTCCGACGACGGCGCGGCGACGCCGAGCATCGGCATCACGGCGGTGCGCAGTCCGGTCTACTCCTGGCACGATCCCAAGCTGCTGGACCCGGACGGCTTCTACTCGTTCCATGATCAGGGCGTGCAGAAGTTCAGTTATCTGCTGGTGCCGCACGCCGGCGAGTGGCGCGACGCAGGGCTGGCCCGGCGCGCGGCTCTGCTCGGTGCACCGCCACGGGCCATGCTGGAAAGCTCCCACGCCGGCGAGCTTCCCGCTGCACAGAGCTTCGCGTCGGACGAGGGCGGGCAGGTCATGGTGACCGCCGTCAAGGGCTGGCAGGACGGCGAGCCGGACGCTCCCGACGTGATCGTCCGGGCCGTGGAGACCACAGGTATCGCGACGTCGGCGCGGCTGCGGCTGCCCGTTCTGGGCCGGGTGATCGACGCCGAGTTCGGTCCGAGCCAGATCCGCACCTTCCGTGTCCCGCGCGACCCGTCGGCCCCGGCGATCGAGGTTGACCTGCTGGAATGGGACCTGGCCGAGAATGGTGAGGACGTCACGTGACCGAGCCGCCGATTCCAGTGCTACGACTCGAGGCGCTGGACGGCTCCGGGGGCGTGGTCGACTCCGTCCTCCTACCGTCCGCGCACACCTCCGAGCGTCCCACGGCACGCATCGGCGGCTTGGCGGAGATCGGCCGGCTGGAGGGGCACACGCCGGCCACCGATCCTGCACAAACGCCGGTGCTCGTCGGTCCGTTCCGGGTCGATGTCTCGATCAAGACGATCGCCGCGGGCACACCATCGGACGTCATCCTGGACGTGGTGAACCGCAGCGGCACGCCGTTCTCCGGACACCTGCGGTTGCGAGCCGAGGTCCGCGACGCGGCGGATCCGTGGTGGCTCATTCCCGGCCTGTTCTACGGGGAGAACCGGCCCGAGGCGTGTGACCGCCGGTTCCCGCGGTTCGAGGCTGGTGCGTCTGATCCGGACGGGATGGTCAGCGATCGCTGGTCGTTCCGGTCCGACCGGGCGGCGACGCCCGCCGTCTTCGCGTGGGGTTCGCGCGGCGGCGTCGTCGTCATGACCAACGAGACCTCACCGTGCGGTCTCACCGGCGTCGGGCTCACACACACCGGGGACGTCGCCGGGGTGCACGTGGACTTCCCCTTCCGGGAGGAGCCGGTGACCTACTACGGGTCCGCCGAGCCGCGAGCGCCCGAGGCCGGCCGGTACACCTGGGCGCCTGGAGAACCGGTCCGGCTGAACGCGTCGGTCGGCCGTCTGGCCGCCGACCGGCACGCGTATGCACCCGTCCTGCGCGACGTCCACGATCGCAACCGCGCCGAGCACCCCATCGAGCCGTGGACCTCCGTGCCCGACGCGGCCGACATCGCCGCGGAGGGGTTGGTGCGCTGGCACTATGATCCCGATCCCGGTGTCCTGCTGGAAACGGTCGGCTTCGACCGTGAGGTCACCGGCGGCGACGGCAGCCGAGTGGACCGGCAGGCGATGCACGTGGGCTGGGTCAGCGGAGTCCCGTGGGCCTACGCGCTGCTGGCGCACGGCCGTCGCTCACGTGCGGAACGGATCGAGGAGCAGGTCGCCGAGTACGGCCCGGCCGAACAGATCGCGGCGGCGGAACGCGTCATCGACTTCATCTGTTCGAACCTTTCCCCCTCCGGTACCTTCTGGGGCACGTGGTACCGGTCCAAGGGCTGGTCGCAGAGCTGGACGCCGATCCGCGACGGCCTGCACGCCCGGACACTCGGCGAGGCCACGCTCTTCGTGCTGCGGGCCCTGGAGCTCGGCGACGACGTCCGAGCGGCGCATCCGCTGTGGGAGGTCGCAGCCCGCTCGAATCTCGACGCCATCGCCGACCGCCAGCGAGGGGACGGCAACGTCGGCTCGGTGCACCATGCCCACGACGGCCGGGTGCTGTCCTGGGAGGGAGCCTCCGGTCTGACCTGGGTGGCCGCGCTCGCCGAGGCGGAACGGTACGACGACGGCCGGTACCTGGCCGCGGCTGTCCGTGCCGGCGAATACTACGCGCAGTTCGTGGAGCGTGAGTTCATCCACGGTGCGCCCGAGGACGTCGACCTCGCTCCGACGTCGGAGGACGGGTACGCGGCGGTGATGGCATACGTGGCGCTGCACCGGCGGACCGGGGAAGACCGCTGGCTGGAGCTGGCACGCCGGGCCGCCGAGTGGATGCTGACGTTCCGCTACACCTACAACGTCGAGTTCACGCCGCGCAGCCCGCTCGGCGTGTACGGGTTCGCCACCCGCGGTTCCGACCAGGCGTCGCCGTCCAATCAGCATGTGCATGCTTACGGTCTGGTCTGCACCCGGGAGCTGCTCGAGCTCTCCGAAGCCACCGGCGATCCGCATTTCCGCGAGCGAGCCGAGGAGACGCTCGCCTGTTTCCGGCAGCTTATCGCGAGTGAAGACGGCGAGGTCAACTCCTACCGAGGCATGGTCACCGAGCGGTACTACCAGACCTCATGTTTCCAACCGAAGGGCATGCTGCTGACGCTGTCCCACGCATGGAGCGTCGGAGTGCTGCTTCTCGGCTGCGAGCAGTTGCTCAACCACGGTTAGAGCCCGCCGAACGGGCCATCTGGGCCGCGCAGGGCGGCCAGCTCGGCCGCCTCTGCATCGAGGTCCTCGACATCGCCGCGGGCGGCGAAGACGGTGAACGGGTGAATCCCCTGCGCGGACAAGCTGACCACCCGTTCCTGCTCGACGGCCTGCAGGTCGCGAAGAGCGTCCAAGACCGTTTCCGCATCAGCCCCATACGCTCCGCACAGCACTTTCAGCCGATGTCGAAGATCCGGCTCAGTATCGAAACCGCACTCACGGTGACGGTTCTCACCGCCAAAGATCGGCACCCCATACCAAGCCGCCTGGGCAAGATCCCACAACGGTGGCGCGGGCTCCGCGAAATCCCAGTCAACCAGGCCCACCAGTCGGTCGCCTTTCCAGATCGTGTTCCACGGCCCGACGTCGCCGTGGCGCATCGACGTGGATCCCGAAACCGGCTCGGTCCGCCACACCGGGTCAGCTGGAGGTACGAAGTCTTCCACGGCCTGTGTCAACTCCCGAAGTATCCGCCCCATCTCGCGTAGACCGCCGTCAGAACGCATGACTGACGGCCAGGGCCGCAGAGCCGGTTCACCCTCGATATACGTCAGGACCTCACGTCCCTGGTCGTCGAATCCCAGAACTCTGGGCGAGTATGGGAAACCGACAGACTCCAAGTGCCTGAGCAGCGCATGCACCGACGGCGTCCACGGGCCCGTGGAACGTCGTACGGTATTCCCCACTCGGACGACCTCGTTGACCACGCCACCGGTCATGACGTGTTCGACCTCGCCGTTCATGCGTCGGCCGCCATCATCGCCTCCTGCCTTGGCGTTGCGCGTGGAACGTCTCACACACTTCCATGCGAAACCTGACCAGGAAACAGGGGGCACCTGGAGAGTGATCGGAGCCGCGTTGTTTTTCCTGCGCCGGGCTCCGCTGGTCCGTGGACCCGAGGAAAACGACGTGCCGTGCGCGCGCCGATCCGGTACCGTCCATGCCGTGTCGAGTCCAGAGTCATTCGAGGTGGGGGCTTTCGGTCACCCCGTCAGCCCCTTGAACCACTGATGCATTAGCGCCCGGAACGGCAACTGCGGACCGGGGCGAGTCTTCTTGCGCGGCTGGCCGCGGTGACGAGACGTCTCATCCGATCTCTCATCACCACGGAGTCACTCGATGCCTCTCCCTCTCTATTTCCTTGCCGTGGCTGTCTTCGCCATGGGCACCTCGGAATTCATGCTCGCCGGCCTATTGCCGGACATCGCCGCAGACCTCGACATCTCCCTCGGGACAGCGGGTCTGCTCACCTCCGCGTTCGCTATCGGCATGGTGCTGGGTGCCCCACTGATGGCGGGTCTCGCACGCAACTGGCCACGACGGACGAGCCTGCTCGCATTCATCGGCCTCTTCCTGATCGTCCACGTCATCGGCGCCATGACCGAGGATTTCGCTGTTCTGTTCATCACTCGGATCATCGCGGCGCTCGCGAATGCGGGCTTCCTGGCCGTCGCCCTGACCACGGCCGCCGAGTTGGTCCCCGCCGATCGGAAGGGCCGTGCCCTGGCGGTCCTGCTGGCAGGCGTCACGGTCGCCACCATCGCCGGGGTACCGGGCGGCGCGCTACTCGGGGCATTGTTCGACTGGCGCGCCACGTTCTGGGCGGTTGCCCTGCTCTGCCTGCCGTCCGCGCTCGGCGTCGTGCGGGGCATTCCCACCAGAACCGAACCGCTCGACGGCCCTGGCGACGACACGGGCAGCGGCCCTGATCTCGGTCGAGAGCTGGCCCAGCTGCGGCGGCCCAGGCTGCTCCTGGTCATGTTGCTGGGCGCACTCGTCAATGCCGCCACCTTCGGCGCTTTCACCTTCCTCGCCCCAGTCGTCACCGACGTCGCCCACCTCGACGACCTGTGGATCTCGGTGGTGCTGGTGCTGTTCGGACTAGGGTCGTTCGTCGGCGTCAACGTCGCCGGGCGGCTGTCCGACCATCGTCCCGGCGTCGTCGTCGCGGCCGGGGGTCCGCTGCTCTTGGTCGGGTGGATCGCGTTGGCTCTCATGGCCGACTACCCAGTGGCCGTGCTCACGCTCGCGTTCACTCAGGGTGCGCTCTCCTTCGCCGTCGGGAGCACGCTGATCGCGCGGGTGCTGCACGAGGCCGCGGAGGCGCCTACCATGGCCGGCTCCTATGCGACCGCAGCCCTCAACGTCGGCGCGACCGTCGGTCCCGTCATGGCCGCAGCCACGCTCAACACAGGTCTTGCCGAGCGCGGTCCCTTCTGTGCCGGAGCCGCCCTCATCACGCTCACGCTCGGCCTGATTCTGCGCTTCCGTCGGCTTGTCACCGGCAACCGTGCAGAGCTCACCTAAGAAATGCGTGTGCTGACCGACAAGCCCTACCGATCGCCCAGCTCAGAGGTGTAGGTCACCGCGGTTCCGTCGAGGACGACTGTCCCGTCGCCGCGCGTCACCGTCGTGTGCAACGTGGCGATCGGCTTGTCCGCGCGCACCTGAAGCACCTCGACCTCTCCGGTGACCTCGTCACCGGGTCGTACCGGTGCCAGGAACTTCCAGTGGACTTCGAGAAAGACGGTACCGGGACCGGGCAGATCCTCGGCCACAACGGCGTTGAGAATGCCGGACGTCACACCACCCTGCACGATGATCTCGCCGAACCGCGATCCGCGCGCCGCCGCGTCGTCGTAATGGAGTGGATTGCGGTCCCCCGTGATGCGGGTGAACAACTCGATGTCCTCGGCGCGGACGGTCCGCGTCCGGCGCGCCGCGTCGCCCTCGATCGGGGCGCCGTTCGGCCAACCCGACATGTCGCCTCCCCCGTTGCATGCTGCACGTCCCCTGGCCCTGACCTCAGTGTGAGCGCACTTGCGACGCTTGGCTACCGGCAACGGTCGCGCGGCACAGCCTTCGTCACCGCACAGCCTTCATTGCGGCGCATCCATGCCGGCTGGCCGCGCACCGTTCCGTTCGGCGAGCCGTCTTCCGACGTCGCGCAGCGACTCCCGCAACGACGACGGCTCCAGCACCTCGACGCCGGGTGCCAGACAGATGAGCTGAGTGGCGGCGACGTTCTCGCCCTCGGTCGGCAGAGTCACCTCACGCCAGCCGTCGTCGTCGGGCGGACCGGCGGACGCCGCCGCGGCCTGATACGACGCGACACTGACGTAGTGGCGGAGGAATCGGAACGCGTGCGGAGACAACCGCACCCGGCAGGTGAACCTGAGCAACGACCGATCGAATTCTGCTGCCGAGGCGGCCCACCAGGAAGCGAGGTCGAACCCCGGTGGCCGCACCACGGGTTCGTCACGCGTGGTTGCCGATGCGATCCTGCCGAGGCGATACGTCCGGGTCTGATCCTCGAGCCCTGCCACGAGATACCACGTGCCGGCCTTGAGCACCAGGCCGAGCGGGCTCAGGCGGCGCTCCACCTCCCGCTCGCCTCGCCGGTAGGTGATGTCCAGCCGCCGCCCGGACCAGACCGCATCGGCCACCGTCGCCAGATGCTCCGGCGTCTCCTCCTGTCCGAACCACCCGGGCGCGTCCAGATGGAACCGCTCGCGCAAGCGGCCGGCGCGGCCGCGCAGCTCTGGCGGGAGCGTGGCGATCACCTTCGATTCGGCCGCCGTGAGCACCGCACCCAGGCCCAGGTCGGAGACGGCGGTGGGCGCCCCGGCCAAGAAAAGCGCGGCCGCTTCGTCGCCGGTCAGGCCGTCGAGCCGGGTGCGCCACCCATCCACCAACCGTATCCCGCCGCCCGGCCCCGGCTCCGCCCACAACGGCACCCCGGCAGCCTGCAGGGCGGCGATGTCCCGGTAGATCGTACGAACCGAGACCTCGAGCTCCTCGGCCAGCGCGGCAGCCGTCGTGCCGCGGCGCTGCTGCAGCAGAAAGAGGATCGACATCAACCGGCTCGCTCGCATATCCGAGAATCTACGCCAAGACACTGACACAAGATGTCAAGAATGCGCGCGCACAGTGGAGGCATGGCAACCTGGAAACAGTTCTCCGTCGAGGCGCCCGAGCTGGCGGCCGCCGTCCGCGCGCGTCTCGAGTTCACCAAGCACCATGTCCTGGCGACGCTCCGCCGCGGCGGGGCACCTCGGGTCAGCGGCACCGAGGTCGATTTCCACGGCGATCACCTGACCATCGGCTCGATGCTCAACGCGATGAAGGCGAAAGACCTGCAGCGGGATCCGCGTTATGCGCTGCATTCCAACCCGGGCGACGGGTCCATGGAGGGCGGCGACGCGAGGATCTCCGGCCGTGCGGTGGAGGTTCCGCCGGAGCGGTTCGACGAGTATCTCGAGCATCCCGTCAATGCACCGGGGGCGTTCCATCTGTTCCTGATGGAGATCGACGACGTCGTGCTGGCCGGCCTGAACGAGAGCCGGACCGGGATGTTGATCCAGCTCTGGCGCCCAGGCCGACCGGTCGAGACCTTCGAACGCAAGGACTGACCCCGCCCCTCGACCATGATCATGAACACGAACCGTGCTATGTGAACGGAAAGTGTTCATGATCATGGGGAGGGAGGGGCGGTCAGCTGACCGGCTGCAGGTCCTTCTCCGCGGGCGCGGGCATGTGCACCTCGGGACGGCCTTCGACGTGCAACTGCGGCAGCCGCCGCTCCCACGACGCCGGCAGCCACCAGTTGCGCCGGCCGAACAGGTGCATCACCGCGGGCACCAAGAGCATCCGCACGACGGTGGCGTCCACCAGGATCGCGGCGGCCATGCCTACACCGATCACCTTGAGGAACACCTCCTCGCTGGGGATGAAGGCGGCGAACACGGCGATCATGATCGCGGCGGCCGCGGTGATCACCCGTCCGGTCCCCGTCAGCCCTTCCACGATGGCCCGCGCGTTGCTTCCGCTCCGCACCCAGGACTCGCGCATCCGGCTCATGAGGAACACTTCGTAGTCCATCGAGAGCCCGAACAGTACGGCGAAGATCAGTACCGGGATGAACGCCGGCATCGGTGTCGCCGTGTCGATGCCGATCAACTGACCGAACCAGCCCCCGTCGAGAGCCAGCGCGACCACGCCATAGGCCGCCGCGACGGAGAGCAGGTTCATCACCGCCGCGGTGATCGGGATCGCGATGCTACGGAACGCCACCAGCAGCAACACCATCGACAGCAGCACCACGCCGCCGATCAGCAGCGGCAGCCGGTCGACCACGTTGTCCGTCGAGTCGATGTTCGTCGCCGTGATGCCGCCGACGTAGATCTCCAGCCCGGTTCCGTCGGTCGCCACCGGAACCACGTCGTCGCGGAGCGTGTGCACCAGGTCCGCCGTGGCGTCGTCCTGCGGACCCGTCGTCGGAATCACGGTGAACACGGCAGTATCCCCGGCCTCGTTCAACACCGGCGGGCTCACTGAGGCCACGCCCTCGGTCGAGGCGATCTGCTGGGCGACGGACTCGAGGGCGGCGGCGTCGGAGCCGGAGATATCGGCGGCAAGCAGCAGCGGCCCGTTGGCCCCGCTGCCGAACGCCTCGGCGGTCATGTCGTAGGCATGCCGGACGGACTTCTCCTCCGCCTCGTTGCCGGCGTCGGGGAACCCGAACCGGGCACCGAGGAACGGGGCCGCCAGCGCAAGCAGGACCGCGACCCCGACGACCGTGGCGATCGCGCTGTGCCGGTCGACGACGCGGCCCCACCACGTCCACCCCCGTGAGGCCGCCACATGGCCGCCCTCGGCGACCTGCGCCTGCCTGCGCCGCCCCAGCGGCAGCCGCAGCTTCTCGATGTGGGTGCCGAGGTATCCGAGCAGCGCGGGGAAGAGGGTCACCGCCGCGACCATCACGATCACGACGGCGACGATCGTCACCGCGGCGGCGCCGCGCATGAACGACAGCCCCATCGCGAACAGGCCGAGCATGCTGACGACGACGGTGGTACCGGCCACCAGCACCGCACGCCCAGCGGTATCCAGGGTCGCGACGGTGGCCCGCTCCGAGTCCAGGCCCACGAGCCTCCATTCGCGATAGCGGGTGACCATGAGCAGCACGTAGTCGATCCCCAGCGCGATGCCCAGCATGGTGGCCAGCGCGGTCGACCAGTCCGGTACGTCGATCACGGCGGCGACCAGACCCGTCGCCATGGCGCTGACGCCGAGGCCCGAGATCGCCACCAACAGCGGCAGCCCGGCGGCCACCACGGAGCCGAAGGTGAACAGCAGAATGAAGGCCGCGGCGACCAGCGCGATGCCCTCGGAACCGATTTCGCCCTGCTCTGCGAGCTGGATCGACTGCCCGCCGAGCGCCACGTCAAGGCCGGGGCGCTCCGCCTCGTCGGCCGCCGCCAGCAACTGTTCACTGGCTTCGTGCGGGACGTTCGCCCCGTTCTCATAGGTCAATCTGAGCTGCGTGATGAGGGTCCGCCCGTCCTCGGAGACGCCGCCCGGCTCTTGGTACGGGTCGCCCACCGAGGCCACGTGATCGGCCGCGGCAAGTTCGCCGAGCAGTTCGTCGACGTCGGCCCGCACGTCCGCAGAGGTGACATCGTCGGCGCGGACCACGACGTCCACGGTGTCCCCGGCGAAGGCGGGGAACCGGTCGCTGAGCAGGTCCTGTGCCTGCTTGGAGTCGGAACCTGGCGCGGAGTAGTCGGCCGCGAAATCACCGGCGAACGCGGCGGAGAGTCCGACGGCGGCGGCGATCGCGACGATCCAGCCGACGACCACACGGCCCCGACGACGGAACGCCACGCCGGCGAGTCTGCCGAGCGGTCCAGGCCGTGGCGGTGCGGGCTCCCTCCGGTCAGGCGTGGAGGTGGAGGTACTCATGGTGATCCCCTGTTAGTGCCGAGATGGAGCGTGACGTAGCTAATGCGCAGTCACATCTGTTATGGCTCATAACTATTCGCCAGTACACTCGAACTTGTCAAGGGCCTTCACTTCTGTAACGATGCTTAACCGAACGTTCATCTGAGGAGACACGTCACGTGGACACATCGCAGACCGGACCCGGCGCGTCCGAGCCGCCGGACGTCGCATCCGAGGCGCGACCGTCCCGGCGGGAGCGCGCCCGTGCCGCGACCATCGAGGAGATCAAGGAGACGGCCCTACGGCTGATGCACGAGCAAGGCCGGACCGACCTGAGGTTCTCCGACATCGCTCGCGAGATGGGCATGACCGCTCCAGCGCTGTATCGATACTTCAACGACCGGGACGAGCTGCTGACCGCGATGATCGTCGACGCGTACGACGATCTCGGCGACAAGGTCGCCGACGCCCGGGAAGCGGTCGACCCTGAAGACCTGCCTGGCCGCTTCTACGCCGTCGCCGCGGCGTACCGTGCGTGGGCCAACCGCGACCCGCAGCGCTTCGCGCTGATCTTCGGCCTGCCGGTGCCCGGCTACATCGCCCCCGAGGAGGGACCGACGACGGAGGCGGCCCAACGTGCGATGATGCAGCTGAAGGCGATGTTCCTCGACGCCGACCAGCGCGGCATGCTGGGTTCACCGATCATCGCCCAGGCACATCCCTCACTACACAAGCCGGCAAAGGACGAGGACGAGGTCATGACCCCGGCGGGCGCGGGGCCGTTGCCACCGGAGTTCTTCCAGGCCTGCTTGACCGCCTGGTCCATGCTGCACGGCTTTGTCACGCTGGAGACGTACGGCCATTTCAGCTTCATCGGACCTGAGGGACGCGACGCCCTGTTCGACACCGTGGTCCGGCTGACCGCGATCACGTCCGGATATCCCTGGCCCGACTCCTGACTCACGGGGCGTCACGTTGAGCCTCGGACTGCCCGGCCTCCGGAGCGCCATCGGCGCCGCCGCGAGGCCGCGGCACGGGGGTATCGCCGGCGTCGGCGAGGAACTGCTCGAGCGCCGTCATCACCAGTGCAGACATGCTCAGCCGCCGCGCCTTCGCGTACGCCTCCGCGCGCCGCCACAGCTGGACATCCTCTTCGCGGACATATACGGCCTTCTGCACTCCCATAGTTGTTGATCATGAGCTACGTATAGAACCTATAAGGACCGTGGGAGTACTTTGTGGTCATGGGTTCGCGTTTGAGATGGTCTCCCGACCCCGCAGAGTTCGTGATGCGGAGGCTCGACGAGGCCGAAGCAGCAACGCTGCAGGCGATCGCCGCCGGCGCATCTCTGGATGCGGGCGAGGGCGGCGAACTTATCGCGCTGGCTCCCGACTCCACCATGATCTTCGACGAGGCCGAGCAGTTCGCGCTGGCACCCCTGGTGTGCAGCTGCGATGACGAGGGATGGCATGCCACCGAACGCGACCCGTCGAAAGTACTGGTGCGGATCTACGATCGGCGAGAAATCGCCCGCGACTGCATAGCCCGCCGCGAGTCGCCGAATCCGTTCCTCCGAGACGAGCCGTTCCTTCACGTGCTGGCCAGCGGCTGGAGGGACCACTCGGACTGGTATGCGGGCTGGGGCCCGGACGGCGAGGACTTCGGCAGGACGCGTAGATCCGCTCCACGGCCGACCGACACCGAACACGAGCCACCCGCCATCGACGACTGACCGGCCGCGGGATACCTCTACCGGGACTCTCCCGCTCCCTGGTGTGCCGACGTGGCTCGCTCCAGCAGCAAGGCGAGACCGTACCGATCGACCGACACGGACGTGGCGGACAGGACGACGACGCCAGCCCCAGCCGCCCGATCGACCCCGAGCCACGATCGGAAGCCACCCGTGCCTCCGTTGTGCCAGGTGATGGGCCGCCCCTTCACGACCATCGTGATCCACGCGGCACCGATCCGCGCACCGCGGCCGAAAGGGGCGACGGGATCGAGCGCGGCGACGCCCGCAGCCGAGCCGTCGAGCAGCGACGCGAGAAGGCGAGCCATGTCGGCGATAGACGCCCGGACGCCGCCCGCCGGCCCGATCGCTTCGCCCGTCCAGGGCTCCCGCACCCGCCCACGCCGGCTTCGCCCCGCAAGTGCCCCTGGCCGGAGCTCATCCGGGCCGGCCGGCACGTAGCAACGTTCAAGTCCGAGTGGACCTACGATGCGGCGCTGTACGAGCTCGGCGTAGCCGGTGCCAGCGGCGCGCGCGACGGCATGACCCAGCAACTCGAAGCCCAAGTTGGAGTAGCGCGGCCGCGGGGTTCCGACCCGGACGTCGCGCGCCTGGTCCAGCAGCTGCGCGAGGTTCTCGCCATACGGATTCGTTCCGTGCCGCCACAGAGCGACCGTGCGCCGCCATGGCTGTGCCGATCTCGGCAGGCGGGGAAGGCCTGACGTGTGCGTGCTGAGGGCATCCAACGGCAGCCGCGCGGCAGGCACGTCACCTAGCGGTAACAGCTCGCCGAGGGTCGAATCGGAGTTGACCTCACCTCGGACGATCGCGTCGGCGTAGAGCAGCCCGGTGATCCCCTTGGAGATCGAGCCGATCTCGAAGTCGGCGTCAAGTCCCGCGCCACGGCTCGCGACGGACACGCCCTCCGGCGACACCACACAGGCCGCGACGACGGGGTGACGAGAGGCCGGCAGCTCTCTCAGCCGGCTGGCGAGCGGGCCATCGCCGTACAGCGCATCGGTCATGGCTGGCCGCCCAAGATGCGGCGACCGCCGTGCTTCTTGTGCACCGCCTGCTTGGAGACACCAAGGACGTCGGCAATCTCCGACCAGGTCGCGCCCTTGTTGCGTGCGCGGCGGACGAGTACGGCCTCGGCCCGTTCCATCTCCGCGCCGATCCGCGCCACGGCCGCCAGGCCCACCAACGGATCCTCATCGGCCGTGGTCACCACCAGGTCTCGCAGTTGCTCCACATCCATGCGTCAACAGTAGTTGACCCCATAGAGCTTCGTCAACAGTGGTTGACGACCCTCGTGGCGGACTTCCGGGTCAGGCCGGCGGGCGACGAACGCTTTGAGCCGCACGGGCGACCGCCCAGGCGTCACCCACCGGCCCCACATGCCCGAGCTTGTCGGGGTTGATCACGGAACGGATCGTCTGTATCCGGCCGTCGAGTATGTCGAACGCCATGGTGTTGATGATCTTGCGGTCCCGGTCGCGGAAGATCGCGCCGGGCTGGCCGTTCACCTCGCGTGGCTCCACCGTGACCTCGACCCGGAGGAGCAGCGGCACTGTCGCGGCAAGCGCCCGCGCCACCTTGTCCGCACCGACGATAGGCCTGGCGAACTGTGGAGCCTTGCCGCCGCCGTCGCCAACCATCTGGGCGTCGGCGGCAAGGAGATCTCGCAGGCCGTCGACGTCACCTTCAGTGAAGGCGACCAGGAACCGCTGCGCGAGCTGATCGCGCTCACGACGGTCCGCCTCGAATCGAGGCCGGCCGTCATCCATGTGCCGGCGCGCTCGCACCGCGAGTTGACGGCACGCCGCCTCCGAGCGCCCCACCGCTGAGGCGACATCCGCGAAGCCGAACCCGAACACCTCTCGCAGCACGAACACCGCCCGCTCAAGCGGGCTGAGCCGCTCAAGCAGCAGCAAGGCCGCCATCGATACCGAGTCGGCCAACTCCGCCGAACGCTGCGGATCTTCGTACGGGTCGTCGAGCAACGGCTCCGGGAGCCATTGGCCGACGTACGTCTCCCGCCGGACGCGGGCCGAGCGCAGCACGTCGATCGAGATCCGGGTCACCGTCGCCGAGAGAAACGCCTTCACGGACGTCGGCTGGGTCGCGGACGCCTCATAGCGCAGCCAGGTCTCCTGGACCGCGTCTTCGGCCTCGCTCACGCTACCCAGGAGCCGGTAGGCGATCGAGAACAGCAGCGGCCGAAGCTCCTCGAACTCATCGACCCGAGTCATGCCAGCACTTCCTTGAAACCCCGGCGCCA
The DNA here is from genome assembly GCF_010550675.1 of Phytoactinopolyspora halotolerans. GTDB lineage: Bacteria > Actinomycetota > Actinomycetes > Jiangellales > Jiangellaceae > Phytoactinopolyspora > Phytoactinopolyspora halotolerans. The sequence goes on along the minus strand of NZ_JAAGOA010000002.1, from coordinate 330,989 downwards.
CGACGGATAGCGCGGCTCCCAACCGAGCTCCCGTTTGGCCTTGGCGTTGGAGAAGCCTCGGCCTTCGGTCATCATGATCACCGCCATCTCCCCGGCGAGCAGCCTGGCCAGCCACTTCGGCACGCGCATCGGTGGCTTCGCGCCCGCGCACTCAGCCAGATACGGCAGCCACTCGCTGGCCGGGGCCGGCTCGTCGTCGACGATGTTGAAGACGCCGGTCGATTTGTGCTCCACAGCCAGCACCGTAGCGCTTGCCGCGTCATCGAGGTGCACCCAGGAGAAATGACCGGTGCCACGCCCGACGAGCGGAAACCTCCGTTTCCGCACCAGGTCGACCTGATCGTCGGTGGCACCGGGTCCATACAGCGCGCCGTACCGCAACACCACGCCGCCGGCTTTGACGACCGCGTCCTCGAGATACCGCAACGCCTCCGCCAGCTTCGGAGCCTTCGCCGGACCCGGATCCAACGGGTCGTCCTCGGTCTTCACCCATCCGCCCTCGCGGATTCCGTTGAAGCTCCCGAAGCCCTGCGCGACGATGTGCGATACGCCGGTCGCCTCGGCCGCGGCCAGCAGGTTGTCCGTCCCTTCGGTCCGCAACCGGACGGTGGCGGCGAAGTATCGGTCCGGGTGCCGCAGATCCGGCTTGCCTGCGTGCGTCAGGGACAGGGCGGTCATCTGATGCACGATCGTGTCCGGCTGAGCCTGCGCCACGGCCTCACCGACCGACATGGGGTCGAGCCCATCGACAACGACCGCTTCCGCGCCCATCTGGGCCAGGACGTCCAGCTTGGCGGCGCTGGTCGTCGTCGCGGTGACGTGGTGTCCCCGGGCAACCAACTGCGGCACGAGGCGCCGTCCCAGGACGCCGGTGCCACCTGCCACGAACACCCGCATGCCCATCACACCCTTCCGACCTCGGCTTTGTCCTCTCAGACCTGAGACGAGACAGACCCGCCTACGTGTGACATGCCGCATCCACCTCGCTGCCCTGACGGGGCGGTGAAGGAGACCGATACCGTGGCGAGATCCCACGTCCCGCACCTACGTCAGCTGCGATGATCAAACTCGGGTCCGCGGGCGCCGTGCCGAATCATGGGGTGATCGCGTCGCGGACCAGCGCGGTGTCGACGAACTGTTCGAACCGGACGATCAACCCGCCACGCACCGTGAAGTGGTGTGCCACCCGAACGTTCAGGGGTTTGCGGGTCGCCTTGTGGGTCGCGGTATAGCGGGCCAGGACGACGACGTCCTCGCCGTCCGCGACGTAGGTGTCGTCGTGGACGACCCAGTCGTCCCAGTCCTGCGCCAGTTTCTCCATCACCTCGCTCGTCACGCCCTCGGGTGTGCGGTAGGTGCCGGCGAGCGGGAACCCGGCCATCTCAGTCCACTCCACGTCGGGGGCGAGGGTCGCCCGCAGGGCGGTAAGGTCGCCCGCGGCGGAGGCGAGGTACTGTCGCCGGACCACGGCGGCCGGTGCCGTGTCGTCGGCCGGGCTCAGCCCCACGTCATCTCTCCCTTCGCGACCTTGGTGCCCAGCGAGGCGGCGATCCGGAGCCCGGCGTCCGGGTAGGCGGCCAACAGGCTTTCCTCGGCCGCTGCGGCGTCGGCGGCGTCGGCAACGGTCTTCTCGAAGTACCGCAGGTACTCGCGGGTGTGCCGGATCGCGGTCGTGTCGGTGGGCGCGCCGGCGACGCGGTGGCCGGCGACGACGAAGGCGGGGTTGAGCGCTTCAACGCTGTCGAGGAAACGGAGCCATTCCGTGCGCTCTCCGACTGTGGGGGTGTCGGCGGTCCACACGTGCAGCCCTTCGAACAGCAGCACACCGCCGAGCAGAGCGCGTCCCGCCGGTTCGAAGACGTACCAGGCACGGTCGCCGAGAGCCTCGCTGCCGTGGCGCACCTCGAGTTCGACGCCGTCCACGGTGACCGACGGCGTGGTCAGCGGCGCGATGTCGACCAGCCGGGTGGGGAGGTTGGCTCCGAGGTGTGCCCAGGCGCCCAGCTTTTTCTCATAGGTCTCGCGGATGTGGTCGATGACGTTGGCCGGTGCCACGAACACCGCCTCGGGGAAGGCGTCGGCGACGACCTCGGCGCCGAAGTAGAAGTCCGGGTCACCGGCGGTGATCAGCACGGTGGTCAACCGCTTGCCGGAGTCGAGGACCTCGGCGACGATCCGGTGCCCGTCGGCCCGGGTGAAGGTCGCGTCCACCACGATGGACTCCGTGTCACCCGTGACCAGCGTGCTCGTCTTGTTGAGCGAGCTGTCGGCCGCGTCGATGATCTTGTAGGTGAGGTTGCTCATTGCTGTGTCCCTTCGGACTGTTGTTGTTTATTCGGAATGGGCGAGGTGCCGGTCGATCGCGTTGGTGAGCTGAGTGGCCGTGGACGCGGGACCGCCGAGCCTGATCACGCCGGTGTCGGTGTGCAGCAACAGGGTCGGGTAGGAAGTGACCCCGAGCCGGGCCGCGCGCGTGAAGTCCTGTGCCGCCGCGGTCCGGCCTGTGGGCGAGGCGAACCCGGTCACGACCGCGTCGGCGTCCAGGCCCTGCTGCTGGGCGATGTGACGGTAGGTCGACACCTCCGACAGGCTCAGCCCGTCGAAGTAGAACGCCCGCTGCATCGCCTCCGCCGATTCCAGGGCTCGGCCGGGAGCCGCCGCCCGCAGCGCGGCGAACCCGGCGGCGGCGGCCGTGGAATCCATCTCGAAGCGGCCGTCGGCCACGAGCTTTGTGGTAGCCGGGCCCGAACTGGACACCGGTCAACGCGGCGATGCGCGCGTTGGCTCCTGCCACGTACGTCATGGTGCCGATCGGCACAACCTGGGCTCCGGTGAACAGGCCCCCGCTGACGACGTCGAGCTCGACTCGCCCGGCGTTGGCGGCGGCGAAGCCGCGGACCGCCGGGCCGAAGCCGTAGCACCAGCCGCAGTAGGCGTCGAACACATAGGTCAATTTCACCGTCATGCTCGAAGCCTAGGGACCTGGCCTGCGGTTTTCACGGTAGCGGCGCGACGTAACATGGTAAAAATGGGAACGATGTCCCCCGACGCCATCCGGCCCGTCCGGTATGTGCCACCGCCCGGTGTGACCGGAGAGATCGAGCTCACCTCACTGGCTCGCATGCGGGTACGCGGCGGCCCGCGCGAGTTCATCGCACCCCAGCGCCTCGACTTCGACCTGCTGATCCGTGTCGAGTCGGGCGGCACCGTACACACCGTCGACTTCACCGGGTACCCGCTCGAACCCGGCGACCTCATCTGGGTGCGCGCCGGCCAGGTGCAGCAGTGGGGTGCCATCGACGACATCGAGGGCCCGGTCTTCCTGTTCACCCCGTCCGCGATCGACACCGGTACGTGGGAGCTGATCCGGTCGGCGGGTGCGGTCACCCCCAACCACTGGGCCGCCGCCACGGTCGCAGGCACGCCCGTGGCAGCCGCCCTCGACGCCGCGCAGGCCACCGCCGCGACACCGGCACCGTCGACCGCGGACGTCCGTGACGCAGCCTTGGCCCGTGCTCTCGCCGCGGCGCTGCTCCTGCTCGTCATGGCCGAACCGGAGGCCGGCAGCCACCGCCCGCCCATGCACCAAGTGTTCGTCTGGTTCCGCGACGAGCTGGAGGCGAATTTCCGCACCAGGCACAAGGTCGCCGACTACGCGGCCCGCCTGGGCTACTCGACCCGCACCCTCAACCGACTCGCCCGTGAGAACACCGGCCTCAGCGCCAAGCAGCTCATCGACGAGCGCGTCGTGCTCGAAGCCAAACGCCTCCTCGCCCACGGACCCGACTCGGTCGCACGGATCGCCGACCAACTCGGCTTCGACGATCCGTCCAACTTCTCCAAGTACTTCCAGCACCGCACCGGGACGACGCCGGCTGCCTTCCGGGGCCGTTTCAGGCCGCGCACTGAATCGCCCGAACGACACCCCAAACTCGGTGGCTCGCTAACTCTACCTGCGCCGAAGCGGCAACGACCGCTGCCGAGGTCACTCGGCATGGGCCGAGGCGGGCGCGACGCCGCCTCGTACATCGGCGACATCCTGGCTGAACGTGAGTGACCATTTCACGCGAGGTATGGCCGGATTGCGTCGGCGAAATCGACTTCCGCCAGGCCCAGGAGCGTGCCCCGCAGGTACGCCGGATACAGCACACAGGTGTCCAGCAAAAACTCGAACGGCCATGGCACATCACCGTGTACGCCGCGGCGTCGCAGTGGCCTCGTACGCTCCGGCGTCTTCGGAGATCTCCGTCAACTCATCCAGCGCCGCTCGGCGCTCATGACGCCGTCGTTCTTGAAAGTCCAGGAGGTCGCGGAGCAGCACACGCCTGTGCCGCCCCGGCTGCGAGTACGGGATCTCACCGTTCTCCAGCAACCGCACCACCGTCGGGCGACTCACCCCCAGCAGATCCGCCGCCTCCTGTGTCGTCAATGTCTGGTTGTGCGGAGCCACCGTGACCACCTGTCTGTCCGTTCGCCATCACATCACAATGTCGTGCATCACGGAGACGTGAACACGGTCGCAAAGTGGGGCCGCACAACGACAAAGCGGCTGGTCAGATCGCTCTGACCAGCCACCGTCGATGGGCGCGCCCCGAGGGATTCGAACCCCCAACCTTCGATCAGGTGCACGAAGTGCGCGTTGGTAGCCGTTGGCTTGGCTGGGTGACCTGGCACGATGCAGTTGATCGCCGCTGGCGCCCGTTGGACATGTCGAGTAGTTTTGTGGTCGTAAAGCGGTCGAACTTGATCTTCGAACACCTGTCGCGCCCGCGCCGAGTCAGCACGGGCCTACCTAGGCTGCGCCCTCGGCCCGTGCCGCCGCGACGAACGCTTCAACGTCCTCTCTGGCGTACAACACGCGGCGGCCGCCAAGCCGGAAGCTCTTGGGCCCCTTGCCGATATAGCGCCAGTAGCGCACCGTCTCTGCGGGGACCCGCAATAGCTCCGCCACCTCAGCCGTAGTCATGTACTCGTTCACGAGCGATCTCCCTCCTTGGTGTCCTCACCCAATAGGGAGCCCCATCAGGCCGCACAACGGACCTGTCATCAAATCCGCCTCACAAGGCAGCTCGTCCTCTCGCCGCATTTCCCTAGCAGGCGCCTTTGGCCTGCCCGGTTACCGTCCATCAAAGCATGCGGGGCAGGATGGGCGGCGCGTCCAGGGGCAGGGCGTTCGATGCGTAGAGACGGGGTCGTAAATGGCGAATCATGACGCCGCCGTTCTCAATCCGGCCGTCTTGGCATGTGAATAACTCGCCTTTGACCTCAGACGCATGTCACCGCCGTCCACCATACTCATTGACTCGGGTCGGTATCCGAGAGGAAACATCATGGGCGACAAAGCGCGGGCAACCAACGACCACTTCGTGCCGCAGATGTACCTGCGGCGGTGGGCCGTCCCGCGTTCTGGTCGAGGCGGCCACCAACTCATCGCAGCACCCGCCGACAACCCTCGGAGTGAGTTCCCCGCAAGCACTCGCAACATCGGATCTGAGAAGGGCTTCTACTGGGGCACGACGCCTGAAGGTGTCGAGCACCATCACACGGAGAAGTTCCTCAGCATCATCGAGAGCGAAGCGACGACCGCCTTTCGAGCGCTCCTCGACAAAGACGAAGGCTCACCGGCTGCCGACGCGTTGCCTCGGCCCTGGCCACCGAGACCAGCCCATCGCCTAGCGATGTCCTGGTGGATCGCAGCCCAGATACTGCGGACACCCCGGCAACGCGAGCGCCTATGGAACCTCGACGGCAGCCCCCTCGATCCGCCACGATCAATCGCCAGCGCCAACCACCACATCCGGTACATAGCCGAGAACGTCGCACCGCTAGCGGCGACCATCTACAGGCGCGCATGGGGCGTCGGCTACTCCACGCCATGCCTCCTCACCAGTGACGCACCGGTCCAAATCATGAATGCACAGGACGATTCAGATCAACTACGCGCCGCGTCGTACTGGGACATCTACCTGCCACTCGATCCCCACCGATACCTCCTCATACCGATCCAGCGCCCCCAAGCCCGCGACCTGACCATCGACCACAAGATCGACCCGAACGGTGCACCCATCACCATCCCCCTCAACGAAACCGTGATGGAGACCGCCCACCGCCACATCTTCTGGCACCCCGACCATGACCCCCGGCCGCGTCTCGACCTCGACCAAGTCCTGGCGATCCGGCAACAACGACCTGCCGCGGGCGGAAGCCAGTCGACCTTCTCCTATGCCACGTTGCACCCCGACGCCGGCATCGAGCGACGATGGCTCCACCGTCACGTACCCGACCACGCATCCAGCGAACACCCCGGCACAGAACGAACCACGACCGATCCGACCGCCACGGCAGAAACAATGCTGAACCGTCTCAACACCGACATCCAGCGATACCGCAACACGGGCAGAACCTGAGCCATATGGGCATTCGCGGGAGCCGGTATGACGCACTCAGTTCAGCAGAATCGGACGCTTCGAGCTCTCAGTGCCCTCGAACTGTCGAGTCCTACTCAGTCGTCCAGGCCCGGCCGGCAGCGATGGCTTGTTCGATGTAGTGCTCGGTGCTCTGCCGCATGCTCGTCTCGTAAGTGTTACGGCGGCGGTTGTCGAACCAGTCTGGGACGCTGGCGTTGTTGCGGCGCGTGGTCAGGATCAGGTCCTGGATATCGCGGCAGTCTGAGAGCGTCACAGCCGACGGGTCCGCGAGCGCCTGGTCCCAGACCTTGCGAGCCTTCGCCTCGGCGTTGTCTTTCGACTCCGCGCTGGTCCGGTGTTCGCGGCCCAGCTCGAAGAGATCCTTCGCAGGCGCAGCGAGTGGGAGGACGATGAAGATGCCGTCGTCAACTAGCCAGATCACGATGCCGACCATGAGGAAGAGCGCGACCAGGACTCCGGTGAGGAACGTTGCGTACTGGCGGTGTGCGGCGGTGCCCCAGCCCAGGTTGCTACGCTGGCACACCAGGACGTCCAACGGCCGCGGAAGTGGTCCGGTCCTGGGGTACCAGCCGGCGAGCCGGTTCCCCTTGTAGCGGCCGGCGGCCTCGGCGATTGTCGTGGCCGACGGATGGTCGACGGCGCTCGACTTCCACGGCAGGTCGAAGACGTAGCAGTCGAACTCCTCCTGGGTTGCGGCCGCCGTCATCCGCTTGCGCCGCTCCGGGCCGAACGCCAGGGCGGACCATCCCAGGCTGACCAGGGCGCCAGCCAGGCCCAGGGCGGGGCGAGCGTCCGGGAACGCCAAGCCGGCCAGGACGCTGAGAGCCGCGAGGCCGAAGGTGACCGGCAACCGGAACCTCCGGATGTGCTTGGCGTCGCTGTACAGGCGGGACTGGCCAGCGAGGAGCCGCTGGGCGTGCGGGTCTTCCTGACGCAAGTTGATCGGCCCAGGCTCGTGCTCGGTGACACTGGCCATCAGCCGGGCATCCGGGAGCCGAACAGGGTCTTCCACGTGCTGACCGCGGCGCGCTCCCGGCCCTCGTTCTCCAGCAAGATGGCCTCCTCCGCGACGGCGAGCCAGGACCGGAAGGCGTTCTGGTACGCGGTCCGCTCCCAAGACGAGACGTCGCCGTTGACGTCGGGCCCCAGCCGGGCCGGGTCGGGCCAGTCTTGGAGCGCGGCGTCGGCGGCCGCAGCCAGGAAAAAGCGGACCTCGTCCTGGTACCTGCCCAGCGGGGCTTCGACGAGCTCAAGGGCCATGACCTCGATGAGGAACGACGGGCTGATGGGTTCACCGGCCTCGCGGTTCATGCCCTTGATCATCTTGACCAGCGGGACGAACTTGCCGCCGCAGGCCTTGTTCTTGGCGGTGACCATCTCGGCATGCTTGTTGGGGTTGGTCTCCATCCACCCGGTGCCGTTGGGGATCTTGTAGCCGTTCTCGGTGGCGAACGCCGGCGCGATCTCGTAGGAGGCGACGTCTTCATCGGCGTAGGAGACGGTGACCACGGTGTCGTCTGTGGTGACGCTCCACCGGGTGGCGAGGATCTCCGCAAGCGCGTCGACCGCGCCCGTCCCGGTGCCCTTGGCCAAGTGTCCCTGGTCGCCGTCGGGGTCGATGACGACGAACAGGTCGACGTCCTTGAGCTTCTTGGTCTTGGTGTGGCGGTCGTAGCTTCCGGTGATGAAGTCGGCGGTCAGGGTCCACCGGGTCTTCACGTGGTCGCGGATGAGGATGTGTCGGCTCTGGGCGAGTGCCTGCTCTGCCGAGGTGATCTCGAGATTGGACTTCAGCCCGGAGAACGCGTCGTCGACAATGGTCATAGTGCTTCTCGTCTCAGGAGTGGATGCGGGTGGTAGCGGTGGCGTCAGGCCCGCCGGCGAGCGTGCCGACGGTGCGGATACGCAGACCGCTCGTCGAAGCCTTGCTGCCCGGACTCCAGCCGACCTGATCGGAGTGCCAGGTCGAGTTGAAAGAGCACACCAGCCTGTAGGTCGTGCCAGCGGGGACCCGCTCGAGCTTGGCCATGTACTTCAGGAGCGAGGCGTTGTCCGCGGTGAACTTGCGGTCGCCGACCCCGCCGGGCGCGTAGGTGACGTCGAAGTCGAAGACCGGCTTGACGGTCCCGTCGGGGCGGTGGCATTCCAGCGCGACCGTCTTCAGGGTGCCTTCCTCGATCCAGTTGCTGATGGCGGTGAAGTCCTGGCTCCAGTCCTTGTAGAAGCGGCTGGTGCTGATCCCCAGGGTGGTGAGGATGTCACCGATGGAGGACATGATGACGTCGGAGAGGTGGTTGGCCGTGTGCGTCCTGGTCGTGGCGTGGACGCCGACGGAGGTGCTCGTCATGGTCGGCTCAGATCTGCCGCAGCGCGGCGGGGTCGATGGCGTAGATCCGGCTGGCGCTCCCGGAATCGGCGGCCTCTGTGGCGGCGGGCGGCTTGCCGGAGATCAGGTGGTCCTGTCCGGTGCACGCCTCAGCGACTGTGTCGCGCAGGTGGACCGGTGACGGCACATACATCCGCCAGTTCGCGGAGCTGCTGGCCGCTCCGGGGACCGGGCCGAGGTTCTCCTCGACGTCGAACGCGGCGTCACCGCGGACGGCATACAGGTTGAGCCGCAGGTCCCCGGCGACGACGACCAGCGGCTCGGTTGCCAGGTAGCCGCTGGCGATGAGAGAGGGCACGAGACCGTCGAGAGGGCCAAGCGCGGTGGCGACGGTGCTGTCCGGCACCGCCGCACTGCGCTCGAGCGACTCGGCGAGCAGGTCCTTGATCTGCGTCCAGGTCGCGTTCGCCGGCCTGACCGGCGATGCGGCGAACTTGCGGGTGCGCTCCATGTCAGCTGCGCTCCTTACCCGGCGTGGTCGACCGCGATGCCAGTGCCCCTGCGGCGACCAGGAGGTCCCCAATGGTCAGCTCGTTCGGGTCGATGGTCGTCTCGTTCCGCGTGAGCATCGCGGCGGAGACGAGCTTGCGCAGCCCGCGTCCGTCCTGGCCGACGAGAAGGTCGGCGACCTCGGCAAGACGGGGGTCCTGTGCGACCTTCTCCAGGGCCGGGAAGGCCTCGGCGAAGTCCGTCAGGGTGGAGGCGAGGATCGTGTTCACGGCCTCCTTGCCGGGCAGGGGCACCTCGACGACAAGGTCGGCGCGGGACACGAAGGCACCGTCGAGCGCCTCGATGAAGTTGCTGGTCGCCACGGTGAAGATGTGGGGCGACTTGATCGCCACGTCGTCGAGGGCGGTGAGCACGGCGTCGGTCGCCCGATGCACGTCGGCCGGGTTCGCCTGCAGGGACGCGGCGCCACGAGCAACGGCCATGGACTCGACCTCGTCGAGGAGCACGATCGTCGGGAGTCCGTCGAGGGCGAGGTCGGGGATGTGCTCGGCGAGGAGCTTGGAGACCCGCTGCTGGCTCTGTCCGTGCTCCGCGCTCATCAGGCCGTGGGGGTTGACCTCGATGAACCGGGCCTTGGAGTCGGGCATCAGACTGGCGACCTTGTGCGCCGAGCCGCGCGCCAGTGTGGTCTTGCCGGTCCCGGGCGGGCCGGTCAGGAGCGCAAGCCCGTGCAGCGCGGTGGCGTGGAACGGGAGCTTGGTGCGCAGGTTGAGCCCGAGGGCCACCGAGCGGACCAGCTGCTGCTTGATGGTCGGGTCAACGACGATCGAGTCCCAGAAGCCGCTGTAGCGGTCGTCGGGGACGAGGTCGTTGCGCACGATGCACTCAGAGACGTTCATGGTGCGCCTCGGGCCGGGAGGTAGAGGTGTGCTGGGCCTTGGTTCCGGGGTGGCCGGATTTCTTCGGGTCTCGCATGGTTCTCCTAGGCTTGGGGAGCTGGACGTGGTCGACAGAACTACGTCGCGTGTACTCACAATGTACAGACACGGGTTGCTTAACGCAAGGGTCTGTGAGTACATTGGGTTCACATTCTGTGGAAGGAGTCCTTCATGCCTAATGAGGAAGCCGCAGCTGCCCGTCCCGTACGCGACTCACGGCTCAACATCCGAACCTCGGCTAAGCAGGACAAGCTGATCCGTCAGGCAGCGCAGGCAGTAGACAAGAGCATGAGCGAGTTCGTTCTAGACAGCGCGACTGCGACCGCCGAGCATGTGCTCGCAGATCGCCGATACTTCGCTGTCAGCGATGACGCTTGGCAAGCGTTCGAAGCTGCCCTTGAGCGACCGGCTGTGTTCAAGCCAAGGCTCCAGGAGCTGCTCAACGAAGACTCGCCATTCGAGCCGCAGACGTGACGTCGTATCGGGAACCTGCCCGGCTGAGCCCCGACCATGAAGTGTCTGGGTTCCGGTGCGGGCGTCAACCCCTGGACGACTGGCTCAAGCGCTACTCGTTGATCAACCAGCATGCCGGCATGACCACCACGTTCGTGACAACGGTCGACGACTCAGACGAGGTCGTTGGCTTCTACTCGCTGGCTACGGGTGGCGTGGACCATCAGGACGCGCCCGCCAGGATGACGAAGGGCGTGCCGCGGCACCCAATCCCGGTCATCGTTCTCGCCCGCCTGGCCGTGCACGAAGATCATCAAGGCCGGAAGCTTGGCCGTGGACTCCTGCGTGACGCACTTGTGCGCGTCTCGAACGCAGCGGACGAGATCGGCGTCAAAGCGCTACTCATCCACGCCAAGGACGACGAGGCACGGGACTTCTACCTGGCCCAGGCTGAGTTCGAGCCATCGCCAATCGATCCCTTGCAGTTGTTCCTTCTGCTGAAGGACTTGCACAAGTCAGTCAATCAGTAGGGCCATCAAGTACCGACAGTCGTTGCCGCCACAGATCCATTTGCTCCTCCTCGCCGAGCTCTTCAGCGAGGTCTCGGCCCAGGCGACGGATGTAAGTCACAAGGTCAACGTTCTCGATCGTCGGTTCGTCGGACGCGATCAGATTGTCCCAGAGCCAGGCTGGCTCACTGCGCCCGCCTGTCTGATCGAGTGCGCGCTCGGCCGCCGCCAATGCGTCCGCCGGTCTGCCAAGTAAGCGCAATGCGATTGACTGATTGAGGAGGTTCAGAGCCTTGGCCGCAACGCCGAGTTCCTCTGCACGGACAAGTGCACGGAGGGCGGTCTCGGGGTCGTCAGGCGTCAAACAGAATCCGTAGTTGTTGTGCGCCTCCGCGTCCTGCGGTTCAAGTATGCGAGCGGCGTCGAAGAGGGCGGCAGCTTCACGGCGACGACCCTCACTAAGCAAGCCAATGGCCTGGCTCCTGACCTCAGCGAGCCGAGAGCGCGAGCCTTCGACAGACCTCCGGGCAAGCTCGCGATCGACATCGCTCTTTGTAAGTTGTCGGCGCATCATCTCTGCGATGGTGGTAGGCGGATCCTGCCTGCCACGTAAGTAGTGGTACTCGTGGTGAAGCGAGGTCTCGACCCAGTCCCGAAGGTACGTTTCGGTGAAGCGATCGATCATCCAGCGCGCCTGACCATCATCAGGGTCGGTGCCGTCGGTAGAGTCATCCATGGGCGTCCACGCCACGACGTCGTGCAGAGGCGCCTGCTGTAGCCAGCGCCTGACCCATTCGATGAAACCACTCCTGTGAGCAGCCGCCAGCAACTGGCCGATGTCAGTGCTGTCGCACTCACCTACGCGATTCTCGAAGGCATCGAGCCACGGGGCAACCCACTGCGGGCGCTGCTCTGTCTGGCCAAGCTCGGAGTACCAGCCGATTACCCACAGGGCCAGCATGGTTGGTAGCTCCTGCGCCAACCCGAACCGCACGATCCACTCCGAGTCGAATCCCCGCTGACCGAGATATGCGAGCGCGTTGGTGGCATCGATCTCACGAACGAGGAAATACTCACCACGGTGACTTCGGGGCGGACTCAGAAGAGCCGATCGAAGTCGTAGCAGTAGCGACGACGTGTGCCAGTTCGCGTCCGGCACCGCCGTCGATTCACTCAACAGGTACTGTCGGGCGTCGAATAGCGGACCGGCGAGGATGGTCCCGCCCGTGTGTCCGGGCTTCGACAGGCGCACAACCTCGTCTCGGCACTGTGAACGGCAGGTTCGGTTCCCTTCCGACTCTTCGACGTACGGGCAGTCCGGGTGCAAGGTCGGCGGGCAAGAGTCGGCGTACCGCACCAAGGCCACGGAAATCAGTTGTGCTTCCTGGTCCACCTGCGCTCCCTTGCTCCCGAGTCAGCACCATCTTGCGGGCCGGTCAAATGTACGATACGTCGGAGATCCGACACTTCTAAAGATCCGGCAACCTTGATCAACGTCGGCGTGAGACGGCTGCGGTCAAGGCGCCCGTTTGGCAGAGCTGAGGGCACTCGAACCCGACCTTCAGAATTGCGGGATCACTGTCACGGCCGGACTTGAGCGCAGTCTGATGCGCCATAGTGGGCGGAATGACGCAATCTCTAAGCTTCCGGCGACGTCATATGAGCTGACGTTCTCGTAGGCGTCCGTCGGAATGCGCCGAACACCGTGGGGGAGACCTATGTGGCTCTGGTGTGAACGCGGTCCAGATAGACACGGCCCGAGTGACAAAGCCACGCTTCACCGAAGGCCCACCACTCTGACCGAGCTCTCTGCTCGCTGACAACAGCCACGACCTTCGCTTCCGACGAAGACATCGGACATCTCAGTCCGAACTAGCGCCGCGTCACCAACAGACTTGGACCTGACCGTCTGCCGCTCGACCGTCAACACCGGACACCGTACACGTCTGGCATCTCCCGGCACAGCTCGCCCAGCGTGCGCTCCGCGGGGGCTCCCTAAGTAGTAGAAGGCGCTGATTTCAGGGCCGTACCTACTGCTGGTGAGGAGTTGCGATGACGCACTTGCGTGATGCCGTGGACGCGATCCGTGGAACCCTTCATGATCGAGCCGAGCTAGCTCCGTCCGATCTCTACGATACTCTCGGCGAGCTAGACGAACTGTTCCGGCTTCTGCAGGCCGTAGCAGGTCGGGTTCGGTCGCGCATCGAGAGCATGGCTGAGTCGCCGAACCTTCGCGTTGACGAGATGGGCGAAGCAGCTGCGCCTGAGGTCTTGGCACGGGAAGCCTGCACGTCCCTCGCCGACGCCGAGATGCACGCTGCGGAAGCGAATCGACATGTCGGCGATGCATGGTCGAAGGTTGGCCGGTTGTACGTCTCGGACCAGTTCACGCGTGCGGTGGGTACAACGCCCGACCGCAAGCAACCGACGGTGCGACCGTCGCTTGAGGGGGTCCACGCGGCGAAGCCTCATCAGCCGCTGCGACGTCGAGATGCCTCGCCAGACATGTGACGTGGGCGTCGGGCATGATGTCGGTGAAGGAACTGCACGCCGGTGACGGCTACGCCTACCTACTGCGCCACGTAGTGGATGGTGAGGGCATGGCCGCCTCGGCGTCGTCGATGTCGCGGTATTACGCGGAGTCGGGGAATCCACCGGGCAGGTGGCTCGGCACGGGCCTCACTGGTCTTGCCGACAGTCAGGGCCTCACGGCCGGGTCGGTGGTGAGCGAGACACAGATGGAGCGGCTGTTTAAGCACGGCACAGATCCGGTGACCGGTGTCGCATTAGGTCGGCGGTTCGCGCAACCGAAGTCGTGGCGTGAGCGCGCGGACGCGCGGATCCGCGCTCTGCCCGCCATGCTGACCGGCGATGAGCGCGCAGCCCGTGTCGCGACAATCGAGGCGCAGGAGCGAGACCGCCCGACCCGGCGGCCGGTGTCCGGGTTTGACTGCGTTTTCTCCCCGCCGAAGTCGGTGAGCGCGCTGTGGGCGCTCGCACCCGACGACGTGCGCACGGTCGTCGAGCAGGCCCACCATGACGCTTTGGCCGAGGTGGTGAGGGTGATCGAGCGGGATGTCGCCCGCACTCGCATCGGTACGAACGGGGTCGCGCAAGTTGAGACGCGTGGCGTGATCGCGGCCGCGTTCGATCACTACGACTCCCGGGCAGGTGATCCGCAGCTGCATACCCATGTGGTGATTGCCAACCGCGTTCAGGGTCCGGACGGGGCGTGGCGGACGCTGGATTCGCGTGGGTCGTTGTTCCCGGCGGCGGTGGCGATGAGTGAGCTGTATGACACGCTGCTGGCCGACAACGTCACCAACCGACTCGGAGTCGGCTGGGAGCAGCGCGGCAACCCGGTGAAGGCGAAGAACCAGTCGTGGGAGATCGCTGGGGTGCCGGATGAGCTGATCGCTTCGTTCTCTCGGCGCGCGCACGGGATCGAGTCGGTCAAGGATGACCTGGTCGCGGCGTATCGGGCGTCGCATGGCCGTGACCCGGATGACGCCACGGTGCTGCGGTTGCGGCAGCAGGCCACCTACGCCACCCGGCCCGCGAAGCAGTTCCGTCCGCTCGTGAGTTTGCGCGCCGAGTGGCGCGCACGCGCTGCGCGGCAGCTCGGCACCGATCCGGACCGTTGGGCGCGCACGCTCATCGTGGACGCGAGCCGGACGCCGTCTCGTCTGGTAAGTGAGGGTGAGTGGGCGAGCGTGGTCGAGCAGGTCGCTGCCGCAACGCTGCATGAGTTGAGCAGTGAGCGCTCGACCTGGCGGAGCTGGAATGTCCGAGCTGCTGCTGCCCGTGCGTCCATGCCATACCGGCTCGCCAGCGGCGACCAGCGTGATGAGCTGATCACGGCGGTTACTCGGCGGGTGGCCGAGCAGAGCATCTGCCTCACCCCGCCAGAGCTTGCGAGCACGCCGGGCGTGTTCCGTCGTGCGGATGGGACGTCGGCGTTTCGTCGTTCTCACGCCGACGTCTACACCAGTGCGGCCATCCTGGCTGCCGAGGACCGGCTCCTCGCCACGTTCGAGACGCGCACTGCACCCACCGTCGACGAAGCGCTGGTACGCACGGGCGCCACGTCGCAGACGAACGGCCAAACCCTCACCCTGGACCAGGTGGCCGCAGTCCGGCAGATCGCGACAAGTGGACGGATGGTGGATGTGCTGGTCGGCCCGGCCGGGAGCGGAAAGACCACCACCCTGGCCGTCCTCCGCCGAGCTTGGGAGGCGCAGTATGGGGCGGGAAGTGCGGTGGGGCTGGCGCCATCGGCTGCGGCGGCCGAGGTACTCGGGGACAGTCTCGGCATTACCACCGAGAACACGGCCAAGTGGCTGCACGAATCCACCGGCCCAGGCGCACAGGCACGCATGACCCGCGCCGGTCAGCTCCGTCGGCATCGCGACGCGGCTCTCGCGGCCGGCGAGTCGACTCGGCGGTGGGATGCCGCACTTGCCGACCTACAGGCTGAGTCCAGCCGGTGGCAATTTCGCCCAGGCCAACTGGTCATCGTCGATGAGGCGTCTCTGGCCTCCACGCTCGCACTGGATGAGCTGCGTGCCCAGTCCGAACAGGCGGGTGCGAAGCTGCTGCTGGTCGGTGATCCTGCGCAGCTGTCCGCCGTCGACGCCGGTGGGGCCTTCGGCCTGTTGGTCCGGCACTACGGCGGTCAGGTAGCTGAGCTGACCGGGGTTCGACGGTTCACTCACGCCTGGGAGCGCGAAGCCAGTCGTCGGTTGCGCCGTGGCGAGATCGACGTCATCGACACCTACCTTGGGCACGCCCGCATCCGTTCCGGCGACCATCACCAAGCCCTGGATGACGCCTTCCTGGCGTGGCAGTCCGACACCGCCGCAGGGCTCGCGTCGCTGCTCATCGCGCCGGACGCGGCCACCGTGCGCGATCTGAACGAACGCGCCCGCGCCGATCGTGTCGCCGCCGGGCAAGTCGCCCTCGATGGTGTCCCCTTGCACGACGGCACGACGGCCGGGCGCGGGGACCGCATCGTGACCCGCCTCAACAACCGCAAGCTGGCGACCGGCCCGCGCTCCTGGGTGAAGAACGGCGACCAGTGGACGGTCCGAACGCGCCACGCCGACGGATCGCTCACGGTCACCCGCGCCACCGGTGGGCAGCCAGTCACTCTCCCCGCCGCGTACGTAGCCGAGCATGTCGAACTCGCGTACGCATGCACCGCCCATCGCGCGCAAGGCGCCACCGTCGACACCGCCCACACCCTCGTCGCCGAGACCACGACCCGCGAGACTCTCTACGTGGGCATGAGCCGCGGCCGGCACGCCAACACCGCCTACGTCATCACCGGCGATGAGGATGAGGTCGCCGACGGGCACGTTCCGTCCGTGCGCGATGTGCTCGCTGCGGTCATACGCCGCTCGGGTGCTGAGTCCTCGGCCCACGAGACCATCACGGCTGGGCAAGATCAGGCCACCAGCATTGCCCGACTCGCAGCCGAATACGACACCCTGGCCCGCGAGGCCGACACTCACCACTGGGCCGGCATCCTTAACACGACGTGCCCGGCGGACACTGACATGGCGACCTCGCCGTCGTACGCGACTGTCGTCGCGGCGATGCGACGAGCCGATGCCCATGGCCTCGACCCGGCAGCCCTGCTGCCACGGCTCGCCTCCCGCGCCGAGCTTCAGAACAGCGACGATCCGCTAGGGTTGCTCGGTCACCGGCTGGAACAGCTCACCGATCAAGCCACTGCCACCGGCCGCAGCCGGACGTCACGGCGGATGATCGCCGGGCTCATACCCGCCGCCGTCCACGTTGACGATCCCGAGATTCGCCGAGCGCTCGACGAACGAGCAACGCTCATCGAACAGCGTGCTGCCGCCCTCGCCCAGCAGGCCATTACCGACCAAGCACTTTGGCTCCGCGAGCTTGGGCATGCGCCCCAAACATCACAACAGCGCAAACAGTGGCTTCGCAACGTCATCACAGTCGCGGCGTACCGTGAACGCCATGGCATCACCGGTCGCGGTGCCATGGGCGAGGTAGATCCGGACTGTGGGAGCTGGGCGCTACGTGCGGACCGCCGACGCGTCGAACACATCGTCCGGGCCGCTCGACTCGGTGCCCAGCTAGATCTGCCTGCGTCGAAGTCCAATCATCGGCCACAATCTCAGCGATCCGCACCTTCCTTGTGACCGGTCGGGAAGAAACGCGTCGAGCATGCTTCACCCCCGAGCACAGGTCGGATCTGAAAAGTATGCTTGGTCACATGACAGTGACGCGTGAAGACTTGCACAACATGGTCGAACGCATCCGCCCGGACGAACTCGACCGGGCGGCCGAGGCGCTGTCCAGCCTCACCGCGCCGAAGCGTCAACGACGTCTCCCCAAATCGCTCGGCATGGGTCGCGGCGGCCGAGACTCCTCCTCGCGAGTCGACCAGATCCTCGCCGAGGGCTTCGGCGAGTGATCCTGATCGATACGGGTGTCCTGGTCGCACTCGTGAACGCCGAAGATGCGCACCACCACGCCTGCCAAGACTGGTTCCTCGCCGCCGACGAGACCGACCTGCTCATTCCTGCTCCGCTCGTGTCAGAGGCGTGTTACGTGATCTGGCGACGTTGCGGACCAGACGTTGAAGCCGCCTTCCTCAGCGACCTCGCCGAAGGCTCATACGGCCAGATCTCCCAGGTCGAACCAGGCGACCTACGCCGCATGAGTGAACTGGTCGCCACCTATACCAACCTCCCGCTTGGTGGCGCCGACGCCTGCGTTGTCGCCATGGCCGAACGGTTGAAGATCGCCGATATCGCGACCATGGACCGCCGTCATTTCTCCATTGTTCGCCCGAACCACGTGGACGCGTTCACTTTGCTGCCCTGATGAGCAATCGGGCTGAAACCACCAGGGGAACGGGCTACGCGTCATTCTCCGTCGCCGGACGCCGGGTCTTGCCGCTTCGGCCCTCGGCGATCTGCTGCACGCGGTTGCGGTGAAGCCCGAGCGCTTGGCCGATCTGTCCGTACGACCATCCGGCAGCACGAAGCTCAAGCACGGCCGCCTGCCGGAGTTCTCGCAGGTCGCTTGCCATCTCAGGCAGCCCGTTCAGCACTTTGCCGATCTCCACCGCACGTTCGACCGGATCTGCGATCGCGGCGATGCGTTCTCTGAACGGATTCTCCACGATGCGAGCGTAACGACATCCCGGATGTACGTAGTGGGCGGCCTTGTCGTATGTAGTGGGCACCAACTACAGTTGATATCTCCGTATCAACACCGAGGAGGTTCCCGCCACCACGGCAGCGCACGACCGACCAACGAAGACGGGACCGCCGGGAGCAGCCACTCCACGACGGTCCCTTGATCCCCACCTGAACACGCCAGGAGGAGACCCATGGGTACGCTACCCAACCACGACCAGCCCGGCATCGCCCCGCGCCGAGAACACGGCGATGACCGCCACGTGATGGACCCTGCCAGCACGGAGTTCGATCCACGCGCGGGAGAGCCGGGCTACATCTATCTCAGGCTCGCTAACCACCTCGCCGGGCTCATCGCTACGGGCGAGCTGAAGCCCGGCGCGAGGCTACCGGGCGAGAGAGACTTCGCTTTCGCGCTTGACGTCTCGGTCGGGACACTGCGCAGATCCATGGACGAGTTGTGTGAACGCGGGCTTGTCGTCAAGGTCCCCGCCAAGGGCACCTACGTCGCCCATCACGTCGGGTGATCAGTGATGAACGCTGCCCGATACACCTGCACAGCGGTCAAGGACGATACAGGCTGGCTCACCCACTGTGACCAGCACCCGGGCGTGTGCACCCACGCGCGCACGCTCAGCCACACCGCACGGCTTCAGCGCCGCGCCCTGGCCGCCATGCTCGACGTGCCCGAAGACGACGTCACCGTGGACGTACAGCCGGTCATCCCAGACGCCGTGCACGAACACCTCGACCGCGCCCGCGTGCTACGCGAAACCGCCGCCTGGGCCCGTCGCTCCGCCCACCATGAGACCCGCTCAGCCGTACGCCTCCTTAACGACCTCGGCCTGACCTGCCGCGACATCGGCACCATCCTCGGCGTCTCCTACCAACGCGCCCATCAGCTGATGAACCGCTGAACTGTGCGCCGCGAGGGCGTTCCGAACTACGAGCCCTCCGGGGGCGTGTGCGCGCCCGGAGGGCTCCCTCACAACATGAGAACCACACCGATCAGGAGTTCCTGATGGGCCGACCGCCCCTCCCCGTCGGCACGGCGGGGACCATCGGATTCACCCGGATGAACAACGGCACCATCCGAGCACGCGCTCTGTTCCGCGACTACGACGGCATGACACGGCCGGTCACCCGGTACGGTCCGTCGAAAGCGGCTGCGGAGCGACGCCTGAAGGAAGCCCTGCGCGACCGGCGCAGCCCCACCGATCACGACCAGATTGCCGCCACCACCCGGGTCCGCGACCTCGCCATCATGTGGCTGGCCGAGATCGACGACGCCGACCTGTCCGACGGCACCAAAGACCTCTACCGCCGCACCCTCACTACACACGTCCTCCCCGCGCTCGGCGCACTCCAGATCAGCGAATGCGACGTCCCCACCGTCGACCGGTACCTCAAAGCCGTCCGCACGAACCAGGGACCCGCCGCAGCGAAAACCGCCAAGACTGTCACGTCGCTGCTGCTCGGCATGGCCGTACGCCACGGCGCGCTGCCCGCCAATCCGGTCACCAACACGGCGAAGATCCCACGCGGGACGAGGAAGCGCCCCAGAGCCCTCACCCTCGCCGAAGAGAGCGAGGTCCTCGCCAAGTTCCGCGCCGACAAGCTCGCCGCAGCTGACGACATCGTCGACCTGACCGAGTTCATGCTCGGCACCGGACTACGCATCGGCGAGGCCCTCGGCGTGCGCGCCACCGTCGTCGACCTCGACGCCGGCGTCCTCGAAGTCAACGCCAAAGCCACCTACAAGAAGGGCCACGGCGCAGTCCTCGAAGAACGACCCAAGACCGCCGCCGGTTGGCGCGTCATCGCCCTGCCAGACCACATCGTCGAACTATGCCGCCGACGCACGGGCATCACCCGGCACGCCAACGAGCACGACCTACTCTTCCCGACCCGTACCGGCGGAGTGCGGCTGCCCACCAACGCCGATCGCGCCCTGCGCAAAGCCCTCGACCGGATCGGAGGCTACGACTGGGTCACATCCCACACGTTCCGCAAGACCGTCGCCACCCGCCTCGACCAGGCCGGACTCACCGCTCGCGAGATCGCCGACCACCTCGGCCACGAAGAGCCCAGCATGACCCAAAACGTCTACATGGGACGCGGCGTCGCCTCCACCAGCGCCGCCGCCGTGCTCGGCCCGACAAAGTGAATCATGGTCGTAAAGTGGTCGCACAACGACGAAGTGGCTGGCCAGATGAATCTGACCAGCCACTTCGTTTTGGCGCGCCCCGAGGGATTCGAACCCCCAACCTTCTGATCCGTAGTCAGATGCTCTATCCGTTGAGCTAGGGGCGCACGGCCTGTTTGCCGGACCGAGGAACGAGTGTACCGGCCCACACCCCGGAAGATGAAATCGGCACGTCCGCCGACACGTGCGCCGCCGGTCACCGCCTTCCAGCACCGTGATCCTCTCCGCTCAGGCGGCGCGGACACGAGCTGACTTCTTGAGTTTACGTAACGCTTGGGCGGCGTGGAGCGGCTCCGTGCGTTACGTGCACTCAAGAAGCCAGAGAAGCGCGACATTGGTACGGACCTCGCGTGGGCATGGTCCGATGACGTACGTACCAATGTCCATTTTGTGCCGATTTAATGCCCCTCTTGTGAAACTCTTCACCCCTCTGTTCATCCCACGAGATGAGATAGGCCACCTATGGTCGGGGTAACTCCAGCGAGCATCGACCCGCTCCAGAACGGACTGGTCCGGGTGACGTTCGCATACCCGCTACAAGACTCCGGCCCGGAAGACGCCGCACGAGAGGGTGAGCCGACCGCCATGACAGCGATCATCGACCAGCACGTCGCGCACGACCTGGAGAACGCCCCGACCTCCCACCATGGACTGCTTGCCTGGGTCCGAGAGGTGGCCGAACTCACTCAGCCGGACCGGGTCCATTGGTGCGACGGATCCGACGCCGAGTGGAACGCGCTGACCGATCAGCTCGTTGACGCCGGAACACTCGTCCGCCTCAACCCGGAGAAGAAGCCCGACTCCTTCTGGGCCCGCACCGACCCGACGGATGTGGCGCGCGTCGAGGAGCGTACGTTCATCTGCTCCGTCGACCAGGCAGACGCCGGTCCCACCAACAACTGGCGCGATCCGGCCGAGATGAAGGCGGAGATGACCGAGCTGTACCGCGGCTGCATGCGCGGCCGCACCATGTACGTCATCCCGTTCTGCATGGGCCCGGTCGAGTCGTCCAATCCCATGTTCGGCGTCGAGCTCACCGACTCCCCCTACGTGGTCGTGTCCATGCGGATCATGGCCCGCATGGGGGCCCGGATCTTGGAGGCGATGGGCAGTACCGCCGACTTCGTTCCCTGCCTGCATTCCGTCGGCGCGCCCCTGGAACCCGGCCAGGAAGACGTCCCGTGGCCATGCAACCAGACCAAGTACATCACCCAGTTCCCTGAGGAACGGATGATCTGGTCCTACGGCTCCGGCTACGGCGGCAACTCGCTGCTCGGCAAGAAGTGCTACTCGCTGCGGATCGCCAGCGTCATGGCCCGCGACGAAGGCTGGCTCGCCGAGCACATGCTCATCCTCAAGCTCACCTCGCCCACCGGCGTCGTCCGCTACATCGCCGCCGCGTTCCCGTCCGCCTGCGGAAAGACCAATCTCGCGATGCTGGAACCGACCATCCCGGGCTGGAAGGTGGAGACACTCGGCGACGACATCGCATGGATGCGCTTCGGCGACGACGGTCGGCTCTACGCACTCAACCCCGAGTACGGCCTGTTCGGCGTCGCCCCCGGCACCGGATGGGATACCAACCCGAACGCGATGCGCACCATCGCGCGCGGCAACAGCGTCTTCACCAACGTCGCGCTCACCGACGACGGCGACATCTGGTGGGAGGGCATGACGGACGAGCCGCCCGCCCACCTCACCGACTGGAAGGGACGCGACTGGACACCGCACTCCGACGAGCCGTCGTCGCATCCGAACTCGCGGTTCTGCACTCCGATCACACAATGCCCGATCATCGCGCCGGAGTACGACGACCCGCGCGGCGTCCCCATCTCGGCCATCCTGTTCGGCGGCCGCCGGGCGACGACGATCCCGCTGGTGACCGAGGCCAGAGACTGGACGCACGGCGTCTTCATGGGGGCGACGCTCTCTTCCGAGACGACGGCCGCCGCGGCCGGCAAGGTCGGCGTCGTGCGGCGCGACCCGATGGCGATGCTGCCGTTCATCGGCTACAACGGCGGAGACTACTTCGACCACTGGATCTCGCTCGGCAAGGAGGCCGACGACGCCAAACTGCCGAAGATCTTCTACGTCAACTGGTTCCGGCGGAATGACGAGGGGCGTTTCATCTGGCCTGGCTTCGGCGAGAACGGGCGCGTTCTCAAGTGGGTGGTCGAGCGGCTCGAGGGTGACGCCTCCGCCGTGGAAACGCCGATCGGCCATGTGCCGACGCCGGAGTCAATGGACATCGACGGGCTCTCGCTCACCCGGGAACAGCTGGAGGCGTGCCTGCGCGTCGATCCGGCCGAATGGCGTGACGAGGTGCCCGGGATCGAAGAGTGGTTCGCCAAGTTCGGTGACAAGCTGCCTACCCTGCTCTGGGCCGAACTCGACGGCCTCAAGGCCCGGCTAGGGATGGCCTGAGCAAGCCGGCCGCCGGACGAGAGCCGGCCGGTTCAGCACGTGGTTTCGGTCTCCACGGGTTCGTCGCCGGCCGGCTCGTCCTCTTCCCCGCCGTCGTCCGTTCCGTCGGACGGGGCTTCCTCGGTCACGGTGACGATCTCCGCATCGGCAGCGTCGTCGGTATCGGTATCCGAGGCGCCGGAGGCGTGATTCGAGTCTGTCGGGTCCGTCGATGCGTCGGCTTCGTCGGATTCATCGGCGCGAGAGGTGTCTTGCTCGTCCGGTTCCTCGTCGGAGCCTCCGCCGCTCGACGGTTCAAGGATCTCCGCGATGCGTTCGTGGACCTGCGCGTAGTCCGGGTTGGCGGAGGTGGCGCCCATCTCCCCGAAGAAATCCCGGTCGAGTGTGAGGCTCTCCATCGTGCCGTCCTTGACGGTCATCAGAAGCTCGATCAGCGCGGGGAACAGGTCATCCGGGACGTCGGTCTCCACGGTCTCCGTGGTGGCCGACGCCAGGCTCTGGTACTGGGTGAGGAGCTTCCGGGGATTCGCCTCCGTGACGATCGCGTCGATCACGCACTGCTGACGGGCCATCCGGTCGTAGTCGTCCGCGCCGCACCGGGAACGCGCGAACCAGAGGGCTTCATGCCCGTTCAGTTCCTGGTCCTCGCCCTCCTCGATGTAGCCGCGTGGCGTCGTGCAGCCGCCACCGGGGAGTTCCTTGTTCCCGATAGGAATGTCCCGCGGCACGTCGAGCGTGATCCCGCCGAGGGCGTCGACGATATAGGCGAAACCTTCCAGGTTGACCATCAGGAAGTAGTCGATGTCGATGCCGAGCGCGCCCTCGACCGCCCACTTGGTGGCGTCCGCGCCCGGGTTGCCGACACCTTCGAAGATGTCTGGGTGCGTGGCGGGCACGTTCCGGTACACCGCATTGATCATCCATTCGCCCGGGTCCGCGCCCGCGGGCTGGAGCCATCCATCCGGATAGATGTCGGAGAGCGGGCTCTCATCAGGGAACGGAAAGCCTTGGAGGTTCCGGGGAATGGAGATGGTCGTCGTGTCGCCCGTCTTGGTGTCGATGCTGGCCACGATCTGCGTGTCGGGCCGGACGCCGTCGCGTCCGTCGCCCGCGTCGCTGCCCAGCAGCAGAACGTTCAAGCGCGGCTTGTCCGCCCACGGGTCACGTTTGTTCGCGATATGTGGCGTGGTGTGGCTGTGACCGCTGGAGGAGATCGCTCCGATGAGGTCCCGTTGCGTAAGCGCGGTGTTCGCCGTGAACGCCAGCGGCGCTACGACCAATGACGTCGCGGCGATCACCACAACCGCGCCGGTCAGGCGCTTACCGGCAGGCAGCCCTTCGGGTTCGAGTAATCGGTGGCTGGTGATCGCGACGACGGTCCATATCGCCGATGCCGCGACCAGGCCCGCACCGATCAACAGCAGCATCTGCCGGTCCCCGCCGTACGACAACAACCGGCCCTGCGGAACCAGGATGACGACGGCGAGCGCGAGCGCGGCGGCCATCGCGAGCACCACCAAGAGGAACGTCCCGATGCGTCGCCTACCGGCAGCGATCAGGCCGGCTCCGGGCAGCAACGAGCCCAATGCGGCGAATCCAAGAAAGCGGCCATAACGCTGCTGCTTCTGCTTGCGGCGCGTCGCGAGCCGAGCGGTGCGAGCCCCGCGTGGGCCCCTCGCTCTACTCACGATTCCACCTTTCCTGGACGATCATTCCGGCCGCGAGCCAGTCTAAGGGGTGTATCGCTCAGACAGGCCCCGGCAAAGCAAACTTCATATGTAATGACGTCCGACGCCGGGACAAGGTTGCCAGGTGTGACACAAATCAACAACACAGCAGGCGCTCGGCACCACCATGAGCCGGTGGAACGTGCCCGGCGACGCTCGACGCCCGCGGCTCGACTCCCACTGACCTGCGGCTCACCTCACAGCGCTCACGGCTCATCTGTCACCGGCCATGAACTCCTGCACCTCCTCATCGGTCACCTGCGTGAAGTTGATGAACCACTCGCCGACCGCCACGAAATGCCTCGGCGTGTGCAGCACGACGACGTCGTCCGTATACGGCTCCAGCCGGGCCACCGTGTCGGCCGGTGCGATGGGTACCGCCAGTGTGACGTGTTCGGGAGGCGATTCGCCCTTCCGCAGTAACTGCAGAGCCGCGAGTGTGGTGGCGCCGGTGGCGATGCCGTCGTCGACGACGACGACCGGCCGGTCCGCCTTCGACAGAGCCGGCCGGCCAGTGCGGAACCGCTGCTCGTGCTCGGCGGCCTCGGCCCGCGCCCGGGCGAAGGCGGCCTCAGTGTCCTGTTCGCCGAGATGCGTCCGGCGGATGACCTCGGAGTTGTACACCCGCACGTCCGATGCGGTGACCGCGCCCAGAGCAAGCTCGCGGTGCCACGGCACACCCACCTTCCGGACCACCAGGACGTCCAGGTCACCGCCGACGGCGGCGGCCACCTCCGCAGCGACCACCACGCCGCCACGTGGAAGGCCGAGCACCAGCGGTGCACCATGCTCCCGGGGACGCCTGCCCAGGGTCGCGCGCACCGCCTCGCCCAGCTCCCGACCGGCCTCGGACCGGTCCCGCCACGGCTCGCGGGTGACGTTCATACCTCGACTTTGCTCTCTCATGCGCTCTACGGGTACCCTTGCCACGCCGCAGGTTTTCCTGAGGTGTGGAGGCGTCGCCTAGTCCGGTCTATGGCGCCCGCCTGCTAAGCGGGTTGAGGGTCAAACCTCTCGCGGGTTCAAATCCCGCCGCCTCCGCCACTCCGACCAGGCACGTCCTGGCGATCACCCACATATCGATCGTGCCCGGTCGGTGCCTTTCCCGGAAGGGCCTCGGCCTCAGCTCCGCCTCTCGTGGGAGTATCCGCTGGTCTACTTGGCGTTGCCTCCACACGGTGGTGCGGAGAATGGCCATGCAGAACGCCAGACGGTTGCGAAGATCCGTTCCGGTTTGACGACGAACCCGTCACACCGTGAGGTGGGGCTCGTACAGCCCTCACCTCGCGTCAGCCCAAGGCGGTACGGAATCTCGCCCCCAGTTCGGCGAGGCGTTCCACGGGTTCGTTGGCGAACACGATGCGCAGATAGGACTCGCCGCCGGGTCCCCACCCGTTCATGGGCGTGGTGGCAACCTTGGCTCTGTCGAACAGGCGAGCCGAGGCCTCGGCCGGGGCAAGGCCGAGCTGAGTCGTGTCCACCAGCAGTGACCATCCGCCGTCCGGCCGGACGCACGGGTAATCTGCGAGCTGCTCGAGGACCGTGTCGCGCCGGCGTCGCCAGACCCCTGTGGCCTCCGCCACGTCGCCATCCGCATCGTCGGCGGTCAGAGCCGCGGCGACGGCTTGCTGGGCGATGCCGACCTGGCAGACCACGTTGGTCAGGCCGACGAGTCCGATGTCGGACATGATCCTGGCGGGGCCGACGACCCAACCGACCCGCCAGCCGATCATCCGCAGTTCCTTCGACGCCGAGCCCACTGTCACCGTCCGGTCGGCCAGGCCGGGATGGAGCGCGGGGTGACTCGGTCCACGCTCGTCGAACCGGATCCGTTCCATGGCGGCGTCGTAAATCACCCACGCGTCCGAGCGCTCCAGAGCACCGGCCAGCGCATCCCAATGCGCGTCGGAGAGGACGGCACCGGTCGGCATCGACGGGCTCATCAACAGCACCGCCGCCGTCCGGGGACCTACGGCCGCGCCTAACGCATCGGGGTCGGTGTGCCAACCGTCAGCCGCCGGGATCGATCGCACAAATCTCGGGATGCCACCGGCCAGCCGGATCCGGTTGACCAGGCCGGCGTATGCAGGGTCACAGATGACGACCTCGTCACCCGGCTCGACCATCGCGAGTAACGCGTTGAGCACGCCGTTCAGCCCTCCCGCCACGGAGACGCACTCGGTGGCCGGGTCGTACGTACGTCCAGCGATCCGCCCGACGTGCGCCGCGGCCGCCTCGCGCAGGGTCGCGTGCCCCTGGAACGGCAGATAGCTGTTGGCATCGTCGCTGTCGATGGCGGTTCGGGTCACGGCGAGTGCGACCTCGGGTGGGCGGATATCGGTATCGAGGTTCTCCAGACGCAGAAAGTCCGGATCGCCGACCGCGTCGGCGGCATCGCCCACCTTGTCGACCCCGATTCCGGGGATGTCCTTCAGCCGCGACACCGTCATGCGCCAGACCTCCAGCTCAGCACCCGCGTCTTCAGGGCACCACGCGTGTGTTCACCTTCCCACGCCGTCGACACGCTCCGCCTGCGCGGAGCCCAACGGGGTGTACCCGCGGTTTCGGTTCAGCCGCGACCGTAGCTCGCGGGCGAGCTCTCGTGGGTCGACGTCGAGCGCCGACGTCCGGATCAGGCTCTGCCGGCTCCCGGCCACGTCCACCGAGACCACGGAACCGTCGGCCTGCACCTTGCGGACGTCCCGCCAGGCCACCCGGCGTACCCCAGCACCCGGCCCGGTCGCATTCAGGAAGCCGTCCTCGTCGAGGACGAGGCGACTGCGCAGACCGGCCGCCCGAGCCGTCCCGGTGCCGAAGAAGACCAACGCCACCGCGGCGAGAATCCCCAGCGTCACCCACAGGACCACCCCGAGGGGGCCGTCCACGTCCGCGGCACGGATCAGGGTGGCTCCGACGACGCACGCCCCCAGACCGACCGCGCCGAATCCGAGGCCGCGCACGCCGAGCGCGATCGGCGCCCGATAGACCGTACGACTCACACCACCAGTGTCACATGTGCGCGACGACTCGGGTGCGCCGGCAGGTGTCCTTGACAGAACACTAAGACCGGAACCCGCCGTCGGCGCGGGCCTGGCCGGCATACGACACGTCCGATGTCACCAGCCGGCACAACGGACACGTGTCCAGGCCGTTCCGCCAGGACCAGCCGTTCAGGCCGTCACGGAGCTCGGGTGCTGTCGCCCCGACTGCCCCGATATCGCCACATCGGTCACACACGATCGCGACCTGTGCGCTCATCGACTCCCCCTGGAGCTTCGACCGGCCACACGACCGGTCCCGGCCTCATCTCGACGACGACAGCGGCGACGACGACGAACCCGGACGTACTGGAACGAAATGCCAAGTACCAGGATGCCCGCACGGCGGCGAACCCGCCAGTCCTTTCGCAGTTTGTAAGGATCATGCGGCACGCGTCGTGCTTCCATCGGACCAATGGCTCGCTCACCGGCGGACCAGCCCAGACGGTGGCCGTGCACGCGGCCGGCACCGACGACGCGACGAAGCGGACGTGCCCATGACGGTATCGAGACCGACGGACGTCGGAACCGCGCTCACGGCCTCCCGGCTCAACGGCTGGCTCCTCGGTGCGTGCCGGGTCGGCGTCGCACTGCTGTGGATCGACAACGTCTCCTGGAAACAGCCGCCGGACTTCGGCGAGGGCGACCCGCCGCGAACCCTGTACCGATGGACGCTTCAGGCGGTCGAACACGAGGTGCTGGCCCCGTACGCGTGGTTCGTGGAGAACGTGGTCGTGCCGAACTTCGCTCTCTTCGGCTGGCTGGTCCTCATCGTCGAGGCGTCGCTCGGCGCGTTCCTGCTCGTCGGCCTGGCCACGCGAGCGTGGGCCGTGGTCGGCATGGGCCAGAGCATCGTGATCTCGCTCTCCACCCTGAACGCGCCACACGAGTGGTATTGGGCCTACCTGCTGATGTTCCTGGTCCACCTGATGCTCTTCGCGACGGCCGCCGGCCGGTACGGCGGCCTCGACGGTGTGCTCCGTCCCGCCTGGCGACGGAGCGACACCGCGCTCGCCCGGCTGCTGGAGCGGCTGTCATGAGCGGCCCCGGCGCCACCTCCCCGAGGCATCCGTTCGACCGGGCGTGCGTCGTCATGGGGGCGGCCTCCATCGTCAGCGTGGTCTTCGTCGCCGAGGGTCTGCAGGAGTTCAGGTTCATCTGGCTGGACGGCGTGTCCGTCGCGATCGCGCTCGGCGTCGGCGCTCTCGCCTGCCTAGCAGGGCTGCTCGCCCGCCCGGTCCTCGCCGTCGTCGCCGGCACCGCCTACCTGATCGCCGCCGTCCTGCAGGTGATCTCCACCGCCGCCGGCGACGACTGGCTGGGCGGCAACATCAGCGCCGCATCGTTCTGGGTCGGCCTCGGATCCGGGCTCCTCGTCGTGGGGCTGACACCCCGCGACGCCGCCGAACCGTCCGCACAACCGGAGTCACCATCGGACACCAGCTGGAAGGGAACGGGATGAATCTCACCCACGAACACCTCACCGACGCGCTCGCGCCGGTTCTCGACGCGGCTCGCGCCGCCGCCCCGGACGTCGACGCCGACAGCCGGTTTCCACACGAGGCCGTGACCGCGCTCCGCGAAAGCGGCCTGCTCGGTCTCACTCTGCCCGCCGACATCGGCGGCATGGGCGGCGGGCCGGTGGAAGCCGCCCGGGCGCTGGCCGAGGTCGCGTCAGTGTGCGGATCCACCGCCATGGTCTACCTCATGCACCTCAGCGCCGCCATGACCACCGCCGCGGCCGCTCCGCCGGGCCATCCGAAACTGCTGGAAGAGCTGGCCGACGGTACGACGCTCGGCACCCTGGCCTTCTCCGAACCAGGCTCGCGGTCGCACTTCTGGGCGCCCACCTCGCAGGCCCGGCCGGCATCGTCGGGCGATCCCGGGAAAGGCGGCACGAACGCTGTCACGCTGGATGCGAAGAAGAGCTTCGTCACCTCAGCAGGCCATGCCGACGTCTACGTCGTCTCGACGCTGGCCACGGGCGACGCCGGCGCCGCGTCCCCGGCCGTGGACCTCTACGCGGTACCCGGCGGGCGCGACGGCGTCACCGTCGCCGGCGCATGGCGCGGGCTGGGCCTTCGAGGGAACGCCTCGGCACCGATGACGTTCCAGCTCGACGTCACCGACGACGACCGGATCGGCGCACCCGGCGGCGGATTCCAACTGATGCTGGATGCTGTCATGCCATGGTTCAACCTCGGCAACGCCGCGGTGTCGGCGGGATTGTCGCAGGCCGCGGTCGGCGCGGCGGTGACGCACGCGTCCGGATCCACGCTGGAACACACCGGCCAGTCGCTGGCCCAATTGCCGACGATCCGCGCCCAGCTCGCCAAGATGTCACTCGACGTGGCCGCGGCTCGCTCGTACATCGACCTCACGGCGCGCAGCCTGGCCGCACCCGGCGACGAGACCATGCTCCACGTGCTCGGGGTCAAGGCGTTCGCCAACGACACGGCGCTGCGGGTCACCGACGCGGCGATGCGGGTATGCGGCGGAGCGGCGTTCTCGAACCGCCTGCAGCTGGAGCGTTTCTTCCGGGACGCGCGAGCTGGACACGTGATGGCGCCGACGGCCGACGTGCTGTACGACTTCTACGGCAAGGCGATCACCGGTCAGCCGGTGTTCGGATAGGGGGCAGGGCGATGAGACAAGCCGTACTTGTCGGTGCGGTGGCGTACACGACCAACGTCGTCCCGATCTGGGAAGGCATCCGGGACTACTTCGCCGACGGCCCGGTGGAGATGGACTTCGTGCTGTTCTCCAACTACGGCCGGCAGGTGGATGCCCTGATCGACGGCACGATCGACATCGCCTGGAACACGAACCTGGCCTGGGTGCGGACGGTCCTGCAGACCGATGGGCGCTGCCGCGCGCTCGCCATGCGCGACATCGACCGGACCTTCCAGACCGTCTTCGTCTCCCGCGCCGGGGCGAGTCTAGGCGACCTGGCCGACCTGCGGGGGCGCAGGGTCGCGCTCGGCTCGCGCGATTCCGCTCAGGCGGCGATTCTGCCGGTGAAGTACATGCGCGACGCCGGCCTGGGAACGGACGACGTCGAACTGATCCGCATCGACACCGATCTCGGCAAACATGGCGACACCGGGCGGAGCGAACTGGACGCCGTCCGGGCGTTGCTGGACGAGGAGGCTGACGCCGTCGCCCTCGGCATCAACACCTGGGAGGCGATCGGCTCGGACGAGTTGATGCCGGACGCGCTGACCGAGTTCTGGCGCTCGCCGGAGTACTGCCACTGCAACTTCACCGCGCTGGACTCGCTGCCGGACGACGTCGGCAAGCTGTTCGTCGATCACCTGCTGGCGATGTCGTGGGACGATCCGAAGCAGCGCACGGTCATGGAGCTGGAAGGGCTGCGCCGTGAGTGGGTCCTCCCTGAGCTGGACGGGTATGCCTCGCTGTTCACCGCCGTCGAAGAGCAAGGGATCCCGGCCCGATGGTAGGCGACGCGCGAACCCTCGTGGACCTGGTCGCGCGTGTCGGCGCCGCCGCTGCCGGGGAACGGGTCCCGGTCCAGGTCGGCGACAGCGACCCGGAGCTGGTGGGGCGCTGGTGCGAACGTGCGGGCCATCGGCTGCTCCGGATCGACGACGGCGTCGCGGTGATCATGCGCGGACCGATTCCCGACGACGACGCCGTCCTGGCCGAGATCCCGCCCGAGCGACAGCCGGGCACCCGGCTGTGGATCTACACCAACTTCGACTGCAACCTGGCATGCGACTACTGCTGCGCCCGCTCGTCCCCGCAGGCGGAACGTCGGGCGGTGGGTCCGGAACGCATCCGCAGGCTGGTCGCCGAAGGCGCGGAGCACGGCGTGACCGAGGTCTACCTGACCGGCGGCGAGCCCTTCCTGTTGCTCGACCTGGACGAGATCGTCCGCGACTGCGTGGCGCGGCTGCCGACCACGGTGCTCACCAACGGCATGCTGTTTCGGGGCCGCCGGTTGCGGATGCTGCGGGCCATGCCGCGAGACGGGCTGGCGCTGCAGATCAGTCTCGACTCCGCGACGCCGGACCTGCATGACCTGCACCGCGGGGCCGGCAGCTGGCAGCGCGCATTGGACGGGATCCGGACGGCCCGGGACGAAGGCTTCCGGGTGCGGGTGGCGGCGACGGTCTCACCCGGCGCGGCGGGCACCGACGAGACCGCGGCGTTCCACGGACTGCTCGACGGCCTCGGGATCGAACGCGCGGACCGGGTCATCCGCCCCGTCGCCCAGCGCGGTTTCGCCGACGACGGGGTGACGCTCACGGTGGAGTCGCTGGTCCCCGAGGTGACGGTCACGGCGGATGGCGTGTACTGGCATCCGGTTGCGGCGGACCATGCCGATCAGCTCGTCACCCGTGACCTGTTCCCGCTCGCCGATGCGATCGATGAAGTACGACGTCGATTCGCCGACTACCGAAGAGAGAGCGAACTCGCAGCGCAGCGATTCACGTGTGCCTGACGAACCGGCGAGCCCACGCGAGAAATGCATATAAACCTGACAAATCAACCACTACACAACACGGCAAACTTCGCATAGTGTGCGCCTCGGTTGCCTGAACAAAGTTTGACCGAGCAGAACCCGGGGGACAGCTCAACCATGGCAGTAGACACGGACACCGCGGCCCAAGCAAGAATCGTCGTCGATGACGGAGGAGCACTCACACTCTTCATCGGAGACTCTTCCGAGCCGGCAGCCGAGGACGCCACGAACATCGCCGTCCTGCGTATCCTCATGGACCACGCGGAGAGACTCGAGCGCGACCTCACCGTCGCCACGAAGTATCCCAGCGGCCACCAGACCTATTACACCCTCAAGCCCGACGGCACCATGGACGTCGAGACGGACCGCTGACGACGGCGCGCAGGTCTCGTCCACGAATCGATTCGACGGCCCCGGCCGAGACCCGGCTGGGGCCGTTGCCTGTCTCACCTGCGCTCAGGGACCGATCCGCCGACGACGACGCTGCTCGCGGAGGCGGCGGCGCTGGGACGGGTCGAGCATGAGGTAACCGGCGGCCGGGATACCGATGATGGCGACGATCGCCAGCAGCTTCAGCCAGCCCGGCAAGAGCAGGAAAAAGATGACGCCGACGGCGATCCCGCCGACCACAACCGGTGTGTTCTTCGCCATGGCCGTACCTCTCATCGCGTCGGCTCGGTAGATCCGAAGTCCAGTCTATGCCGCCCCCGAAGGTCGGCAAGACAGCGGCATTCGGGCCATCCATGCCGGCCCCGAGATGTGCCAGAATGGCACCCGCCAGTGGTCCTCCAGCGTGGGAGGTTGGAACGTCGTGTCCGTAGGTGCGCGTACAGATGCCCATGAGGGCTCCAGCGCCGACAAGCGTGTGGCGCCAGTGAAGTCCGCAGGCTTCGGGTCGCGATGAGGGTCGCCGTCGTTCGGGAGACTCGCCCGCAGGAGAAGCGGGTCGCCCTGGTGCCCGAACTGGTCGGCCGGTTGACCGGGGCCGGCCTCGACGTCGTCGTGGAAACCGGTGCGGGACTCACGGCCTTCCACACCGACGACGCCTATCGCGACGCCGGAGCGGACGTCCGGGACGACGTGCTGGAGGGATCCGACGTCATCTTGTCGGTCCAGCCCCTCGACCCGGTCCGGGTGGCGAACCTGAAACCCGGCGCGATCACGCTCTCGTTCATCCCTACCGCGAGCGAGCTGGAGTTCGTCCGGCAGGCACGAGACGCCGGGGTGACCGCATGCGCGATGGAACTCGTCCCGCGGATCTCTCGCGCACAATCGATGGACGCGCTGACGTCCCAGGCGCTGGTGGCCGGCTACCGCGCGGTGCTCGTCGCCGCCGAACGGCTGCCCCGGTTCTTCCCGCTCTCGATGACCGCCGCCGGCACCGTCCCGCCGGCTCAGGCGTTGGTGCTGGGCGCCGGCGTCGCCGGTCTGCAGGCGATCGCGACGGCCCGGCGGCTCGGCGCACGCGTGGACGCCTACGACGTCCGGGCCGCCTCGGCGGAGGAGATCCGCAGTCTCGGCGCGCGGTTCGTCGAGCTCGACCTGCCCAGCCTCGAAGGCGCCGGCGGCTACGCGCGGGAGATGACCGAGGAGCGGGCCCAGCAGCAGCGAGATCTGCTCGCTCCCTACGTCACGGCCGCCGACGTCGTCATCACGACCGCCGCGGTCCCGGGACGGTCGGCTCCCCTGCTGGTCGAGCGGGACGCCGTCGAAGCCATGAAGCCGGGCAGCGTGGTGGTCGATCTGGCCGCCGAGTCCGGCGGGAACGTCGAGGGTAGCCGGCCGGGCGAAGAGCTGACCGTGGGCCAGACGCTGCTGTGGGGTGGAGCGAACGTCCCCAGTCAGCTGCCCGTGCACGCCAGCCGGCTCTACGCGGCCAACCTGGTCAATCTCATCCTGCTGATGACCAGCGAAGGAGAGATCACCGTCGATCTGGACGACGAGATCATCGACGGCGTCTGCGTCACCCACGACGGCACGGTGCGGCACGAGCCCACACGTGCATCGCTCGAAGAGGAGGGCTGATGGACTCGGAGGTCGCGCTCCTGACCATCTTCGTGTTGGCGGCGTTCACCGGATACGAGGTGGTCTCCAAGGTTTCGTCGACACTGCACACACCGCTGATGTCGGGCGCGAACGCGATCCACGGGATCATCCTGGTGGGTGCGGTGCTCGTCACCGGCCACGCGGACGGCGGCCTGGAACTGGCGATCGGTGTGGTCGCCACCGTGCTGGCTACGCTGAACCTGGTGGGCGGGTTCGTCGTCACCGACCGGATGCTGGAGATGTTCCGCGGCAAGAAGTCGACGGGAGGCGGCGCGTGATCGACACCTGGGCACAGCTCGCCTACCTCGCCGCCGCCGTCTGCTTCGTCCTCGCACTCAAGGGTCTCTCCTCGCCGAAGACAGCTCGTACGGGCAACCTGCTCGGAGCCGCGGCGGCGCTGGGCGCGATGATCGTCACATTCATCGCCTACGAGCTGGACAACCTGCCGTGGATCATCGGCGCGATCGTGGTCGGCTGCGCCATCGGCATACCGGCGGCACGACGCGTGGCGATGACGGCGATGCCGCAACTGGTGGCGCTGTTCAACGGTGTCGGCGGCGGTGCGGCCGCGCTCGTGGCGTCGCTGGAGCTGTCCGGGGCCGAGACCGTCTTCCCATTGGCGGCGGCGGTGCTGACCGTGCCGGTGGGGTCGATCGCCTTCAGCGGCTCGGTCGTGACGTTCCTGAAGCTGCAGGAGCTGATCACCACCCGTCCGGTCACGCCTCCGGCGGGACCGACGTTGTTCGGCGCCTCGCTGGTCGCCGCGCTGGTGCTGGCCGTGTTCCTCTACGCCGGTGACGGCGAGAGCGCCTGGCTGGCGGCGGTGCTGGGCCTGGTGGCGCTCATCGTCGGCGTCCTGCTGGTGCTGCCGGTCGGCGGAGCCGACGTGCCGATCGTGATCTCGCTGCTCAACGCCGCCACCGGTATAGCCGTCGCGGCCGGCGGTTACGTACTCGGCAACGCGCTGCTGTTGATCGGCGGAACGCTGGTCGGCGCCAGCGGTACGATCTTGACCCGGTTGATGGCGCAGGCGATGGGACGCTCCATCAGCTCCATTCTGTTCGGCGCGTTCCGCGGTGGTTCCACCGCCGGCGGTGGCGCGGTCTCCGAACGTCCGGTCCGCTCGGCGGGCGCGGACGACGTCGCCATCATGCTCAACTACGCCCAGAAGGTCATGATCGTCCCCGGCTACGGCCTCGCCGTGGCGCAGGCACAGCACACCATCCACGAACTCGCCGAACTGCTCGAGGGTCGCGGCATCGAGGTCTCCTACGCGATCCACCCCGTCGCCGGGCGGATGCCCGGGCACATGAACGTCCTGCTGGCCGAGGCGAACGTCCCTTACGAGCAGCTGCTCGAGATGGACACCGCCAACGGCCAGCTGCGCAACACGGACGTGGCGCTGGTGGTCGGCGCGAACGACGTCGTCAACCCGGCCGCCCGGGATTCGCCGGGCTCGCCGATCTACGGGATGCCGATCCTCGACGTCGACCAAGCTCAGGCGGTGGTCTTCCTCAAACGCTCGATGCGGCCCGGTTTCGCCGGCATCGAGAACGAGCTGCTCTACAACCCGCGGACGACGCTGTTCTTCGGTGACGCGAAAGACTCGCTGACCGGACTGGTCACCGCGGTGAAGGCGCTGTAGAGACGGTCCGTCGACCATGCGCCAGGCCGGAGGGACCTGACGTCCGCGAAGCGGCCGGTGTCCTCTTCAGTCGGCGAGGCCGTAGAGTCGGTCGCCGGCGTCGCCCAGCCCGGGCACGATGTAACCCTTGTCATTCAGCCGCTCGTCCACGGCCGCGGTCACGATGGTGACCGGGATCTGCAGCTCCGCCGTCTCCCGTTCCACCCGTTCCAGGCCTTCCGGCGCCGCCAGCAGGCACACCGCCGTGATGTGGTCGGCGCCCTTCTCCGCCAGATAGCTGATCGAGGCCGCCAACGTGCCGCCGGTAGCCAGCATCGGATCCAGCAAGTAGCACTGGCGGCCGGTCAGGTCCTCCGGAAGCCGGTTGGCGTACGTCGTGGCCTGCAAGGTCTGCTCGTCCCGGATCATGCCGAGAAAACCGACCTCGGCCGTGGGCAACAGCCGCGTCATCCCGTCCAGCATGCCCAGGCCGGCGCGCAGGATCGGCACCACGATCGGTTTCGGCGACGACAGTTTCACACCACGCGCCGGGGCCACCGGGGTCTCGACCACGATCTCGGCCACCCGCGCATCCCTGGTGGCCTCGTAGGCCAGCAGTGTCACCAGTTCATCGGTCAGCAGGCGGAAGGTCGCCGAATTGGTGCTCCGGTCGCGGAGCACGGCCAGCTTGTGGGCGACGAGTGGGTGATGGACGTCGAGCAGGCGCATGCGGACAGCATGCCATGTATGCCCTCGAGCGCGCCTCGTGCGGCATCGTGAGCGGTTTCACTGCTCTCTAGACTCGCAGTATGCCGTCCCCGGTCCCGATCGCCGCGCTGGAGCGCCGATACGCCCCGGCCATGCGAGAAGCCCTGCGCGAAGCCCGGAACGCGTTGGAGGCCGGCGACGTGCCGGTGGGAGCCGTCGTGCTAGATCCGGACGGCCGTGTGATCGGCCGCGGCTACAACCGTCGTGAGTTCGATCACGATCC
This sequence comes from Phytoactinopolyspora halotolerans, assembly GCF_010550675.1. Classification (GTDB taxonomy): domain Bacteria; phylum Actinomycetota; class Actinomycetes; order Jiangellales; family Jiangellaceae; genus Phytoactinopolyspora; species Phytoactinopolyspora halotolerans. The sequence continues at coordinate 294,099 of NZ_JAAGOA010000002.1, read as the reverse complement.
GACCGCTCACGCCGAGGTGCTGGCGCTACGCCAGGCCGCTGCCGAGCGGCGGTCGTGGCGGCTGGACGGCGTCACCGTCGTCGTCACCCTGGAACCGTGCGCCATGTGCGCCGGCGCGCTGGCGCTCGCCAGGGTCACACGGGTGGTCTACGGTGCGGCGGACCCCAAGGCAGGCGCGGTGGGCTCGCTGTGGGACCTGCTGCGCGACCGGCGGCTGAACCATCGCCCCGAGGTGATCGCAGGTGTGCTGGCCGGCGAGTGTTCCGCGATGCTCGCCGAGTTCTTCGCCGCCCAGCGCGGCTGAGAACCTCCAACCCGGTGCCCCGATCCGATTTCGTGTGCGCGGGACGTCTCGGGTACCCTCGACGACGGTAGCGTGTCCGAGCGGCCTAAGGAGCACGCCTCGAAAGCGTGTGAGGGGGCAACTCCTCCGTGGGTTCAAATCCCACCGCTACCGCCCGAGAAGAGCGGGCCGTGTGCATCTTCCGACACGGCCCGTCGCTTCAGCCGAGTGGTGAGGAATGGCCCTCACGACTCGTCATGCGTCGAGCCCGTTCCGATGACACCACCGGGACGGGCTCGTCGTATCTGTGCGGTGTCCGAGTTGCGTCGTTGCGGCGTCCCAGCCGGAAATCGTGGCACCCTAAGCAGACGGGGAAGAAAGGACACGCGTGGACGTCCCATCGCTCAACGTGTTCTTGCTGGCCGGTGCTCTGGTCCTGATCGCCGCCGTGCTCGCCGTCCGCGCCAGTGTCCGTTTCGGCTTGCCGTCCCTGGTGTTGTACCTGCTCATCGGGGTTGCCCTGGGCGAATCCGGACTGGGCATCCAGTTCGACGATCCGAACGTCGCGCAGTCACTCGCGTATGCGGCCCTGATCGTCATCCTGGCCGAGGGCGGGCTGACCACACGCTGGGACGATGTGCGCCCGGCGCTGGGAGCGGGGGTGGCCCTCGCCACCGTCGGTGTCGGCATCAGCACCGCGGTCGTGGCCCTGCTCGGGCACTACGTGTTCGGACTCGACTGGACGCTCGCCATCCTGCTGGGTGCGGTGTTCGCGCCGACGGACGCGGCCGCCGTGTTCTCCACCTTGCGTCGGATGCCGTTGACCAAGCGGATGTCCAGCACGCTGGAGGCGGAGTCCGGGTTGAACGACGCCCCCACCATCGTCCTGGTCGTCCTGATCAGCACCGACCAAGCCACCGAGGGACACCCGGTGGTGGTCGCGCTGATGGTGCTCTACCAGCTGCTCGCCGGTGCCGGCATCGGGCTCGCGATCGGGCAGCTGGGCTCGATGATGTTGCGCCGGATCGCACTGCCGGCACCGGGCTTGTATCCGCTGATGATCATGACTCTCGCCGTCCTAGCCTACTCCGGCGGCGCCTTCGCACAGGCCAGTGGATTCGCCGCGGTCTACGTGTGTGCGTTGGTGCTCGGCAACGCACGGCTCCCGCACCGCGCGGCCACCCGCTCGTTCGCCGAAGGACTGGCCTGGGTGTCGCAGATCGGCCTGTTCGTCATGCTGGGCCTGCTCTCCTCCCCGTCTCAGATGCCCGGGGCGTTCCTGGCGGCGCTGGCATCCGGCGCCGTCCTCACGTTCGTCGCGCGGCCGATCGCCGTATGGGTGTCGACGTTGCCGTTCAAGCTGCGGTTGCGTGAGCAGACCTTCCTGTCGCTGGCCGGGTTGCGCGGCGCGATCCCGGTCGTCCTGGCCACCATTCCGCTGGCGGAGGACGTCGAGGACGCGGATTGGCTGTTCGCCGTCGTGTTCATCGTCGCGGTGCTGTTCACCCTGCTGCAGGCTCCGGCGTTGCCGTGGCTGGCCGATCGGCTCGGCGTCGCGCCGGGTGTGCAGGCGCAAGACGCGGAACTGGAATCCGCTCCCCTCGAACGCGTGGAAGCCGATCTGATCCAGGTGCGGATCCCGCCCGAGTCACGGCTGCACGGCGTCACAATCAGCGAGCTCAGACTGCCCGAAGGTGTCACCGTCCCGCTGATGGTCCGGGACGCACGGCCTTCGGTACCGGACGATCGCACCACGTTGCGATGCGGTGACGAGATCCTCGTCGTGGCTCCGCGCGCGCTGCGGGCCGCCACCGAACGACGGCTCCGGGCGGTCGGGAGGCGTGGCCGGCTCGCCGGTTGGTTCGGCGAGGACGGCCGCTGATCACGGGCAGGCCGCGTCGGTCGCGTCGGGTCCTGGCATCGCCGCGAGCTCGTCGAACGCTTCCCCCAGCACCAGGTCCACCGCCTGGGAGTCTCGCTCCTCCCGCACCAGGACCGCGTCCGGCACCATCGACGCCAACAGGCTCGCCGCCGCCTCGCTGTCCGGATGCAATCTGATCTCCGCGGTCTCTTCGACGGTCTTGTCCAGCGGATCGTTGGCGACGTCCAGCACGGCGAATCCTCGATCCCGCAGCGTGCCCGCTACGTCGCGGGCCAGACCACCGCGATCGGTCGCGTTGTAGACGTTCACCTCGATCTCCTCCGGCGGAGGAGCATCCGTCGGCGCCATCGTCGGGCAGGTCGCGACCGTGTCGCCCGCGTCGTCGGCGTCGGTCGGTTCCATGACGTTGTTCCAGCTGTACCAGGCGGCACCGACCACGAACGCCACCAGAACGAGCAGCGTCACCGCGGTGCGGACATGGCGCCACGTGTGCCTCGGCCGGTAGTCGTCCTCGGCGTCGGTCAGCTCGTAGCGATCCGTCGGATCTCCCGGCTCCATGGCTCCTCCACGTCAACTCTCCTGCTCGCGCAGGAGCTCCCAGCCCGCGCCCGTGGCAGCTCTACCTTGGCAAGCGTGTTCCGGCCATGAAGCCTAGCTCGGATCGCGGTTGATCTGCGCGGCGGAGGTCTGACGGGCGTGTCTACCCAGAACAGGCCGCCGCACACCCCGCCGAACGCGCGGGTCCGGCGGGCTTGTCAGAGCTCGAGTACGCGCGCGTGGATGACGGGACGCTGTTGCAGCGCCGCGCGCAGCGCCCGGTGCAGTCCGTCCTCCAGGTAGAACTCACCCTCCCACTCGACCACATGGGGGAAGAGGTCGCCGAAGAACGTGGAGTCCTTCGCCAGCAGTGTCTCCAGGTCGAGCGTGCGCTTGACGGTGACCAGCTCGTCCAGCCGAAGCAGCCGAGGCGACAGCTCAGCCCATTCGCGCAAGGTGGTGTCGTGGTCCGGGTACGGACGTCCCTCGCCGACACGCTTGAAAATCACCCCGTGGATTCTATTAACCTCCGTCCGCCGACGGTCGAGCGCCCCCACCCGCGCGTCGTCGCGGCCGAGCGGACGGTGACGTGCCGGTAGCATGTTCCAGGTGGCCGAGACGGAGGCCGGGCGCAGCGGAGCGGCAGTGGCGCTGCACGTGCGCAACCTCAGCAAGCGCTACGGGAGGCTGCGCGCTCTCGACGATGTGACCCTGTCCGTGCACGGTGGCGAGATCGTCGGGGTGATCGGCGAGAACGGCGCCGGTAAGTCGACCCTCGTCGCCTGCATCGCCGGCGATACGGAGATCGACGCCGGCCACGTCGAGGTCGCCCCGCGCGGCGGTGCCGTGGCGGTGGTCTGGCAGGACCTCGGGCTGTGTGAGGACCTCGACGTCGTGGCCAACGTCTTCCTGGGCCGCGAGCGCGGCCGTGGCCTGCTGGCCGAAACGCAGATGAGCGACGAAGCGCGCAGCACCTTCGAGAGGTTCGGCTCGCGCCTCAGTGACCTTCGGGCCCGCGTCGACTCTCTCTCCCGCGGCGAGCGGCAGGAGGTGGCGCTGGCCCGGGCGCTCACCACGGACGCCGACATCTTGGTGCTGGACGAGCCCACCGCGTCGCTGAGCGTCATCCAGCGGACCGGCGTCCTACGCCTGTTACGCGAGATGCGCGACGACGGACGCGCGATCCTGCTGGTCAGCCATGACCTCGACGAGGTTTTCGCGTTGGCCGACCGGATCCTGGTGCTGCGGCACGGCACGCTCGTGGCGAACGTCTCACCGCTTGAGGTACACGCCGACGACGTGACCGCGCTCATGTCCGGCATCGAGACCGAGTCGATGGCGCGCCGTCAGCTGAACCGGCTGAAGAGCCTTGTCGAGCAGCTCTCGTCGGCCGATCCGGGCGCATCGCTTCCGATCGTCATGTCGGCCACCGCCGCCGCCTTGGACCAGGACATGCTCTGTATCCACCTGATCGAGACGCGTCCCGGCGGACCCGTGTTGCGTAGGACCGCGGCGGTCGGGCTGCCGCCCAGGCTGATGGCCGTCACCGACGAGCTTCCGGTAGGCACCGCCGGAGGTCCTGCCGGCACCGCGGTGCAATACGGCGAGTTCGTCGTCGCCGACGACAGCCGTGACGACCCGGCCTGGTCCGGATACCTGGAGACGGCCTCCGCCGTGGGCGTGCGCAGTACCTGGTCCGCTCCGATCGTGGGCAGCGAGGGTGTACTGGGCGCGATCACCGCGTTCAGCGAGTCCGCCGGGCAGCTCGACCAAGACCGGATCGAGCTCGTGTCGCTGTATGCGGGCCATGCCGCCACGGCCATCGAACGCGAGCGCCTGCTGGACGAGGTCCGCCGCCGGAACGGCGTGCTGGAGTCGTTGCGCGCCATGCTGGAGACCCTGGCCGGACCGGACCGTGTCGACGGCGGTCTGTCCGCGGCGCTGCTGGCGCTGTGCCGGGGACTCAATGCGCGAGCGGTGGGCATGCTGCTCCCGGAGTCCGCGGCGACGCAGGACGGCACCGGCCGCCGCTGGGTCGCGGTGGACCTGGACGGCACGGACGGACAGGACGTGCGCGAGGCGGCCGAGGCCGCGCCGCCCACGGTCGGTTCACCCGCACGCTTGGCCCGCGGCCTCGCCGTCGCCGGGCTGCCGCTGCCGGAAGGGCGAGGCGTCTTGGCCAGCCGATGGCTCGACCCCGGCGAACCGAGTCGCGACGCTCTGGAGCTGCTGGACGACGCGCGCCGGTCGCTGGCACTGGCGCTGGAACGGGAAGGCCTGGAGCGGGCGCGGCGCGATGCGTCGGCCGCGCGCCGTTCGCAGGCGCTGCAGCGCGACCTTCTGCAGCAGCTCAGCCACGAGCTGCGTACGCCACTGACCGCCATCCACGGGTACGCGTCCACACTTCAGCAGCCGGATCTCACCTGGGACGCCGACTCGGTGGATCGATTCCTGGCTGCCATCTCGACCGAGTCGGCGCGGATGGAACGTCTGGTCAGCGACCTGCTCGACTCGTCCGCGATCGAGTCCGGCGTGCTGCGGCTGCGTCCCGACTGGACCGACCTGCGCCCGCTGCTGGCCGCGGCGCGCAGCTGCGTGCCCAGACATCAGGCGATCCAGCTGGAGATCGATGTCCGGCTGGAGCCGATCTGGGCCGACCACGACCGGCTGGAGCAGGTGTTCGTCAATCTGTTGGAGAATGCTGTCCGGCACGGTCCCGCCGACGGCGCGGTCCGGGTGGTCGCGCGTCCGACGGCGACCCGTGAGAGTGTCGAGATCCTGGTCAGCGACGACGGCCCGGGCATCCCGCCGGAGATCGCCGAGCACATCTTCGAGCCGCGCGTCCGCGGCGACGGCGGGAGCGGAGCCGGACTCGGCCTCGCGATCGCCCGGGGCATCGCCGAGGCACACGGCGGCGCCTGCGAGCTTCTGCCGGGGGTTCCCACGACCTTCCGGATCACGCTACCCGTCGAACCCCGCAAGGAAGAGGACGAAATGGGACATGCTGAACAGTTGGAGACCTCCGACCCAGCAGGGTGGCAGGCAGGTGGATGACCGGACGGCCGTGCTGATCGTCGAGGACGATCGGAACATCGTCGACCTGCTCCGCTCCAACCTGCTGGCACGGGGGCATCGCGTGCTCGTGTCGCTCGACGGTACCGGAGTACTGGATCAGCTCGAGGAGGCCGATCCGGACATCGTCCTCCTCGACCTCATGCTGCCCGGCGTCGACGGCTTCGAGCTGTGCAAAACGGTGCGGGAGCGCTCGGACGTCGGCATCATCGTGCTGTCGGCCCGGCGCGGGGAGACCGACAAGATCCGCGCGCTCAACCTCGGCGCGGACGACTATCTGACGAAGCCGTTCGGGATCGAGGAGTTGCTCGCCCGTATCCACGCCACATTGCGTCGTTCGCGTCCAGCGAAACCTCAGCACGCCGAGGCGACGTCCGTGATCACGGCCGGCGATGTCCGGATCGACCTCGACGCCGAGTCCGTCACCAAGGCCGGACGGCGCATACACCTGACCCCGACGGAATACGCGCTCCTCCGGGAACTGGCCATCCGGCCCGGGAAGCTCGTGTCCCACTCCACCCTGCTGCGCCGGGTATGGGGGCCGGGTTACGAGACACAGACCGAGTACACACGGGTGTACGTGGCCCGGCTGCGGGCCAAGCTCGAGGGTAAGGACTCGACCGAGCTGATCGTGACCGAGCCACGAGCCGGCTACCGATTCACCGCGGACGCGACATGAACAGAGCGCGACCGGACGACTCCAACGGACGCGGCGCCACCCGGCTGCGGCCCGTCGTCGTGGCCGCGCTGCTCACCATGGTGTGCGGCCTCGCTCCGGCCTGTGCGGCGGTCGGTTCCGACGGCACGGACGACGACGCCCGCATCGCGCTGCTGTTGCCGGAGAGCAAGACGGCCCGGTACGAGTCGCAGGATCGCCCGGCGTTCGAGCACCGCGTCGAGGAGATCTGCCCAGCTTGCGAGACCCTGACCGGCAACGCCAACCAGGACGCTGCCCGGCAGCAGGCCCAGGCCGAGGCCGCCATCACCAACGGCGCCGACGTGCTGGTACTCGATCCCGTGGATTCGGTGGCCGCCGCCGTGATCGTCCGGCACGCCGCCAGTGCCGGGGTACCCGTGGTCACGTACGACCGGCTGGTCCTCGACGCGCCGGTGGCGTTCCACGTCACATTCGACAACCGACGGGTCGGAGCGTTGCAGGCGCAGGTCCTGCTGGAAGCGGTCGGCGACACGCGCGAGGGCGACGTCTTCGTCGTGTTGAACGGTTCCCCCACCGACCACAACGCCGCGCAGTTCCGCGATGGTGCGACGTCCGTGCTGGACGCCGCGGGCATCACCGTCGGGGCGGAGGTCGACGTGCCGGACTGGTCGCCGGACCAGGCGCAGCAGGCGATGGAGCGCGCGCTCGCGACGCTCGACCGGGACCGCGTCGTCGGCGTGTACGCCGCGAACGACGGCCTGGCCGGCGGGGCGATCGCGGCCATGACGACCGCCGGGCTGGACCCGCCGCCGCCCGTCACCGGCCAGGACGCCGAGCTGGCCGCGATCCGCCGCATTCTCGCCGGACAGCAGCACATGACCGTCTACAAGGCGGTCCGCACCCAGGCGACCATCGCCGCGGAGGTCGCCGTCACGCTGGCCCGCACCGGTGAGGTGCCCGAGGGTGTGGCCACCGACCATATCGACAACGGGTACGGGCAGGTTCCGGCGCTGCTGCTCGAACCGATTCCGGTGACCCGCGAGACGATCGGCTCCACCGTCGTCGTGGACGGGTTCTGGTCGGTCGAGGAGATCTGCGCCGGCATGGAGCGGGAATGCACCGACGCGGGCGTGATGGGAGCATCGCCGTGAGGGCGCCGCGCGTGTCGCCGGTGAGCCTCGGGCGCTGGGCGTCACCGTTCGCGTTGCTGGTCATCTGGATCGTGATGACCGCGCTCAATCCGCGGTTCCTCTCCGCGGTGAACCTGACCAACCTGATGCTGCAGATCGTGGCGGTCGGCGCGATCGCCGTCGGCGTCGTCCTGGTGTTGCTGATCGGCGAGATCGACCTGTCGGTGGGCGCGGTCTCCGGCCTGGGCGCGTCGATCACCGCCGTGCTGGTCATGAAGGAGGGCTGGCCCGCCGGACTGGCGATCGCGACCGGATTGGCCACCGGGGCCGTCGTCGGCCTCATCCACGCGGCGATGGTGACCAGGATCGGGATCCCGTCCTTCGTCGTCACGCTGGCCGGTCTGCTGACCTGGCAGGGGGCGCTGCTCTTGGTGCTCGGCGACACCGGCAGCGTGAACGTCACGGACGACGGCCTGACGGCGATCGCCGGCACGTTCCTCTCTCCCGTGCTCGGCTGGATACTCTCCATCGGCGTGGCGGGCGCGGCGCTCGCGACGATCGTGCTCCAGGTCGCGCGCGGGGACCGGAGCCGGCCATGGGAGATGTGGAGACCCGGGCTGATCGCCGCCGCGGCCCTGGGCGCGGTCGCCGTGTTCAACGCCGACCGCGGTACACCGCTGGCCGTCGTGCTGTTCCTGGCCGTGCTCGCGGTCTTCGACATCGTCACCCGCCGCACCAAGCTGGGCCGGCACGCCGTCGCGATCGGCAGCAACGCGAGTGCGGCCCGGCGCGCGGGCATCCCGGTCGACCGTATCCGGATGGCGGTGTTCGCACTGGCCTCGGTGCTGGCCGTCACGGGCGGCATCCTCGCCGCGTCCCGACTCCTCGCGGTCAACCAGTCCTCGGGCGGTACCGATCTCATGCTGACCGCGATCACGGCGGCCGTCATCGGCGGCACGAGCCTGTTCGGCGGCCGCGGTTCGGTCTGGTCGGCGCTGCTGGGCAGCCTCGTCGTCGGGTCGCTCGCCAACGGTCTCGACCTGCTCGGGGCGTCGTCCGCCATCCGGTCGATCTCGACCGGACTGGTGCTGGCGGTCGCCGTCGCCCTGGACACCCTCGCGCGCCGGGGCGAGCTGCCCCGGCGCGCACGAGGACCGATTCAGGTCTTGAGGGAGCCGGCCATGAGGCCCCCGATGAACCAACGGCCGAGGACGATGTAGACGATGAGCGTCGGGAAGGACGCGATGAGCGCGCCGGCCATGCTGGCGGCATAGTCGGTGAGCTGGCCTCCCGCCAGCGCATTGAGCGCGATGGTGACCGGCCCGTTCCGGGTGTTGGACAGGAAGATGGCGAACAGGAAGTCGTTCCAGACCGACGTGAACTGCCAGATCAGCGTGACGACGAAGCCAGGGGCGGACAGCGGGAGGACGATCAGGGCGTAGGTGCGGATCAGCCCGGCGCCGTCGACCCGGCCGGCCTCGACGAGTTCGTTGGGGATGGTGGTGGAGTAGTAGCCGCGGAAGATCAGCGAGCAGATCGGGATGCCGTAGGCGATGTGCACCACGATGAGCGTGGGCACGCCGCTGGCCAGACCCAGATCGCTGGTGAGCTGACGCAGCGGGATCATCACGGCCTGGTAGGGGATGAACATCCCGAACAGGAACAACGTGAACACGATGTCCGAGCCTGGGAATCGCCAGCGGGAGAAGACGAACCCGTTCATCGACCCGAGAATCGCCGACACGATCGAGGCGGGTATGGCGATGGCGAACGAACGCCACAATGATGGGCTCAGCGCATCCCAGGCTTCTCGCCAGGCATCCAGCGTCCAGTTCTGCGGCAGATCCCAGGCTCCGGTCAGCGTCGCCTCGGTTCCGGGCTTGAAGCTGGTGACGAGCAGCACGTACACCGGGATCAGTACGAAGACCAGGAACAGGAACAGCAGGGTGTAGCGGACGGTGCGCGCCGTGACGCGCCGGGCGTCGGGACCCATGCGGCGAGGCGACGGCGGTGTCGGCGTGGTCGGCTGCGGTACTCGGGTGTCGACGGCGCTCATCGCTGACGCTCCGTTCTCGCGTTGTGGATCAGGTACGGCACGACGAGCACCGCGACGACGACGAGCAGCACGATGGCGATCGCGGCCGCCTTGGCGTAGTCGTTGGTCAGCAACGCCTGCCACATGTACACGGCGGGAACCTCGGTCAGGTACTGCGCGCCGGAGACGGCCATGATCAGGTCGAACATCTTCATCGACATGTGGCCGATGATGATCAGCGCGGTGAGCGCCACCGGAGAGAGCTGCGGAAAGAGCACGTGACGGTAGAGCTGCGCCTCGCTGGCGCCGTCGACGCGCGCGGCCTCGCGCAGCTCATTCGGGATGCCGCGGAACCCGGCCAGGAACAGCGCCATCACGTAACCGGACAGCTGCCAGATCGCGGGCACGGCCATCGCGGCCATCCCCCAGTCCGGGTGAGACCACCACGGGTTCTGCAGGACATCCAGCCCGGCCATGCCGAACAGCGCGTTCAATCCGCCGGCGCCCTCACCTTCTGCGCTGTTGAGCAGCCACCGCCACACGACGCCGGAGGCAACGAAGGACACCGCCATCGGGAACAGGTACGCCGAGCGGAAGAACCCCTCGCCCTTCACCCCCTTCTCCAGCAAGAACGCCCACAACACGCCCAACACGAGGGTGCCGGTGACGAACACCACGGTCAGGACGGCGAGGTTTTTCAGTGAATGGATGAACCGGTCATCGTCGAGCAGGTTCGCATAGTTCTCCAGGCCGACGTAGTTCTCCGCCGGCGCCGCAGTGTGCCGATCGGTCAATGACTCGTTGACCGTCGCCCCGATCAGCACATAGACGAAGACGGCGATGACGACGATCGATGGGGCCACCATCAGCAGGCCAGGACCCCAGTTTCTGATGCGGCTTCGCACCCGCACTCCTTCGACGGATTCGACTGGCTTGTCTGGGCCGGCGGCCCGGGCGCGGTTCACGCCTGCCCGGGCCGCCGAGGTACGTCAGAGACTCCGCTACCGCCCGTGCTTACTGGGCGGCAGCCGCCAACTGCTCTTGCAGGGCCCCTACGTCGCCGCTGGTGCTGAACTGTCCCACCGCGCTGTTCACGGCGTCGATCCAGCCGACCGGGGCCGCGGAACCGTGCGCCAGCGAGGGCGCGAGGGCGTCCGAGGCCCAATCCTCCATCGCCGCCTGCGCATAGGGTCCGTAGTCCGACGGGTCTGCGTCGGTGCGGGCCGGGATCGACCCCTTGGCCGTGTTGAACTCCCGCTGGCCGTCTTCGCTGCCGACGACCTCGAGCCAGCATTCCGTCCCGGCCCGGTTGGGCGCGCCCACCGGGAGGACGAAGGAGTCCGCCAGCCACTGGAACACACCGTCGGTCCCCGGCGAGGGCCACCACACATAGTCGGTGTCCAGCTCGAGCCCGTCCGCGTCGAGCTTGCCCGCGGCCCAGTCGCCCATCAGTGTGTACGCCGCGTCGCCGGCGGTGACCTTGTTCACCGCGTCCGGCCAGTCCAGGCCCGCCCGGTCGGCGTTGGCGAACTCCAGCATCTGGCCATACTTCTCCAGCGCGGCCGGCACCTCTGCCGATGCCCAATCGGTGCTTCCGTCGTACAGGCCGGTATACGCCTCCGGACCCAGCTCCGCGATCAGCACCGCCTCGAGCAGCATGGTCTGGGTCCAGTCGGTGGCGATCGCCAGCGGCGCGTCCACTCCGTTGTCGCGCAGCGTCTGCATGTCCGCCAGCCAGTCGTCGACGGAGGCGGGCGCTTCAGCCGGCAAGCCGGCGTCTTCCAGCACGGTCGGGTTCGCCCACACCACATTGGCGCGGTGGACGTTCGCCGGAACCGAGTAGATCGCGCCGTCGAGGGTGATCGCATCGAGCAGGTTCTCCGACACGCTATCGGACAGTCCCCACTCGTCGTACAGGCCGCTCAGGTCCTCCAACTGGTCGGCGTTGATGTAGTCCAGCAGCTCACCGCCCGCGTGAGCCTGGAACGTATCCGGCGGTTCACCGGTCTGCAGCCGCGACGCCAGCACCTGTTTGGCATTGGACCCCGCACCGCCGGCCACCGCACCATTGACGAATTCGAAATCAGAGCACTGTTCGGAGAAAACGGAAACCAAACCGTCCAGTCCGGCTTTCTCCCCGCCTTCGGTCCACCAGGTGAAGACCTCGACTTCACCGGACGCTTCCTCTTCGGACCCGCCCGAGCCTTCGGTCGTGCTTTCATTGTCGTCATCACCACAGGCCGTCAGTACGAGGGCTACTGCGGCAACACTCGCGAACCACGACATACGACGCATTTTCCGTTGCCTCCTTGCCACGGCGCCACATGAGACACGGCCACGTCCCGGCCGTGTGTCCAGGCAGCGTACAGACGCCACGGCGCTGGTCGAGCCCGTTTCGGCAGATATTTGCAGTTCATTTACGGCGGCAACGTCGATATTTACGATTCGTTGATTTTGCGACCTTCCGTATGACGACGCACAGCGTTACCAAAATGAGACAGCCCGAGTCCCGGGACAAGCAACGCTATCCAACAAGGAGGGGTGGAGAATGTCACCAAGAAAATCGGCGCGTAGCGGCAATTATCCTGCCGCCCAGAAGAAACAGAAAACTCCTCGCGCAGCCCCTCTACCGCGGGCCACCAGAGTCGGAGGGTCGTTGCGGACGGTATTCTCGACTATAGAATGCAGCGTATTGAAATAATGATGCGCCAAGTAGTGCGCATTCCGGCGACATCGCTCCACAGAATCTCTGGCTCGCGGGGCAAGCACATCACCGTTGACCGCGGCGTCGAGGATGGCCGTCAACGCCGCCGGGCGGTGACCAGCCAGGCACGGGAGTCGAACCACACGCCGTCGCCGGTATCGTGCGCGGCGAGAACCGCCCGCAGCCGATCGAGCGCCCGCTGGGAGGATGCGGCATCCAGGTCGGTGACCAGCTCCGCCGCCATTCGCAGCTGGAGTACGGCAGCACACGCGCTGTCGGTGTCCGGGCCGTAGTAGACGGGTTCGCGTACGTCGACGACGTCCAGGTCCGTGAAGCCGGACGCGTTCAGGACGTCCGCCACCACGTCCGGATCGGCCAGTGCGAAGGCGTCGCCGGCCGTTCCAGCCGGCATCGATGACACGTGCCCGCCGGTGAGTGCCGCTCGGATCGTGGCATCCCACTCCTGACGATCGCCGGCCTGCCAGATCAGCTGTACGAACCGCGCTCCCGGACGCAGGGCCCGCCCGATGTTGGTGAACGCGGCGACCGGGTCGGAGAAGAACATCGTGCCGAACCGACTGATCCCGAGGCTGAAATGCTCCACCGGGAAGGCATGGGCCTGCGCGTCGGCCTGCACGAAGCTGACATTGCGCAACCCTTCCGTGTCGGCCTGTCGGCGGGCCAGCGCCACCATCGGGCTGGAGACGTCGATGCCGAGCGCGCTCCCGAGCTCAGCGGCTCGGGCCGCGTCCCGGGTCGTCTTGCCGGAGCCGCAACCGATGTCGAGCACGCGATCGCCGGGTTGGATGTCGAGGGCGTCCCACAGCCGGTCGTGATAGCGGCGGAGCTCGGCGTCGTAGTCGAACATTGGGACCGCCTCTTCACCTCAGCGGGCCGTCGCGGAGTACGCCTCGCACAGTGTCGAGACGTACCCCCGGATCGAGCTCCGGCAGCCACCACGTCGCGCCGGCCTTGGCGTATGGCTCGGGGTCGACACCACGCGGGAGGCTGATGGCGATCTCGTATGAGGCCATGTCCCCCTGGCGCAGCTCGGTGAGGGTTCCGACGACCTCGGCAAGCTGGTCCGGGTGCTCGAGATTGATCGGGAAAAAGCCATCCAGCCGTGCAGCCCTGCGTATTGGCTTGAGGTTGCCCGGGAAGCCGGCGGCCCACACCGGCACGCCGGGCCGCTGAACCGGCCGGGGCAGGAACGCGATGTCGTCGACGATGTAGTGCTCGCCGCGATGACGCACCGGATCACCGGACCAGGCGGCGGCGAGAATCTCCAAGGCTTCGTCGAGCATCCGTCCGCGCTGCCGGTCGTCGAGCTGCTCGCCCGTCTTGGACAGCTCACCGCCGAATCGGTCGCCGCCGATGCCGACGCCGAGGATCAGACGACCGCCGCTGAGCAGGTCCATCGTCGCGGTCTCGCGCGCGACCTTGGTCGGCCGGCGACGGGTGAGTGGCGAGACCATCGGGCCGAGCCGCAGCCGCTCTGTCGCGGTGGCGATCGCTGCCAGCGTGATCCACGGGTCGGCGACCTCCCGCACCGGCTCCCGCCACAACAGGTGATCCCACACGAAGAGGCCGTCCCAGCCGGCCTCCTCCGCCTCGGCGGCCAGGCGCGCCACGACCCGCGGATGGGCGACTTCGTCGAACAGTGGCAGCCAGAGTGCCGACCGGAGCCGATTCATGGGCGACCTCTTTCCGTGTACCGCACTAGGACGGACCCGAACCTTACCAAGCGCAGCATCCGGAGACAGCACGTCAAGCGCACAATCGGTTGATCAATGAAGCAGGGCGTCGGCGACACCCAATAGGGCGGCGAGTCCTGCATCTGAGGACGGGCAGGCGCCGGGGCGGCCCGAATCGGGCGTCGCCCGGCGTCTGTCCTGTTCAGGTGGGCGGAGGATGCGGGATTCGAACCCGCGAGGGGTTGCCCCCAACACGCTTTCCAAGCGTGCGCCCTAGGCCACTAGGCGAATCCTCCGCCGAAGAGCGTATCCGACGATCCGGCCGACCCTGAAATCGGCTCCCGCCGAGCCGACCACGGGCACGTGTGATCGACGGCGCTGAGCAGCGTTGATGGCGACAGGTAGCCGCCGTGCGGTGGGCGGATGGATCTGCGCGCAGATCCGGGTACACTGGTCGCCGACCCCCCGTGCGGCGGTATTCCTGCTGAACTCCCCCAGGGCCGGAAGGCAGCAAGGGTAAGTGGGCTCTGCCGGGTGCGCGGGGGGTCCCTACTGTCCGCCTCTGGCGTAACGGTGGCAGATGCACGGCGTCGGCCTAGGGGACTATGGTTCGCAGAGTGTCGTCCCTCGCGTTGTACCGCACATACCGGCCCGGGCAGTTCGCCGACGTGGTCGGCCAGGAGCATGTCACGGTGCCGCTCATGCGTGCGCTGGACAACGACCGGATCCACCACGCCTATCTGTTCTCTGGACCGCGCGGGTGCGGGAAGACCTCCTCGGCCCGGATCCTCGCTCGCTCGCTCAACTGTGAACAGGGTCCGACGGCGAGCCCCTGCGGCGCCTGTCAGTCCTGTCAGAATCTAGCCCCGAACGGCCCCGGCAGCGTTGACGTGGTGGAACTCGACGCGGCCACGCACGGCCTGGTCGACGACGCACGCGAACTCCGCGAGAAGGCACACTTCGCCCCCGTTTCGTCCAGGTTCAAGATCTACGTCATCGACGAGGCTCACCAGCTCGGCCCGGGCGCGGCGAACGCCCTGCTCAAGCTCATCGAGGAGCCGCCGGCACACCTGAAGTTCATCTTCGCCACCACGGCGCCGGACAAGATCCTCGGCACCATCCGTTCCCGGACGCACCACTATCCATTCCGGCTCATCCCGAACAAGACGCTCCAACAGAACCTGGCGTGGATCTGCGAGCAGGAGGGCGTACCGATCGAGCCGGGCGCGCTGGCGCTCGTGGCACGGGCGGGTGCGGGCTCCGCGCGAGACGCCCAGTCCGTTCTCGGGCAGCTGATCGCCGGAGCCGGTGAGGAGGGCGTCACCTATCAGCTCGCGGTCGAGCTGCTGGGCTTCACCGACGCCGCACTCCTCGACGAGGTGGTGGACGCGATCGCCGGCCACGACGGCTCATCCGTCTTCGCGGCGGTGGACCGGGTGATGGACTCCGGGCACGATCCGCGGCGCTTCCTCACCGACCTGCTGGAGCGGTTCCGCGACCTCGTCGTCGTCCGGGCCGCGCCGGAAGCCGTCAGTCACGGCCTGATCGACGCGGCAGAGGACCAGGCCGAACGGATGGCGACGCAGGCGTCGCAGTTCGGCCCGCATGACCTCATCCGGCTGGCCAACGTCGTGGACGAAGGCATCACCGCCATGAAGGGCGCCACACCCACCCGTCTCCAGCTCGAACTGGTGTGCGCGCGTCTGCTGCTCCCGGGCGCTGACGATGCCACATCCGGAGTTCAGGCCCGGCTCGACCGCTTGGAACGACGGCTGACGGGTACCGGGGCACCCGTGGCAACCTCCGCACCGCCCGTTCAACCGACCGCCGCGCAACCGGCGTCCGCGCAACCGGCGCCGAGTCCGGCCGCCACCGAGCCGGCGCCACCGGTCGAGCCGCCGCGCCCGAACGAGCCGGTCCCGCCCGCGGAGCCCCCTCCGCCGGCCGAGCCGGTTCCGCCGCGCGAGCCACCGCCGCCCCGCGAGCCCGTCCCGCCGGCGGAACCGCCGCCGCCCACGCAACCGGAACCCGGCGCCTCCGCACCGGCCCAGAGCGGCACCCCGGCGGCCGGCGGTGCCACTCCCGGGACCAACGTGGCCGATGTCAGGCGCATGTGGCCGGAGGTGCTGGCGCGGCTGCGTGAGATCAAGCGCACGCCATGGAGCCTCATCTCGCAGGAGTCCGTGGTCACCGATGTGGCCGACGGCGTGCTCACGCTGGCCTTCCGGCAACCGACGCTGCGCGACACCTTTACCCGGCGCGAGGACTTCCAGCGATACGTCCAGCAGGCCGTCAAGGAAGTGTTGTTCATCGACGTGCGGATCGAAGCGATCGTCGATCCGTCCGTCGACCCGTCGGCGTCCGCAGGTGGTCAGAGCGCTCAGAGCGGCATGCAGGCCGGCGCCCGGTCGGCGCAACGCCCAGCCGGCAGCGCCCAGCAACCGGCGGCGAGCGGTGGTGCAGCGTCTGCCGGCGTGCAGCCGGCCGGCCAGGCACCACCGGAGAGCCGTCCAGGTACGGCGGCGGATCAGAGTCCGGCACCCGCGGCCGCGTCCGCAGCCCCGCAGACCGAGCCGAGCCACCCGGCCGAGCCTGGCCACCCGGCCGACACCGGTACTCCAGCCACGGGCCACGCCACCGCCGAGGCCGCCGAGACCGCCGCGCCGCCGCGCGGGGCAGCGGCGGCCAGAGCGGCCATCCAGCAGCGGGCCAACGGGGGTGAATCGGTACCGACCGATGAGCAGCCCGAACACCGCGAGGTCACCAATGATGGCGCCAATCTCGACGACGACGATCTGGACAACTCTGGTGAGACCGAACAGGAGCTACTGGCACGGACGCTCGGCGCGACGGTGATCTCGGAGTCCGAGAACTCCTAACGCCCACACGGCGACCAAGGCGATCCCAACGCGTCAGCAAGGACACACGAAATAGACTGGCTGGTCAGCAGTAGGGCCGTCGGCTAGCGCGGCGAATCGCCCGAGAGCACCGCAGAGTCTCCCGCACCCGCGGCGAGTTCAATTGCAGCCGATGCGGACACACCGCCCATGCAGATCTCAGCGCAACGGTGAACATCGCCGAACGCGCACGAGATTGCCAAACCGCCTGGAAAAGAGCCGGGACATCGTCGTTACCCAGTGCGGACCGCGCCCGCAACGACGACGGCGAACACACCCCGTCGAACCCGAACCGGCACCCGCCTAGACTGGTGTAGCACGACCGGGGCCGGGTCGGCTCCGGGGCCACCAGCATCTGGTGACCGAATGCAGGAGTGACGACGTTATTCCCGCGCAGACCCTAGGCTCGAAACGTTCGACGTCGCCCGCACATAGGAGTTCCCAACCATGTTCCCGCCCGGAGGTTCGGAAGGTTTCGACATGGGTCAGCTGCTCCAGCAGGCCCAGCGCATGCAAGAAGAGTTGATGTCCGCGCAGCAGGATCTGGCCGAGAGCGAGGTCACCGGCTCCGCGGGCGGGGGCCTGGTGCGGGCCACCATGACCGGCGGCGGTGAGCTGACCGGGCTGCAGATCGATCCGTCGGTGGTTGATCCGGACGACACGGAGACGCTCTCCGACCTCATCGTCGCCGCCGTCCGGGACGCGCACGCAGAGATTCAGCGGCTGGCCAGTGAGCAACTGGGTTCGATCAACGCCGGAGTCGAGGGCATGCTCGGCGGGACGGGCGGGCTGGAAGGTCTGTTCGGCGGTGGCGGCCAGCAGGCTGCCGCGTCGGCGGAGATCAGCGGCGCTGTCGAGGACACCGACGACTCCGACGACGAGTCGGACGGAACCTCGCCCGGCGCCCGCGGTTAGGCACGCAGAGGCCCAGGGGTACGACTCATGTACGAAGGCGCGGTTCAAGGCCTCATCGATGAATTGGGGCGGCTACCCGGGGTTGGCCCCAAGAGCGCCCAGCGGATCGCGTTCCATATCCTTGCCGCCGACCCAGAGGACGTGCGCCGCCTCGCTGCGGCTCTCATCGAGGTCAAGGAGAAGGTGCGGTTCTGCACCGTCTGCGGCAACGTGGCGGAGGACGAGCAGTGCCAGATCTGCCGCGACCCGCGGCGCGACCCGTCGATCGTCTGCGTGGTGGAAGAGTCCAAGGACGTCGTCGCCATCGAACGCACCCGTGAGTTCCGTGGCCGCTACCACGTCCTCGGCGGAGCTATCAGCCCGATCGAAGGCATCGGCCCGGACGAGTTGCGGATCAAGGAACTCATGACGCGCCTCGCGGATGGCAGCATCACGGAGCTGATCATCGCCACTGATCCGAACCTCGAGGGCGAGGCCACGGCCACCTATCTGGCCCGCTTGGTCAAACCGATGGGATTGAATGTGACACGCTTGGCGAGTGGATTGCCGGTGGGTGGCGACCTCGAATACGCCGACGAGGTCACGCTGGGCCGCGCTTTCGAGGGTAGGAGACTGCTAGATGTCTGACGACACGACCACCACACGTACTGCTTCCGAGGAGTACACCGAATTCGCCGCGGAGATCGCGGATCAGATCGAGAGTTTCCTGCTGGCGACCAAGGAGATCGCTCGCGGCGATGATCCGGCCAGCACGCTGTCGCTGCTGCTGTTGGAGGTCAGCCAGCTCTCGCTGGCCGGCGGCCGGCTCGGAGCCATCAGCGACGTCGTGCCGGAGGACCGTTTCGAACCCGACACAGGCCCGGACGCGGACGTCGACGAGCTGCGTGAGCGCCTCGCCAAGCTGTTGGATCCGATCGATGCCTACGTCGAGGTCGTCGATCCGCTCGAGCCGGACCGTGGGGTCATCGGGTTCCGGATCTCGGACGATCTCGCCAGCATCGTGGCCGATTTGCTGCATGGGCTGTCGCATTACCGCGATGGGCGGACGATCGAGGCGCTGTGGTGGTGGCAGTTCTCGTATTTGTCGTCCTGGGGTTCCAGCTGCGGCGCCGTGCTCCGCGCGCTGCATTCGCTCATCGCGCACACGCGCCTCGATCGCGAACGGAACGATGCCAGCCACGCGGAGGAGCGGTCGCTGCTCGCCGAGGTCGACACCTGAGTCACATTGTTCCGCAATCTGGACAACTGCCGGTCACGGCCACGCCTCGCATAGACTGCCAGGGCACGAGACACGCTTACACAAGGAGTACGCCGTGGGCCTGGTCGTCCAGAAGTACGGCGGATCTTCCGTCTCCGATGCCGCGGCTATCAAACGAGTGGCACGACGCATCGTCGATACCAAGAAGGCCGGTCATGAAGTCGTGGTGGTTGTCTCCGCGATGGGAGACACGACGGATGAGCTGCTTGACCTAGCCAAAGAGGTCTCTCCGGTTCCATCCGGTCGGGAACTCGACATGCTGTTGACCGCCGGTGAGCGGATCTCCATGGCCGTTGTGGCTATGGCCATCAGCGACCTCGGTCACGAGGCGCTGTCGTTCACCGGGAGCCAGGCCGGGGTCATCACCGATTCGATGCACGGCAAGGCACGGATCATCGACGTCACGCCGAGCCGGATCCGCCAGGCGCTCGACGATGGCGCGATCGCGATCGTCGCCGGGTTCCAGGGCGTCAGCCAGGACAGCAAGGACATCACGACGCTCGGCCGGGGCGGTTCGGACACCACGGCCGTAGCGCTCGCCGCCGCGCTCGGCGCAGACGTCTGCGAGATCTTCAGCGACGTCGACGGCATCTTCACGGCAGATCCCCGGATCGTGCCGGCCGCCCGCCGGATCCCTCGGATCAGCTACGAGGAAACGCTCGAGATGGCGGCGTGCGGCTCGAAGATCCTGCACCTACGCTGTGTCGAGTACGCGCGCCGCTACGGCATTCCCATCCACGTCCGCTCCAGCTTCTCCACGCTGGACGGCACGTGGGTGTCTGACGAGTCCAAAGGAAGTGACCAGACCGACATGGAGCACCCGATCATCTCCGGGGTCGCGCACGACCGCAGCGAGGCGAAGATCACCGTGGTGGGCGTGCCCGACAAGGTCGGCGAGGCCGCCACGATCTTCCATGCGATCGCCGACGCCGGCGTCAACATCGACATGATCGTGCAGAACGTCTCGGCGGCCGACACGAACCGCACCGACATCTCGTTCACCCTGCCCGCCACCGACGGCCCGGCCGGTATGGAGGCACTCACCGCCGTCCAGACCGCCGTGGGCTTTGAAGCACTCCGCTACGACGACGGCATCGGCAAGGTGTCGCTGATCGGCGCGGGCATGCGCAGTCACCCCGGCGTCAGCGCGAAGTTCTTCGGCGCGTTGGCGGAGGCCGGCGTGAACATCGAGATGATCTCTACATCCGAAATCCGCATTTCTGTTGTCGTACGTGGCGAGGATGTGGACACTGCTGTAGGAGCACTGCACCGTGCCTTCGACCTCGACGCCGAGGAGGTCGAGGCAGTCGTCTACGGAGGGACAGGCCGATGACAGACAGAGACCTCCCCTCGCTGGCCATCGTCGGAGCCACCGGGGCGGTCGGCACGGTCATGCGGCAGATCCTCTCCACCCGGCAGAACGTCTGGGGTGAGATCCGCCTGGTCGCGTCCGCCCGTTCCGCCGGACGCAAGCTCCCCGTGCGCGGGGAAGAGATCGAGGTCCAGGCGCTGACGCCGGAGGTGTTCGACGGGGTCGACGTCGCGATGTTCGACGTCCCCGACGAGGTATCCGCCGAGTGGGCGCCGATCGCCGCCGAGCGTGGCGCCGTCGCCGTCGACAATTCGGGGTCGTTCCGGATGGACCCCGACGTGCCGCTGGTGGTGCCCGAGGTCAATGCCCGAGCGGCACGGAACCGCCCGAAGGGCATCATCGCCAACCCGAACTGCACGACCCTGTCCATGATCGTCGTGCTTGGCGCGCTCCACGCGGAGCTGGAACTCACGCGCCTGTTCGCGGCGTCGTACCAGGCAGCTTCCGGCGCGGGCCAGAGCGGCATCGACACCCTGCATGACCAGCTAAGCAAGGTCGCCGGCAACCGGGACATCGGCTCGCAGCCGGGCGATGTGCGTCGCGTCGTCGGAGATGACCTGGGGCCGTTCCCGGCACCGTTGGCCATGAATGTCGTTCCATGGGCCGGGTCGCTCAAGGATGACGGCTGGAACTCCGAAGAGCTCAAGATCCGCAACGAGTCGCGGAAGATCCTCGAGCTGCCGAACCTTGCCGTCTCGGCGACATGTGTACGGGTGCCCGTGGTCACCACCCATTCGGTGGCCATGCATGCCACGTTCGAGCGTGAGGTCACCGCGGATGTCGCTTGGGAGATCTTGCGTGACGCACCCGGTGTGGTCCTGTACGACGATCCGGCTCGGGGCGAGTTCCCCACCCCGGCAGACGTCGTCGGCACGGATCCCACCTGGGTCGGCCGGGTCCGGCGCTCCCTGGACGATCCGCAGTCGCTCGAGCTGTTCGTCTGCGGCGACAACCTCCGCAAGGGAGCGGCGTTGAACACCGCGCAGATCGCCGAGCTGGTCGCCGCCGAACTCTAGACGCCACACCGCGACGTCCTGCAGACCGTGTGGCCGATGGCCCGCGGTCTGCAGGACGTTGTGATGTCAGGAAGCCAGACGGGCTTTCACGGCGTCGGCGACGACGCGGCCCTCGGCGCGCCCTGCCACTTTCGGCTGCAGCGCCTTCATCACTTTCCCCATGTCGCGTGGCGATTCCGCACCGACCTCCGTCACGGCGGCGTCGACCAGTTCGGCGAGCTCCTGCTCGGAAAGCTGCGCCGGCAGGTACTCCTCGATGATCGCCGCTTCGGCGTCTTCGCGCTCGGCGCTGTCGGTACGACCACCGGAACGGAAGGCCTCGGCAGCCTCCCGTCGCCGCTTCACTTCTCGGGTCAGCACCGTGATCGTTTCCTCCTCCGACAGCTCCTTCGCGGACTCGCCGGCCACCTCGGCGGTGCCGATCGCGGACAGGACCATCCGCAGTGCGCCCTTGCGCACGTCGTCGCGTGCCCGCATCGCTTCGGTGAGATCACCCTTGATTCGATCTTTCAAAGAGGCCATGGTGCATAGTCTGCCCTCCGAAGACGCCTGCCGTCGCATCCGTGAGCGGACAGGCGCGGTGCACGGAAGCCGGCCCCGGCTGGATTCGAACCTTCACCCGGCCGGCGGTCCCGCGAGCGCCGGCAGGCATGGGTGTGGCAACCTTGGCGGGTGGTTGCGAAGAAGACGATGATCGGCCTCGCTGGGCTCGCCACGGGCGGTCTGGCATACGCGGCCGGATACGAGGTTCGCTCGTACCGCCTCCGGCGTTTCGACGTCCCGGTGCTGGCGCCCGGCAGCAGGCCGCTGCGGATCCTGCACCTATCCGACCTGCACCTCACGCCACGGCAGAACCGCAAGATCGAATGGGTGCGGAGCCTGGCAGCGCTCTCCCCCGATCTGATCGTGAACACCGGGGACAACATCGCTCACCGCGACGCCGTACCGGCAGCCCTGCACGCCTTCGAACCGCTGCTGTCGATACCCGGCGTGTTCGTCTTCGGCTCCAACGACTACTACAGCCCGCGGCCGAAGAATCCCCTGTCGTACCTGCTACCCACCAAGGGGCCCGCTCGCGTGGAAGCACCCGACCTGCCGTGGCGAGACCTTCGCGACGGCATGACCGCATCCGGTTGGGTAGACCTGACGAACACGCATCAGAAGCTGACCGTGGACGACCGTCTACTGGCGTTCGTCGGCGTCGACGATCCGCACCTGAACCGCGACCGTTACCCCGCCGGTCCAGCCGAAAAGGACGCCGATCTCGCCATCGGCGTGGCGCATGCGCCGTACCTGCGCGTGCTCGATGCGATGGCGACGGATGGGTACCGGCTGTTGCTGGCCGGGCATACCCACGGCGGACAGCTCTGCGTACCCGGCTACGGCGCGCTGGTGACCAACTGCGATCTCGACACCGCACGGGTCAAGGGTGTCTCCCAGCACCCCGCCCACGGCGGCCCGGACGCCTCCTGGCTGCATGTCTCGGCGGGCCTCGGCACCTCGCCCTACGCACCGGTGCGGTTCGCCTGCCCGCCGGAGGCGACCTTGCTCACGCTGACGGCCGGCTGAGGCGAATCCGATTTTAGAAATCGGCCCTGTCTCGGCTATGCTGACTGCGGTTACGGGGCTTGGCGCAGTTTGGTAGCGCGCTTCGTTCGGGACGAAGAGGTCGTGGGTTCAAATCCCGCAGCCCCGACATAGTTCAAGGCGGGTTTCTCATCGCGAGGAACCCGCCTTTCGCATGTCCTGCGCCGCTCGTGTGCCACGAGTAAGTAAGATCCGTCCTCCGCGGCCATGACGCAATCACCTTGTTATCGGCATCCAGCACACCGACGTCACCGCAACCGCGGTCGGGCCGCCGCGTTCTCGCCCGGTGGATCCGCAGATCAGGCGGCGTCGTGGCGTCCGCACGCCTTGCCGACACGGCGGCCCATCGACTCAGGCGGCAAGGTCCGGCGCGACAGTAAGCAAATTCCTCTGTTGAGTTACTTGACAGAATGAACGAATAGCCCGCACTGTGGTGCCGTGCAGCGCGGCGTCGAGACACCCCGAAGACCACGAGAGCACTATCGCCGCACAGCGCGAGACCAGCCCCGACGTCCTAGTTGCACGCCCTTGTCCAGGGCGTCTCCGCCAACACAGAAGCACCGTGACCCAGCGTCGTCATGATGATCAGCACCGGCGCGTCTACACGACAACGCGGCGGCCGTGACACGGATAATTGCTTAACTAAACAAAAGGACGCCGCTCCATTGGATGGGAAGGAACAGATGTACGCACTCCCGCTCGAGCCCAAGGCCCCCCTCGATCCGGATGCCGGTTCGTTCAGTGTCGGCATCGTCGGTGCGGGTCAGTTCTCGAAGAGCTTCGCCACGCTATGGGATCTGCATCCGAACGTCAGCCGGATCCAGATCACCGACCTGAAGCCGGAACGCGCCGAGCGGCTGGCCGAGCGCTACGAGACCGCCACCACCATCGGCAGCTTCGAGGAGATGCTCAGTTCCGACATCGACGCCGTCGCCATCTTCACCCAGCGCTGGACCCAC
Source organism: Phytoactinopolyspora halotolerans (assembly GCF_010550675.1). Classification (GTDB taxonomy): domain Bacteria; phylum Actinomycetota; class Actinomycetes; order Jiangellales; family Jiangellaceae; genus Phytoactinopolyspora; species Phytoactinopolyspora halotolerans. Next base: position 270,100 of record NZ_JAAGOA010000002.1, on the reverse strand, counting down.
GCTCCGCTCGTGCTCGCCGCGCTCGAGGCCGGCAAACATGTCTATTCCGCCGTCCCGATGGCGACCGAGCTCACCGACATCGAGGCGATCATCTCCGCCGTCGAACGCACCGGCCTGATCTACATGATGGGCGAGACGAGCTACTACAACCCGGCGACCGTCTTCATCCGGCAGAAGATCCGCGAAGGCGCCCTCGGTCAGGTCTTCTACTCCGAAGGCGACTACGTGCACGACATGGACCTCGGCTTCTACGCCGCGTATCAGTACAGCGGCGGAGAGAACTGGAAGGCCACCGCCAGCTACCCGCCGATGCTCTACCCGACCCACGCCGTCGGCGGCGTCCTCGGCGCCGTTCCGGCCAGGGCCGTCAGCGTGAGCTGTCTGGGAGTGGAGGACCAACGCGGCGACGGCGTCTTCGACCGCGACGTCAGCATGTTCAACAACAGCTTCTCCAATGCCACGGCGCTGTTCGAGCTCTCCGACGGCGGGGCGATGCGGACCAACGAGATGCGCCGCGTCGGTTATCCGTCACACATCCGCGAGTCACGGTTCCGCTTCTTCGGCACCGAGGCCAGCTTCGAACAGCTCGCCCACCAGAGTGTCTGGCACGACAAGAGCGAGTCCCGAGACGTCTCCGCCGAGTTCGTTCCGGTCCGCCGTCCTGCACGGGACGCCGCGGATGACGACCTCGCCGACGTGGATCCCGCACTACGGGAGGCGTTCACGTCGGGCTCCGCCCCCGTACACGATCGATCGCGGCTGCCCGGCGTCTACGCCGACGCACCCAACGGGCACGAGGGCTCGCACCACTTCCTCGCCGACGACTTCGTCCGCGCCGTCGTCACCGGCGAGCACCCGCCCGTGAACGCCTGGCGCTCGGCGATGTTCACCGCACCCGGCATCGTCGCCCACGCCTCCGCACTGGCCGGCGGAGAGCGCATGTCGATCCCCGACTTCGGCGTCGGCCCGGAGGACTGAGCCGGCGCCGGCACCTGGTATCCCACCTGTCCCCCCTCCCTGCAAGGGCGCACAAGGAGGAACGACCATGGCCACCGTCCCCACAACCCCGAAGTCCCGGGGCGCGTCATCGCAACCGGCGACGCGTCCACGGCGACGTGACGACACGCGTCTCGCCCTGCTCTTCATCCTTCCCGCCACCATCGGCCTGGTGGTGTTCTACTTCTGGCCGCTGGTGCGCGGGATCGGGTTGAGCTTCACCTCCTGGGATCTGCTCACCTCGGCCGAGTTCGTCGGGCTGGACAACTACCGCCGGATGATCGACGACCCCGTCTTCTGGAACGCCGTGCGGGTCACCCTGCTCTACGTCGTGATCAACATCGGTGTGCAGACCGTCGTCGCGCTGGTGATCGCCGTGCTCATGCAGCGGCTGAGCAACTCCACCGTGCTGCGATCGGTCGTGCTCGCTCCATACCTGGTCTCCAACGTCGTCGCGGCGCTGGTGTTCCTGTGGATCCTCGACTACCAGCTCGGCATCGGCAACCAGGCGCTGGAATGGCTCGGCACCGACCGCATCCCGTTCCTGACCGACGAAACCTGGGTGATACCGACCATCGCCCTGATCAACGTGTGGCGGCACATGGGCTACACCGCCCTACTGCTCTTCGCCGGCCTGCAGACCATCCCCCACACGATGTACGAGGCGGCACGCGTGGACGGGGCATCCGAGCTGCGGATGTTCTTCCGGATCACGTTGCCGCTGCTCCGCCCCATCCTCGGCCTCGTGCTGATCATCTCCGTGATCGGCTCGTTCCAGGTGTTCGACACCGTGTCGGTCACCACCAACGGCGGGCCGGTGGACTCCAGCCGCGTGCTGCAGCTCTACATCTACGACAACGCGTTCGGCCAGTTCGACTTCGGCTACGCGTCGGCGTTGAGCGTCGCACTCCTGCTCATTCTCATCGCGGTGACCTTCCTGCAATACCGGGCCACCCGGGCCGGCCAGACCGATCTGAACTGACGACGGAGGTGAGTTCTCATGGCTAATCCGACCGCACCAGCCGAGCACCACGCCGAGACCGCCGCCGTCGACGCGGCCCCACCCGGCACGCCCCCGCCCGGCACGCCACCGGCGCGCCGCCGACGCCTCTCCCCGGGGAGGATCTTCGCGTGGGTGGTCCTCGTTGCCCTGCTGCTGATCACCATCTTCCCCTTCTATTGGATGCTTCGAACCGCGCTGTCCAGCAACGACGCGCTGTACGCGAACTCGAGCTCGCCGCTCCCGGTGGACTTCAGCTGGGGCGGCTTCGAGCGGGTCTTCGGGCTGCAATCGACCGAGGAGGCGATCGCCCAGGGCGGCTCCGGCGCCTCCATCGACTTCTGGCGCTACCTGATGAACTCGGTCGTGGTGGCCACCTGCATCACGGTCTGTCAGGTGTTCTTCTCGGCGATGGCGGCCTACGCCTTCTCCCGGCTGCGCTGGCGCGGGCGGGACCTGGTGTTCAGCCTGTTCCTGCTGTCGCTGATGGTCCCGATGATCTTCACGTTGCTACCGAACTTCGTCCTGGTCCGGGAGCTCGGGCTGATCGACTCGCTACTCGGGATCATGCTGCCGAGCCTGTTCATGACGCCGTTCGCCATCTTCTTCCTGCGGCAGTTCTTCATGAACATCTCCACCGAGGTCGAGGAGGCGGTGCTCATCGACGGAGCCGGGAAGATCCGGGTCTTCTTCAACCTGATCATCCCGATGTCCGCCGGACCGATCGCTACCATCTCGATCCTCACCTACATCACCGCGTGGAACGACTACCTCTGGCCGCTCATGGTCTCCTACACCGACGAGTCCAGGGTGCTGACCGTGGCGCTGGGGACGTTCAAGTCTCAGGCCCCGCAGACCGGGCCGGACTGGGCGGGTCTGATGGCGGCCACGCTGGTGGCCGCGCTACCCATGATCATCCTCTTCATGGCGTTCGCGAGACGCATCGTCAACTCCATCGGCTTCAGCGGAATCAAGTGAGGTGACGACGATGACCCACGCACCACGCTCGATCGGCCGCCGGCGGTGGCTTGTCCCGGCCACAGGGCTGACGCTCGGCGCGCTGGCCCTGGCCGGCTGCGGCTCCGCCCCTGTGGTGGGCGACGGCACGGTGGCCCTGGACTACTGGCTGTGGGACGCCAACCAGCTTCCCGCGTATCAGCGATGCGTCGACGCCTTCGAAGAGGAGAACTCGGATGTGAGCGTGCGGATCAGCCAATACGGCTGGGACGACTACTGGACGAAGCTCACCGCCGCATTCGTCGCCGGAGCCGGGCCCGACGTCTTCACCGACCATCTGAACCGGTATCCGGAATATGTCCAGCGAGGTCTGCTCCGCGATCTCGGTTCCCTCGACGCCACCAGTGACTTCGACCCCGCCGACTTCCAGGAGGGGCTGGCGGATCTCTGGACCGGACCCGACGGCAAGCAGTACGGATCGCCCAAGGACTTCGACACCATCGCGCTGTTCTACAACACCGAGATGGTGGAGGAGGCGGGCTTGACCTCCGAGGACCTGGCGAACCTCGACTGGAACCCGCGGGACGGTGGCTCCTTCGAGGACGTCATCGCCCGGCTGACCGTCGACGCGAACGGCGTTCGCGGCGACGAAGAGGGTTTCGACCCGGACAACGTCGCCACCTACGGCCTTGCCTCCAACGGCTCCGGCGGCACCGACGGGCAGACCGTCTGGTCCTGGCTGGCAGGATCTACCGGCTGGACGTTCACCAACGCCGACGTCTGGGGGGACGAGTACAACTACGACGATCCCCGCCTACAGGATTCACTGGCGTGGCTGTTCAGCCTGGTCGACAAGGGGTACATGGCGCCGTACCAGGAGGTCGGCACCGAACCGAACCCGCAACAGGCACTCGGCTCCGGGCGGGCGGCGATCTCGGCCAACGGCTCCTGGATGATCAACACCTACGCCGGCCTGGAGGGGATCGAGCTCGGGATCGCGTCGGTGCCGTCCGGTCCGGTCGGCCACCCCGTGTCGATGTACAACGGCCTGGCCGACTCGATCAGCGCGCAGTCGGAGCACCCAGAGGAGGCCGCCAGGCTGGTGGAGTTCCTCGGCTCGGACGAGTGTCAGACCATCGTCGGCGAGGCCGCTGTCGTCTTCCCGGCCAGGCCCGCCGGTACGGAGGCCGCCATCGAGGCGTTCGCCGAGAAGGGCATCGACGTATCTCCGTTCACCGACCTGGTGGAGAACAACCACACCATCCTCTTCCCAGTGACCGACCAGTACGGCTCGATCCAGTCGCTGATGACGCCGGTGATGGACGAGATCTACATCGGCGACCGGGACGTGAGCACACTGACCCAGCTCAACGAACAGGTCAACGACCTGCTCAAGTAGCTCTCCCGTGACCGCAACTCACTCCATGATCATGAACACTACGCGTGCTATATGTACGCGAAGTGTTCATGATCATGGGGTGGGGTTGAGGGTGGTCGCGGCAAGGTTGTGGAAGACCTGCCGGATGTGCCGGATGCCGGTGCGTTCCCGCGAGGGGTGAACCCGATTGGTGAGCAGCACGAAATACCGGCCCAGCCGCGGATCCACGAACAGGCTGGTCCCGGTGAACCCGGTGTGACCGAACGCCTCCGGGCTCAGCAGGTCACCCACGGGCGAACCGTCCGGATCGATCCCCTGCCAGGCCAGCCCGCGTGCCTCGCCCAGCGCGGCGGTCCGGTTCTCGATCATGGTGGCGAACGTCACGGGGTGCAGAAGCACTCGTCGGTCCAGGTTGGCGACCAGAGCGCGGCCCAGGCGAGCCATGTCATCGACGCTGCTGAACAGGCCGGCATGCCCGGTCACTCCGCCGAGCACCACCGCGTTCTCGTCGTGAACCTCTCCTACGACGACCCTCCCGCGCCAGCGGCAGTCCTCGGTGGCGACGCACCGATCCCGATCCTCCTCACCGGGGCGGAACCGCGTCGACTCCAAGCCGAGAGGGCCGGAGACATACTCGTCCATCAGCGCGCTCAGTGATACTCCGGCCGCCGACTCGGCCATCAGGCCGAGCAGGATGAACCCCTGTGAGGTGTACTCGACTGCTTCTCCGGGGCGACGGCGCAGCGGCAGGATCCGCAGCCCCTCCAGCATCGCCTCGCGGGTCGGATGGCTCCGGTACATCGGCACCTGGCCGGGAACCCCGGAGGTGTGCAGCATCAGGTCCCGCACGGTCAGATCGCTCTTGTCGGTGTCCTGGAACGACGGCAGTAGCTCACCCACGGTGCTGCTCAGCGTCAGCACACCGCGTTCCAGCAGCGCCATGATCACGATTCCGACCAGCGGCTTGGTGACCGAGGCGAGGTCGAACAGGTCGGTGCGGGTGAGCGGCGCGACGCCCCAGGAACGAGTGCCGACGGCGCCCCCCGTCAGCTCGCGCTCGGCCGTCCCGACCGACCATGCCGCCGCCGAGTACACCTCCCGTTCCCGGCCCCAACCGAGCAGCTCCTCGATGCTCGTGAAGCCTCGGGTCGTGACGGTCATGCGATGCCCACGTTCCCGGCGTGGCCCTCCGCCGGGAGAACGGCCTGCAGCGTGGCCGAAAGCAGTGCTGCCTGCTCGGCGAGCAGTGCCCCGACGACCTCGATCGTCTCGGCGTTGAGATTGAACCCGAGACCGGTCACGATCAGCGCCCCTGTCTCATCGCCCGCGCGCGCCACACCCGACGCGACAGACCGGACGCCCTGGCGCGGCTCGTCGTCGTAGGCGTATCCCAGCCGCCGGGCACGCTCGACCGCCTCCGCCTCCGCCTCCGCCGGCGCGGCGTCGCGGTCGCTTCCCGGATGTCGGTCGAGAGCGAGCATGGCCACGCCGGCCGCACACTCGGCCAGCGGAGTGCGCACACCGAGACGGGGCGAGACCCGGTAGGCCTGATCCGGCTCGACGTTGTCGATCACGATCACCGACGTGCCCCACCGGATCGCGTACGACGCGGTGAGGCCGGTGCGGGTGCGCAACTCGTTCAGGCTGCGCTGGATCAAGGGACGCTCCTTGAGACCGCCGACGGTCGCCGCGGAGACACCGATCAGGGCTGGGCCGACGGTGTAGAGCCCACCGCCCAGCGCACGCACGTAACCGGCCGCCGTCAGAGACCTGAGCAGCCGATGAACCGTGGGCTTCGTCATCCCGGAGCGAGCGGCAAGGTCCCCCAGGCGCTGCGGGGCTGCCCCGGTGGCAAGTTCCGCCACCAGGGTCAGGGCCTTGTGGACTGACCCCAGGCCGGTGTCCTTCGCTTCCGCTGTCATGGGAACAGTATCGGCCACCGGTTCGCCAGGGGATCGTGCCATGTCGCTCATATTACGCCGTCGTTCTGAAATACGGAAAGCTTTACATCTATTCCAGAATAGCCTTAGTCTGTGGCAGAACTTCGCAGTGCTCCTCCTCACATCCATGGAGTGACATATGGCACCGGATGCCCGACGCTGGTCGCGGCGGTCTGCGCTGCGATTGATGGGCGCTTGCATACCGGCCGCGGCGCTGGGGGCGTTGGCGGGCGGCTGCGGCTCGGACGACGCGGGCGGCTCAGGCACCCGCGTACTACGGGTCTCCCAGCCGGATGACCCACGCGTTCTCGACCCGCAGAAGCAGGGCGACATGCCCTCGATGAACGTGCTGATCAACATCTTCGACACGTTGACCGGCCGAGACGAGAACAACGAACTCGTTCCCCGGCTCGCCCTCAACTGGGAGCCGATTGACGATCTCACCTGGCGGTTCAAGCTTCGCGAAGGGGTGACATTCCACAACGGCGAACCGTTCGACGCGCAGACGGTCAAGTTCAGTATCGAACGGTTGCTGAACCCGGAGACCGCGTCACCCATCGTCGAACTGCGGTATGTCGTCTCAGTGACCGTCGTCGACGATCACACCGTCGACATCAACACTGACCAGCCGGACCCGATCATTCCCGCCAAGCTCTCCCTGTTCGGCGGCGTCATGGTGCCGCCCGGGTACATCGGCGAGGTGGGCGACGCCGAGTTCGCCGAGCGACCCGTCGGGACCGGCCCGTTCCAATTCGTCCGCCTGCAGCGCGCCGTCGAGACCGAGCTCAAGGCGAACCCCGACCACTGGGCCGGCCCGCCCGCCGTCGACGTCCTATTCTTCAAGCCCATCCCGAACGCGGCGTCCGCACTAGCCGCGCTGCAGAGCGACGAGGTCGACCTGGTCACGGGGATGGTGCCCGACGCCGCGCTCCAGCTCGAGGGCTACCACGGCATCGAGAACAACAGCTACCCGGGAATCCGTACCTCGTACCTCTCCCTCGACACCGAGGATCCCGTGCTCAGCGACAAGCGGGTCCGGCAGGCCCTCAACCACGCCGTCGACGTCCCCCAGCTCATCGAGGCGGTGCTCAACGGCCACGCCCGGGAAGTGCCGACGATGATCCCCCGGGAGTCGTTCGGCTTCGACGAGACCATCGAGCCCTACACCCGGGACCTGGAACGCGCCCGCGCGCTGCTGGCCGAGGCCGGCCACCCGGACGGATTCAGCACCACCCTCACAGCCTCCAACAACGACGCCTTCGTCGCCGAGGCCGTCTCCGGCCTGCTCGCCCGGGTCGGCGTCGATGCGCGCGTGGACCTGTTGGACCCGGCCATCTACTCCGCCCGCCTGACGTCGGAGAACCGGCGCGCGCTAGGACCGATCTACCTGGCGGCGAGCACCGGCTGGACGCTGGACGGCTCCAGCAACGTCCAGTCCAACGTCCGTCGCGACCGACGGCAGAGCCGGTGGACGTCCGATGCCGCCGACGCGCTGATCGACCGGGAAGAGCTGACCGTCGACCCGGAGGCGCGGCTGGCGGCGTTCTCCGAGCTGCAGAAGCTGTTGAAGGAGGAGGCGCCCTTCGTGTTCCTCTACCAGATCGACAACATCCTCGTGCACGCCTCGGGGGTGCACTGGCGGCCCAACGTCACCGGCTCGCTCGCCATGGAGCGCGCGGAGGTGACGACATGACCGACCGCCGTCGCGCCGTTCTCCGATCGGCCGGGTCCAAGACCCTCTCCGCGCTGATCGTCCTCTACCTGGCCGCTACCGTCGCCTTCCTGCTGGTGCGGATCTCCGGTGACCCGCTCGCGATGCTGCTGCCGCCGGACGCCACCCAGGAGCAGTCCGATGAGATGGCCGCGACGCTCGGCCTGGACCAGCCGCTGATCGTCCAGTACCTCGACTATCTCGGCGGGCTGGTACGTCTCGACCTGGGCGACTCCATCTTCTACGGCGAGCCGGTGAGCTCAGTGATCGCCGACCGGCTCCCGGCCACCGCGCTGCTGGCCGTCACGGCGATGGCGATCGCGCTGCTCATCGCCGTCCCCGCCGGCATCTTCTCCGCGATGCACCGTGGCAAGGCCGGCGACAAGGGGATCATCACGGTGATCCTGATCGGCCAGTCGACGCCGGCGTTCTGGGTCGGCATCCTGCTGGTCCTGATCTTCGCCGTGCAGCTGCAGGTGCTTCCGGCCGCCGGATACGGATCGGTGCAGAACCTCGTCCTGCCCGCGGTGACCCTCGCCGTCTACTCGGTGGCGGTGATCGCCCGGCTGCTGCGGTCGTCGCTGATCGACGTGCTCTCCTCGGACTACATGCGCACCGCGACGGCCAAGGGTTACGGCCCGACGCGGGCCGTACTCTCGCACGGGCTGCGCAATGCCTCGCTGCCGGTGATCACGGTGGTGGGCCTGGAGACCGGCTCGCTGCTGGGCGGCGCCATCCTGACCGAGCAGGTGTTCGGCTGGCCCGGGCTGGGGCGGCTGACGGTCGAGGCGATCTCGAACCGTGATCTTCCGCTCGTGCAGGGCACGATCCTGCTGTTCGCCGCGATCTTCGTCGTCATCAACCTCGTGGTCGACCTCTCGTACAGCGCCCTCGACCCCCGCGTCCGGCTGGAGAAGTGATGGCCACCGTCTCGATCACCACCACCGCCGACGGCGACAGCACGACGACGACCCGTCGCACCGGCCACAGCGCGTGGCGTGCACTGCGGCGCAACCGCTGGGGCATGGCGGCGCTGAGCTTCCTCGGGCTGGTGGTGATCGCCGCGCTGCTGGCACCGATGCTCGCTCCGCACGACCCACAGACACAGGATCTTCTCGGCCGGCTGGCGCCGCCGTTCTGGGATGCCGACGGCAGCGCCGCGCACCTCCTCGGCACCGACCATCTGGGCCGGGACGTGCTGAGCCGGCTGATCTACGGCAGCCGGGTCTCACTGCTCGTCGGTGTCTGCGCCGCGCTGCTCGCCGGGGTGCTCGGCGCCACTGTCGGGCTGGTCGCCGGCTACTACGGCGGCTGGGCCGACCGGATCCTGATGCGGCTGGCCGACGTCCAGCTCGCGTTCCCGTCCATCCTGCTCGCCCTGGCGGTGGTGGCGTTCCTCGGCAACGGCCTGTGGATCGTCATCATCGTCCTCGGCATCACCGGCTGGGTCGCCTACGCACGCGTCGTGCGATCCGAGGTGCTCAGCCTGAAGACCAGAGAGTTCGTCACGGAGGCGCGTGCGATCGGCGTCGGCGACCGAACCATCATCACCCGGCACCTGCTTCGCAACGTCACGGCTCCGATCGCCACCATCGGCACGCTCCAGGTGGCGTCGGTGATCGTGGCCGAGAGCGCGCTGAGCTTCCTTGGGCTCGGCGTGCCGGCGTCGGTCCCCACCTGGGGAAGCATGCTCGCCGACGGTCAGCTCTACCTCGGCACGTCGTGGTGGATCGCCGTCTTTCCCGGGCTCGCGCTGATGCTGACGTCGCTGTCCATCAACATCACCGGAGACGCCATCCGGGATGCCACCGACCCGAAGGCCTACCGCGGATGACCCCACTGCTGCGCATCTCAGACCTGACCGTCGACTTCGAGCTCGGACACCAGACGGCGCACGCGGTCCGCGGTGTCTCCCTCGACATCGCCGAGGGCGAGACCCTGGCCGTGGTCGGCGAGTCCGGCAGCGGCAAGACCGTGACGGCGCTGTCCATCCTGCAGCTCAACCCCGTCCCGCCGTGCGTCTACCGCTCCGGCTCGATCACCTTCGACGGGCGAGAGTTGTTGAGCCTTGGTCAACGCGGCCTGCGCAGCGTCCGCGGCGACCAGATCGCCATGATCTTCCAGGACCCGATGACCAGCCTGAACCCGCTTAAGAAGGTGGGGATTCAGATCGGCGAGGCGCTCCGGCTGCACCGAGGAACGTCCCGGCGCGACGGGCGCCCGGCGGTGATCGAGGCACTGGCCGAGGCCGGAGTGCCGAGGCCCGAGCAGCGGGCCGACCAGTACCCGCACGAGCTCTCCGGTGGGCTCCGGCAGCGGGTGATGATCGCCATGGCACTGGTGACCCGCCCCCGGCTGCTCATCGCCGACGAGCCGACCACCGCGCTCGACGTCACTGTCCAGGCACAGATCCTGGAACTCCTGGTCGATCTCCAGCAGCGGCATCACATGGCGATCCTGCTGATCACGCACGATTTCGGCGTCGTCGCCGACGTCGCCGACCGGGTCACCGTGATGAAGTCCGGCGAGGTGGTGGAGGAGAGCGACGTCGGCCCGATCTTCGCCGCGCCTGGCCACGACTACACCCGGCGGCTGCATGCGGCCACACCCCGGCTGGCCCCGGCCGCCACGACGGAGGTGGACGGATGAGCACGACGACAAACGACGCCACGCCGGCGACGATCGAACTGGAGAACCTGCGCAAGGAGTTCACCACGGCGGGAGGGCGGCGCACCACGGTCGCCGTCGACGACGTGTCGCTGACTGTGCGGACGAACGAGACCATGGCGGTCGTCGGCGAATCCGGATCGGGCAAGACCACCCTCACCCGGCTTCTGCTCGGACTGCTGAAGCCCACGTCCGGCCGGGTCCGGGTGGACGGAGCCGACCTCGCGGCCGGCACGCCGCAGCAGCTCAAGGAGCTTCGCCGGCGGATGCAAGTGGTCTTCCAGGACCCGTACTCCAGCATGAATCCCCGGCTGCGGGTCGCGGACATCGTGGCCGAGCCGCTGGTGACCCATGAGCCCCGGGCTCGTGGCCGCTCCGGGCGGCGGCTCCGCCGGACCAGGGTCGGCGAGCTGCTGGAGGCGGTCGGCCTCGATGCCGACGTGGCGCACCGCTACCCGCACGAGTTCTCCGGCGGTCAGCGGCAGCGGATCTCGATCGCCCGTGCGCTGGTGCTCAAGCCCAGCATCGTCGTCCTCGACGAGCCGACCAGCGCCCTGGATGTCTCGGTACAGGCACAGGTCCTGGACCTGCTCGCGCAGCTGAAGCGAGAGCTGCGCCTGACCTACGTCTTCGTCTCGCACAACCTGGCCGTGGTGAGCCGCATCGCCGACCGCGTGGCCGTGATGAAGGACGGCGGTCTTGTCGAGGTCGCCGACACCCACGAGCTGTTCAGCGCGCCGTCGCATGCCTACACGCGGGCGCTCATCGACGCCGTTCCGGAACCCGACCCGACCCGGTCCCGGCTGCGTGCCCGCCGTGACCGGACGGAGAAGACGGACGCCTGATGCGATCAGCCGAGCCGAGTCAGCACCAGGCCAGCCCCGCCGAGCAGCGTGGAGGCGTCCTCGTCGACGTCGGCCACGACGACCTGAGGGCGTTCCGCCTCCACGTTCCAGGACGTCACCTCGAGGAGGCGTCGCTCGATCCGGTCGCAGAACTCACGGCCTGCCCATCGGGCGTCGCCGTGCAGGATGAACCGCCCGGGGGCGAACAGGTGCTGGATGTTGATCAGGCCCAGCGCGATGTTGTCCGCGTAGCCGCTGAGCAGCCGGGTGGCGGGAGCGTCGCCCGTCTCCGCGAGCGACGCCAGGCCGGCGACGTCGGCAGTGGCCATCCCTGCGCCGGTGGCCTGCTGCCGCAGCCAGGCCGTCGTCGCGACGGTCTTCCAGCAGCCCGCGCTGCCGCAGGTGCAGACCTCACCGTGCGCGGCCACGATCATGTGCGCACCGCTGCGGCCACCCGGCGGAGCGATGATCTGGCCTTCGAACAGGATCCCGACGCCGAGCGTCTCGCCGGTGCTGACCGAGGCGAACGAGCGGCGGCCCCGGCCGTGCCCGAACCAGCGATCGCCCAGCGCCTGCAGCCGGGCCCGATGCTCCACGAACGCGGGCGCCCTGCCCTGCCCGGCGATCAGCGCCGCGAGCGAGAGTCCGTTCAACTGGGGCAGGTCCAGCGATTCCACGACGACGCCGGAGGTCGTATCGACCAAGCCCGGGCTTGCCACACCGATCCCGCGCACGCGGTGAAAGGTGAAACATTGCTGGATCACGTCGGAGATCACGGCCTCGACGGCGCCGACATCCCCGGACGTGTCGAACTCGCGCTCGATCAGGTGACGGATGGCACCGTCGCCGTCGACCACAGCGGCGCGCACGAGCCCGGGAAGCAGCTCGACCGCGCCCAGCGCGGTGGGACCGTCGTTCGCCACCGGCGAGTCGTGCATCGCAGCCGTCCTTCCGCAGCAGACAACCGGACCGGGCGGAGCACCCAGGCAGGGAGACGGGCATGACTGTACGACAGCTGAGCGAGCTCACGTGGCTGGAGCTGCGCGCGGCGGCGCCGAATTCGCTGGCGCTGCTCCCGATCGGCTCGCAGGAGCAGCACGGCGGTCATCTTCCGCTCGGCACCGACCAGCTGCTCGCCGAGACGGTCGTGGCCGGGGCGATGCGCGAGCTGAACGCATCCGCCCCCGACGTCGTCCTGCTGCCCAGTCTGCCGTACGGGTTCAGCCCGCATCACATGTTCGCGGCGGCGGTCACGCTGTCGTCGTCCACGCTGGTCAGCGTGCTCGGCGAGATCCTCGACAGCCTCGCCGGCGTGGGTTTTCGGCGGATGATGATCGTCAACGGCCACGGCGGCAACGACGAGGCGATGCGGCTGGCGGTCAAGGAGGCCGCGTTGCGCGCTGATGTCGCCGTCGGCGCCTGTAATTACTGGAACGTGCGCGACGCCGGGGACGGAGTCGGCGGGGACGCTGACGGCGCCGCCGATCGCGACGCCGGTCAGGGCGGCCGACGGGTGCCGGGGCACGCCGGCTGGTTCGAGACGTCGTTGATGCTCGCCGCTCATCCGGAACTCGTGCGCGCCCGCCGATGGGAGGACCGGCAAGGGACGCCGCCGCTGTTCGACCGGCCTCCGCATCCTGGCCTGGTGGCCGAGCGCCACGGCGAATGGGCCCGGGTGGGCGGTGTCACCGATGACCCGCGTGAAGCCTCGGCGGACGCGGGTGACCGGCTGCTGGCGACGCGGGTGCGCGTGCTGGCCGCCGCGATCGTCGCCTTCGCCGAGGCCACCGAGGACAGCCATGGCCCGAGCTGACCCCGGCACCACCAGCGCGGCCAGTACGTTCACGAGAGGCAACACCATGCAGATCAGATCGGTCGACGTGTGGGTCGTCAACCTGCCGCTGACCAACCCGTTCACCAGCTCGTTCGAGACCAAGACCGGAGAGACGCGGACGGTGGTGCGGATCAGGCTCGACGACGGCATCGAAGGCTGGGGCGAGACTATGTGGGGGCAGCCGGTGGCCGCCTTGGCGCGCAGGCTCGGGGACGAGCTCGTCGGCACCAGTCCGTTCGACCTGGAGGCGTTCCACGCCAGAAACGCCATGGTGCCGTTCTTCCACGGGTATCTCGGATATGCCGCACTCGCGGCGCTGGATGTAGCCTGCTGGGACGCCATCGGCAAGATCACTGCACAGCCGCTGGTGAACCTTCTGGGCGGCAGGGTCCGCGACCGAGTTCCGCTCACCGCCCTGGTCACCCGCGCGGACGCCCCCGACGCGGCCGACCGAGACCTCCCACGGGCGCTGGCCGAGCACGCGGCCGCCGTCGTCGACGGAGGCGGATTCACGGCGGTGAAGCTCAAGGGCACGCGTGACGTCTTCGGCGACGTGGCGATCCTGCGCGCCATCAGGGACCGCCTGCCCGAGGTGAACCTGCGGGTCGACCCGAACGCGGCCTGGTCGGTACCCGACTCGATCCGGGCCGGCGTTCAGCTCGAAGACGTCGACTTGGAGTACCTGGAGGACCCCTGCACCGGCCTGGAGGGTATGGCCCAGGTGCGGAGCAAGGTGCGCATCCCGCTCTGCACCAACATGTGCGTGGTCCGGTTCGAGGACTTCGCCCCAGCGGTCCGGCTCGGCTCCGTCGACATCATCCACGGCGACGTCTACAAGTGGGGCGGGATCACCGTGACGAAGAACCTGGCCGCGCACTGTTCGACGTTCGGGCTGGGCATGAACCTGCACAGCGGCGGCGAGCTTGGGATCGCTACCGCAGCTCACCTCGCGGTAGTGGGCAGTACCCCGATACTCGATCGCGCCATCGACAGCATGTATTACCTCCACGCCGACGACATCATCGAGCCGCTCGAACTCGCTGACGGGTCACTCACCGTTCCCACCGGACCAGGTCTCGGCGTAAACGTCGACGAGGACAAGCTCGGCTACTTCGCCGCCCTCAACGACAAGGAAGGCGACCTTACCCGGTGACTGGTCAGCCGGCTACGCGCATGTCCTCGTACTGGTCCCGCGCGGCCTCCAGCAGGGCTTTCCACGACGTGACGTTCGGCCGGCGGCGCAGCAACGCACGGCGCTCACGTTCGGTCATGCCGCCCCAGATACCGAACTCGGTCCGATTGTCCAACGCGTCGGCGAGACATTCCGTCCGCACCGGACAGCCGAAACACACCGCCTTGGCCCTGTTCTGCGCTGCCCCGGGCACGAACAGCTCATCGGGCTCAGCGCTGCGGCATGCCGCTTGACTCATCCAGTCATTGAGTACTGTCATACCTCGACCACCCCCGTGACCTGGGCGGGATACCGGAACACCCGCCTTGTTACCTGCATGTCTTGACGATAGGCAAAGTCCTTAGTCACAGGCTAGACCTGATCGAACCGAATGGAATCGTCCAGTCGACCCATTGCGTGATAAACGTTACATGTGATATACGCGCGTGCGCATGCGCGCTCGCTTTGTGATGTCAACGCCACACGCTAGTGTGCTTCCTATGGCCTTAAGTCCCGCTGGCATCATCACCGGCCTTCGCAGACTCTTCCTTGTCATCGGCGTGAGCGCCCTCGCAGGTGTCCTCATCGCCGGCATAGCACTCCCCGTGGTCGGCGCGCTCGGCCTCGGCGCTCGTGAGAGCTCAGACTGGTTCCAGGAGATGGAACTCGACTTCGAGCCCGGCGAACTCTCCGAGACCTCGACCATCCTCGACGCCGACGGCGACGAGCTGGCGACCGTGTTCCGAGAGAACCGAGAGTACGTCGGGCTCGACCAGATCGCCGACGTCATGATCGACGCGATCCTCGCGATCGAGGACGATCGGTTCTTCGAACGGGGGCCGATCGACTTCCAGGGAACTCTGCGCGCGCTGGTCCAGAATGTCGATGCCGGCGAGACCACAGGCGGTGGCTCGACGCTGACTCAGCAGTACGTGAAGCAGGTCCGGCTCAGCCAGGCGACCACCGACGAAGAGCGCGCGGAGGTCCTGGCCAGCGAGGGGACCGATGGATACAAGCGCAAGCTGGACGAACTGCGGATGGCCATCGACGTCGAGGCCGAGTACACCAAAGAGGAGATCCTCGAGCGGTACCTGAACATCGCCTACTTCGGCGCCGGCGCGTACGGCGTCGAAGCCGCCGCACAGACGTACTTCTCCAAGAGCGCCGCGGACCTGAACCTCATCCAGTCGGCCACACTCGCCGGTCTCGTCCAGAACCCCAACGGCTACGATCCGACCCGGAATCCGGAGGCCGCCCTGGGCCGGCGCAACGTCGTACTCACGCGGATGGCCGACACGGGAAAGATCACCGACGCCAAGGCCGCCGAGGCGCGGCAGCGGGATCTGAACCTCGATACCAGCGAGATCTCGAACGGGTGCACCGAGTCCGATTACGGGTACTTCTGCGACTACGTGATCGAAGAGATCAAGAACCTTGAAGCTCTGGGAGAGACCCCGGAGGATCGGGTCCAGGCGCTGTACAACAACGGTCTGACCATCGAGACCACGCTAGACCCCGACGTTCAGGAGGAGGCCGACGACGCCGTCTCGGACCGGGTCGCGCCCGGTGACGACAGCGTGGCCTCGCTCGCGTCCGTGGAGCCCGAGACCGGCTACATCCAAGCGCTCGCCAACTCCCGCCGGTACGGCGTCGACGGGGATGGAGTCAGCAACATCAACTACGCCGTCGACAAGAACATGGGCGGCGGCGGCGGAATGCAGCCCGGCTCGTCATACAAGGCGTTCTTCCTGGCCGCCGCGCTCGAACAGGGGATCGGCCTGAACCAGCGCTATAACTCGCCCGCTCAGATCGATCTGCAGGTCAGCAGCTTCAGCAACTGCGACGGTTCGATCCGTAGCACGGAGACGTGGAGCCCGAAGAACTACGACACTGGCTACGGCAACATCGACATCCGCGAGGCCACCGAGAAGTCCGTCAACACCTATTACGCGCAGCTCGCTCAGGATATCGGGTTGTGCGAGCCCACCCGGCTCGCCGAAGCGATGGGAGCCAAGCGGGCAGACGGTGGAGATTTCCAGCAAGTCCCGTCGATGGTGCTCGGCGCGAACGAGGTCTCACCGCTCGGCATGGCGCAGGCGTACGGCACCTTCGCCAACCGCGGCGTTCACTGCGAACCCACCGCCATCCTGAAGGTCCGGGACCGCAACGGCGACGTCATCGTCGACAACACCGAACCAGACTGCGAGCGCGTGCTGGACAAGGAAGTCGCCGACGCGGTGAACTCTGTCCTCGAGGGTGTCATCCACAACTCGGGCGCCACCGGTGGCCGGATGCAGCTGGAGGACGGGCGCCGTGCCGCAGGCAAGACCGGTACCACGAACAATGCCATCGCGGTCTGGTTCGTCGGCTACACTCCGCAGATCGCCACCGCGGTGGCGGTCGCCGACGTGGACCCACCGCAGGAAGGTCTGGACGGACGGAGCTTCAACGGCGAAACCATCGCTGAAGCGTGTGGTGGGTGTGTGCCCGGTCCCATCTGGAAGCAGTTCATGGACGAGGTCCATGAGGGCAAAGACCAGGAAGAGTTCAACGAGCCCGACGGCAGCGTGATCAACGGGGTCACCACGACGGTTCCCGACGTCCGCGGTATGAGCGAAGACGACGCGATCGACGCCTTGGAGGACGAGGGTTTTTCGGTGTCCGTGGCGGCTCGGATCAATTCTGACTTACCCGAGGGAGTCGTCGTCAGCAGCGATCCTGGCGCCGGCTCCGAGACGGCGTCCGGCACCACCGTCCAGCTCTTCGTCAGCAATGGCGTTCCGCCCCAGCGCGATGACGAGGACGACGAGGATGACGAGGACGATGACGACGACGATGATGGAGGCTTGCGTGTCCCGGAGCAGCCTGCCCCGACTCTGTCGCCACCTGATCCCGACGGCAACGGCAACGGCAACGGCAACGACAACGACAACGGTGATGATGATGATGACGACGACGAGGGCTGGAGCTGACCAGACCGGCATCCTGACTCGTTCCTCGTGGGGCTAGCGCGCTGAGCCGCTCCGCCGACTCCATCAGCATCAGTGAGAACCCATGAGCAAGAGGCCGCAATGAAACGAGTGCTCAAGGTCGGTTCGGCTACGCTCGTCAGCTACGTCGTCGCCCACCTGATTCTGGCGTCCGCATTCATGGGAATTGTTGAGTGGCTCGGCTATTCGAGCACTACGGGGCTGTGGTATGCCGAGAATGCCGCGCCGGTGGTGGCCGTCTTGATCGGGCTCCTCGCAGGGTGGTCGGCGTACCGATCGGCGCGTCGGCGCTCCGCGCCTCCCGGCTGGTATACCTACGGCAACGATCGAGATCTCCAGCGGTGGTGGGACGGCCAGAGGTGGACTCAGGCCACACGACAACGTATCGCCGAGCGGGAAGAGTCTTCGTCAGGACGATGAGCTTGCCCTGACGCAAGCGAGCACATCGGGAGTATGGTTCAGCCCGCGAGCAGGCGGCCGATCTCCCTAAGGCCTTCCAGGTCGTGCACGTCGGTCGGGAGCGCCTGAACGGGAGCGACCGGCACGTCGGGGTGAGCCGCGCTGAACCGCTCAGCCGTCCGTCGGTCGTGTGCGGCCGCCGCCAGGCGATCCGCGTGCAGCCGCAGCAGCGAGGCGGTCAATTCGTGTCCGTCCAGCGCCTCCAGGCGTTCCGCTCCGGCGACGGCCTGCTCCTCGCTGATGCCGCCCGCGTCCCCGACGTGCAGGCGGTTTAGCACCAGGCCCGCAAGCGGCATCGCCTCCTCGGACAGACGGTCCACGAAGTAGGACGCCTCGCGTAGCGCGTCCTGCTCAGGAACGGCCACCACCAGGAAGGACGTCTCCGGTCGCTGCAGTAACGCGTACGTCTGTTCCGCCCGCTCCCGAAACCCGCCGAACATCGTGTCCAGGGCGTTGACGAACGTCTGCACATCGCGCAGCAGCTCGCCGCCGAGCACCTTGGTCAGTGCGCCCGTCACCACATTGAACCCGGCCTGGAAGACCTTCCGGTACGCCTTGCCGCCGGTCCGGGCCGGCCCACCGAGCAACCGGATCAGGCGGCCGTCGAGAAACGACCCGAGCCGTTCCGGCGCGTCCAGGAAGTCCAGCGCGGACCGCGACGGCGGTGTGTCGACGACAACCAGGTCCCACTGGTCGCGGCGACGCAGCTGACCCAGCTTCTCCATCGCCATGTACTCCTGCGTCCCCGCGAACGACGACGACAGCGCCTGGTAGAAAGGGTTCGCGAGGATCTGCCGAGCCCGGTCCGGCGTGGTGTGCGCCTCGACGACCTCGTCGAACGTCCGCTTCATGTCGAGCATCATGGCGTCCAGCCCGCCACCCGCCCCGACATCCACGCCGGTCACCTTCCGCGGCACGTTGTCCAGCTCGTTCAAGCCCATGGACTGTGCGAGCCGTCGTGCGGGATCGATCGTCAGCACGACAACCTGGCGGCCGCGCTCCGCGGCGCGCAGCCCCAGTGCCGCCGCCGTCGTCGTCTTGCCGACGCCCCCGGAGCCGCAGCACACGACGATGTGCGTGCGCGGATCGTCGATGAGATGGTCGACGTCGAGGTGCGGCCGGCGTCGGCGAGCGGTCACGAAGCCCCCTGTCCGTTCAGCAGCTCGGCGAACTCGTACAGCGCCGTCGGGTCGATTGCGCCAGTCAGGTGCGGCAGCTCGTACACGGGCCGGCCCAAACCCTCCAGGCTGGCCCGTGCGTCGTTCTCCAGGTCGATCCGCTTGGCGTGCCCGGAGGCCTCCTGGCGGAGCTGGTCGACGAACGCGTCGGTGTCCGGCAGCGCGGCAGCTCGCAGGCTCTCCGCAATGGCAGAACGGTTCAGCTGCCCCGACCTCGCCACCGCGAGATCATCCGCACTCAGAAACGGCGTACGGGTCTGGTTGATCACCACCGCACCGACCGGTATCTTCGCCGCACGCAGCTCGGCGATCGCGTCG
This sequence comes from Phytoactinopolyspora halotolerans, assembly GCF_010550675.1. Lineage (GTDB taxonomy): Bacteria > Actinomycetota > Actinomycetes > Jiangellales > Jiangellaceae > Phytoactinopolyspora > Phytoactinopolyspora halotolerans. The sequence continues at coordinate 250,656 of NZ_JAAGOA010000002.1, read as the reverse complement.
ACCGTCTCCTGCACCGGCATCTCCTCCAGCACGGTGACGACATGCACGACCGTTCGCGGGCTGTGCACCAGTGAGGTGATCGCGCTCGCCTGCCGATGGATCGGCCCTACCCGCGCCAGTGAGGACACAGCGGTGTTCACGTCCAGAAAGCGGGTCACCCTCCCTGTGGGCGGCGCGTCCAGCACGACCGCGTCGTAGACGTACTCACCGTTATCCTTCCGGCGCCGCACCGCCTCGTAGGTCTTGCCGGTCAGCAAGACGTCCCGGAGCCCGGGGGCGATCGTCGTGGCGAAGTCGACGAACCCGACCCGATCGAGTGCCCGTCCGGCCCGCCCCAGGCGGTAGAACATGCCCAGGTACTCGTACATCGCCTCGCGGGCGTCGATCGCGAGTCCGTAGACCTCGCCGCCGCCGGCCGCCGGCACGATGCGGTGCTCGGCGTACTCCAGCGGCGCGACGTCGAACAGCTGCGCCAAACCCTGGCGCTCCTCGACCTCGACCAGCAACACCTTTCGTCCGCCGGTCGCCAGAGCGATCGCCAGCGCCGAGGCCACGGTCGTCTTGCCGGTGCCTCCCTTGCCGGTAACGACGTGCAGCCGCACGCCTTCCCAGTCACCCATACCGGCAAAGCCTACGTAACAGTTGCCACCTCACGCGTGAACGCATAGACGGGACGTCCGTAGAGCATCCATTGCAGCAGGAACCCGATGCCCAGCGTGGTCCAGCCGCCCACGGCATCCAAGATGAAATGGTTGGCTGTCGCCATGATCACTACCAGCGTCGCCAGTGGGTAGAGGACGCCCAGCGCCTGGATCCAGCGCCGGCGCGCGAACATCACGATGAAGATGCCGCACCAGAGCGACCAACCGGCGTGCATGGACGGCATAGCGGCGTACTGGTTCGACAACTCCTGCATGTCGCCCGAGGTCAGCGATCCCCACGTCTCGTGGACGCGGAGCGTGTCGACGAAGTCGGCGCCCGGGAGCAGTCGCGGCGGCGCGAGCGGGAAGAGGAAGTAGCCGAACAGCGCCAGGCACGTCGTGAAGGCCAGTACCGTGCGCGCGGCTCGGTAACGACCCGGATGCCGCCAGTACAGCCAGACCAGCACCGCCGCCGTCACCACGAAATGCATGCTGACGTAGAAGTAGTTCATCGGGATGACGAGCCACTCGATGCCATGGGTCGTGCGGTTGATCCACAGCTCGACATCGATGTTGAGGTTCTGCTGTTGGAACCGCCACAACTCGAACCCGCGCTCCACCGCACCGGCCTGGTGATCCGGCACCGCGTTGCGGATCATCGAGTACACCCAGTACGTCACCCCGACCAGCAGCACCTCCGCGATGAAGACAGGCCGCCGAGGGGTACGGATGTGGGCCAGGACACGGCGCAGCCCGGTCGGGCCAAGCGGACCTCCCGGCGCAGGGAGCTCCTGCGCCGGGCTGTCGCCCCTGTAAAGAACTGCCACGCCGTGGTCCTACTTCGTACTGTTCACGCTGATCGTCTCGACCCTCACGTGGAGTGAAGATCGCGCCGACGGAAGCCGGCCAACCCTGCCAAGATTAACACCGCGGCGATGACGGCCATGATGAGCAGCGGGGCTATTTCGAGGTCTTCAGCCGGCAGCTCGGGAACGTGCCCGAACGGGGACAGATTGTGCGCCGACTGATCCACGCCGAACAGATCACCCAGGTACACGACCAGGAAACCGTAGACCGGGATTATCCAGGCCAAACCCAGTGCCCGCGGCACAAGTCCGTACAAGGCGACCGCCAATCCGACGGCCACCCAGATGGCCGGGATGAACACGGCGGCCGCGGCTACGGAGTCGCCGAGGTAACCAATATCACGTCCGTCGATCGCCGCCGCGATCCCGAATCCGAACCCGCCGATGACGATGACACCCGCGCTGCCCGCCAGCGCGACGGTCAAGTGGCTGGCCGCCCAGCGCGTTTGAGACACCGCGGTCGCCAGCACTGGTTCCGCGCGACCAGCGGTCTCCTCGGACCGCAGCCGCTGCACCGCGAGGATGGCCGGCACGGCCGCGAGCACGCCCAGCATGCCGATGAAGCTCACAATCCACCGGTCGGCGAAGCTCGCGCCTTCGAAAGCCCACATATCCTCCAAGGCACTGATCTGGTCGAACATCTCGTCCGCCGCGCTGATGAGCGCGCCGTAGAACGCACCGAACACGGCGAGGCCGACGGCCCACGCGATCACGCTGGACCGCTGCAGCCGCACGGCCAGCCCCAACGGGCTGGAGAGCAGCGGCGACGCGGTAGCGCTGCCGAGGCGGGGCGGGCGCAGCCCTGCCCCCACATCCCGCTTGTCGCTCAACCGCCCCGCGACCACGATCAGCACCGCGGCCAGCACGACGAGGAGCAGCAGCGGCCAGGCGCGCTGATCGTCGGAGAACGGCCTGGTCTCTCTAGCCCAGTGCAGCGGCGACAACCACGAGAGGAAGTTCTCCCCGACGTCGCCGACGCTGCGCACGGCGTAGGCGGCACCGAGCACGGCCAGCGCCATTCCGGACGCCCCCCGCGCGTACTCGGTGATCTGTGCCGTCACGGCCGCGACGGTGGCGAACACCACGCCGATCAGGCCCAGCCCCATGCCGTACAGGTACGCGCCGCCCATCGTGACGCCGTCGACTCCGGACGCGCCGACGCTCATCGAGACGAGCAGCCCGGCGACCAGGGCGGTCCCACAAACCACGATCAGTGCGGCCGTCGTCTGCGCGTGCCGGCCCAGCACGCTGGATCTGATCAGCTCCGCACGCCCGGCTTCCTCCTCGGCGCGGGTATGCCGGATGAACAGCAGCACACCCATGAGCGCGAAGATGACGCCCACGATCAAGAAGGTCACGTGGCCGAACATCAGCCCGTGGGTATACGGCTCATCCGGTGCGTAGTTGTTCCCCACCATGGCCACCATGGCCGGGAGGTCCGCCATGTCGGCGATGGTCTCCCGGTCGGACGCCTCGGGATAGTTCTGCTCGTAGCTGGACAGCGCGCCGGTCGTGTATGCCGTCAGGCCGAGGATCCACACCGGGATGCGGATCCGGTCACGGCGCAGCATGAACCGGATCATGGTTCCGGTGCCCACGAACGCATGACCACGCCCGGCAGGGATGGTCCTCGCCTCCGGCGTCATCGTCGCCGTGCTCATCAGTTCGCTCCCGGACCAGTGGCACCGTGAGGGTCGACGTGCGCGCTCTCGCCGTTGCCCAGTTCGTCTCCGTAGTGCCGCAGCATGAGCTCTTCCAGCGTCGGTGGGTGCGCCACCAGACTCCGCACGCCCAGTTGGCTGAGCTGCCGGACGGCGCCGTCGAGATGACTGCCGTCGACGGCGAAGGTGACCCGCCCGTCTTCCTGCCGGAAGTCGTGCACACCGTCCATCGACTCCAGCGCACCGGCGGCTTCGGAGATCTCGGCCTGCACCGTCGTCCGGGTCAGGTGGCGCATCTCCTCCAGGCTGCCCGACTGTACGACCTCGCCTTGGCGGATGATGCTGATGGTGTCGCAGAGCTTCTCCACCTGAGCCAGAATGTGGCTGGAAAGCAGCACAGTTGTCCCCTCGGCCTTCGCCTCGGCGATGAAGTCCTGGAAGACCGTCTCCATCAGCGGGTCCAGGCCGGCGGTGGGTTCATCCATGATGAGCAGTTCGACGTTCGACGCGAGCGCGGCCACGATCGCGACCTTCTGCCGGTTCCCCTTGGAGTACGTGCGGCCCTTCTTGGTGGGGTCCAGGTCGAAGCGTTCGATCAACCGCCGACGACGGTCCGGATCCAGGCCGCCACGCAGCCGGCCCAGCAGATCGATCGCCTCGCCACCGGTCAGGTTCGGCCACAGGTCGACGTCGCCGGGCACGTAGGCCAGCCGCCTGTGCAGGTGGACCGCGTCCCGCCACGGGTCGCCGCCGAGAAGGCTGGCCTCTCCCGAGTCCGCCTTGAGCAGCCCCAGCAGTATGCGGATCGTCGTTGACTTCCCGGCTCCGTTGGGGCCCAGGAAGCCGTGGATCTCTCCCTGCTCGACATGCAGGTTCAACCCGTTCAGGGCGCGCGTCTGGCCGAAGGTCTTCACCACGCCAGTCACATCGATCGCTGTCGTCATGAGGATCACGCTACATGCTTTTCACACTTTTGTGAAATGTCAGAACTACGGTATTCTCAACTCCTGAGACAATGAGAGATATACCGAAAACGGGGTGCGCACCAGCGCAAGGCCCCCGACGTTCGTGGCGACCCGTCGCACCACCGGCGGAACAGGTCCCGAACGTGCCGGAGAACTCGTTCCGTGGAGGAGGTTTCGCCTTGTCGACACACTCTCTAGACGCGACCACGGGCGCCTCCCACTCGGATGAGGCCGCCCACGAAGAGGCCGTGCTCAGATTCGTCGAGCAGTTCGCCCTCCTGCTGAACGAAGCGGGGTTGGGCCGCATGCCGTCACGCGTCTTCGCCTATGTCCTGGCGGACGATGCCGAGAGCTACACCGCCCGGGAGCTCGCGGACGGCCTGCGAGTCAGCCCGGCGGCCATCTCCGGGGCGGTGCGTACGCTCGTGCAAGCGGGACTGCTGGCTCGGGAACGCGCCCCCGGCGGACGCGTCGACCAATACCGCGTCTACGACGACGACGTGTGGGCCGCGATCTTGCGGCAGCGGATACCGTTCATGCGGCGCTGCGTCGAGATCCTCGAAGACGGCGTCGAGCTGGTCGGGGCGGATCGCGCCGGCGGACACCGTCTGCAGGAGACGCTGGAGTTCTACCGGTACTGGGAGAGCGAGGTGGAGCACTTTCTCCAGCGCTGGCAGGCACACCGGGAGCGCTGGCTGAAAGGTGACACGGCCGAATCGAACGATTCCCGCGAGCGGCGCGGGGCCTGATCGGCGTCGGCCGAGCGGATCGGGGCCCGGCTCACACGCCGCCAGAGACCAGCACTTTCTCCCGGACGACGAGGGCCTGGCGCTGACGCGCCAGCAGGACGATGCCACCAGCGGCGACCATGGCACCCACACCGGCCAGCACCGCCCCGGCGAGACCCGCCTGGAAGTGCTCGCCCAACAGACGAAGCCCGATCACAGCCGCGACGATGGGGTTGACGATCGTCAATGTGGCCAGCGGTGCGCCGATGCCGGCACGATAGGCGGCCTGAGCCAGCAGCAAGCCGCCGAACGCCAGCACGACCACCATGGCCGCCGCAGGGGTGAGCACCTCTTCCCACCCGGACCGCGACATGCGGATGGTGACCGTCTGCGCGAACGCGGACGCCACACCGAACGCGATACCGGCCGCCGCGGCGTGCAACAGACTACGCGGCACGAGCCGACGAGAGCGGGTCGCCACGAGGATGAGCACCGCCAGCGCGCCGACAGCCGCCAAGGTGACGCCCAGCACCTCTCCCGGAGCCAACGAATCGCGCTCGGTGTCCACCGGCGACAGCGCCAGCAGAACGCCCAGACCAGCCATCGTGAACCCCAGGCCGCACCATTCCGAGCGGGCCACTCGCCGGCCCGCAAGCACGGCCGACATCGACAGCGCCAGCACCAGTGTCAGCGCGCCGAGCGGCTGGACCACCGTGAGCGGCCCGAAGTGCAGCGCGGCTACGTGCAGCGCTGAGGCGACGCCGGTGAGTACGACGGCCCACCACCATCGGGCCCGCCACAGCATGCGCAAGGTGCCGAGCCGGCGCGCGACCTTGGCACGCCGATCACTTGCCATGCGCTCCTGGAAGACCGCCGCGACAGCATGGAAGAGCGCAGCGGCGACAGACAATCCCACCGCAAGCCCCCATGCGTTCACCTGAGCATCCTCGCATCATTCCGCGACAACGGGAACAAGAGTACTTGTGTTTAGAGTCTACATATTTTTCACAAATTCGTGAACGACCACGTCAGAGCTAACATGCGCGGCATACAGCGGCTCGATGCCGACTACCGCCGCCGACTGCACGCGGCCGGATCGATCCGGGCGACAGCCGCTGATCGGGCCAGAGGACAGGCGCTGATCAGGCCGGACGGGACGCGGATCGGAGCCAGAGTTCAACTGATCATTCCCCCACTCGTCCCTTGACTTAAATTCGCGCACTCGATGAGATGGTCTTCTCCGTATATGCGGCACATTGATGACAGTCGGCTGAGGAGACGGGGCCATGGACGACCGAACATCTCAGCATGACCCTCGCCACTCATGGCGGACCGGCCAGTCACCCCCAAGCCCCCTTGACGATGTCGACAGGGCCATTCTCGGTGAACTCCAGCAGGACGGCCGGGTGTCCGTGCGCACCTTGGCCGAACGGGTCCACGTGTCGCGCGCCAACGCCTACGCACGTATCAACCGGCTGCTCTCGGACGGCGTCATCACCGGCTTCAGCGCCGATGTCGACGCCGAACGCGCCGGCTTGGGGACAAGCGCCTTCGTTCTGCTCTCGATCCAGCAGAACACCTGGAGAGAGGTGGCCGAGGCGCTCGGCGAACTGCCGTTCGTCGAACACTACGCTCTGGTGGGCGGGGACTTCGATGTGCTCACGCTGGTCCGCACGCCCAACAACGCGGAACTCCGGCGGATCGTGCTGGAACGCATCCACGAGATCCCCGGCGTCCGCAGCACCCGCACCTGGCTGATCTTCGACGAACACCCGGGCAAGGGCCCGATCTGGACTACGGACTCCCCGCAGTAGGACACCACGGGACACCAGTAGGCTCGGCGCCATGACCAAGTGGGAATACGCAACCGCACCTGTACTGATCCACGCGACCAAGCAGATCCTCGACACCTGGGGCGAGGACGGCTGGGAACTCGTCCAGATCGTTCCGGGAGCGAACCCGGAGAACCTGGTGGCGTACTTCAAGCGTGAGAAGCCAGAATGAGCAGGCCGGACAATGCCGTCAGCGATAGGGAGTGACCAGGGTGAGCGACGTGGTGAGCCCGGAGAGTCGGCTGGCCGAGGCCGGCCTGGAGATCCCCACCGTAGCCGCGCCCGTCGCGGTATACGTCCCTGCCGTCCGCTCGGGTTCCTACGTCTACACCTCGGGCCAGCTGCCCCTGCGGGACGGAGACCTGATCCGCACCGGCAAGGTCGGAGCCGAGGTCAGCCCCGAGGAAGCGTACGAGTGCGCGCAGCAATGCATGCTCAACGCGCTGGCGGCCGTGCGGGCCGAGCTGGGTGACCTGTCCGCCGTCGCGCGCGTGGTCAAGGTCGTGGGCTTCGTCGCCTCGGCGCCGGGATTCACGGCACAGCCGCAGGTGATCAACGGAGCGAGCGAGCTGCTCGGCACCGCGTTCGGTGACGCCGGCCAGCATGCGCGCAGCGCGGTCGGCGTGGCCGTCCTGCCACTCGACGCGCCGGTCGAGGTCGAGCTCGTCGTCGAGGTCCGTTGACGCTGGCCCGAAGGCTTCCACAGGCGTCCGCACGACGGGCGCGGACGTTCGTCGCACAGCGGCTCGCGCCCGTGCCCGCCAGACCGGCGTCGTCGGTGCTCCTGATCCGTCCCGGCCAGGACGGCATCGAGGTCTACATCCAGCTGCGGCACGTGAGCATGGCGTTCGCGGGCGGGATGGTCGCCTTCCCCGGCGGTGGTGTCGGACCGGCGGACACGGCACCGCTGCCGGACGCGGCCGGCTGGGCGGCCCGGCTGGAAACCTCCGAGCCGGCCGCGACCGGGTTCGTCAACGCAGCACTGCGTGAGACGCACGAGGAGACCGGCGTCATCCTGGATGCCGAGGCGCTGAACCCGTGGGCGCACTGGATCACCCCGCGGTTCGAGGAGCGCCGGTTCGACACGTGGTTCTTCACCGCCACGGCCCCCGACGGTCAACAACCACGCGACGTCTCCGGCGAGGCCGCCACCACGGAGTGGATCACACCGGACGCCGCGATCGAGCGCGCGGAGCGCGGCGAGTGGGCCATGCTGCCGGTGACCTGGACCCTGTTGGAAGACCTGGCGCGGTGCGCGTCCGTCGAAGACGCGTGCGCGCCCCGCCGCGTCGAGACCGTGTTGCCGGGCTGGATCGACCAAGGCGACGCCGTGCTGGCGGTGCTGCCCGACGATCCACGCTACCCAGGAGACGACCCCGGAGAGCACCATGATCATGAACACTAACCGTTCACATGGCACGGTTACTGTTCATGATCATGGGAGGAGGGCCGTGTGATGGTTCCGGAGTGGTGTCACGTCGTCCGGGCGGACAATCCAGGGCCGATGACGCTCGACGGCACGAACACCTACGTCCTTGCCACCGATGCCGGCAACGTCGTCATCGATCCCGGTCCGCTGATCGACGCCCACCTCACGGCGATACTCGGCTACGGCCCCGTGATCCTCACCGTCCTCACCCACCACCATCTCGACCACTCCGAGAGCGCCGCCCGGTTCCATGAGCTCACCGGCGCCCCCGTGCGGGCACGCGACCCGAAGCTGTGTATCGCCGGCGCCCCGCTCGACGCCCACGACGCCGCCCTCGACGTCCCCGGCTCCGGAGCGCCCGCGCTGGAACTGCGGGTGTTGCACACGCCCGGCCACACGGCCGACTCGATCTGCCTCGAACTCACCGGCCCAGCGCCTTCGGCCGATCAACCAGACGAGACGCACGAGCCAAGCACATTGCAGCGGCCATGGCGCGGCCTCATCGCCGGCGATACAGTGCTCGGCCGCGGCACCACCGTCGTGATGCACCCGGACGGCCGGCTCGGCGACTACCTGGCCTCCCTGGAGCTGCTCCGCACCCGGCTCGACCACGCCTGGACGTTGCTCCCCGCCCACGGCCCGGTCCGCACCGATGCGGCCGCCGTCATCACGCAGTACCTCGAGCATCGCCGGGCCCGCCTCGACGAGGTGCGAGCCGCACTGGCCTCCGGAGCGACGACGCCGCGGGAGGTGGTCGAGATCGTCTACGCCGACGTTGACCGCTCGGTGTGGCCCGCCGCCGAGCGCACGGTCGCCGCGGCCCTGGAGTACCTCGCCTCGCTCAGGTGACCACAGAAAGTGGCTCGCTCACGTGGCCACAGATGGCAGGTCGCTCAGGTGACCACAGGAGGTGGGGAGGGGGAGGATCCCGTCCAGGGTAGGCTCGGGCATCGGCGTGGGAGGAGCCCCCGGGGTCCCCCGCGAAGTATCCGAGCGCTAGCGAGGAACTTCGTGGGGTGGGGCCGACGACCTCGCCGCGGGCGAGGACGGGATCCTCCCCCTCCCCACCGCTTGCTGAAGCCCTCGGTTCGGACGCACCCGCAGACCAGCGAGGACCCGTCAGCACGACCGTTACCGCAGGCTGTCCTCCAAGTCGAGCTGCCAGTCGAACCATCCGTTCTGCACCAACCAGCTCAGCAGCTCCTTATCCAGGCCGGTACCGATCGCCACACCGATGACGATGAACAGCACGCCCATGGTGCGCTTGAGCCAACCCTCCGGGTTCACGCCCCAGCCGAGCTTGGCGATCACCTGGCGGCCTCCCAGGACCACCACGAGCATCATCGACGCCAACCCCACCAGGAACGCGACCAGGTACACCACACCCTCGACCGGCTCCGCCGGAAGAACCCCGGCGACGATCACCGCGTAGGTCGGGCTGCACGCGCTGAACACCGGCCCCAGGCTGGCGCCCAGCACGACGTCCCCGGCCGCGCTCTGCCGGCCCGCGCCGTACCGGGCACCCCGATTGCCCAGCTCGGCCAGCCGCAGTCGCGCCGACACCGCGTCCCACATCCCGGGGAACAACGTGACGAGCCCGAACAGCACCAGCACCGCCCCGGCAAACGCCTGCCAGACCTGCTGATCCACCCCTATGAGCAGCGTCGTCGCCTTGAGCAGGATGGAGAACGCGAAGATCGACGCACACAACCCGACGATCACCAGACCGACGTTCCGGGCCCGGCTCTCCGCTCCCACGGAGCGCCCGATCAGGATCGGCAACAATCCGACCACGCATGGCGCGAGTACCGACAACCCGCCCGCGACGAGGGCGACAGCGGCGAAGGGCACCGGCTCAGCCCAGCTCGTTCAGGATGGTGTCGACCGAGCGGTCCTGCTCGTACCCCACCCACGTCCCGAGCTGCTCGCCGTTCTCGTCCACCCGGACGAAGGTGGTCTGGATCGTCACGTCGTAACGCTGCTTCAGCTCCGATTCGGAGTCATAGTCCACCTTGAGGATCTGCACGCCGTCCGGGATCGGTCCCGCCTCGATCGACTCTTCGAACGCCCGGCACTCGGGACACCAGGAAGCGTGGAAGAACAGGATCGTGGTGTCGAATCCCGCGTCGGCCACGGCGTCCTCGCTGTACTCGCGGTAGGTCCCGGCTGCGAGCTCGGCCTGGCCGGAATCGTCGCCTTCTTGGTCGGACACGTCGGCGTCGTCGTCCATCTCGTCATCGCCGGCGTCGTCGTCCATCTGGTCGTCGGTGGCGTCGTCGGACGTGGACTCGTCCTCCATCTCGTCGGAGTCGCTCGTCTCCTCCGCGTCCTCCATAGGTTCCGGCGACGACTCCTGGGACGCCACAGCACCGCTGTCATCGCCGGCCGGTGCCGCGTCGTCGTCACCACATGCCGTCAACGCCATTCCGGATACGAGCGCCACCGCGGTCAGCGCACGCCGCACACGCATATCGGTCTTGATGATCTGAATCATGGCTGAGACTGTACGGCCACCCGGGAGACCCGAGGCTTACGATTCGCTGACGTCTGCTCCTCAGCGTGCCGCGGGTTCCTGTTCCACACCGAGCGACGACGTCTCGTCATGGCGGCGACGGCCGGCGAGGATCAGCAGGGCGGCCCCGATGCTCGCGGCCACGATCGATCCGCCGAGAACGCCGACCTTCGCGTCGTCTGCCGGCAAGGTCCCGTCGCCGAACGCCAGCCCGGTGATGAACAACGACACGGTGAAGCCCACCCCGGCGACCATCGCCAGACCGACCATGGTGGTCCACGACGTCCCGGTCGGCAGCCGGCCCCAGCCAAGACGGACGGCGAGCCACGACGTGACCGTGACACCCACCGTCTTGCCCACCACAAGACCGGTGGCCACTCCGAGCGTGATCGGTGACCCCAGCGCCTCGCCGAGCACCCCGCCGCCCAGGTCGATGCCCGCGTTCGCGAGCGCGAAGATCGGCAGCACCACGTAGCTGCTCCAGGGATGCAGCGCGCGTTCCAGCCGCTCCGACATCGAGATCGACTCGTTCAGCAGGAAGCGGTATCGGCGTACCTCGCTCGGGTCGAGTTCGTCCGGCAGGGACTGGCGTGCGTACTCCTTCGCCTGAGCCTGATCGAGCAGCGGCTTCGCCGGGGTGAGCAGTCCCAGGATCACACCCGCGATGGTGGCGTGCACCCCGGACTGGAAGGTCGCGAGCCACACGAACATCCCGAGGGTGATGTACACGTACGGTGACCACACCCGGATCCGGCGCAATCCGATGATGATCAGAATGCCGGCCAATGCGAGCCCGAGCCAGATGAACGAGATCGACTCGGTGTAGAAGACCGCGATCACCGTGATCGCACCGATGTCGTCGACGATGGCCAGCGTGAGCAGGAACACCCGCGCGGCGGACGGGATGCGCCGGCCGAGCACGGCCAGCACCCCCAGCGCGAACGCGATGTCGGTGGCCATCGGGATGCCCCACCCGTCGGCCCCGTCACCTCCGGCGTTGAAGGCGATGTAGATCGCGGCCGGAACCACCATGCCACCGAAGGCGGCCATGATCGGCACCGCGGCCGAGCGCGGGTCGCGCAGTTCGCCGCAGGCCATCTCGTACTTGATCTCCAGGCCCACGACGAAGAAGAACAGCGCCATGAGGGCGTCGTTCACCCAATGGCGCAGGTCCTCGGTGAGTTCGTACTCGCCGATCCGTAACGTGAACTCGGTCGTCCAGAACGACTCGTAGGTGTCCGACCAGGGCGAGTTGGCCCAGAACAGGGCGATCAGCGCGGCGGCCAGCAGAATGATGCCGCCGGCGGCCTCCACCCGGAGGAACGCCGCCACCGGACGCCCGACGAACCGGGCAAGCTTGCGGTCACTGGCCATCCAGATGGGACCCGCCCGCCAGATGCCTGACTTCCCGGGGTTGCCGGACTGTTCAGCGCCTTCGGTGTCTGGTGGCCCCGATTCGTGGCGGTCTCCGTCCGCCATGCCCCACGGAGCGCGAGGTTCGCTCACAGTGTCCGATCAGCGCGCACGGCGCCGGATGCGCTCCACGTCGAGGAGAACGACGGAGCGCTGCTCGAGCCGGATCCAGCCACGGCCCACGAAGTCGGCCAGTGCCTTGTTGACGGTCTCCCGCGAGGCGCCGACCAGCTGGGCCAGCTCTTCCTGGGTGAGGTCGTGCGAAACCCGGATGCCTTCGTCGGACGGCACGCCGAACCGATTGGAGAGATCGAGCAACCGCTTGGCCACCCGGCCCGGAACGTCCGAGAAGACCAGGTCGGCCAGCGTGTCATTGGAGGTGCGCAGCCGTGACGCCAGCTGGAGGAGCAGGCCGCGGGCAACCTCGGGACGGCCGGTCAGCAGCGGCACGAGATCAGCGTGCCCGAGCGCGAGCAGCGACGTCTCCGTCACGGCGGTGGCGGTGGCTGAGCGTGGACCGGGATCGAACAGGGATAACTCCCCGAACATCTGCCCCGGGCCGAGCAGGGCGAGAAGGTTCTCCCGTCCGTCCTGCGCCGTGCGCCCCAGCTTGATCTTGCCCTCGGTGACGACGTACACGCGGTCTCCGTCGTCGCCCTCACGGAACAGCACCTCGCCCCGATCGAGATGGACCTCGATCATCGAGGCGCGCAGCGCCGCCGCGGCCTCGTCGTTGAGCTCCCGGAACAGCGGTGCGCTCCGCAGTGCCTCGTCAACCACCACCTGGCTCCTTCTACTCTGACCGTCCGGCATCAGGGGGTTGCCCTGCACGTTGGTCGCCCACATGCCCGGTACGCTGCGTGTGCCCCAGCGCACGGACACGTGTTTCGTCTCACGTTGTGTCGACACCTATTGTGCCTGGCCACCATCATGACGCATTATTCGCCCCCATGCGCGACGTCTTCACCGGACGCCGTGCGGATTCCACGGATGTCGGCGGCGGAACATAAGGTGAGCGTGTGCCCTCGGTCAACACTGAGTCCCGGCTGGCGCTGGTGCGCCGCGCCCGCAAGATCAACCGTGAACTCGCCGTCATGTTCCCGGACGCCCACTGCGAGCTCGACTTCACCTCGCCGTTCGAGCTGCTCATCGCGACGGTGCTGTCCGCTCAGACCACCGACGTGCGGGTCAACTCAGTGACGCCTGCGTTGTTCGCCGCCTATCCCTCCGCCGCCGACCTCGCCTCCGCGGATCCCGCTCACGTCGAGGAACTGATCCAGCCCACCGGCTTCTTCCGCGCCAAGACCAAGTCGATCATCGGGCTCTCCCAGGCGCTCGCCGAGCGCTTCGGCGGCGAGGTCCCCGGCAAGCTCGACGATCTGGTCACGTTGCCCGGCGTGGGACGCAAGACCGCCAACGTCGTCCTCGGTAACGCCTTCGACGTTCCCGGGCTGACCATCGACACGCATTTCAACCGCCTGTCCCGACGGTGGGGATGGACCCAGAGCACCGATCCGGATCAGATCGAGACCGACGTCGCGGCTCTCTTTCCGAAGAAGGAATGGACCATCCTCTCGCACCGCGTCATCTGGCACGGCCGGCGTTACTGCCATGCGCGACGGCCGGCGTGCGGAGTGTGCCCGCTCGCTCAGCTGTGCCCGTCGTTCGGCGAAGGTCCCACCGACCCCACCGCGGCGGCCAAACTGGTCCGGGATGGTCCTCGGTCATGACCATTCCCGCTTGGCTGAAGCCGATCGTTCAGGTCGCTGAGGACAAGACCGAATGGCCGCCCACATTGGCTCCACCGGAGGACGGTTCCGCTCGGGCCTCCGCCGTATTGATGCTCTTCGGAGAGACCGACGGCGTCCCCGACGTGCTACTCACCGAACGCTCGTGGGGGTTGAGCAGCCACGCCGGCCAGGTGGCCTTCCCCGGTGGCACCATCGATCCCGACGACGACGGGCCGATCGGCGCCGCCCTACGCGAAGGCGTCGAGGAGACCGGGCTGGACCCCTCGGGCGTGCAGATTCTGAACACGTTGCCCACGTTGTGGATCTCGGTGACCAACTACGCGGTGACCCCGGTGCTCGCGTGGTGGAAGCAGCCGTCACCGGTGCGAGCGGTCGATCCCGGGGAGGTCGCGTCGGTGCACCGGGTACCCCTCGACGACCTGCTCGATCCGGCCAACCGGATGCAGGTCCGACACCCTAGTGGGTCGGTCGGCCCGGCCTTCCGCGTCGGAGACCTGCTCGTCTGGGGTTTCACCGCAGGCGTTTTGTCGCGATTGTTCGAAGTGGCCGAAATGGAGCGACCGTGGGATCGTACCCGGGTGACATCTTTGCCCCAAGACGCCTTCCGATCGCCGAGGAGGGCTTGAGCTCGTGATCTTCGGTCTGAATGTGGTCGACTTCATCATCATCGCCCTGGCGATCGTCGTCGGCTTCACCGGATGGACCCATGGCTTCGTCGTCGGACTGCTGTCCTTCGCCGGATTCGTGGGCGGCGCGGCGGCGGGTCTCCTCTTGGTCCCCCTCGTGCTCGGCGGCCTGGAGCCCGGCCTCGGTGTCTCCATCCTCGCGGCACTGCTCATCCTCGGTGTGGCGTCGATAGGTCAAGGTCTCCTCGCCTGGGCGGGCGGCTGGGTGCGATCGAAGGTCTCATCCCAGCCGGTGCGCCGCGTGGATGCGGCCGGCGGAGCGTTGCTCGCCGTCGCCGGTCTGCTGCTCGCCGCGTGGGCGTGCGGATTCGCCATCTCCTCCGCGGCCATACCGTATGCGTCGAAGTCCATCCGCGAGTCCGCGATCCTCGGCGCGGTGGACGAGGCCGTCCCGGTGTCGCCGGAGCGGGTGCGTAACGCGTTCGAGGACGTGGTGGTCGCCGGCGGCTTCCCGGACGTCGTCGTGCCCTGGCAGCCGGAGCCGATCGACGAGGTCGACCCGCCGTCCGGGAATCTGCACCGGGACGAGGACGTCCGACGCGCGACCGCGAGCGTCATCAAGATCACCGGACGGGCACAAGAATGCTCCCGTGTCCTGGAGGGCACGGGTTTCGTCATCGCGCCCGAACGCGTGATGACGAACGCACACGTGGTTGCCGGAGTCGCCGAGCCGGTCGTCAGCTTCGCGGACGGCGATCCGCTCGCCGCCCAGGTCGTCCAGTTCGACCCGGACACCGACGTGGCGGTGCTCGCCGTTCCCGATCTGCCGCACGACCCGTTGAACTTCGCCGAGAATGAACCGGTCGCCGGCGACGACGGGGTCGTCATCGGCTATCCGGAAGGCAACCCGTTGACGACCTCCTCGGTACGTGTCCGCGGACAGTACGAGCTCCGTGGCCACGACATCTACGGCACGGACCAGGTGGAACGGAGCGTCGTCGCGCTCCGCGGCAGCGTGCGTCCGGGCAACTCCGGCGGTCCGGTCGTCAACCTCTGGGGCAACGTGACCGGCGTCATCTTCGCCGCGTCGCTGACGGACCCGAACACGGGTTACGCGCTCCACCTCGACGAGGTACGGGAGATGGCGGAAGCGGCGCCGGACGCCACCGAGCCGGTCTCGACGGGCAGCTGCGCCTGATCAAGCCGCAGCCTGCGGCGAGGACGATCCACCCGTCCCTGCTGTAGCAGTAAGGCTCCGGTGGGGAGGATGAATCCCAGTCTCGCCCGCGGCGAGGTCGTCGCCTAGCGGCTCCTCCCACGCCGATGCCCGCGCCTACCCTGACTGGGATTCATCCTCCCCACCTTGGCGTTTGGGCCTGCGCGGCGGACGGTTCGCCCGCTCCGCGGCGGCGGGCTAGATAGTGGCGAGCCAGTCGAGGAGGATGTCGGTGACGACGTCGGGGGACTCTTCATGGGGGAAGTGGCCGACGCCGGCGAGGTGATGCCAGTGATGACGGCCGGAGACCTGGTGCCGGGACGAGGCGACCAGCGATGACGAGTACTGCGGATCGGCGCCGCCGTGGATCTGCAGAACCGGCGCGGTGATCGGCTGGCGTTCCAGGCGACGGGCGAATCGTCGTCCGTCGGATCGGAACAGTGAGCGGACAGCCCACCGCTGGTACTCCAATGCGCAATGCGACGCGGGCCAGATGCTGAACGCCTCCCGATACCGGGCTGCCGTATCGGCGTCCGGGAACGGGCTCGATGGCGCGGCCCAGTTCCGCAGCAGATACTCGACCCGTACGCCGTCCGCGGCGACAAGGCGACGCTCGGGGATGAACGGGAACTGCGAGGCAAGCAGGGATCCGTGCCGGGTGATCCCGCCGCGAAGCAAGTGGCGGCGGAGGATCAACGGGTGCGGCATGGAGAGGGCGGCGAGGCCGCGGACGTGAGCAGGCCGGAACGACGCCGCCGTCCAGGCCCCGTAGGCGCCCCAATCGTGCGCGACCAGCACGGCTTGCCGTTCACCGATGGACTGGATCACCCCGGTGATGTCGGCGGCGAACGTCATCGGGTCGTAGCCACGCGGGGGTTTGTCGCTGCCGCCGTACCCACGCAGGTCCATCGCGACCACCCGCCAGCCGGCTTCGGCGACCCTGGACAGCTGGTGCCGCCATGCCCACCAGAACTCCGGGAAGCCGTGCAGGAACAGCACCAGCGGACCGTCACCGAGCTCGGCGACGTGGAACTGCGCCCCGTTCGCCGCGATCCGCCGATGACTCCAGGGTCCGGGTACCTCCACCACATCGTGGAGCAATGCGGGCGCGGTCACGACGCCGAGGTGGCGCGCAGCGCTTGTACTGCTTGACGCGCCGCCACCTTGGCCCGTGCGGGGCCGGTGATGGAGGAGAACCGCGACTTCGCCCACAGCCCCAGCAGGCCGGCCACAATCAGGTAGAACGCCGCAACGATCAAGAACGCCCAGCCGGGGCCGAGCCCGAGCGCCGAGACGCCGTAGGCGAGCGCGACCGACAGCAACACGACCGCCAGCACGACCAGGAAGCCGGCGGCCGCCACGAGCGCGCCGCCCATCCCCGCCGACTTGACGTCCTCTCGGATCTCCGCCTTCGCCAGGTCGATCTCATCCTTGATCAGGCCGGTGAGATCTTCCCTGACCGCGGAGACGAGCTGTCCGACGGACGCCTGGGATGCCTCGTCGACACTCTCCCCGCCGCTGATACTCGGCCCGGTCGTCATGCCTTCTCCCATTGCAGCTCAGACATCGGATACATGGCGAAGATTCGCCCAGGCACGACTGTACCCTTAGCGCGCCGGGTTAGCCGGAGATAACGTCGTCCAGCCGTGCCGCCGTCACTGTCCCGATTCGGAGTCGGAGACCGTCGATCGCGAGCCGTGCTCACCGGACTCCGCCTCCAGCTCGCCCTCGTCCTGGTACACGTCCGGGATGCCGTCCAGGTTGCTGTCGCGCGTCTCCTCCTCGTGGATGGTGCGATATGCGCGGTTGCGGGCGCCGAGCACGAACGTCGCCAGCACGGCCGAGATCAACGAGCCGAGCAGCACGGCCATCTTGACCATGTCCGTGACCTCCTCGTCGCCGCGGAACGCCAGCTCGCCGATCAGCAACGAGACCGTGAATCCGATGCCGGCGAGCAGCCCGAGACCGAAGATGTCGCTCCAGGCCAACCGGTCACTCAGCTGCGCCTTGGAGAACTTGGCGGCCAGATAGGTGCCGAGGAAGATGCCGACGCCTTTACCCACGACCAAGCCGAACGTGACACCCAACGGGAGCGCCTCGGTGAAGGCCTCGCGCAACGACTCGCCGGATATGGTGACGCCCGCGGCGAAGAACGCGTAGATCGGCACACAGATCACGGCCGAATACGGCCGCACCTGGTGCTCGACTCGTTCGGCCGGCGCCTCCCGCTCTCCTTCGCGGTGATGCGCTCTGGTCAGCAGGCCGAATGCCACGCCGACCACGGTCGCATGCACGCCGCTCTCGTGCATCAACGCCCATGCGACCACACCCATCGGGACGTAGATCCACCACCCGCCGAGGTCCCGCCGCTGGAGCAGGTAATAAACGACGAGGATGGCCGCCGCGCCGGCCAGCGGCAAGAACTCCAGGCCGGAGGTGAACGCCACCGCGATGATGGTGATGGCCAGCAGATCGTCGACGACGGCCAACGTGAGCAGGAATGCCCGCAGCGCCGCCGGCAGCCTGGAGCCGATGACCGCGAGTACGGCGAGCGCGAACGCGATGTCCGTCGCGGTCGGCACGGCCCAGCCGCGCATGTCGCCGTCACCGATCGTGTTGAACAGGGTGAACACGAGAATCGGCCCGACCATGCCGCAGATGGCTGCGATGATCGGCAACGCAGCCGCCGCCGGCCTGCGCAGGCTCCCGACGATCAGCTCGCGCTTGAGTTCCAGACCGACGACGAAGAAGAAGATGGCGAGCAGCCCATCCGCCGCCCAGTGCGCCAGATCGAGGTCGAGATGGATCGCCGACGGCCCGATGGTCGTCTCCGACAACGTCGTATAGGAACCGGATGCGACGTTCGCCCACACCAAGGCCAGGACGGCGGCCCCGAGCATCAGGAACCCGCCCGTGGTCTCATTCCTCATGATGGACGCCAAGTAGCGCGCCTCCGGCCACGGTATCCGACCGAACAAGCGGGAGGAGGCAGGGCGATTCACAGGGATACCACCTTAGGTCTTGGAACGGGCATCACGGACAGACTCAACGCCGACCAGACTTCCCGGCACACCCGTGGCTGATTCTACGCGAACGGTAGCGATCTTCGTTCTAGCGCATGAACGCTGCCACGTGTTCCCAACGGGGATCGTGGGACGTGGCGATCGACGTCTTGCCCCGGCTCCATCCCCCGAGTACGGGCCTGATCGCCTCCGCGTCGATCTCCAGGCCGTCGACGTAGAAATGCGCCACGACCTGCCCTCCACCAGTGACATGTCCCACATGGACGATCCGCGGGCCCTCGCCACCCCAGGCGTCGACGATCTGCCCCTCCAGCTCCTCGATGTCGGTGGAGATGGTGGGATCCGCCGGCATGCCGTTCCCGGCGGCGTCGTACCCGAGAACGACGGCGACGTGCGTGTCGGCGAGCGGATGCGAGTGCCGGCCGACGGACCGGCGGATGATGGCGAACACCGGGCCGCGGGGCCCTCGGCCTTCCATCGCCGCCCACTCGCCGCTCCCGGCCGAGGAGAGTTGATCGACCACGTCGCTGAGCGAGGCCATCGGGATGGCGTCGATCGGCCGGTCCACGGCGACATCGACCGAGCCGATCCAGCGTTCGACGTCCGTCTCACCGAGCGCCGCATCCAGCCCGACGAAACCGACGTGCAGCCGGTGGTCGTGATCGACCAGGGTGAACAGGGGATGGTGCACGACCACGTCGACCTTGCCCGACGAGGTGTCCACCCGCGCGCCGACCTCCAGCTCGCTCATGTCGAAGTCATAATCGTCGACCTTGAGCGTCGAGCCGAACACGGACGGATCGCGCTTCCGCGTGGAGAGGAACTCGACCTCGGGGTCGTCCGGCGCCGCCATCATCCATCGTTCGGCGACCCCGCGCAGTTCTGGTTCGCCCGCACTGGAGAGGACCAGCGCGAACCGCTTGCTGCCGCTGCCGCCGATCTGCCAGCTCAGCCGCTCGTCCAGCGCCGCCACCAGCGGCTGGAGCATCCTGAGCGCGTCGTCGCTACGATCCTCCTCGACCGCCTTGACGACGTCCCCGCGGTTCGCGGCCCACCAGGACCAGAAGTCGGCGATGGCCGGGCGCGGATCGACCGCACGGGCGGTCCTGCGTCGAAATAGGCCCATGAGAGCCAGCTTCTCACGGCAGCGGGCGTGGCTTCTACGTCGGCCGGTGTCCGTGTAGTGCGCTGTCCAGGGTCATGTGCACCTGGTAGCGGTCGGCCCGGTACCAGGACGTCACGTGTTCCATCGGCCGCCCGGAGGCGTACGACGTCTTCCGGAATACGAGCAACGGCGCAGCCGGCGGCACCCGGAGCAGACGAGCGCGCAGCGGATCGGCGCCTTCGGCCCAGACGGTCTGCGCGGCCGAGTCCAGAACCCGCCCGTAATCGTGCGCGAGGATGGAGTAGATCGAGCTCATCAGGTCGCGTTCCAGCAGGTCCGGGAGGGGCGCGGCGGGAAGCCAGGACACTTCGTGCGCCATCGGCGCGCCGTCGGCGGAACGCAGCCGCTCGATCCGGAACGCCCGGTCGGTGACGTCCAGGCCGAGGGCGGCACGCGCCGGCGGCGGCGCCACCGTCTCGTCCGCGCCGAGCACCACGGTCGACGGCTTATGTCCACGACGCCGCATGTCTTCGGTGAACGAGGCCAGGTGCATCTGGGACTCGACCTTCGGAGCAGCGACGAACGTCCCCTTGCCACGGACGCGATACAGGCGCCCTTCCGATACCAGCCGGCCCACCGCTTCGCGGACCGTCGCCCGGCTGACGCCGAAACGCTGCACCAGCTCGCGCTCGGACGGAATCGGAGCGTCCGGGACGAGTTCCCCCTCGACCATGGCCAGCAGGATGTCTCGCAGCTGGCGATGCTTGGGCACCGGACCATCGACGACGTTCACCGCACCGTTCCTCCTAGAGCCCATGTCCTCAGCTCCGAACAGGCTCTTACCCGGAACCTGAACCAGTGGTCTGTACTGGTTCTGACAACCTGGTGCCCCTTACGATGATGCGTGAGGAGTAGCGATGTCAAGGTCTCCGCCTGGACAATGTGGGATCAACCTGCCGAGAGGAAGCACGTGACCGAGTCCACGACCACGATGGCGCGTGAGATCGCCGAGCAGCCGGCGGCCCTGGCGCGGACGATCGAATCCCTCCGGCCCGAACGGACGGCGCTACGCAAGCTGGCCGCCGACCGACGGATGGTGCTCTTCGTCGCCCGCGGATCATCGGACAACGCCGCCATCTACGGCCGCTATCTGCTCGAGGTGCATGCCGGCATCGCCAGCGGCTTGGCCGCGCCGAGCGTGGCCACGCACTACCACGCACAGCTCGACCTGTCCGAGGCGTTGGTGGTCTGTGTCTCACAGTCCGGCGAGACCCAGGAGATCGTCGAGACCCAAGCATGGGCCGCCGAACGCGGCGCGCGTACGGTCGCGGTCACCAACGACGGCGGCAGCTCGCTGGCCGGTGCCGCGGACGTCGCTCTGGTCACCCAGGCCGGTACCGAGATCGCCGTTCCGGCCACCAAGTCCTACACCGCGCAGCTGGCGGCGATGGCGGTGCTGGCCGGGGCGCTGGCACCGGAACCTGAGGCGCTGGACCGCGATCTGGACCAGGTACCGGACGAGGTGGAGCGACTGATCACGCAGCGCGCCGGCGTGGAGGATGCAGCGGAGCAGCTGGCCTCGACCGCCGAAGCTCTGGTCAGTGGGCGCGGCATCGTGTTCGGCACCGCGCTGGAGGCCGCGCTGAAGATCGAGGAGACCTGCCTACGGCCGGTGCGCGGCCTTTCCTACGCCGACCTCCGGCACGGCCCGATCGCGGTGGTGGATGCCGAACACGTCGCGCTGCTGCTGTCCGCGGCCGACGGCCCGATGGTGTCCGGTATGACCGATCTCGCGCACGACCTTGATAACCGCGGTGCGGCCTCGGTCATCGGCATCGGCGGGGACGACGGCTTCGCCGACGCCGTGGACGTGCATGTGGCGGGCCCGGCGCTGCCGGAGCTCATCGCCCCGCTGGCGCTCATCGTGCCGGCGCAGCTGATCGTCGAGACGCTGGCGCGCCGACTGGGACTCAACCCGGACGCGCCGCGCGGCCTGAACAAGGTCACCCAGACCGACCCCTCCGATGATCATGAACACTAACCGTGCCATGTGAACGGTTAGTGTTCATGATCATGGTTCGGCGTGCTGGACGATCCACGTGTGCATCGCGATCGCGGCGGCCGCACCCGCGTTGATCGAGCGCGTGGAGCCGAACTGAGCGATCGACAGGCAGACGTCGACGTGCTTCCGAGCCGCCTCGGAGAGTCCCGGCCCCTCCTGTCCGAACAACAGCACACAGGCACGCGGTAGCCGGTAGGTCTCCAGCGGCACCGATCCGGGCAGGTTGTCGATGCCCAGCACGGGCAGGTCGCGGGTGTGCGCCCACGTCGCCAGTTCCGCCAGGTCGGGGTGGTGTCGGACGTGCTGATACCGGTCGGTCACCATCGCACCCCGCCGGTTCCACCGTCGCCGCCCGACGATATGCACCTCGGCCGCGAGAAACGCGTTGGCCGTCCGGACTACCGATCCGATGTTGAAGTCGTGCTGCCAGTTCTCGATCGCGACGTGGAACGGGTGCCGCCGCCGATCCAGATCCTCGACGATCGCCTCGTGCCGCCAGTAGCGGTACTCATCGACGACGTTGCGCCGGTCACCGTGCTCGAGCAGCTCGGGATCAAGCCGCGGATCGTCGGGCCAGGGCCCTGCCCACGGCCCCACGCCCAGGCTCAGGTTCTCGTCACCGTTCTGGTCCTCCGGATCCCGGCGCTCCGGGCCACTCTGCTCCACGACAGACCACCGTAGCGCCAGCGGAGCCATATGCTTCCTTGGTGCTGTCCGGCCTCGGCCGCAAGGAGGCATGGTGCTGTCGTGGTGGCAGCAAGGAAGCTTGGTGTCGCCGCCGAGCAGTGGGAGCAACGCATACGTGGTGCGGAAGGCTACACCCGCTCGCCGTCTGGGGCGGCTGCCGCACGAACCACACGCAACGCCTCGTCCCGGCTCGGTAACTCCCCGGAACTCACCACGACGCCGTCGACGATGATCGCCGCATACGCGGGGGCACGGATCGCGGCGCGCAAGGCACTCCACCAGCCGATGCCACGTCGCCGGAGATCCCGGACGAGCACCGGCAGCAGGAAGGAGTGATTGCGCGGGTCGACGATCTCCACCTCCGCGTCGGCGGGCAGGCCGTCGCGCAACGCCCGGTATACCTCAGCCAGCGGCGCCCAACCGGTCCGCTCGATATTGCGGGTCCCACCGCGCGGCGGGTGGTGCTCCGGCTCGATGCACAGGCCCTTCGCCGATCCGCCGCTGCAGCATCCCGCACCGACCCCGTCGGACATGTCCCATGGCCGGATCAGCAGAACCCTCACTGCCCGTCCTCCCGCGGGCGCTGCTCTGTCTCGGCGACCGCCTGGCCCGTACCGCCGTCGCTGTCCGCGTCACCGATCGGCGTGGCGGCACGACGCTCGGCCACGGTCCGGCGCATCGCGCCGATCGCCTCGACGATCAGCCAGACGGCGAGGACGAAGATGATCGCGTCCAGCGGCGCCAGCACCCACTCGCCCTCGTCGATGAACTCGAAGAACTGGATGAACAACGCCCAGCTGGTCATGATCAGCAAGAACGCGAGCGGGATGACGGCCGCCAGCGGGTTGCGGCGGTTCCGCGTCACCCACACCGCGATCACAGCCAGTGCCAGGCCGGCGGTGAGCTGGTTGGTGGTGCCGAACAGCCGCCACAGCGTGCCGAACGTGTACCCCGCGTCACCGTCGCCCGGCACGAGAGCCAGGGCCAACGGGACGACGACCGCGACAAGCCCGGCCAGAGTCAGACTGCGGGCCAGCCTCGTCCAGCCCAGCATCGTGGAGATCTCCTGCACGATGTACCGCTGCAGTCGGATACCGGTGTCCATCGTCGTCGCCGCGAAAGACACCACCACCACCGCAGCGAACACGGTGGCCAGCTGGAACTCCACCCCGAGGTTGTTCGCGAACTGCGCGATCCCGTTGACGAAGTTGCCGGTGGCCCCACCCGAGGCGTCGGCGTGCGTGGCGTAGAGCTCGTCCCACTCCACACGCGTGGCGGCCACGCCCGCGCTCACCGCCAGCACCGACGCCAGTGCCAGGCTTCCTTCGCCGAGCGCCCCGAGGTACCCGACGTGCCGGGCGTCGCGCTCGTTGGCGAGCTGTTTCGACGTCGTACCGGATGATACGAGGGAGTGGAAACCCGAGATCGCCCCGCACGCGATCGTGATGAACAGGAACGGGAAGATGCTCGGCGAGCCATCCGGGACGTCGTTCAGCGCGGGCGCCACCATGGTGTCCCACCCGACCAGCACGCCCACGAAGGTGACCGCCAACGCGATGAACAACTGGTGCGAGTTGATGTAGTCGCGCGGCTGCAGCAACAGCCACACCGGCAGCCGGGACGCGATGAACGTGTACACGAACATGATCACGACCCACAGGTCGCGGGTCTGGCCGAAGCCGAGCGCGTCGGCGAGGCCGTCGATCTCGATCGGGACCTCGCTGCCGACCCAGATCAGGAAATACAGCAGGATGACGCCGACGATCGACGGCACCAGCGCCGGACTGCGCGTGCGATAGATGTACTGCCCGATGGCGATGGCCAGCGGGATCTCGACGAAGATCGGGATCACCGCGCCCGGATTCGCCACGAACAGGTTCCCGATGACGACCGCGAAGACGGCATTTACCAGGGTCAGCAAGAAGAAGATCACGCACAGGAAGAGCACCCTGGATCGCTTGCTGATCACATCGGCGGTCAGAGTGCCGATGTTGCGCGCCTTGTGCCGGACCGAGACGACCAGCGCACCGAAGTCGTGCACCCCGGCAGCGAAGATGGTTCCGAGCACGATCCAGGCGAGCGCCGGACCCCAGCCCCAGAACACCGCGATAGCCGGGCCGACGATCGGTGCCGCACCGGCGATCGAGGTGAAATGGTGCCCGAAGAGCACGTGTTTGTTGGTCGGGACGAAGTCCACCCCGTCGGCGAACTCGTGCGCGGGGGTGGTGCGTTCCGGATCGAGGGCGTATACCTTGTCCGCCAGGTACCTCGAGTAATAGATGAACCCGAGTGCGAACAGTGCGAAGACCGCGACGGCGACGACGACGGCGGGCATCAGTCCTCCTTGACTGGCCTCGGCCTCCCCCAATGACCGGGTGACATGTGCCTTGACCGCACTATGGCGTACGTCACCTTCACGGTCAATAGCAACTTCGGTCGCGGATGGACGCTCAGCGGGCGTACCCCTGTTCACCATCCACGCGATCGTCGCCGATCAAGGAATCGTCCTATGATGCTGGGACTCGCGCATCCTGGAGACACGCCCTGACAAGCGACGACGAGACCCGCAAAGCCGTCCAGGCTGCCTCGGTCGCCGAGCTCGCCTGGCTGGGGCCGGCCGGGCAGCCCGGTGCGCGGCCGGTGACGCCGTTATGGCTCGATACGGCGCCGGCCGTCGCGTACACGTACGCCGAACACGAGCTGGCGCGCACGCTGGCGGCTGCGTCCCGCGTGTGCCTGGTGCTCTCCGATACTCGCATGGCCGGCTCCCACTGGCGCCCGCTGGCCTTGAGTGGCCGGTTCCGGCTGGTCGAAGACCGTTCCGGCGAGCTCTTCGTCGACCGGCTACTCGCTCAGGAGCTGCGGAAATATCCGCCCTCGCGCACATACGCCGATTCGCCGCTGCTCCGCCGGGAGCACTGGTGGTTCCTGCCGCGGCTGATCCTCGTTCTCGAGGTCATGGACGCGACGCCGGTCGCCGCGCGCGCCGACGGTACCGGCCACGTCCTCGCCGTCGCGCCGCGGCAGGCCAACCACACAGGCCTCATGGTGGACACGGTCAGAGTCGGCGACGACGACCCTGAAGCGGCCGACGGCGCTGAGGTGGCTGGCCATGGCCTCGTACACACCAGCACCCCCGCCGAACAGGGGCGTCCCGGCATTCTGCGCATCGTCAGCTTGGCCGGAAACGCGCTGCCCGACGGCCCGGCGACCCTGCTGGGGCACGATTTCTCCGTGCCCGATCTGGAGCGCTGGACACCGTGGCTCACACGGGGCGCGATGATCCACGATGCGTTGCACGTCGAGGAGTGGCCGCATCGCACGTCGTTGGAAGCGTCGCCGGGCGTGTGGCGGCGATTCCAGCGTCATCGCCGACTGGAGAGGGCCTGCCGCACCGGGCTGACTGACTGACCCACTGACGCGCGACCACGTTCCACTACTAGAGGTCGAGGTCGGCGACGCCGTAGGCGGCGCGATACTCCAGTTCTTCCGCTTCGATCCGCTCGCGTGCGCCGGTGTCGCGGTCGACGATCACGGCCACAGCGACCACGTCCGCCCCTGCTTTGCGCAGCGCCTCGACAGCCGTCAGTACGCTGCCGCCCGTCGTGGACGTATCTTCGACGGCCAGCACGCGCCGGCCTTCGACTCCCGGCCCCTCGATCTGACGGCGCAGGCCGTGCTGCTTCTCACCTTTGCGGACGACGAACGTGTCCAGACGCTGTCCGCGCCGGTGAGCGGCGTGCATCATGGCCGTCGCCACCGGGTCTGCGCCCAGAGTAAGGCCGCCCACGGCGTCGTACGCCAAACCGTCGGTGAGGTCGAGCATCACTTCGCCGACCAGCGGGGCCGCCGCTCCGTCGAGCGTGATGCGGCGCATATCGACGTAGTAGTCCGCCTCCTTGCCGGAGGAGAGCACAACGGCGCCGCGCACGATCGCCTTCTGATTGATGTGCTGTCTGAGTTCGTCCCGCGCATTCACATCCCTGAGCGTAGTCGCGACCCGTCGTCAGGGCCTCGACCGTCACCACCGGCGGCAGCTCCACAAGCCGCACCTACCACAAAAACGCAGGTAGAGCGTGCACTACGAAGACTTTACCTCAAGATTAGTTGAGGTTCTAACGTTACGAGTGCGAGTGGCCGCTCGCTGTGATGACGACAGACCTACCTAGATGGAGGATGTTCTATGCCGATGGATCCGGACCTGGTGAGGGTTCTGAAGGACGTGCGCGTGCTCGAGTTGAGCACGATCACCAAGGACGGCGGGGTGAACACCAGGCCGATGGCGGCGACGTGGATGCCGGGAACCGGACGTGTCTTCCTCACCACGCCGCTGGCCACCCCGCAGAAGGTGTTCAACATCCGGCGCGACGCCAGGGTGGCGCTGTTCTACTCGGACTTCACCGGTAGCGGCCTCTCCGGGGCTCCTGCCGTTCTGGTGCAGGGAACCGCGGAGGCGCCCGACGTCGTCGCAGCACCGCACGACATCCCCGACTACTGGGGAGAGCTGTTCCGCAAGTACCCGAAGCTGGTCGATGATTTCGCCGACGACGAAGCCCGGAAGGCGATGGACTGGTACTACTGGCGGTTGCCGATCTCAGTTGGCCCGGATCACGTCCACACATTCGACGCGGCCGAGTTCGGCGGCGCCTGGGAGCCGTTCCCACCCGAGAACGCCACGATGAACGAACAGATCGCCGATGCCATCCAGCGTTATCCGACCGCCGTCCTGTGCTCGCGAGACGAGCGAGGGTATCCATTCTCGACCCGCGCGATCGTGACGGGCGACCCGGGGTCGGGCAATCTCCGGGTACAGCCCACGCAGCCGTTCGCCGGCAGGCCCGGGCAGGCGAACCTGTTGTGGCACCGCCACAACGGCCATTCAGGAGAGATGCACTCACTGCTCGTGGCTGGCCGTGTCACGAACGGCGACGGCACGTGGACGTTCGTGCCCGAGCGGCTTCCCGGAGAAGCCGAGTCGGGTCACGAGACGAACTCGTACGAGGCATGGATCGCCGATGCACGCACGCGCTCCCAGCGCTATCTCGAGCGTCGCGGGCTCGAACCGCCGGAGATCGACTGGAAGGCGTTCGCCGGCTACGCCCCTTCCTGAGGCATCCCGGATGGCGACCGCTCTGCCGTCACCGATCGGGCCTGCGGCAGAGTGGAGGGGTGAGACCCGGCGCACTGGTACTGGCAAGCGGACCGCTCGACCCGCCCGATTGGTGGGTGCCCGTCGTACCCGCGCTCCGCGATGCGGGTTTCACGGCGACGGCACCGGTCGACGCCGCCGACACGCCGCCGTTCAGCGTCGGTTGGCTCGCCTCCATCGCGCAGCAGCTGAACACCTCACAGCTCGAGGATCCGCTGGTCATCGTGGGACACGGATCGGCCGGACCGCTCCTTCCCGCGCTGGCTCGCGCTCAGCGTGCAGGCGGCCGGCGCATCGGCGGGTACGTCTTCGTCGACGCCACCCTGCCCCGTCCCGGACAGGCAAGCCACCTCGATCTGCTCGAGGCCGCCGCACCGGACGAGGCGGACATGGCCCATCAGCGGCTACATGCACCCGGCGGCCTGTGGCCCGAGCCGGAGCAGGTCGCCATGGTGGCGGATGCCGGCGGCGCGGAGCGGCCGCCGCCCAGGTCCCGGGATCACCAGTTCTGGACCGAGACCTTGCCGCCGGCGATCGACTGGCCCGATGCCCCGTGCGCGTACGTGCACCTCGGATACCCGGCGGCGGGCTGCGGTGACACCGGGTTCTGGGCGCGCTCGGCCCGATCGCGCGGGTGGACCGTGCACGAGGGTGCCGATCCGGCCGACGGTATCCGCGACGCCGTCTCCCAGCTACCGGGTTAGGCCAGCACCGGACGAGACCAGCACCGGATCAGGCCCGGCGTCGCTGGTCAGGATGGCGGCGACCGGCGGCCCGGACCACTTGTCGGGGAAGCCTCGGCAGCATCGCGGCGGCCACGTTGTACAACGGGCCGGGTACCGAGACGGTCTTGCCGCGGCGCAGATCCCGCAGGGCGACGTCGACCAACCTGTCCGCGTCGAGCCACAGCCACGACGGCAGGCTGCTCATGTCCATCGCGGCCCGGTCGTGAAACTCGGTGCGGGTGAACCCCGGCGCAAGCACCATGGCGCGGACGCCGGTTCCGTTCAGCTGGGCGGCGAGGCCCTCGGTGAACGACGTCGTCCACGCCTTGGCCGCGCTGTACGTGCCCCGCGGCGTCCAGGCGGCGACCGAGCTGACATTGACCACGGCGCCCCGTCCGCGTTCGATCATCGGCGGGAGCGCCGCGTGGGTGAGCCGCAGCACCGCGCGTACATGCACATTGAGCAGTTGTTCCTCATCGGCGATGTCGTTGGCGAGAAACGGCTTGCGTAGCGCGTGCCCGGCGTTGTTGACCAGCAGATCGATGGGCCGAACGGCGTCGGAGAGCCGGAGCTCCACGTCTTCGGTCTGCTGCGCCAGATCCGCGGGCAGCACCTCGACGTCGACACCGTGCGCCGCCCGGAGCTCGTCCGCGGTCGCCTCGAGCCGTCCCTGGTCGCGTGCGACCAGGACCAGATCGAACCGCTGCTCCGCGAGCTTGCGCGCGAACGCCAGCCCGATTCCCGCGGTCGGGCCGGTGACCAGTGCCGTAGGCATACCTCGCACCCTACCGACCCGCATTGTGCCGCGTCCGGCAAGGTCAGCGCCGTGGGCCTCGATCCGAGGTACGCAAACGGATCGATAGGGTGAGCAACCGTGACTGATCTTTCCCGTGCCGCCGTCCGCGATGCTGTCGGCTACTTCGATTCCTGGCTGGCCTTCCGGCAGCGGTACTCGCGCATCCCCGGGGTCCAGGCGGCCGTGCTGCACGGCGACGAGATCCTGCTGTCCGCGGCGTACGGGCACGCCGACGTGGAGGCGGGTGTCGAGCTGACGCCGCGGCACCTGTTCCGGATCGCCTCGCATTCCAAGACGTTCACCGCCACCGCTGTCCTGCAATTGGCGGAGCAGGGCACTCTCCGGCTCGACGACGCCGCTCGCCGCTGGCTGCCGTTCCTGGATGGCGCCCCGCTGAGCAGCGTGACCGTGCGGGAGTTGCTCGGCCACAGCGGCGGCGTCGTCCGGGACGGCCACGACGGCGACTTCTGGCAGCTGTACCGTGAGTTCCCCGACGAGGCGACGCTGCGGAAGATCGCGACCGACGGGGCGGACATCATCCCGCCGAACGAACGCTTCAAGTACTCCAACATCGGCTACTCGCTGCTCGGCTCGATCATCGCCGCCGCATCCGGACAGGACTACAACACCTACGTCCGCCGACACATCGTCGACCGGCTCTCGCTAGCCGACACCGGACCGGAGTACGACCCGGCACGCGCCGGCGAGTACGCCCGCGGCTACACCTCCCTGGCGTATGCCGACCGGCGCATCCCTGTGGACCACGTCGACACCGCGGCCATGTCCGCCGCTACCGGCTTCTACAGCACCGCGCAAGACGCTGTCCGGTACTTCTCCGCCCATTTCCACGGCGACGACCGCCTTCTGTCCGATGCGTCCAAGCGGCTGATGCAGCGCGCCGAGTGGCAGGTCGACGGTTCAGACGGGGAATATGGGCTAGGCCTGGACCGAGCCGAGATCGGCGGCCGGCGGGTCTTCGGCCACGGCGGCGGCTATCCGGGCCACATCACCAAGACCTACTTCGATCCGGAGGCCAAGCTGGCCGTCTCGGTGCTGACCAACGCGATCGACGGCCCGGCCGAGCCGCTGGCATCCGGTCTGATCCGGATGGTGAACCTGGCCGTGGAGAGCTCGGGCGGGAACGGCGACGAGCGCCGGTCCGACGTCGATCTCGACCGGTTCACCGGCCGGTTCGCCACCATGTGGGGCGTACAGGACGTGGTCAGGCTGGGCCGGCGGCTTTACCTGTTCCGGCCGGTGGCCGACGATCCCACGCAGCCGACCACCAAGCTGGACGTCGTGGACGACAGCACGCTGCGCGTCGTCGGCGGGATCGGCTTCGGCTCCTACGGAGAGACGGTGCGCTACGAATTCTCCGGCGCCGAGGTCGTCTCCGTCCGGGGCGGCAGCGCCACGACGGCGTACCCGATCGAGCGGATCACGGCGGCCGTCGCCACTCAGGAACGCGTCTCGGTCGGCGACCCGCTCCGCTGACGCCCTTGAAGGGTGCCACACCTGGGACGGTTTACTCCCCAGTGGCTATGCTCCAATGCGTGGTGCAGATGCGACAGGCGACCGGGACCGACACCCGGCAGACCAGCGGGCTCCTACGCGTGATCGGCAAAGAGCCGGTGACCCCGAAGATGCTCCGGCTCACCGCCGAGATCGACGTCCCGCATCTCCCCGTCGATCCGGACTGCCCGAACCAGGTCGTACGACTCAGCCCGCCTGCCGACGTCGCCACCGGTGCCACCAGCGGCGCCCGCCCGCCGAGCCGCACTTACACCATTCGCCGGTACGACGACGAGAGCGGCCGACTGGACATCGACGTCGTCCTGCACGGTGACGGGCCGTTCGTGCGGTGGGCGATGGCCGCCGCACCCGGCGCCACCATCCCGTTCACCGGCCCGCGGCCGCATGCCGTTCCGTCGTTCGACGGCGACGCTTTGGTGATCGCCAGCGACGAGACCGGGCTGCCTGCCGTCGCGGCGCTTCTTGAGGTCGCACCGGCCGGCCTACGCGTGCACGCGTTCGTCGAGGTGGCCGACGCCGGGGAGCAGCAACCGCTGCGCACCGAAGCCGACCTCCATCTGCACTGGCTACATCGGGACGGCACGCCCGCCGGCAGCACCGGTGCGCTCGAACGGTCCGTCCGCGAACTGACCTGGCCGGACGGCCGGGTGGAGGTGTGGGTGGCCGGCGAGACTTCGGAGGTGCGGGCCATCCGCCGGCTCGCCGGGTCGGAGCGCGGCGTCGCACGATCCGACATCCACGCCTACGGCTACTGGCGCCTCGGCCGCTCCGGGTCACCCTCTTAAGGCCCATGATCATCGACTTTTCAGACCGGTCATGGTGCGGCCGGCCGTCCGGTGCTCACCGGGCTCAGCCCTTGTGACGTTGGTAGTACCGGGCGACCCGGACCCGGTTCCCGCACAGCTCAGGTGAACACCAGCGTCGTCTGGGGTGCGCCGGTAGGAAGATCATGCGGCATCCCGGCCCCTCGCAGGTGCGGATCGTGCCCGCCTTGGGGTCGGCGAGCAGGCTGACCGCAGCCTCGGCCAGCTGCGCGACGATTTTGTCGAGCTCGTTGCCGGCTCGTGCGGTCCCTGCGGTCGGCTTGCCGTCCTTCAGCGTCAGCTGCACGAATGACGGTGCGCGCTGAGCGGCGTCGTTGATCGCCTCCAGCACGCCTGCCGATACATTCCGGCCGTGCCGGACGTCGTCGATCGCCGTCTCGATGTGACGCCGCAGCTCCCGCACAGCGGCCAGCTCCGGCATCGTCAGCGGCGCCTTCGGCGGCACGAGCCGATCTGACTCCGCGGCCAGCCATCCCTCGAATTCCTGTGCCGACGCGAGGACGTCGTGTTCTCCATCGGGCGTCGATGACCTGGTATTCACCAGATCGATTGCGAGGTGCTCACCGGTCAGCATCACCGCTAATGATACATCGCCATCTTGACGCATTAGGCATGGCAACTCTAGCCTCTAATGCATCTTCCTTGACGAAAGGCATGTGACATGACGGCTCCTGCCATCGCACACCGCTACGTGAACGTCGACGGCGTCCGGGTCTTCTACCGGGAAACCGGGCCTGCCGGCGGCCTGCCGCTGCTCCTGCTGCACGGCTTCCCGACCGGATCGCACCAGTACCGACGGCTGATGGACGCCTTAGGCGACCGATACCGGATGATCGCGCCGGATTATCCCGGGTTCGGCCACACCGAGACTCCCGACGGATTCAGTTACACGTTCGACCGGCTCGCCGACGTGACGGAAGGGTTCACCCGAGAGCTGGGCCTGGACAGGTTCGTGCTCTACATGTTCGACTTCGGCGCGCCGGTCGGCTTCCGCCTGGCCACCCGCGATCCCGACCGGATCGCGGGCCTGATCGTGCAGAACGCCAACGCCTACGACGACGGCCTTTCCGACCTGGCCCGCACGACCATCCACACCGCCACGGCCGACGAGATCCGGACCACCCTCTTGGCGGAGTCCACCACGCGCAGCCAGTACGAGGAGGGCACCGCGGATCCGTCGCTCGTCGATCCCAGCGCGTGGACGCTCGACCAGCACTTTCTCGACCGGCCGGGACGGGCGGACGCCCAGGTGGCCCTAGCGCTCGACTACCGGACCAACGTGGCCCTGTACCCGCAGTGGCAAGCCTGGCTCCGCGAGCACCGTCCGCCCACGCTCATCGTGTGGGGCAGCCGCGACCCGTTCTTCACCGCCGACGGCGCCCGCGCCTACCTGCGCGACCTTCCCGGTGCCGAACTGCACCTGTTCGAGACCGGTCATTTCGCACTCGAGGAACACCTGGCCGATATCGCCACGCTCGTCTCGGGCTTCATGGACCGGATCACGGCGACCGCGCCGGCCGACGGCTCCGGCGTCGCCCACCAGCCGAGCGTCGCCGGAGCTCCAGTTGCGCGCTAGGCGGGCCTGACGGTGAGTTGGTCCGCGCCTTCATCCAGGTCGACGTCGACGGTGTCGCCGTCGCGGATGTCACCGGCAAGGATCGCGCGGGCCAGCCGATCCCCGATCGCCGTCTCGACCAGCCGGCGCAGCGGTCGCGCGCCGTAGACCGGGTCGTAGCCGGTAAGCGCGAGCCATTCCCTGGCACCGTCGCTGACCTGCAGGACCAGCCTCCGGTCGGCAAGTCGATCGGCGAGCTTGTCCACCAGCAGGTCGACGATCCGGGACAGCTCCGTGCTGCCGAGCGGAGCGAACATGACGATGTCGTCCAGCCGGTTGAGGAACTCAGGCTTGAACGAGCTCCGCACGACTTCCATGACCGCCTTCTCCTTGGCCTCCTCCTCCAGCGCCGGATCGGCCAGGTACGCCGAACCCAGGTTGGAGGTGAGGATCAGAATGGTGTTCCGGAAGTCCACCGTGTGCCCCTGCCCATCGGTGAGCCGACCGTCGTCGAACACCTGGAGCAGGATGTCGAAGACCTCGGGATGGGCCTTCTCCACCTCATCGAACAGGATGACCGAGTACGGGCGGCGTCGCACCGACTCGGTGAGCTGGCCACCCTCCTCGTATCCGACGTATCCCGGAGGGGCACCGACCAGCCGGGCCACGCTGTGCTTCTCGCTGTACTCGCTCATGTCGATACGGACCATCGCCCGCTCGTCGTCGAAGAGGAAGTCGGCCAGCGCCTTGGCCAGCTCCGTCTTCCCCACGCCCGTCGGCCCAAGGAAGAGGAACGTTCCGGTCGGCCGGTCCGGGTCGGACACTCCGGCCCGGGCGCGGCGCACCGCATCCGACACCGCGGAGACGGCCTTCTCCTGCCCGACGACGCGACGGCCGAGCTCCTCCTCCATGCGCAGCAGCTTCCCGGTCTCCCCCTCGAGCAGCCGCCCGGCCGGGATACCCGTCCATGCGGCCACCACGTCGGCGATGTCGTCCGGGCCGACCTCTTCCTTCACCATCGTCTCTGCGGTCGGGCTCTCCGCCACCTCGGTCGCGGCGGCCAGCTCCTTCTCCAGCTGAGGGATGCGGCCGTAGAGGATCTCGCTGGCGCCGGCGAGGTCACCCTCGCGCTGGGATCGTTCGGCCTGGCCGCGCAGCTCGTCGATCTGTTCCTTCAGCGCGCCGACCCGGTTCAGGCTGCCCTTCTCCTGCTCCCATCGGGCCTCCAGGCCGCGCAGCTCCTCCTCGCGGTCGGCCAGTTCGGCCCGCAGTGCCGCCAGGCGCTCCTTGGACGGCTGGTCCGCCTCCTTCTCCAGCGCCAGCTCTTCCATCTTCAGCCGGTCGACCTGACGCCGCAGCGAGTCGATCTCGACCGGCGACGAGTCGATCTCCATCCGTAGCCGGGACGCGGCCTCATCCACCAGGTCGATCGCCTTGTCCGGAAGCTGCCGGCCGGTGATGTACCGGTTGGACAGCGTCGCGGCGGCGACCAGACCGGCGTCCGCGATCTGCACCTTGTGGTGCGCCTCGTAGCGCTCCTTGAGCCCGCGCAGGATGGCCACCGTGTCCTCGACGCTGGGCTCTCCGACGTAGACCTGCTGGAAGCGGCGCTCGAGGGCCGGGTCCTTCTCCACCCGCTCGCGGTACTCGTCCAGAGTGGTGGCGCCGACCATACGCAGCTCACCACGGGCCAGCATCGGCTTGAGCATGTTGCCGGCGTCCATCGCGGAGTCACCGCCGGCGCCTGCCCCCACCACGGTGTGCAGCTCGTCGATGAACGTCACGATCTGCCCGTCACTCGCCTTGATCTCGTCCAGGACGGCCTTGAGCCGCTCCTCGAACTCGCCGCGGTACTTCGCGCCGGCCAGCATCGCGCCGATGTCGAGCGCCACCAGGCGCTTCCCGCGCAGCGACTCCGGCACGTCACCGGCGACGATGCGCTGCGCCAGACCCTCGACGACGGCGGTCTTACCGACACCGGGCTCACCGATGAGCACCGGGTTGTTCTTGGTCCGCCGGGAGAGCACCTGGACGACACGGCGGATCTCCGAGTCACGCCCGATGACCGGGTCGATCTTGCCGTCCCGGGCACGTTCGGTCAGATCGACGCCGTACTTGTTCAGCGCGTCGTACGTGCCCTCTGGATCGGGGGTGGTGACGCGGGCGGACCCCCGTACCTCGGTGAAGGCCGCGCGGATCTTCTCCGCCGTGGCGCCGTGCTTGTTCAGCAGCTCACGCACCGGCGACTCGACATGCGCCAGCCCCACCAGCAGATGCTCGGTGGAGATGTACTGGTCTTCCAGCTCCCGCGCCACCTCACCGGCGTGGGACAGCACCGCGTACGTGGACCGGCCGAGATTGGGCGAGGCGACGGTGGAGCCGGAGGCGGACGGCAGCGCGGCGAAGGCGGCGTCCACGTCGGAGCGCAGCGCCGTGAGATCCACGTCGACCGCTTCGAGCAGCGGACCCGTCAGACCCTCGGACTGGATCAGGAGCGCACGCAGCAGATGGATCGGCTCGACCGCAGGGTTGCCTGCGGTTGCGGCCGTGCGCACGGCCACCGACAGGGCTTCCTGTGCCTTTGTAGTGAGCTGGTCGTTCATTCCTCTCCCAGTTCTCCCCAGAGCCTCTCCCGGCATCGGTGATGAGCAGGGACGAGGCTGCACTCCTCAGGTTCTACCGTTCACCTCAACGAGGGCAAAGTTGAGTCTATTCCACTCAAGTATGCCTCATGCCGCAGATCACCACCACCGGCCCCAGCGGTTTGCTTCACCTCGGCGCGGGTACTGCGTCGCTATATCGCTGACACGGGATCCGCGAGATCGATGGGCGCGGCGACACGGAAGGTTGGCGACGATGGCGACACGAGGGTCAACACAGGGCAGCCGATCGCGAAAGCCGTTCGGCCGCCTCTACACCAGCGAGTTACGACTCTCCCTGCGCATCAACGCCGGCGCCTACGGCTACTCGGTGATGATCACCAGCACGCTGGCGATGGTCTCCGCGATCCACGCACAACCCGAACCGGAGCAGGTCTTGCTCTTCATCGTCGGCGCGGTCGGCAGCTTCGCCGTGATCGAGACCGCGATCACACGCGGGTTCAAGCGCAAGCCAAGCGATCAAGAAAGCGCGGAGGTGGTGGCGCTGGGCAGCTCCCTGAGCCTCGTCTCCATCGCATCCGCCGTCGGCGTCACCTGGCTCGCGGCGGCCGCGTTGCCCGAGGGAGCCGCCTGGATACTCTGCCCGTTCGCCGCGTCTCTCACCTACATCGGCTTACTGGGCGTGGAGATGTCCATGGCGCGCCGCATCGAAGAATCGCGACACCGCGAGGGACGCGCTCAGCCGTAGTGCCGGCATTCACCGGTGAAGATGCCGTCCAGGCAGAATCGGAGCAGTTCGACGGCCGCGTCCGGCAACGGGCGAGCACCCACCAACCGATCCGGTTCCTGGTAATACTGGGCGGCCAGCCCGTCCACCAGCGCCGCGATACGCAGCGCCGCC
Source organism: Phytoactinopolyspora halotolerans (assembly GCF_010550675.1). GTDB lineage: Bacteria > Actinomycetota > Actinomycetes > Jiangellales > Jiangellaceae > Phytoactinopolyspora > Phytoactinopolyspora halotolerans. The sequence goes on along the minus strand of NZ_JAAGOA010000002.1, from coordinate 214,056 downwards.
AGGCTCTCGTCCACGGCCGGCTCCACTTCGCCACACTCCTTGCCGTTGCGGACAGCCGTGGCCAGCTCTGCGTGGATCATGCGCACGGTTTCCCCCGCAATCGCCGACATCGCCGGATTGTCGACTGAGCGCCCGAGGAAGGCCCGGATCACCCGGTACTCGCCCCTCCGGCGGTGGTCGAGCGGCAGCAGCTCCATCATGCTGGCGAACACCACGGCCGAGATCGTCCGCCGCGCTCTCTCTCCGTCTGCGAGGCATCCGGCGACCCGCTCATTGATGTCGGTCACCACCTGGCGATACGCGAACAGGAGCAGGTCGTCCTTGCTACGGAAGTAGTGCTGGACCAACCCGACAGACACGCCGGCCTCGCGCGAGACCCGGGCCACCGTTGCGGCGTCGAATCCTGAGTGTGCGATTAGCCCGATCACCGCGTCCGCGATCTGACGCCGACGCGCGTCGTGATCCGCTACCCGAGGCACGCGATAACCATATCAGTGTATGGTCTCCTTAAACCGTACAACCATATGGTTACCTACGATCCGATTCCGGAGCTTGCCATCGTGAGAACCCAGGCCCGCGCTCTCAGCGCCGTCATGCTCGCGCTCGGCGTCGTACTCACCACGGCGATCGGCGCCACGCCCACCGGCCGCGTCGCACACGCCGATCCGGCCCGCGCGGCGCTCGACGCCGCCATCGCGGAGGTCGAGGCCTACATGAACGAGCGCATGGAAGCCACGAAGACGCCCGGGATGGCTTACGCGGTCGTCACGCCGGAAGCGATCGTGCGCATGGGCGCATGGGGGGAGGACGGCGACGGCCAGCCGATCTCCACCGACACCCCGTTCCTCTGGGGCTCCGTGGCCAAACCCGTGACGGCGACCGCCGTGATGATGCTCGTCGAAGGCGGCGAGATCGATCTCGACGAGCCGGTCCGCACATATCTGCCGGAATTCAGCCTCGCCGACGACGACGCCGCCGAACGGGTCACGGTTCGGGATCTGCTCCAGCAGACCAGCGGCATCCCGGAAGGCACCGGCACCACCGACCGATTCGACCACCGCGACGATTCCTATGGCCACGCCATCGCGGACCTCGGTGACGTCGCACCCCGGTCGGCGCCCGGCGAGGAGTTCGAGTACGCCAGCGAGAACTACCTGGTCCTCGGTGCGGTGGTCGAGGCCGTCACCGACCGCCCCTTCGCCGAGTACCTGCGCACGCACGTCGTACGCCCGCTTCAGATGTCCGGTGCCATCACGACATCCGACGACGCCGCCGAGCGACTCGCCGACGGGCACAGCTACGCGTTCGGACAACCCGTCCGTGTGCCCGCACACTACGATCCAGCCGGGCAGAGCTACGGCTATCTCGGCGGCAATGTCGAGGATCTGGCGCACTTCGCCATGGTTCATCTGAACGACGGCGTGTACCGCTCAGTTCAGGTACTCGAACCGGAGTCCGTCGAAACCATGCGCACCGGCGCTGCCCGGGTCAGCGACACCATCGACTACGGGCTGGGGTGGCGCGTCGACACCCGCAACGACGACCTCGGCACCAGCACCGTCTGGCACAGCGGTGCCGTGCACGGGTTCCAGGCCACATTGGTCCTGCTCCCCGAGTTGGAACTCGGCATCGTCGTGCTGCAGAACATCTACGGCTTCTTCCAGGACTGGCCCCTGGTCGCGACCGGGCTCCACGCCGCCCGGATCCTCGCCGGCGGTGAGCCGGCGCCTATCTCTGCCGACCCCGCCTACGCGTTCACTCTCAGCGGCCTGGTCGCCGTGCTGGCGGTGATCATCGGTGCGATCGGACGACCGGTCTATCAGGTACTACGGGGGCGGAATCCAGCTGGAGCACGGCGCGGTCTCGTGATCGCGACCGCCTGCTGGACTATGGGCGGCCTGGCGCTCGCCTACCTCGTGGGCGTCGCGCTTCCCGACTCATTCGGTGCGAGCCTGAGGCTGATCAGGCTCTGGGCACCGGATGTCGGCTGGCTGGCGACCGGCGTCGTCGTCGGAGCACTCGCGCTGGTCGTCACGCACCTGACCATCGGCATGCTCCGCTACCGGTGGATGTCCACTGACCGGACCGAGTCCGCCCCGTGACCTCACAGCTCGCGCCCCAGGCCGGCATGAGCCGGCCTGGGGCGCGAGTCACGCCTCGCTGAGTCCGATGCGGTCGTGCACGCGCTTGAGCACACCGGGCGAGTACCAGGACCACTGCCCGAGCAGGCGCATCGACGCCGGCACCAGCACTCCGCGGACCAGCGTCGCATCGATCAGGATCGCCACCCCGGCACCCAGGCCGAACAGCTGGAGGAAGCTGACCTGGCTGGTGAGGAAGGAGAAGAAGACGATGGCGATGAGGGCCGCGGCGACGGTGACGATGCGCCCGGTATGGGTGAGCCCGTACGCCGTCGCCTCCTCCACCGAGGCGCCGGCGTCTCGCCGCTCCTTGATCCGGCTCATCATGAACACCTCGTAGTCCGTGGACAGGCCGAAGACGATGCAGAACAGCAGCACGATCATCGCCATGTCCAGCGGCACCGGGGTGAATCCGAGCAGCGACGAGCCGTACCCCTCCTGGAACACCAGGACAAGCAAGCCCAGCGTGGCGCCGAGCGTCAGCACGTTGCTGATCACCGCCCGTATGGGCTGCACGATGCTACCGGTGAACAGGAACAGGATGACGACGGTTGTCAGCACGATCAACGCCGCCGCAAGCGGCAACCGGTCACTCACCGCGCGCAGGCTGTCGACCAAGGTGGCCGTCTCGCCACCCACCAGCGTCGTCACACCCGCCGGCGGCGTCACGCCGCGCACGTCGTCGACGATGGCGCGCGCCTCCTCGGACCTCGGATCGACGTCGGCCACCACCGAGAGCCGCTCGGCCGTGCCGGCGCTGAGCCCCGGGACCACCGGCGCGTCCGGCACCAGCGCGCCGTCGACGAACGTGCCCACGCTGGTGTCCACCCGCTCCACCGCGGACAGGTTGGACAGCTGCTCGCCGTAGCCGGCGAGCGCATCCTCGGCGACGGGTTCCTCGGTCACCACCTCGATCGCCGCCGTGTCATTGGTGGCGAAGTCAGTGCGTAGCGCGTCGCCCACCTGGCGGCTCGCGGTGCTCTCCGGCAGCACCCGATCATCCGGGGTTCCGAAACTGATCTGCAACAAGGGGGTAGCGGCCGCCACGAGGAGCAATGTCACCGCGCCTCCGGCCGCGATCGGCCGTCGCATGACCCGTTCGGCCAGCCGACCCCAGAACGGCGCCTCGCTCCCCCGGGTCACCGAGCGCGCCCAGGGCAGCCGCAGCGCATTCACGCGCGTGCCCAGCAGGGCCAGCAGCGCCGGGAGCACGACGACGGCACCGACGACGGAGATCACCACCACGCCGATGCCGGCATAGCCGAAGGAACGCAGGAAATACAGCGGGAACATCAACAGCACCGCCAGCGCGGCGGTGACGGCCAGCCCGCTGAAGACGATGGTGCGCCCGGCCGTGGCGACCGTCCGGACGACCGCATCGTGCACGGCCAATCCGCGTCCGAGCTCTTCGCGATACCGGCTGACCATCAGCAGCGCGTAGTCGATGCCGAGCGCGAGGCCGAGCGCGGTGGTCAGGTTGATGGCGAACACGGACACGTCGGTGACCCCACCCAGGATGGACAGCTCCCCGAACGTGCCCATGATGGCGATCGCCCCCACGACCAGCGGAAGGACCGCCGCGGCCACGGTACCGAACGCCAAGACCAGGCAGAAGAGAATCAGCGGCACAGCGATCATCTCGGCCGTCAGCAGATCCTGTCCGACCTGCTCGGGTGTGTCCTCGCCGAGCACGGCCCGGCCCCCGACGGTGACCTGAAGCGGACCGTTGGCGCCGGAGTACTCGTCGATGTAGGTCGCCGCCTCACCGTCGGCCAGACTGGCGACGATCATCGCCTTCGAGCCGTCGGTCGATCGCATTGACGGGGCACCCGTCTGCCAATACGACGTCACCCAGCCGAGTCCGGGGTCGGCGGCGAGTTGCTCGGTCAGTTCACCCCCGGCGGCCTGCACGTCCGGATCGTCCACGGTCCCGGCTCCGGCATCGAGCACGAAGACCAGGTCGGCGGAACCGCCGAACCGCTCGTCGATGACATCCGCAGCGAGCGACGACTCTGCGGCGGGATCGTTGAAACCCTCGGTCTGCAGCTTCCCGAACGCCCCCATACCCAGGACGACGGCCCCGGCGAGGGCCGCGGCACCGAGCAGGAGCACGAGTCGGGCGCGACGTACGACGCCGGAAGCAAGCCTGGTCAGCATGGGCATTCCTTCGATGTGAGCGACCGTAAACTTTACAGACGTAAACATTGCACATAATGTTGGCGCATGTCAACATCCGAGCGTCCGGGACCGTCGGGCGTCCGAGACCATGCATCGATACGGTGAGCTGAGGTGACCATGCGCGCCACGTACCACCACGGCGACCTCCGCAATGCGTTGATCGAAGCGGGCATCCAGCTCGCCGCAGACGGCGGACCGGACGCCGTCGGAATCCGGCCGGCCGCGCGGCTCGTCGGCGTGACGCATACCGCCGCCTATCGCCATTTCGGCGACGGTGGCGAACTCCTGGAGGCCGTCCGCGATCATCTGCTCGACCACCTGGCGTCCGCGATGCGGGAGAGCATCTCCCGCATCCCGAGCACCGGCGATCCGGCGACCCGAGCCGTGCAGCGCCTGGAGGCCATCGCTCGCGCGTACATCGAGGTCGCACCGTCGAGTCCCGGACTCTTCCGCACAGCCACCAGCCACGCGGGACTCCCGCCGATGGTGACCACTGATGCCAGGCCATCAGGATTCGGCATGCTCGTTCACGTCCTCGACGATCTGGTGGACACCGGGGTGCTCGCGGCGGAACGCCGCCCGCAAGCCGAAGTGGTGACGTGGTCGGCGGTACACGGTTTCGCCAGGCTGCTCGCGGATGGACCCCTGCACGAACTCCCGCCCGCGGACCGGGAGGTCGCCGCGGCTCGGCTCATCGAGATGATCAGCCACACCTACGCCCGTCTGACCTAGGAGTCACTCCATGTTCGAGCTCAGCACCGAAGCCAGCCGGCTGATCGGGATCCTGCTGCTGGCACTGGTCACCGTCGAGTCCGGCGGCTGGTATCTGACCCGGATCGCTCGGGGCCTGCAGCCCGCGACGGACTTCCAGCGCTCGTTCGCCCGCGCCGGTCACGGCCATGCGGGAGTGTTCCTCACACTCGGAATCGTCGCCGCCGTGCTCACCGACGCCACCGACCTGGAGGGGTTCGCCGCCTGGGTCGCGCGCACCGGCGTCGCCCTCGCTGCGATCCTGATGCCCGCCGGCTTCTTCTTCTCGTCGCTGGGAGCAGGACGCACCAAGCCGAACGCTCTCATCGTCCTGGTGTGGATCGGAGCCGTCGTCCTGGCCGCCGGCCTGATCACGGTCGCCATCGGATTGCTGACGGTCTGATCCGTCGTCACCACTGCGGTGCGAAGATCCCCCAGTACGCCAGGTTGAGCAGCAAGAGGACGACCACCCCGGACCGGCTCGCGAGCACCACGCGGTGAGCTCGGCCGAGCCCGGACCCGCCACGTACCGCACGGATGAGCATGACGGCAGCCAGCACCACGGCCGCGAGCGAGGCGGCGCGGACCAGTCCCCAGCCGAGCTGGTAGACCACGGTGGCACCGTTGCGCGTATAACCCAGGCCGATCAGCACACCGATGTATGCCCATAGGGTGGCGAATGCGCCCACGGCCGCCCGTGTCGCCCACCGTGCCGAGCGATCGGTCATGGACCACCCTGGGGCCGAGGCAGCACGGATGCGCCGACGCATCACCGCGGGGATCGCGGCAGCGCCGACCACGGTCAACACGACCGTGGCAGCCAGCGCGTAGACGCCGCCGTACCAGGGGGCTTTCGGCACCACCGTGGATGCGTATCGCTGCACCGGCAAGGCACCGGCGACGGTCTCCGCCGCGGCCGATGTGTCTGGCAGCCGGGTGATCCAGTCCGTCATCGTGTGCACGTATCCGGGCGCGGGACCGCCGTCCTGGCGCAGGCCGTGATCTGCGTCTGCGAAGAACCGGACCGCATACTCGGTGTTGCCGCCGGCCCGGAGATCGTCGACGATGACGCGCGAGCTCTCGGCCGGCGGAACGAGGTAATCGTCGTTGCCGTAGATGACCAGCGCCGGCTGATGCACGCGACTCCACACGCCCGGCGGCGGGTCCAAGTGCAGGGTGAACAGGTAACCGCCCCCGAGCACGTGCACCGCCAAGCTGCGCGCGCCCTCGGGCGCGTCGTCCGCGGCCAGACCCTCATGAACCGACCATGCCGTATTGCGCAACGGCCCGTTCACGGCGCCGCCGACGGTGATGACGAATCCGACGTCGTCGCTGCGGGAGGCCGCCAGTGGCACCACCCGTCCGCCCTCGCTGAGCCCCCACAAGCCGGCGCGCTCCGGATCCACGTCGGACCGGGCGCGCATCATGTTCACCACCGCGATGGCGTCTTCGGCCAGCTGATCGAAGTCGCGATTCCAGAAATAGGAATAATCGTCGCGCTTGTCATACGCGACGGCGACGATTCCGGCACGCGCGAACTGTTCGCCCAGCCAGAAATGGCTCTCACCATGCCCGGCGCCGGCACCGTGCACGAACGCGACCGCCGGAAAGCGTCCCGGAGCGTCCGGCGAGAATACGGTCGCCGACAATTCCCCGCCTACGACATCGACCGTCGTCTCTTCGCGGTGTACGTCGTACTGGCGTGCCGGCTCCGTTTCTTCCACCGCGTCCGCCACAGCGATGGAGTCGGTCAGCGGTGGCAGGGCGTATGGCCGCGGCTGCCACGAGGGTTTGGGCGCGAGCAGGTCGCCGAGCAGACTCAGTACCGCCACACCCGCCGCCGATACGGAGGCCACGACCAGGGCCTGCTTCCAGCGCGCCATGGATCAGCCGACGTTTCGGTCGCCCGAGGCGGCGACGTCGCGGCGTGGCGCATCCGCGGCGCGGTTTCCGCTCGGGCCACGCCGGCGCCCGAGTGCGCGGCGAAACCAGGCCTGCTTCCATAGAAACAACCCCGTGAGTACGGCCAGCGGAATTCCGACGAACATCAGGAACGGCCGCAATCCGTCGGCAATATGATCCGGGGCGTAAACGTAGGTTCCCAACGTAGCGGCTACAACGAGATGAACAGTGCGTGAAGCATTTCTTTGCATGCGCGGCGTGACATCCATCAGAACTCCATTACACACGATGTAAGTACGACTAACATAGTCGAATCGAAAGGACGCACGCAAGCAATTCTGTTTCACGTCAGCCGTGCCGCATGATCCCGGTGAAGGCGGCACGCAGAACCTCGGCGACATGCTCCGGGCGTTCGGACCGGAACGTCGCCATGTCTCCGATCTTGAGCATGGCGACGCCGTGGGCCAGGCCCCAAGTGACCCGCAGGGCGAGATCAACGTCGACCGAGATCTCGCCCGCGGCATCCGCACGTTCCAGTGCCCGCTGCAGAACCCCCAGCGCGTCCCTACCCGCATCGGCCGCCGGCGCCCGCTCCTCGAGCGAGAACATCAACTGAAAGACCCGCGGGTCCCGCTCCGCGAACCGGATGTAGGCCAGGCCGAGTGCAACCAGGCCGCCGACCGGATCATCGGCTTCGGCCGGCACCGCGTCGAGGGCGTCCCGCAGCTGTTCGTAGCCCCAGTGCGCCACCTCGGCCAGCAGCGCCTCGCGGTCGTCGAAGTGACGGTAGGGCGCGGCCACACTCACACCCACCCGCCGGGCCGCCTCGGCCAGGTTGAAATCGTACGGGCCTTTCTCCCGGACCAAACCGACCGCCGCCTGGACCAGAGCAGACCGGAGGTTGCCGTGGTGATAGCCGGACCTGGCCGGAAGCGGACGACCACCTCCGGCGCGCGGCGATAGTTGAGACGTCATCAATGGGCAGTGTAGGCGCTCATTCCTTGAGCGCCACCGCAACCGCGTCGGCCAGCGGCGTGCTCGGCCGACCGATCAGCCGGGAGAGGTCAACGCTGTCGGTGTCGAGATGGCCGCGGGCGACGTTGACGTCCGAATCGGCGAGGATCTCCGCGAAGCCCTCCGGCAGGCCGGCATCGACTAGTGCCTTCACGTACTCGCTCGGAGGCAGATCACGGTAGACGACCTCCCGGCCACTCTGCCGTGACACCTCGGCGGCGACGTCAGACATGGTGAACGGCACCGATCCACCCAACTCGTAGACGGCGTTCTCGTGCCCTTCGCCGGCGATCACCGCGGCGGCGGCCTCGGCATAGTCAGCCCGGGTCGCGGCCGCGATCCTGCCGTCGCCGGCGCTGCCCAGGATGGCGCCGAACTGCAAGGCGGGCGCGAGGTTCTCCGTGTAGTTCTCGACATACCAGCCGTTCCGCAAGAAGGTATACGTCAGGCCGGATTCCTCGATCGCCTCCTCAGTGGCCTTGTGCTCGGCGGCCAGTTTCATCGGGGACGTCCGCGCACGCAGGATGCTGGTGTACGCGATCAGGTCGACCCCGGCCGCCTTGGCGGCGTCGATCGCATTCTTGTGCTGCGCCAGCCGTTGACCGACCTCGGACGACGAGATCAGCAGTAGTCTGCGCACCCCGGAGAACGCCGTCGCGAGTGTGTCCGGCTTGGTGTAGTCCGCCTCGCGCACCTGTACACCGCGCGCGGAGAGATCCGCGGCCTTCTCCGGGCTCCGTACTGCCGCGACGATGTCGCCGGCTGCCACGCCGCGCGTCAGCAGCGCTTCGACGGCGAGACGGCCGAGGTGGCCGGTGGCTCCGGTAACGGCGATGGTCATGTTCGACTCCCATGTAGACGGCTAAGTACCAACCCAAAGTATAGCACTAACTTTTCGAAAGTACTAGACGAATGTGAGTGCTATCACGCTAACTGGCGCCTGCATCCAGGTATCGTTGATGCCATGAGCAGTGACGTTGTCGACGACAGGGCCGACGCACTGGTCGCCGACGTCTTCAATCGGGACTGCCCGTCACGGCCCGTGCTGGCCGACATCACCGGCAAGTGGGGCGTACTGGCGATGGCAGCGCTGCAGGAGGGACCACATCGCTTCAATGCGCTGCGCCGCCGGGTGGAGGGCGTCAGCGAGAAGATGCTGTCTCAGACGCTGCACGCCCTCGAGCGCGACGGCATGGTCAGCCGAGACGTGCAGACCACCATCCCGCCACACGTCGAGTACAGCCTCACCCCGCTCGGTCAACAGGTCGCCACCCGGCTGATCGGCCTCATCGAACTCCTCGAAGGCGAGTTCGACCAGATCAAAGCAGCCCAGGCCGAGTACGACCAGCGCAGCTAGGGACCGGCCCGATTGTCGGCGCGGTTCCTTCTCCCGGCGCGGCGTCGCTTCCCGGGAGCGCGCGGCGGTGCTGATCGGTAGGTGTGTCCGGTGGGCGTGGTGGTGTCGACGATGTGGCGCTGGGCGTCGACCACGCGGACGTTCCAGCCGGGGATTTGGCGGGTGTGGTTGCCGCGTTGGCATACGCCGCGTCCGTTGGCCGGTATGGTGTCTCCGCCGTCGGCGTAGGGGTGCACGTGGTCGTACTCGCGGATGTCGGCGTCGCAGTACGGATCCCGGCAGACGCCGCCATCACGGTAGTGCAACAGCTTGGCGAGCACGCCGTCGAAGCGGCGCCGGCGGGGGTCGCAGTCACGCACGATGCCGGTGGCGGGGTCGGTGTAGAGCCGCCGGATCCAGATCCGCGCCCGCTCCACGCCGTCGCCCTCGCCCACGCCGTCGCCCACGCCGTCGCCATTGGCGCGGGGGTCGCCGTCGTCGACGTGGGGGTCGCCGTCGTTGGCACGGGCGTGGGCGGTGTGGGCGGCTTGCGCGGCGAGGTTGCGCGCGATCTGGGCCGGGACGGGTCCGTAGCCGGGGATCTCCGCGGGCGTCTCATCGCCGCCGAGCAGGGACGTGTCGGTCATCACCAGCCCGATCTCGGCGGACACCGCGTCGGCTTGTCCGCTCACCCGCGCGATCAACTCGTCGGCCATGATCTGGTGGCGCGAACGCTCATCCCCGGACGACACGGCCGCGTCGGCGTGCCGGCGCAGCGAGGCATACGCCTTCACCCCCTGCTCCACCGGCACCAGCGCGGTCAGGATGGTCATGGTGTCCGGAGCCGGGCGCAGACTCACCCGCCGATCCTTGCGCGCGTTCGACGCCCGCGCGACCGCGGCGGCGGGGTCGGCCTCGATCGCCAACCGCCGCGCCATGCCCGCGGCCTTCTTCGGCCCCAACCCCGCCAACTCTCCCGCCAGCTGGGCGTCGACCGCACGGCGCTCGTCCGCACCCAAATGGGAGGTCTCGTTCACCACCAGGGTGGCCACGAACTCCGAGACCTCACCCCGGCGCAGCAGCGCCAGAGTCTGCGGCATGTCCCGGCTGAGCACCCTCGCGTGGGTCAGCTGCCGGGCCGCCGACGCCGGTGAAAGCCCGCGGGCGAGCCCGATCTGTTCGGCGATCCCGCGCCTGGCCCGCTCCCCACGCAGCCCTCTCGCCTGGTTCGCCGCCTGCTGCGAGGCGTCGAAGTCGACCTGCTCACCCACCTGTGCCGCATACACCGCGGCCTTGAGCTTCTCCAGCGCCGCGATCCGGTCGATACGTTCCGCATCGTCCACCGCACCAGGCAGCCCGGCCAGCCGGTCGATCAGACCGGCCAGCTCGGCAACCACCCCAGCGGGCGACACAGAATCGTTCATACGTTCGAGTGTAGACGATCCGCAGGCGTCTAGCAGCTATCGCGAGTAGTGTTCGCTTTACGAGTACAACTCGAATCAATTGGATGCTGTCGCGCGCCACTGCGCCGGCCAGGAGGAGAGTTCATACGGAACGTCACGCACCTTGTTCATCAGCACCTCAGCAGAGCCCCGATGCGGCCTAGCTGCGCGGCACCTGAACGCCTCGAGGGGGCGGTGCGCTGCCGGACCCGGGTCGGGCCGGGTCCGGGCCACTGTTTTCCTCCCCGCCGCCCGCGGAACCCACCGCCTGGACCCGGCCGGCATCGCGCGGAATGAGCAACGCCACAACCGCACCGGCCAGCACCACAGGCACGGCGACGTGCAACGCATCCACGACGCCATCCGTGAAAGCCTGCGCGTCGCCGTAGCTCCCACGCATCTGGAACACGCTGGTAAGCACCGCGATGCCGAGCGCGCCGCCGAACTCGCGCACAGTCGTGTTGGCACCGGACGCCTTACCGTGCTCCTCCGGGCGCGCCACCGCCAGGACCGTCGTCGCTGTCGGTGCGAACACCAGGCCCATCCCCGCGCCGGCGATCATCATCGGCGCCACGATCTCGCCGAACGCCTGGCCAGGCGCAGCCACAACCGCGATCCACCACAGTCCGACTCCCTGCAACGCCAGCCCTGCGGCCATCAGCCGTCCCCCACCGATGCGTGGAGTCAGGATGCCGGCGAACGGGGACACCAGCATGGGCATCACCGTCCACACCATGGTGCGCAGGCCGGCCTCGAACGGGTCATAGCCGTACGCGACCTGCAACAGCTGTGCCAACAGGAAGATCGAACCGAACACGCCGAAATGCATGCACAGGCAGGCCACATTGGTCAGGGTGAACGCCCGGATACGCAGTAACCGGCCCGGTATCAGCGGGTATCGGACCCGCGACTGCCACGCTACCGCCGCCGCGGTCAGCAACGCGCAGAGACCGAAGGACGTCAGGATGCCCGGTGCCGTCCACCCCTCCTCCGGGGCGTTCACCAGGCCCCAGATGCCTGCGACGATCGCCGCAGAGATGAGCACCATGCCGGCCACATCGACCGGCACGTCGGCTCCGCGGCTCTCGGTGAGCAGCCGGCGTGCGAGCACCAGGGCGATGGCGCCGATCGGGACGTTGATCCAGAACACCCACCGCCACTCGAGCCCGGAAGCGACGGCACCGCCGACCACCGGCCCGAGGGAGATCGCGGCACCGTTGGCCGCACTCCACAGGCCGATCGCGAGTCCGCGACGTCGCTCGGGCACGGCGGCCGCCAGCAGGGTCAGCGACAGCGGAGTGAGAGTTGCCGCGCCGGCTCCCTGCGCCGCCCGCGCCGCGATCAGCTGCGCCGGGGTCTCGGCGAACCCGCACAGCAGCGACGCCACCGTGAACAGCCCGATCCCGACCGTGAACACGGCGCGCCGGCCCAGCCGGTCCCCGAAGCCCGCCGCCACCAGCAGCAATCCGGCGAACGCCACGATGTAGGCGCTGGAGAACCACTGCAGCTCCGCGATGCTCGCGCCGAGATCCTCCCGGATCACGTTGAGCGACGTCACGACCACGAGGTTGTCGAGCGCCGCCATGAACATCGGCACGGAACACGCCAGGAAGACGGCTCCGACCGACCGGCGCGCGACCTGCGAGCTCATGGACGTACCGCCGCACCCACGAACTCGCCGGCGCCCAGCTCGCCGATCGCCTTCTCCATCCGACGGACGTCCGACGTGGGATGGCAGGGCACCTCCGGGTGGCTCCGCCGAGCCAGCCCGGACAGCACCCGGCCGGGTCCTAACTCGACGAACGTCTCCACACCAAGGTCGACCAGGGTACGCATGCTCTGCCGCCACCGCACCGACCCGGCCAGCTGAGCCTGCAGCGCCGCGCGGGCGGCGGCACCGGTCCATACCGGGGCCGCGGTCACGTTCGCCACCACCGGCACGCTGGGGTCGGCGAACGCGGCAGCGTCCAGATCCGCGGAGAACTGCTCCTCGACCGGACGCATCAGCGAGCAGTGAAACGGTGCTCCCACGTCGAGCCGGACCACCTTCACGGCCGGGTCGGCCTTCTTCCGCACGGCCCGCGACAAGGCCTCCACGCCGCCGACCGTGCCAGAGACGACGGTCTGCTCGTCGTCGTTGTAGTTCGCCACCTCGACCACGTCGACACCGTCACCCCCGTCGCCACCGGGGCCGCCGTCACCACCGGGGCCGACGTCACCACCGGGGCCGACGTCGACGACCGCCCCGGACAGGTCCGAGCACAACGCTTCGACGCTCTCCGCGGCGAGCCCCATGACGGCCGCCATCGCACCCGGCGTCGTCTCGTTCACCCTGGCCATGAGTTCCCCGCGACGACGAACCAGGCCCAGGGCGACGGTCCAGTCCAGCACCCCGGCGGCAACGAGCGCCGCATACTCACCCAGGCTGTGCCCGGCCACCGCCACTGGGCGCGGCGCGTGTGCGGCCCATACCCGATAGGCCGCCATACTGGTCACAAAGATCGCCGGCTGGGTGATGTCCGTCCGGCGCAACTCGTCGGCCGGTCCCTCCCAGCACAGCCGGGAGAGCTCGAATCCGAGCAGCTCGTCGGCGGCGCGGAAGACGGATCCGGCCAGCTCGGGATAGCGCTCGGCCAGGTCCCGGCCCATGCCCACCCGTTGCGAGCCCTGGCCGGGAAAGATGAAGGCGGTTCTGGTCATCGCGACGCTCCTCTAGGGCGTGTTGTGAATCAGGAAGTCGGTTCGGACATCGCCGGACCGGAACGTCGGGTGCTCCACCACCCGGCGATGGAAATCCTTGGTGGTGTGCAGACCGGGCCCGGAGACCTCGAACTCGTCCAGCGCCCGGGCCAGCCGGTCGAGCGCGGCCCGCCGGTCCGGGCCCCAGACAATGAGCTTGGCGATCATCGAGTCGTAGAACGGCGGGATCACGTCCCCGCTCCGGCAGTAGGTATCGACCCGCGTCCATGGGCCTCCGGGCAGCTGGAACACCTCGAGCCGCCCGGGTGCCGGCGCGAAGTCGCGAGCAGGGTCCTCGGCGTTGATCCGGCACTCGACGGCATGGCCGGCCACCACCACGTCCTCCTGCTTGATCGACAACGGCGATCCGGCCGCCACCCGGATCTGCTCCGCGATCAGATCTATCCCGGTCACCAGCTCGGTCACCGGATGCTCGACCTGGATGCGCGCGTTCATCTCCATGAACCAGAACCGGCCGTCGTCGTCGAGCAGGAACTCCATCGTTCCGGCGCCCCGGTAGCCCGCCGCCCGGGCACCGGCCAGCGCCGACTCGCCGATCTCCGCCCGCAATCGGCCGTCGACCGCCGGCGACGGCGACTCCTCGATGAGCTTCTGGTGCCGCCGCTGTACGGAACAGTCCCGCTCGCCGAGATGGACCGCCCCGCCATGGGCGTCGCACAGGATCTGGACCTCGACGTGCCGGGCCCGCTCCAGATACCGCTCCACATAGACGTCCCGGTTACCGAAGACCGCCTGCGCCGTGGCCCGGGTGCTCTGATACGCATGCCGCAACTCATCCGAGCGGTGGACGACGGTGATGCCACGTCCGCCGCCACCGGCGGTGGCCTTGATCACGACCGGGTAGCCGATCTCGTCGGCGATCGCCCGCGCCTGCTCGAAGGTGTGTACCGGTTCGACGGTGCCGGGCAGCAGCGGCAGACCGGCGCCCTCCATCAGCCGGCGCGCCACCGACTTGTCACCGACCGACTCCATCACCTCCGGCGGCGGACCGATGAAGGTGATGTCGTGGTCAGCGCAGATCTCGGCGAAGTACGGATCCTCGGAGAGAAACCCGTACCCGGGGTGGATCGCGTCGGCACCGGCCTTCAGGGCGGCACCGATGATGTTCGGGATGTGCAGATAGCTGGCGGCAGGCCGGGACGGGCCGATGCGGACCGCCTCGTCGGCCAGCCGTACCGGCAGGGAGTCCGCGTCCGCGTCGGAGTAGACCGCCACCGTCCGCACGCCGAGTTCCCGGCATGCGCGCACGACTCGGACCGCGATCTCTCCCCGGTTGGCGATGAGAACCTTCTCGAACACCGTCCGACACCTCAGTCCGTCGAGAGTTCGACCAGGACCTGGCCGAATTCGACCATGTCGCCGTCCTCCGGCCCGATCGCACTGACCCGGCCCGGGCGGTCGGCCTTGATCTCGTTCATCAGCTTCATCGCCTCGACGATCGCCAGCGTCTGCCCGGCTTCGACCACGTCGCCGAGCTCGACGAACGGCTCGGCCTCCGGTGACGGCCGACGGTAGAAGGTGCCGACCAGCGGCGCGCTGACGGCATGCGTCGTCGCCGTGCCGGCGTCCGTCCGGCCGGTGTCCGCGACGGCACGATCGCCCGCCTCAGGCTGGACAACGACGGACCCGGCCGGGGAGTCCGCAGCGACCACGGTGGCCCGCGGCTCGGTCCACTCCACCCGGACCGCGCAGTCACCGGCGTCCACCTGCACCGATCGCACTCGTCCGTCCAGCTCGGAGATCAGCTTCGACGCCTCCTCGCGAAGGTGTGTGACCAGCCCGGCCCGGGTGTCCAGCTCAGCTTCCCCGGCCGTCATGCCGCAGTCTCCTGCAGCACGTGCCAGGTCTGATCGATCCGGCCGAAGGCACGGAACCGGTTGTACCGCTGCTCGACGAGATCGGCCGAGCCGAGGTCGCTGAGCTCGGCGAGACCGGCGGAGATCGCCGCGGCCACGTTGTCGACGGTGGCGATCGGATCGGTGTGCGCCCCTCCGGCCGGTTCCGCCACCACGTCGTCGATGACGCCCAGCTCGAGAAGGTCGTCGGCGGTCAACCGAAGCGCCTCCGCGGCGGTCGACGCCTGCGCCGCGCTTCCCCACAGGATCGTCGAGCAACCCTCCGGCGAGATCACCGAGTAGTAGCTGTTCTCCAGCATCAGCACCCGGTTGGCCGCGGCGAGGGCAAGAGCACCGCCGCTGCCGCCTTCGCCGGTGATGACCGTGACGACCGGCACTCGCAGCCGGGACATCGCCGTGATGCACTCGGCGATGGCCAGGCCCTGCCCACGTTCCTCGGCGGCGAGGCCCGGGTATGCGCCCGCTGTGTCCACCAGGGTCACGACGGGCAGGCCGAACCGCTCCGCGTGCCGCATCAGACGGATCGCCTTGCGGTAACCCTCCGGATGCGGCATGCCGAAGTTGCGGCTCACCATCTCCGCGGTGTCATGCCCTTTCTGATGGCCGATGAGCACGATGTTCTGTCCGTCGAAGCGGCCCACGCCGGCGACGATCGCGGGGTCGTCGCCGTGCACCCGATCACCGTGCAGCTCGACGAAGTCCTCGCACATCTGGCGCACATAGTCCAGCGTCGTGGGGCGCCCCACCTGGCGGGCCCGGGTCACCACCGTCCACGCGCGAGAATCGCTCGCGTCGGCGCCGGGAGCGCCGTCGCCGTGGGCACCGCCGTCACCCCGGGCCTGGACACCATGCACGGGCGCGTCGCCCGGACGCACCCGGGGCTCCGGGATCCAGGACGGCGGCTCGTGCAGCATCAGCAGCCGGTGGATGGTCTCCTTGAGGCTCTGCCGATGCACCACCAGGTCGGTCATGCCGTGTTCATGCAGGAACTCCGCGGTCTGAAAACCCCGGGGCAGATCTTCACGGATGGTCTGCTTGATGACCTGCGGGCCGGCGAATCCAATCAGGCTTCCGGGCTCGGCCAGCACCACGTCACCCAGCGACGAGAACGAGGCCGTCGCCCCGCCGAACGTCGGGTGCGTGTTGAGGTTGATCACCAGCACGCCCGCCTCTCGCAGCCGTGCGATCTCCTGCGACGTCCGCGCCAGCTGCATCAGGGACAGGCATCCCTGCTGCATCCGCGCGCCGCCCGACGCGGAGATCAGCAGCAGCGGAACGCGTCGATCCAGCGCACGAGCGGCGGCCGCGACGACGACGTCGCCCACGACGGTGCCGATACTGCCGCCCATGAAGGCGAAGTCGAGCGCCGCCACCACCAACGGCCGTCCGCCGATCTCAGCGTCGCCGGCCACCGCCGCCTCGTCTCGCCCGGTGCGCTTCCGGGCCGAGCCGAGGCGTTCGAGGTAGGGCTTGGTATCCACGAATCCGAGCGGGTCGTCGGCTCGCTGCGGACCGGAGATATCCGCGCCACCGGGGGCGAACATCCGGAACGTCCCCGGATCCAGTGTCAGGTCCAGCCGCTCGTCCAGAGTCAGCCGCATGTGATGCTGGCACTCCGGACAGACCTTGAGGTTGCGATCGAGGCGCTTGGCGTACAGGAACGCCGAGCAGTGCGGGCAGCGGCTCCAGCCGGTGGCTTCTGCCGCAGTGGTCAGGGTCTCCGTCATCGGGTCAGGTACCTTCCGTTGTCTCGACAGGTGTGCTGCTACGTCGTCGGGCCGGCGGTACCGGCCCGGTGCGCTCGCGGAACGAGCGCGGGAGGGTGGCCCCGACGTCGTTGCCGAGCCAGGAGAGGACGAGCTTGGAGCTGGAGATCCCGGACGAGACCGCCCGGAACGACGACGAGCCGGACTCGGTCCAGTGCCCGGACAGATAGAGCCCGTCCAGCGGCGTCTGATGCGCCAGCCGCTTGTTGGCGAACTGGTTGGGGGTGTTCTCCCAGCCATAGGTGGCACCCTGGTAGCCGCGAGTGAAGCGGTGCATGGCCAGCGGGGTGGCCACCTCCCGGTAGGTCAGGTGCGCGGAGAGGCCGGGGATGACCTGCTCGAACAGGTCGATCATGGCGTCACCGGCCGGCTCTTTCAGCTCCGGCCACGGGCGGTCCAGCTCCCACGGCGCCATGCAGGTCATGATCACCGTGTGCTCACCGTCCGGGGCCAGGCTCGGATCCATCAGTGTGGTGTTCGACATCCAGGCACTGGCCGGCCGCCCAGCCAGCACGTCCGCCCAGTTCGCCGAGTGATCCAGGTGCGGGTGGACGAACGTCTCGTGGGCCAGCCCGTACTGGGTCAGATCCAGATCGGTGGCGGCGAAGACGGTCAGCACCGACAGCGACGGCCGCATCCGGTTCACTCGCTTCAGGTACGACTCGGGCAGATGCTCCGGGCCGACCAGGTCGTTCAGGGTGTGCCGCGCGTCGGCGTTGGCCACCACCGCGCGGGCGCTGAACTCGGCACCGCTCTCGGTGCGGACCCCGGCCACGGCACCGTCGGCGACGAGCACCTTCGCCGCTGGGCTGCGCACCAGGATGTCGCCGCCGCATCCCCGCACTGCTTTCGCGAACGCGTCCACCATCCGCTGGTACGACCCGAGCGGGTAACGCGGGCCTTCCAGATGGGTGTCCAACAGCTGGATGTAGTTGAGGAAGGACAGCCGGGACGGCGGCGAGCCGATGAACGGCCAGGCCGCTCCCGCCAGTGCCCGCGGCCGCAGGCTCGGGACATGGTCGGTGAAAACGTCCTCGACGGTCGCCATCCGGTAGGCGGCGAAGTTCGGCTTCTCCTCCATGATCGCCGCCAGGTTCCGGGCATCCATCCGGTACGGCATCCAGGCCATCTCGTCCAGCACGGTGCGGCAGACCCGATGGAACTCGCGGATCTCGTCGCCCTCGTTCTTCGGCAGCGGTGCGGCCAGCGACTCGACGTAGGCGTCCCATCCGGTCGGGGCGAGCACCCGCAAGCCGTCGCCGAAATACGCGCCGTGCGAGTGCGGGGAGACCACGTACGGGACGTCACCGTCGACGCCCAGGTACTCCAGGAAGTTCCAGACGATCTCGCCGGCGCTGGTGCTGTGTACGGCCGGGTCGAAGACGTAGTCACCGCCGTTGCGGACGAATGCGTGCGCCACGCCGCCGATGTCATCGCCCTGTTCCAGAACCAGCACCCGCTCACCGCTGTGCGCCAGCAGCGCGGCCGCGGACAGTCCGCCCAGCCCGCTGCCGACGACGATGACGTCGTAATCGGTCCGATCACTCATCGGTTCGCCTCCTTCGTCCAGTCGACGAGGACGCCGGCGTGGACCCACTTGCTGCTCTCGATGCCGACCAGCAGGACGCGCTGACCAGCCTGGATGTCGCCGTCCCGGACCGCGTCGTCGAGGCAGACCAGCGGGCCGGCACAGCCCAGAGCGCCGCGGCGGGCGAGGCTGTCGGTGAACTCGCCGGGGATCTTGGTCCACTCGTCGCGGTTGACGGCACCCTCGTCGCTGGCCGCGCGCATCCATCCAGAGTTGCCCTCCGGGACGACGCACACGTCCACACCGGTGGGGTCGGCGTCACAGGCGGCCAGCGTGTCGCCGATGGCGTGAGCGACGAGCGACGGCGCGACGTGGCCTGCCGACACCACGTCCACCTTGAGCGTGACCAGCCGTTTGGCGGCGAGCTGGTCGCGGATCGGAGCGTGCGTGCCGCCGCCGATCACCTGGATGCCGGGCGCCCGGTCCGGGTCGATGGCGGCGGATGCTCCGCCGACGACGCCGCCGGCTGCGGCCCCGCCCGCTTCCTCGTCCTCGCCCACGGCACGCAGCACGACCGCACCGGCTCCGTCCCCGAACATGTACATCGGGATGCGGTCCCGGATCCGGACCTTGCCGGCCGGTACGTCCAGGAAGATGGGCGCGAGCGCCGGCGACGTGGCCTCGCTGCCGATCACCACGGCCGTGCGGTGACCACCGGCCAGCATCTGCAGGCGGGCCAGCTCGATCGCCTGCGCGGTGCCGGCACCGCCGGAGCGCAGCTCCAGCGTGGTGCATGGACCGGTACCCAGCCGTTCCTGGACCAGGTTGACCGTGGGCGGCAACGGGTACTCTGGCGTGGCGGTGGCCAGGATGAGCAGATCGACCTCGGCCGGCTCGATGCCGGCGTCCGCCAGCGCCGCCCGGGCCGCCCGTTCGGCCATCCCGGTGTTGCTGTCGCGATGCTCGCCGGTGGCCGGGTCGATGATCCAGTGCCGGTACTCGATGCCGATGTCGGCGCCGACGTCCTCCGGCAGCGAGCCCGCAAGGCTCTCGATGGTGTCGTTGCCGATCGGTTCGCCCGGAAGGTCACTGCCGGTGCCGACCACCTGTACGGCGTGCGTGCGCATCGCGTTCCGTCCCCTCACCACTTCAGCCGTCCGAGGCCCAGCCCGGCCATGCCGCCGCCGTCGATGTTGAGCAGCACCCCGGTCATGTACTCCGACTCCGGACCGGCGAGGAATCGGATCGCGGACGCCACTTGCTCGACGGTGGCGAAGTCGCGCATCGGGATCTGCCGCTTCAGGTGTTTGGCGACCTCGCCGGTGGAGAGCTCGGACACCAGCTCGGTAGGCGCGAATCCCGGCAGGACGGCGTTCACCCGGATGCCGAACCGGGCCAGCTCGATGGCGGCGCTGCGGGTGAACGCGTCGACCGCGCCCTTGGAGGCGGCATAGTTCGATTCCCCGGTCCATCCGCGCTCACCCATCACCGAGGAGACGTTCACGATCACCGCGTCCCGGGTCACCATCGCGTGGTCGAGGATGGCCTTGGTGCAGTTGAAGACGCCGCCGAAGTTGACCTTCATCACGTCCAGCCAGTCCTGCGGGTCCATGGCATAGATGAGGTTGTCCTTCGAGATGCCGGCGTTGTTCACCAGAATGTGCAGCTCGCTATGGACGGCGAGCACCTCGTCGACGAGCCCGCGGGCCTGCTCGTAGTCGGAGACGTCGGCACCGAACGCGGCGGCTGTGCCGCCGGCCTCCTCGATCTCCGCGACGACCTGTAGCGCTTCGTCCTTGCCCGAGCGGTAGTTCACCGCCACGGTCGCGCCGTCGGCCGCCAACGCCATGGCGGTGGCACGGCCGATGCCGCGCGAGCCGCCGGTCACCAGCGCGACCCGGCCATGGAGTGGTCCCGGAGGGACAGTCCGCGGCAGTGGGTCAGTGGATGTCTGCTCTTCCATAGCTTCCTCACTCGGTGTCGTGGTCGGATCGCATGACGACGGACAGGGCCGTGCCACCCAGCGAGACCGCGTTGACCAGCGCCACACCGGCCGCCCGGTCGGCGAGGTCGTGGGCGGCGAGCGCGGCCAGCAGGGTCCCGGCCGCACCGGTCGGTTCACCCAGAACCGTCTTCGGCTGGTGGAGCCGGGGCCGCGCACCCCCTGACGACGGAAACAGCCGATCGATGGCCGCGCGTTCGCCTCTGTCGACCATCTCGAGGCCGCACGCCACAGACCAGATGTCCGTGACGTCGCCCGGCTCGATGCCCGCCGTCTCGATGGCCTGGCGGGATGCGCGCTCCGTCGCCGAGCCACGGACGTCACTCGGCACGCCTCCGGGGCGCACCCGGGACGCGCACCCGTAGCCGGTGACCTCGGCCAGCGCTCGCCTGCGCCGGGCGGCCGCCCCGCTCGCCGACTCCAGCACGACGGCCACGGCCGCATCGGCGAGGGCGAACCGGCCGTCGCCGGAACGGTGGGAGAGCAGGCCGAGGTCGTCGTAGGCCTTGACCACCAGTTCGTCGATGACGTCCACGGCCAGGCAGACGATCGACGACGCCCGGCCGGTGCGGATCAGCTCGTAGCCGTACAAAAGGGCGGCCGCGCCGGACGCATGCCCGACGGAGACGGTCGACGTCGGCCCGTGCAGGTGAAGGTGCTGCGCCACCTGCCCCGCGGGCTGGTTGTAGACGGTGTTCGGGAAGACCGCGGGGTCGGCGCCGGCGGCGCCGTCGCAGAGCACACCGCGGGTGAACCGCGCCATCGACTCGACCGGGCCGGCGGAGGTACCGACGATGACGCCGGTCTGCTTCGCGTCCTCACTCCCCGCCTCCAGCCCGGCGTCGTTCATCGCCTTCGCCGCCGCGACGATCGCCGCCACCGTCATCCGGTCCATCCGGCGACGCGCTTTGCGGGTGAGGTACGGCTCGGGGTCGACCTCCATCGTCGCCACCCGTCCATCCGGCCCCTCTGGGACGGACGCTCCCTCCGCCACCGCCGCCTCCGCCGCTTCGGCGCCCTCTCCGAACGGGCCGAGCACCGCCATGCCGCTGACCACGACGTCATGCAGCTGCGGGCGCGGTGGCCGGTGGTCCGACCCGGCGCGGACGAATGCCACACTCGCGTTCGACCCGCCGAAGGCGAAGTTGTTCGACACCGCCACGTCACTCCGCATCGGGCGGGGATCGAGCGGCACATAATCCAGGTCGCAATCCGGATCTGCACCGCTGTACGACGCCGTGGGCGGAACCACCTGCTCCTCCAGCGCTCGCACGGTCACCACGGCCTCGGCCGCGCCGGCCGCGCCCAGTAGATGCCCGATCACCGACTTGGTGCTGCTCACCGGAACCGTGTCGGCATGCTCACCGAGCGCACTGCGAATGGCTCGCGTCTCGGCGGCGTCGTTCTTCTCCGTTCCGGTGCCGTGTCCGTTGACGTAACCGACGTCCTCCGGAACCAGTCCGGACGTCCGCAGCGCTTGGGCGATCGCCCGGCTCGCGCCCGACCCGTCGGGCCGTGGCGCCGTCGGGTGATATCCGTCCGCGGACAACCCATACCCGCCCACCCAGGCGCGGACGTCCTGCACACCGATCACCGCTTCGCTCGCCAACACCAGGAACGCCGCCCCCTCGCCGAGTGAGAGCCCTTGCCGCTCCGCCGAATACGGCCGGGCGGGAACCGGCGACAGCGCCTCCAGCGAGTGGAAACCCGCGTACAGCACGTCCGAGAACGCGTCCGCACCGCCCGCCAGCACGACGTCCGCCCGCCCGGACCGGATCAGATCGGTGGCCCACCCGATCGCGTTCGCCCCGGACGCGCACGCCGTGTTCACCGACAGCACCGGGCCGCCCCAACCGAGCGCTCCGGCGATCGCTTCCGCCTGGGCCTGCGGCGGCATCATCGCCGCCAGCCGCGGGTCCGGATCCCGACCCGCGTCAAGCCGCGCCAGCCACTCCCGCCCAGACAACAGCCCCGCATTACACGTCCCATACACGACCCCACACCGCTCAGTGCCGACGGCTTCGACCACCGCGCCGGTCCCCGCCACCGCCTCGTCCGCCGCGTGCAGCGCCAACTCGAACACCCGATCCCGAAAATCGCCGGGCCGCAGGTATCGATGACCCGCCTCCGGCAGGTCCCGTACCTCCGCACCGACCTTCGTGGAGAAGTCCGTCAAGTCCAGTCCCTGCACCGGCCCGATCGCCACCCG
Organism: Phytoactinopolyspora halotolerans; assembly: GCF_010550675.1. Classification (GTDB taxonomy): domain Bacteria; phylum Actinomycetota; class Actinomycetes; order Jiangellales; family Jiangellaceae; genus Phytoactinopolyspora; species Phytoactinopolyspora halotolerans. The sequence goes on along the minus strand of NZ_JAAGOA010000002.1, from coordinate 191,172 downwards.
GCCGTCCCGGGCACCGGACCACAGGTCGTCGGCGGTCGGCCCCAGACCGGTCACCGCCCCGACGCCCACCACCGCCACCCGCGTGACGGCTCCATCGTTGACTGTCGCGTTCACGTCATACCTCTTCCTTCTTGCCGGGTGGGATGAGTCGTCGAATCGCCGTTCGCGTCCGGCCGAAGTGACCACAGAAGGTGGGGAGGGAGGGATTCCCGGTCAGGGTAGGCTCGGGCATCGACGTGGGAGGAGCCCCTGGGCGACGACCTCGTCGCGGGCGCGACCGGGAATTCCTCCCTCCCCACCTCAACCGCCACCGCGCTCACACCGCCCGCAACGCAAGCGCGACGTTCTGCCCCTCAAGCCCACGCGCCAACGCCAGCGCCGTGGTCACCGGAACCTCCCGTGCCTCGCCCGGTACCCAGTCGAAGTCGCACTCGGGATCCGGCGCGTGCAGGTTCAGCGTCGGCGGAACCACACCGTGATGGATCGCCAGCGCACAGACCGCCGCGTTCAGCGCCCCGGCCGCCGCGACCAGATGGCCTGTGGCCGGCTTCACGCTGCTGGCCATCACCCGGTCGCCGGCGCCGCCCAGGGCCGCCCGGATGCCGACGCATTCGCTGGTGTCGCCGAGCCGGGTGGCGCATCCGTGCGTCGCGATGTAGTCCGGTCCGTCGCCGTCCACGCCGGCCTCGCGCAGCGCCGCCGTGATCGAGGCGGTGAGCGCACCCCCCGACGGCTCCGGCGTCACCATCGCTCCGACGTCGAACGCCGAGCCCACGCCGCCGATCTCGGCATACACCGTGGCGCTCCGGGCCGCTGCCGCCTCGGCGTCCTCCAGCACCACCACGGCCGCGCCCTCACCGAGCACGGAGCCGGTGCGCTCCTTGTCGTACGGCTGGAACGCGCCGGTCCCGAGCTCGTTCCGGTCGCTGAGCACGCCGAGGCCGTCCATCTTCGACATCACCCAGAACGAGACCGCGGCGTCGAAGCCACCCGCCACGGCGACGTCGGACTCGCCGCGGCGGATGGAGCGATACGCCCGGCCGATCGCGGTGGCGCCCGAATCGGCGGTGCCGTGGAAGTAGGCGTTGGCGCCCTTGGCCCCGTACCGCTGGGAGACGTAGAACAACGCCGCCGCCTGCAGCCCGTCGACATAGAACAGCGGGTAGAAACTGGACTCCATCCGCTCGCCGAGCACTCGTTCGCTGGCCTGGCCGTTCTCGTCGCGCACGGCGAGGGCGCCGTCGATCAGGTGCTGCGGCTTGGAGATCTCCTTGTTGCCGCCGAGGAAGACGGCGAGCCGCTCCGGCTCGACCCGGTCCAGGTCGAGCCCGCTGTCCTCGACCGCGAGCGAGACACCGGCGAGTGCCAGTTGATCCTCGCGGGTGGTGCTGCGCAGCGTGCGGCGGGCGGCGTAGAGCGACGGGTCGAAGTCGACGATCTCGGCGCCGATCCGGGTCCGCAGCGAGCTCGGGTCGAAGCCGCGCAGCGGCCCGATCGCGGTGTCGCCGGCGGTCATCCGCCGCCAGTTCTCCGCCTGGCCCGCGCCAAGGCCGGTCAGCAGCCCGATGCCCGTGACCACCACCCGGCGGCCGGTCTGCGTCGTCATGGGGCCTCCTCGGCTCGGACCATCGTCAGCTCCGCCACCGTGGTGACCGTGCGGCCCTCCACGCGGACCGTCCCGGAGAATCGCGCGGTCCCGTCTGCCGGTGCGCCGTTCGTACGCTCCTGCCGGGTGACGGCGAGTTCCGCGGAGTCGCCGGGGCGGACGAAGTGCCGGTACCGGGCACGGGCCGCTCCCGCGAGCTCCCACCGCCGATCCGGCCCGGTCTCCGCGGCGAGGACCAGGGCCGCCACCGCTGCCAGGTCATCCAGGATCAGCACCCCCGGCAGCACGGGGAACCGGGGAAAGTGCGTCGCCAGCAGGGGAAGCGTCGACGGCACGTTGCGGATGGCACGTGCGGCGTGCCCGGGCTCCAGCTCAAGCAGCCGGTCCAGCCCGAACACCTCGGCCAGTTCTGTCGTCACGTCAGTCACTCCTCGTATGCGCCGTCACCACGAAGCAGGCGTTGGTCCCGCCGAATGCGAACGCGTTGACCAGTACGGCTCTGACGTCGCGACGGCGCGCCGCACCAGGGACGTAGTCGAGGTCGAGTTTGGGATCGGGCTGGGCCAGGTTGATCGTCGGCGGCACCACGCCGTGCTCGATGGCGCCCAGTGCGGCGAGCAGATTCAGCCCCGCGGCCGCCGACGTCAGGTGACCCGCCATCGACTTGGGCGAGCTCACCAGGAGGTCATAGGCGTGGGCGCCGAACACCTCTTTGATCGCGACGGTCTCGCTGGCGTCGTTGCCAGGCGTGCCGGTGCCGTGCGCCACGATGTAGTCGACCCCGTCCGGGCCGACGCCCGACGCGGCGACCGCATCACGCATGGCGGAGATCGCGCCGCCACCGTCCGGCGGCGAGTCGGTGATCCGATAGGCGTTCAGACTGGACGCGTATCCGGCCAGCTCGGCCAGGATCGGCGCGTTCCGGGCCAGAGCGTGTTCGCGCTCTTCGAGCACGGCCATCACCGCTCCCTCGCCGAGGACGAAGCCGTTGCGCCGCGCGTCGAACGGTTTGCAGGCGCGTCCGGGCTGGTCGGCGTCGTCGGTGGTGAGTGCTCCCAGCAGGGCGAATCCGAGGACGTCCATCCAGGTGGTGAGGGCGTCGTGACCGCCGGCCAGCATGAGATCCGCGTCGCCCTCCTCGATCCGCCGGTACGCCTCGCCGATGGCGTGCGCGGAGCCGGCACACGCGGTGCTGACGGCGATGAACGGTCCGCGCAGGTCACCGATCTCGGCGATGACCGCCGGCGCCACGTTCTGGTCGCGGGTGAGAACCTCGGCCGGTGATTGGCGGTAGATCGATGCGTGGCCGGTCGATTCCAGCTGCCAGGACATGTCGGCCAGCTCTTGCAGCCCGACCCGTCCCACGGTGCCGCCGACCGAGACCCCACGCCGGTACGGGTCCGTGCCGGCGAGCGCACCGGCCTGCTGCAGCGCCTCGACGGCGGCTGCGACGCCGTAGCCCGCGCCGCGGGACAAGTACCGGCGATGCCGGCGATCGGGGATCGCCGCCTTCACATCGAAACCGGTCACCTGACCGGCGATACGCACCGGAAAAGTGCTCGCGTCGAAGGTCGTGATCTCCCGGACGCCGCTGCGTCCGGCCAACAACGACGTCCAGGTCTGCGGTGCGTCGTTGCCCAGCGGCGTCACCGCTCCGATGCCCGTGACGACCACTCGGCGTCGCGTCGCCGCGCTCATCCCGGCCGCCCGGATACCGGCTCGGCGGTGCGGAGCCGATCGGTGCGCGCGGCCAGCTGGCGACGAGTGATCTCCGGATCATCGAGCTCCGCCGGTTCGATCAGTGCGCACATCAGGTCGGACGCGGTCATCACCGGGTGCGAGTCGACCGACACCTGGCCGGACAACACCGCCATCTCATCCGACGACGCTTCAACCGTGGCGTCGGCCACCAGCACGTCACCCGGGCGCACGTCCCGGATGAACCGGACCTCGCCGACGGACAGCAACGCCGCACGGCGGACCAGGTCGGTCTGGAGCATCACCAGCCAGGCGCCCGCCTGGCACAACGTCTCCAGAACGAGCGGCCGGGGCATGCTCATCCCCGAGGGTGTCTCGCGCCAGTAGGTCTCCAGCCGGGATGTCACCTTGCAGGCGCGGATCGAACGCCCGGGTTCATAGTCGAGGATGCGATCGGTCAGGTGGAAGAGCATGTCTCTCCTCATCAGCGGGATGGCCGGGCGGCGACCGGGCGCGGGCGCATCACGATCACGGCGTGTGCCAACGCGACGTCGCCGGTGTGCGACATCGAGATCTCGGGTGCGCCGGTCAGCCGGTCGGCCAGGGACCGCATGCGTTCTCCATGCAGGATCACCACGGGTCTGCCCCACGGCTCGTTGACGATCTCGACGTCATGCCACGCCATCCGCGGCCCGAGCCCGGTGCCGAACGCCTTGAGCACCGCTTCCTTCGCCGCGAATCGTGCGGCGAGCCGGGCGTACCGGCTGCGCGCCGTGCCACAGGCGGCGAGCTCCCGCGGGGTGAACAGCTCGGCTTGCGCCGCGGGTTGTTCGTCGAGCAGCCGTCGCATCCGGGACACCTGGACCAGGTCCACGCCCACGCGCACATCCATCGCCTCGGCCGTGGGCACGTTATGCGGCGACCGCGGCGCTGCGGACGAGCACCAGCTCGACCAGGTTATCCACCGTGAACAGCTGCATGACCTCCTCGGCCGGCAGCTTGCCGCGCAGCGCCTCGACGTCGAGCTGCGGCATGACCTTCGCCAACTGCGCCAGGCCGACGTCCGACACGACGCCTTCCTCGGTGCCGAACTCCTCCTCGGAGATCCCACCCTGGACGTGTTCGGCCAGCTCGGCAGCGGTGATCTTGACGCCCAGGGACCGCTCCAGCCGGAACAGGATGTCCAACAGATCGATGGACTCCGCCTCGAGGTCACCCATCAAGGTGGCTCCGGGGGTCACCTCGTCCTCTTCCACACCGAGCGCATCGACCAGCGCGTCCCGCACGGCGTCGCGCACGTCGTCTCGGGTCTTCGTCATCTTCTTCCCCTCCAGGGCGTTGACATGGCCTTCACGGGCCTCATGCGTCGCGGGAGACATCCGTCGTGGAATCGCCCCGCGGCGAGCGGACACAGTCAAGACCCGACAGATGGGCGGATTCGTACACGAAAGATCAGAAAAGTAATGTGGGCCGCGTCACATAGTCGGCGCGACCGCGTTCGTGAGACGAGGACGGCCGCTTATATCCAACGTCGGTGAATATCCGATGACCGAAAATCGACAATAGCCTTGCGCCCCACAGCGCATTCACAGCCGAAGGCGGGTATTCTATATGCTCGCTGTATTCGGCTGAAGCGAGCAGACGAAGCGAAGCGGCCAGCCAACGCTTCATCTCAACGCGAAAGAGGTACTCGGTCGTGAGCTCCGACGAGACCGAAGACACACGCGCCGACGAGCTCGAGCTCGACGCCCTCGTCCGAGAGCTGCGGCAGGTGCTCGGCACGACCCCGGACGAGGCGTTCGGGCACGCCGAGCACGCGGCGCACACACATCCGCCACAGCACCAGGACGACCAGACCGACGACGAGTGACGCCGGTACCCGAGCCGGTTCTCGGCGGACGGGCGCTACGGCACGGCACCCAATCGGCAGCCGGTGGTGTCGCGGCGGCCACGTTCCTCCAGCCGCCGGTCCGCCTCGATGGCCCGGCGCAGATGCTGCAGGCAGCGGCGCCGGATCGGACCGACCGACCCGGGAGCGAGATCCAGCGCGGCCGCGATCTGCTCATAGCTGCGGCCGTCGACCAGCAACGCGATCATGTGCTGGCAGCGCGGCGGTAGCTGCAGCAGAGCCCGGGTCAACTCCGCCGCACGCTCTTTGGAGACCAGCGCTGTCTCCGCGGAGGGCTCGGCGTCCGCCACGTCGGCCGCGACGTCATGATCCCGCCCCGGCCGCAATCGCGCCACCGCGTCGAGATGGCGCAGCGCCTCCCGCTTGGCGATCACCGACAGGTACTCGCCGAGCCGATCCGGCTCGCGCAGGCGGTTGAGCGTACGCCAGAGACGCACCCACGTGGCTTGGCTGACATCGTCGCAGTCCGCCGGGCTGAGCCGATGTGCGCGAGCGATCGACCACACCAGTGGAGCGAATCGATGCACCAGGTCTCGCCATGCTTGCTCGTCTCCGCCGAGACAGGCCTCAACCAGATCGTGTGTCGTCGGATATCTGTCCACGGCCCCGCCCCCCATGAGCGTCCCTACCCCTACAGCCACCTGCCCGATGGGCACTGGACAGCGAAACCCCCGACCCCGTCCGCGGCATGCGATAGCGCTGGAGATGGCCGGCCTTTCCGCCGGAACGAAAAACTCAGTGGCGCATGAATTCGACCACCGAGACTTTGTCCGCAGGACATTCCAACCAACGTCACTTAACCAGCCTTTGTCACAAAACCGCGTATTCGCCGTCTCGCTCAGTCAACCGGCAATGAGGCGTCGCGTCAACCAACGGTCATGTTAAGGCTGCGTGACATATTCCGAGGAAAAGGTTGCTGATCAGCGGGTTTGCGCACCACCGGGCAATTCATGTGAAATTCATTAACATCACATGAACGCCCGGTGCCGCGTCGAATTGGGAGCGTTTCCGGTACGTTGGCAGGCCGAGACCAGACATCCGCAGCCACGCATTCGCAGCCGCGCGCTCGGCGCTATCGAGAGCGCCGCGTGCGGTAGATCGCCAGCGCGCTACCGCCGAACGACGGGACCGGCAGGTAATCCGACCGCCGGTGACTCTGCGCCAGATACTCCGACTGCTGCTGCGCCTCGACCACAAGCTCCAACTGTGCCCGGAGCGCCTCGACCTCCGCCTCGAGCTCCATGATCCGCTTGACCCCGACCAGGTTGACGCCCTCCTCCTGGGACAGGCGCTGAACCTCGCGGAGGCGCTCCACGTCCCGCAGCGAGTAGCGGCGTCCACCGCCGTCCGTGCGCCGCGGCGACACCAGGCCCAGCCGGTCGTATTGCCGGAGCGTCTGCGGATGCATTCCAGCCATCTCCGCGGCCACCGAGATCACATACAGCGGTTCATCGTCGCGAACTCGCCGGGCTGCGCCGGACATTGCGACCACGAACCTCGTCCGTTCGTCCATGTCAGCCTCCCTGTGCCGCCTGTCGCATCAACTCCGCGCGGATGTCGTCGCCGGAGGTCGCCGACTGGAACGCCTCGAGCGCCTCCTTGGCGGAACTGTCCACCCGGTGCGGAACGACTACCTCTACAGTAACCAGGAGATCGCCACGGGTCCCGTCTCTGCGCGGCGCACCGCGGCCGCGCACTCTGAACGTCCTTCCGTTCGGCGTTCCGGCCGGAATACGCAGCGTGACGGGGATGCCGTTCAACGTCGGCACCTTGATCTCCGCACCGAGCGTCAACTCCGGGAAAGTGACCGGCACGGTCACGGTCAGGTGCTCCCCCTTGCGTCCGAACACCGGATGCGTGCCGACATGCACGGTGACGTAGAGATCTCCTGAGCGACCCCCACGCTCCCCCGGCGCGCCCTTGCCACGGAGCCGGATGCGCTGGCCGTCCACCACGCCCGCGGGAATCCGAACATGCATCATGCTGCTGGTCGTGCCGCGCCCGGATCCGCTACAGACCGGGCACGGATCGTCCACCACGAGTCCACGGCCCTTGCAGTCCCGGCATGGCTCGGCCATGCCGAAGCCACCCGAGTCAGTGCTGGTGTATCCGGTTCCGGTGCAGGTCGGGCAGACTCGCGGCACGGTGCCGGCCTTCGCACCGGTGCCGGCGCACGCCGTACACGCCGACGAGCTCGTCATCCGCAGCGGGACGGTCTTGCCCTCCACGGCCTCTTCGAAGTCGATCGAGACATCCGTCTCGACATCCGCGCCGCGGCGCGCGCCGGTTCCACGCGGACGTGTGCGCTGGCCGAAGATCCCACCGAAGACGTCGCCTAGGCCGCCGCCGGCGGTCGACCCGCCACTGGAGAACAGATCGCCGAGGTCGAAATTGAACGATCCTCCGCCGCCTCCCGGCACGCGCACACCGCCACCGAAGAGAGTCCGCGCCTCGTCGTACTGTTTGCGCTTCTCCGGATCGGAGAGCACCGAGTACGCCTCAGATACGTCCTTGAAACGACTCTCGGCGGCCTTGTCGCCCTTGTTGCGGTCAGGGTGCAGCTCGCGAGCCAGGTTACGGTACGCCTTCTTCACCGCCGCGGCATCGGCATCCGCCGGCACACCGAGGATCTTGTAATAGTCCTTCTCGATCCAGTCCTTGGTGCTCACGTGCTGCGACCCTCCCTTCTACCGCTGTCCACAAGTCCGTCGCCCGGGTGTCCTCCGCGGAATTACCAGCGTAGGACACCCGGGCCCGAATCTTCTCAGTTGTCCGGTTCCGCGCTGTCGACCTCGTCGTCCGAGGCGGCGTCGGCGCTCTGCTGATCGGTCAGCGCCTCGGTGGGTTCCGCCACCGCCACCCGGGCGGCACGGAGGATACGGTCGCCGACGCGGTATCCGGGCTGCAGGATCTGGGTGCACGTGACGACGTCGACGGTGTCGTCGTAGCTGTGCATCAGCGCCTCATGGATGGTCGGATCGAACTCGTCGCCCGGTTCCCCGTACTGCTCAAGGCCGGCCTTGTTGACCGCGGCCTCCAGTGCTTCGCCGACGGCACGGAACGCGCCGGTCAGATCGCCGTGCTCGCGCGCGCGCCCGATGTCGTCCAACACGTCGAGGAGGCCGGTCAGCACCTCGGCCTTCGCCGCCTCGCGGACGGTTTCCCGGTCCCGCTCGACGCGCCTGCGGTAGTTGACGTACTCGGCCTGCAACCGCCTCAGATCGTCAAGCCGCTCGGCCGCCTCCGCACGCGCCTGGGCCAGCGCGTCGTCGGCTCCGTCCGACCCGGTTCCTTCCGACGCCAGCCCTTCCGCGGCAGGCGCGTCGGACTCAGCCACGGGAACCGGCTCCGCGTCCGGCTCCCGCAGCTCGCCCGTCTCCGGATCGATGCGCCGCCGATCCCGCACCACCGGTGTCTCGACGGAGCCCTCCGGTTCGTGCTGTTCGTCGGTCACTTGTCGTCCTTCTCCTCGTCAACGATCTCGGCTTCGACGACGTCCTCATCCGCCGACGCACCGGCGCCGGCCTCTTCCTGCGCGCCACCCGCGTCGGCCCCGGCCTGAGCACCGGCGTCACCGGACGGCTGCGCCTGCGCGTAGATCGCCGCACCCAGCGACTGGAACGCCGTCTGCAGCCGCTCCGAGCTGGACTTGATCGCCGCGTCGTCGTCGCCTTCCAGCGCCTTCTTCGCCTCATCCAGCGCCGAGGTCACGTCGTCGCGGACCTCGGCGGAGAGGGTGTCCACCTTCTCCTTGTTGTCCGCGAGGAACTTCTCGGTCTGGTAGACCAGCGACTCGGCCTGGTTGCGGTTCTCCGCGGCCTCACGGCGCTTGCGGTCCTCCTCCGCGTACTGCTCGGCGTCCTTGATCATCTGGTCGATGTCTTCCTTCGGAAGCGCCGAACCACCGGTGATAGTCATCGACTGTTCCTTGCCGGTGCCGAGGTCCTTGGCGGAGACATGCACGATGCCGTTGGCGTCGATATCGAAGGTGACCTCGATCTGCGGCACCCCGCGCGGCGCCGGTGGGAGTCCGGTCAGGTCGAACGTGCCAAGCTTCTTGTTGTAAGCCGCGATCTCGCGCTCGCCCTGGTAGACCTGGATGCCCACGGTGGGCTGGTTGTCCTCTGCGGTGGTGAAGATCTCCGAGCGCTTGGTCGGGATCGTGGTGTTCCGCTCGATGAGCTTGGTCATCACGCCACCCTTGGTCTCGATGCCCAGAGACAGCGGCGTGACATCCAGCAGCAGGACGTCCTTGACCTCACCCTTGAGCACACCGGCCTGCAGGCTCGCGCCGACGGCGACGACCTCGTCCGGGTTGACGCCCTTGTGCGGCTCCTTGCCACCGGCGAGTTCCTTGACCAGGTTGTACACGGCCGGCATCCGGGTGGAGCCACCCACCAGCACGACGTGGTCGATCTGGCTGACCGAGATACCGGCGTCGCGGATGACCGCCTCGAACGGCGACCTGGTGCGCTCGAGCAGGTCGTTCGTCATCTGCTCGAACTGCGCCCGGGTGAGCGACTCGTCGACGTGCACCGGGTTCTTCTCGGCGTCCTGCGCGATGTACGGCAGCGAGATCGAGGTCTGCGTGCTGGACGACAGCTCGATCTTGGCGCGCTCGGCCGCCTCGCGGACCCGCTGCATCGCGATCTTGTCCTTGGACAGGTCCAGACCGTGCGTGCCCTTCACCCGATCGACCAGCCAGTCGACGATCTTCTGGTCCCAGTCGTCACCACCGAGGTGGTTGTCACCGCTGGTGGCCTTCACCTCGACGACACCCTCGCCGATCTCGAGCAGCGAGACGTCGAACGTACCGCCACCGAGGTCGAAGACGAGAATGGTCTGGTCGTCCTCCTTGTCGAGGCCGTAGGCGAGCGCGGCCGACGTCGGCTCGTTGACGATCCGCAGGACGTTCAGCCCGGCGATCTCGCCGGCCTCCTTGGTGGCCTGACGCTGCGCGTCGCTGAAGTAGGCCGGAACGGTGACGACGGCGTCCGTGATCGTCTCGCCGAGATAGGACTCCGCGTCGCGCTTGAGCTTCTGCAGCACAAAGGCGGAGATCTGCTGCGGCGTGAACGTCTTGTCGTCGATCTCGGTCTTCCAGTCGGTACCCATGTGCCGCTTGACCGAGCGGATGGTGCGCTCGACGTTGGTGACCGCCTGGCGCTTCGCTACCTCGCCGACCAGTACCTCACCGTTCTTCGCGAACGCCACCACCGACGGGGTGGTCCGGGCTCCTTCGGCGTTGGCGATGACCGTGGGCTCGCCACCTTCCAGGACCGCCACGACGGAGTTGGTGGTCCCGAGGTCAATGCCGACAGCTCGTGCCATGGCGTTTCCTCCTCAGTTGCGTATGATCAATGACGTGAGACTCTTGAGTCATCCAGACTCAAGTATGACTCACCACAATTCGTTGTCAAACCCAGCTTGAGCCTGGCCGACTCAAGTTGTTCGCACCCACATAACGCCCACCTCCGGCCCTGATGTTCCCAAGCCCATACGGGCGCATTCCCGTCCTGCTCAGCCGGGCCGGTGGGCACGTCCACCCGGGTCTGGAACGCGTACGCTGGACGCCATGGATGAGACAGACGACACACCGCGCCGCACCGACCCCCGGAAGCGCCTGGTAGCGATCGTCTTGGTTGGGTGCCTGGTGCTGACCATGGCGCCGTTCCTGGCCACGGTGATCTTCTGACCCAGACCGGCCGCACGGTGAACGGCCGCGAGACGACGGCACATCGCCTGGTCGGCGTCGACATGGCACGTGGCCTGGCGCTGCTGGGCATGATGGGGGTGCACATCGTCCCGGCCGTCGGAGACGACGGCCAGACCACCGCGATCTATCTGCTCGCCAGCGGACGGGCATCGGCGCTGTTCGCGGTGCTCGCCGGGGTGGGCCTGGCGCTCGCCAGCGGCGGCGCCAGGCCGCCGACCGGCCGGGCCCTGCACGGCGCCTGGGCGGCGACGGCGTCACGCGCCCTGCTGCTGGTCGCCGTAGGTCTGGTGATCGGCAGCCTCGACTCCGGCGTGGCGGTCATCCTCGTCTATTACGGACTGCTCTTCCTGCTCGCCCTGCCGTTTCTCGGCCTGCCGGCCACCGTTCTGCTGCCGCTGGGCGCCCTGTGGGCTGTCGCCATGCCGATACTCAGCCACGCGATCCGGCTCGATGCGCCGTTGAGCAGCGGCGGCAACATCGCCCCGGAGTCGTTCGCCGACCCGGCCCAGATGCTGTGGCAGCTGACCCTGACCGGCTATTACCCGGTGCTGCCCTGGATGGCGTACATGCTGGTCGGTCTCGGAATCGGAAGACTCGCGCTGGCTGCCACGCCCGTCGTCATCCGGCTGTTGATCGGCGGTGCCTCGCTCGCCGTGGGCACGTATCTGGTCTCCTGGATCTGGCTGGAGACGGGCGGACTGGAGCGGCTCACCGCGGCCGGGACCGGGATGCACCCGTTCAGCCGGCCGTTCGACGACGCCGGGGAACTGCTGAACACGTCCTTCTACGGCACCACGCCGACCACCAGCGGATGGTGGCTGATGGTGGCCTCGCAACACACCGCGACGCCGTTCGACCTGCTGCACACCATCGGCTCCTCGGCGGCCGTGCTCGGTGTCATGCTGCTGCTGGCCCGGCGGTTCAGCACCGCGCTCTACCCGCTCGGCGCGATCGGGAGCATGACGTTCACGCTGTACACACTGCACGTGATCCTGCTCGCCAGCCTGCTGCCGCGGACGGTCGAGCACGCCCTGCTGGTGCATGTGGCCGTCGCGTTCATCATCGCAGTGCCATGGCGACGCTCGATCGGCCGAGGGCCACTGGAGGCACTCGCGGCGCGCATCGCCGCATCGGCGCGCGCCGCCGTGGCGGGCGCGCGCCGCTGAACATCTGCCTTACTCGCCGGAGTCCGCGCTGCGGCCACCGAGCTCCGCGTCCAGCCGGAGCAGGCCCGGGCCGTCGTCGCCGATCAGGTGCAGCCGACCCAGGATCTCCGAAACCGTCGACTCCTCTTCGATCTGCTCTTCGATGAACCAACTGAGCAGCGGAAGGCTGTCGATGTCGCCCTCGGCGTTGGCCAGCCGGTACAGCGCTCGGATCGACTCGGAGACCTTCTGCTCATGCGCCAGCGCGGCCTCGAACGCGGTCACCACCTTGTCACCGGGGTCGGTGGGCGCGGCGATATCGCCGATCTGCGGCCGGTTCCCCCGGTCGGTCACGTGCGCGATGAACTTCGCCGCGTGTCCGCGTTCCTCGTCGGACTGGATGCGCATCCAGGACGCCATGCCGGGCAGGTTGGCGTCGTCCAGGGCGATCGCCAGCTGCAGGTAGGCGATGGACGACTCGATCTCCAGGGTGATCTGCTCAGAGAAGGCCTTGGCCAGTGTGTCGTTCAACTTCATACGCACGACGTTATCCCAGCTCAGAGCGGATTTCCACGAAGATGTGGCTATCCTTGCCAAGGCTTGGCACGCCTTAGCCTTCCAACTCCTTGGCCGCCTCGGAGACGTCTTTGGCGGTGTCGATGGCGCGCCAGTACCCCTCGATCGGGAATCCGGCCAGCTGCCGCTGCTTGGCCAGCAGCGGGAATGTCGACCGCTCGTGGTCTCCCACCGCAGGCAGCAGGTCCAGGATCCGGGGCGAGAAGACGTAGATCCCGCCGTTGACCGGATACGGCGACGGCGGAGCCTCGACGAAGTCGATCACCCGGCCGAACTCGTCCACGTCGACCACGCCCCACGGTATTCTCGGCCGCGCCAGACCGATGGTGGCCACGGCGTCCCGCTCCACGTGGTACGCCGCCATCTCGCGCAGGTCGAACCGGGTCCAGATGTCGGCGTTCAGCGCGTACCAGGCCTCACCCGGCTGCGGGAGGTGCTTCCCCGCGTACTTCAGCCCGCCGCCGCGCCCGAGCGGCTCATCCTCGACGACGGTGTGTACCCGCACCGGCTGCGCGTGCCCCTGCAGATGCTCGGTGAGCACCTCGTGCAGATAACCCGCGGACACCACCACGTCGGAGACACCCGACTGGGCCAGCCACTCGATCTGATGGTCGATGATGCAGCGCCCGGCGATCTCGATCATCGCCTTCGGCACCGAGTCGGTCAGCGGCCGCAGCCGGGAGCCCTTGCCGCCGGCCAGGATCACTGCCTGCCGAATCACCTGTCCATCGACCATGGTCACAGACCCTAACGCAGCCCGGAAGCCCCGGGCGGCCCGCATCCGGCACGGCACCGGGTGCCTCACCTCCGCAAGGGTGGCCCGGTGGCCGTGGCACGCTCTGCCCTCCGGCAGGATACGGAGTATGCGCGCATACCTCGGAGCAGCCACCAGCGGAACGCAAGGAACCCCAGCCACCGGTATCACCGTGCTCGACGTCGACGGCGCGTCGTTCACGCCCGTGTCGGACGCCGATGCGCCGGATCCGCGCTACCTCGCGTTGTCGAGCGACGGATCGGTCCTCTACGCCATCGGCGAGCGTCAGCACGGAGACGTCCGCGCCTTCCGCGTCCACGGCGCGGAGCTGGCACCGCTCGGGCAGCCGCAGAGCGTCGACGGCTCCGGCCCGTGTCACCTGTCGATCCATCCGAGCGGCCGATACGTTCTCAGCGCCTGTTACGGATCGGGCACGCTGGCCGTCAACCCGATCAACGACGACGGCTCACTCGGCGCGCCGACGTCGACCGTGCAGCATGCCGGCAACGGTCCTGACTCCGCGCGTCAGGAGGGCCCGCACGCGCACATGATCGTCACCGATCCAGGCGACGGTCCCGGGCGCGGCCACGTGCTCGCCGTCGACCTCGGCACCGACACCGTCTACCGGTACGCGCTCGACGAAACGAGCGGGGTCCTGACGCTCGTCGACGAACTGCGCACCCCGGCCGGCGCCGGTCCACGCCACCTGGTTGTGCACGGTCGCTACGCCTACGTCGCCAACGAGCTCGCCTCCACCGTCACCGTGCTGGATCTGGACGCCGGCTCCGCACTGTCCACCGTGTCCACCCGGCCCGCCGGCACGAACGAGATCAGTCAACCGTCCGCCGTCCGGCTCTCAGACGACGGGCGCTTCCTGTACGTGGCCAACCGCTTCGTCGACGAGATCGCGGTGCTCTCCGTCGACGGCGCCGACGTCGAACTGGTCACCGCCGTGCCCTGCGGCGGCGACCATCCACGCGACATGGTGCTCTCACCGGACGGCGCGTACCTATACTCCGCCAACCAGTTCGGCGACACGATCACCACGTTCCGCGTCGACGCCGACACCGGTATCCCCGAACCCGTCGGGGAGCCGTTCAGCACACCGAGTCCCACCTGCATCAGCTGGGCCCGATAACACGTCACACCGGCAGCGGGTCAAACAGAGTCGGCGAAGTCCAGCCTGGCCAGCTCGATCCGCTTGGTGACCCCGAGCTTGGGATACGCCTTGTACAGGTGGTACCCCACTGTGCGGGGACTCAGGGACATCCGCGACGCGATCTCCTGGTTACTCAATCCGGCGGCCGCGAGCTGGGCGACCTGACGCTCCTGGGTGGTGAGCGCGTTCACGCCCGACGTGACCGCTCCTGACGGCTTCCGCGCCCGAGACTCGCCCGCGGCACGCAATTCCGTCCGGGCCCGGTCGGCCCAGGGTGCCGCGCCGATCCAGTCGAAGATCCCCAGTGCGGAACGGAGATGTGTGCGCGCATCCGCACGCCGGCGGTTGCGCCTGAGCCACTGCCCATACGCCAGCTCCGTCCGTGCCCGATCGAACGGCCGGGCGGTTTCCTGCTGATGTAGCCGGACGGCTTCGGCATAGAGTTCACCGGCCGCGTCGTCGTCCGTCATCGCGCGGCAACGTAATTCCACCGCTCTGGCCCATGACGCGCCGGAGTGCCGGGCGAACTCCGCCATACGCTCCAGCGGTAGCCGGGCCGCATGTCGGTCACCGGTCCTCGCCGTGGTCTCGACCAGGTCGGGGAGCGCAGCGGTCCCGACAACGGTGGGGTGTGCGCAGGCGCCCGCGTTGTCCCAGTGCATGGCCACCTCAGCCCGGCCGAGACCGAGGTCGATCAGTGTCCAGGAGGCAGCGGCCCATTGCCGGGCGGCCAGGTCCCCCGCGGCCAGGGCATGCTCCCGCATCTCCCGGCAGCGTTCCTCGTCGCCCGCGATGGCGAAGAGTCTGGACAGCGTCGCGTGGGCCTGCCCGACGACCCGGGAGTTGCCGGTACCGCGCGCGGCATCGGCCGCGTGTTCGCCGCTGATGCGTGCCTCGTCGTGGAGTCCGAGGAACAGCTGCGCCTGGGCGAGCAGGTTGAGCGCGTCCGGCAACATGTCGGCCCGCCCACGCGCCCGACACGTCGAGGCGAGCCGCGACGCGAGCTCGCGCGCGGCCGCGTCGGCGCCCACGAGCAGCGCGGCCTCGGCCGCCTGCAATCGGACCTCCAGCGGGAGACCCGTATGGCCGCCCTCCGCGACGACGACGAGCTGGCGCAGCGATGCCAGGCCCCGTTCGAGGTCATGGTGCGCGAGCCCGGCGATGCCGCGTACACCTGCCGCACAGGCCCGGACGATCTCCGAGCTTCGCAGCACGGCGATGTCGGCCTTCGCCAGCCCTAGAGCTTCGCGGTAGTCGCAGGTCCACGCGTACCGGGCTGCGACCACCAGCATCGCCGCGGAGACATCGGGAGCGTGCTCTGCCACGAGTGCCGCACCTTGCAGCAGGCTCCATACGGCGTCCCGTAGCCGGCCGCGTTCAGCCTCGGCCGCAGCCCGGATCGAGGCCAATCGCGCGAGCAGCCGGACGTCGTCGGTCATCGACAACGCATCGTCGGCCAGCGCGGCGGCCCGCCTGATGTCGCCCGACCACGCCGCGTGGCCCGCGGCGGCGGACAACCTGCGGCCCCGGCCCGCCACGGTGGAGCTGAGCTGGGCGGCGCTCTGGTAGGCGGTCACAGCGAGAGTCCACCTGCGGTCGACCGGTCTGCTCTCAGCAAGTCGCTCGAGGCGTTCGGCGATTCCCTCATCCGGCCCTGTCGCGGCGGCCGCCCGGTGCCAGACCGCCCCGGCGCGGTCGCCGAACGCCTCGTAGGCGCTCGCGAGCGCCGCGTGCACGCCGACCCGCCCGGTGATGGCCCCGTGGTGGTACGCGGCTTGCCGGATCAACGGATGACGGAAGGTGACCCGGCCGTCGGCGACGCCGAGCAGCCCGGCTTGTTCGGCCACGGCCAGGTCATCGATCGACGTGTCGAGGATCTCGGCCGCGTGCAGGATGACGGCCAGCTCACCTCTGCCATCGGATGCGACGACGCCGAGCACGACGCGGGCGGTCACGGGCAGCCGCGTGATCTGAGCGGTGAACACGGCATATACATCGCCGCGGACCGGAACCGCCCCCAGCCCGAGGATCTCCGGCGGGAGCTGGCCGAGCCGCTGGCGTGGCGACAGAGCCGCGGCAAGCTCGCGGAGGACCATCGGATTGCCGCCGGACTCCTCGACGATCCGGTCACGGGTGTATGTGCTGATCTCTTCCGGCCATCCGACGAGTAACTCGTGCGCGACGCCCCGGTCGAGTCGCGCCAGCCGCAGTTCGCTCAATCCGCCGGCGGGAAAGTCGCGCCGGTCCGCGCCGGCGGCGAAGATCATGGCGACCCGGTCTTCGCGCAGCCGGCGTGCGACGAAGATCAGCGCGTCAGCCGATGCCCGGTCCAACTCGTGCGCGTCGTCGATCAGACACACCACCGGGCTCTCGGCAGCCAGCGCGGACAGCAGAGCAAGCGTGGCATGTGCGACCAGCCGCTGGTCCGGTATCGCTGCGACGGTGAGTCCGAACGCGGCACGCAGCGATACCGCCTGCGGTGCAGGCAGTGCATCGAGGCGGTCCAGGGCCGGCCGGAGCAATTGATGCAGCGCCCCGAACGGCAACCCCGCCTCCGCGTCGACGCCGTCGGACCGCAGGACACAAAGGTGCGCAGCAGACTCTGCGGTGTGGCGGAGCAACGCGCTCTTACCCACCCCCAGCTCGCCTCGGATCACCACCGCGGCGCCGCGGCCGGAGACGGCCGTGGCCAGCACCCCGTCGATCTCGGCCAGCTCACTCACTCGTCCGCGAAGCGCCACGCCGCTCAGTGTCGGCAGCCAGACCACGGACACGGTAGACACAAATGTCCTGCAGCGGCGATGACGAACATCATCGGCCCAGGTCAGGAGCGAGCTCGCCGGCACGATCCGCGGCCGCCCGGCGGCGGTTCCAGTCGCGTGACGGATTCGCTCCTTTCCGCCGCATCCCTAGGGTCGATGCACCGGATCGGACTATCGAGGGGAAACCGACATGCGTGTTCTTGTCGCCGGAGCCACCGGCGTGATTGGACGCCAGCTGCTTCCGCTGCTCATCCAGGCCGGCCATGACGTGGTCGCACTGGCCCGCACGCCGATGCGTCCGGACATGGGTTACGACGTTGTCCTGGCCGACGCACTGGACCGCAAGGCGACGGCATCAGCGGTGGACAAGGCCGAGCCTGACGCCGTCGTACATCTGCTGACGGCCATTCCGAAACAGCTCAATCCCAAGCGGCTCGCCAGCGAGTTCGCGGTGACCAACCGGTTGCGGACGGAGGGCACCGCGAACCTGGTCGACGCCGCGCGGGCGGCCGGGGACACGCGCGTGATCGCACAAGGACTGGCGTACGCCTACCGGCCGTCCGGCGCTCAGCCGGCCGACGAGGACACCGCGTTCTGGACCGACGGTCCGAAGCAGTTCCGTCCAGTCGTCGAGGCCCTGATCGAACACGAGCGGATCACTCGTGATGCGGACGGCCTCGTCCTTCGGTTCGGCCACCTGTACGGCCCGGGGAGTGCGTACGCGCCGGACGGCCACTTCACCCGGCAGGTCCGGGCTGGGAAAGTGCCCATCGTGGGTGGCGGGGACTCGGTGTTCTCGTTCACGCATGCGCGCGACGCCGCGACCGCCGTGGTGGCCGCCCTCGCCAGCCCGCTCACCGGAGCCCTCAACATCGTGGACGACAACCCGACGCCGATACGGACATGGCTGCCTGAGATGGCGGCGCTGCTGGGTTCAGCCGCACCCAAGAAGGCGCCCGCCTGGCTCGCCCGCACGGCGGTCGGCAGTTGGGGCGTGGCGTTCATGACGAGCCTGTCCGGAGCCGACAATGCTCGGGCCCGCGCTCAGCTCGGCTGGTCCCCGGATTACCCCTCCTGGCAGCAGGGGTTCACCGCGGGTCTGGCGGATCGAGGCTGACGAAGAGGGCAGCAGACGACGCCACGGCGTCCACTTCGGGCCCTGACGGCAATCCGGGGCAGACAGTAGTATCGTTCCGGAGTCTTCCGAACCCCGGAAGGAATGCTGTCATCGCCTACCCACCGGGCTACAGGTATCCGTCGTTTCGCCGCGACGGCGGCTCGGTCATGTCCGGCAACGTGGAGACACGCGCGATCAGAGTGCTGATCGCTGAGGATCTGCACATGATCCGCGGCGCCTTGGTGGCATTGCTGTCGTCAGAGCCCGACATGGAGGTCGTGGCGGAGCTGGAACGGGTCGACCAGGTAGCGGGCGCCGCCCTGGAGACCCAACCCGACGTCGCCGTGCTCGACATCGATCTGCCCGGCCTGGAGGGCCTGGAAGCGACCGAATCCCTTGCGCACACGGTTCCGGCGTGCCGAGTTCTGATCCTCACTGGCCTCGGGCAACCGAACTACCTGCTCCGGGCGCTCCAGGCCGGGGCGCGAGGCTTCCTGCTCAAGGATGCGCCCGCCGATTCCCTCGCCGACGCCATCCGCCGTCTCAGTAGAGGCGAACACGTCCTCGCACCGAGCCTCATGACCGCTACCCTGGCAGCCGGCTCGAACCCGCTGACCTCTCGCGAGAGCGACGTGTTCAGACTCGCGAACCTGGGGTTGACCACGGAGGAGATCGGGTCGAAGCTCGTCTTGTCCCCGGCCACGGTGCGCAACTACATGTCGAGCGGTATCAGCAAGGTCGGGGGACGCAACCGTATCGACGCGATCCGAATCGCAAGCGAGGCCGGCTGGCTGTAGCCGCCCGACCCTCACGGCGATTTTCGTCACGTGACGGTAGTAGGCGGCTGTACCGGGACCTCAAGCACCGTGGGGTGATCCGCTCCCACGTGGACGACGCACCGTCCCGGTCTGCTCTTCTCGAAATACGAGGGAAACTGCCCGGTGAACGGGTTACGAGCGTAGAACCATCGGCCCTGGATCTGTAGCTGGAGCTCGTCACCGGCGCGGAACAGCGTCGCCGATGGCAGCAACTCGATGCGGACCGATACCACCTGCCCGGGGCTGAGCAGTTCCGTGACATCCTCCGGGTGCCGTCCCGATTCGTCGACGCGGCGATGCGATGCCCGTCGGATGCCATCGGTGATCAAGGAGCCGCGGAACCCGAACGCGTTCTCGAAGGCGACGGGCTTGCCGCGTCGCAGCTTGCGGACCCCCGCGAACACGCACACGTCATCGGTCCCCTCCACCTCGAGCGAGAGTCGCAGCGTCATCGGGCCGACGATCTCGGTGTCCTCCTGGAACCGATGCGTGAATCGCACACTGCCACGGCGGGTGTGGAAGGAAACCGTTGCCGGGGACATGGGAGCGTCGCCGAAGCCTCCGTCCGGTTGCAGATACCAGGCTTGCCACTGGGTGCGGGCCGGCGGCCACTGCTGTTCGCGGCGCACCGACGTGACGGTGTCCGCATCCTCGCGCACCTCGAGCCGGACCGGCGGCACGTCGCCCTGCCCGTTGTCCTGGCCCTTGAGGAAGTGGTCGAAGAACCGGGTCTGCTCCGCGAGCGCCTCGTCGCCGTAATAGACGGCCCACTTCGGGCCGCGGTGTGTGTACAGCCACTTCTGCCGGGAGGCGATCCGCCGGAAACCCTCGAAGGATCCACGCGTGTGCAGGTTGTGGTCGGAGAAGCTGGCACAGATCAGCGCCGGAACGTCGATCTTCTCGATCTCCCGGTCACGTGCGGCCCACCACTCGTCGTATACCGGCCGGGTGATCTGCTGCCGGCGCAGGTCGACGTCGCTGTCCTTACGGGTATGTGCGGTGCCTTTCGTCCACACGATGAGCAGCCCGTCCTCCCGAACGCCGCCTGGCATGGCCACGTCCCGGTAGAAGTCGGTGAAGCCCTCCCATGGACTGATCGCCGCCAGATGCGGCGGGTGGGTCGCCGCTGCCGCCCATTGAGACAGCGCCAGATAGGACACCCCGCTCAGGCCGACCATTCCCGTGGACCACGGCTGGACACCCGCCCATTCGATCAAGTCGTGATAGTCCTCGCCCTCCTGCGGTCCGAGCAGCACACCGGTGCCTTCGGACGTTCCCCACCCGCGCAGATCGGCGTTGACCACGACGTAACCACGCGGCACCCAGTAGGCCGGGTCCGGGGCTTCCCACCCGGTCCAGGCGGAGAACGAGAACGGCTGCGATTGCGGCAGGATCCGCAGGTTCGGAAAGGGGCGGTATCCCTTGCGGGTCGGCTTCGGCAGATAGTCCTTGCCGTACGGGTGAGCCGACATGATCACCGGATACGCGCCGTCGTCGGCAGGTCGGTACACGTTGGCACGTAGGACGGCCCCATCGCGGACCGTGACCGCGACGTCGCGATCGACCATGACGCCTTCGGGAGGCGGTGTGACGGTCACGTTCGGGCGGACGATGTTCTTCAGCCGGGTCTTCGCCCTGCCGAGCGGGCCCTTCGCCAACGCGGTCTGTCTGCTCATGGAGGCACGCTACCGACGCAGGTGCCCGCATCGACTCTGTCACGTGACTGGTCTTCCGCGGGTTCCCACACGTCTTGGATCCGTGAGCGACGCGGGCGCCGGGGGTGCACACGCCGGCGCCCGCGCCATTTGGGGGGCTAGAGCTGGACCTCGGTATCGGGGCCCAGCTCTCAGTGCGGCGTCGCCTTCTCGGCGCCCGCACCAGTCAGGGAACGCACCTCCATCTCGGCGTACTTGGGTGCGTTGAACTCCTTGGACAACCTGGTCCCCAGGTAACCGAAGAGGAAGCCGGCCGGAATGGAGACCAGCCCGGGGTTGTCCAGCGGGAACCAGTGGAAGTCCACGTTCTGCAGCATCGACGCGCTGGTGCCCGTCGCCGGATCCACCGGCTTACCGGAGACCACCGGTGAGAAGACGATCAACGTCACCGCGGTGGCGAGCCCGCCGTAGATACTCCACACGGCGCCGCTGGTGTTGAACCGCTTCCAGAACAGCGAGTACAGAATCACCGGCAGGTTCGCGCTCGCGGCCACCGCGAAGGCGAGCGCGACCAGGAAGGCGACGTTCTGGCCGTTGGCGAGGATGCCGCCGCCGATCGCCACGGCGCCGATCACCACCGCCGTGATCCGCGCGACGCGCACCTCGTCGTTCGCCTTCAACTCGCCCTTCTTGATCACGTTGGCGTAGATGTCATGCGCGAAGGACGCGGACGCCGTGATGGTCAAGCCGGCGACCACCGCCAGGATCGTCGCGAACGCGACCGCCGAGATGATGCCCAGCAGCAATGTGCCGCCGAGTTCGTAGGCGAGCAGCGGCGCCGCCGAATTCACGCCTCCGGGGGCGGCGGCGATCTCCTCGGGCCCGACCAGCGCACCGGCACCGTACCCCAGCACCAGCGTGAACAGGTAGAACAGCCCGATCAGGGCGATCGCCCAGGTGACGCTCTGCCGCGCGGCCTTGGCCGTCGGCACCGTGTAGAACCGCATGAGCACGTGCGGCAGCCCGGCCGTGCCGAGCACCAGAGCCAGCGCCAGCGAGATGAAGTCCAGCTTGGTCATCCCGCTCGCACCGTACCGGTTCATCGGTTCCAGCAGCCCGTCCGCGCCGCCGGCCCGCTCGACGGCCGATCCCAGCAGCGTGGAGAGGTTGAAGTTGTGCTTGGCCATCACCCATACGGTCATCACGCCGGCGCCCGCGATCAGCAGGATCGCCTTGATGATCTGCACCCACGTGGTGCCCTTCATCCCTCCGACCAGGACGTAGAAGACCATGATGGCGCCGACCACCGCGATGACGATGCCTTGGCCGCCCTCATCCTCCACCCCGAGCAGCAGCGCGACCAGTCCACCGGCCCCGGCCATCTGAGCCAGCAGGTAGAAGAACGAGACGGCGAGCGTGGACGCCGACGCGGCGGTGCGCACGGGGCGTTGGCGCATCCGGAACGACACCACGTCGGCCATGGTGAACCGGCCGGTATTGCGCAGCAGTTCGGCGACGAGTAGCAGGGCGACCAGCCAGGCCACCAGGAACCCGATCGAGTAGAGGAACCCGTCGTAGCCGTAGATCGCGATCGCACCGGCGATCCCGAGGAAGGACGCCGCGGACAGGTAATCCCCGGCGATCGCGGTCCCGTTCTGTTGCCCGGTGAACGAGCGCCCGCCCGCGTAATAGTCGGCCGCCGTCTGGTTCGTGCGGGCCACCCGCAAGACGATGAACAGCGTCGCGACGACGAAGATCGTGAAGATGGTGATGTTGACCGCGGGGCTGCCGATGTCCATCAGGCGTCGCCCCCTTCGAGCTCATCCCGGATCCGATCCGCGACCGGGTCGAGGTTGCGATTGGCGTGCCGGATGTACAGCCACGTGATGAGAAAGGTGGAGGCGAACTGCCCGAGTCCGAGGACGACGCCGATGTTGACGTTGCCGGCCACCTCGGTGGACATGAATTCGACGGCGTAGGTCGACAGCAGGACGTAGGTGAAATACTAGGCGATGAAGGCGACCGTCATCGGAAACGCGAACGCCCGGAAGCGGCGGCGCAGTTCGGCGAACTCCGGGCTCGCCTGCATCCGCTCGTACTCCGCTGCTGTCGGCGGCGCCTGTTGTTGCGGCGCCGGGCTGTCGAGACTAGTCACGCGACCTCCTCGTCCTGATGTGTGCCGGATCACACCACCGGCTGTGGTCCGCCACGCTAGAGGGCCGGGAACGTCACGCGGGAGTGTCTCGCCGGTGACGTGCGACGGACGGTCGGGTCGGTCGGCACACGGCAGGCCGCCGCGCGACGAGCGGTCGCCCCGCTGCGCCGAGCGGACCTGACAACAGCGTGTTCGAGGGCTACCCTCACCGGCATGCTCAGCGTTCTGGCGGTCGACGACGAACCCCCGGCGCTGGCCGAGCTCGCCTACCTGCTCGGCCAGGATCAGCGGGTCGGCCGGGTGCTGACCGCATCCGACGCCGCCGGTGCGCTGCGCACCCTGGAACGGGAGCAGATCGACACCGTCTTCCTCGACATCCGGATGCCCGGGCTGTCCGGACTGGACCTGGCCCGGGTGCTCGCCCAGTTCCGCACGCCGCCCGCCGTCGTCTTCGTCACCGCCTACGACGACCACGCCGTCGACGCCTTCGACCTGCACGCCGTCGACTATGTGATGAAGCCCATGCGGCCGGAGCGGCTGGCGGAGGCGGTGCGCCGGGCGGCCGACACCGTCGAAGGCCGGCATTCCGCCTCGCACGATCCGGACGACGAGACCATCCCGGTCGAGTTGGGCGGCGTCACCCGGTTCGTCCGACGCAGCGACGTCGGTTACGTGACGGCGCACGGCGACTACGCTCGGCTGCACACCAGGAACGGCAGCCATCTGCTGCGCATCCCGCTGTCCACGCTGGAGGAGCGGTGGGCGGAGGCCGGCTTCGTCCGCATCCACCGCAGTCACCTGGTGGCGTTGTCGCACGTCAGCGAGATTCGGATGGACGCCGGCCGGTACACCGTCGTCGTCGGAGACACCGTGCTGCCGGTCAGCCGGCGGCACACGCGGGACTTCCGCGACCTGCTCGTGCGTGAAGCAGGCGATCGGCGATGAACGAACGGGTCACCGTGACGGGTCCGCGGCGGCGACGGCCGCGCGTCCGGCGGCAAGCCGTCACGGCGGAGATCGACGCACAGACCCGCCTCGGTGAGATCTATATGCGTGCGCTGCTGCGAGCCCAACTACGGCTCGGGCTGACCGTGGCCGGTGTCGTCTTCGTGATGGTGGCCATGGTGCCGCTGGTGTTCGCCATCGCGCCGGGGCTGAAGAGCGTCGATCTGATGGGCATACCGCTGCCCTGGGTGTTGCTCGGCGGTGCCGTCTATCCGGTGCTGATCGTGGCCGCCTGGTTCTATCTCCGGCACGCCGAACGGATCGAGCGCGACTTCGCCGAGATGGTGAACCGGAGGTGACCGGCAGCCCCACCGCCGGGATCGCCGCGGTCGTCTTCACCGCCGTCGTCACGGTGCTGATCGGCATGTACGGGGTGCGAGCGGTACGTACCACCAGCGACTTTTACGTTGCGTCGCGGTCGGTGACGCCGTGGTGGAATGCGTCGGCCATCGGCGGCGAGTATCTCTCCGCGGCATCCTTCCTCGGGATCGCCGGGTTGGTGCTCGCGTACGGCACGGACATGCTCTGGTTTCCGGTCGGCTACACGGCCGGCTATCTCATGCTGCTGGTGCTGGTCGCTGCGCCGCTGCGCAGGTCCGGAGCGTACACCCTGCCCGACTTCGCCGAGGCACGCCTCGAGTCGACGGCGGTACGGCTCACCTCCAGCGTCTTGGTGGTGGCGATCGGATGGTTGTACCTGCTGCCGCAGTTCCAGGCGGCCGGGCTGACGCTGCGCACCGTCACCGGCGCGCCGGCCTGGGTGGGACCGGCCGCGGTCGCCGTGGTGGTCCTGGTCAGCGTCCTCGGCGGGGGCATGCGCAGCATCACGTTCGTGCAGGCGTTCCAGTACTGGCTCAAGCTCACCGCGCTGGCCGTTCCGGTGATCTTCGCGCTGCTGGTGTGGCAGTCCGAGGGCCGTCCCGAGCTGGCGCCGCCGGACGAGCCGACCTTCGCCGAGCGGACCACCGTCGAGATCGGCACCGACGTCACCATCGAGGTCCCTGACCCGGTCACCGTGCGGGCGGACGGGACGGTCGACGGCGAACCGATCGACCGGGATCTGACCCTCACCGCCGGGGAGCATCACGTCGAGGCAGGCTCGGTGCTGACGTTCCCGGCCGACGCTCGCATCCCGCATGCCGCACACCTGACCCCGATGAGCGGCGAACACTGGGCGCTGCCGCTGCGTTCGGGGGGCGACCACCCGCTGTACTCCACCTACTCGCTGATCCTGGCGCTGTTCTTCGGCACCATGGGGCTACCGCACGTGCTGGTGCGGTTCTACACCAACCCGGACGGCCGCGCGGCACGCCGGACGACCCTGGCCGTTCTCAGCCTGCTCAGCATCTTCTACCTGCTGCCACCGTTGTACGGAGCACTCGGCCGCCTGTACACGCCTGAGCTGTTGCTCACCGGGCGGACAGATGCCGTGGTGCTGATCCTGCCCGGCCGGTTGGTCGACGGCGTCGCCGGCGAGGCGTTGACCGCGCTGGTGGCCGCCGGGGCGTTCGCCGCGTTCCTGTCGACATCGTCGGGTTTGACCGTCTCCGTCGCCGGGGTGCTGTCGCAGGACCTGCTGGGCCGCCGGGCGCGGAACCCGGTCGCCGGATTCCGGCTCGGGGCCATCCTCGCGCTGATGATCCCGGTGGCGCTGGCGCTGTCCGGCCCCACACTCGCCATCGCCGACGTGGTGGGGCTGGCGTTCGCGGTGGCGGCGTCGTCGTTCTGCCCGTTGCTGGTACTGGGGATCTGGTGGCGGCGGCTGACCTGGCCGGGCGCCGTCGCCGGGTTGATCGTCGGCGGCGGGGCGGCGACCGCTGCCGTCGCCACCATCATCGTGATCGGGCCGCAGGACGGCTGGCTCGGTGCGCTGCTGGCGCAGCCGGCGGCCTGGTCGATGCCGATGACGTTCACCGTGATGATCATGGTCTCCCTGTTGACGCAACGGCACGTCGCACCGGGCGTCGACCGCACCATGGTCCGCCTGCACACCCCCGAGAACCTCGACCTCGACCGCGGTTCCTGGGACCCCGAAGCCCGCTGGCACCGCCCCTAAATGATCATGTGAAGTGGGTTTTCTCCAGCACTACCATGTCTGCAGACCTGGTACGGCACGAGAAAACCCACTTCACATGATCATTTAGGCGTGGGGGGTGCCGCGTGGACGCCGGGGCGGTACTTGGGGACGCGCATGCGGGCGCGAGTGCCGGCGCCGATGTTGGTCTCGATCACCAGCCCGTAGTCGTCGCCGAACACCGCGCGGAGCCGCTCGTCCACGTTGCCGATACCGACGCCGACGCGCTCACCGTCGGCGTCCCCGGCCAAGATCCTGTGGACCAGCTCCGGGTCCATCCCCACGCCGTCGTCGTCGATGCTGATCAGTGCCTCATTGCCGGCGTCTTCGGCGGTGATCGTGATGTGCCCGGCGCCGGAGCGGCCCTCCAGCCCGTGCCGGACGGCGTTCTCCACCAGCGGCTGCAGACACAGGAACGGCACCGCCACGGGCAACACCTCCGGCGCCACCCGGAGCGTGACGGAGAGCCGATCCCCGAATCGGGCCCGCTCCAGCATCAGGTAACGCTCGACGGAGCGTAGCTCCTCCGCCAGCGTGGTGAAGTCACCGTGCCGACGGAACGAGTAGCGGGTGAAATCGGCGAACTCGAGCAGCAGTTCCCGTGCGTGCTCCGGATCGGAACGCACGTATGACGCGATCGCCCCCAGCGCGTTGTAGACAAAATGCGGTGAGATCTGCGCTCGCAACGCCCGGATCTCCGCCTCGGCAAGCTTCGCCCGTTCCCGGTCGAACTCGGCCAGCTCGAGCTGGCCCGAGACGAACCTAGCCACTTCCTCTACAGCGCGAACCAGCCCCGCAGACGGACGCGTGGTGGTGTACGCCACGAGTGCTCCGACCACCCGGTTGTCCGTGGTCAGCGCCGTCGCCACCGCATGCCGCACGAGGCAGTCGACGCGCTCGCATTCGACGGTATCCGGGCCGAGCACCTCCGTCTTGCCCGAGTCGAGCGCCGTGACGGCATGCCGGTCCACGTCGGCAGCGTGCGTCCCACCGGCGCCGTCCCAGGCCAAGACGCCTTCCCCGTCGGTGAGTGCGAGTGCCGGCGTGGCGAGCAGGTCCCGCAGATGTTTCACCGCACGTTCGGCTCCGGCGCCCAAGCCTGCCCGCAGCTCGGGCGAAGCGAGACTCGTGGTGTGCAGAACTCGGTACGTGGTCTGGTCCTCCGTAGTGCCGAGCACCAGACGTGACCGCACCATCCGCACCAGCAACACGGCCGCCAGCGTGACCAGCACCGTGATCACGGCGATGACGACGACCGACGAACTCATGGCTGGACTTTACGCCGCGCACCGCACGCGCGTCGCGAGCGTGCGGCGGCACGCGACGGAAAAGCGACGGGAGCGGCCACCGTCCACCGGTGTGGAACGGCGGCCACCCGCCACGACACAAGCGGTCAGTCGTCGTCGGAGGAACTCGACGAAAGACCTTGGCTGATCAGGTTCATCACGGTTGGGTCCGCCAGCGTCTGCACGTCGCCGAGTTCCCGGTTCTCCGCCACGTCGCGCAGCAGGCGGCGCATGATCTTGCCGGACCGGGTCTTCGGCAGCTCGGCCACGACGAGAATCTGGCGCGGCTTGGCGATCGGGCCGATCTCCTTGGCGACGTGATCGCGCAGCTCCTTCACCACGTCGGCTCCGCCGTCGCCTGCCGCCGCACGCAGAATGACGAACGCGACGATCCCCTGTCCGGTGGTCGGGTCGGACGCACCCACAACGGCGGCCTCGGCCACCTTCTCGTGCGACACCAGGGCCGATTCGACCTCGGTGGTGGAGATGCGGTGCCCCGAGACGTTCATGACGTCGTCCACCCGGCCGAGCAGCCAGATGTCACCGTCCTCGTCCTTCTTCGCTCCGTCACCGGCGAAGTAACGGTTCTCGAACCTCGACCAATAGGTGTCGATGAATCGCTGGTCGTCGCCCCAGATGGTACGGAGCATCGACGGCCACGGCTCAGTCAACACCAGGTATCCGCCGTGCCCGTCCGGCACCACGTTGCCGCCGTCGTCGACCACGTCAGCGACGATCCCCGGCAGCGCCACCTGCGCCGATCCCGGCTTCGCCGACGTCACGCCGGGCAGCGGACTGATCATGATGGCGCCGGTCTCGGTCTGCCACCAGGTGTCCACCACGGGCGTCCGGTCACCGCCGATGACGCGCCGGTACCAGATCCACGCCTCCGGGTTGATCGGCTCGCCGACGCTTCCCAGCACCCGGAGCGACGACAGGTCCCGGCGTCCGGGGATCTCTTCGCCCTGCTTCATGAAGGTACGGATCGCCGTCGGCGCCGTGTACAGGATCGTCACGCCGTACTTCTCGACGACGTCCCACCACCGGCCGGGCTCCGGGTAGTCGGGCGTGCCCTCGTAGATCACCTGGGTGGCACCGTTGGCCAGCGGCCCGTACACGATATAGCTGTGACCTGTCACCCAGCCGACGTCAGCCGTGCACCAGTAGACATCGGTCTCCGGCTTGAGGTCGAAGACGTTGCGGTGGGTGTACGCGGTCTGTAGCAGGTATCCGCCGGAGGTGTGCTTGATTCCCTTGGGCTTACCGGTGGTGCCGGACGTATAGAGGATGTAGAGGGTGTCCTCGGAGTCATGCGGCTCCGGCGTGTGATGGGCGGGCTGCGCGCCGACGATGTCGTGCCACCACACGTCGCGCGTGTCGTCCCAATCGACGTCCTGCTCGGTCCGCCGGACCACCAGGACCTTGTCCACCGATGGACACTTCGCCACGGCTTCGTCCACGGCCGGCTTGAGCGACGACGGCTTGCCCCGCCGGTAGCCGCCGTCAGCCGTGATGACCAGCTTGGCTTCCGCGTCGTTGATCCGGCTGCGCAGGGCCTCCGCGGAGAATCCACCGAAGACCACCGAGTGGATGGCACCGATCCGTGCGCATGCCAGCATCGCGACGACGGTCTCCGGGATCATCGGCAGGTAGATGGCCACCCTGTCGCCGTGACCCACACCGAGCGCGGTGAGCGCGTTGGCCGCCTGGCTGACCTCGCGCTGCAGGTCGGCATAGGTCAGCGTGCGCGAATCGCCCGGCTCACCCTCCCAGTGGATGGCGACCCGATCACCGTTCCCGGCCTCGACATGCCGATCGACACAATTGTAGGCCACGTTGAGCCGCCCACCGACGAACCACTTGGCGAATGGCGGGTTGCTCCAATCGAGTACCTGATCCCACTCCCTTTCCCAGGACAGCAGCTCACGCGCCTGCCGGTCCCAGAAAGCGAGCCGGTCGGCACGAGCCTCGTCATAGAGTGCGGCGGTGGCGTTGGCCTGGGCTGCGAACTCGGGGGATGGCGGAAAGCGGCGGTCTTCGTGTAGCAGATTGGAGAGCGCGTCGCTGGTCACCTTGTCTGCTCCTCACGTCTCTTGCTCGGCTGGTCCCGTGGTTTCCTACCTCACCACGTGCCTTTCCTCCACGGCAATACCGCCCAGCGCACAGGCGCACGACGAGCGGTACGGATCCACCGAGTGTTGCTGTTCCCTCTGATCGTCTCAGACTCCGCCGACACCGCGTGACCCGGCTCACGTCTGCGCACGTCATCTCTCCCGTTCCGCCCTCGCCGACGCCTGACCCGGACGACGGTGTCCGCAGGGCTACCCAGAACGGCCTCCGAGGTGGACACTGAGAAGATGGGGGGCCGGAAGCGAGCCCACGACGCCGCCGCCCCCGGCAATGACGTATCCGGCAGCGGCGACGACGGCCTGCCTCGCTTACCGGCGCTGCAGCTCGGCATCATCGGCGATCATCCTCCCGATCCACCCCGACCGCACCGGCCGGTGCCCGGCGACGGCTCGTGGCGCCGATGGCTGGTGGTCGGTATGGCCCTCGCCGTCGGTGTCGCCGCCGGCGTGGTGGGGACGAACGCGCGCCACGACGCCACCGAGAGCGCGACCGTGGATCTCATCGGCGGCCAGACGGCGCTCTCCCGACCGGCGATTCCGGGCAGCCCGGCCGAGGGCTGGCAGGGTGAGTTCCTCATCTTCAACCCTGGCGAAACCGCTGTGGAACTCGTCGACGTCAGCGTCCCCGGATGGGGGCGCATCGGACCTACGGAACCCGTCACCGCCGATGCGGAGAGGTGGACGCTGTTCCGCACTACTCTGCTGCCGGACTGTGACGCCGAACTCTCCACCGCGGACACGGATGGGAGCACGTCACTGGCCGCCGAGATCGTGGTCCGCAGCCGCGGTACGGAAAGGACGCTCCCGGTGACGTTCGCGCCCGGCCAGTCGTGGCTCCGTTCAGCCTGGGCGTCCGTATGCCGGCCGGCTGACATCGGACCACCCGAACTCACCGTCGCAACGATCCAGATGCTCTCTCGGCGCGACGGCATCACCTCCGTCCGTGCCCGGCTGCGTTTGGCCACGACCGGCGGTCAGGGAACAGCGGCGATCAGCGGAATGTGGTCACACGTACCCGGATTCCGATTCGCCGTGACAGGACTGCCGGCGACGGTCGATGAGTCGGACGTCACCGAGATCGAGTTGGAGTGGGAAGTGGCGAACTGCGCCATCGTCGAGCGGCTGAACGAGGCCAGGTTGAGCTTCCACGTGGCAGACCAGGAAGACCCTACGGCGGCGCGCCTGCAGACCATGCCGGTTCCAGCCGCGATCCTGGTGGCGCTGGGCCGTCTATCTGCACAGATGTGTGGTCTGTAAAGATTTGACCGAGTGGCTTTGCGCGTCGGCGCCGGATGGACTATGAAAGAGGTAGAGGACCAGAAAGGTCCACCGCACGGCAGGTGGGTACCCACGCGGCGATCAGCCCATGTACGGGTAGTCGTCCCGGGCCAGCCGAGGCGACAGACGTGATGCACGCTCTGGTAGCCCACCCGCCCGTGTCAGCGGCGGCGCTCCGGATGGGGCGCCGCTCGCATGTGTCCGGGTGACCACGGATAGGAGTCCTCCGGCGGCTCCGGGAAGTCGAGCTGATCGATCATCTTACGTGCCGCCTGACTTCGACGGTTCTCCGGCGGCAACGCCACGCAGACCGACCAGGTCGCGTCCGTGCCGGCCAGTTCGACGACCGACAGGGTGGAAGCCTTCTGCTTGCGGGTGATGTGCGCCGGGACGACGGCGAGCCCCAACCCGTGATTGACCACGTCGAGCAGGCTGTGCACGTCGTTGACCTCAAGCATCACCCGACGGTCGAGGCCGGCGGCGGAGAACATCCGATCGGTGACCGTGCGGGCACCCCAATCCGGGCCGAAATCGACGAATGTCGCCTCCAGCAGCTCGACCGGTTCGACCTTGGCGAGCTCCGCCCACGGACTATCCGGGTGGCAGACGACCACCATCGGTTCGTCCATGATGTGGATGAGGTCGATGCCGTCGATCGCCCGGCTCTCGGTGGCCACGAACGCGAGATCGAGCTGGGCGCTCCGCACACCGTCCAGCAAGCGGCTGGAGCCGGCCTGGTTGAGCACGATCTCGATCCCCGGATAACTTGCACGGAACTCCGCGAGCAGGGCGGCCACGTCGACAGCCCCCAGACACTGCTCCGCGCCGATGGCGAGTGTGCCCCGGAACAGTCCCTGAACCGACGCCACGGCCTCGCGGGCGGCCGCCACACTGGCCACGGTTCGGTGCGACTCGACCAGTAGCGCTTTGCCGGCATCGGTCAGGCTGACATGACGAGTGTTGCGGTGAAACAGCGACGCTCCGAGCTCGCGCTCCAAGGAACGGATCGAGGCAGAGAGACCGGACTGGCTGATCATCAACCGTTCGGCGGCCCGCGTGAAGTGGCCTTCCTCTGCCACCGCGATGAAATGCTCCAGCTGTCTGATCTCCATCGTCCCAGGATAGGCACGCTCATCGATGAGCCTTCTCAATCGATGCGATTCTTCCTGTTGGACATGTCACCCGGGTAAGGCAAGGCTGGTACCCGTCTCACCTGTTCCTGCTGCGGAGGTTGACACACATGCACTACCGGAGGATCGGAGACGTCGAGGTCAGCGCCATCGGGCTCGGCGCGATGCCGATGTCGATCGAGGGCCGGCCCGACGAATCCCGCTCGCTGGCCGCGATCCATGCCGCCCTCGACGCCGGGATCACACTGATCGACACCGCCGACGCCTACCATGCGCACGCCGATGAGGTCGGCCACAACGAAACGCTCATCGCCAAGGCGCTCGCCGGCTACGGTGGCAACACCGACGACGTCCTGGTGGCCACCAAGGGCGGGCACCTCCGTCCCGGCGACGGCACATGGACCAAGAACGGCGCCCCCGCCTACCTGAAGCAGGCCTGCGAAGCATCGCTGCAGCGACTTGGCGTCGACGCCATCGGCCTCTACCAGTTCCACCGCCCAGATCCGAACGTCGAGTACGCCGATTCCATCGGTGCCCTACGAGAACTGCTCGACGAGGGCACGATCCGGATGGCGGGAATCTCGAATGCCAACCCGGACCAGATCCGTCAGGCCAAGGACATCCTGGGCGCAGGGCTGGTGTCGGTACAGAACCAGTTCTCGCCGGCGTTCCGCAGCAGCGAGCCCGAACTCGACCTCTGCGCGGATCTGGGCCTCGCTTTCTTGCCGTGGAGCCCGCTGGGCGGCATCTCCCGGGCGCCCGAACTGGGTTCGCTGTTCGCCGCCTTCACGCAGGTGGCGGATGCTCATGGCAGCAGCCCGCAGCGAGTCTGCCTGGCATGGATGCTGGCCAAGGGCGAACACGTCATCCCGATTCCCGGCGCCAGCCGACCGGAGAGCATACAGGACTCCGCAACCGCCGCCGACCTGACCCTGTCCAGGGAGGAGTTCGAGCAGTTGGACGCCGCGTAGTCCGAGCCGGCTCATCGCCTCGGCCGCTCCACCCCACCGGTCACGCTCGGCTCATCACTCACTCCGCGGCCCTCGCTCGTCCCTCACGAGACCACTCCGCTCGCTCATCGCCTCGGCCGCTCCACCCCACCGGTCACGCTCGGCTCATCACTCACTCCGCGGCCCTCGCTCGTCCCTCACGAGACCACTCCGCTCGCTCATCGCCTCGGCCGCTCCGTGGGCATAGGCTTCGGCGCAGTGTCGCACCCACGCGCCCACGCCCTCTGGGCCGCCGTCGGCGTACGCGTTCAGCAGTGGCTCGTAGGCGCGGACGAGCGCGAGGTGACCTGCCTCAGGAATGCTGACCGCCTTTGTGTCCACACCGCGGGCGACCAGGACGATCCGTTCGGCGGCCCGAGCCACCAGGCCATCACCTGTCCCGAACGGCCGGATCGAGAGCAGCTCGGCGTGAACGACGGCGGCCACAACGACACCCGGCGCGCCGGTCGGCGCGGTAGCCACCCGGAGTATCTGGTCAAGACGGGAACTGTCCGCACCCGCACGCGGGCGGCCCAGCGCCTCCGCATCATCGACCAAGTCACGAGCCGCCAGCACATGTAACCGGGCAAGCACCTGGCGCGGTGAGCGTTCCCAGAGCCTGGCCAGCTCCGGAACCTCGGCCACCGCTCGAAGTGCACCTTGGACGGAAGGGTCATTCACGTCGTCCGCGTCACCGCCGGCCATCGTCGCCGACGCCCGAGCTCCACGCACAGCAGACTCCGCGGCAATCGACGCCGCAGCGGTGCGCATGGCCGGCTGCCGCAGGAGCGCATCGATCGAGTCTCGGGCATAGGCAGCCGCCGCACCGACGCCGTTGAGCGCGGCGACATCCGCCAGCGGATCGTCCATCCAATGGAGCCTAGACGCTCCGGCCCCGATCACGCGTGGCGGTGCTGGTGCCGATGGCGGTGGTGCCGGTGCCGACGGGTATGGCCGAATCCGCCGCACATGAAGAACCACAGCGCGACGAACAAGAGCCACGGTGCTCCTCGCAGCACCGCGAACAACACCGCGCCGAACAACACGAGCATCAATGGCGCCGCGAGGAACATGGGCGCGCCCTGCATGAACCGCCGCCGGAACGAGTCCGAACCGCCCGGCGTAGCCACGCGTTCGGGGTCTTGACGCACCTCGACCGCGCCATGCGGACCAGGTAGATCGGAGAAGACCTCCCCGACATCCGCTTCATACTTGGCAGCCCACACCGCCTCTAGACGCTCGTCGTACTCCGCCTTGGTCAACCGACCCGACGCGTAGTGCTCGCTCAGCGCCGCCGCGGCCGAGTCACGTTCCGCGTCACCGATGCGCAGCGGTCCCGAGGTGGTCATGGCGCTCACCTCCGTTCACTCCTCGTCGAGATCATCGCCGTCGGCCAAGATGCCGTAGAGCCTGCGCCGCATCTCGATCAGCACCTCGCGAGCCCTGGCCTGTTGATCCGGGCTACCGGTCGCGATGATCTGCCAAAGCGCGGCCGCCGCCTGAGCGATCATCGGTTCGAGGCCCTTGTCGTCGTCCTCGTCGGCGCCGGCGAAGGCCTCCCACGGCGCGGCGATCTCCTCTGCGTGAGCGTCGACGTAGGAGCGTCCCTCATCCGTGAGTTCGAAGGCACGGCGTCCACCCTGTTCGGACGCACGCACGAGGCCCTCATCCTCGAGCTGTTGAAGGGTCGGGTAGATCGAACCCGGGCTGGGTTTCCACGCGCCACGGCTACGCTCGGCGATCTCCTGGATGATCTGGTAGCCGTTCATGGGCTGCTCGGCGAGCACGCTGAGGATGGCGGCTCTGATGTCCCCGCGTCGGGCCTTCGGTGCGCGTCGCGGGCCGGGAGGCCCACCGCGCCACGGCCCACCCCAGGGCCCACCGTGCCCGAACATCGCCCACGGGCCGAAGTTGCCGAATCCTGCGTGCCGCTTGCTTGCCATCGCAGCAAACCATCCCTCTGCCGGACCGCACTTCCCGAACTTGGCGCCGGCCCACGGCATCTGTGTCGAATGTCCTGTACCCGTCATGTCGCCTCCCTCAACAACCGCGAACGGTCGCGATAGGTTTACGATATATCGCGACCGTTCGCAGGGCAAGGGTCAGCCATCCGCGGATGTTCAAGGCCGCCACCCGTGCACGCCGCTCTCGTCGGCTTCGGTATCGA
This sequence comes from Phytoactinopolyspora halotolerans, assembly GCF_010550675.1. GTDB lineage: Bacteria > Actinomycetota > Actinomycetes > Jiangellales > Jiangellaceae > Phytoactinopolyspora > Phytoactinopolyspora halotolerans. The sequence goes on along the minus strand of NZ_JAAGOA010000002.1, from coordinate 156,044 downwards.
CAGGGCACGCCGCCGGTGCGCCCTCGCAGGCACCAGAGGCGGCCGTCCGTGCGTTAGCGGCCGCGCCGGCGCACGGCGTACCAGGCGAGGCCCGCCGCGGCGGCGCCGGCCCCGAGCGCGGCAGCGGCGATGGCCGGCTTGGGGGCTTCCCGCAACGACGACGCACGCTGCCTCAGCGCGACGGGCTTCGAGAAGACCAGGACCGGCCAACCGCGATCCGCTGCTGTCTTGCGCAACGTCCGGTCCGGGTTCACCGCGTAAGGGTGCCCCACCACCTCGAGCATCGGCAGGTCCGTCGCCGAGTCGGAGTAGGCGTAGCTGCGCGTCAGGTCGTACCCTTCGTCGGCGGCGAGCTTCCTGATCGCCTCGGCTTTGTTGTCTCCGTACGCGTAGAACTCGATCTCGCCGTTGTACTTGCCGTCGTCGACCACCATCCGGGTCGCGATGATCTTGTCCGCGCCGAGCATCTCACCGATCGGCTCGACGACCTCCGCGCCACTCGAGGACACGACGACGACGTCCCGGCCGGCCAGGTGATGCTCCTCGATCAGCGTGATGGCCTCGTCGTAAACGATCGGATCGACGATGGTGTGCAGTGCTTCCGCAACGATGTCCTTGACCGACTGGACTTCCCATCCGGTGACCAGGCCGGAGAGGTACTCTCGCATCCGCTCCATCTGGTCGTGGTCGGCACCCCCGACCAGGTAGACGAACTGGGCGTACGCGCTGCGCAGCACCGCGCGGCGGTTGATCAGGCCGCCCTGGTAGAAACTGCGCGAGAACGCCAGCGTGCTCGACTTGGCGATCACCGTCTTGTCCAGGTCGAAGAACGCGGCGGTGCGCCGAGCTGGTTGGTCAGTACCGGTGTCATTCATATGCGTCATCTCTGTTGGCCGATCGGCTGGGTCGTCCCTACCCGAGAATATGAGGTCATCCGAGGATTCACGATCCCCGGATCGCCCCCAGGGTTCGAACCGATTTTGCGAAACATCAAGAATCTGGGCGGTCCTGTGTTTCGACCGATGCCATATGGGGCAGGATGGGGCCGGCGGCACCCCCTCGCCGCCATGACTCGGTCCACCCCCCTGACCGAGTCCGCGCGGTCCCCGTCCTCCCACCCGGCGGGGACCGCGCCCTCTCTCGCCTGCATTTACTCTCCACCACTGGCCGGGCCTCCGGGCACTCCGACGGCGCTCATCCACAGGCAGCACAGCAACACCAGCCGAATGTGCTTAGTTATCCACAAACTCACTCAGCCGGATGCGAACGTAGCCGTGCAGCCGCCATCGTGGGAACGGACGTCTTCCGTTCACGTTCCTTCCGGAGGTAATCGTGTTGCGCTCGCCGACAACCCGTTCGCACACCACCGATGCGTCCCCGTTCTCCCCTCCGCCGCCGCGGCCGCTGATCGTGACCGCTGACGACGCGCTGCTCGATGATCTGCTCCGCATCGCCGCCGCCGCAGGCGCGGACATCGACGTCGCCTCCGATGCCGATTCGGCACGGGCGGCTTGGGCTCCGGTTCCGATGGTCATCGTCGGCGAGGATCAGGCCGCTGGGCTAGCGCATCTCGCCCCACCTCGGCGCCGTGACGTTCACTTGGTGACACGGTCGCGCGACGATCCGGCTGTCTGGCGGCACGCCGTCGACCTGGGAGCGGAGCGGGTCGCCGTCCTGCCGGAGGACGAATCATGGCTTGCCGATCGCATCGCCGACGCCACCGAAGGGGACGGAAGCAGCGCTCTGGTGGTCGGCGTCATCGGCGGACGAGGCGGCGCGGGCTCGTCCGTACTGGCGACGGCGCTCGCCCTCACCGCATGTCGGCGCAGTCTCAGCACGATGCTCGTCGACTTCGATCCACTCGGCGGAGGGCTCGATCTTGCCCTCGGCGCGGAGGAAGCCGTCGGCTTGCGCTGGCCGGACCTGGCCGGCAGCCGTGGGCGGCTGAGCGCACGGGCGCTACGCGGAGAACTCCCCGGCAAACACGGCCTGACCGTGCTGTCCTGGGATCGGGGCGATCTGCTGGCCGTCACGCCCGAATCTGCACAGGCCGTCCTGGGCGCCGCTCAGCGCGCATGCGATCTGGTGGTCCTCGACCTGCCACGCAAGCTTGACCCGGCGGCGGAACAGGCCGCGGCCGTCTGTGCCACGGTTCTGCTGGTCGTGCCCGCGGAACTCCGAGCCGTGGCTGCCGCATCCCGGGTCGCCGCAGCACTCATCCCGCTCGTCAGAGACGTCCGAGTGGTATGCCGAGGCCCAGCGCGCGCGAGGATCGGGGGCCCGGAAGTCGCCGCGGCGCTCGAGCTGCCGCTGGCGGCACACATGGCGGCGGAGCGCCGCCTCACCGACCACCTCGACCGCGGAGACCCTCCCGGGCTGCACGACCGAGGTCCGCTGGCGAGTACGTCCGGCCGGCTGCTGGACGACCTGCTGTTCGAGCACCAGTTGAGCGCGCCATGACGGGCTCGGTACTCACGCGAAGTCCGATAGACGAGGAGCTGCTGGAGCGCGTCCGGAACACGCTCGCGTCCGCCGCACAGGACGTGACCCCAGCGCGGGTCGCGGCTGCGCTGCGGGGTGCCGGCGCCACGCTCGGGGACGCCGCCGTACTCGACATCACCGACGTGCTGCGCGCGGAGATCTCCGGCACCGGACCGCTGGACCCGCTCCTGCGCGAGCCCGGTGTCACTGATGTACTGGTCAACGGGCCCGGACATGTCTGGGTGGACAGAGGCACCGGGCTGGAGCAGACGGCCGTCCGATTCCGGGACGAGCATGCGGTGCGCCGGCTTGCGCAGCGACTGGCCGCCGCGGCCGGGCGACGCCTGGACGACGCCATGCCGTACGCAGACGTGCGGATGCCGGACGGCACCCGCATGCACGCGGTGCTCCCGCCGATCGCCCCGGACGGCCCGCTGATCTCCTTCCGGGTGGCCGCCGGCCGCCGGTTCGGCCTGGCCGAGCTCGTGGAATGCGCAAGCGTCCCGGAGGAGGCCGCGCCATGGCTGACCGCACTCGTGCGGGCGAGACTGGCGTTCCTGGTCAGCGGTGGCGCCGGCTCCGGGAAGACGACCGTGCTCGGCGCGTTGCTCGGACAGGCCGATCCGCGGGAACGCATCGTCTTGATCGAGGACTCCGGTGAGCTCAGGCCCGCACACCCGCACGTCGTCCGGCTGGAGAGCCGTGCGCCGAATGTGGAAGGAGCCGGCCGGGTCGGCCTCGACGAGTTGGTGCGCCAAGCGTTGCGGATGCGGCCGGATCGCGTCGTCGTCGGTGAGGTCCGCGGCGCGGAAGTGGTGGACCTCCTCGCCGCACTCAACACCGGACACGACGGCGGATGCGGAACGCTCCATGCCAACTCGGCCGATGACGTGCCCGCCCGACTCGAGGCACTAGGCGTCGCGGCCGGCATGGCACGTGATGCCGTACATGCGCAGGCCGCGGCGGCGCTGGACCTCATCATCCATCTGGTCCGCGAGGGTTCCGGTCGCCGGCGCCTCTCCGCCGTCGACATGGTGCGCCGGTCGAGCGCCGGGTGGATCGACACCGCTCGCGCGTTCGCGGTCCGTGATGGACGGCTATATCACGGACCCGGGCTGCCCATCCTGGCCGATCGGCTCGAGCAGCGGGGTTGGAGTCCCGCATGACGGCGCTCGCCATGGCCCTGGCAGCGGCCGCAGCAGCCCTGTCGGTCGGCGGCCGGCCGAACCCACTCGTTGCGCGGTTGGGTAGGTCGCCACGCGTCGCTCAGCGCCCAACCCGATTCCCGGCCGTCGGGCGCAGCCGGCCCTACTCGGTACTCGTCCAGAGCATCGCCGGGGCGATCCTCGGCTGTGTAGCTGGGGCCGTGCTGGCTCCACCCGGCGGCGCCGTCGTGGGTGCCCTGGTCGTACCACTGATCGCCGGGTATCGGGCTCGCAGCCGCGTGGGCGAACAGCGACGGTCCCGGGAGTCGGCCGTGGCCGAGGGATGCCTGACCCTCGCTACCGATCTACGCGCCGGACTTCCTGCCGAACGGGCGCTGGCTGCCGCCGCACTGGACTGGCCGGAGCTTTTCGGTCCGGCCGCCGGACGCCTCGCCGTCGGCGGAGACCCAGCCACGGCGCTACGTGCCACCGCGGCACAACCAGGCGCGGCGCCTCTGACGGCCGTGGCGGCGGCATGGGAGGTCTCCGCGCGGACGGGCGCCAGCCTCGCCACGACGCTCACCGCCGTCACTGATGCGTTGCGAGCGGAGGCCGCGGTGCGTCACGAGGCGGAGGCACAGCTAGCCGCAGTGCGTTCGACGGCACGACTGCTGGCCTTGCTGCCGCTCGGTACCTTGTTGCTGTTCTCTTCCGGCGACGCCGCTCCGGTGAACTTCTTGCTCCGCACCTCGACCGGCATGGCATGCCTGCTCGGTGCCGCGAGCTTCGTGGCCGTGGGCCTGTGGTGGGTGGAAAGGACGTCGCGGCTCGCCCTTCGAACACCATGGTCCCGATAACCGCGACCGGCGCTGAGGTCCTCGCCGTAGCCGCGGCCGCGGTAACGGCAGCGGTCTTCACCGGCCGCGGGCCGGCCAAGACCCGTCTGGCCCGGATGACGCGGATGACACGCCCCGGCGCCGGGACCGGTCTGGACTCGGGTCCGCGGCGTGACACCGGCCGCGGAGCGGATACCGCCTCCGACCCGATTGCCGGTCACGGCGCCGCGCTGGGTTCGCCACGTGGTCGTCTGGCCGCGGCACTGCTCGTCGCGCTCGCCTGTGCGCTGACGGCCGGGGGCATGGTCGGCCTACTACTCGGTCCCGGCGCGGGATGGGGTACGTGGCGCGCTCTCGGCCGGCTGGAGCCTGCACATCATCGCCGCGTACGCGAACATGTGCAGGCGCAGCTGCCCCTCGCCGCAGACCTGCTGGCCGCCGTCGTGGCCGCGGGATGCCCGCCCGATCGGGCCGTCGAACACGTCGGCCGCGCGCTCGGCGGCCCCATCGGCAGCATCTTCGTCACGGCCGCCGCCTCCGCACGCGTCGCATCAGATGCCACGCACGGTTGGGCCGTGTTCACCGAACATCCGGTACTCGCGCCACTGGGCCGGGCGTTGGGAGCGGCGGCCTCTCGGGGCACGTCACCGGTACCGGCCCTGGAGCGCAGCGCGCAGGACGCCAGGCACAGCGCACGATGGGCCGCCGAGTCGCGGAGCCGGGCGTTAGGCGCTCGGGCCGCCGCACCACTGGGTCTGTGTTTCCTGCCCGCGTTCGTCCTCGTCGGCATCGTGCCCATCGTCGCCGGTTCCGGTTTCCTGGCAGGTTGACGCTGCCTTCGCATGCTACCCGCCGGACATCGTCACAAGCTTATCCACACGGCATTACGCTAACAGGGTTAGTTATCCACAAACAATGTTGAACGCTTGGATATAGAAGCAAACGAGCCGATCATGGAGTCGGCGACGCAACAGCGGCGCTCCGCAACCGGCCGGCTGCCGGTGTACGGGAGGTAAGCACAATGCGCAATGTCATCGCTCGCATTCGCCGCAAGGGCGAGAACGGTATGACAACGGCCGAATACGCGGTCGGGACCGTCGCGGCCTGTGGCTTCGGTGGTGTCCTCTATCAGATCCTGAAGAGCGACACGGTTCGCGGCATGGTCGAGAAGGTCCTCGAGCAGGCGTTCTCGGTCTTCGGCGGATGACAGGCGGCGTTCGGCGCCGGCGGGCACAGTCCCGCCGGCGCCCGGCGGGAGCGCATCGGGACGGACGCACGGAACACGGCATGGTCACCGCTGAACTCGCGGCGGCGCTGCCCGCGCTGGCGCTGGTCATGATGGCGGCGATCTGGGTGATCGGCTTGACCTCCATCCAGCTGCAGTGCAGCGACGCGGCGCGCGAAGCCGCTCGTGCCGCGGCGCGCGGGGAGAGCATCCAGACCGTGCGGGACATCGCACGCACCGTCGCGCCCCGTCAGGCCGAGGTCGAGATCGAGTGGGGCGACAATATGGTGAAGATCGAGATACGAGCGTCGCTGCGGGCACCCGCCCCGCTCGGTGCCGCGCTCAGTCCCACGGTCAGTGGGCACGCGATCGCCCTGGAGGAACGGCCGTGAGACGCCTGCGCCCGGTTGACCACCCCACGCGGCACAGGCCGCGGCGCACAGAGCGGGGCGCCGGTTCTGTGCTCATCCTGACCGTCATCGGGGCCCTGTTGATGGCCACGACGGTCACCGCGATCATCGCGGGTGGCCAGGCGGCTCGTCGGCAGGCGGCCACCGCGGCCGATCTGGCCGCGATCGCGGGCGCGACACGGGCCGGCCAGGATCCGTCCGCCGCCTGCGCCGCCGCCGCGGCGATCGCTGAGGCCAACGGTGCCGAGCTGAGCAGCTGCACGCTCCACGGCCTCGAAGTCGAGGTGCAGGTCCGTGTACCGGTCCGGGGCGTTGCGTCGTCGTGGTTACCTCCGCAGGCCCGCCGTGCACGCGCGGGCCCGCGCTGAACCGGCTACGCCTCCGGCGCCTGTGAGCCGGTGCGCGTGGCGCCGACGCATGCGGCGACGACACAGCCTATGGCGATCCATTCGCGAGGGTGCAGCACCTCGTGCAGCAGAACCAACCCGACCAGAGCCGCCGCGACCGGCTCGACGCTCATCAGGATGCCGAAGACCTTGGGTGGCATCCGGCGCAGTGCTTCCAGCTCCAGCGTGTATGGAACGACCGAGGAGAGCAGCCCGATCACCACCGCGATCAGCACCAGGTCCGGTTCCAACAGCTGCTCACCACCGGAGCCGATCCCGATCGGAGCCATCACCACCGTGCCGACGACACTGGCCACGGCGAGCCCGGAGGACCCCTCGAAGCGGCGACCGGTCTCTACGCTGAGCAGGATGTACGCGGCCCAGCCGGCAGCGGCGACCAGGGCGAAACCGACACCCGCGGCGTCGAGATCGTCGGTGTCGCCGCGCGTGAGCAACAGCACTCCGAGCGCCGCGAACGCCACCCAGAGCAGGTCGAGCCTGCGACGTGAGAACGCCACCGAGACACCGAGTGGCCCCAAGAACTCGATCGTGACCGCGATACCCAAGGGAATCCGGGCGAACGATTGGTAGATGGCGAAGTTCATCGTCGCCAGCGCAAGCCCGAACCCCACCAGCACCAGCAGATCTGTCCGCGTGGACCTACGCAGCGATCTGGAGAGCAGTCTCCAGCCCAAAGCGGTCACCACCACCGCGGACGTCAGTAGCCGCATGAACACGACCGCACTGGGCGGAAGGCTGTCGAAGATACCCTTGGCAATCCCGGCACCGAGCTGGACCGAGACGATGCCGCCCAGGACCAGGCCCGGCGCCGGCACCGAGCGCAGCAGGTGCGTCATCCGAGCACCACGTCCAGCAGCCGGATCGCGCCCGCCTTGTCGAGCGGCTCGTTCCCGTTGCCACACTTCGGAGATTGCACGCACGACGGACATCCGCGTTCACATGGACACTCGGCGACGGTCCGTCGGGTCATGCGCAGCCATTCGGCGGCCGCGTGATAACCACGCTCCGCGAACCCTGCCCCGCCTGGGTGACCGTCGTGGACGAACACGGTCAGCATGCCCGTCTCGGGATGCCGAACCGTGGACAGTCCGCCCACGTCCCAGCGGTCGCAACTGGCGATCAGGGGCAGCATGCCGATCGACGCGTGTTCCGCCGCGTGTGCGGCACCGGGAGCGTCCGCCTCGGCGACACCCGCGGCCGCGACCGCCTCATCCGGGAGGGTCCACCACACCGCGCGGGTGCGCAGGTGGCGCTCCGGGAGATCGAGCGGCTCGCTGCCGATGATCTCACCGGTGCCCAGCAACCGCTTGGTGTAGCCGACCACCTGGCTGGTGACCTCGACGTCGCCCAATGTCAGCCGCGCGTGCCGCCAGCTGGTCCGATCCGACTCGGCCACGATCCGCAGCGCGCTGATCTCCTGCGCGGACGTGGTGTAGTCCGGCGCGCCGCGCTCCACCAGGGCGATCCCGGCGTCTAGATCCAGCGACTGCACGATGTAGGTCTCGCCCTGATGCACGTAGACCGCGCCGGGGTGGGCACCGAAGTGTGCTCGTACCTCGTCCACCGTCCCCAGCACCCGACCTGTCTCCGGCTCGACCAGCGTGACCAGTCCGCCGGAACCGCGCAGATCCGCAAGGTCGGCCGGCCGGTCACGACTGGTCCAGTGCCAGCGTGGATGCCGTTCTCCCCGGCGGCGCAGCAATCCGTCGGCCTCCAGGGTGGCCAACACCTGCGACGTCGCCGGCCCGAATAGCTCCAGGTCACTGTCCGCCAGCGACCTCTCCGCGGCGGCGGCACAGAGATGCGGTGCCAGTACGTACGGATTGTCGGGATCCAGGACCGTGGCTTCGATCGGCCGGCCGAATACCGCCTCCGGGTGATGGACGACATAGGAGTCGAGCGGGTCGTCACTGGCGATCAGCACCGCAAGGGCGTCCCGCCCGGCACGGCCCGCGCGACCCGCCTGTTGCCACAAGGACGCCAGCGTCCCCGGCCATCCGGCGATCAGCACCGCATCCAGCCCGCTGACGTCGACCCCCAGCTCCAGCGCGGTGGTCGCCGCTACTCCGACCAGCCGCCCCTCCTGCAGCGCGGCCTCCAGCGCCCGTCGCTCGTGCGCGAGGTATCCGGCACGGTAAGAGGCGACACGGTCGGCGAGGGCGGGTTCCACCGTGCGTAACGCCGAGCGGGCAAGCCCGGCTACCGTCTCCGCAGCTCGGCGAGACCGTACGAAGGCCACCGTCCTCGCATCGGCGACGACCAGATCCGCCAATAGGTCCGCGGTCTCGGCGAAGACACTCCGACGGCTGCCCTGTTCACCGTCCTGGTCCGTACCGCCGCCGCCCGGACCGCCGGCGCCGCCCGGTTGGAACGGGGGCTCCCACAGCAGGAAGGACGTGGCGCCGCGTGGCGAGGCGTCCTCGGTCACCGCCTCGGCGGTGGCACCGGTGAGGCGCTCCGCCGTCGCCGCGGGGTCTGCCGTCGTCGCCGAGGCGAGGACGAACGTCGGCGTCGATCCGTAGCCCGCACAGATCCTGCGCAACCGCCGTAGCACCTGGGCGACGTGCGAGCCGAAGACACCGCGGTACTCGTGGCACTCGTCGACGACCACGAACCGCAGCGCACGCAGAAAGCCGGCCCATCGGTGGTGGCCCGGAAGCATCGAACGGTGCAACATATCCGGGTTCGTCAGCAGGTAGGTCGCGTAGTTGCGGGCCATCGTCCGCAGCTCGGTGGGCGTGTCGCCGTCGTATGTCGTAGCCACCACGTCCGGCACGGCGAGCTCGTCGATCGCGCGGAGCTGGTCGGCGGCCAAGGCCTTCGTGGGTGAGATGTACAACGTGGTCCCGCCTCGCCGACGGCCTGCCCGTGCCGCCGTCAACGACGGCAGCAGATACGCGAGTGACTTGCCGGACGCGGTGCCGGTGGCGATCACCACTGATCGACCGTTCCAGGCCAGCGTCGCCGCCTCCGCCTGGTGCCGCCAAGGGGCGGTGATACCACGCGCCTCGTACCGCTCGCGGACCACCGGGTCCACCCATCCGGGCCATTCGGCCGGCGTGCCGGGCCGGGCTGCGATCGACTCGACATGGGTGATTCGCCGGGCGCGCCGCGGGTCGGCGAGCAGCATGTCGATCAGATCGGTGGAACAACGCACGTTCGAGAGTGTCGCATTCCGGTGCTGGCCACGGCACGAGCACATCCCGATGTGATGCGGCAAACGCCGGTGCCGGCACGGGCGACACGTGGTTCAATTGCTATGGAGGCCGGAACAGCTCGACATCAGTGGAACCGGACGGGGGCCTCGGACGTCCAAAGGGTCACGTGAGTGTTTGTACGCATGATCGTGAGGGGGATCACCCGTCGTGATCGATCTGGAGGCTCTTGGTGGACCTGTCGTTGTCGTCTCGTGTTGACAGTGGCCCGCTGGGCGACCGCACCGTAATCGAGGTTGCCGGCGAGATCGATGTCTACACCGCGCCCAAATTGCGGGAGCAGTTGGTCGAAATCGTGGACGCCGGTCAGTACCACATCGTCGTTGACATGCAGCGCGTCGAATTTCTAGACTCAACCGGTTTGGGCGTACTTGTCGGCGGACTGAAGCGAGTTCGCCAATACGAGGGGTCGCTACGGCTGGTGTGCACGCAGGAACGGATCCTGAAGATCTTCCGGATCACCGGCCTGACCAAGGTATTTCCGATTCATGGCTCGGTTGAGGAGGCGTTGCGCGAGGGGTGAGCACACCCCGTCGGCGCCCATGCCCCGCACCGCCCGGGACACCGCGCATGACGCCGCCCCATCGCCCGACAAACCGGGTGTAAACGGTCACACAGATCTTTCTCGCCGTCACCCGATGTGAAAGTTGACGTGGCGGGGATCTAGACTCCCGGACCAGATGGGGCCGGGAGTCGCACCGATGCGCTGCCCGGCCTGTAATGGTTGTCCATGATCTCGCGGCTGATACGTGGGATCTTCCCGATCACAGCCTTGGCGCACTCCGCCGGGGCTCCGTCAAGGAGGACGAATGACCGGGCCTGTATACGCCGTTGACGGGCAGGCAATCTCATTGTCCGGAGGGAACCTGTCATATGTCATCGTCGTCGCGCTGATCGCTATCGCGGCGCTGGTGATGGCAGCACTGTTCCGACGAGAGGTGCTCGCCGCCGGCGAAGGCACCGAGAACATGCAGAGGATCGCGCACGCCGTGCAGGAAGGCGCATCCGCCTACCTGAACCGGCAGTTCAAGACTCTCAGCGTCTTCGCTGCGCTGGCGTTCGCGCTGCTGTTCCTGCTCCCAGGAGACGCTGGGGTGCGGATCGGCCGTTCGATCTTCTTTCTGGTAGGTGCCGCATTCTCAGCAGCCGTCGGCTATCTCGGTATGTGGCTGGCCACCCGTGCGAACGTGCGGGTCGCCGCGGCTTCCCGTGACAACGGCCGCGAACCGGCGATGCGGATCGCCTTCCGCACCGGCGGCGTGGTGGGTATGGCCACCGTCGGCCTAGGCCTGCTCGGCGCGGCCAGCGTGGTGCTCCTCTATGAGGGTGATGCGCCATCAGTCTTGGAAGGCTTCGGCTTCGGTGCGGCGCTGCTGGCGATGTTCATGCGTGTCGGCGGTGGCATCTTCACCAAGGCCGCCGACGTGGGCGCGGACCTGGTGGGCAAGGTCGAGCAGGGCATCCCCGAGGATGATCCGCGCAACGCCGCCACCATCGCGGACAACGTCGGCGACAACGTGGGCGACTGCGCCGGCATGGCCGCCGACCTCTTCGAGTCGTACGCCGTCACGCTGGTGGCGGCGCTCATTCTGGGTTCCGCCGCGTTCGGCGCCGAGGGGTTGGTCTTCCCGCTGATCGTCCCCGCGATCGGCGCCCTCACCGCGGTGCTCGGCATCTTCCTCACCCGGGCTCGGGAAGGGGAGAGCGGCCTGAAGACGATCAACCGGGCGTTCTTCCTCTCCGCCGCCATCGCGGCGGTACTCTCCACCATCGCGGCGTTCGCTTACCTACCCGGCACGTTCGAGGAGCTCGAAGGCGGAATCGGGAGCGAGCACGACGGCGACCCGCGCTTGCTCGCCACCGGCGCCGTGATCATCGGCATCGTTCTGGCCAGCGTCATCCTCTGGCTCACCGGCTACTTCACCGGCACTGACAAGAAACCGACCCAGGATGTGGGGCGCACCTCGCTCACCGGCCCGGCCACGGTGATCCTGTCCGGGTTCGCGCTGGGGCTGGAGTCCGCGGTCTACACGGCACTCGTCGTCGGTGCAGCCGTCTACGGCGCGTTCCTGCTGGGCGGCGGCTCGCTTCTGGTCTCGCTGTTCCTCATCGCCCTGGCCGGTACCGGGCTGCTGACGACGGTCGGCGTGATCGTCGCCATGGACACCTTCGGGCCGGTCGCGGACAACGCCCAGGGCATCGCCGAGATGTCCGGTGACGTCGAGGGCGAAGGAGCCCAGCTGCTGACCGAGCTCGACGCCGTCGGCAACACCACCAAGGCGGTCACCAAGGGCATCGCCATCGCCACCGCCGTGCTGGCGGCCACCGCACTGTTCGGGTCCTATATGGACGTCATCGGTCGCGAGCTGACCGCTGTCGGAGAGACCCTGGACTCGTTGCGCGACGACACGTCGTTCGCACTGACCATCGTCACGCCGAGCGTCCTGGTCGGCGTGATCATCGGCGCCAGCGTCGTCTTCCTGTTCTCCGGGCTGGCGATCAGCGCCGTGGGCCGCGCGGCCGGGGCCGTGGTGTTCGAGGTTCGCCGGCAGTTCCGCGAGGACCCGGGGATCATGGCCGGGACCTCCCGGCCCGAGTACGGTCGCGTCGTCGACATCGTCACCAAGGACTCGCTGCGTGAGCTCGCCACGCCGGGCCTGATGGCGGTGATGGCGCCGATCGCGGTCGGGTTCGGCCTGGGCGTCGGCGCACTCGCCGGCTACCTCGGCGGAGCGATCGCGTCCGGCGTGCTGATGGCGGTCTTCCTGGCCAACTCCGGCGGAGCGTGGGACAACTCGAAGAAGATCGTCGAGGACGGCCACCACGGCGGCAAGGGCTCCGAGGCACACGATGCGACCGTGATCGGCGACACCGTCGGTGACCCGTTCAAGGACACCGCCGGTCCGGCCATCAACCCGCTGTTGAAGGTGATGAACCTGGTCTCCGTGCTGATCGCACCGGCGATCGTCACGATGACCATCGGCCCGGACGCCAACGATGGCCTCCGGTACACGATCGCCGCGGTCGCCGCGCTGATCGTCGTCGCCGCCATCTGGATCTCCAAGCGTCGCTCTGCGGTGATCGGCGACCAGGAACTCGCCAGGGAGAGCGCCTCCGTCTAACACCCACCCCACCTAAATGATCATGTGAAGTAGGTTTTCTCGCGCCGTACCATGTCTGCAGACCTGTTGCGGCACGAGAAAACCTACCAAACATGATCATTTAGGCGTGGGCGGGTGGTGAGTGAAGGCGGCGACGGAGATCAGGGCTCCTGGATGGCGGTCGTCGTCGACGGCGACCGCGGGCACGCCGATTCTCGCCATCTCCGAGACGAGGATTTCCGGCTCGGGGGTTCGCACGAACGCATGGACGCCGCCCGGACCCGGGGTGAGCCGGCCGTGCGCCCGCACATGCTCGGCCAGCCGCTCCAGCCGTCGAGCGTATTCGGCCCGCGCCCGACGAAGATGCCGATCCAGCCCTCCCGACTCGATCAGTTCCGCGACAGCCAATTGAACGACGACGGACACGCCGAGGTCAGAGCGCTCACGCAGTTCACGCAGCCGCTCCACAACGGGCGGCGGCGCCACGATCCAGCCCAGCCGCAAACCCGGGGCCAGCGACTTGGACAAGGATCCCATCAGCACCACCGTGTCCGGCGCCAACGCCTGCATGGCCGCCGGGATACCTGCCGAGGCCAGATGTGAGTCCCAATCGTCCTCGATGACCCAACGGCCGGCCGCCCCGCTCGCGTCCACCAGAGCACGGCGCCGATCGGCGGGCATCAGGACCCCGGTCGGGTATTGGTGCGTCGGTGTCACCAGCACCGCCCCGGCTTCGGCTGGGATGGCCGCAGGCACCATGCCGTGGTTGTCGATCGGCACCTGGATGACGTTCACCAACTGCTGCATCATGTGCGTCGTCCCTGGCGAACCCGGGCGCTCTAATGTCCAGGTGCCGGCACCGAGCACGTCGGCGAGCAACGCCATCGCATGGGCGATCCCCGCGGTGACGTGAATGTCGTCGGGTCTCGTCGATACCCCGCGGGTCCGGCGCAGCCAGTCGGACAGCACGGTGCGCAGCCGAGGATGGCCGGCCGGGTCCGGATATCCGAGATCCTCCCCGGCCATCTTCGCCAGCGACGCCCGGGTGGCCGCCGCCCAGGCCCGATGCGGAAACAGCGACGGGTCCGGCACGCCCGGCGACGGCGGTGGCGCGGCCGACGTCAGCCTCTCCGGGACCGATGGCCCGGAACCCGGCACGCGCGCCACCACCGGTCTGCGCCGTGGCTCCTGGCGTACGAATCCCTCCGCCACGAGCTGGGTGTACACGGCATCCATGGTTCCGCGCGACACACCCAGGGCGGCAGCCAGGTCACGCGCCCCGGGGAGCACATCGCCGGTCTTCAACCAACCGTCGTGGATCGCGTCGATCAGTTGCGACCGCAACCAGTCGGCTTTGCCCCTCGCCGGCGCAGCGCCGCACCGGGCGGCGAGACGGTCGGCGCTCTCCGATGGCACTGGCCCAGTGAAGCACTCCAATACTGGCCCTGTCTATAGGCCAGATAACCCGGCAGAGTTCAAGCCGTGAAGTCTGCACAGGTATCCGGCCAGCACCGGACAGCCACCGCCGTGGGGGCCACCACCTGCGCGATCGGCATGACCATCGTCGGCACATCGATCGCCATCGCCCCCACCCTGGAGGATTACCCCGTCCTCGCCGGCCAGGCATGGCGTTACCTTCTCGCCGGACTGATCCTGCTGGCGATTCTCATCATCCGGTCGCCCGCCGCGGTGGTCGGCGTGCTTCGGGTGACACCGGCCAATGCCTTACGTCTGATCGCGATCGCGGCCACCGGCCTGGCCGCGTTCAACTGGCTGCTCATCGAGGGGACCCGGCACGCGGACCCGGCGTTCATGGCCGCGGTGGTGGGCGCCGCGCCACTCATCCTCGCCTTGCTCGGCCCGGCCACCAGGGGTGACTCGATCCGCCGGCACACCGTGGCGGGCAGCGCCTGCGTGGTGACCGGTATCGTGCTGGTTCACGGCGCCACCGGTGCTCCTCTGTTCGCCTGGCCGTACGCGCTGGCGTTCTTGGCCTGCGAGGTCGGGTTCACGCTGCTAGCCGTGCCGGTACTGAAGGAACTCACGCCGCTGCAGTTGTCCACCGGGACCTGCCTGATCGCCGCCCCGATGCTCGCAGCGGTGAGCCTGGTCACCGGCGAGCGGATCGTCCAGGCGCCCACCTCCAGCGAGACCCTGGCTCTGCTGTACATGGCGGTCGGCACCACGGCGATCGCGTTTCTGCTCTGGTACAGCGGGGTCGCGCGGCTCGGCGCCGACCGGGCCGGCTTGTTCATCGGCATCATGCCGATCTCCGGTTACCTTGCCGGCTTGATGCTCGGCAATTCGGCCTGGGCGATACCGGCGATGACAGGGGTACTCCTGTGCGGCGCCGGCATCGCCCTCGGCCTCGGGCGATCCAGGTCAGCGGCTGAGCCGCTGGAAGCGCCGGACGGCGAGCGGCAGGAAGACCGCCGTGATGACGATCGGCCAGACGATCGCCATCAGCAAGGCGTTCTGCTCGACCCAGGTGTCGCCGAGAGCGACCGGGTTACCGAACAGATCCCGGGCGGCGGTCACGGTTGACGAGACCGGGTTCCACAACGCGATCGCGGCCAGCCAGTCCGGCATCTGGGCCGGAGCCACGAACACGCTGGAGATCATCGCGAACGGAAACGCGACCGCGAACAGACTGCCGGCCGCCTCCTCATTCGGCACTAACATACCCAGCCAGATGCCGACCCAGATCAACGCGAACCTGAGCAGCAGGAACAGCGCGAAGGCGGCCAGCGTCGCCGGCAGACCACCGTCCGAGCGCCAGCCGACCACCAACGCCGTCATCGCCAGCACCAGCAGGTCCATGGCGGCCCCGATCAGATCGCTGCCTCCGCGGCCGGTCACCACCGCCGACGGCGCCATCGGCATGGAACGGAAGCGATCCGTGACGCCGCGCGCAGTGTCGTAGACGACGACGTAGGCGGTGTTCATGAACCCCATCGCCATGGTCATGCCGAACATGCCGGGCATCAGGAACTCCCGGTAGTCCCCACCGCCCGGGACGGACATCGCACTGCCGAAGACGTACCCGAACAACAGCACGGACACGATCGGGAACCCCAGCTGCCAGGCGATGTTGCTCGGCTGCCGGACGTAGTGGGTCAAGCCGCGGCGGACGATCGTCCACGAATCGGCGACGGCCCAGTGCAGCCGCTGCCCCAGTCCGTCGACGTCCATCTCAGGCCGGCCGCCGGCGTCGGCGCCCGGCCGAACGATACTCGGCGTACTCATGCCACAACCCCTTCCTCTTCCTCCGCGTGGTGGCCGGTCAGGGTCAGGAACACCTCGTCCAGAGTCGGCCGCCGCAGGCCGATGTCCTCGATCGCCAGCCCTTGGTCCTGCAGGCTGCGAGCCACCTCCGTCAGCGCGGCCACCCGGTCTCGCACCTCGGCGTGCACCTTACGGCCCTCGTCGTCGATCTCCGGCTCCGCCGACGCCGCGCGGCTCACCGCCTTGGCCACGGCCGGAAGGTCCGCCGTCTGATAGGCGACCACCTCGATCCGATCGCCTCCGATCCGGTTCTTCAACCCAGCCGGGCTGTCGTCGGCGATCACACGACCGCGGTCGATCACCGCGATCCGCTCGGCGAGTTGGTCCGCCTCATCCAGGTACTGAGTGGTCAACAGCACCGTCGTCCCCTGCGAGACCAGGGATCGGATCGATTCCCACACCTCGTTCCGGCTGCGCGGGTCCAGCCCGGTGGTCGGCTCATCCAGGAACAGCACCTGCGGCGCCAGGATCATGCTGGCCGCGAGATCAAGCCGGCGACGCATGCCGCCGCTGTACTCCTTGACGCCCTTGTTCGCCGCGTCTATCAGGTCGAACTGCTCCAGCAACTCATCGGCACGGCGAACCGCGTCCTTCGCACCAAGATGGAACAGCCGCCCGAACATGCGCAGGTTCTGCCGGCCCGTCAGCACCTCGTCCACGGCGGCGAATTGACCGGTGAAGCCGATCCGCCGACGGACCTGCCGGGGCTTGGCGGCGACGTCGAAGCCGGCCACCTCCGCCCGCCCGCCGTCCAGCTTGACGAGCGTGGCCAAGATTCGAACGGCGGTGGTCTTGCCCGCTCCATTCGGGCCGAGCAGGCCGTAAACCATGCCTGGCGGGACGGTGAGGTCGAACCCGTCCAGGGCCCGCTTCTCTTTGTACTGCTTACGGAGCCCTTCGGCCACGATCGCGGGTTCGGTGAGTGTCACTGCGCCTCCTTTCCTCTCGCGCACAGCACACAACTGCGTACACTATACCCGTCAACGCGTACAGTGCACGCATTTATTTCGCCGTCCCGGGCGGCGTGCAGCGTGCCGCACCCACCGTGGCTAAGCTGTGGGAACCATGACGACCGAGTACAGCGGCAGCGGCGACGTCAACCGCAGCCTGGAGCTGCTCTGGAACCTGCGTGAGCGTCCCACCCGCGGCCCCAAGCCGGGGCTGACGCTGGACCGGATCGTCACCGCCGCGATCGAGATCGCCGACGCCGAGGGCCTGGAAGCCCTCTCCATGCGCAAGGTGGCCACCAAGCTGGATGTCGGCACCATGTCGCTGTACCGCTACATCCCGGGCAAGAACGAGCTTCTCGACCTCATGCTCGACCGGGTCTCCGAAGCACCGCCCGAGATCGCGGAATCACCTTCGCTCGGCTGGCGCGAGCTGCTCGAGATGGCAGCACGCGAGCACTGGCAGCTCTGCCTGGAGCATCCGTGGTATCCGTTCGTCGACCAGAGCCGACCGCTACTCGGCCCGAACGGCCTGGCGGGACTGGAGTACGTCCTCACCCATCTGCGGTCAGGTACCCGGCTGAGCGATCCGGAGATGCTCATGGTGCTCAGCCTGGTGTTCAACTTCGTGGAGAGCGCCGCCCGTGCGCATCTCGGCGAGAAGCGGGCGGAGGAACACTCCGGCGTCAGCACCGAGGAGTTCTGGGCCACCCAGGAGCCGATACTGACCAAAGCCATGGAGAGCGGCCGGTACCCGACGATGGCCGGCCTATCCGAGGACACGTTCTCCTGGACTCACGAGCAGTACTTCGAGTTCGGTCTGGCCCGCCTCCTGGACGGCCTACAGGCGTATATCGAGGGCCTCGATGAAGGGGCCTCGCCGTCATAACGTTGACGTGGGGGCGGCGGGAAAAGGCGCTGGTAGATGCGCATTCCTGCGAGCGAAGGCCATCGTCTCCGCCGCGGACTCAGGCATGCGACCCGTGTTTCAACGGCGTGGCAGGATGATCGGCGTCGACGCCCGCGGGTGATCGAGCACCTCCACCTCGTGCATGTACACCTCACTCAGCAACCCGCTGGTGAACACCTGTTGCGGAGAGCCGACCGCGGCAACCGAACCATCGGATAAGACCACGATCCGATCCGCGTACCCGGCCGCCACATTCAGGTCGTGCAGCACCACGACGACGGCGTCCCCCGCCGCCGCACGACGCCTCGCCACGCCGAGCACCATCTCCTGATGGTGCAGATCGAGCGCGGCGGTAGGTTCGTCGAGCAGGACCAGCTGCGCACGCTGGGCGAGCACTCGGGCCAGCGCCACCCGTGCTCGTTCACCTCCGGATAACGTGTTGAAACGGCGCTCGGCGAAGGCGGCCACATCCGCCGTGGCCATCGCCTCGGCGACGGCCTGCTCGTCCTCGTCCTCCCGCTCGGTACCCGCCCACGGCGATCGGCCCATGCGCACGACCTCAGCAACGGTGAACGGGAACGACAGACTGACCTGCTGAAGCAGGACGGCTCGGCGCATCGCCGCCTCGGCCGCGGACCACCGTCGCGGCGGCCGTCCGATCAGTTCGGCATACCCGGACACGGGGGCGAGGTCGCCGGCCAGCACCGACAACAGGGTCGACTTCCCGGCCCCGTTCGGCCCGACCAACGCCAAAACCTCTCCGGTGCGGACATCGACCGTGACGTCGTCGAGCACGCGGGCACCGCCGAGGACCACCCCGGCACCGTGCGCCGCCGCGATCACCTCACCCGGATCCAGCCGCACCGGTATCCGCCGACGTCGCGACACGGACCGCCCGATCACGCCCAACCACCTGCCCGGCTACGGGTGCGGCGCAACAGCCAGAAGAAGAACGGCCCTCCCACCAGCGCGGTGAGCATGCCGAGCGGAAGATCCGCGTAGGCGATCGCGGTCCGCGCCACCAGGTCGGCGCCCACCAGCAACACGGCACCCCCGAGCGCGCTGGCCGGCAAGAGCACCCGATGGCCGGGACCGGCCACCATCCTGATCAGATGTGGAACAACCAGTCCCACAAAGCCGATCACCCCGGCAAAAGCGACGCCCGAGCCGACGAGCATCGCCACGACGACGATGGCCACGATCCGCAACCGCTCCACATTGACCCCGAGGTGTCGCGCCGCCCGGTCCCCGAGGGCGAGCAGGTCGAGGGATCGAGCCAGCAGCACCGCGGCGACCAGCCCGACGACGACGAACGGCAGCACCGCGGTCACCGCCGGCCATCGTGCGCCGTTGAGGCTGCCGAGCTGCCAGAACACGATCTGCTCGCGCGCCTCCGGGTTCGCCACGAACGTGTTGAAGGCGACCAGCGCGGACGCGACCGCGGTGACAGCCACGCCGGTCAGGATCAGGGTGACCACCTCGGTCCGGCCGCCGGAACGAGACAGCAGGTAGACCAGCAGCGTCGCACACAGACCGGTACTGAACGCCGCCACCGGAACGGTCCACTCATCGAGGAAGCTGGCCCCGGTGACGAACACCAGGCTCGCGCCGACCGCCGCTCCCGGTGAGACGCCGACCAGCGCGGGTTCGGCCAGGGGATTGCCGAAGATGCCCTGCATCAGCGCGCCTGCGGTCGCCAGCGCGGCGCCCACCAGCATCGCGAGCACCACACGCGGGAACCGCACCAGCCACAGCGTGTTCTCCCCCTGCGCGTGCGACGGCAACGGCCCCACGTCCAGCGGCAGATCAGCGACGACGCCGAACCGCGCCAGCAACGACTCCAGCCCGCCGTCCACCCGGTGAAGCACCGAACCGGCGACCTCACCGGGCGGGATCGCCAGCTGGCCACTCCCGGCTGACACCACCGCCACCATCGCCAGCGCAGCGGCCAGCCCGCCGATCAGCACCGCTGCCCGCACACGCCTGGACGGCGCGCGCCGACCACCGTGCGGAGGCCGGTCCCGCCGCACCTCCGCATCTGCGGGCGGCGTCTGGCTGTCCGTCCTGGAGACGTCGGTGCTCACGGCACGTAGACGGCTTCAGCCAGCGCGGCGATGGTCTGGCCGGTCCGCGGCCCGAAGCTGAGCAGCTGGGTGTCATCCATGTCGACGACGCGCTGGTTCTGACCCGCCGGTGTCTGACCGACTCCGGGCACCTTCTCCAACCCGTCGACACCACCGATGGAGTTCAGACCTTCCGTCATCATGATGATGACGTCCGGGGCCGCCTCGATCAGCGCCTCCGACGTGATCTGCGTGAAGGAACGTTCGAGCCCGATGTCCGTGCCCACGTCGACCGCCCCGATCGCGCAGATCATCGCGTCCGCCCCCGAACCGGGACCGGCCAGCAGCTGCACCATCCCTCCGCGCATGTAGAGGAACGCGATCCGGAGCGGGGCGCCGTCGTCCGGTGCCATCGCCATCGCCGCGGAGATCTCGGCCTGGGTTCGCTCGATGAGCGCTTCGCCGGCCTCGGGCACGCCGAGCGCACCCGCCACTGCCCGGATCTGTCCGGGAACACCGTCGATGGTGCGCGCGTCGTCGAAGAAGATGACAGGTATGCCGGCGTCACGAAGCTGCTGCTGAACCTCCGGCGGCCCGATGCTGGCATCGGTGAGCACCACCGTCGGATCGATTGCCAGGATGGCCTCAGCGTTCAGGTCGTGCGCGCTGGGCGTGACCAGCGGCAGGTGCTCGGCCTGCGGGAACCCCGTAGAGGTATCCCGCCCGACCACACGGTCGCCGAGGCCGATGCTGAACACCATCTCGGCAAGCGTGCCGTACAGGTCCACGGCGAGAATCCGGCTCGCGTCGGCGACCTGGACGGTCTCGCCGTCGCACGACTCGACGACGACGGGCAGCTCCGGCCGCGGGTCGTCGACGACCGGGTGGATGTCCTCGTCGGCGATCTGGGCCGTCGACGGGCCGGTGAGCGTGTGCGGGTCCGGCAGGTCACCGCCACGCTTGACACCGGCGTCGCTGTCCGCGGTCTCGATCGGTTCGCCGTCGGCGTCAACCGAGACGGCGAATCCCTCGACCGGCTCTGGACACGCATCGACCATCGCCGGATCGCCCCCGCCGCTCGCCCCGCCGCTCCCTGCGCCTTCCCCCGCGCCGCCCGTGGCCGCAGCGCGGTGGACGCCCTCGCCCCTGTTCCCGTCGTCGGAGGTGTCCATGCAGCCGCCGGCCAGCAGCCCGAGGGCAACCGGAAGAGTGAGCAGCGTCAGCACTCGGCGCGGACGTCGCAACCGGTTCTGGCCGACGGCGCCACGGCCGGTTGTCTGGTTCGCCGCCATCAGCGCGGAGCGCCCATACCGAGCTCCCGCGCCAGATCGGCGAACACCTCGGTGTTGAGCCGGTAGGCGTTGAGCACCTCGTCGATGATGCGCTCCTGCTCATCCGGCTCCCAGGCCGTGCTGTCCAGCCGGTGCCGGTACTCGTCCTTGAAGACCTTCGGCTTGTCGATCCGATCGAACCGATAGAAGCTGACCCCGGGGCCGTCGAGGCCGTAAACCCGGGCCACTACCCGGCCGATGGCCAGCCCGCCGGACAGGTCGCCCAGATACCGCGTGTAGTGATGTGCCACGAAACCCCCTGGCCAGGCGGCCATCTCCCGGATCCGGGCCGCGTAGGTCCGGGTGGCCGGCAGCGGTTCCGCCCGCTCGGCCCAGTCCGTGCCCAGCAGAGCGTCCAGGTCGGCGCGGAGGCTGGGGACCCGATGCAGCCGTTCGGTGATGAACGGACCGGCGACCTCATTGTCGCGAAGATCACACTCCGTGGTCTCCAGCGCGTCGTAGATGAACAGGTGCTGGCTGACCATCAGGGCGTATCCAGCGCGCTCGATCTCCCCGTTCATCAGCGCTTTCATGAAACCGGCACCCTCGGCTCGCTGATGCAGCGTCCAGCTGCGCTCCCGTAGCCGCTGAGAGAACGACGGTCGGTCCACCGTGGTCATCGTAGTCACGGGCCCCTCCTCAGTCGGATCAATTAAGGCTAGCCTATCCGAATACAGGCAAGGCTAACCTTTGCCATCCTTGCCGACATCCATACCGAAACCAACCCGAGGTGGAGGATGCCCACACCAACGATGCGGACACCGCGTGCCCTCGCTCTGCGCCGGCACATGCATCGCCGCCCATCACGCCGAACCGTGCTGACCTCGACGGCCGCGATCTCACTGGCCGCCGCCGGCGCGTTGTCACTACCGGCCGTGGCGACAGCGACGACGACGGCCACCGGCCCGGACGGGCAGACCGTCACCGTCTCCAAGTCCGACGGCCTCGATCCGGACGGGGAGACCATCACCGTCAACGGATCGGGATTCGACCTGAACAAGGGCGTATACGTCGTGCTCTGCGTTGACAACGGCGCGGGCCAGCAGCCCACGCCATGCCTGGGTGGAGCGGATATGGAGGGCGGAGGCGGCACGTCGGCCTGGATCTCGTCGAACCCGCCGTCCTACGGCGAAGGCCTGGCGCAGCCGTTCGAGGAGGTGAACGGCACCGGCTCGTTCAGCGTCGAGCTCCATGTGGCCGCGCGGGACGAGTTCACCGACTGCCTCGATCCATCGGCCGCGCCCGACGGCTGCGTCGTCGGGACACGGGCCGACCACACCCGCACAGCCGACCGCAGCGCCGATGTGCTCGTCCCGGTGACCTTCGCCGGATCCGGTGCGAGCGACGACGAGTCCGGCGGGACCGACACAGGTGACGACGGTTCCGACGCCCAGGGTGCGCAGGGTGCGGGCGGCGGAGCAGGCGACAACGCCGGATCCGACGACGGCCCGGCCTCGGCGAACGGTACCGGCACCACCGGTGACGACGGCGCCACCGGTGACAACGCCACCACGGAGAAGGCCGCCGACGCGGCCGACGATCTCGCCGCCACCGGGAAGCCGGTCACCACCGGTGTAGCGCTCGCGACGGTGCTGCTCGCCGCCGGTACCGGGGCGTTCGTCGCCGGTCGGCACCGCACGGCACCTTCCGCACCTACCAGGGAGAACTGACGTGAGTACACACGAGAGGGGGCGCCGGGCGCTACGACGCTCGGCAGTAGCCGGCTTGGCCGCCGTGTTGAGTTTCGGAGGCATGAGCGCGACGATCGGCGCAGGCGCGCTGACGGCCGGCGAGGACGGCACTGACAGCGCTGCCCGCCCGGTGTCGGGCGGTAGCCTCGAATGGGGCTTACGGACGTCATATCGCAACTACATCGCCGGGCCTATCGCCGGCGGGGAGATCGTCACCAGCGACGGCGCGGAGTGGCAGGACGGCTCCGGCAACGCACGAGGTCCCTTCACCTTTCCGAATGCCGCCGGAGCGATCGATTCAGGAACCGGCCGCGCAGAGCTGGCATTCGACGGTCAGGTCTATACCTGGGGCCACGACTACGGCAACGGCCCCGTGCTGGAGCTGACCGTACGCAACGTCCGCCTGCAGCTGGACGGGGACGAGGGAACGCTCGTCGTCGACGCCGACTACCGGCCGTTCGTCGGCGCCAACCCGAACGTGGACCCACCGGCGCTGGAGACGAGCGAGGACCTCGAGTTCGCCACGGTCGACCTCGACGACGCAGACCTGACCCCGGACGACGACGGCGTCGTGACCGTGACCGACGCTGAAGCCACCGGCTTGCCGGACGCCATGGAGGCGATCGGCTGGGACGTCTTCTACGCCGGTGAGATGCCGGACGTCGCGCTCGATCCCGTGAGCTTCTCGGTCACGCTCGAGCCGCAGCCGGAAGAACCGGAGGAGCCCGAAGAGCCCGAGGAACCTGAAGAACCCGGGGAACCGGAAGAGCCCGAAGAACCCGAGCAGCCCGAAGAACCCGAGGAACCCGAGGAGCCAGTCTGGGAGCCGACGGTCGAGGTCTTCGCGGCTGATGGAGAGACGCCGCTCGGTGACACCGAGGTCGATGCCGGAGACGAGATCGTCGTCCGCGGCACCGGGTTCGACCCGGAAGCCAACACCGCGACCCGGCCGCCCGTTCCGGCCGGCCTGCCGGCCGGTGTCTACGTGGTCTTCGGCGAGTTCGCCGACACCTGGCAACCTTCCGTGGGCGCACCGTCCGGTGCCCGCACCGTGATCGACCAGCGCTGGGCGATGCCGCAGACCACGCTCGACCAGGTACCCGACCAGTATCGCGGCGCGATTCTCGGGCAGTATGCGGAGCTGACTGCCGAGGGAACGTTCTCCACGACGCTTACCGTCGGCGATGACGCGGACGTCGACGGCAACCACGGCGTTTACACCTACGCCGCGGGTGGGGCGGCCGCCAACCCCGACCACGAGATCGCCGTTCCGGTCTCCGTGGCCGACGACGGCGACCCAGGTGAGGAGCCGGACGCGGAACCGGAGCTGACCGTCGAGCCGACCGAAGAGCTCAAGGTCGGCGACGAGATCTCGGTGACCGGCACCGGCTTCGCACCGAACCGGAAGATCTCCATCGCGATCACCGCTGACACGGCGAAGCACGAGACCTACGGCTGGCCGACCGGCTGGCTCGGTCACGGGGTGATCGAGACCGACGACGACGGCAGCCTCAGCCGCACGTTCACCGTCCCGGGCACCGTGACCGGTTCCGGCGAGGACTGCCGCGAGGTGCAGTGCTACGTCGCCGGCTTCAACTCGGCGCAGGCACAGGACGCCATCGAGGAGGATCACCGTGCGGACCGCAGCCAGGACGTCTTCGTCCCGATCACGTTCGCCGACGATCAGCCAGACCCGGATCCTGACCCGGATCCTGACCCAGACCCGGATCCCGACCCAGATCCCGACCCAGATCCCGACCCCGATCCCGACCCAGACCCAGATCCCGATCCTGACCCCGAGCCGGACGAGCCGGCCTTCACCGTCTCTCCGTCCACGGTGAAGCAAGGCGAGTCGATCACGTTCCGTGGTGAGCATCTGACGCCGGGGGCCGAGGCGACGGTCGTCGTCCGTACCGATGACGGCGCGACCGCGGGCGACGGCACGCTCGATTGGGGGGTGCGCGAGTCGTTCCGGAACTACATCGAGGGCAATATCGCCCACGGCTCCATCGACGTCCGCGAACCGGCGACGCGTAACGACGACGGCACCTTCCGGTTCGCCAAGGGACATGGGACTGTCGGCGAGACCACGGCGGAGCTGAGCTTCGCCGGCGAGGTGCGTTTCGCCGGGCACGACTACGGCGACGGCCCGCTGTTGCAGCTCACGCTCACCGACCCGCAGATCGTCGTGGATGGTGACACCGGTGTGCTCACCGCCGATGTCGCGAGCAAGAGCCTGGACAGCGGCGAGCTGGTCGAATACCCGGACGTGGAGTTCGCCGCCCTCGACCTCTCCGACGCACCGCTGACGATCGACGACGGTGTCGCGTCGGCGACGGCCGTACCGGCGACCCTGACCGAGGACGGTGCACCCGCCTTCGCCGACTTCTACGAGCCGGGAACCGAGCTCGACCCGCTGAGCTTCACCATCACGTTGGCGGGCGGGATGGAGGCCGAGGTCGGGGCCACCACCGTCGGCGACGACGGGACCGGCGAATTGAGCTGGACCGTCCCGGCCGACTATCCGGTGGGCACGTCCACCGCGACGCTGACCGCGGCCGACGTCGAGCTGTCCGAGGAGTTCATCGTCGAGGCGGCGCGGGACGTTCCCGGTGACGAGGGTGGTGACGACGACGGCGCCGACAACGGTGACGGAGGCGACACCGGCGACGATAACGGCGCCGGGGGCGACGAAGGCTCCGACAGCGGTACCGACGACGGCACGGGGGACTCGTCCGGGCGCGACGACGGAAACGGTGCGGACACCGGCGGCGGCTCGGATACCGAAACCGGCCCGGACGGCGGCTCGGATACCGGAACCGGCGCGGACACGGGCAAGGACGGCGACCTGCCGGACACCGGCTCGGCGCTGTCTGGATGGCTGATCACCGTAGGCGGCGTGCTTCTCGCCGGCGGCGCGGCGGTCGCGCTGCTGACCCGCCGCCGCGTTCACCTCGGATAATCCGCGTGGGCGGTCGATGCCCTCGCCGTATGTGCTGCGGCGAGGGCATCGGCGTATCACGAGCCGTGCGGATGAGCGGCGTAATGGCCGGCCAGAATGTCCTCGCCCCAGTCATTCCGCAGATCCCGCCACACGGTGTGAATGTGGTTGGCGTCGTTCTGCGTGTTGTCGTACTCGAGCAGGAAGGTGGGGCCGAGAACGGCGTAGTAGTGCCCGTGGCCGGGTCCCGGTTCCAGAGCACCGGCCCAGCGGAACGACACCCGGTCCAGCCCTGCGTCGTCGATCTCCCGCCATGCCGCGTCGCCGATCTCCGGGACAACCCGTTCCAGGTAGTTGCGGACGAGCCGGACGAGCCGCTGCTGGGCGTCGGCGTGCATATCACCGGCGAGCAGCCCGGATGGGATCTCGCCCACGTCGGCCACCGGGTCGTGCCTGGTCAGGATATCCTTTGGCGCCACCGGGCCGGTCACGGCCAGCTCTCGCTGTTCCGCAGTCAACTCCGCGAGCAGGGCACGAGCGAGGTCTTCCTCATCCGGAAGCGTACGTCGGCCGCCGTCGTCGTGGCCGTGCGGAATCGTCGCCGGGTTGGCGCCGAAGAACTGTGGCGTGCCGGCGACGGCCTCTCCGACGACGGTCATCTCGACGCAGAGATGGTGGCCGCCGACCTTCCACATCCACGGTTGGACGCCGCCGGGTTCACCCAGTACCCGGAACCAGTAATACTCCGGATGCCTCCGCTCCCACCCCGGCTTTCCGATGGACTGTTCGATCTCCGCCAGGATCGCTTCCAGTTGCATGATCGCCTGGGCCGTCGCGAATCCGTGCTCAGACAGCCCCGTCGCCAGCAAGTCCATCGCGAGCGCCTGCTGTTCCGCGGTCATCTGATCGAGAGCGAGTCCGGGACGCGGCCCCGGCAGATAGGTGAATTCGCGGCGATCGGGCGAGTCGAACGGCGCGCATGCGCTCGCTCGCTGCTCGGGTTCCAGGGACTCGATGAAGGCACGTGCGGCACCGGCCATTCTGCCGGCGACGCTCACGGCCGAGACTGGGTTCGCCATGCTCGCCAGTCTGCCACCCCACCCACGGCCCGTTCCCATGATCATGAACACTAACCGTTCACATGGCACGGTAAGTGTTCATGATCATGGGCCGATGGGTACAGGCCTGGCGTACATTGAATCGCGAAGCATGGACGTCTCGTGGCTCGCCTGCGCTGAACAGGAGGGATGAACCTTGGCACTGAACATCAAGGATCTGAAGGTCTCCAGTTCCGATATCGGCACCGACGGGCGCCTCGGCGACCGTCATGCCAAGGATCGGGACAACGTCGCTCCGACCCTGACCGTCAGCGGCACACCGCAGGGCACGGTCGAGCTCGCGCTGATCTGCCACGACCCGGACGCGCCGATGCCGCGCGGTTTCACGCACTGGACGCTCTACGGCATATCGGCCGACACCACCGAGCTCGGCCCGGATTCGGACGGGCGGTTCCGGCCCGGTCCGAACGACTTCGGCGCGCAGGGTTACGGCGGCCCGCGTCCGCCGGCCGGCCACGGCCCACACCACTACTACTTCTGGGTCTACGCGCTCGATCGCTCGGTCGACGGCACACCGACGCGTCAGGAGTTCCTCGACCAGTACGCGGACGCCATCATCGAACAGAACCGCGTCGTCGGTATCTACGAGCGCTGACGCCCGGCCTTTCAACCGCGCACGCACGCCGCCGATGTACAGTCCTGCAAACGCTCCGGCCGACGCTGCCCATGCAGGACGGTGGTCGCGTGCCGGAATCGGCGTACACACATAGGATCGTGTTTCGGCGAAGCACGATCCTATGTGTGCGCCATGCTGGCATAGAGGGCGTCCAGACCCACGGTCTGCACCCGCCACGAACCGGACCAGCCTGCCAGGTCCGGTTCGAAGCCAGACCCGCTTTAGCAGATAAGAAGCGTATATCGGCGACCGCCGCGAGCATCGAATGGTACGACGCCGCCTCGCGCACCTCCACCTCCTCTTCGATCAGGCAACGCGCCTCTCGAAACAGCGGACTGGCCGGATCGAGAATGGTGCGGAGCACCAGGGCGTGAAATCGTCGATGCTTTTCAGGTGCATCCTCGTTGACGAAATCGGCGGTACGCCGGAGTACCGCGGGGGGGGGTCGGCTCGAACGGCTCGATGGCGGGATGGCACGGTTCGAGCGTACGGGTGGCGGACGCTCGCAGTAGGTTGCCGCACCGGGAGCAGCTTGGTGGCTGCTCCCGGTGACCTTCTACCAGGCGAGCGGGCCGTGGGCGGAGACGAACGTCCCGGTCGGGCCGTCGGCGCCGAGCTGGGCCATGCGGACGATGATCTCGGCGCCCTCTTCCACGGTCTGGGTGCCGGTGCCGCCGTTGAGGTCGGTGTTCGTGTAGCCCGGCTCGACGGCGTTGACGCGGAGCTGCGGGAAGGCCTTGGCGTACTGGATCGTGATCGCGTTGACCGCGGCCTTGGAGGCCGGATAGCTCACGCCCGGGTAGAAGTGCGTGGAGCTGTCCGGGTTGCTCAGGGCGGACAACGAGGCCAGCCCGCTGCTCAGATTGACGATCACCGGTGCGGTCGACTTCTGCAGTAGCGGCAGGAACGCGTGCGTGACCCGGACCAGCCCGAAGACGTTGGTCTCGAAGATCGTGCGGATCTGCGCGGCGGTGGTGTCGGCCGCAGCAACGATCCCGTTGTCGGGCAGTCGTCCTTCGATGCCGGCGTTGTTGATGAGCACGTCGAGTCCGCCTCCGGCCTCGACGGTGGCCACGGCGGCGGCGACCGAGTCGTCGTCGGTGACGTCGAGGTGGACGTAGCGGGCGCCGAGCCGGTCGGCGGCGGCGCGTCCGCGGCCCTCGTCGCGAGCGCCGATGTAGACGGTGTGCCCGGCGGCGATGAGCTGCCGGGCGGTTTCGAACCCCAGGCCCTTGTTCGCCCCGGTGATGAGTGTGGTGGTCATGCCTCCAGCGTCGGACGCTCCCGTTGGGTCGGGCAGTCGTCCAGTTGTCGTAGGAATGCCAGGGCCAGGACAACGCCCGGGCCGGCGCGCACACTGGAATCGTGGATGTCTGGGACTTCGGGCGGACGGTGCGCGCCTGGCGTGACCGCGTCGCGCCCGAGACCGCCGGAGTGCCGGTGGGTCGCCGCCGCCGGGCGAGCGGACTGCGCCGCGAAGAGCTCGCGACGCTGGCCGGGATCTCGGTGGACTACCTGACCCGGCTGGAACAGGGGCGGGCCACCTCGCCGTCGAGTCAGGTCGTGGAGGCGCTGTCCCGCGCGCTGCGGCTGTCGGACGGCGAGCGAGAGCATCTGTTCCGTCTCGCCGGTCAGGTCCCGCCCGGCATCGGGCTGGTCTCCTCGCGGGTGACGCCGAGCGTGCAACGCCTGCTCGACCGGCTGGCGCACACACCGGTCGCCGTCTACGACGCGGCCTGGAGCCTGATCGTGGCCAACGTGCCGTACGACGCCCTGATGGGCGAGACGACCTCGTGGCGCGGCGTCGAGCGCAACGGCGTCTGGCGCAACCTCGTGGGCTCCGGCAGCCGCGTCGTCCTCAGCGAGCAGGAACGGGCGGAGTTCGAGGCCGGCCTCGTCGCCGACCTGCGCCTCACCGTCGCCCGCTACCCCGCGGATCGCAGGCTCGAGAACCTCGTCCGCGAGCTGAGCGCACACAGCCCGCGCTTCGTCGAGCTGTGGGAGACCGCCGAGATCCGCCCGGATCGCGACCGGGCGCGGCACAAGGTCATCGATCACCCCGAGGCCGGCCTCATCACCCTCGACTGCGACACCCTCATCGTCGACGGCGACGACCTGCGCATCATGGTGTACACGGCCGAACCCGGCACGGACGACGCCGAGCGCCTGGCGCTGGCCGTCGTCCTCGGCACTCAGGCGCTCTCCGATTCGATGTAGTCAGCGCGAGCGCTGACGGTGGCCGCGGACCTTGGCGAGGTTGCCGCAGCGCTGCATCGAGCACCACCGCCGCTTCCCCGGGCGAGATGTGTCGACGAGGAATTGTCCGACGGAGAACCCCTTCCCACCCGAGGCCACGACGGTGTCCAGCCCGTCCGGCAGCGCCTCGAGCACGTCCGCCGCCGACGCGACGTCCAGCGCGGCCAGCAGCGGGCCGCGTCATTCAGCGTCGTTGCCGGCGGTCTCAGGCCGTTGGGCGGGTTGGTCGCCTTGAAGGGTTTCGGGGTCGGGCTGTGGAAAGTCGACCACGTCGAGGTCCTCGTGGGCTGCGTCCATGATGTCCTTCCAGATCGGCCCGGGAATGCATCCGCCACAGACTCCGGACGAGCCGAGCCGGTCGCCGTGGAACTCGTGGTTCACCAGTGAGGTGATCCGTCCGTCGACGTCGGCGACCGCCACCCCCGTTGCCAGCTGTGGGGTGAAGCCGGCGAACCACACGGCGATGGAGTCGTTCGTGGTGCCGGTCTTGCCGGCGGCCGGACGTCCGTCGTTGAGCTGCATGCGGGTGCCGGTGGCACCGGGGGTACTGATCACTCCCGCGAGCACATCGGCCACGGTGTCGGCGACATCGGCGTCGAGTACTCGCTCGCAGTCCGGGTCGGTGTGGTCGACGAGGACTTCGCCGTTGGTGTCGGTGATCGTCGCGATGGAGGTCGACGGGCAGTACATGCCGCGGTTGGCGAACATGCCGTAGCCGCCGGCCATGGCCAGCGGCGAGACTTCGTTCGATCCGAGCGCGAACGACGGCACCTGGCGCAGTTCGGCGCCGTCGGCCCGGTACACGCCGGCGCCCTGGGCGATCGTGGCCGGGTCACACAGGCCGGTGCGCTGGGAGAGTTCGATGAAGTACGTGTTGACCGACCGCTCGGTTGCCTGGCGCATGGTAAACGTGCCGGACCCTGTGGAGTTGGCTGGTGTGTAGTCCGGGTCGCGCGTGACGGTCTGACCGTTCTGGCAGATGCGGAACGGCTCGTCGCTCATGTCGATCGTCTGGGGGGAGTTGATCGCGGTGTCGACGCCGCGGCCTTGCCGGATCGCAGCCGCCAGGACCCATGTCTTGAACGTCGACCCAGACTGGATGCCGGCCCCGCCACCCATCGACGCGTCGACGGCGTAATTGATGAACGACGACCCCGCGCCCTCGTCGCCGTAGGTGCGCGAGTTCGACAGGGCTCGGATGAACCCGCTGCTCGGCTCCACCGTGGCCGCCGCCCCGATCGGCTCGTCGGTGGCGCCGACCCGGTCGGCGATCGCCGCGTCGGCCGCCTCCTGGATGTCTCGGTCGATGGTCGCCTGGATGGTCAGGCCGCCGGTGAGGAGCCGATCCTCGCGTTCCTCCGGAGTGTCGCCGAGCTCGGAGAGCGTGCGGACCTCGTGCAGCAGGTAGTCGCAGAAGAACCCGGCATAGGACGACACACATCCGTTCGGCGACGCCGACAGGTTCAAGCCCAGGTCGGTCTCCCGCGCCTGGGCGGCCTCCGCTTCGGTGATCCGGCCCGTCTCCGCCATCCGGTCCAACACCACGTTGCGGCGGTTCAGCGCCGGCTCAGGATTGCGGGTCGGATCGGTGGCCGACGGCGACTGGACCAGCCCGGCGATAGTGGCCGCCTGCGGCAACGTCAGGTCGGCCGCCGTCGTGGAGAAGAACGCCCGCGCTGCCGCCTCCACCCCGTACGCGCCCGCGCCGAAGTAGGCGATGTTCAGATACCGCTCGAAGATCTCGTCCTTGGTGTACTGCTCCTCCACACCGATGGCCATGCGAAGCTCCTCCAGCTTGCGCCTATAGCCGTCGATGCCGCTGCTCTCCAGCACCTCGGCTCGCTCGGCATCGGTCTCGGCCTGGGCCAGCCGGACCAGCTTCACGTACTGCTGAGTGAGCGTCGAGCCCCCACCGGTAGTCTCACCGGCCTCGACATTACGGATGAGCGCCCGCGCCGTGCCTTGGAAGTCGATCGGCCCACGGTCGTAGAACCGGTCGTCCTCGATCGCCAGCATCGCGTCCCGCATCGCCGGGGCGATGTTGTCCAGGCCCACATAGATGCGGTTCTCGGAATAGAACGTGGCCAGCACGTTGCCGTCGGCATCCAGCACTGTCGATCGTTCCGGCAGCGGCAGATGCGCCAGCTCCGAGGGCATCTCCTGAAACGTCTGAGCCGTCTCGCGCGCCATGAGCCCCACACCGGCCACCACCGGCAACGCCAGACCGGCCAGCAACACGCCGCTCAGGCTGGCGACACCGACCACGATCAAGGAACGACGAAGATTGACGACGATGGCAGCAAGACGAGACGCCATAGATTCTTGAGGGCTCGATGCTCATGCGAGTCCGCGCCCCCATCCCCTTTCACATGCGCACGTGCAGTTCGACACCGGCTGCGAACGATCGGGCTTCTCACCCCATCGGCCACGCCGCCTCCGGCTGCCCGACGGTGATGCCGAGCGGGATCCAGCCTCACGCGCGGATCTCAGGCGAAACTCAGAGCGCTGTGCCACGACCGAGGCCGGCGCTGCGCGACTGCACCGTCGAGTGACACTCGATCGGCTGATGAGGCGCGCGCTTGTGCGTACGAGCGATCCGCCTTGAGGTGGTGGGCGTGAAGGGCTGAGCTGAGCCAGGCTCGGCCAATGGCCGCCATCGTCGCTCGAGGACGCAGGGGCCGACCAGCGCCGGTGACTTCCACGACGTCGTCCCACGGTCGGGTGTCGGTCGTCATGGATCTGTCTTCGTCGAGCCACCAGGTCACTGTCCGTTCGACATGGCACCACGCGGCCCACTCGACGACTCGGTCATTCACCATGTCGCCACGGCGGACGTCCTTCGCGCATGTCGGGCCTATCACCGCATCCTCCCTGGCGTCTGCGGCCCAGTATCGCGACCACCTCCGACAGATGATGGGCGGGCGTCCAGGGTTTGTCGGGCTGGGCGCCGGCGAACGAGAGCGATGACCTCGCCGTCGAGGAACACCCGGTGACCGGCCAGAGCGGCACCCAGACGCGTGAGTTCCGGGTAGCTGGTGGTGACGTCGCGCAGCGTGCGGCCGTTCAGCCGGACTGCGCCGCCATCGATCCGAGCTAGCGTTCGCACGCCATCCCATTTGATCTCGAAGCCCCGCCCGGTGTCGTCGACGGGCAGGGCCGCGAGGGTGGCAAGCATCGGCTTCACCGTCGTGGGCATCAGGTCCCCGGCTTCGGTGGTCATGAGCCAGTCTTACGCCACGGTCGCGGCGAGTACACGCGAGTCGCTGTGACCCCGCTGGCCGGCCACTCCGCTCGAAATTGGCCGCCTTCGCGCCCAGCGACCTTGCGGGCGATACTGGAACGCCGATTCCGCCGAATGAGAGTCGGAACGACCAGTAGAGGCCGGACGCGCCGTGGGAGAAATAGCGCGGGGGCCTGCACTCGACCAGGCGGCCGGCGCTGTCGTCGAGTCGCCAGTGTCGTCGACAGCGCCACGACGTCGATCCCTCAAAGGCCTCGCCGGCGCCACTGGACCGCAGTAGCGCGAGTGTCTGCCGTCCAACGACGACCCCGGAATGGTCGGCATGCCGCCGGTTCAGCCGGCCGGTTCACTTCACGCACGTCGTGTGGGCGTCGACCGAAACCACGGTGCCACCGTCCGCGGCCGGGTCCATGTCCACGATGAGACTCATGGTGTAGCCGTCGCGGATGATCTCCCGCATCTCGAAGAACGACGTCCCGTCCTGCACGTGATCGGTCAGCGCCTCTCCCGCCAGATTCATCCCTTCGCGGACGTCCAAGTCCGGGTGGGCGGCGATGAAGTCGACATAGACCCGCCGCGTGTTCTCCACCGTGACATCGCTGCCGCCTGGATAAGTGAAGACGACCTGATGCTGAGCTCGGCGGCCGCCGTCTGCGCACCCGAGCTCCGTCACACCGTCCCGGCGCACGTCGCGCGTAGTCTCACCGAGGCTCTCGTACTCGTCGAGCAGGGGCGCCACGGCCGCGACCACGTCGCCCTGCACGGTCTCCACGTCCGCGGTGGAGTCGTCCCCGGTACATGCCGACGTCAGCGCGACCGCGGCGAGAACCGCCGCTCCGATCTGCGCCTGGTTCGATCGCACCAGGCGACGACGAGCGCTCACCTCGTCGCTCCGATGTACGTGTCGACGCCGTGTGCGCCGTCGTTCCAGCCGCTCTGCGCGTCGTCGGACGGACCGTTGAGCTCTGGGTTCTCGTTGACCCAGTCGTAGAAGTCCTGGCGCAGCTGCTCATCGGCGAAGATCTCGTCCATCGGCTTGAGCTCGCCGTCCTCGAACAGCCCGGCAGGCGCGTTCGGGACGGCGTCCTCGCCCACCCCGTTCTCGATCATCGCCTGGACCGTCATGTACCAACGCATGGCTTCCGCGTTCGCGTTCTCGGACACCACCTGGTCTTCCATTCCCGGGCCCCCGCTCACCCAGTCGCTGAGCTTGTCGTTGGCCACCACCTGGAAGCCCCAGTAGAGATAATGCCCGGCACCCGGAACCGGGATGATCGCCATGCCACTGCTGTAGAACTGTGCGACTCCCGCCCGCCGTTGCTCCTCCTGTGCGTCGAAGTCCGCGGCGTACTCGCGGCGGGCGAGGTAATGCAGCTGCGACGCGCCGCCGAAGAGCTCCATCACCTGCTGGGTGCGGTTACCGTCACCCTCACCGGCCTGATCCGCCTGGATCGCGGCATCCAGCTGTTCGCTGAGCAGCAGGCCCATCGCGTTGTCGTACGGCTCGGAGAGGTAGAGCTCGTCCTGGAAGCTGCCGAGGAATTGGTAGGTGATCTCCGGGCTGAGGTAGAACGACGGCTCCAGCCCGACGCCCTCCGGGAAGTCGTTCGGCGCATCGGTCATGGAGGAGTTCCGGTCGCCGGGCAGCTCACCGTCGTCGACGTACGAACCCGCGACCATCTCGTGGACGTACGACGCGCCGATGCGGCCGAGGGAATCCTTGATCTGGTACGGAACCTCGTCGTGTCCGGCGGAGGCGTTGATGAACTCGAACGCGAACGCCGCCTCTTCCTCGGTGTGCTCGGTCCGCGGCGGATCGCCTTCGGCACCTACGCCCGACTCGATCGCCAGGCCGAACGCATCGGCCAGCTCGTAGCGGTCGTGCGGATAGTCGGCCGCCTCGTAGACGCGATCGACGAAACTGGAGAGCGGGAAGTCCTCATACCCGCTCAAGGCCTGCCGGGAGGCTTCGGGGTGCTTGCCGAGCGTGAGGAAGGCCATCTCGGCGATGTTGGCCGGTAGATCCACATTCATGTGGTGCTCGTGCGGGTACAGGTTCTGCGCCGAGATGTTGCTGTACGGGTCCGCCCAATCGTCCTGGGTGAACGCGTCGAGCGCGGTGCGTTCCACGGTCATCTGGACGAAGAACTGCGAGTCCGAGAAGTCGCCGTACTGCAACAGTGCCAGCCGCCCCCACGCGGCGACGGGATTGTCGGTTTCCTGGAAGAACTCGTTCATGTCGTACCAGTCGCCCGGCCGGGTCTCGTCCATCAAGGCCGTTCCGAGGCCGATGCTCATCAGCTCGAGGTAGCGCTGCGAGTCATCCCCCGCGTTGTTCCCCGGGTAGCCGAGGGTGCCCGCGAACATCGCCGCCAGCTCCGGGCCCAGCTCGGCGTAGAACCCCGCCATGGCATCCGGGTCATAGGCGAGTTCTTCGAAGTCTTCCATGAGGTCGCCGAACCCTTCGTTGACACCTCCGAGCTCGTTGAACGCCTCGGCCAGCTCACGTCCGCGCTGTTCGGCCTCCTCCGAGCTCATGGCGTCGACGAGCGCTTCGTCGAGGGTGAGCATGGTCGCGTTCGGCGACTTCTGCTGCAGGCCCCGGGCCAGATTCAGCCGGCGACGCAGGGATGGCAGCTCGTCGTCGTGTATCCAATCCTGGATGAGCCGCAACGTCCGCATCGCCTCGGACGTCACACCCAGGTCGTCCATGTCGTTCTTGATGCTGCTGTAGCCGAGCTGACCCGTGAACGAATCGATGGTCATCATGGCGGTCTGCATCTTCGAGACCAGGTCCTCGAGACCTTCGACCGAGACCGAGGAATATGTCACGCGCTAACTCCAGCCGTCTTCGATGTGCAACTCATGCCGCACGATCCCCTCACTCGTCCTCAGGAAGAGTCTCAGGCTCGGCCTGCACGGCGCTGTCGATGTCATCACTGAGTGTGGTCGCGGCACCTTGCAGATCCGTGCGCCGGTAACCCAGGTCCTCACCGAAGATGTCCGCGCGTGACCCGGTCCACGCGTCGCCGTCCTCCATGATCGTGCGCGGCCCGTCGAGCGCCTCTTTCAGATCGTCGATCCGGTTGGATACGCGCTGTTGAAGCTGTTCGAGATCTCGCCGCCGTGGGTTCTCGGTCATCTCGCCTCACCTGTCGTCATCAAAGATCTCAGTATGGCGGACGCGATGACCGAGAAGGAACGCACTCCTGGTTGTTGACAGGTCCGGGCACGCCCGGTCAGTGGCCTGAGTAGGCGCCTCCGTTGACGTGTATGACTTGCGAGGTCACGTGCCCTGCCTCCGTCGAGGCCAGAAAGCCGATGGCGGCGACGATATCGTCCGGACTCCCGGGGCGACCGGTCCGCGTCGCCGCGACGAGGCGCTCATACCGCTCGTCCGATAGCTTGCCCTGGAAGAACTCGGTGTCCATCGTCAGCCCCGGCGACACCACGTTGGCGGTGATGCCGCGCGGCCCGAGACTCGTCGCCAGGCTGACGTTCCAGCCTTCCAGCGCCGCCTTGGCCGCTCCGTAGGACGTGGCGCCGGTCTTCGCCGCGATCGAGCCGATGGTGATCACCCGCGCCCCATCGTTCAGCCGGCTGTCCAGCGCCGTGGTCATGAGCACCGCGGTCAGGACGTTCGCGTCGAAGTTGGCTCGCCAGCGCTGGGCCACGTGGCTCAACTGCGAGCCGTCTCCGCCGCCACCGGCGGGGACGCTCAGGTCAGTGTTGCCGCCTGCGTTGTTCACCAGCACGTCGACCCGGTCGGGAAAATGCGGCAGAGCCGACTCGATCTCGTCCGGAGAGGTGAGATCGCAAACCACGGCGGTGGCGCCGGTACCGGCCGCCGCCTGATCGAGGACGTCCTTTCGCCGCCCCACGATGGTCACGGCATCACCGCGGGCAGCGAACCACGCGGCCGCCGCCCGTCCGATGCCGGTTCCGCCGCCGGTGACCACAACCTGCCGCATCCGAAAACTCCTTTAGCACTAAACGATATACGTGAGGCCTAAACTATCACCCATGGACCATCTCCACGATGACGTCGACGACATTCAGGACGCATGGCTGCGCGAGCGACCCGACACCCCGGTCGGTTCGATCGGGGTCATCACCCGCATCTGGCGGATCGCCAAACTGCTCGACGACGATCGTCGTCGCACCATGGCCAGGCTCGGCATGGACACCGCCACCCGGGACCTGCTGGCCACATTGCGACGGGCAGGCGCACCGTACGCCCTGCCCGTACAGGAGATCGCGCGGCGCTGCGCGGTCACATCCGGCGCCATCTCACAACGGGTGCGCCGCGCGGAGGGCCAGGATTTGGTCACGCGCCGGAAGAGCGACGACGACGGGCGCGGCGTGGTCGTCGGGCTGACGCCGCGCGGTCATGACCTGATCGAACGCACCGTCGACGACCTGCTGCACCACGAGGAGACACTGCTCAGTGCCCTCGGCACGGAACAGCGCGAAGAGCTCAGCAAGCTGCTGCGACTGCTCCACACCGATCTTCAGCGCCGGGTGCCGCCGGCCGGCGGGTAGCGGCCGCGATCGTGCCCCCGTACCTCATCCGACCCATTCTGCGAGAATCGGTCCGTGCCCGTCTCGCCCTACATCCGGCATCTGCGTCAGTCCATCGGCCATGACCTGCTCCTGCTGCCGTCCGTGGCCGTTCTTCCGCACGCCGACGACGGCCGCATCCTCCTGGTGAAGCAGGCGGACACCGGAAAGTGGGCCACGATCGGCGGTTCCGTCGAAGTCGATGAGGCGCCAGAGACCGCGGCGATACGCGAAGCTGAGGAAGAGGCCGGCGTGACGGTCGAACTCATCCGGATCATGGGCGCGGTCGGTGGGCCGCAGTTCCGGATCACCTACCCCAACGGCGATCAGACCGCCTACGTCAGCCTGGTGTACGAGGCGCGCATCGTCGGCGGCTCACCCCGCCCGGACCACGACGAGACCGTCGACGTCGGCTGGTTTCACCCCGATGAGTTCGCCACGCTCGATCTCGGTGACTTCGCGCGCAACAGCTTCACCGCCCTGGGCATCCTGAACGGCGGCCACTCCTAGGCGCAGCATCCCGCCTCGCTCATCGCCGCCGGATGCGGACGATCCGTCGCGCGTCGCGAGGACCGCTTCTACGTCATCCGTCGCGGTCGCCATGGGACCGATGACTGCACGCGAGTAGTCATTCGCATGACGTGACGATCATCGTCGGCTGCCTACCCTGGCTGCACCCCGTCACCAGAGAGTCTGACACCGAAGAAGATGTCTGAAGCTCAGCTCCGCCAGCGCGCCGGTATCCGAATCTCCGTGCGCAGCATGCTCGACCGAACTGCTCCCGCCGTGGGCATCGCGACAGCCGTCGTGCTGTTCGAGGTCGTCCCCCGGTCCGGCCTCGTCGACGCCCGGTTCTTACCGCCGGCCTCGGCTATGTTGAGGTCGCTCGCCGGGCAGGTCGCGGACGGCAGCATCTGGTCACCCATCGGACAGACCCTGCAAGGATGGGCGCTCGGTCTCGGTCTGGCCATGGCTATCGCACTGCCTTGCGGAATCCTCATCGGTTCGCTGTACCTGCTGTTCATGGCCACCCGCTCGATCGTGGAGTTCCTCCGGCCGGTGCCCTCGGTGGCGCTCATCCCGTTGGCCGTGCTGTTGTTCGGCGCAGGCCTGGAGAGCAAGATCTTCCTGGCCACGTTCGCGGCGACGTGGCCGATCCTGCTGCAAACGGTCTACGGCGTCAGAGACGTGGACCCGGTGGCGATGGAGACGGCTCGCTCGTTCGGCGTCAGCGCCCCGCGGCGGCTGCTCCGGGTGACGTTGCCCAGTGCCCTGCCCTACATCGCCACCGGTGTACGGATCTCCTCTGCGGTGGCGCTGATCCTCGCCGTGACCGCGGAGCTCGTCCTCGGAAACCCCGGGCTGGGCCAACAGATCAACATCGCCCGGCAGAGCGGCGCCGTGGAACTCATGTACGGCCTGATCATCGCGACCGGCTTGATCGGATGGGGGCTCAACATCCTCATGACGATGCTGGAACGTCGGCTGTTGCACTGGCACCCCTCACAACGGACGGGTACGCGATGAGGGCGCCACGTCGACCTCTCCGGATCCTCGGCGTGGGATTGGAGATCGCCGTCCCCATCGCCGTCCTGGTGCTCTGGGCGGTGCTGTCGAGGGACGGCTCATCGTTCTACTTCCCGCCCTTGCTCGACATCTTCCGCACCTTTCAGGAGACATGGCTGTTCACCCGGGTCGGTTCCGACGTCGTGCCCAGCCTCGCTCGGCTACTCACCGGGTATGCCATCGCCGTCGTCGCCGCCGTCGTCATCGGCGTCGCACTCGGCTCTTCGCACCTGCTCCGCCGGATGGTCGACCCGGTGGTTCAGTTCCTGCGCGCCATCCCGCCGCCCGTACTCATCCCCGCCGGGATTCTCGTTCTCGGCGTGAACTCGACGATGAAGGTCGCGCTGATCGCGTTCGTCTGTTTCTGGCCGGTTCTGTTGAACACCATCGACGGTGTGGACGGTGTGGACCCCACGCTGCGGGAGACGGCCCGCAGCTTCCACATCCGGCGGCGCGATCGGTTGTTCCGGGTGGTCCTGCCATCGGCCGCGCCGCAGATCTTCGCCGGCGCACGAGTGAGCCTGGCGCTGGCCGTGATCATGATGGTCGTCTCGGAGATGGTCGCGAGCACCAACGGGATCGGCTACTTCGTCCTGCAGTCGCAGCGCACCTACGCGATCACGGAGATGTGGTCGGGCATCCTGCTGCTCGCGATCCTCGGCTACGCCCTCAACGGTCTCTTCCTGCTGGTCGAACGTCAGGTACTCAAGTGGCACCGCGGCGTCCGCGCCGGCTCCGTCTAACCCTGGAGGGTCATCAGCATGTTGCGCGTGGAACACCTCAGGAAGGTCTACGGTGAGGGCACCAGGCGGCCCTTCGAGGCCGTCGCCGACCTGAGCGTCACCGTCGCTGAACACGAGTTCGTATCCATCGTCGGGCCGTCCGGTGCCGGAAAGACGACGCTGCTCAAGTGCGTGGCCGGATTGTTGCCGCAGACCTCCGGCGCGGTCTATCTCGACGATGAGGAAGTGATCGGTCCGCCGGAGAAGATGGCGCTGGTCTTCCAGGACTATTCCCGCTCGCTCTATCCCTGGATGACGGTCCAGGACAACATCGCGTTCCCGTTGCGGCGTCGCAAGCTGGGCAAGGCCGCCACCCGGGAACTGATCCAGGACACGCTGCGCTCGGTCGGCCTCGGGGAGGCGGGGGCGAAGTATCCGTGGCAGCTCTCCGGGGGCATGCAGCAGCGCGTGGCGATCGCCCGCGCGCTCGCCTACCAGCCGGAGATCCTGCTCATGGACGAACCGTTCGCCTCCGTAGACGCCCAGACTCGCGCCGATCTCGAAGACCTCGTTCTGGACCTGCGCGATCGCTACGGCATCACCATCCTGTTCGTCACGCACGACATCGACGAGGCGGTCTATCTCAGCGACCGCGTCGTGGTGCTCACCCCAGCGCCCACCCGCGTCGCCGAGATCGTCGACGTCCCCCTGGCCCGGCCACGGGACCAGGTCGAGACCAAAGAACAGCCCGAATTCGCTCATCTGCGGGCCTACGTCTGGCGATCGATCAAACGCCCCGAACACGCGGCCACAGCATCCGTCTGAGCGAACCGAGCCGACACCGACTCGACAAGGAGAACAGATGAGACACCAGCGCATCCCCGGCCGTGTCCGCCCCGTCAGCGGCATGGCAGCGGCGGTCGCGGTCACAGTCTTCGCCGCCGCCGGTTGCGGCGACGATTCCGCCGACGCCACCGGTGACGGCGGGGATCAGATCACCGTCGACGTCGGCACCCTGCCGATCGCGA
The DNA here is from genome assembly GCF_010550675.1 of Phytoactinopolyspora halotolerans. Lineage (GTDB taxonomy): Bacteria > Actinomycetota > Actinomycetes > Jiangellales > Jiangellaceae > Phytoactinopolyspora > Phytoactinopolyspora halotolerans. Next base: position 114,949 of record NZ_JAAGOA010000002.1, on the reverse strand, counting down.
ACGCCGCGCCGATGTACCTGGGCATGGAGGAGGGCTTCTTCGAAGAAGAAGGCCTGGAGATCGAACCCACGGTCCTGCAGGGCGGCAACGAGATCATCACCGGCCTGGTCTCGGGCGACTACGACTTCGGATTCGTCGGCTACATCTCCGCCGGCGTGGCGCTGAGCCAGAACGTACCCGTCTGCGTCGTCACGGCCAGCGATGCGACCGGCACCACGCCGGAGGACGACTGGCAGGTCCTGGTGGCCGGCGCCGACAACGGCATCGAATCGCCGCAGGACCTCGCCGGCGCGACCCTGGGCATCAACGCGCTCGGCGGGGTCGCCGAGGTACTGATCAAGGCGGCGCTGGACGCGGACGGCGTGGACCCGAACTCCGTCGAGTTCATCGAGGTTCCGTTCCCGGAGGTTCCGGCCGCGGTCGCGGAGGGCCGCATCGATGCCGGTTACACCTCCGAGCCGTTCGTCACCACCGTCCTCGACCAGGGCGGCGAAGTGGTCTATGCGCCGCAGTCCGAACTCGCTCCGGAATATCCCAACGGGTCCTATGCGGCGAGCGAGCAGTTCATCGCGGAGAACGGCGACGTCGTCGAACGTTTCACCCGAGCGATGAACCGCTCGCTGGACTACGCACGGGAGAACGAGGACGCGGTCCGCTCGATCATCCCCAGCTACACGGAGATAGACCCCGCGGTCGCCGAGCGGATGCGGCTCCCGGTGTACACGTCCGAGCTCGACGAGCAGGCGATCGACGAGCAGATGGGATTCATGGAGCAGTTCGACATCGTCGAGGCCGCCCCCACCGCCGACGACCTCATCTGCGGATGAGCCGGACCGAAGAGCCGGACATGCGGGTGGCAGGGCCGGCCCCCGGCGCCGTACCGCGGCTGGCCGAACTGCTCCGCGTCGCGCGGCGTCCGGTCTTCATCGCCGGGCGAGACGCACGGCCGACGGGAACGCGAAATGCCCTCATCCAGCTGGCGGCCTTCAGCGGTTCCCTGCTCGCGACGTCCGCTGCCGCCCGGGACCTGTTCGACGGCGAGCCGTGGTCGATCGACGTCTCGGGCGGTTCCTCCGCGCGCTTGGCCGATGATCTGATCCGCACCGCCGATCTCGTCGTCGGCTGGGGTATGTCGCACGACGCGCGGACGCTCCGCCACGGCGCGCCGCTCTCGGCGGAAGCGACGGTGGTCCGGATCGACCAGAACGCCGACGTGTTCGGCGACTACGCGCCTGTCGACGTCATCCTGGTCGGCGATGTTCGTTCGATTGCGGAGGCCACCGTCGACGCGCTCCGCTCCCACCCCCGGACCACTCTGTCGTGGCGCACCCCTGAGCTGCGTCGCGACCTCGCGAGGCGCCAGCTGGCCCTCGCACCCCAGACATAGAGAGGCGGACCACCGTGACCGTTGACGCGTCCTCGCAGGTAAAGACCGGTTTATACATCGGAGGTCAAGCACGGGAGACCGCGGATACCCTCGCCGTCGCGGATCCGGGCAGGCCGGGCGCCGTCGTCGGGTACGCGGCGTCGGCGTCGCCGACGGACGTCGCGGACGCGGTAGCGTCGGCCAGGCGGGCCTTCCCGGCCTGGTCCGGGTTGTCGGCGTCGGAGCGGGCACAGGCGATGGCCCGGGCGATCGAAGGGATCGAGGAGGACCGGGACACCGACGCCGTGATCCTCTCTCAGGAGAACGGGAAGATCGTGTCCGAGGCGTGGGTGGATGCGCTGGTGTTCCAGATCCGATGGCAGCTGGCACTGGCCCTCGCCGATCAGGTCGACACCGGAAAGGTGCTGGATCCGGCCCCCGGGATACCGGTGACCACCCGGGTGCGGTACCAGCCACTCGGCGTGGTGACCGTCATCGTGCCGTTCAACTGGCCCATCGCGATCCTCGGCGCATCCCTGCCACACGCGCTGCTGGCCGGGAACACCGCGATCGTCAAGCCGCCGCCCACGGCGCCGCTGGCCACCGCCCGCGTCGTGCAGCGGGTGGCGGAGACGCTGCCGCCGGGCGTGCTCAACGTCGTCACCGGCCGCGACGAGAACATGAGCGGGTTGATCCAGAACACCGACGTCGCCAAGGTATGTTTCACCGGTTCCGTGGCCGGCGGCAAGAAGATCATGGAGATGGCCGCGAAGACCCTGACCCGGGTGACCCTCGAGCTGGGCGGAAATGACCCGGCCGTCATTCTGGACGACGCCGCGCTGGACGACACACACCTGGACCGGCTGTTCGCCTCGATCTTCGACACCACCGGTCAGATCTGCATGAACACCAAACGGGTCTACGTCCACCGCACCCGGATGCCCGAGGTGGTCGACGGGCTGGCCGCACGGTTGGAGAACACCGTCATCGGCTACGGACTCGACCAGGACACGACCATGGGGCCACTGCACTCACCCGCACAGAAGGCATTCGTCCAGGACCTGGTCGAGGAAGCTCGCGGCGCCGGCGCGGACGTCCGCGAATTCGGCCGGCTCCCGACGGGTGACGAGTTCGCGGCCGGGAACTACGTCCGGCCCGCGCTCGTCGTCGATCCCCGCTCCGACCTGCGCGTGGTCACGCAGGAACAGTTCGGCCCCGTCATCCCGATCCTCCCGTTCGATACGGACGACGACGCCGTCCAACGGGCCAACGACACCTGGGCCGGGTTGTGCGCGTCGGTCTGGAGCACTGACCAGGCTCGCGCCGAAGACCTCGCCACGCGTATCGCTGCGGGTTATGTCTGGATCAACGACCACGGCGCCGCCCGCCTCGACCTGCGCGCGCCGTTCGGCGGCATGAAGCAGTCCGGCTTCGGTCGTGAGCAGGGCATCGAAGGTGTGCGGGGCTTTCAGGACACCCACTCGACCGCGATACTCGACGAACGAGCACTCGGGGGCTGATCACGGCTTCGGGTCAGCGGCGTCACGGGCATGCCCTCGACCGCGGCCATCAGGTCTGCGGGCTTCTTGAGTTCAGGTAGCGCTTGCGGCCCCGTTTACCGACTCCAAGCGTTACGTGAACTCAGGAAGTGCCGGCCGAGTCATTCGGGGGGTTGCCGCGCATTCCGGGTGAGCCAGCGGTGCAGCACGGTGGCCAGCTGGATCGGTGCGTCGAGCTGTATGAGATGTCCCGCGTGGTCGATCAGCTCCAGCTGGGCGCCGGGGATCAGCTCGGCGAGTCTGTGTGCCCGGTCCACCGGGATCCAGGTGTCTTCGGTACCCCACGCCACCAGAACAGGGACGTCCAGCGACGGGTACCGAGGCTCGACTTCGTCCGTGTAGGCCTGGTCCGCCTGCGCGATCTGCCGGTAGAACGCCGCTTGGCCTTCCGGTCCTCGCCACGGCGCGGCCAACGCTTCGAGTTGCTCGTCGGCTGCACCTCGATGGCTCGCGCCCGCGATGTACGCCCGGAGCGCGCCGTCGTGCACCGCCGGAGGCAACGCGCCGAAAACGTTGGCGTTGTCCCGTACCAGCCGGAAGAATTCGGAGCCCCACGGCGCGAGCGCCACCACGTCGACCAGGGCCAGCGACGCGTATCGGGCGCCGTGCAGGAGGTGCGCGCGGAGCGAGACCGCACCGCCGTAGTCGTGCGCCACCACGTGCGGGCGATCCAGCTCCCAGTGCGAGAGCAGGTCAGCGAGAAGCTCGCCCTGCACGTCCAGGGACACCCGGTGGTCGGCGTCCTTCGACGACGCCCCGTACCCGGGCATGTCCCACAGGTAGACGGTGAACTCCGATGCCAACGCCTGCGCGAACGGCTGCCACAGCCATGACGACCACGGTGTGCCATGACAGAACACCACCGGTGGCCCGTCTCCCGTCGCCGTCCAACGGACCCGGCGACCACGCCATTCATATTCTCTGTTCAGTTCCATCACCGGCAGTATCGCAGCACGGGATCGCAGCAGGGGCTGTCCCAGGGCCGACACCCATGTCAGGAACTCGGGTCACGGGTCAGATACCACGACGCGCCGACGGTCGATAAGGTCGGCGGGGTGACGGAACCACACCTCTCTTCTTCGGCACGCGCGCAGGACGGCGGGGAGGACGTCGGCACCGCACAGGATGCCGTGCTCACCGAACCTGCCGGGAGCAAGGTCGATGGCGTCTACGATCTCGTGGTGATAGGCGCCGGTCTGATGGGCGCATGTACTGCCTGGGCGGCCGGGCGCCGCGGGCTGCGCACGGCTGTCCTGGACCAGTTCGAGCCGGGCCACCCCCACGGCTCTTCCCACGGCACGTCACGGATCTTCCGCCGTGTCTATCCGGATCCCTTCTACGTCGAGCTCACCGCCCACGCGGCGGACAGCTGGCAACGGCTCGAGGATGACACCGGCGTCGTTCTACGACGTTTCACCGGAGCGGTCGACCATGGCCCTGACCGCGAGCCGCACCGCCTCGCCCAATGGCTGTCCGACGCGTCCGTGCCGCATGAGCTGCTCAGTGCTGAGGAGGCCGGCAAGCGCTGGCCGCAGATGAGGTTCACCACGGACGCGCTCTACCATCCCGACGCCGGGGTCCTGGACGCTGACCTCGCCGTGGTATCGGCCCTGGCCCGGGCGTCCTCGGACGGCGTCGACGTGCACACGTCCGCCAAGGCGACGATGGTGGCGCCGGGCGGGGACCACGTCGTCGTGCAGGTCATCATCGGCGATGAACGTGTGCCGCTGCGTACCAGGCGGGTCGTCCTGGCCGCCGGGCCATGGAACCAGCCCTGGCTGGCCCGGCTGCTGGGCAAGTCCGCCCCGGCACTGACCGTGACGCAGCAGCAGGTGATGCATTTCCGGCAACGGGAGCCGGCCGAGGACTGGCCGGTCATCGTCCACCGCGACCTCGCCCGCACGGATCTGGAGGGCATCGGTGTCTTCGCCCTGCCGGCCGGACGGGCGGCGCCGCGCGCGGTCAAGGTCGGCGAGCACGGTCACGGCACGGTCACCACCGCGGAGGGTCGGGACGCCCAGGTCGATCCCGCATCCGTCGAGCGGCTGGTCCGCTACGTCGACGAGTTCCTGCCGGGGCTGTCCCCCGAACCATTTCTGAAGCTGTCCTGCCTCTACACGCGGACGCCGACGGAGGACTTCGTCATCGATACCGTGGGGCCCTTGGTGGTGTGCTCGCCCTGCTCCGGCCATGGGGCGAAGTTCGGCGCGTATATCGGCGAACTGGTCACGTCGATGATCACCGGCGACGGCTCACCGCCCGACCGCTTCACCCTCCGCGCCCACGCATCTGCCCCGGCACCGTGACGCCGGAGCTGCCGTTCGTCCCGTTGACGTGATCGCCCGTGCAGACCGACGCTAGAGACGGCGAGCGACTCCGGCGAACATGCGTTCCGCTTCCGAACGGCAGAACTCCGGCAGCGTCGGCAGTCCGGGTGGGGCGGGCTGCTGCGCACGCCAGCCCTGCGCGACAGCGAAGAGCAGCAGAAGGTCGGTGACGGCGTCCTCATCGGCACCGACGTCAGCCATGCGCACATCGAACTCGGGTGAGTCGGCCCAGGACAGCGCAAGGAAGAACGGATCAGCCCAGGCCGGACCGAGCCGGGCCATGCCCCAGTCCAGAATCGCCACCGTGTTATCGGGACGGATCAGCAGGTTGTCGTCACGGAGATCGCAGTGGCACAGGGTCGCCGGTTGCCGCGAGGTCGTCCCCTGTTCCTCGCCCGGTGCCGGGCTCACGTGCAGCCGTCGCGGCAACGAACGCGTGCGCTCATGAAGCTCGTCGACCCGCGACACCGCCGAGTCCGGGAGGAAGTGGCCCGGCTGCTCCACCACGTCCGCCCAGCGGGCGAGCCATCGCTGAGCCGTCTCGGCCATCGTGGGGAGCGTCAGCCCGTCCGGCGCGGGGGTAAGCTCGTCGACTTGTTCGAGCACGGTTGCCCAGACGGCGTCGGCGTCCGCCCGATCGGACAGGTCCGGGTGCCGCCCTTTGACGTCTTCGAGCATGAGCGCTACCCAGTCGCCGTCGTCGTACGTCGCTATTGGTTCCGGCCGGTACGGCACGGACGGCAGCCTACTGAGCAGCGCGATCTCCTTGCGGAACAGATTCGGTGTGTCCGGGTTCAGCTCGGAGCCCACGGCCTTGACGAAGGCTCTCCGGCCGCCGACGGTCGTCAGCCGCGCGGCGCACCCCGGCGACATCCCCCCGCGCTGGCCGGCCGCTTCCGCCACGGCGCCGCCCAACGCGATCTCGGCCCAGGCTTTGACTCGATCAGGTATGTCGGCGAAGTCCCGCCGCACGCCCACCGCCCGCGGCTCGGCAGCGCGTCCGTCAGTCTTCACATCGCTGACAGGGCCGCGTCCGGACACATCACCATCGTCTCGGATCCGCCGTCGGTCCGCATGCCGATTCTCGTCCCGCACGTCACCGTGCGTGCCGCATGTCACCGTACGTAATGCATGTCACCGTACGTACCGCGTTGCGGGCCGAATCCGGCTCTTCGCGATACGTGTGGTGACATGCGGTACGAACGGTGACAACGACGTGTCGGCGGCCCCGCCATATGTACGGACGAGCTCCGCCGGCATCAGACAACCTGCCACACCGCCTCGATAGGAGCCAGAACGAGTCCGTCGTCGGTGACCGCCAACGGCCATAAAGTGACCGTTGTAACGGACACTTTATGACCATCGTAACGGACACTTTATGACCACCTGGACGGCCACTCTGTGCCGTGCAGGGCAGCGATGCCCCTTCTGATCCGCCCGGAGTCAATCAGTGTTCGGCCGCCGCCCTTGGCGTCGTGCCCTGGGCCTCTGCGGCCTCGCGATACATCCGGACGAACTCCTGCCGGATCTGCGGCCGCTCGGACAACCGCTGGCTCCACGACACTCGGACCGTTCGCTCCTCACCGCCGACGGTGACGGTGAAATCCACGCCATCACCGTCCAAATACGCGACGACGGCTTCCGTCGCGTCGGGAACGCCGCCCAAAGACCGCACGATCAGCAGCGAATCGTCGTCGTGGTCCTCGTTCATGTGCCGCGCGACCGCTTCAATGACGTCGGGCGCGAACGGGTTCTCGCTCATCTGGCCACCTTACACAGAGCTAAGGCTTACCTTACCCTTCGCGTACAAATCGCTTCAGCGAACGACATTGCGGCTGCTACCGCGACCACAACGCATGTCGTAGGACGCTGCACCGATCTGAGCCACAATGGCCAGCGTGACTGATGACTCAGCCAGCCCGGCCCACCGGCCCGCGACCGACCCGTCTGTTCCTCCCGCCCTACCGCTGCCCGGCCTCGCTGACGACGACGTCGCTCAGCTACGCCACGCCCTGGCCGAGGCGCGGTACACGGTCGATGCGGTCCACGACCTCCTCGGGGACCGGGCCGCTGCCGCGCTCAACCGCAACCGCACGATCCCCGGCCGGCTGAGACTCGACGCCGACCGTTCGGCGCTCGCCCTGCTGACCAGGCTGTGGCGGTTCCAGCGTGCGGTCCCGGTATCCGAGGTGCGGCGCCTGTTGCCGCTGGAAAGCCTGGTCGACGGCGGAATCCTGGCCGCCGACGGGGACCGTGCCTGGGCGCTGGTCGACATCCGGCCATACGCCGACGACGCCGGAGATTGGTGGGTCGCCGCGGACCTCACTCCCGGGCTGGACGGCCGTTCCGCTGCGTTACCCGTGGACCACGTCCTGGGTCTCAACGGCGCCTCGAGCACGCTGGCACAACTGACGATCCGCCGACCGGTCGCCCGCGCACTGGATCTCGGGACCGGCTGCGGGGTCCAGGCCCTGCATCTGGCCCGGCACTGCGACACCGTCGTCGCCACCGATGTCAACCGCCGAGCGCTGGCGATGGCATCGCTCACCGCTCGGCTCAACGGAATCGAGGTCGACGTCCGGGAGGGAAGCCTCTACGCGCCCGTCGCGAACGAGCGCTTCGATCTGATCGCCACCAACCCCCCGTTCGTCGTCTCGCCGGGCGGGCGCTACGTCTACCGGGACAGCGGTCTGGCCGGCGACGAGGCGAGCCGTCGCGTCGTCGTCGAAGGCGCTTCCCGGCTCGGCGACGGCGGAATGCTGCAGTCCCTGGCCAACTGGATGCACATCCGTGGCCAGGACTGGCAGGAGCGCGTCGGGGCCTGGGTCGAACAGACCGGCTGCGACGCATGGGTAATCCAGCGTGAGGTTCAGGACCCGGCCGAATACATCGAACTCTGGCTGCGCGACTCCGGCGAGACCGGCAGCCCCGGGGACGACCAGATGTACCGCGACTGGCTGGCATGGTTCGACGAGAACGGTGTGGAGGGCATCGGTTTCGGCTGGATCAACCTGCGACAGTCCGGGGCGGATAGTCCGACGGTGCGCATCGAGGGCTGGCCGCACGCGGTGGAGCAGCCGCTGGCACCCGTCATCGGCGATTGGTTCGACCGGGTCGATCGGCTTCGCATCGACGACGACGCGCTGCTCGATCTGCATCTCACCGTCGCCGACGACGTCGTCCTGGAGCAGATCGGGCAGCCCGGGGAACAGGACCCGGAGCACCTCGTCCTGCGTCAGCACCGCGGCATGATGCGTGCAGTGCAGAGCGGCACCGCGGAGGCGGGATTCGTCGGCGCCTGCGATGGCACGCTACCCGTGGGAGCGATCATCGACGCCCTCGCCGATGTGCTCGACGTCGACGGCGGACGTCTGCGGGGGCAGGTGCTCCCCCGGGTACGCACGCTGCTGCAGGACGGTTTCCTCAACACCGCCGACGGGCGTCCTGCCATGTGAGGGCGTGTGGCGCTCACGGTGCGGGAGGCGGCGTCGGCTCCGTCGGCTCTTGCGAGGACGCTCGGAAGGCGCGCCGGTAGGCCGACGGCGACGTGCGCATGGCCCGGGCGAAGTGATGCCGGTAGGTGACCGCGCTGTCGAACCCGACCCGGGCGGCGATCTGCTCCACCGGCGTGTCCCCGTGTTCAAGGAGGGGAAGACTGGCTTGCACTCGCTGTGCGATCAGCCACCGGATCGGGCTGGTTCCGGTGGCACGCGTGAAGTGTCGCAGATAGGTCCGCGGTGACATCGCCGCCTGCCGCGCGAGCGTCTCTACCGTCATAGGCCCCGCGAGCCGTCCCAGTGCCCACGACATGCTGGCGGCGATCCTGTCGTCATGCGGGTCGGCCGCCACCGGCGCCTCGATGTACTGGGCTTGGCCGCCGTCCCGGTGCGGCGACACGACCAAACGCCGCGCAACGGTGTTGGCCGCGGCCGCCCCGTGATCACGGCGGACCAGGTGGACGCAGAGATCCAGGCCGGCAGCGCTTCCCGCGCTGGTCAGAATGTCACCCTCGTCGATGTACAACGGCGTGGGGTCGACCTCGATCCGGGGGTACCGGCGGCGGAGGATGTCGGCGTAAAGCCAATGGGTGGTGGCTCGCCGCCCGTCCAACAAACCCGACGATGCGAGCGCGAAGGTGCCGGTGCAGATCGACACGATGCGGGCGCCGCGGTCGTGGGCACGACGCAACGCGGCCGTCAATTCAGGGCTTGCTTCGGCGTCGACGTCGGAGACGCTCGGAACGATGACCGTGTCCGCCGAGGCGAATGTGTCGAGCCCATGTGGTGTGCGAAGCACCGCCCCTCCGACGACGTCCACCTCATCCGGCCCCTCGGCACAGATGGTCAGCCGGTAGGCGGGGGCGTCCGGCCACTTCACGCCGAAGACTTCGGTGACGATGCCCAACTCGAAGGCGGACATACCCCGGTAGGCCAGCACGGCGACATGGTGGAGCGACGCCTTGTCGATCATGGCGTAATCTTATCGTATAGTGACGCGTGCGCCACTGGTGGCGTCATGTTCCGTCACGAAGCATGGGGTGCATGCCACACGCCGCCGCAGAGCCGGTTTCCCCAAGCTCGTATCGGCATCCGTCAGCAGCACGTCGGCTGAGCCTCGCCGGGCTTGCCGCGGTCGGGGTCTCCTTCGGATTCGCCCGCTACGGTTACGGCCTGTTCCTCCCGGATATCCGCGCCGAGTTCGACCTGCCGTTGTCCGTCGTCGGCATGATCGGAAGTGCCACATACGCCGGTTACCTCGGCGCTCTGCTCCTGGTGGGCCTCTGTGCGGCCAGAGTCGGCCCGCGAGTTCTGGTCACCATCGGCGGCTGCTCCGCAACGGCCGGTATGGCCATCGTCGCGCTCGCTCAGCAGTGGCCCTGGCTCGTCGCCGGCCTGGTACTCGCAGGGACGAGCCCCGGCTGGGTATGGGCGCCCTTCTCCGACGCCGTCGACCGGGCGCTCCCCCCGGGGCGCCGCGAACGAGTTCTCGCGCTGATACCGAGCGGGACAGCGTTCGGCGTCGCCGTCGCCGGACCGCTCGCGATGGTCATGTACGGAACCGCATGGCGGTATGCGTGGCTGGTATTCGCGATCGGAGCGTTCGCCGCGACCGTCTACAACGTCCGGGTGCTTCCTTCCGGCCCGGCCGCGCCCGCCCGGGAACGCCGAGCGGCGGCGCTCAGCCTCAGCTGGTTCGCCCGCCGCGGAGTTGCGCCGCTCGCGCTGACCGCGCTGTCGTACGGCTGCACGGGCTCTGTCTACTGGTTACTGGCGGTCGACACGATAACCGCCGCCGGCGTGAGCGGCGGCGGCAGCCGCACTGCGGCGGTGTTCTGGACGATCACCGGCGTCGCTGGGATGACAGGCGTGGCCACCGGTGCGGTATTCGCCAGGCTGGGCCTGCGCCGTTCCCATGTGCTGATCTTCAGCCTGCTGAGTGTCGCTGCCGCGCTGCTGTGGGCTGCACCTGGGACTCCACTCGGGGTGGGCTTGTCCGCCATACTGTACGGCCCCAGCTTCATGGCCGGGTCGGCGCTGCTCGCGGTCTGGAGCTACCAGGTCTTCCCCGAACGACCCACTGCCGGATTCAGCGCGACTGTCTTCTTCCTCGGCGTCGGCACCATCGCGGGCCCGGCGACGGCCGGTGTCCTCGCCGACCGGCATGGTGCCCAGGCAGCCCTGCTGGCGGCTGCGATTCTCGCCGCTGCGACGTGCTCCACCGCTCTGCCCAGCGCCAAGGGCGCTGGACCTAGGAGGCTGCGGCGACGGGCGTCACCGCGGCCGTGACCACTCGACGCAACAGGTCGCGCAGCACAGTTCTCTCGTCCTCGGTCAGGGACGCCAACGAAAGTTCCGAACTGCCTTCAGCGGCAGCCCGCGCCTGAGCGTACAGCTGACGTCCAGCTTCCGTGGGCGTGATCAAGCGTGTTCGACGGTCCCGTTCATCCGGCACCCGCTCGACCAGGCCGCGCTCTTGCAGGTCGTCGGCGAGCGCGACGATCTGGCTGGGGTCGAGGCCGAGGAAATCCGACAAAGCCCGCTGCGATATCCCGCCCGTGTCGCACGCCGCTGACAACACCGAATACTGGCGCACGCGCAGGCCAAGGTCGGCCAGCGCCTCGTTGGTGCGACGGACGGTGATCCCGCTGCTGCGCGCCAGCAGGTACCCAACGTCGTCCAGCAGATGGAGTTCACCATCCCCGCTCTGAGACATGCGAACGCCTTTCGTGTGTGGAGCAACTAGATGAGGTTATCAATGATTGACAGTTTCAACTATTTGCTTCTACTGTTGAGGCCACAGTAGGACGGCGGAAAGGACATGACGTGGACCTCACCGGCAAGGTCGCGGTCGTGACCGGCAGCGGGCGCGGTCTCGGTTTCGCGTACGCCGCGAAGCTGGCTGCACTCGGCGCTCAGGTCGTCGTCAACGACGTAGACTCCGACGCCGCCAAGGCCGCTGTCGATGCGATCACCGGACGCGGCGGGACGGCGGTGGCGCACGTGGGCGCGGTCGGTACCGCCGATGTCGCGCAAGCCCTCGTCGATCAGGCTGTATCCGAGTTCGGCCGGCTGGACGCCATCGTCACCAACGCCGGAGTCCTCCGCGACAAGGTGCTGTGGAAGATGACCGATGACGACTTCGACACCGTCGTCGGCGTTCATCTGAGAGGCACCTTCACCTGTGCCCGCGCCGCCGCGGTCCGATTCCGCGAACAGGGCGACGGCGGCAGGATCATCTGCATCGGTTCACCCACCGGGCAGCGCGGAACGTTCGGGCAGACCAACTATGCCGCTGCCAAAGCCGGGATCATCGGCATGGTTCGCACCTGGTCGATGGAGCTCGCCCGCGCCGGCGTCACGGTGAACGCCGTCATCCCGGTCGCCGCCACGGCGATGACCGAGACTGTTCCGTTTCTGCGCCCCTACGTCGACGCCGCCAACAACGGAGATCCGCTGCCGGCGTTCGCGCGCCGAGCGTTGGCTTTCGGCACACCGGACGACGCAGCGGGCATCGTCGCCTTCCTCGCCTCGGATGCCGCCGCGGGCGTCACCGGGCAGGCCATCGGCGTCGGCGGTGATCGGCTTTCCCTCTGGTCCCACCCGCAGCAGGTGGTCGCCGGATACGCGGACGGCGGCTGGAGCCCGGAGGCGATCGCCGACGCGTGGCCGACCGTGTTCGAGCCGCATCAGCAGAGCGTGGGAGAGCAGTTCCCGACTCCTCCGGACGACGCGGAAGGAACCCCATGACGACCACCGTCAGTTACGCCGAGCTGCCTGAACTCATCGGCCGACATCTCGGCCACAGCAGCTGGCTGAGCATCGAGCAGAAACGCATCGACACCTTCGCCGACGCCACCGACGACCACCAGTGGATCCATGTCGATCCGGAGCGAGCCAAGGCTGGACCGTTCGGAGGAACAATCGCCCACGGTTACCTGACGCTGTCGTTGATCATCCCGTTGTGGTCTGAGTTGCTCGAGGTGCACGGCGTGACCACGAAGGTCAACTACGGGTTGAATTCCGCGCGCTTCCCGGCACCGGTTCCAGCCGGCGCACGCGTCCGGCTCGGCGCCACCGTCGCGGACGTCACTGAGGTGACTGGGGGTTTCCAGCTCGCGGTGGATGCCACCATCGAGGCGGAGGGCATCGCCAAGCCCGTCTGCGTCGCGCAGCCGGTGTTCCGGTTCTACGCCTGACGCAACAGTCCCGACGTACCCCGCGGACGCGTCATGCCTTGCTGGTCTCCACTGTCGACGGAGTGCCATCGCGGGAGTTCCCAGTGTCCCGTCGACCGGGATCGTCGCCGTCATCGCCTGGCCTGTGGGGCCGAAGCACTTCGGTGACGGCTGAGATCTCCTGGTCTCCGTAACCTAGCTCCGATGCCCGGCGTACGCGATCCCATGCCGCATCTTGCCAGGCGACGTCGACGCCGGTCTCACTGGCGAACTCCTGCTCGGCCGCTGCGACGCTGAGGAAGAGGTCGATCGAAGACGACGCGTCGCTGTAGTCGCGCCGGTCGATCTGGTCGGCCAGACCGGGCAGCAGGTTCTTGATCATGTCGAGCCACTTCTCGGTGTAGCCGACCATGCTCGCCGCCGCCAGCCCTCGACTCTGCAAGGCCGCCGCGCCTTGGAAGAAGCCCATCAGGGTCGGCAGCAGGAGCCCGCCCACCGCCATCTCGTAGAAGGCTGCGAGGTCGGGTTCTTCTCCGAGATAGACCGTTTCGCCGCCCAGCACACGGAGCGTCGCGGCATGGTCGGCGAACACGGCCGGGTCGCCGCTGTATGTCAGCAGAGTCTCTGGTTGGCCAATGGCCCCGGGCACATCCTTGATCGCACCGGCCAGGAATCGTGCACCCCATTCGGTCGCCAGCGCGGCCATATCGCGCGCCCCGGCAGGGGAGCCGGTATTGAGCGTGACGAGGTCACGTCCCACCAATTGCGACGCCGCCGGTTCGAGCGCAGCTCGGGTCTCGTCGAAGCCGGTAAGGCAGGTGACGATGAGCGGGCTGGCCGCAACGGCGGCCGCTACCGTCGTCGCCTGGCTGGCGCCCTCGTCCGCCAGCGGTGTCGTCTTCTCGGCCGTGCGATTCCACACAGTCGTCACATGGCCTGCCCGAAGGAACGCCCGCGCCAGCGCAGCGCCCATTGAGCCGAGTCCGATGACCGTGACAGGACGGCGGCCTCCATCAGCAGCGGCAGTACTCCGGTTGGAGGTAGACAGGTCGGTCATTCCGGATCTCCTGCGATCGTCGAACGTGCGTCTTTCCGAAACAGCTGCACCATGGCTGCGTAGCTGTCCTCTCCAGACCCGCAGCCGCTACGCGGTCGGCCAGAGCCTTCACTGCTCAGCAGTGGTCGAGCCCTGCGTTTCGTTGAATTGGAAGACATGACGGCATCATCAACGTTGATACCGGTGTGAAGGTCAAGAGCGCCGGGCGAATGCGGATCGGTGAGCTGAGCGAGCGAACCGGCGTGGCGGCCCATCAGTTGCGCTATTACGAGTCCAAGGGTCTGCTGGAGCCGAAACGCGCAGGCAACGGATACCGTGAGTATGATGACGACTCAGTCCTGCGTGTCGCCCAGATCCGGCGACTCCTCGAAGCGGGGTTGTCGACGGACGACATCAGCTACGTGCAGCCTTGCGTAAGCGGTGAAGCGCCCGAGCTCGAGCCGTGCGACGAGCTGTTGACCACGCTGCAGGCGCGGCTCGCAGAACTGGACGAGCGGATCGGTGACCTCAGTCGGTCACGGCAGGCGCTGAACGAATTCATCGCGGCCGCCGAGCGCCGCCGGTGAAGAACACGCGATCAACCGCCATCCCGTTTCTACAAGGTCCTCTACGGTCGAGCGGGCGGACAACTTCCAGTTCTGCGCACGCTTGCACGTGGACGGCTCGGCGAGGTGCTATGGGATGTGTGCGCAGATCGCTGACCCTCTGGGGCGTCGTAGCGGCCGCGGTGCTCGTCACGGCCTGCAACGGTGACGACGACGGCTCGTCGTCTCCAGCCGGGACGACGCCTGCGGAGCAGGAGTCCCCGACGACGTCACCGCCGACGACGCCCCCGACTCCGACGTCGAGCCCAAGCCCGACACCGACGCCGACCCCTACCCCCACGCCGGAACCGGTCATGTTCGACGCCGACGCCGCATTCGACACGATCGAACACCTTGCCGGTGAGATCGGACCCCGGGAGGGAACCTCCGACGCGTTCGCCCGCGCTGCGGACGACATCACCGATCGGTTCGAAGGTCTCGACTACGAGATCTCGCACGTCCAGGTGCCCGTGCCCGCCGGCAACTCCTGGGGCGTCGACGTCGGAGAAGGCGAGTCCACCAACGTCATCGCCGACCCACCGGGTTTCGATCCGGATGAGGCGCACGTGATCATCGGTGCGCATCTGGATACGGTCCCGCAGGCACCGGGCGCGGAAGACAACGCCTCCGGCGTCGCCGTCATGATGGAGCTGGCGCGCATGGCCAGCGTCGAAGCGCCACCGGTGCCGGTACGGTTCATCGCATTCGGTGCCGAGGAGCCGCGCGGCGAGGGCGACGATATGCATCACTTCGGATCCCAGCAGTACGTGGCGGACATGCCCGCGGATCAGCAAGAGGCGTTGGTGGGCATGGTCTCGCTCGACCGCGTCGGCGTCGCTGCGGATCACGTCCCGATCTGTACCGGCGGGACCGGCACGACGCAGCTCCGGGATGCGTTGATCGAAGCCGCGGAGTCGATCGACGTTCCAGCCGAGGCTTGTGAGAACCGGGCGAGCGACCATTGGTCCTTCGAGAAGGCCGAACTCCCGTCCGCTCGGCTCGGCAGCGTCCCTTACGAGGCATACCACTCACCGGACGACGTTCCGGAGGTGGTCGATACCGATCAGCTCGATCTGGTCGGCCGGACGATGTGGGCCTGGTTGACGTCGCTATGATCAGCCGCGCGCACAAACCGCTCCAAAGGCGGCCATACGACGTTTGACGGGCGGCGTAAGGCGGGTATGCGTGCCCTAGTCCTGGTCGTCTCATCGCGTCGGAGGTAGCGCTGGCATGGTCTCCCGGTGCTGCCGTCGAATCGCCCTGCTCATCGTCGTCGGCAGCGCCGTCGTGGCATGCGCGGAGGCAGAGCAGACCACCACGCTGGGCGATGTCGGGCGGCCCGCCGCCACCGTTCAGGCCGACGAGTTCGCGGCCATGCACGACCGGTCACCGACGCCTGAGCAGAAGCCATCTGCGACGGTATCGCCGCCGCCGGACGACCCTTCTACCAAGCCCGAGCAGCCCACAGCGACGCCGACGGCCACACCGACCGGCGAACCTCCTGAGGACCAAGACCCGGACGAAGAGGAACCGCCACCGCCGCCAGACGACGACGAGGAACCGCCAAAGGACGACGAGGACCCGCCGGAGTCCGACGAACCAGCGCCGCAGCCGCCCGGCCTGGACGACATGGAAGATCGCGTCGTCGAACTCACCAATGACGAGCGACGTGCCCATGGCTGCGAGGACCTTCACGTAGACGACCGCCTGCACCAAGCAGCGCAGTCGCACAGCGATGACATGGCGGAGCGGAACTACATGAGCCACACCAGCCCCGAGGGGGAAGGCCCCGGAGACCGAGCGGAAGCGGCGGGCTACCCGCGTTGGTCAGGCGAGAACATCGCCATGGGATACACCACTGCCGAAGCCGTCGTCGAAGGATGGATGAAGAGCGAGGGACACCGCGCGAACATACTCAACTGCGAGTCGGCGGCGATCGGCGTCGGCGTGGCCGAGGGCGATGACGGCATCTACTGGACACAGCTGTTCGGTTATGAGTAACAACGGCCCAGTTGTACCGCACGATGCCGACGACCAGCGCGAAAGGCGCGGGCATCGGTGAAGCCGCGGCACACCCCGGCGTATA
Source organism: Phytoactinopolyspora halotolerans (assembly GCF_010550675.1). Classification (GTDB taxonomy): domain Bacteria; phylum Actinomycetota; class Actinomycetes; order Jiangellales; family Jiangellaceae; genus Phytoactinopolyspora; species Phytoactinopolyspora halotolerans. Next base: position 98,295 of record NZ_JAAGOA010000002.1, on the reverse strand, counting down.
GCAGCACTTCACGCCCAGTCATGGGAACTTGCTCTGCGCAGCGGAACTGAGCAGACTCTCTCCACGATGCCTGGGCGGCCCGCTTCTTACCGAGACGTGTTCTCCGTGCGTGAGTTCCGTCGACTGTGGATAGCGCATGCCCTGTCCGTGATCGGCGACCAGCTCGCTCGCGTCGCCATCACGATTCTTGTTTTCCAGCGCACCGAATCGGCAGGGCTCACCGCCCTGACCTATGCGCTGACGTACATCCCGGATCTCATCGGCGGCGCGACACTGGCCGGCTTGGCTGATCGTTTCCCGCGTCGCACCGTCATGGTGGTCACCGACCTTGCTCGCGCCGGGCTCCTCATCCTCATGGCGATCCCGGGCGTGCATCTGGCAGTCCAATGCGGGCTGCTGGTGCTGATCCAGCTTCTGTCCGCACCGTTCTCTTCGGCGAGGCAGGCGGTACTCGCCGACATGCTGTCCGGGGACCGGCTCACCGTCGGCATCGGTGCGATCTCGATGACATATCAGGTCGGATTGGTCATCGGCTTCGGGTCCGGCGCGGCGCTCGTCGCAGAAGTCGGCGTTTCAGCGGCGCTGCTGATCGATGCTGCGACGTTCATGCTGTCCGCCGCGGTCATTCAATTCGGACTCCCCCGGTACTCATCGGCACCCCAGATCGGCCGTACGGACATCGGACAATGGCAAATCGTCAAGGCGGGCTGGGCCATCGTGGCGAAGAACGCCCAGATGCGCACGCTACTGGCCATCGCATGCTGTGCCGGGTTCTACGTCGTTCCCGAAGGTCTGGCTGCTCCGTACGCAGCACAGATCGGGGCCGATACCGTCGCGGTCGGCCTGCTGCTCATCGCCAACCCAGCAGGAACAGTCATCGGCCTGACGCTACTTCAACGAATCCCCCCAGATCGTCGGCTGCAGTTGATCGCGCCATTGGCCATCGCGAGCAGCGCCATACTCCTCCCGACCGGCCTGGCACCTGGACTCATCGTCACGCTCGTTCTGTGGACTGCCAGCGGCATGTTCTCGGCTCACGACATGATCACGCAAGCCACCTATCTACGCCTTGCGCCTGCGCACCACCGCGGCCAGGCCATGGGCGTAGCCATAGCTGGGCTACGCATGGCCCAAGGACTGGGCATCATCGTCGCCGGGCTCCTCGCCCAACTGCTGTCACCAGCCATTGTCATCGCAATCGCGGCGCTACTCGGCTCTGCAGTGACCGTGATGGTCGCCCTTCGCTGGAATCGAACAGCCCCGCCCCACACCGTTTTCCCACCTACGGGCGAGGCCGACGACATCTCCCATTAATGTCTCGCAATCGATCGTTCGGCTGTTCTTGTCAACTCACGTCCACGTGTTGTCACGCATCACACACACCTCCACTCCGAAACCACCGACCAACTCACCACCACAAACTCACGTCCACGTGTTGTCACGCATCACACACACCTCCACTCCGAAACCACCGACCAACTCACCACCACAAACTCACGTCCACGTGTTGTCACGCATCACACACACCACCTCTCCGAAACCACCGACCAACTCACCACCACAAACTCACGTCCACGTGTTGTCACGCATCACACACACCACCTCTCCCAGCCCCAGAAGCACACGGACAGCAAGGGTCGTCGGGCCTGCCACCGCTGCTACCCAGCTGTGGCCGCGGCACCATCCGGTGTTGCACGGGGCCCCTTCCGTCACGGGACAGACGCGCCGAGTTCAGCAGTCAGCACGTCCGGTTGCATCTCTATTGTCACGATTTGGCCCGCGACAGCTCGCACGGATTGGGCTAGTATGTGGGCAACCATTCGCGGGGGTTGGCTATCGACGCAGGCGAAGGCGGGTACCGAGCTTGAACGGGCGACTTCGAGAGTGGTGTCTGGGATGGGCACTGTGGCGGGCACCGAAACCAGTCCTCGTGCTGGTCACCATCGTGAATGTGGCAGCCCTGATCCTCACAGCCACTTTGACGCCCGCCACCCGTGTCACGACACATGAACTGTTGCTCTTCGGTATCCTCGCGGCTGGTGCGTGGATCTCGATGGAGCTGACGCGCCACATCGAACGTCGACGGGTCTACGGGCACAAGTCTTCCGTGGCGTATATCGACACGAAGGCAGTCTGGAGCTTTGCAGCCGTCATCGTGCTCCCCATAGCACTTGCTGCCGCAATGGTAGTGACCACTTACGCACTCGCGTGGTGGCGCGTCAAAAACAATGGCCGACCGGGGATCCCGTTCCGTTGGATTTATTCTTGCTCCACGGTGTTATTGGGAACCTATGCCGCCGCAGCTGTACTCGCGGCCGGCATGGAGAATTATCCCGGCACCCCTGGCTCCGCCGACATGTCCGGCTTGATCGATCTCGGCGCAATAGCTCTCGCCGCAAGCCTGCGATGGGGCATCAACTATGTTCTTGTTCTTGCCGCCATCGCCATGGCAGATCCCACGATGCCCACTCGTCAGCTATTCACCAACTTCAGCGAGCAGCTACTCGATGCCGGCGCATTGGGACTCGGAATGGTTACCGCTGCGGTCGTAGTCAACAACCCATTCGTCATTCCCGGCATCGTGATTGCCATGGTCGCACTTCATCGCGGCTTTCTCGTACATCAGTACCAATTGGCATCCAGAGTGGACACTAAGACTGGACTGGCATCTGCTGGGTGGTGGCATGAGTACGCCGACCAGATGTTGGCAAAGAGCCTGGAGAGAAGCGAGACTCCTGGAATTCTTATCGTCGACCTGGACCACTTCAAATCGATAAATGACACATACGGCCACCCGTTTGGCGATGAAGCGCTTAGCGCGGTAGCCCACGAGATACTCGCCGAGATTCGCGATCAGGACGCATGTGGCCGATGGGGTGGCGAAGAATTTGTCGTCATCCTTCCCAATATGCAGACCGAGAGCGATGTCATCGCGGTTGCTGAACGCGTTCGACGCCGAATCGAGTCCCTGGTCCTTATCAGTCCGGAATCAGCCGATCAACCCGAGCGCGTACCGCTAACCGTATCGGTCGGCGCAGCGCTGTACCCGATTGGCAACAAAATCTCGCTCGACGAGTTCCTACTCGCCGCCGATGGCGCGCTCTACAGCGCCAAGCGCGGCGGCCGGAACCGGGTCCGATTAGCCGTCAGCGAATCACAGCAGCGCTCCGCACTTCCACACCCTCACTCGAAGACAGAACCGGCAAGCTGAGGTCAACTACCGAGATCGCTTGACTTAGAGTGCACTCTAAGCTCTAGCGTCTTCGATGTGACGACTACTGAGATCGACCGTTCCGCGCCCGAGGCGCCAGCCGCGCGCAGCATCTCCGAGGTAGCCGAGCTGACCGGTGTCAGCGCGCATACGCTGCGGTATTACGAGCGGATCGGCCTGCTCGATGTCAACCGCGACCACGCCGGCCGCCGCTTGTTCTCACCGAACGACATCCAGCGAGTGGTATTCATCACACGACTCCGGCACACGGACATGCCGATCCGGCAGGTTCAGCGGTACTTCGCGCTCGTCGAGGCTGGCCCCGAGACCCAGCCAGAACGCCTCGAACTGCTGGTACGCCACCGCGAGTCGGTCCTAGCGCAGCTCACAGACCTGCACGCCGCGCTCGAAACGATCGATTACAAGATCGCGATCTACGGCGGGTCAGACACGTCCTTCGCGTAGCACTGCGCACCTCACCCACACATCACCGTCACAGACATCGACGAGGAGAGACATGACCCTGCCAACGCGCCCTCTCGGCCGCTCGGATCTCACCGTATCCGCGCTCGGTCTCGGTTGTATGGGAATGAGCGAGTTCTACGGTCCACGCGACGAGCAAGAGGCTGTGGCGACGCTCCATCACGCCCTCGACCTCGGGGTGACGTTCCTCGACACCGCTGACATCTACGGCCCGTACATCAACGAAGAACTGGTCGGACGCGCGATCTCAGGGCGTCGGGACGAGGTAGTGCTGGCGACCAAATTCGGCATCGTTCGCGATCTTGCCCGCCCGTTGTATCGGGGGTACAACGGCACCCCCGAATACGTCCGATCGTCATGCGATGGATCGCTGCGGCGGCTCGCCGTCGATCACATCGATCTGTATTACCTGCACCGTGTGGACCCCGACGTCCCCATCGAGGACACCATCGGTGCGATGAGCGAACTCGTCACCGCCGGGAAGGTGCGCTACCTCGGTCTTTCCGAGGCGGCGGCCGACTCGATCCGGCGCGCGCATGCCGTACATCCCATCACCGCCCTGCAATCGGAATGGTCCCTATGGAGCCGAGACGTCGAGGGCGAGATCATCGGTACATGCCGCGAGCTCGGCATCGGCATCGTCCCCTACAGCCCTCTCGGCAGGGGTTTCCTCACCGGAGCGATCACCTCCCCAGAAGACTTCGCCGAGGACGACGTGCGCCGTCACCATCCCCGCTTCCAAGGCGAAGCCTTCGCCAAGAACCTGGAGCTCGTCGACACGGTGCGGGCGATCGCCGAGAGCAAAGGCGTCACCGCCAGCCAGGTAGCGCTCGCCTGGGTTCTGGCACAGGGCGACGACGTGGTGCCCATCCCCGGCACGCGGCGCCGTAGCCATCTCGAAGACAACGTGGCCGCGCTGCAAGTGCTGCTGGAACACGACGACCTCGAAAGACTGAACGCGCTGGCTCCGGTCGGCGAGCGCTATGCCGACATGACGTTCGTCGCCGGCGTGACGCCGCCGGCACGCTGAACGCCGCTCGGCGCGTCGTCAGTCGCGGCCTGTGCAGGCTGGCGAGTCCGCACAGGCCATGCCGCGCCTACCGGCCGGAGAAGGTCAACCAGACGCCCTCCAGCGGCACCTGGCCCACTCCGGGCTGATCCCAGTCGCACACGCCGTCAGGGAAGATGCCCACCAGGCGCTCCCACTGCGCATCGGTGAACGTCACCGCGTAATCGTCCCGACTCGGCCGAGTCAGGCTGCACTTCAGCACGTCGCCGGCGAGCGGCGCCCCGGCCATCACGCGCGGATCCGCGTGGTACGGATACAGCTCGTTGCATGTGTTCGCGACGCCGTACTGGATCTGCTCGTCGATCTTGGCGCCGTCGTCGGTGAAACACCCATCAGACAGACCGGCGGGACGGCTACGTACCGTCAGGTCACGCTCGCCCATCAACGGTCGGCGTTCGGCGAGATCGGAACGGATCCGCAGCCAGTCATGCATGGCCGCCAGCGCCTCAGAACGCATCTGTTCGGGCACCGCGCCGCCGCCAGGGCCGGTCCAACTGATGTGGGTGTGGGCGTTGCCTTGGGCCGTCAGCATCCGCTCACGCATCATCCAGGACCGGTAGCGATCATGGAAATCGCCTTGCAGGTCCCGATACGGCCGAACCTCGATGATCGGGGTGAATTCGAGTCCGCCGGAGAACTCGTTGACTCGCCCGGTGGCGTAGGCGCGCTCCAGGGCCGCCGGATCAGCCGCCGAGCGCTCCTGCGTAGGCACGCCATCGACGTCGAACCCACCGATCGCCTCGTTCATCTCCAAGAACTGATCGACGCTGATCACACCGTCGTTGAGCGGCTGCAGACCGTACTGAACGCCGACATTGTCCGGCGCTACGCGGCGTCCGTAGCCGTTGTCATCCCGGCCGTACACGTTGGCGACAAGGTCTGAGATGGTGCACCTGATCCCGCTGGGGTTCGTCTCCGGATCCCACCGGTCGGCCACCGGTATGGCGTCCGCACAGCCTCGGTCCGGGTAATCCACGCCGTCGAAGAACATGAACCCTGTGCAGGCGTTCGGCGTGGCGTAGCCGGTCACGGCCCGGCGTTCCTCCGCGGTCCACGACGTCGACGTCTCATTCCAGTAGCCGGTCAGAGCGCGGCAGTCATGTCCGTTGACGGTGACGGTGCGCTCGTCCGGGTAGCCGATCTCCCCGACGACGCCGTCCAGGATGCCCGGGTACGCGTTGGAGATCAGCAGCTGCTGCATGGTCCCGGCGGAACCGCCCCAGCCGATGGTGAAACGGTCTGGACCGTACGTCTCGATGAAATGTTCCTTCACCATCATCGCCGACTCGGCCGACGTGACGTCGTCGCAGTTGGTGGCGTACACGTTGAGGCTGGACGACGCGACGGCGTAGCCCTGACGCAGCAACAGATCCTGTTCGACGCCGCCTGTGGTGCGGCCCTGCCAGTGGCCGGTGCCGCAGGCGCCGCCGAACGTGTAGACCAGCACACCGTTCCACCCTGGCGTCGGGGTCCACGCGTCCGGCAACGGCGTACCGGGCTCGTGCAGGATCGCCGTCTCATACACGGCCCGGTTGATCGTGCCGCGTTCCACCCTGACCACGTACGGGACCTCGTCGCCCTCGGTTGTGGTCGTGATGGCGACGTCGCCGGGCAGCCCGTCGTCCGCGGGAAGGTCGCGGAACTCCCCCGACGTGGTGCGGTAGCGGTACGTCACCGTCGCCTGGTCCACATGGCAATGCTCGTCGACCGCACCGAGGTTCCACGGCGGCTCGTCGGCGGTGCAATACATCCGCACCTGCGGGCCAGAGAAGACCGGCCCGTGTCCGGGATGGTTCACCAGCTCCAGTTCGGCGGCCGGGCGGCCCAGGCCGTCGCCGTTCGCGGTGGCCGTCAGCCGGTTGGAGCCGGGATGCAAGGCGTCGACACGACCGATCAGGCGGCGTTGATCACCTTCGGCAGCGCGGAACACGCCGCGGACGTCGGCCCCGTTGAGCGCGATCCCCACCTGATGAACCGGGACCGACCGGGGAACCACCACTTCGACAAGCGCCTCGCCCCCGGTGACCATGTCCGCAGGGCCGGAGAGGACCTGGACGGAGAACTCGCGCGAGGCCGGGAACCGTTCGCCCGCCCTATCCGTGTCCGGGGCCGCCGGCGTTCCGATCCCCAGCACGGCAGCCGTGGCCATCGCCGAGATCAGCACCATGCGTCGTCGCATCCCGCCACCTCATCGTCGTTGGGATAGGTCCGCCCGTGGCTCAGTGCAGCATCGTGTCGAGGTCGGGGCTCTCATCCAGCAGCCCGTCCTGCACCGCCAGCTCGCCGAGCGTCTGCAGCGCGTCGACGTTCACCTCGGAGGTGAAGGTCTCGATGGCGACCCGTTCGGCCAGTGCCGGATCCATGTCCAGGAAATCGACCATCGTCTCCCGGACCTGCTCCGGGTTCTCTTCGGCGTAGGTCAGCGACTGATCCATCGCCGCCACGAAGTCCTCCACCAGCTCCGGATCGGCATCGGCAAGCTCGCCGCCGGTGAAGGTCACCATCGTGTCGAGCCCCGGTGCGACCGCCTGATAGTTGTACGTGACCAGCTGCGCGCCGTCGTCGACGAGCGTGGTCACGAAGGGCTCCGGAATCCAGACCGCATCGACGTCACCCTGTTGCAGCGCTGCCGGCATGTTGGGGAACGGCAACTCCACGAACTGCACCGACTCCGCATCGCCGCCGTCTTGCCGGACCGCCTCCCGGATCGTCACGTCACCGGCGCCGTTGAGGGTGTTCACGGCGACCCGCTGTCCAGCCAGGTCAGCGGCGCTCTGGATGTCCGAACCCTCGGCGGAGAAGACGCCGTTGATGTCGTCTCCTTCCGGTTTGGAGGCGGAGAAGCCTGTCACGACCCGGAGGTCAAGACCCTGGTCGCGTGCGAGCATCAGGGGCAGCGGCTGCCCGACGACGAAATCGATCTCGCCCGCAACCACCGCCGGCAGCAAAGCCGCACCGCCTTGGCCCAGCTCAAGCGTCACGTCGATCCCGTGCTCGGTGAAGAAGCCCTGGTCGATGCCGAGCTGCAGCGCCGTCGTCGGCACGATGGGCAGGGCACCCACGGTCACGCTCCGCATCTGCTCGTCCGCACCACCGTCGTCGTCCGAACCCTCGGTCTCCCCGGAGGCATTGGAATCGTCGGTCGGCTGCGCCTGCTCGGTCTCTTCTCCGTCGTCGCCTCCACAGCCGGCCAGAAGCAAGCCGACCGCCGCGATACTCGTCACAATTCGTGCTCGCATGATCCGGTCCTTTCATCGTCGACACGCCGGACGTCGAGGATGTGTCTCGAATCACACGATGATTTCCTCAATTATTGAGAATGTCAATGATTTTCCGCCCTCTTCACTCACCCAGCCCCGCCGCACGGCTGAAGCAACAGCCGCCACCGGCCCGGCACCGGGATTGCACTAGGTTAGAAGCGGCATGCTGAACGACGACGAGATCCTGGCCAACCTTCACGACGTGCGGACACGTATCGACCGCGCCGCAGCTCAGCGTCGGCACGGCTCCGGCGACGTGCGGCTGTTGCTCGCGACGAAGACGGTACCCGCAGACCGGATCGCCGTGGTGGTCACAGCGGGTGAACGGCTGCTCGGCGAGAATCGTGTCCAGGAACTCGCCCAGAAGGATGAGTACCTGTCCGCGCTGCCCTGCGAACGCCACCTCATCGGTCACCTTCAGAGCAACAAGGTGAACCAGGCGCTGAGGTATGTGACCTGCATACAGTCGCTCGATCGGGTGGAACTGGCCGATCGGCTACAACGACGGCTGGACACGCTCGACACCACGGTGGATGTTCTGCTCCAAGTGAACACATCCGGCGAGACCAGCAAGTTCGGAGTTCCGCCGGACGAGGCGCTGACGCTCGCCCGTCAGACGGCCAAGCTGGACCGGCTACGCATTCAGGGCCTGATGACCATCGGACTTCCCGCGTCCGACGCCGACCTGATCCGGCCCAGCTATCGCCGGTTGCGCGAAGCACGAGACCGAATCCGCGACGCGCAGATCGATGGCGTGCACATGGGCACGCTGTCGATGGGTATGAGTGCTGACCTGGACATTGCCATAGACGAGGGCTCCACCATGGTGCGGGTCGGCTCCGGGGTGTTCGGGGCGCGCCCACGGCCCTGAACACCGTCGGCACGCCGGCCGACCACTGTCGGCACAGAGGCGGCGCAGCGGTCCCCGCACCGTTCGCCCGGAAGTCGCCGGTTCGAGGCGTTCGCTGCGCCGAAACCGACGTGCGTCCGTGCCGTCGGTGGGGCGCAGTCTGAAGCTCGAAGACAGCCTCCGGGCCGTCTCATCAGATCGTCCACCCGAGCACGAGGGGCCCTCGACGTCTTACACTCACCCTGGAGTAGGGCGGTGTTGATCATGCATGGACCACGCTCACCTCGACCAGCGGCACGTCTGGACGCTGGCGTACGGGCACGAGCGAACCCACCATGCGTACACCGCCGCGGAACTCTCATGGAAGCACCGTCGTATATCGTGCGTTGCTTCGAGAGGGGTTTGTCACGAATGACCAAGGGGATTTGATGGCACAGAACGCGAACGGGGCGGGACGCCGCCTCGTCGTGGTGGAGTCGCCGGCGAAGGCCAAGACCATCGCGGGCTATCTCGGCGACGGCTACATCGTGGAATCGTCCTTCGGGCACATCCGCGACCTGCCGTCGAAGAAGACCGAGGTGCCCGAGACCAAGCGTGAACGCTTCGGCAACCCGGTGGGTGTCGACGTCCAAGGCAACTTCGATCCTCTGTACATCGTCCCCGCGGGCCGCGCCAAGGATCAGGTCAAGAAACTCAAGTCTCTGCTCAAGGACGCCGACGAGCTGCTGCTCGCCACCGATGAGGACCGCGAGGGCGAGGCGATCGCCTGGCACCTCCGCGAAGAGCTCAAGCCCAAGGTGCCGGTCCGCCGGATGGTCTTCCACGAGATCACCCGGGACGCGATCCAGAACGCCGTGCAGAGTCCGCGCGACATCGACGAGGATCTGGTCGACGCGCAGGAGACACGGCGTATCGTCGACCGGCTTTACGGCTATCAGATCTCGCCGGTGCTCTGGCGCAAGGTGACACAGGGCCTGTCCGCCGGGCGGGTACAGAGCGTCGCCACCCGGCTCGTCGTCGACCGTGAGCGCGAGCGGATGGCATTCACGGCGGCGTCGTACTGGGACATCACCGCCACGCTGGACACCGGAACGTCGGAGGAGCCCAGCGCGTTCGCGGCGAAGCTGCTGAGCGTGGACGGCGCGCGGGTCGCGGCCGGACGCGACTTCGACTCCCACGGGCAGGTCAAGGGCCGCGGCAACATCGTCGTTCTGGACGAGGAGCGTGCCCGGACACTGGCCGGTGCGTTGCACGATGTCGGCTACCAGGTGCGCTCGGTCGAAGCGAAGCCGTACACCAGGCGCCCCTACGCCCCGTTCCGTACGACGACGCTCCAGCAGGAAGCGTCCCGCAAGCTCGGCTACGGCGCAGCCAGGACGATGCAGATCGCCCAGCGCCTGTACGAGAACGGCTACATCACCTATATGCGGACGGACTCCACCACGCTGTCCGATGCGGCGATCAGGGCCGCGCGCGCCCAGGTGCAGGAGCTTTACGGCGCGGACTACCTACCGGACGCGCCACGAATCTACTCCAGCAAGGTGAAGAACGCTCAGGAGGCGCACGAGGCCATCCGGCCCGCGGGCGACTCGTTCCGCACACCTGCCGAGACGGGACTGCGCGACGAGGAGTACCGCCTATACGAGCTGATCTGGATGCGCACCGTCGCCTCTCAGATGAAGGACGCCAAGGGTGAGACCCTCACCGTCCGGGTGACGGCGACCGCGTCCACCGGTGAGTCCGTCGAACTCGGCGCTTCCGGCCGCACCATCACCTTCCACGGCTTCCTCAAGGCGTACGTCGAGGGCTCCGATGACCCCGAGGCGGAGCTGGACGACCGGGAGAAGCGGCTTCCGCATCTGACCGAGGGTCAGGCGCTGACCGCTGCCGGCGTGGAGCCGGAAGGGCACACCACCAAGCCACCGTCCCGCTACACCGAGGCGACGCTGGTCAAGGAGCTCGAAGACCGCGAGATCGGCCGGCCGTCCACCTACGCCTCGATCATCCGCACCATCCTGGACCGCGGCTACGTGTTCAAGCGCGGGAACGCCCTGGTGCCGGCGTGGCTGGCGTTCGCCGTCGTCCGCCTGCTGGAGGAGCACTTCAGCAGGCTGATCGATTACGAGTTCACGGCGAAGATGGAGGACGTACTCGACGAGATCGCCGCCGGGCGGGCCGACCGCGTCGCGGAACTGGCGCAGTTCTGGCACGGTGACGAGAAGGTCGAAGGGCTCAAGCACCTGGCGGACAATCTCGAGGAGATCGACGCGCGCGGCATCTCCTCGTTCCCGATTGGCGAGGGCATCACCGCTCGCGTGGGCCGCTACGGGCCGTACGTCGAGGACGAGGAGGGCAACCGCGGAAGCATCCCGGACGAGCTTCCTCCGGACGAGCTGACCGTCGAGAAGGCCCGGGAGCTCCTCAAGGCCGGCAACGGCGACCGTGAGCTCGGGGTGAACCCGAAGACCGGACGGACGGTCGTCGCCAAGGCCGGACGGTACGGCCCGTACGTGACCGAGATCCTGGAGGACGACGCGCCGAAGGGCACGAAACCCCCGACCGCATCGCTGTTCAAGAGCATGTCGCCGGAGACGGTCACCCTCGACGACGCGCTGCGCCTGCTGACGTTGCCACGCACGGTCGGCAAGGACGCCGAGGGCAAGGAGATCATCGCCGCCAACGGCCGGTACGGCCCGTACGTGAAGAAGGGCTCCGACACGCGGTCGCTCCCGGACGAGGAATCCCTCTTCACGGTTACCGTCGAGGAAGCGGAGAAGCTGTTCGCCCTGCCCAAGGGACGGCGCGGCGCGCGGACCACGACACCTCCGCTGAAGGAGCTCGGCGACGACCCGGCCAACGGTAAGCCGCTGGTGGTGAAGGACGGCAGGTTCGGGCCGTACATCACCGACGGCGAGACCAATGTGACCGTCCCGCGAGGCACATCCGTGGAGCAGCTGACGCTGGACCGTGCGGCCGAGCTGATCGCGGAGAAGCGTGCCAAGGGTCCGGCGCCGAAGAAGCGCGCCGCCCGATCCCGCGCCCGCTCCTCCTGACCAAGATCGGGGTTACCCCGAGGTTTCCCTGAACTTCGCTGTCTCAGGGTTGTCTGTGGCGGCCGCCGGGGCAAGGCTGGATCCGTGGATCTCCTGGCTCTCGCCGCCGTGCCCGCGCTCGCCTACATGCTCATCGCGGCGCTGGTCGCCGCCGACGCGATCGTGCCGGTGGTGCCGTCCGAGGTGGCGGTCGTCACCGCGGGCACGCTCGCCGCGGCGGGCCGGCTGGATGCCGTCTCGGTGCTGGTCGCGGCGGCTGCCGGCGCGGTGGCGGGTGACTCGATCGTCTACTTGATCGGTCGGCATGCGCTCCCGGGCAGGTTGGCCCGGTCCCGGCTGGGCCGCCGGATGCAGCACAGCGTCGAGCGAGCCTATGCGCGGATGGGCTCCGCCAGTGTCGCAGCGATCATTGCCGGCCGGTTCGTGCCGCTGGGCCGGACCGCGAGTTCGGCGGCCGCCGGCCTGGCCGGGGTCGCACCGCAGCGATTCCTTCTCTGGGGCGCGATCGGAGGCAGCGCGTGGGCGAGTTGGATGCTGGGCATCGGCTACGTCACCGGATCGGTGACCGAGGCGCCGCTGTGGGCTCAGTCGGCGATCGGCGCCGCAACCGCGATCGTCATCGGCGTGTGGTTCGCCGCGGGCCAGGCCGTCGTACGCACGCGCCGCCGGATGTCCGCCCGTGCGGCCGCCGCCGGCCGCACGATCGACACGTCGTCCGTACCGCCGAACGCCGACGGTGAGCAGGCCCGGCCGTCGATGACCTTCGACCGGATCGCCGCCTGACGGACCGCTGTCGAACAGGGCGCCACCGAGCAGCGCGCCGCCGACCAGAGCGCCGCCGAGCGGCCGGCGGCGGCAACGCCTAGCGCCGGGCCGGCTCGGCCGTCTGCACCCAGCCCGCGAAGAGCACCAGGCCGGAGTCCCGGTGGACGGCGAGGAAACCGAACGGGCGGTCATAGGTGACCTGCAGGCCACGCTCCTTGCGCATCGGCATCGACACCATACGCATGCCGATCGCCGTCACGGCCGCCGCCTCGAAGCCGGTGGCGCTGAAGATGGCCACCGCCGATTGCCGCGCCTGATCGACGTGCAACGGCACCGGACCGATCCGGGAGAAATGTCCTTTGTCCCGTCGACGGACGGTGTCCAGGCCGAACAACGCGGCATGCGCCATGAGATCGTGATCGCTGCGGACCGTGAAACGGACCGTGGTCATGGACACGCCACGTTTCTGCGCCGGGACCACCTCCAATCCGGGCGCCGGGCGGGCCCCGGCATCCGCCGCCTCCAGCAACGACGAACCGGCCGTCAGCTCAAGCTCGCCGGCCAGCGCATCGATCGCCGCCGGCAGTACCTCGTGTCCGGTCCGCTGCTCATCACCGAGTACCAGGTGCACATCGATACCGTTGTCGCCCTCGACGCGGGTCAGCGTCAACGGACCGGCCGCTTCCGTACGCGCCACCACGACGTCGTCCAGCTCCGGCCATGACCGGGTCAGGCCGGCGATGCGCTGCTTCGCCCACGGGCCGCTCCGCGGCACCAGGTGCTCATCGCTGAACCTGCGGGTCCACTCCGTCCGGACGGCGAGCGCGCTGGCGAGCATCAGCATCATGTCCGGGTCGGTGTCGACGGGGAAACGCTCGATCAGATCCCTGGTGTTCTCCCGCGCCCACGCGTCCAGCTTCGGCTGATCCACTGCGGCGTCGCCGGTCAGCTCGCCGACACCGGCGACGGGCAGCTGTGCCGCCCAATCCGGATCGATCTGCGCCGCGGCATGTGCCCACAGGCCGAGGGCGGCGTCGACACCGTCGGCACCGCCGATCAGCTTGAGGACCGCACGCGCGGCCTCCATGCACTGGTCCGCCGGCAGCCCGACCGCCTGTGCCAGCTCACTGCGGCCCGGCTCGTCCGCCGACGACGCCAGCACGGCCAGTAGCGGCCACGCACCCGCACCCGACACCACGCCGGCGCCCTCGGCGCTGAGCCACGACGATGTCAGTCGATTGATCACTCGCACGTCCACGGCCCGACTCTATGACCGCCACGCGGTGAGCGCGGCATGCACGTCGCCGGGCAGGCATCTCTTCTGGCTCCCTGTCGTCACATGGACATCTGTGGCACCATGAGACTCAACGAGCGCTGCGGTCACATGTGTCACAGCGTTCGGTCTCACGAGTGTTGGCATCGGCACACAAGAGACGGGGGAACCATGGACAGGGCGAAACCGAGCCGCTGGCACACCGGCGGGCGAACACGGCGCTGGTTCGGCATGACGCTCGGCATCAGCTCGCTGACCTCCGCGTTGATCGTCGGGACGGTCAACGCGCCCGCCGTCGCCGAGCCGGAGACGCCGGTCAGCTATCCGAGCGGCGCGTCCGCCACCCGTACGTCTGGGCTCGGCTTCGACACCTGCACGGCGCCCTCCCGGAGCGCCCTGCGCGCATGGCGTCAATCGCCCTACTCCACGGTCAACGTCTACATCGGCGGAATCAATCGAGCGTGTCGCCAGCCGGAGCTGAGTCGATCCTGGGTCCGCGACGTGACCGCCATGGGGTGGGATCTACTGCCGACGTACGTCGGCCGGCAGCCGTACTGCGTCAACGCACGAGGTATGAGCACCTTCACCAAGTCCGACGCATACCGGCTCGGCCGCACGAACGCGCAGCACGCGATCGGCAAGGCAGAGGAGCTCGGCATGGCCCGCGGCAGTGCGCTCTACGCCGACATCGAACATTACGACCGCTCCGACCGCGACTGCGCCACGGCCGTGCGTCGATACGTCTCCGCCTGGACCAGCACCCTGCACGCGAACGGGTACCTCGCCGGCGTCTACCTGCACCACGCTTCCGGCCTGCAGGACCTGTCCACGAGTTACGGCTCCGCCCACTACGCACGGCCGGACGCGATCTGGCTCGCGCGGTGGGATCGCGACACCTCCCTGCGGGGATGGCCGAACACCGCGGACAGCAAGTGGTCGGTCCACCAGCGCGCGAAGCAGTACCGCGGTGAACACAAGACCACCAACGGCGGGGTCACCCTGAACATCGACAGCAACTCCATCGACGCACCGGTCGCGACGGTCGCCCGGCGATATCGAGTGACCAGCAGCGTCTCGCTGAACGCCCGCACCGGGCCCGGCACGTCGTACGGGGCCACCGGGGGACACGCACCGGGCTCCACACTCTCGGTCATCTGCCAGGCACGCGGCGCGAAGGCGGGCTCCACCTCGGTGTGGGATCTGCTCGCGGACGGCACCTGGGTCAGCGACGGCTACGTCTCCACGCCGTCGAACACCGGGTTCTCCCGCGCCTTGCCACGCTGCAAGTGGCCGGGTCAGGTCTCCAGCACCGGTCCGCTCAACGCGCGTTCCGGCCCGGGCACGTCACACGCCAGGTCCGGAAGCCCGCTGCCGAGCGGATCGCTGGCGTGGATCGTGTGTCAGAAACGTGGCACCCGGATCGACGGCACGTCCGTGTGGAACAAACTGGCCGACGGCCGCTGGGTGACCGATCACTACGTCTCCACCAGGTCCGCGACCTCGTGGAGCTCGCCGATCCCCCGCTGCCCATAACCGCCGGCATCGTAGGCTTGGGCCGTGGTTCACAACGAGGGTGCATCGCCGCGGGGACAGACCGGTCGTGGGCTCTTCATCGCGTTCGAGGGTGGCGACGGCGTCGGTAAGACCACACAGGTCGAGTTGCTCTCGAAACATCTGCGTGCGCACGGCCGGGACGTCGTCGTGACGCGCGAGCCGGGCGGTTCCCGGATCGGTAAGGAGGTCCGGAGCATCCTGCTGGACGGCGGTGACCTCGATGCCCGCGCCGAGGCCCTGCTCTTTGCCGCGGACCGCGCGGACCATGTGGCCTCGCTCATCCGTCCTGCGCTGAACCGCGGCGCCGTCGTGGTGACCGACCGCTACACCGACTCGTCGATCGCGTACCAGGGCGTGGGCCGCGAGTTGGGCGTCGAGCAGGTCGCCGCGCTGTCCGAGTTCGCCACGCTGGGCCTGAAGCCGGACCTGACGATCGTGCTGGATCTCGACGCCGACGAGCGGCGACGGCGGATGGAGAGCCTCGGCCGGTACGACCGCATCGAGCGCGAGCCCGATCACGTGCACGCGCGCATCCGGCGGGCGTTCCTGGACCTCGCCGCCGCGGAACCGGAGCGGTACGTCATCGTGGATGCGTCACGTCCGGTCGAGCAGATCGCGGCCGCTGTGGCGCAGGCCGTGGAAAGGGTGAACTAGATGAGCGTGTGGGATGCCGTCGTAGGGCAGGCGGTGGTGCCGGCCCTGCAGCGCACGGTCGAGCACGCGTCCGGGCGCACGGAGGGCCACGGCAGCGGTTCGATGACGCACGCATGGCTGTTCACCGGCCCTCCGGGGTCGGGGCGCTCCGTCGTAGCCAAGGCCTTCGCGGCGGCGTTGCAGTGCCCGCAGGGCGGCTGTGGCAGCTGCACCGAATGCGCCGAGGTCCGCGCCGGGACGCATCCCGACGTCGCCACGCTCTCCACCGAGGGCCTCAACATCCGGATCAGCCAGGTCCGTGAGCTGGTGCCTCGGGCCGCGCTGCGCCCGGCTCGCGGCCGGTGGCAGATCGTCATCGTCGAGGACGCCGACCGGCTCGGGGAGGACGCGGCGGACGCGTTGCTGCTGTCGGTCGAAGAGCCACCCGAGCGCACCGTCTGGATGCTGTGTGCCCCGACGGCGGAGGACATCGTCCCGACGATCCGTTCCCGCTGCCGCGTGGTCCAGTTGCGCACACCGCCCTACGACGCCGTCGCCGCCCACCTGACGGCGACCGAGAACGTCGACGAGCGCCTCGCCGCATTCGCCGCCCGCGCCTCTCAGGGGCACATCGGACGGGCCCGGGCGCTCGCCATCGACGAGGAGGCCCGCGCCCGCCGTGAGGAGGTCCTGCGGCTGCCCTTCGCGCTGAGCAACATCCGCGAGTGCCTGGACGCAGCGGCCAACCTGGTGGAGACGGCCAAGGCCGACGCCGAGCGACGCTGCGACGCGCTGGACGCGCGGGAGACCGAGGAGCTGAAGAAGGCCCTCGGTGCCGGCACCACCGGGCGGAAACCGCGGAACATGAACGCAGCGCTGAAGGAGCTGGAACAGGAGCAGAAACTGCGGCGCACCCGGGTGCAGCGAGACTCGATCGACCGCGCCCTGGTGGATGTGCTGGCTCTCTACCGCGATGTGCTGATGCTTCAGCTGGGTGTCGGGGCCGAGCTGGTCAACGACGAGATGCGCCCCTCGCTCGAGCGGCTGGCGCACAGCGGCACACCGGAGGCGACGCTGCGCCGGATGGAGACCATCGTCGAGACCAGAGAGGCACTGCTCGGTAACGCTGCACCGCAGCTCGCCCTGGAGTCGATGGCGCTCGCGCTGCGGGAAGGCTGACTGGGTCAGGCCGGAGCGCCGGTCAGGCTGACTGGGTCAGGCCGGCAGCATCAGGCCGGCAGCGGGACGCCGGCGGCGGCGAGCTGAGCGTCGCTCTTGGTGGTGAACAGCCAATCCCGGCAGTGGATGCTCGGGCTCAGTTCGCCGTACTCCACCAGGGTGTCGGGTTCGACGCGGAGAAGACGGTAGCCGTGCGGTGCCAGCGCCGTCGCCACCCGGTCGGCATCGCCCGAGTCCGGGAGGACCTCGCAGAGGATGTCCGGACGGTTCGCCTCGAGGAACTCCTGAGCGTTCTGCAGCACGACGTCCTCGGTCCCTTCGACGTCGATCTTCACGAGCGTGGCGGCGCCCCGGACCGACTCGGGCATCGAATGCATGATCGCGTCGAGTGAGTACACCGGTACGTCGACCCCGTGTTCGAAGTACAACTCGGTGGAGTAGAAGTCCGGCAACGCGGATCCGCCATCCCCGACGGCGATGCGTGTCGAGTCGCCATCCTTACCGACGCCCTGTATATGCACGGTCACCCGGCGGAGCAGGTCGTTCGCGACCACGTTGTCCAGCGCCGCCTTCGCCACCGCCGGGACCACTTCGAAGGCGTGCACCTGAGCGTCCTCGGCCACGCGCGCACCCAGGATGGAGAACAGGCCGGTGTACGCGCCGACATCCAGAATCAGCTTGGCGTCCTTGGCCAGCGCGGCGAAGACGTCAAGTGCGAGCTGGTCCGCGGGACGGGGCCGGACGCCGTGTCCCCAGTACAGCTCCTTGGCGATCACGCACCGGTCCGGATCCTTCATCACGAACGAGACACCGGCCATGTGCGCCTCGACCTCGTGCACCCGCGCCGGAGCCGGCAGCCGCTCGGAGCGGATGCGGTCGTCCAGCATCGATGCGCACGTCCGCACTACGGCATGCGGGACACGCCAGGACAGAACGCGTTTGACGGTCGGCTTGGCCCCATACCAGCTGTGCCGACGGCTGCGCCCGCTCTTGTCGAAGTCGGTCCTGTCACCGGCCATCTCACCGCTCACACCCTCGATTTGTGCTTATGTCTCGATGCCGTATCGATTCAGACTCTGTTTCGTGTCTAAGACGGTTCTACCCCCGTATGTGGTTCCCATCACTTCGGGTCATGGACGGGATCGTCATGCGACATTGGCCGAGACAACGCCGTTCGTCACAGTCATCCCCCAGTGTGCGCCGCCGGCGGGCCCATGCCCTAGTTCGGGCTCTCCCGGTACGTACCGGTCCACGAGCACGGGTGACGCGGGGCCCGAGTAGACGCCCGCGTGGTGTCCGCCACAACAGGTCGTAAGGTGGACGTGTGGGCATGGTGATGGCAGTGGCCTTCACCCGGTACGGGAAGCTCTACTACCTGGACCCGGGCGGGCACTCTCCGAGAGTCGGTGACAAGGTACTCGTGCCCACTGACGACGGCCCTGAGGTGGCCGAGTGCATCTGGGCCCCGCAGTGGGTGACCGAGGACGTCGAGGGACTACCGGTCTGCGAGGGCATCGCGACCGAGGAGCATCTGGAGCGGGACGAACGTAACCGGCAGCGCCGGGCCGAGGCCCGCGTCGTCGCCCGTCGGCTGATCCGCGACCACGGCCTACCCATGAAGGTGGTGGGGGTCGACTTCGTCGACACCCGAGAGGACGTCGATCAGCTCATCACGATCTACTTCAGCGCGCCGCAGCGCGTGGACTTCCGGGAGTTGGTCCGCGACCTGGCCCGCACTTTGCGCGCCAGAATCGACCTGCGGCAGCTCGGACCCCGGGACGAGGCGCGCGTGCAGGGCGGCGTCGGCCCGTGCGGGCGGGAGACGTGCTGCTCGACGTTCCTGAAGGACTTCGAGCCCGTCAGCATCAGGATGGCGAAGGACCAGGACCTCCCGCTGAACCCGCTGAAGATCTCCGGCGCCTGTGGGCGGCTCATGTGCTGCCTGAAGTACGAGCACCCGCTTTATCAGGACTTCAAGGTCAGCGTTCCCTCTCTCGGCTGCGGCGTCGAGACGGACGAGGGGGTCGAGGGCACGGTCGTCGGCTACAACGTCCCGTCCGAAACGGTGTATGTGCGGGACCGCGAGACCGGCCGCAAGGTAGCGTGCCCGAAAGCAAGCGTCTGCGGATCGCGCCAGGCGTATGAGTCGGCGGTGGCGTCCGGCATGCGGGCGACTCCGGACGACGGCAGTGACGACCCTTCTCTTGGCGATCAGGAGTACGAATGAGCCGGCGGCCGCACGCGTCGCGAGCTATCGCTCTCGGAATGATGGCGGCGGTCGCCGTCGCCGGCTGTTCGTCCACGGACGACCCAGACGCCCCGCCACGACAGGACATGCCGCCGGAATCGACGCCCGCCCCGGACGCGACCGAGGGCATCGACCCGGAACTGGAGAAGTACTACACCCAGACACTGGAGTGGGAAGACTGCGGCGACGAGTTCCAATGCTCGACCCTGACGGTTCCGTTGAACTACGCGGAGCCCGACGCGGGGGATATCGAGCTGTCCTTGTTGCGCGTCCCGGCGTCCTCTGATGAACCGAGCGGATCGCTGGTGGTGAACCCGGGTGGACCCGGCGCATCGGGCGTCGACTATGCCCGCAACGCGCACGTGGTCGCCTCTGAGCAGGTCTTGGAACAGTACGACATCGTCGGCTTCGATCCGCGGGGCGTCGGCGGCTCGACCCCGATCGAATGCTTGGACGACTCGTCGCTGGACGAGTTCCTCAGCGACCCGCCCGGCGACGACGACGGATCCGATGACGCCGATTCCGGCGACGACGGTGGCGAGGACACCGGCGCGCAAGACGATGCGGACGGCAGCGACGACACCGGCGCGGACGACACCGGCGGCGAGGACAGCGGCGGCGAGGATGCGGGTACAGACGACGGCGACGCGGACGACACCGACGACACGGCAGCGGCGATCGCCGAGCAGGCCGAGGAGTTCGCGCAGGCATGCGAGTCCAGGTCCGGCGAGCTCCTGGAGCACATCGGCACCGCCGACGTCTCGCGCGATCTGGACGTACTGCGTTCCGCGCTCGGAGACGAGGCGCTGAACTACCTCGGTAAGTCCTACGGCACGTTGATCGGCGCGGTCTACGCCGATCTCTTCCCGGAGCGGGCCGGGCGGCTGGTGCTGGACGGCGCGATCGATCCGACCCTGGAGGCCGCGGAGGTTGCGCTGGGGCAGGCGCGCGGCTTCGAGCGGGCGCTCGACGCGTACCTGGACTGGTGCCTGGACAACGACTGCCCACTGGGGGACACCGAGGAAGACGCCCGCGCCTCGTTGGCGTCGCTGATGGCGCAGACGGAAGAGGAACCGCTCCCCACCGGTCAGGAGAGCCGGCCGCTCACCGCGTCGCTCGCGTTCTATGGAATCATCCTGCCGCTGTACCTCGCACCCGATCAGGGTTATCCCACGTTGTCCGAGGCGCTCGACAAGGCGGTCAACGAAGACGATGGCAGCGTCCTGCTCCAACTGGCCGACCTGTACCTGAACCGCAACGCGGACGGAACGTACAACGGCAACCAGAACGAGGCGATCATCGCGGTCAACTGCCTCGACTACCCCGAGGGGACCACCGTGGAGGAGGCGCAGGCGGCGCTGCCCCAGTTCGAGGAGGCGTCTCCGATCTTCGGCGAGTACCTGGCGTGGAGCGGATTGGCGTGTTCCGAGTGGCCGGCGGAATCCGACTTCGACCTCAGTGACATCGACGGCGCGGGGGCGGACCCGATCCTGGTGGTCGGCACCACCGGCGACCCGGCCACCCCGTACGCCTGGGCCGAGTCCCTGGCCGACCAGCTCGAATCCGGTGTGCTGCTCACGTTCGACGCGTTCGGCCACACCGCTTACATGTCCGGCAGCGACTGTGTCGACGAGGCCGTGGACGACTACCTGCTCAACGGCACCGTGCCGGAGAACGACCGCACGTGTTCGTGATATAGCGGGGATAATGGGGCATATGCATCGAACGCATCGCTCCCGCCGCGGACTCGCCGCCGGCTGTGTCAGCCTTGCTCTCGCGCTGACACTTGCCGCGTGCGGCGGCGATGACTCCGAGCTGCCGACGCATGCCCGCCAGGTGCACGCGCTGACCCAACTGAAGGACCTGGACGATACGGTCGACTTCTCCGAGCCGTTGAGCCTGGAGATCAGTGCGGGGCAGATCGAATCCGTAGAGGTCGTCTCGACGGACGGCGATCGCCTCGAGGGCCAGGTGAACGACGACGGGCGGACCTGGAGCAGCGCGAACCGGCCGGAGCCCGGCGCTGACTACGAGATCACCGTGGCCGCCGCTGACCAGTTCGGGGAATCGCATACGTTCAGTGACCAGGTCAGCGTCGCTGAGGTGCCCGACGGCGAACGGCTCACCCTGGCGATGCTGCCCAGCAACGAGTCGGAGGTGGGCGTCGGGGCACCCATCGTCGTCCAGTTCGACCAGCCGGTCACCGACCGCGAGGCCGTCGAACGCCACATGCACGTCTCCTCCGACCCACAGGTGGTGGGCAGCTGGCACTGGGTCAACGATCAGGAGGCACGGTTCCGCCCGAAGGAGTACTGGCCGGCAGGAACCCAGGTCGCCCTCGATCTCGACCTGAACGGCGTCCAGGCCGGCGAGAACCTGTGGGGAGGACGCTCGTACCACCTGGAGTTCCAGGTCGGTTCGGCACAGATCGCCGAGGTCAACGCGGACACCTACCGGATGGACGTGAAGGTGGACGGCGAGCGCGAGTACCGGTGGAATACCAGCCTCGGAGCGCCGGACTTCGCCACCCGCAACGGCACCTACGTCGTCCTGGAGAAGTTCGAGGAACGGAACATGACGTCGTGCAATGCGAACATCACCTGTGACGAGTCCGACCCGGACTACTACGACGTCGACACCGATTGGGCGGTACGGCTCTCCTACAGCGGCACCTTCGTCCACTCCGCGCCGTGGTCGGAGGAGTCGCAGGGCGAGGACAACGTCTCGCACGGTTGCATCAACCTGAACGACAAGAACGGTGAGACGTTCTTCAACATGGTCCGCTACGGCGACGTCGTCACCGTGAAGAACTCCACCCGCGATGCGAACGACCTGGTGCAGCGCGGTGATCCGGGCATGGTCGACTGGAACCAGTCCTGGAAGGACTACGTCGCCGGTTCCGCGCTCGGCGAGGAGATCACCACCGACGAGCTCTGAGCACGTCAGCGGCGGGTAACCGCCCGATTCGGCATCACGGGCGGATACGTTCTATACTCGTGGACCGTGCCGGTCATGCGGCACAGGCCACCTTAGCTCAGTCGGCAGAGCGATTCACTCGTAATGAATAGGTCGTCGGTTCGATTCCGACAGGTGGCTCCAACTCTGATGATCATGAACGCTTACCGTGCTATGTGAACGGAAAGTGTTCATGATCATCTCTCTGTGAGAGGCCATACCGATCAGGAATCGAGAAGCGCCGGTCACGCGGCCACGGTTAGCGTGACAACGACCGACATCGACCTGACCGGAGGAATCCATGACACGGAAGACGGAAGCCGACAGGCGTGGCAAGCGCGCGCCCGGCACGCCCGGACGGATGTCCCGATGGATGCAGCACAAGGCGAACGCCCGCACGCTCCGCAAAATCCGACGCGGACGTGGCAGCTTCATGGGCATGGACCTGCTCATCCTGCACACGGTCGGCCGCCGGAGCGGACAGCCGAGGGAGACCCCCGTCGCGTGGTTCGCCGACGGCGAGGACTCCTGGCTGATCATCGCATCCGGCGGCGGAAGCCGGAACCCGGACTGGCACGGCAATCTGATGGCACACCCCGACCAGGCGGCGATCGAATTGCCGGGTCGCGAGCCGAAGCCGGTGATACCGCAGCTACTCGACGGCGCCGACCGGGAGCAGGCATGGGGCCGCATCACGGCCGCCCAGCCCCGCTTCGAGAAGTATCAGCGCAAGAGCGACCGAGTGTATCCGCTGATCCGGCTCACTCCGCGATGACCGGATCGCCACTGCGCTGAAGGACCGTCGCCGCAGCGGTTCACACCGGCTGTAACGGCCGATACGGCTGCTGCGGCAGGACCACCTCGATCGCGTCTCCCGGCCGGATCACGCCGCCGATGTGCACGATACTCATGACACCTGCTTTGCGTATGATCATGCCGTGCTCGCTCCGGTGAACGACGCGCCTGAGCAGGCCTTCCTGGTAATCGTCGATCTGTGTGCACGGATTGCGCAGGCCCGTGACCTCGACGACGGCCTGGTCACCGAGGTGTAGCAACGTCCCCGTCGGCAGATCGAGCAGATCGATGCCGGAGGTCGTGACGTTCTCGCCGAGCTCGCCCGGGAGCACCCGGTGTCCCACCGCGGCGAGCTCGGCGAAGAGTTCGCTGTGGATCAGGTGAACTTGACGCAGATTCGGCTGACTCGGATCCCGTGCAACCCGGGACCGGTGCTTGACCGTCCGGCCCATGTGCGCGTCGCCCTCGACGCCCAGGCCGGCCAGAAGCGTCAGGCTATCCCGGCCCATCTTGCTGAAACCGTGGCTACCGCTGCTGCTCACAGCCGTGATCGAACTGCCCATGCCGGCTCCGCAACTCTCGACTCACACGCGCTCCTGCAGTCTACGGCCGAGCAGCCCGGTGTCCGAGGTGACTACCCGCAGCCACAGTCCGGCGTGGCGAGCGAGGCAGGCCTTGACGAGAAAGCTAGTTCGATTAGCTTTATGGCTAACACGACAAGGTACATATGTCTTGTCCCGCCCCCGATGCCTTCCGCCACGGAAAGAAGGAGCGCCCCACATGTCGTCGCTTGCCACTGTTCGCACCCCTGCTCACATCCGGCTGGGAAGCCTCGCGCTGGGCGGGGCGGGCGTGATGTTCGTCCTATACCCGACCGTGCGGCCCTGGGACGACGAGGACGTCGTCGGCGGCGCGGTAGCCGCCATGAGTTCCTCCGCCTGGGTCGCGTCGCATCTGTTCGCAATGGTCGGCTTCATCCTGGTGCCGCTAGGCCTGCTCGCCGTGCGCCGGCGCGTCACGGACACACGGGCCGAGGCGCTGGCGGCGACCGCCGCTGTCACCACCTGGGTCGGCGCCGGGCTCACCCTCCCGTACTACGGAGCGGAAGACTTCGCGCTGAATGCCATCGCCGAGGAAGCCGCTGCGGGACGTGCAGTCGAGCTCCTGGACCTCGTGGATGCCATCCGCATGGACACGGCCGCGGTCACCACCTTCGCCCTGGGGTTGCTCACCCTCGGCGTCGGCGCGGTTCTGGCCGCCATCGCCATCTACCGCTCCGGTGTACTTGCCCGCTACAGCGGAGTCCCGTTCGCCACCGGCTTCGCGCTGTTCATACCGCAGTTCTACGCTCCCGCGCCGGTACGGATCGCCCATGGGGTGCTGGTCGCGGCTGGGCTGTTCTGGGTGGCGGTGGAGATGCTGCGGCCGCGCCGCGCAGCGGCGTCGTGACTCCGCACGCCGAGCGTCGCGTCGAGTCGGCGCGCACGGTGGCGCAAGTCGCCGGTCACTGCCGGTCAGCCTTTCACGCCGATGTCGCCGCGGCCGCGCTGGCTGAGCGCGTCGCCGGTGACGGCCACCAGCAGAATGGCTCCGGAGATCGCCAGCTTGGTGCCGGTTCCGGCCTGCATCAGATCCAATCCGTTGGACAGACTCCCCATGACGAGCGCACCTAGCAGGGCGCCCCACGGGCTGCCACGACCGCCGAAGATGGTCGCGCCACCGATCACCGCCGCCGCGATCGCTTCGAGCAGCAGTGGGCCGCCCGCGAAGGCGGTATACGAGACGGAGGCGAACCGGGACGCCCCGATCACACCGGCGACGGCACACAGCAACGAACTCAGCGTGAACGCCGCGATGCGGACCTTGGCCACGTCGATACCCGCGCGGCGTGCCGCCTCCGCATTGCCGCCGATCGCGTACAAGTACCGGCCGAACCGCATCCATCGCGTCACGTAACCGAAGATCGCCACCAAGGCGACGAGCAGCGCCGAGGCCAGCGGTATGCCGCGATAGTCGTTGAGCACGTTGACCACCACGGCCAGCATCGCCACGACGAGTGCAACCCGGATGAGCAACCCGCGCAGCCCGGGCGCCGATAGACCGGAGGCGAGTCGCTTGGCCCGTCGGCGCACCTGGACCAGCGCGTAGATCCCCGCGATCGCGGCGGCCAGCAGCCAGCCGACCGGTTCAGAGAGGTAGGTGGTGGTCAGATCGCGGATCAGGTCCTCGTTGACGTTCACCGATCCGCCGCGGCCCAGTATCAGCAGCATCACACCCTGCAGGCCCAGCAGTCCCGCAAGTGTCACCACGAACGACGGCACACCCACCACGGCGACGAAGAACCCCTGGAAGGCTCCGACCGCCGCTCCGATCGCGAGAGCGAGCAGGATCGCCGGTACGGGGTCCCAGCCCTGCCTGGTCACCAGCACGCCGGTGACCGCCGCACACACCCCGGAGGTCACCGCGACGGACAGGTCGATCTCACCGATCAGCAGCACGAACGTCACACCGAGCGCGATGGTCCCGATCACGGCGATCTGCAGGAACAGGAACGAGAGGTTCCGCGGGCTGAGGAAGATCGAGTCGAGCGAGTAGAAGACGATCCAGATGACCGCGAGTGTGATCGCCACCGGGACGATGGACAGATCGCCATGGCGGAGCCGCGCGACAGCGTCGCGCCAGCCGCCACCGGCCGTGCTCACCGCCGCACCTCCGCGGCCCTCCCGGGTGTGGTCCTCCGATTTCCGTGCGAGCGTCACTGATCCACCTCGCGCTCCGTCTTGGCACCGGTGATCGCGCCGACCACACGGTCCGGATCCGCGGTCGCCGCGTCAAAGGTCGCCACCCGCCGTCCGAGTCGCAACACGATGATGCGGTCAGCGACGTCGAACACATCCGCGAGGTTGTGACTGATCACCACGACGCCGATGCCATGCTCACGCAGCCGTCGTACCAGGGCCAGGACCTCCTGCGTCTGCGCGACGCCCAGAGCGGCGGTCGGTTCGTCCAGCAGCACGACGCGCGCATCCCACATCACCGCCCGGGCCACCGCCACGGACTGCCGCTGCCCGCCCGACATCGCCGCCACCGGCAGGCGGACATTGCTGATGGTCGTCACACGGAGTGAGCGGAGCACCTCCCACGCGCGCTCCTCCATGGCGATCTCGTCCATGCCCCGCACCGCGTTCAGCCGCTCCCGGCCCAGGAAGAGGTTGGCGACCACGTCGAGGTTGTCGCACAGGGCGAGATCCTGGTACACGGTCTCGATACCCAGCTCGACCGCGTCCCGCGGACCCTTGATGGTGACCTCACGCTCGTCGAAGACGATCCGGCCGAGATCCGGCCCGTGGATACCGGCAACCGTCTTGACCAGTGTGGACTTGCCGGCACCGTTATCCCCGACCAGGGCGACCACCTCGCCGGGGTGGACCTCGAAGTCGACGTCCTCGAGCGCCTGCACGGCGCCGAACGCCTTCGAGATGCCCTCGAGCCGGAGCAGCGCCGATCCGGTGCTCTCGGCAGCCGGGTCGGCCGTGGCTTCGCTCATCCGCTATCCGCCCGCGCAGATCTCGACGTCGGTGCTGACACCCGAGCAGATGGCGTCCAGTTCGTGGATCCCGGCGTCGACCGCCAGCATCACGCTCTCTTCGTCGTCGATCACCTCGACCTCGAGGAGTCGGCTCGGCACGTCCTGCATGCCGTTGTCGACCGCGTCGGGCACCAGCTCATCAGAGGGTTCCTGGTCCGCCAGCAGCGCCGCGGCGATCTGCGCGGCGACGTCGGCCTGCTGGGTGAAGTCCTTGAACACGCTCATGCCCTGCCGGCCGTTGAGAATGAGTTGGAGGCCCTGCTCGGTGGCGTCCTGGCCGGTGACCGGGACCTCGCCGGCCAGTCCTTGGGCTTCGAGCGCGGTGACGATCGTGGCCGCCATGCCGTCGTTCGCCGAGAGCACACCTTGAACGTCGTTGTCGAGCTGGGTGAGGGCAGCCTCCATCGACTCCTGGGCGGCGGACGGGTCCCAGCCGGGGGTCCAGTTCTCATACCCGATGGTGCGGGTCCCGTTGTCCACCGCCTCCTGCAGCACCGGCATGTAGCCTTCCGCGAACCACTGCGCGTTGTCGTCATCCTCGGAGCCATGGATCACGACCAGCTGGTCGCCGTCCGCGGTGTTCTCCATCAGCCACTCGCCCTGCGCACGCCCTACCTGTTCGCCGTCGAAGGTGACGTAATAGTCGAGCGGGGCGTCCTCGATGAGCCGGTCGTAGGCGATCACCGGAACGTCGGCGGCCTCGGCATCCTCCACGATGACGGAGGCCGCCGTCTTGTCGACAGCAGCGATCACCAGCACCTCGGCACCCTGCGTGATCGCCTGCTCCGCCTGCTGCTGTTGCTCAGCCGCGTCGTTCAAAGCGTTGAAGACCTGCACGTCGACGTCGGGTGCGTGCTCGGCCATGCCGGCTTCGAACCCCTCCCGGTCCGGACCTTCCCACCGCGGGGTCACATTCTCCGGTAAGAGAAGGGCCACCGTACCGGTAGCTTCCGACACATCCTCCGAACTACCCTGACCGCCGTCGCCGCCATCGTCGTCGCCACACGCCGCCGTAATCAACCCCACTACGGCGAGCACAGCGACTATCTCGAGTCGTCTCATGGTCGGCTCCTTTGCACGGACGCAGGTGCGAACTCGCCCCACACACTACCGCCGGCACCGCGCCACGGAACAGAGTTTGATCAAAGAATTGCCGGGGGCATTTCCGGAAGTTTCGACGCTACGACCGGGTCGGGCAGCCCTCCAGGGCAAGAATCCACCGCCGCACGGCCCCGGCAGTCTCGATGGCAGGCACGTCCGTGGTGTCCACCAGTGTCAGCGGCGGCTGCATCTCCTGCGCGTTCCGGTCGATCCAGGCCGCGTATTCAAGCATCTCGGAGATGCGCGGCTCGTCCCATTGCCGCCATGCCGGACGCGCGGCCAAACGCTCCCGCAGCACCATGGGTTCGCAGGTCAGCGCAAGATAGTGGATGTCCGAGAAGAGCGCCCGCTCCGGCAACGGCTCGAACTCCGGCGGCACCACGGTGCCGCACAGCACCACCGGCCGGCCACTCTGATGGATCATCGCCGCCATACGCAGCCACGCCGCCCGGAAGAGACGGTGATCGGCAGAGTCGTCCTGCAGACCCGCCTGCCAGAGCACATCTTGCTCCAGAACGACGAACCGGTCGGCAAGCGATGCGGTCAACAATCCGGCCACGGTGGACTTCCCGGTACCGCTCGGACCGGTGACGCAGTACAGCGGCAACCGCCGGAACGGCCACCGGTGTCCGCATTCCACGCAGCGCACCATCGGCCCCGGTATGACCGGGACCGCGTCGGCGCGTTCCCCGCAGCGCTCGCAAACCAACAGGTTCACGGCCGCCGCAGATCAGTCGAAGAGCTGCTCGAAGAAGCTCTTGCGCCGCCGGCCGCCGTACGGCCGCGGCGAATCCTTGTATCGTCCGAACCCGCCGCCGAACGGCCCCGGGCTGTCCGGCCGTCCCCGGTAGGGCGCCGGCGAGTCAGGGCCACCGCGGTAGGGCGCCGGCGAGTCAGGGCGACCGCGGTAGGGCGCCGGCGAGTCCGGCCGATAGCCGCGCCGGTCCGGCACCGGCCCGGTGGCGACCGGAGGCGCGCCGTACTCCAGCGGCGGGGGCGATCCATTGTGACGCTGCTCAGCGTCGACGATCTGTTCCAACTCCCCGTAATCGAGGAAGATGCCACGACAGTTCTGGCACTGCTCGACATGGACGCCCAGGCGGTCGAACGTGCGCATGGTCCCATCGCACTTCGGACAGGTCACGTTGTCATCCTCTCCACCGGCTCCGGATGCCGCCGGTGCTGTCCATTCAACGTGACAACGTTCGGGAGGGGTTCCCCGCCCCCGTGTTCGCGGACTGCGGCACGCGCCACCGCCCGAGCGCCCGGCTCAGCCCCAGATCTCGGCGGCCGTCTCCACCAGCAAGCTCAGCTTGGCGACCTGCTCGTCATAGCTGAGGTTGTTGCCCTCGACCGTCGACGAGAAGCCACACTGCGGCGAGATACAGATCTGCTCGATCGGCACGTACCGGCTCGCCTCCTCGACCCGGCGTTTGAGCTCATCCTTCGTCTCCAGGTCACCGCGTTTGGTGGTGACGAGCCCGAGCACCACCTTCTTGCCCGGCGGCACGAACCGCAGCGGCTCGAACGTCCCGGAGCGCTCGTCGTCGTACTCCAGGAAGAACCCGTCGACAGCGAGCTGGCCGAACAGCGCCTCGGCGACGAAGTCATATCCGCCTTCGGCCGCCCACGACGACTGGAAGTTGCCCCGGCACATGTGCGTCGTCACCGTCAGTTCGGCCGGTTTGTCCTCCAGCACCCGGTTGAGCTGCCGGATGTAGTGTTCATGCAGGTGTTCACCGTCACCACCCCAGGTGGCGACACGCTCCCGCTGGCGGGGATCGTTGAGGTAGGCCAGGCTGACATCGTCCAGCTGCAGGTACTCGCACCCCAGGTCCGCCATCATCCGCAGCTGCTTGGCATAGGCAGCGGTCAGGTCCATCCAGAACATCTCCTCGTCCGGATAGACCTGCGGGTCGATCGCGGCCGGCCCACCGCGGTAGTGCACCATGCTCGGCGACGGAATGGTGAGCTTCGGGGTCAGGCCGGTTCCCGCGGCCGCCGACTGCAGAAACCGGAACGGCTCGCCGAAGATCGGGCGCTCCAGCCCGATCTTGCCGTCGATGGCCATCGCGGCGCTGGTGAACTCCACCACGCCGTCCTGGTTGTGCATCGGCACCTTGATCTCGCCATCGGCGCGATGCACGCCGTCGAGCTCGTAGATGAAGTCCATGTGCCAGGACGTGCGCCGGAACTCGCCGTCGGTCGCGGTGTTCAGCCCCACGTCGCGTTGCATCGCGACGACGTCCCGGATCGCCTCGTCCTCGATCCCGCGGAGCGTGGCGGCGTCGATCTCCCCGGCCGCGTGCTGTCGCCGTGCGTTCAGCAACCGCTCCGGCCGGAGCAAGCTGCCGACGTGATCCGCTCGGTACGGTGGACGTCCAAGGTCCGTCATCCTGGCCTCCCGGGTGTGATCATGAATTGATGGATGCCCACGCTAGAGGCCCAGCTCCGGCAGTCTCTACGGCCGTTTCCGGTCACCGGAAGCCGCATTGACGAATACGGCCATGCGCAGGGACAATGTGCGGCGCACGGGTGCCGGAATCACCCCGATGCCGGGGGTCACATGAGGGTCAACTGGTCCACTCGACGCCGACGACGCACGCCCTCGCCGTCCAGCCGGTCATAGACCGATCCGTCCAGCGAACTCAGGAACGGCGAGCCGGAACCCGTCCGGGACTGACCACGCCACGTCCGCTCCGCGGCGTGCGTCAGATAGAGCATCCGTTGCGCTCGGGTCATGCCGACGAAGAACAGCCGGCGTTCCTCGGCCAGATCCTCATCGCCTAGGTCCTCTCCCGGCCATCGGAAGGGCAACAGGCCCTCCTCGCAACCCACGATGAACACCACCGGGAACTCCAGTCCTTTGGCGGCGTGCAGGGTCAACAGGGAGACCCGGTCCGCGCGGGGGTCGAGGGCATCGACCTCGGCCCCGAGCAGCAGCTCCTGGCGGAAGCGCTCGAGGTCTGACCCGCACTCGGCGGCGAGCGATCTCAACAGATCGATCGCCGAATAGAGCTCCGCGGATCGCTCCGATCGTTCCAGCGTGGATGTGCGCGCCAGCACCGTCTCCGCGGCCCGGCGCAGGGCCGCCGGCACGTCCGGCGCGGCGGTCGCCGGCGAAGCGAACGTCAGCTCGGTCAGGAGATCGCGAACCCCGGGCCGCTCGACCAGCCGATCATGCGAATGTCGCTGGTACGGGTAACCCGCCCGGGCGAACGCGTCCATCAGGGCTTCTGCCTGGGCAGCCGTCCGGTACAGCACGGCGACGTCGGCGAACCCGATCCCGCCGTCGCCATCGCCGTCCGCGCGGCCGCTGTCCCGCGAGTGGAACGACGAGCCGCCGAGCAGCCCGTCGATGGTCCGGGTCACGAACGCCGCCTCGGCGTGCTCGTTCGGCGCCTCGTGCACACCGATCTTCCGCGGCTCAGGATGGTCGCCTACCGGCATCAAAACCCGATCAGGAACCAGCGTGGACGGGCGGACGGCCTGCATGGCTCCGGTCAGGATGTGCGGATCCGAGCGGTAGTTGCGGGTCAGCTGGATCGTCTCCGCGGATGGGAAGTCCTGCTGGAAACGGAGGAAGAACCCGACGTCCGCGCCACGGAACCGGTAGATCGCCTGGTCCGGATCGCCGATCGCGGTCACGTTGCCGCCGGCCGGTGCCAACAGCCGGAGCAGCCGGTATTGCATGGCATCGATGTCCTGGTACTCGTCCACCGAGATCCACCGGTAACGCTCACGGAACTCGACCACCAGATCCGGGTCCGCCTCCAGCAGTTCCACCGGCAGGCCCACCAGATCGTCGAAGTCCACCAGGTCCAGCTCACGCAGCCGGGCAAGGTAGCCGTCGAGCGCCTTGACCGTCTCCGGATCCATCGGTTGCGGGCTGCGGCGCACCCGCGACAGCTCGGGCAGTATCCGGCGCGCGCTCTGTTCGTCCCCGAGAACCTCGGTCAGCACCTCGAGCCGGCGTGCGTCGTCGGCGACCTGGAAGTCAGCGGTGAGGCCGGCGTCGCGATGCCGTTCACGGAGTACGCGCAGGCCGAACGCGTGGAACGTGGTGACGGTCAGCTCCCGCGCCCGATCCGGAATCAGGGTATGCAGGCGATCGATCATCTCGCCGGCCGCCTTGCGCGTGAACGTGATGGCCAGGCACTGTTCCGGCGCCACCCCGTGTTCGGTCACCAGATGTGCGATGCGGTGCGTGAGCGTCCGTGTCTTGCCCGTGCCAGGCCCGGCGACGATCAACAGCGGGCCGCTGCGCAGGGCCGCCGCGGCCCGCTGATCCGGGTCGAGCCCGATCAGCATCTCCGGGATCGGGACGGCGACGTCGAGGATCTCCACCCCGTCCTCGTCCACCGGCGGTGGTCGGTCGACGGCAGGCGTCTCGTCCAGGCCGGGCAGCTGCTCATTGAGGGCAGGCGTCTCATCCTGGACGAGCGCCTGCCCAGCCCTGGGCGGTACGTCAACCGGACGATCGGGCTCCGGCGACGCCGCACCGTTCGAGCCACGGGTGGTGTCCTTCGGGGTCCGCGACGCCTCGGTGTCCTTCGGGGTCTTCGTGGCTTGCGGGACCAGCCCGTCGTCGAAGAGTGCCAGCGCCTGCCAGTTCCGCACGCCATCCAGCTCATCCGGCGTGAACAGGCGGATGGTGCCGTACTCACCGTCGTATCCGGCCTCCCGGATGACGGCGCCTTCGCGCAGCCGCCGTACCGCCTCGGCCAGTTGCGGCGAGGAGTCGGACAGCTCGTCGACCGGCACGTCGTCCAGGATCGCCAGTTCGGGTCCGTGCACCGCCACCAGCGAGGCGATCTCGTTCTGCACCTTCTTGCTCTTCGGCCCCACGCCGAGGATCTCGCCCATGATGTGCGGCAGTTGGATCAGGCTGCGGAACCCGGGCGCCCTCGCGGGCCGATATCCTTCCGGCCGATCCGCCAGGTCTTCCACCCTGCTCAGCACACCGACCGTCAACGGTTTGCCGCACTCCGGGCAGCGGCCGTCCAGCTCGCGGGTCCGAGCGGGCTCCAGCCGAACCTCACACTTGCGATGACCGTCCAGGTGGTACTTCCCCTCCTCGGGGAAGAACTCGACGGAGCCGAGGTAGCCGTCTCCGGTCTCCAAGGACCGTTTGATCGCGTAGTAATCCACGTCGGTGTCGAACCTGCTCGCCTCCCGGCCGAGCATCGGCGGCGAATGCGCGTCGGAATGGCTCACCAGGCGGTAGCGGTCCAGCGCCGATACGCGCCACATCATCGCCGGATCGGCCGAGAGACCCGTCTCCAGTGCGAATATGTGGTCCGCCAGATCCAGGTAGCAGTCGTCGACGGCGTCGAACCCGGCCTTCGATCCGAGCACGGAGAACCACGGGGTCCACACGTGCGCCGGCACCAGGTACGAGCCCTCGCCGGATTCCAGCGCGATCTCCAGCAGGTCTCGCGAGTCCAACCCCAGGATCGGCCGTCCGTCCGAGCCCAGATTGCCGATCGCGCCGAGCCGCCGGTTGAACTCCGCGGCCGCTTCGAAGTCCGGAAGGTAGACGAGATGATGGACCTTGCGGGTGCGATCGGCACGCTTGTAGATGGTCGAGATCTCCACCGACAGCATGAAGCTGACATCGGCGACGCACCCGGGAGGCAGGTCGCGGTCGATGCCCCGTTCGATCTCGGGTCGGAGCCGGAAGAGGCCCGGCTCGGCGGCGATGAGATTCTCCTCCAGGTGCGCGAACCAGGCCGGGTGGGTCACGTCGCCGGTGCCGACCACCCTGATCCCCTTGCGCTTGGCCCACCAGGTCAAATGCTGAAGATCACAGTCCTTGCTGCATGCTCGGGAGTACTTGGAATGGATGTGCAGGTCGGCGTAGAAGCGCACTCACCGATCATGCCATGCGTCCCATGGCAGGCCGGGCATGGTGCGGCGAGTGCCGGTTTGAGTGCGGCTCCTGCGGGATTCTGGCGTACGTTCAGCGCACCATGCGCGCCAACTCAGCGCACCATGCGCACCAAGGACGGGGATGCGGTGGCGAACCCGGCGATACTCGACCGCAACCCGGCGACGTCGAGCCCGTACGCCGCGTCGTGGTCTTCGATCCGGCCGTAGATCCGGGCGGTGTGCGGCGAGACACCGAGCGCCAAGACCCGGTGCGGAACGTCGGCGAGCGCCTGCGCCACCCGCGCGACCGACGTCCCCGCCAGATACGGCTCGACCAGCACGACGGCAGGTTCGGCCAGCACGACGCGCAAGGTCTCCGCATCGAACGGCCGGACTGTCGGCGCGTACAGCACGGTGACATCGAGGCCGGCGGTCGCGGCTAGCACGCGGTCCAGCATCGGGCCGACGGCCAGCACAGTGGGTCCGGTGCCGGTGCGCAGGACGCTGAACCTCCCGTCGGAGCGGGCGTGCGGCGCGTCGTTGACCTGCTCGGAGAGCCGTACGTAGACGCGATCGTCCGTCGTGGCGGCGGCACGGAGGAAGAGCTCGACCTCGTCCGGGTGGCCCGGCACGTAGACGGTCCAGCCTTCGAGGGTGTCCAGCAGCGCGACGTCGCCCGGGCCGTGGTGGGTGTACCCACCGCCGGGCCAGTCGTACGAGGCGCCGATGCTGACCAGCACAGCTCCCAGGTTCTGGTGGCTCAGGTCCAGCTTCAGCTGCTCGAATGGCCGCTCGACGAGGAACGGCGCGTACGAATGCACGATCGGGCGCAGCCCGGCCAGCGACATGCCGGCCGCCGTACCGATCAACGCCTGCTCACGAATGCCGACGTTGATGACGCGGTGCGGCCGCCGGCGCGCGGTGCCTACGAACCGGTCGGCCGAGATGTCGGCGAGCACGATGGCGATTCGCGGGTCGGCGTCGATCAGCTGTGCGGTCACGCAGGCGAATCGGTCACGCATCGTCACTCCTTGGGTTCGACGGTCGCGATGACCGCGGTCGGGCGATCCGGATGGTGTGCGGCCAGCGCACGGATCAGTTCCTCGTGGTCGCGGCCGTCCACGGCCTCGGCGGCCCAGCCCTCCCGCGCGAACCGCGCGGCGAGTCCGCCCGGCCAGCCGAGCGACGACGAGCTGTTGTCGACGACAACGACGGTGAGCTGGTCGAGGGCGCGTGCACCCGCGACCACGATCGCTTCGTGGTTGCTGCCCTCGTCCAATTCGGCGTCGCCGACCAGGACGAAGGTGCGTGCCGGACTCCGCTGAGCCCGTAGGCCGAGCGCCAGCCCGACGCCGATCGGCAAGCCGTGGCCGAGCGAGCCGCTGGCCACCTCGACTCCGGGGATCAGCGTGCGGTCCGGATGGTGCCCGAGGGGTGAACCGGTCCGGGCGAAGCCGTCGAGCCACGCGGCCGGAAAGAACCCGTGCGCGGCGAGAACCGCGTAGTACGCCATCGGCCCATGTCCCTTGGAGAGCAGGAAGCGGTCGCGCTCCGGATCGTCGGGCAGATGCGGGCTGACCCGGAGCACATGGTGGTAGAGCACCCAGAGCACATCGAGCGTCGACGTCGCGCTCGACGTGTGCTTATCGTCTCCGGTCATGCGCGACATGAGCGCCGGGAGGTCGTCGTAGGTGAACGTCGATACGGTTGTCGCGGTCATGTGCATGACCATGCAACCTGAACCAGAGTTCAGGTCAAGGGCCCGAAGAAGACCCGCGGAAGTTCTGTGGCGCAGCGGCGATAACCGCGGCGCTGACCACGCATCCTGCCCCCGGCCACCGGACCGATACAGTGATCCAGGGATGGACGACAGAACGAGCTGGCGTGAGCAGCGACGAGCCGCATACGCCGCGCACGCCGCGGCGCTCGAGCGGCAGAAGGCGGCGGAGACCGCGCAGGCCCGTGAACTCCTATCGGATTTCGTCCGGGCCGTACGCGCGCAGGGCATCCAGCCCGTACGGCTGCGGGCCCGCGTGCCGGACACGCGTGCCACCTATCGGACCGGGCTCACCGGGTGGTACCTGCGCCGCAACGGTTCGCTGGCGGTCAGCGTCGACGAGGACTTCTACATCCTCGACACACCGGCCAGCCTGAGATCCCGCCTGTTCGGCGTCCAGCCGGCCCCGTCCGACCCGCCGTTGGTGGTCGGGAAGGGCGCGCGGGACGGCGAGTCGATGCCGCTGGAGCAGCTCCTGCGCCAGCGCCTCGAAGCCGGAGAAGAATGGGACTAGCGCTGCTGCCCGTCGCCTGCTGAGGACAGTCGCAACAGCTCGATCGGCACCGGGAAGACCAGCGTCGTCCCTTGCCGGGACGCGGCGTCGACCAGCGAACCCAGGGTACGCAGCTGCATGGCGGCAGGGCGTACCTCGAGGATCTTGGCCGCCTCGCCGAGGTTCTCCGCTGCTTCCTTCTCACCCAGGGCATGAATCACCCTCGCCCGGCGGTCCCGCTCCGCTTCGGCCTGCCGCGCCATCGCCCGGCGCATGCTCTCCTCCAGGTTGACGTCCTTGACCTCGACCAGGGTCACCTTGACACCCCACGGATCGGTCACCTCGTCGATCGCCTGTTGCAGCTGCTGGTTGATCTCGTCTCGCTTCATCAACAGTTCGTCCAGGTTGCGCTGGCCCAAGGCGCTACGCAGCGTGGTCTGGGCGACACGCGACGTGCCGGTCCGGTAGTCGAAGATCGAGACCACGGACCGGACGGGTTCGACCACCTTGAAGTAGGTCACAGCATCGACGCGGACGGTCACGTTGTCCGCCGTGATGATGTCCTGCGGTGGAACATCCGTGGTGATCACACGCAGGTCGACCCGGATCATCCGGTCGATGATCGGGATGATCACGACCAGCCCGGGGCCTTTGGCGCCCTGGACGCGCCCCAACCGGAGCACCACACCCCGCTCGTATTCCGGGACGATCTTGATCGCGGCGGCCAGGATCAGCAGCACCACCAGGACGGCCAGACCGAGCCCGATCCAGGTTGTCTCGTTCACCAGATCTCACCCTTTCCTTCCGTGCGGTGGATCCTCGGGAGGAGACCACCCCGGCGACAGCGGAGCGACGACCAGGTCCAGGCCGTGCATGTCGAGCACTTCGACACGTTCCCCTTCGAACAGCGACGCCTCCGGGGATCGCAACCGCCACCAGCTTCCTTCCATCGAGGTCCACGCTCGCGTGGCATCCTCGTCGTCCACCTCGTCGACCGTGAGGACGCGTCCGATGTACGCTCCGGCGCCGGATCGGCTCGTGGTTCCGCGCTGGGAGCGCACCACGAGCCGGCCCGCGATGATCGCCAGGATCCCGACCACGACGGCGGTCGGCACCGCGACGATCGGATCCACGCTCACGCCCTCGGCGTCGTCGAAAAGGAAGACCGCCGCCAGCGCGAATGTCACCGCACCGCCCACCGCGAACCCGGCGATTCCGGGCGCGAACAGCTCGGCGACGAACAAGGCGGCGCTGATCAGGAGCAGTAGCACGCCGATGACGTTGACCGGGAGGACGGCGAGGCTGAACAGAGCGAGGAGGATGCTGACCGCGCCGACGGTTCCTCCGATGCCCACGCC
Source organism: Phytoactinopolyspora halotolerans (assembly GCF_010550675.1). GTDB lineage: Bacteria > Actinomycetota > Actinomycetes > Jiangellales > Jiangellaceae > Phytoactinopolyspora > Phytoactinopolyspora halotolerans. The sequence goes on along the minus strand of NZ_JAAGOA010000002.1, from coordinate 60,778 downwards.
GGGACTGGACAACTCGAACAGCAGGCCCAACACGCCCAGCGTCAGGAGGATGAAGGCGAGGTTGGGGTTGGCCAGGGTCTGCTGGATGTCCCGGAAGAATCCGAAGTCGTCGCGGTCGACGTCGGCACCGGCGACGGAGATGGTCACCGTCTGGCCGTCCTCCACCTCGACCGTCGTGCCGTCCGCCGCCTCCAGCGCCTGGGTCAGCGAGCCGGCCTGCGCGTCGACGATGTTCTGCTCGACGGCCTCGCTCGCGGAGAGTGACGTCGCGTCCACCACCATCGATCTGGCGACGTCGACGTTGCGGTCCCGCCGCTCCGCCAGCGACTCGGCGAAGGCGGCCGCATCCTGAACCGCCTTCTCCCCGGCCGCCTCGCCCTGGAGCCCGACGGGCGTCGCGGCGCCGATCGCCGTCCCCGGTGCCATCACGGCGAAGTGCGAGGCCAGCGTGATGATCGCGCCGGCGGACGCAGCTCGCGCGCCCTCCGGCGCCACCTGAACGATCACCGGGACGTCGCTGTTCAGGATCTCCTGAATGATGTCGCGCATGGCGCTGCCCAGACCGCCCGGCGTGTCCATCTCGATCACGTAGGCGGCGTAGTCGCCCGACGTCGCCTGGTCGATCCCGTCCCGGATGTGATCGGCCACCACCGGGGTGATCTCGGTGGAGACCTCGGTCACCAAGACGGTGGGTCGTTCGCTCTCGGTCGGGCCCGACGCATCCGCCGAATCCGACGCATCCGCCACCGCGCCGTCGGCTCCAGCTCCTCGAGCATCGTCGGCGAGGAAGGAGAGCGCGAGCATCAGCGCGATCACGGCCGCCGTGAGCGGAGCGGCGCGCACCGGCCGCCGAAGGCCGGGCTGGAACTGTCGCACAGGCCGCTCTCGCATGTCGGTCACCCATACGTGCCCATACCCAACACCGCGGCAGGCAACGAGAGAGCAGTGCTGTCGTTTCCGCGTGCTGAGGAGGTGTGCTCCAGTCGTCATCCTCCCGCGGTGGTGCCCCAACCCCACGCCGGGAGACCTCGCCGGTCATGCATGGTGCGGTGAGTAGTCATGCATGGTGCGGCGTATGCACGTCGGAACGGCCGAGCAAGCGCATTCCAGCGGTCATTCAGCGCACCATGCTCCGGCCCGACGCAGTGCTGAGCTCTTGAGACGCGGAGAAATGGGATCGAGCTTCGCTGCGATGGATCGTCGCAGCGCACGCGGTCCATGATGTGCGTACGGCTGCAAGGCACGGCATTCACACCGCGCCTCGACGGCAGCCGGAACCTTGAGATCATGGAGGAGAGATGCTCGACGCGTTCCGTGTCATCGCCCTCATCGGAGCCACGATGACAGCCGGCCTCATGGCGGGGGTGTTCGGCATCTACGCGGTCGCCGTCATGCCAGGGCTGCGGCGGACGGACGACCGGACGTTCGTCGGCGCCTTCCAGGCGATCGACCGCGCCATACTCACCCCGGCCTTCCTGGCGACGTTCATGGGAGCCTTGCTGCTCTCCGCGCTGGCCGCCGTGCTCCACATCGGCGACGGCGGACGATCGGTGCTGCCGTGGGCCGCCGCCGCAACCGTGCTGTACCTGGCCGTGTTCATCATCACCATGGTCGTGAACGTGCCGCTGAACGACCAGATCAAGGCGGCCGGGGATCCCTCCCATAGCGCTGATCTGGCGGCTGTGCGCGAGCGCTTCGACGAAGCCCGGTGGATGGGCTGGAACACTGTGCGCGCCGTCCTGACCACGACGGCGTTCGGTTTCCTGGCCTGGGCCCTGGTCCTCTACGGACGCATCACGGCTTCGAGCTGACGACGTCAAGTGGCCGGAAGGACTCGGCGTTGGGCCCGCACGGACGCCGCGCCCCACCGGGCTGGTCATCCGGCCCTTGAAGACGTCGCCGGAAGTTGATTCCACCGGCGCAACCTCGGCGTCACGCAACCGGCATCGAACCGTCGACCAGCGGCAGCCTCACCGTTCACCCGGCGCCGGTTCCATCGAGGCACCCGAACGAAAGGTGCCTCGTCATGGCCGGTTCCCTGATGGTCAATCGCCGTCGTCTCCTGGTCGGTGCCGGCGCGCTCGCCGGCGCGGCCCTCATTCCGGGTGCCGCATCCGCGAGCGCCCCCGTCGGCGCCCGGCCGGCACGGAGCCGCCTCGACTATCCCTTCACGCTCGGCGTGGCATCCGGAGATCCGCTTCCGGACAGCGTCGTGCTGTGGACCCGATTGGCGCCTCGGCCGCTGGAGCTCGACGGCGGCATGCCCGGGCGCGACGTCGCCGTCCGGTGGCAGGTGTCGGAGTCGGAGAGCTTCCGCAAGCCGGTGCGCCAGGGCGTCGCGATGGCGCGGGCCGTGGACGGTCACGCCGTGCACGTCGACGTGAAGGGCCTGCGCCCGCATCGCTGGTATTGGTATAGGTTCATCGCCGGATCCGAGGCCTCCCCGGTGGGTCGCACCCGGACCGCTCCCGCGCTCGGCACCGCACCCGCGGTCGCGTTCGCGTTCGTCTCGTGCTCGCAGTACGAGCACGGCTACTTCACGGCGTATCGGCACATGGCCGACGAGAACCCCGACGTCGTCTTCCACCTCGGCGACTACATCTACGAGTACGCGCCCGGCGGCTACGTCGCGCCCGGTGGCAACGTGCGCGACCACGTCGGCGATGAGATCCGCACGATCGAGGACTACCGGCGACGCTACGCGCAGTACCGCACGGACGCGGATCTGCAGGAGGCGCACGCCGCCGCACCGTGGATCGTGACCTGGGACGACCACGAGGTGGACAACAACTACGCCGACGACATCCCGGAGAACCGCGACCCCGGTCAGGGCAACGACACGACCGCGAACTTCCGGGCCCGGCGCGCCGCGGCGTACAAGGCCTACTGGGAGAACATGCCGCTGCGCGCCGACCGGCGAGCCGTCGGGGCGGACATGCCGCTCTACCGCGGCTTCACGTACGGGAACACAGCGTCGTTCAGCGTGCTCGACACCCGGCAGTACCGGACCGACCAGCCATGCGACGACCAGTTCCCCGCCGGGTGCGGTGAGGAGTTCGACCCGGACGCCACCATCCTCGGGAATGCCCAGGCATCCTGGCTGGAAGACCGCCTCGCCGGGTCGGCGTCGGTGTGGAACGTCGTCCCGCAGCAGATCTTCTTCGCCAACCTGGACGGCGAGGAGGGCGGGCCGACCGACGACGATCCGCGCGACGGCGGGTACGCCGACGGCTGGGACGGCTACCGGGCGTCCCGCCACCGGCTGCTCGACTTCGTCGCCGAGCGGGGAGTGGAGAACTTCGTCGTGCTCACCGGCGACATTCACTCGCACTACCTGGCTGACCTGCGACGCGACTTCGAGGACGAGTCGTCGCCGGTGCTCGGCACGGAGCTGGTGTGCTCGTCGATCTCCTCCGGCGGCGACGGCAGCGACCGATCCAGCTTCTGGCCGCTGCTGCAGCCGGAGAACCCGCATCTTCGGTACAACAGCAATCGGCGCGGCTACGTCTCGTGCCGGCTGGACGCCGAGACCTGCCGGGCCGACTACCGCGTGCTCGACTACGTCTCCGAGCCCGGGGCCGGCCTCCGTACCGATGCGTCGTACGTCATCGAGTCCGGCGAACCAGGTGCTCAGCCAGCCTGAAACAGCTCCATGATCATGAACGTTTACCGTGCTATTTGAACGGCAAATGTTCATGATCATGGCAGGGTGGCGCGCAGCCAGTCGACGGCGTGCCGGTCTACCTCGGCGGCGTGCGGTGTCTGCGGGGCCGGCTCCATACCGGGCTCGTCGGCAATGGCATGCGCCATGCCGTGAACGACGACGATCCGCACCCGGTCATCGGCCGCGTCGGGGACCGCCGGTCCGCGCCCGCCGTCGCCGGTGAGCGCCTGCTCCGCGTACCGCGCCGCCAGCGCGTCGCGCAGAGCGTGTGCCGGTTCCATGAAGCCAGCAGGGTCGTCTTTCTCCCCGACGACGACGAGCACCGCGGGCTGACCTGCCATCACGATCTCATCCGCGCGAGCGACGAAGTCCAGCCGGGCGGCGATCTCGCCCGATGCGGGCGACCACGGGTAGTCGAAGCCGAACTGCCGCGCCATGGCGTCGACCGCGGGCCTGAGCTGCACCAGAGGGCTCACCAGAACCATCGAGTCAACGGGATGCGCGCCTTCGGCCGCCACGGTCAAGGCGACCGCGGCACCGATCGAGCCTCCCACCAGGTTGAGCGGTCCGTCGCCGAGACTCAGCCGTGCCCGGAGTTCATCGATCACAGCCGGGAATTCCTCCGCCGCCTGGGTGACCACGGGCCCTTGGAGGTTGAGGACGGCGTCCTCGTATCCCAGCCGCATGATCACCTCGAAACCGCCTGCCGGGAGCCGCGCACCGCACATCGGCAGCCCAAGGTAGATGCGCCAGGCGTCCAGCCCGTCGAGCGGCAACGCGGCAGCGAAGGCACGTTCCGTGCGTGGCGCGTCCATCATGTGCCACGCCACGACGACGGGCGCCGAGCCCGGCGGCGTACCGGCGGCGGGCGGAACGGCGACGAACGGAACTCCGGCCGCTTCTCCGGTGATGGCAGTGGGCACGTCCATGGGCTCTCCCTCTCGTTAACTGTACGCTGTCCAATATAGCTGGACACTGTACAATTGACAAGATGGAGACCGCACGGACAGGACCGACGCACGCGGCACAGCGGGACACCGACGTCGAGACGCCACCGCGCCCGCCGCACAACGCCCGAGCAGCCGGAGAACAGGCGGCACGGACCCCGGGGCAGCGTGCCGGCCTGACCCGCGAGGCCGTATTGGCCACCGCACACGAACTCCTGACCGAGCGAGGGCTCGACGGCCTGAGCATGCGCGAACTGGCACGCCGGCTCGGCGTCGCACCGAATGCGATCTACAGCCATGTGGCCGGCAAGACCGCGCTGGTCGACGACCTGCTCGACGAGGTTCTGGCGGCGGTCGAGACTCCGGACGCCGAGACGAACGACCCGACCTCGGGGCTCACGCGGATCATGACCTCCACCTACCGTGTACTGCTGGACCATCCGGATCTGGTGCCGCTCTACCTCGCGCGGCAGGGCGCCCGGGGTCCGAACGCCCAAGCACTCGGGGAGGTCATGTTCGCGCAGCTGGCTCAGGCCGGCATCACCGGAAGCGCGGCACACGAGGCCCGCCGGGTGCTGATCGTCTACACGATCGGCTTCGCCGCGCTCGCCACCCCGACGGCCTCCGATGCGAGCGATGACCGGCCGCTGTCCTCCGCCGAACTCTTCGGCAACTTCACCGCCGGCCTGGCCTGGCTGCTCAACGGGATCATGTCGGATGCGTGAATCGCGGTGCCGGTAGGCTCGGATCATGCCGACACACGTGGCCCTGCTACGGGGAATCAACGTCGGCGGCCACGCCAGCATCGCCATGTCCGACCTGCGGGACGTCGTCGCGTCGCTCGGCCATACTGACGTGGCGACCTACATCCAGAGCGGGAACGTCCTGTTCACGACGGACCGGTCGGACACGTCCGCGCTCGCCTCCGAACTGGAGGCCGCCGTCGCGCAGAGGCTGGGAGTATCGGCGCGGGTGCATGTCCTCAGCCGCGACGAGCTGGCTCGCGTCGTCGCCGACAACCCCTACCCCGACGAAACCAACCCGAAGGCCCTGCACGCCGTCGTCCTCGCCGGCGAGCCGACCGCCGCAGATCTCGACAGGGTGGCCGCGGCGAATGAACAGGCGGCCGCACGAGGAGGTTCAGAGGCGGCCACCGTAGTCGGCCACGTCCTCTACCTCCATCTCCCGGACGGCATCGGACGCAGCAAGCTGGCCGCCCAGCTCACCCGGACCGGTGCCGCGGGCACCCACGGCACGGCCCGCAACTGGGCGACGATGACCAAGCTGCTCGCCATGTGCGACGGCTAGCGTGTGCCCCGCTACCGCACCTCGAGTGACATGCCCACCCCGCTGGTCCGGGGCCAGGGCCGACGTGATCATCGCCTCACGCGTCCCGGTATCGGTCCCGCCGCTCCGGAAGTGGCTGGAAGCCGGCTGAGATGTACGTGGGTACGGCGCCCGGTTGCGAGTTGGGGGTGCACACGATCACACTCGAGGAGCCCAGCTCCTGGAGGGCAGCTGCGGCGGCGACGGTGATCGCCTTGCCGTAGCCGCGGCCGCGATGCTCCGTGTGCACGCCCATCGGTTCGAGCAAGCCGGGCTTCCCAGGACCGGCCGACCACACCGTCGCCGCCGCTACGGCCTGGCCGTGGTCGTTGTAGGCGAGCAGAGACCGAGCGTCCGCGTACGGCAAGCCGGCCGCCATCGTGTGCCAGCGCTCGGCCGTGAACCTCCCGTTGAACGCGGAACGGTGTATGGCGGCGAACTCGTGCCCCCGCTCGGGCCCGATCGCCTCAATCCGCACGCCCGAGTCCGGCACCGGCTCGGAGAGGTCACGACTCAGCGGCGTCCACGGCTCGTCGACCTTCCAGCCGTGCTCGAACAGCAGGTCATGGACGAGTGCACCGGTCGGTGCCTCGACGGCCACCTTGCCCTCGGGAAGTACGCCGCGTTCCGGCTCGGTCACGTCCGCAACCACCTGCCGCGCCAGTTCCTCGTCCCGCCGGGCTTCCGGGGCGGTGGTCAGCCGTAACAGTGTGGGACCGTCCAGCAGACCGACGGCGAGAATCCGTCCGCCGAGGCTCCACGTCCGCACCGCCGCGGCCGTCCTCTCCGCACCTGACTGCCAGATCCAGCCCACGTCGCCCGGATGCAATTGCATCGGCGCATCGTCATCCTGCCAGTCCCGCAGCGCGCCCAGAACCTCGCTGAGCCCGTCGACACCCGGCTTGCCCAACACGATCGTCATGGCCTGATTACACAATGTGCCGGGCACCACGCAAAACCATTTTCGATCACGGCCGTGCCCGGCGACAGCATCCTGCGACAACGGTGACGGCGGCTCACCGCGGCTCGTTCTCGGCCTTCCATTTGATCGAGCAGCCCATGGCCGGCCGGTGCGGTTCAGGCACCGTCCGGCCGTCGAGCACCAGGTCGAGAGCTCCCTTGAGCAGCTCTCCGGTGACCGGTTTGTTGTTGCCGGGGGTGCTTTCGTCGAACGCACCGTGGTACGCGAGCCGGCGATCCGCGTCGAACACGAACAGGTCCGGGGTGCATGCCGCCTTGTACGCCAAGCCGACGCTCTGGTCCGCGTCGACCAGGTAGGGGAACGTCCAGCCGGCGCGCGTGGCCTGCTCGACCAGGTGCGCCGGGCCGTCGTCCGGATATGCGTCCGCGTCGTTGGTGCAGATCGCGACGGTCGCCAGACCCTTGTCCGCATACTCGGACGTCAGCTCGCCGAACGCGGACTCGATGTGCTTGACGTACGGGCAATGGTTGCAGACGAACGCCACCAGAAGCGCCAGCGACTCTTCGAAGGACGAGAGCGAGTACTCCCCTGCGCCGGCGGCCGGGAGCGTGAAGTCCGGTGCGGGGGTCCCGAGGCTGATCTCACGGGATTCGACGGCCACTGTTTCCTCCTGCTACGCGCGATCACGTCTGACCGGTCCATTCTGCCGTGGCCGGTTCCGGCACGATCTCGCGCAGGGTCTGCTCCAGTTCCGTGTGGCAGCGATGCACACGATCACCGCTGGACTGGAGGATGCCGCGCTCTTCGGCATCGTGCAGCCCAGCGAGGACTTCGGCGAAGTGCCGGGAGACCCCACCGGAGGCGATCGCATCAACCCAGCCCGCACGCGGGATGTTCACCACCGGGATCTCGCGGCCGAGGATCGCCGACAGCACCTCGGCCACCCGCCGCTCGGTGTACTCCGGCCCGACGACGTCGACCACCTCACTGGAGGAGGGCGGCGACAGTAGCGTGTCGGCCACCAGGACGCCGATGTCGTGGGTCGCGTTCATCGGCCTGGGCACGTCGGCGGATTCGCCGAAGTTGGGATAGATTCCATCGTTCAACACCGCTTCCAGGACGGTCTCCACCTTCTCCTGGAAGTGGAAGGAACGCAGGGCGGAGATGATCGCACCCGTGGTGCGCAGACGGTTCTCCAGATAGTGCAGCGGCAGGATCGGGCCGGTACCTTCAGGCAACTCGGCACCGACTGAGGACAGCATGACGACGTGCGGCACCTGGCCGGCGATGACGGCTTCGGTGATCGCATCCGCCAGCGCACGCTGCTCAGTGTGGAAGTCCGCTTCCGGTTCGGCCGCGGGGAGCAACACGAACGCCCCGCGGCATCCCCGCAGTGCGTCGGCGACCGCAGCGGCGTCGCTGAGATCCGCGACGGCGACATCGGCACCGCGCCGCGCCCAGTCCGCGCCCTTCGCCGCGTTTCGCACCAGGACCCGGACCGGTTCGCCCCGATCCAGCAGGGTCCGAGCGGCATGTCCGCCGACGTGGCCCGTCACTCCGGCTATCGCATACATGGTGGTCTCCTTCGTGAATGTGATGGTGGTGGTTGGGCCCCGGGGATCGGGAGACGGTCCCGACGACATCCATTCGACCGCGTGACGGCGAGACGATCCATGGCCAGTAGGCTCTATCGCATTTCTCTGCGTCTCACTATGCTGATATGCCATGGACGCGCTCAGCGGCTTGATCGACGGCACCCGCGCCCAGAGCGCCCTGCTCAACCGGGCGATCCTGGAGCCGCCGTGGTCGTTACGGATCGCCGACGGCGCACCGCTGGCCCTGGCTACCGCCCAGCGTGGATACGCGTGGATCGTGCCGGACGACGCCCCGCCGGCTCTGCTCAACGAGGGCGACATCGCCGTCATCCGCGGCTCGGACCACTACACCGTGGCTCATCAGCCGGAGTTGACTCCGCAGCTGATCGTGCACTCCTCGGGTCGCTACACCACCCTGGCCGGCGTCGACGTCACCGATGAGCTCCGCACGTCGACGCGCACCTGCGGGGAGGGCTCTGCGGACGCGACGGTGATCATGAGCGGCACCTACGAGGTCAGCGGCGAGGTCAGCGCCCGGCTCCTGAGCGCCCTGCCACGCGTGCTCATCGTCCCTGGCCAGGAGACCTGCCGAGCGGCGATGAATCTACTCGCCGCCGAGCTCAGCACGGATGCGCCAGGCCAGCAGGTGGTCCTGGACCGGATGCTCGACGTCGCCCTTGCCGCGACGTTACGTGCGTGGTTCGACCGCCCGGACGCCCAGACCCCCGGCTGGTACCGCGCGCAGAGCGACCCGGTGGTCGGTGAGGCGCTCCGGCTGATTCACGACGACCCGTCCCAACCGTGGACAGTGGCCTCACTCGCGGACAAGGTCGGCGCCTCGCGCGCAACCTTCGCCCGACGGTTCACCGGCCTGGTCGGTGAGCCACCGATGGCCTATCTGACCGGCTGGCGCATCGCCGTCGCCGGCGATCTGTTGCGGACGTCCGACGCCACGATCGAGGCGATCGCCCGCCAGGTGGGATACGCCAATGCGTTCGCGCTCAGCGTCGCGTTCAAACGCGTCCGGGGCGTCAGCCCGAGCCGGCATCGCTCGTCCCATCTCACCGCCTGACCCGGGTCGGGCGCGTCCGGCGCCTACGCGTCCCGGCGCCCGCACGTCCCGACCTCTCGAGTCTCCAGCCTGCGGTCAACCAACCCACCTTCGCCACCTGCGCGTACGCCCAGTGCGCCGGCACCTGCGCCCGCCCGTGCAGGGGGTTCGCCACCGCTACCGGGAACTTGATCACTCCGGCTAGTTGCTCATTCTGTGCAACACCTAACTCTCAGACGGTTGATATGAGCATGTTGGTGGTGCATGATGACGCACATCCTTTCCCGTGACGCTCCTCTGGAGGATCAACGTGGATCTCCAACTCCTGGCGGCGCTCGTACTCGGGATCGCCACGATCGTCGCGGTCGTGCTGTGGACCCGGCTCGATGCCTTCGTCGCCCTGCTCATCGCCGCACTCGTCATCGGATTCGTCGCCGGCTCCCCGGCAGCGGACACCATCGACTCGATCACCGCCGGCTTCGGCAGCACGATGGGTTCGATCGGCATCGTCATCGGCCTCGGCGTCGCTGTCGGCAAGATCCTGGAGGTGTCCGGCGCCGCGGACGCGCTCGCCCGAGCCTTCGTCCGTGCTTTCGGCAGGGGCCGCGAGCCGTGGGCGATGGCCAGCACCGGTGGGCTCGTGTCCATCCCGGTCTTCTGCGACTCCGGCTACGTCATCATGAACCCGCTGGCCCGCTCGATCGCACGACGACGTCAGGCCGGCTACGTCACTCTCGCACTCGCGCTCGGCTGCGGGATGACGCTCACCCACCATCTCGTCCCGCCGACCCCCGGCCCGCTCGCCGTGGCCGGAATCATCGGAGCCGATCTCGGCGGGCTCATCCTGGCCGGACTCACCTTCGCCGTGCTGCTGATGCCGATCGTCGTCGCGTACGCCAAGTGGATCGGCCCGCAGCTGGAAAGCAACCTCGTGCCCGAGGTGCGCGAGGCCGTCTACGCGGCGGCACCCGTCGGGGCCCAGTCGTCAGGTACCGGCGGCACGGCAGCCAGCAGTACGACAGCCAGCGATACGACGGCAGACGGCACGGCCGGCGCGACGACGGTCGGCGGTACGACAGCGGGCGCGACGGCCGGCGCGACGACGGCCGGCGAACCGGCCCCCGACCGGGAACCGGACGAGGTAGCGGACTCGCTCGGGACACCTCCAGCCGGGGCGGAACCGCATCGGATGTCCGCCGGGCTCGCCGCGCTGCCCCTGCTGGTTCCGCTGTTGCTGATCGTCGCCAGCACGGTGAGCACCGCGATCGACAAGAATCGCCAAGGCGTCCTGGCCGACGACGATGCGTACGAACCGTCTCGCATCGCGGAGGTGATGGCGTTCGTCGGCAACCCGGCGGTGGCACTGATCGTCGGGATCCTGCTGGCGGTCTATGTGCTGCTGCCACGTTGGGTGACCCGCAGCCAGGTGGGCGGCTGGCTAGCCCAGGCAGCCTCCGCGGCGGGCTTGATCCTGCTCATCACCGGGGCCGGCGGCGCACTGGGGCAGGTACTGCGCGACTCCGGCGTCGGCGACGAGCTGGCCGAAGCCATCGCGTCCTGGAACCTGCCCGGCGTTCTGGTGCCGTTCCTGATCGCCAGCCTGGTGCGGATCGCCCAGGGGTCCGGGACGGTCGCCATGATCACCGCCGCGTCCGTCTCCGCCCCGCTGGTTGCCGGCCTCGGCATCTCTCCCGTGGCGGCGGCGCTGGCGTGCTGTGCCGGGTCGATGGTGTGCAGCTACTTCAACGACTCGTACTTCTGGGTGGTCACCAGGTTCACCGGGTTGGACGGCATCGCCGCGATCCGCGGCTGGTCGGGCATCACCACTGCGGTGTGGCTGGGTTCGCTGCCCCTGGTGCTCATCGCCGGTGCCATCCTGTGAATGTGAACGGTCCGCACCATCAGGTGCTCGTCGTCGCGGACGATCTGACCGGCGCCAACGCCACGGCGGCCGGTTTCGCCCGCATGGGCCTGCGCGCGGTCACCGTCGGCGCGGGCCAGGACGCCGAGGTGATCGCCGAGTTCGCCGGCCGGTTCGACGTCGTCGTCGTGAGTACCGACAGCCGGCACGCGCACCCGTCGCACGCGGCAGAGCAGGTGGCCCGCTCGGTGCGGGCAGGTTGGCCGGTTCGCCTGGTCAGCAACCGCGTCGACACCACCCTGCGGGGCAACGTCTCGGCGACGACGGCCGCCGCGCTGCGGGCCGTGGCGGATGAGGCGGGCATGCGGGCGGTCGGCCTGTGCGCGCCGGCGTTCCCCGCGGCGCGCCGGCAGACGGTCGACGGCACCCAACTGCTGGACGGTGTCCGGCTGGAGCACACCGAGCTGGCGCGGGATCCGCGGTCACCGATGGACGAGTCGGACATCGCGACGATCCTGCGACGGCAGGCACAGCTGTCCATCGGCCACATCCCGTTGTCCGACGTGACCAGCGACCCGGCCGACCTGAGGTCCGCGTTCCACAAGCAGGCCGCGGCCGGCGTGGACGTACTGATCGTCGACGCGCTCACCGACGACCACCTCGATCGGATGGCGCGCGCCGCGGTCGACACCGGCGGTGAGGACATGGTCTGGGTCAGCATCGACTCCGGCCCGGGCGCGCTCGCGCTCACCGCCGCGCTGAGCATCACCGGCCACGTGGAGGGCGCCCCGGTGCTCGCCGTGTCCGGCTCAGCCACGGATCTGACTCGAGCCCAGCTCGCCAGGCTACGTGCGGAACGCCGGGTCACCACGGTACGGACCGTGTGCGAATCCGGCAGTCCCGTCCCGGACATCGCCGCCACCGCCGCGGCACTGGACGCCGCGCTGATGCGAACCGGGGCCGACGACGTGGTGCTCCTGGCCACGGTGCTGGACGACGCGGACGTGGCCGCGCTCGATCTGGAACAGGCGGAGCGGCTGCCTCGGGCGCTGGCTCGCGCTGTCCGCCGGGCGCTTGAGGAGCACCCGGTGGACGCCCTCTTCGCCACCGGCGGCGACGTGACCGCCGCGCTCTTCGCCGAGCTGGCGGCCAGCGGGCTCGAGGTGGAGACCGAGGTCGAACCGCTCGCCGTCGCGGGGACCTTCGCCTCCGGGCCGTGGGCCGGTCTTCCGGTGGCGACCAAGGGCGGCCTCGTCGGCGGTGATGCGACCATGGTGACCTGCGTCGATCACCTTCGGCGCACCGCGGATGCGACCCGGCGGCACGTACGCGCGGCCCAGTCCCGGTCCGTCGCCGGTCGGCTCTCCATCCGTCCGTAACACGAGAAAGGTCAACCCTCAGATGCCTCGTTCCCGCCCCGCACTCGCCCTCACCGTCGGCGACCCGTGCGGCATCGGCCCGGAGATCACCGCTCGCACGCTCGCCGACGTGGCCGGGGAGGGCGCACATCACGGGATCGCTGTCGGCGATGCCGAAGCGGTGCGTCGTGCCGTGCGCGCCGCCGGACTCGACGTCGATGTCCGGGTCGTGTCCGAGTTCTCGGTGGATCCCGCGGGTCCGGGCACCATCGACGTCTATGACATCGGAGTACTCGGCGGCGATCTACCCGACTGGGGCACCGTCGACGGGCGCGCGGGCCGGGCCGCCGTCGTCGCGATCGAGGTGGCGACCAGGGCGGCCCTGGACGGCGACGTGGACGGCATCGTCACCGGCCCGATCCACAAGGGCGCGATATGGGCGGCCGGATCACAGCATCTGGGCCACACCGAGATGCTCGGCGAACTCACCGGCGTGACCCGGCAGAACACGATGTTCGTCGTACGCAACACCGGGCTCGACGGACACCACCTGCGGATCTTCTTCACCACCCGGCACGTCTCACTGCGCACCGCGCTCGACCAGATCACCCGGGACCGGGTGGCCGGCGCCATCGACGAGGCACTGACCGCCCTGCGCGTCTTCGGGGTCGACCAGCCACGGCTCGCCGTCGCGGCGATCAACCCGCACGGCGGGGAGGACGGGGCGTTCGGCGACGAGGAGATCGTGCACATCGGGCCCGCCTGCGACGAGGCCCGGGCCGGCGGCACGTCCGTGCTGGGCCCGATCCCGGCGGACTCGGTGTTCCATCAGGGGCTCACCGGCCGGTTCGACGCCGTGCTGTCCCACTACCACGACCAGGGACACATCGCCGCGAAGACGTACGACTTCAACGGCACGATCTCGGTCACCGTCGGCCTACCGATCCTGCGCACATCGGTGGACCACGGGACCGCGTTCGACATCGCGGGGACCGGTACGGCCGACCACCAGACGATGCTGTCGGCCTACCGGGCGGCGGTGGACTACAGCCCGTACGTGCCCGCCATCCGCGCGGCCTACGGCTCGACCGCTGCCCATGATCATGAACATAAACCGTCCACATAGCACGGTTAGTGTTCATGATCATGGGAGGTATGTGAGGGAGGGGGATGTAGTGCAACCACGGGGGACCCGGCGCGGAACGAGGGAACGGCATAAGGCGCTGCTGGACCTGCTCCGGCAGGGCACCACACACGTGGATGATCTCGCCGTCGCGCTGGCCGTCTCGCCCTCCACGGTCCGGCGCGATCTCGGACGTCTGACCGCGGACCGGGTCGTCGCCCGTACGTACGGCGGCGCGGTCGTTCCGGAGGCGTTTCACGAGCGCCCGGTCGAGGAAAGCGCGCGGATGCGTCTGCAGGCCAAGGCGGCCATAGCGGCTGCGGCTCGTCCTCTGGTGGCCGCCGGCGCCACCGTGTTTCTGGACGCCGGCACCACGTGTTCGGCGTTGGCCCGGCTGATCGCCGACGACGATTGGGACGGTGACGGGCCGGTCGTGGTGACCCGAGGCCTGGAGACCGCGACCACGCTCGCCTCGTCCGACCAGGTCGACGTGGTGATCCTCGGCGGGCGGGTGCGCCGGCTGAGTCACGGCCTGGTGGGACCGCTGGCCGATCTCGCCCTCGAGCGGTTGTCGTTCTCCGTGGCCTTCCTCGGCGCCGACGCCGTCGATCCGGCGCGCGGCGTCGGCGAGCCCACGCTCGAGGAGACGGCGGTCAAGGAGCGGGTGGCCGCCCGGGCGGGACGCGTCGTCGTACTCGCCGACTCCAGCAAACTCGAGGTATCCGATGTGCCGGCGTGGACTCGTCTCCCGTCCGGCTGGACCCTGATCACCGACGCCGCCGCACCTGAGGAGCTGGAGCAGCGCTGCGCGGACGCCGGCGTCGCGCTCATCCGCGCCCGGGGCACCGACGGTGCGGCGAGCGGTATGGGCACCCGCGCCGGCGCGGAGAGCGCCTAGGGCGGTGCGGAGGGGTCGCACCCTGGGCCGTGCGGCGCCGGGGAACCTTCCAGCACAGCACCGCCGACGTCAGCCGAGTCCTGTCGCGTCCTGCACGCGCCCAGAGGCGTGCGCGACTCTCCTGCGCGTTGGTGATCGTTTGCTGATTGTTAATGCTTGAAACGAGCCTTCTTAGCTTGACAGTGAGCAATCCAGCGCCGAAGATGACGGAAAGACGCTCGGCGCAGCCCTGCGGCGGCCCTACGGTCGCTGTTGGCTTTCCGCGTCGCTATCCGGAGGTCTTCATTGCCCAGTTCGCCACACGTCCAGGACGAGATCGACAGCCAGCCGGCGTGCTGGGAACGCGCCGTCAAGCTGGCCGCGTCAGGACCGGGCGCACTGCCGGTGCCCGGCGAGCGGGTCGCGGTGGTCGGGTGCGGCACGTCGTGGTTCATGGCGCAGGCCTACGCATCCCTGCGTGAACAGCGCGGACATGGCGAGACCGACGCCTTCGCCGCGTCCGAGTTTCCCCGTGCGCGCAACTACGACCGGCTGCTGGCGATCACCCGCTCCGGTACTACCAGCGAGGTCCTGACGCTGCTGGAGAGCATGCGGGCACACACCCGCACCGTAGCGCTCACCGCCGACCCGGCGACCCCGATCGCCGACGTCGCCGATGAACTGATCGTGCTCGACTTCGCCGACGAACAATCAGTAGTGCAAACGCGATTCGCGACCTCGGCCCTGGCGATGCTGCGTGCACACGTCGGAGATGCGCTCACCGACGCCCAGGCGCAGACACAGAACGTGCTGACCCGTCCGATCGACGACACGCTACCGACGGACACCACCGTCTACGATGTGCTCACCCGCCGCCGGCAGTTCGTCTTCCTCGGGACCGGCTGGACGGTCGGGCTGGCCCACGAGGCGGCGCTGAAGATGCGCGAGGCATCGCTGTCCTGGTCCGAGTCCTATCCGGCGATGGACTACCGGCACGGTCCGATCAGCCTTGCCGACCACAACAGTGTGGTCTGGTTTCTGGGCGGCGACGCACCCGACGGGCTGATCGACGAGGTGCGCTCCGCCGGTGCACACGTGGTCGCCGACACGCTGGACCCGATGACGGATCTGGTGCGCATCCAGCGGCTCGCGGTGGCGCTCGGGTTGGCGAAAGGGCTCGATCCGGACCGTCCACGCAATCTCGACCGCTCGGTCATCCTGGAAGCCGGCGGGTGAACGACGCCGTACAGACCGTCGTCGCACTCGACGTCGGTGGTTCCATGCTCAAGGGAGCGGTCCTGGACCGCGCGGGACATGCCTGCGCCACCCTGGACCGCGAGACGGGCGCCGAACACGGCCCGCAGGCCGCGGTGGAGACCGTCCTCGCCGCCGTCGCCGAGCTCTGCCGGCATCCGGCCGCGGCGGATGCGGTCGCGTGCGGGCTCGCCGTCCCCGGCATCGTCGACCCTGCGGCCGGCCGTGCCGTCTGGTCGGAGAACCTCCGCTGGCGCGACGTTCCGCTGCGGAAGCTGGCCGAGGAACGGACCGGCCTGCCGGTGGCGCTCGGGCACGACGTGCGCGCCACCGGGCTCGCCGAGTCCAGGCTCGGCGCCGCCCGAGGGCACGACCAGGCCATGGTGGTGCCGATCGGGACCGGCATCGCCGCCGCGATCGTCGTCGACGGGCATGTGCTCGACGGGGCCGGCATGGCGGGCGAGCTGGGCCACATCGACGTCGGCCACCAGGACAGGTGTGCGTGCGGAGGGTCCGGCTGTCTGGAAGCCATCGCCTCGGCCGCCGCGATCGCACGGCGGTACGGCGCGCGCACCGGCGCCCCGCCGGCCGGCGCCGCCGACGTGGTCCAGCGGATGCGATCCGGCGACGTCGCCGCTCGAGAGATCTGGGACGAGGCCGTCGATGCGCTCGCGCACGGTCTGGCCACGGCCTGTTCCCTCCTGGCACCCGCGATCATCGTTCTGGGCGGCGGGCTGGCCCGGGCGGGCGCCGACCTCACCGATCCGCTGGCCGCCCGGCTCGAGCAGCGCCTGACCTTTCAGCGCCGACCGCGCGTCGTCCTGGCCGAACTAGGAGACCGGGCCGGCTGCCTGGGCGCCGGGCTGCTGGCCTGGAGCCGCTACGACTCGGGCGCGGCCTCCGGATGACCGTGCTCACCGTGACGCCGAACCCGGCGCTGGACATCACCTACCTGGTGGACCGGCTCCGTCCGGGACACGTCCACCGGGTGCGAGCGGTGCGCAGCCGACCAGGCGGCAAAGGCGTCAATGTCGCGCGGGTGGTACGCGCACGAGGGGTGCCGGCGGTCGTGACCGGCATCCTCGGAGGAGCCACCGGTGAGACGCTCCGAGCCGGCCTAACCGATCTGGGCATCGAGGACGCGATGCTCACCGAGGCCCTGGAGACCCGCCGGACGGTCAACATCGTGGACGACGCGGGCACGGCGACGCTGCTCAACGAGGGCGGGCCGGATACGGGCGACGAGCCATGGGCGCGACTGTCGGCCCGCGTCGCGGAGCTGGCGCTCGGCGCCGACGTCGCGGTGGTATCCGGCAGCCTGCCCCCGGGGCCACCACCCGAAGCGGTGGCCGGCCTGATGGCCGCCGCCGGGCATGGCGGCACGCCGGTCATCGTCGACACGTCCGGTCCGGCCCTGCGACACGCCGCCGAGGCCGGTCCGGCGGTGCTCAAGCCCAACGTCGAGGAACTGCGCGAGGTCACCGGCATCGACGATCCGCACCGTGCCGCCGTGGCGCTTCGCCGCCTGGGCACCGGAGCGACGGCGGTGGTCGCCTCGCTCGGCGCGGACGGCCTGCTGGGTGTGACCGCCGACGGAAGCTGGACGGCGCGGCTCGCCGAACCGGTCATCGGCAATCCGACCGGCGCCGGGGACTCGGTGGTCGCGGCCCTGGCGCTCGCCGTCCGCGCCGGCGACGGCTGTCCGGACGCACTCCGCGACGCATGCGCACTGTCCGCGGCCACGGTGCTGTCGCCGGTGGCCGGCGAGTACGACGCCGATGCCTACACCCGGCTGCGGACGAGGGTCATAGTGAGTGAGGTGCAGGCATGACACTGGCTACCCTGACGGAGGTGCTGGATCCGGCGGCCCGCGCCGGCTCGGGCGTCGGAGCGTTCAACGTCATCCAGCTGGAACACGCCGAGGCGTTCGTCGCCGCCGCCGAGCACACCGGCCTGCCGGTGATCCTGCAGATCAGCGAGAACTGCGTCCGGTACCACGGCGCCCTCGCGCCGCTGGGCCTGGCCACGCTGGAGCTCGCTCGCCGCGCCACCGTCCCGGTGGTCGTCCATCTGGACCACGCCGAACGCGTCGATCTGGTGCGCGAGGCGGTCCAGCTCGGCTTCACCAGCGTGATGTACGACGGTTCCACGCTCGACCACGACACCAACCTGGCCCGCACCGCCGAGGTGGTGGAACACTGCCGCGGCCACGGCGTGCCGGTCGAGGCCGAGCTGGGCGAGGTCGGGGGCAAAGACGGCGTGCACGCACCGGGGGCACGCACCGACCCGGCGGAGGCGCGCCGGTTCGTCGCCGCCACCGGCGTCGACGCGCTGGCCGTCGCGGTCGGCAGCTCGCACGCCATGACGAGCCGGCACGCGACCCTGGACCAGGGGTTGATCTCGGCTCTGCGCGACGCCGTGCCGGTCCCGCTGGTGCTGCACGGGTCGAGCGGTGTGCCGGACGGCGGGCTGGCCGCCGCCGTCCGGGCGGGCATCACCAAGGTCAACATCGCGACGCATCTGAACGTGGTCTTCACCGCCGCGGTCCGGGTCCGGCTCGGGCAGGACGGCACCGTCGATCCGCGCAAGTACCTGGCCCCCGGCCGCGACGCCGCAAGCGCCGAGGCCGCACGTCTACTGACGCTCCTACACAGCCTAAATGATCATGTGAAGTAGGCTTTCTCCAGCACTACCATGTCTGCAGACCTGTCACGGCACGAGAAAACCCACTTCACATGATCATTTAGTGGTGAGAACTTGCGTTTCTCAATTCGATCGGTTTCTTCTGTTGGACTTCGCACGCCCGTCGGCAGGATGCTGTGCCCGAGGGTGTACATACCGACGGAACACCCCGCACATCGATGACCGTGTCGATGCCGACGAGCACGTATCACGAGGAAGACGCGAGACATGCTGCAGACAGCACCATTGGGTCGTACCGACATGCACATCACCCGGACCGGCTTCGGCGCCTGGGCGATCGGAGGCGGGGGCTGGGCGCACGCCTGGGGCGAACAGGACGACGCCGAGTCGATCGCCGCGATCAGGCACGCCGTCGAATCCGGTGTGAACTGGATCGACACCGCAGCGATCTACGGACTCGGGCACTCCGAGGAGGTTGTCGGCCAGGCGCTACGCGACATCGGCGAGGCGGACCGCCCGTACGTCTTCACCAAGGGTGGCCTGGTCTGGGACGAGTCCGACCGGTCAGCTCCGGCACGACGCGTCGGTGACCCGGCGAGCCTGCGCCGCGGCGTCGAGAACTCGCTGCGCCGCCTGGGCGTGGAGCGGATCGACCTGTACCAGATGCACTGGCCCGCGGACGACGGTACGCCGCTCGAGGCCTACTGGCAGGCGTTCGCCGAGCTGAAGGCCGAGGGCAAGGTCCGCGCGATCGGGCTGTCCAATCACCATGTCGATGAGCTGGAGCGCGCTGAGGCGATCGACCACGTCGACTCCTTGCAGCCGCCGTTCAGCATGATCCGTCGGCAGGCGGCCGGCGACGTGATCCCGTGGTGCGACAAGAACTCCACCGGGGTCATCGTCTACAGCCCGATGGCATCCGGGTTGCTGACCGGATCCTTCACGCAGGAGCGCGCCGCCGCACTCGGCGACGACGACTGGCGCAGCCGCAGCCGGGACTTCACCGGCGAAGGCCTCCGCCGCAACCTGGCCCTGGTCGAGGACCTGCGCCCGATCGCCGAGCGGCTCGAGGTCACGGTCGCCGCCCTCGCCGTCGCCTGGACGCTCGCCTTCGGCGGTGTCACCGGCGCGATCGTGGGAGCTCGCCGCCCAGACCAGATCGACGGCTGGCTGTCGGCCACCAACCTGCAGCTCGGCGAGCAGGATCTGGCCGACATCGCTGCGGCGCTGCGCGCACACGGCATCGGCGAGGGTCCGGCGCGGCCCTGACCGTTCGGCTCCGAACCGCCCGGCGCACTCACTCGCTCACTCGTACAGGACGTACTCCGGCAGCGGTTCCAGGGCGAGTACCTGTTCCGGTGTCATCAGCGGACCGTGCCGGGTGTCCTCGTCGAAGAAGAGCTTGAACCCGGCGTGGACGTGTTCCGCGTCCGGAGGCATCAACCGGCCCCAGGTCTCCTCCTTGCTCTCCCGGGAGCCGATGCCGTCGACGCTCTTCACCACGGCGACGCCCGGGTGCTCACCGAGGTCGGACTCCTGTTGCACGACGGACTCGTGCACCTGGTGGAAGACGACCGCCTTCTCCGGCAGGTCGTTCTCCGTGACCAGGCCGGAGACATACTCGACGACGGAGTCGAGCTCGGCCCCGGTGGTGCTGCCGTAGGTCCGGCCCGGCACCTCGCCCTCACCGACCGCCCATTCCGGGTCGAGGGCGAGGCCCACGTCGGGTTCGAGCAACCACGGCTCGAGCCGTTGTACGTCGTCGAGGAAGTCGGCACGCCCCGGCTGGACGTTGAGCAGTAACAGGGCACCATGCTCGCGAGCCGCGTCGAGGTACTGCTCGATTACCTCGTCCGGCTCGAACGTGCGATAGAGCCCGCTGTCCGTCGCGGAGCCGTGCGCCACCACGGTGATCAGCTCGAACACCGGCAGGACCGTGCGCCCGTCGTCCTCGTAGTCAGCCACGAGGTCGTCCAGTTCGGCGGCGGCACCTTCCAGGTCGGTGGCCTCCAACCGGCCGAACGACGGCGCCCGGCCGCCGGAGAACCCGACCAGCCGGTGCTCAGGGAAGATCGACTCGGCGCCGTTCGGCAGCGTCGGCGTGGGCTCCGGCTCAGGTGTGGGAGTCGGCGTGGGGGTGCTGGTCTGTTCGGTGCTGTCGGCCGATCCGGTTCCCGACGCAGGTGGCGCGGACTCCGCCGCCGAGGAACCGGCGTCAGCGGTGGAATCGGAGCCGGGTTCGTCGGCGGAGCCGGCGCACGCGAGGTTGAGCAGTCCGACAGAGGCGAGAAGGCAGGAGTATGTGCGCAGTTGCATCGGATACGAGTGTGCCCCGTTTTGCGGATTTCTCACCAACCGATTCGCGAACGGCATCGCTAGGCCATCGACGCCGCGGTGCACGACGGGTCGCGCGACCCGGCGGTCCTGCGCCGATGGCCGCCAAGGCAACGGACCCGACAGCGGAGGGCATGGGATTCGAACCCATGAGGACGGAGAGGGCCCCGCCCTAGAACTTTTCAAGAGTTCCCCGTTCGGCCACTCCGGCAGCCCTCCTGGCACAGCCAAGTGTGCCACGAACCCACGCGCGATTCACACTGTGGAAGCCATCCGCGCTACCGTCGTCTCGTGACGACCACCGCAGCGCTCGGACCGCGCACCCTGGCCGTGGACTGCGGCGGAACGGGCCTCAAAGCCACCGTGCTGGACCCAGACGGCGTACCGGTGCACGAGCGCGTCCGTCTCCGCACGCCGTACCCATGCCCGCCGGACGTACTCGTGTCCGCTGTCGCCGAACTCGCCGAGAGCACCGGCGAGGCCTATGACCGCGTCTCCGTCGGTTTTCCCGGCATGATGCGGCTCGGCGTGGTCTACGCGACGCCGCACTATGTCACCGAAGCGGGGCCGTTCACTCCGGTCCGCGACGATCTGGTGGAGGCATGGTCCGGGTTCGACGTTCAGGCCGCCCTGGAGGCCGCGCTCGGCAAGCCGACCCGTGTGCTCAACGACGCCGAGATCGCCGGCCTGGCCGTGATCGAGAGCAAGGGGTTCGAGGTGGTGCTGACGCTCGGCACCGGGCTCGGCTGCGCGCTCTTCGACGACGGCCGCCTGCTGCCCAAGGTGGAGCTGTCCCAGGCGCCGTTCCGCAAGGGCCAGACCTACGATCAGCAGCTCGGCCATCACACCCGCAAACGCCTGGGGAACAAGCGGTGGTCCCGCCGGGTGGCGAAGGCGATCGACGGCCTGCGTCCCGTGCTGTATTGGGACCACCTGTATGTGGGCGGCGGAGGTGCCAAGCATCTGCAGGCCGAACTCGGGCCCGATGTCACGATCGTCGGCAACGAGAACGGCTTGCTGGGCGGGATCCGGCTGTGGGCCGACAACGTCTCCCGCGGCCGCCGGATCGACCAGATCTGATTCCCTTTCCCCATGACCACCACCCGTCAGCCCCACGACGGCGGCTGATCGCCGATGATCAGGGGAGTTGGCGCGTCCACGTCTCGTGCGTGGCGATGAACGCCGTCGACGTCGGCTGTTCGTCGTCCTCGTTCACCGTGGCGCGGCCGAACACGCGCGCGTCGTCCACCTCCAGGGTGGCGTCGGTGCAGAAGGTGAGCAGGTTCGTCATCGTCCAGCAGGCGTCGCCGAGCTCCCAGTCCGAGACCTGCCCCGGACGGGACGCGAACGGTTGGCCGATGGACACCGCCACCCGTGAGCCGTCCTCAGCGGTGACTCGGGCTCGGACGTAGTCAGCGGTGATACGCCATTCGCGGACCTCGCACTCGACCGGCTCGCCGATGTCCGGCAGGCCGGACAACTCGGGGAAATGCCGGCTGAAGGTCTCCGCCAACCAGCTGCCCAGGGCGAACTCTGGGGTCAGCAGCCGTACCTGCTCTTCGCCATCGGTCCAGGCCAGCACCGCCACGCCGGGGCCGCGGATGCTCCATTCGGCCTCCCAGAGCGAGACGAAACCCGCCCTGTCCTGACCGCGGAGCAGCGTCACATTCGGATTGGCACCAATGAACTCGACCGGCACCGGTCCAGCCTAGACCGTCGGGCACACAGCGCGTGCCGCAATACGCAGCAGACGCGGTGAGGAAAACGTGACCGAGATGCAATATCAATCGCATCGTTTTAACACGCCGGTCATCTTCCCTTCGTCTCGACATCTCTTTGTAACTGCCTCGAGCGCGTTCATGAAACCTCCTGCCTCCACGCTCGTGGATGTCCGGTTGCCGCAGTGTCGCGGCGAGAAGATGGCGGGGCCGGTCACGATCACGGATGAACGAGACCGCGTCCGGCCATGACGAAGCGGGTCAGCCTGCTCGCGTGGAGGGACGGCACATGGATACGGGAGATACCGCCTGGATTCTCACATCCACGGCGCTGGTCATGTTGATGACCCCGGGACTCGCATTGTTCTACGGCGGAATGGTGCGTGCGAAGAGCGTCATCAACATGATGATGATGTGCTTCGGCGCGCTGGGTGTCGTCAGCATCCTGTGGATTCTGTACGGATACTCGCTCGCCTACGGAGAGAGCATCGGTGGCATACTGGGCAACCCCGGTGACTTCTTCGGCATGTCCGGAATGCTCGCAGCCGAGAGCGACAACATTCCGACGCTCGCCGACGTCGGTTTCCAAGGCATGTTCGCGGTCATCACGGTGGCGCTGATCGCCGGTTCGATCGCCGACCGAGCCAACTTCTGGACCTGGCTGCTGTTCGCGGCGATCTGGATGACCGTCGTCTACTCGCCGGTCGCGCACTGGGTGTGGGGCGTCGACGGCTGGATCGGCGACGGCCTGGAGGCGATCGACTTCGCCGGTGGTACGGCCGTGCACATCAACGCCGGAGCGGCCGGGCTGGCCCTGGCGCTGGTGCTGGGCCGCCGTCGAGACTTCGGCAAGGGTTCGCACCGGCCGCACAACCTGCCGCTGGTGATGATCGGTGCCGGTCTGCTGTGGTTCGGCTGGTTCGGCTTCAACGGCGGCTCGGCGTATGCCGCCGACGGCGCGGCCGGCGTGGCGATCCTGAACACCATCGGTGCGACCGCCGCGGCGCTGCTGGCCTGGATCATCGTCGAGAAGCTGCGCGACGGCCACGCCACCTCGCTCGGCGCCGCGTCCGGCGTCGTCGCCGGTCTGGTCGCGATCACCCCGGCGTGTGGCGCGGTCAACCCGGTCGGCTCGATCCTCATCGGCGCCATCGCCGGCGTGATCTGCTCGCTGACCGTGAGCCTGAAGTTCCGGCTGCGCTACGACGACTCGCTCGACGTCGTCGGTGTGCACCTGGTCGGCGGGCTGGTCGGCACGGTCGCCATCGGCTTCTTCGCCACCGCGGATGCCCCCGACGGTGTCGACGGGCTGTTCTTCGGCGGCGGTCTCGGACTGCTCGGCAGGCAGACGGTGGCGGCGCTGGCCGTCGTCGCGTTCTCGTTCGTCGTCACCTACATCATCGCGATGATCCTGGAGAAGACGGTCGGCTTCCGGGTGCATGAGGACCATGAGGTGGTCGGCATCGACAAGGTGCACCACGGCGAGTCGAGCTACGAGATCGGCCCGGAGGAGATTCCGGACGACGTGATGGCCCGGGTGGAAGACGGAGCCGCCGTCGCCACGGCGCGCCAGGCGGCCACCACCGGGAAGAAGCCCTCTAGCCGGAGGATAGGCTCTGCCGAAGGGGAGGCCAACCCAGCCACATCCTGATGACGTCGCAACACGGGTAGGCACAGGCAGCCGCGCCCCGGGATGTCCGTTGGAGGCCCCGGGGCGCGGCTCGTTTCGTTCGTGGGTGCACCAGAATGGGGACATGCGCGTCGCTCTGGTACAGATGGCAGCCGGCACCGACCCGGATGCGAACCTCACGACCATCGAGCGGCTCACGGCCGGCCTCGATGCCGAGCTGATCGTGCTGCCGGAGGCGGTGATGCACGACTTCGGCACACCCACCACGCTACTCGGCCCGGCAGCCCAAGACCTCGACGGACCGTTCGTGACGGCGCTGTCCGCGCTGGCGAAGCGGCAGCGTGCGGCCGTCGTCGGCGGGATGTTCGAACGGTCGGGCGACGACGATCGCCCCTTCAACACGCTTGTGGTCGTCGGTCCGGACGGGGAACTGCGGACGACCTACCGGAAGGCTCACCTGTACGACTCGTTCGGCTACCGTGAGTCCGATCGGCTGTCGGCGGGCGAACCGCGGCCCGTCGTCGTCGATCTGGGCGGCCTTCACGCCGGCCTGCTGACCTGCTACGACCTGAGATTCCCGGAGCATTCCCGGGCCCTGGTGGACGCGGGCGCACAGACCCTGGTGGTTCCAGCGGCGTGGGTCCGCGGACCGCTCAAGGAGGACCACTGGGAGACGCTGGTACGCGCGCGGGCCATCGAGAACACCGTCTACGTGGCCGCCGCGGCGCAATGCGGTCGCGCCTACTCCGGGCGGAGCATGCTGGTCGACCCGATGGGTATCGCCGTTGCCGCCGCCGGGGAGGCAGCCGGCGTCGTCACCGGCGAGATCCGGCCTGATCGGCTCGCCGAGGCCCGCGAGCGTAACCCCGCCCTGCAGCATCGTCGCGCATGGCCGGCATACGCGGGACCGGACGGCGCGGCCGGCAGTGAGCCGTGACGACCACCGGAGCGGTGATCCTGGCCGGGGGTGCAGGCCGGCGGCTGGGCGGTGTGGACAAGCCGAGTCTCGTCGTCGCTGGTCGGCCCCTGCTCGACACCGCCGTCGCCGCCTGCTCCGGCTGTGCGGAGATCGTCGTCGTCGGTACGCCGCGCCCGGTCCAGGCCGAGGTCCGCTGGACCATCGAGGAGCCACCCGGGTCTGGACCGCTGGCGGCGCTCGCCGCCGGGCTCAGCGCCCTGCGGCTTCCCGTCTCCGAGGTCACGGTACTGGCGGCGGACCTGCCGTCGGTGACCACCGACGTGGTGGCGCGCTTGGCTGCGGCCCTGAGTGGCTCCGAGGCGGACGCCGTGTTACTGACGGACGCCGACGGCCGGCTGCAGCCGCTGACCGCCGTCTACCGGCGAGGCCCGCTGGCGGATGCGCTCCGCGCCGTCGGTGACCCGAACGGCAAACCTCTTCGCCGGCTGCTGTCCCACCTGCGGATCGCGACACTCGCCGACGGCATTGCCGGGCAAGACATCGACACGCCCGCCGACCTGGCACGCTGGTGCCTGGACAGCCGTGACCGAAAGGAAGACGAATGACCTTGGACGCCTGGATCGCCGCTCTGTGCGAGGAACTGGACGTACCCGTCGACGACGTCGACACCAGCGCCATCCTCGATCTGGCCAAGGACGCGGCGCACAATGTCGAGCGGCCGGCGGCCCCGATCACCGCGTTCATCGCCGGCTACGCCGCCGCCATCAGGGGAGGCGGCTCCGCGGAGGTAGACGCGGCCGTCGAAGCCGCTGCGGAACTCGCCGCCGAGTGGCCGCAACGGGATGCCGGCCCGGTCGCGGATGCACCGACACTCGACAGTGCGGACAACCGGTCGGCTCCGGCGGCCACGACGTCCGCCGAGCCCGAGGAGGATTGATGCGGGCGGTGGTCATCACCGAGCCGGGCGATCCGGAAGTGCTCGAATGGCGCGACGTGCCTGATCCGGAGTGCGCACCGGACGAAGTGCTGCTCGACGTAGCGGCCTCCGCGGTAAACCGCGCCGACCTGCTGCAGCGCCAAGGGCACTATCCGCCACCGGCCGGCGCACCTGAATGGCCGGGCTTAGAGTGCAGCGGCACCGTCCGGGAGGTCGGCTCCGCCGTCAGCGGATGGTCACCCGGAGACCGGGTCTGTGCTTTGTTGTCCGGTGGCGGGTATGCCGAGCGCGTCGCCGTTCCGTCTGGTCAGCTTCTTCCGGTGCCGGCGGGCGTGGACCTGGTGAGCGCCGCCGGCCTGCCGGAGGTGATGTGCACGGTGTGGTCGAACGTGGTCATGGCGGCCGGTCTCGTATCCGGGGATGTCCTGTTGGTGCACGGCGGCGCGAGCGGCATCGGCACGGCGGCCATCCAGGTAGGCGTCGCGCTCGGCGCGACGGTGGCGGTGACGGCCGGCACGCGGGAGAAGCTCGACCGATGTGCCGAGCTCGGCGCGTCCATACTGGTGAACTACCGCGAAGAGGAGTTCCCGGCGGCGGTCCGCGATGCGACCGGCGGACACGGCGCCGACGTCGTCCTCGACATCATCGGTGCCAAGTACCTCGAGGCCAACATCGATGCACTGGCCACTGGCGGTCGGATCGTGGTCATCGGGCTTCAGGGCGGCCGCAAGGCGGAGCTGAACCTGCAGGCGCTGATGGGCAAACGCGCATCGGTGATCGGCACGACGCTGCGTGGCCGGCCTCCGGTGGAGAAGGCGGCGATCGTTGCGGACGTTCGGGAGCGGCTGTGGCCGCTGATCGAGAACGGCGCTGTCGCGCCGGTGATAGATAGCCTGATTCCGATGAGCATGGCCGCGGACGCGCATCGGCTCGTGGAGGAAGGCCGCCACGTCGGCAAGGTCATCTTGACCGTGTAGCTCACGTGTAGAGATCTGCGGCACACTCTTTCGTGGCCACGCATATCTCGTGCGTCTGGGCGACGCTTTCAGGCGGCTGCGACCGCCGTGGGCGCGTGCGACGCGCTGCGTTGACCCACCTTTCGAGCGCGGCTAACGTGTGACATCTTGTGCCGACAAGGAGAAGACCATAATGACTCAGCCTCCAGAGCAGCATGCCGATGATCCATCGGGCCAGGAGCCCGGCGGGAATCAACCGTATCCGGAGCAGCCCGCATACGAGCAGCCCGGCTACCAGCAGCCCGGCTACCAGCAGCCTGGCTACCAGCAGCAGCCGGGTTACGACCCGAACGCCTATCAGCAGCAGCCGGGTTACGACCCCAACGCCTATCAGCAGCAGCCAGGTCACGACCCATACGGCTATCAACAGCCCGGCCAACCCGGCTACGGGCAGCCCGGCTACGACCCCAACGCGTACCAGCAGCAGGGCTACGACCCCAACGCGTACCAGCAGCCCGGCTACGACCCCAACGCCTATCAGCAGCCCGGCTACGACCCCAACGCGTACCAGCAGCCCGGCTACGGTCAGACGGGTTACGACCCGAACGCCTACCAGCAGCAGGCATACCAACAGCCCGGCTACGGTCAGGCTGCGTATGACCAGCAATACGCGGCGCAGCAGTATGCACCGGCGTACGCGCCGTACGGCTTCGGACCGATCGGGCAGGTCCGCGCGACGGGTACGTGGATCCTGCTCTTCATCGTGACGCTAGGCATCGCCGGCCTTGTGTGGTTCTTCAAGGTCTTCGAAGAGATGAAACAGCACACCGGAACCGGACTGGGCGGCGGGCTCGGCTTGCTCATCAGCCTGCTCGGCGTAGGCGCTTTCGTCAGTGCCTATGAGGTGGGGCAGATGTACCAGCGTGCCGGCCAGGCGCCGCCGGTCAGCGGCTGGACCGGCTGCTGGCTGTTCGTGCCGTTCGTCGGCGGGATCATCTGGTTCGTCAAGGTCAACGGCGCGCTCAACGATTACTGGCGTTCCCTCGGCGCCGTCTAGGTCGGCGCGGACCACCGGCGGGGCTCTCGCAGTTCACGGACGCGCCGTTTGCGAGGGCCCCGCGGTGCGTCAAGATGGAGGCATGACGGAGTCGAATGAAAACGCTGAACAAGACGCCCCACAGGGCGAGGATAAATCGAGAGTCCTCGTCGTCGGCCCGGAAGGCATGGCCGTAGGATCGGCGCAATCCGACGAGCAGGACGACCAGACTTCCCTCACTGACCTGGTCGAACAGCCGGCGAAAGTGATGCGCATCGGCAGCATGATCAAGCAGCTGCTCGAGGAGGTGAAGTCTGCCCCGTTGGACGAAGCCAGCCGGCGACGCCTCAGCGAGATACACCGCACATCGCTCGATGAACTCGAAGACGGTCTGGCCAGCGAACTGGTCGAAGAGTTGGAGCGGCTTGCCCTACCGTTCAACCAGGAAGAAGTGCCGTCGGAGTCGGAACTGCGGGTGGCCCAGGCGCAGCTCGTCGGCTGGCTGGAAGGTCTCTTCCACGGGATTCAGACGACGCTGTTCGCGCAGCAGATGGCCGCGCGCGCACAGCTGGAGCAGATGCGCCGAGCGCTGCCGCCCGGCGTCCAAGTCCATCCCGGCCAGCCTGGTGGCCCGGGACAGCCTGGCGGCGAAGGCGAGCAGCGCTCCGGCATGTACCTGTGAAACGGATGACGGGCTGAACAGGCGTCAGCCGGCGTTCACCGCGGCGATGTGCTTCTCGATCAGCGCTCCCAGGCGGGGCAGTGCGTCCTCGACGTGCTTCTTCGCCTGGGGGCGAAGCTTGTTGTAGACCTTCTTGACGCTCTCCCGTCGGGAACCCGCCGAACGCTCATCGGTGACGCCGAGCAGCGCGTCCGCAACGTCCGACGAGTTGCCCACCAGATGGTCGGCGAACGACCCGGAGCCCGAGGCCTTGAAGTCGGCGTAGAACGGCTCCAGCCGCTCCACGAACTTCTCGAACATGCTGTCCACCGCGTCGGACACGAACGACGAGTTGACCTTCTTGATCAGGGCGTAGCCGCTCTTCACAGCCAGGCCGCTGACGCCACTCTTCTCCGCGACCTCCGCATCGACCAGGGCCTCGACGTCCTTGATCACTTCGGGACGACGCTCCGGCGCGAGCAGGACATCCTTGAGCGAATCTGCCATCGTGTTTACGTCCTTCACACTAGAAATAAGAAACGACCACCTCACCCCCGTGTGGAGCCACTGTAAGGCACGAACGGCATACAGCGCCCCGCCGGGTGCGCGTGGATAGATCCGGCCATGCAGGGCATATCACCTGATCTGGTGACAAGCCCGCCTGAATACGAACGATTCTACGCCTTCGCCGGTTCCGCAGAACGTCCCACGCACTGGCTCAGCCGGCGCGCACCGGCTCGAGCACGTCCCGCCCGCCGACGTACGGACGCAGTGCCTGCGGAACCGCCACCGAGCCATCGGGCAGCTGATGGTTCTCCAGGATGGCCACCAGCCACCGGGTCGTGCCCAGCGTTCCGTTCAGCGTGCCCACGGACCGAGTACCCTTCTCCGCCCGTTCTCTGATGTTCAGCCGCCGCGCCTGAAAGGTCGTGCAGTTGGACGTCGACGTCAGCTCCAACCAGCGCGACTGCGAGGGCAGCCATGCCTCACAATCGAATTTGCGAGCCGCGCTCGAGCCGAGGTCTCCCGCGGCGACGTCGATCACCCGGTAGGGCAACTCCATCGCGCCGAGCATGCTCTCCTCCCAGCCGAGCAGCCGCTCATGCTCCGCAGCCGCATCCTCTTCGCGGCAGTAGCTGAACATTTCCACCTTGTGGAACTGGTGCACGCGGATGATTCCGCGGGTGTCCTTGCCGTGCGACCCGGCCTCGCGGCGATAGCAGGCCGACCAGCCGGCATACCGCAACGGACCGTCGGAGAGATCGACGATCTCGTCGGCGTGGAACCCGGCCAGTGCGACCTCGCTGGTCCCGACCAGGTAGAGGTCGTCCCGCTCCAGCCGGTAGATCTCGTCGGCGTGTGCACCCAGGAATCCGGTGCCGGCCATGATCTCCGGCCGCACCAGCGTCGGGGTGATGACCGGAGTGAAGCCGGCCTCGACGGCCTTGCTCATGGCCAGATTGAGGATGCCCAGCTCCAGTTGTGCTCCCACGCCGGTGAGGAAATAGAAGCGCGAACCGGACACCTTCGCGCCGCGCTCCGTGTCGATGGCGCCCAAGCTCTCGCCGAGCTCCAGGTGGTCACGGACCTTCTCCAGGTCCGGCCGCTCACCGACCTCCCGCAGCACGACGTAGTCGTCCTCGCCGCCTTCCGGCACGCCGTCGATGATGATGTTCGACGGGACCATGGCAAGCTCGTCCAGCCGCCGTTGAGCGCCGTCCGCGGCTGCCTCGGCCGCCTTCACCGCAGCGGCGAGGTCTTTGGCCCGGTCGAGCAGGGCCTGCTTCTCGTCGCCGGAAGCGCGCGGAATCTCCTTGCCGAGGCTCTTCTGCTCGGCTCGCAACCGCTCGAACTCGGCAAGCGATGCACGGCGAGACTCGTCGGCGGCGAGCAGCTCGTCGACCACCTCCTCGGTCTCACCGCGAGCCCGCTGCGAGGCTCGGACACGGTCGGGATCGTCGCGGATCACTCGGAGATCTAGCACGTTTCAGAGCGTAGCGGTGACCGCACCGTCGACGGCAACCGCATATCAACCTCCCCATGATCATGAACACTTACCGTGCTATTTGAACGCTTAGTGTTCATGATCATGGGGTGGGGCGGGATACAGTTTGAGGGTGCCTGTCACCGCCGACCGTTATGGATACCTGGGTCCCGAGGCGAGCTTCACCGAGGCCGCCAGCCGACGCATCCCCACGCTGATGGGTGCACGGCTCGACCCGTTCGACAGCGTGCACGCCGCCATCGACGCCGTCCGGTCCGGTGAGATCGCCGGTTGCGTCGTCCCGCTGGAGAACTCCGTCGAAGGCTCGGTCAACACCACACTCGACGAGCTGATCCGAGGCGAACCGGTGGTCGTCGCCACCGAGTTCCTGCTGCCGGTGACATTCACCCTGATGGCCCGGCCGGGCACCGACCTACCATCGGTGCGACGGATCATCACGCACCCGGTGGCGGAGGCGCAGTGCCGGACCTGGCTCGGCAAGAACCTGCCCGACGCATCCGTCGCGCTCGGCTCCTCGACATCGGCGGCGGCCAGCGCCGTCGCCGACGAGACGGTCGGCGCCGACGGCCACCCCTACGACGCCGCCATCTCCGCGCCCATCGCGGCTGAACGTTACGGTCTGGTACCGCTGGCGGAAGGGATCGGCGAGGACGAGGACGCGGTCACCCGGTTCGTCGTCATCACCCGCCCCGGCCGTCCGCCGCGCGCCACCGGCTCCGACAAGACCAGCTTGGTCGCCTACATCCGTGACGACCACCCCGGCGCCCTGTTGGAGATCCTGGAGCAGTTCTCCACCAGGGGCGTCAACCTGACCCGGATCGAGTCCCGGCCCACCGGCAACGGCATGGGCAGGTACTGCTTCGTCGTCGACGCCGAGGGGCACGTGGCCGATGCGCGCGTCGGTGAGGCCCTCATGGGTCTGCGGCGGGTCTGCGCCGACGTGCGGTACCTCGGGTCGTATCCGCGGGCGGACGGGGTGCGGCCGCCCGTCGGACGCGGCATGACGAACGAAGACTTCCGCGACGCCTCCTCCTGGTTGGAGAGCCTCCGCACCGGGCGCAGCTGATCGCCGCCCGTCACACTTGATCTTCGTTGGTCACACCTGATCACCGCTCGTCGCCGCTGATCGTCAGCCGTCGGGCCGGTCATGGCCGACCCGACGGCTGACGATCTGGGGAATCAGGAGAGCAGCGGAGGCGTCTCCCAGTCCTTGCCGAGCACGTGGTGGGCGAGGAACGCGAGCACCGTCTGGTACCAGACCTTCGCGTTCTGCGGCGTCAAGATCCAGTGGTTCTCGTCCGGGAAGTAGAGGAACTTGTGCGGCATGCCGCCGTCGTCGTCCTTCGCCCGGCATGCGAGCTCGAACCAGAGCCGCAGCGCCTCGCCGATCGGCACCCGGTAGTCCTTGTCTCCGTGGATCACCAGCATCGGCGTCTCGATCGCGTCGACGCTGAGGTGCGGCGAGTTGGCCGCCGCCATCTCCGGCGTCATCTCCCGCATCCAGTACCACGACGCATCCGTGGTGGGACCGAACTGGTCCAGCGCCCACAGGCTGGCATGGGTGACGATCGCGTCGAACCGGTCGGTGTGCCCGGCCACCCAGTTCGCCATGTAGCCACCGAACGAGCCGCCCATGGCCGCCGTCCGATTCTCGTCGATGTCGTGCCGGGCCACGGTCGCGTCCGTGATCGCCATCAGATCGGTGAACGGCTCCTGCCCCCAAGCACCCCATCCACGACGGATGAAGTCGAGCCCGTAACCGGTGGACAGCGCCGGGTCGGGCAGCAACACGGCGTAGCCCTGAGCGACCATCAGCCACGGATTCCACCGCCACGACCAGGAATTCCATGAGCTGAGCGGCCCGCCGTGAATCCACAGCAGGAACGGCGCCGGATTCGTCGCCGAGGCGTCTTCCGGCAGCGCCAGCCAGCCCCGCACCCGCACGCCGTCGGCGGTCTGTGTCTCGATCTCATCCAGCCGGCCGGGAAGGTTGAGCGACGGCGCGGGGCCGCGCAGCGGGGCCGACTCCTGATCGGCGATGTCGGCGGCGAGCCGGACGGGCGTCATCGGTTCGAGGTATGAGGTACGCATCGCGTACAGGTGCCGCCCGTCCGGAGACACGCAGACGTCGCTGTACGCGAAGTCGTCGGCGGTCAACCGGGTGACCTCGCCACTCGGCACGCTGACGCGGAAGATCGGCGCGCGTCCGTTCTCGTCGGCGACAACGATCACCGCGGACGAGTCCGGAGTCCACTGCGGCGTCGATGCCGGCCACCGATCCCACCCGGCGGCGAGTTCCCGTACGGTTCCGTCCTCTAGAGAGATGACGACGAGCGTGCGATCGCCCGGGTCATCCGACGCCGTGTCCCGCTCCCGGATCGCTGCGACGCTGCGCCCGTCCGGGCTGATGCGTGGCGCGCCGTACTCGGCGGTCGGCGACTCGGCCAGCATCCGCCGATCGCCGGTGCCGGTGTCCAACGCCATCAGAGCCTGCCGGTAGCCGCCCCGCGCCGGGGTGTTCCACGTGGTCACCACCGTGCCGCCGTCCGGGCTGATGTCATAGTCGGCGCGCTGCAGGGCACGCCCGGCGTCGGGCGTCAGATCACGCAGTTCGACAACCGGACCGCCCAGCGGATCGTCGTCATCGGTCAGCGCACCCGCGAACAGCCGCGGCGAGTCCGGGCCGATGTCGCTGTCCCAGTAGCGCACCGGATAACTTTCGTGGAGGATCGCGGAGACCTTCTTCTCCTTGCGCTCCTTGCGCGTGGACTCCTCCGACGCCTCGTCGCTCGACGACGGGAAGGTCGACGACGACGCCAGCACCGTGCCCCGCTCGCGTGCCACCACGACGCCGCCCACGCCGCCGGGACGCTTGGCCACGACGCGTGCCTCGCCGCCGCCGGGTGGCAGCAGCCACAGCATCGGAAGCTCGTCGTCGTCCGTGCTGTCCGGGTCTGGACGCGCCGAGCAGAACAGGAGCGAGCCGTCCGGGAGGAAGGCGGCGCCGCTCTCTCCCTTGGCGCTACGGGTGAGCCGACGCGCGGGGCCCGCCCCGGCCGGGTCGATCTCCCAGAGCGCCGTGACGTATTTCGTCTTGTCCTGGTTCAGGGTGGCGACGGATGTCACCAGACGTCTACCGTCGCGGGACAGTGTCAATCCGCCGACCCGCGGCAGCGCTAAGTACGTATCCAGGTCGTGAAAAGGCGTCGGGGGTTGCCGGGTTTCCGCGTCGTTCTCCGTCATCCTCCCAACGTTACGGGAGCCGCCGGACACTTGAGGAGCGTCCTGCGCAGTCAGATCCCGCCGGCCGGTTCACCGGTGAGCTGCCGCGCGCGGAGGCGCCGTGCTGGAACGAATGATCAGCTCGGTCGGCATCGTGGTCACCTCGACGCCGGGGTACGTCGCTGTGCCGAACGTGCGCATCCGCTCCAGAAGTGAGTCCGCAGCGATCCGCCCCTGTTCTCGCACGGGCTGCGCCACCGTCGTCAAGCCGAATACCCATGCCAGATCATGATCGTCGACGCCTACCACGGAAAGGTCCTCGGGCATGCGCACACCGTCCGCCCGGGCGGCGTGCACGACGCCCATCGCTACCTCGTCTGAGACAGCGAAGATAGCCGTAGGCAGTGGGCCACGCCGCTTGAACTCGGCATACGCCTGTACGCCGGCCTCGGCGATGAATTTGGCTGGAGCCACGAGCTTCGGGTCCGGCTCGATGCCGGCCTCCCGCAGCACCTCCTCATAGCCCTGCTGCCGGTCCGGCGCCACGGGGAAGCCCAGGCTATGACCTGGATCCCCGCCCGCGAAACCGATCCGCCGATGGCCGAGGTTCACCAGATGACGCACGGCCGTACGGCCCACCTCGACATCGTCGATCCGCACCGTCGAGATCCCGGGCATGACGGGCCCGACCGCGATCACTGGCCGCTGCATCGTCACCAACGCGTTTACCTCGTCAGGCGTAAGCGGAAGACTCAGCACGACCAGTCCGTCGACGCGCTTGCGCAACAATTGGGTGTCGACGGCGTGCCGCCGCTCGGTCTCGATGTGGGTCAGGCCGTACCGGAGTACGTCATAGCCCGCGCCGGAGATCACCTCCTGAACGCCTTCCGCGATCGCAGTGAAGTACCAGCCACTGGCTACCGGCGGCGATACCACGCCGACCGCACCGGTCCGGCCGGTGGGGAGACCGGCGGCACTCGGTGACGCCACGTAGCCCATCTCAGCCGCGATGTCTCGAATCATCCGCCTGCGGGTGTCCGACACTCCGGGCAGCCCACGCAGGGCGCGCGACACGGTGGTCGCGGACACCCCCGCACGCGCCGCCACGTCGATGATCCCCGTCACCGCACGCCTCCTAGGTTCCGCCCAACCTCTCAGCCCTTCACGCTGCCGGCCAACAGCCCTCGGACAAAGAAGCGCTGCAGGCCCAGGAAGACGATCACCGGGATGACCATCGAGACGAACGCGCCCGCAGACAGCAGGTGCCACTCGGTGCCCCGGGTTCCGACAAGTTCAGCGATCCGCGCGGTGAGCGGTGCCACGTCCGACGTGCTGCCGGCGAACGTCAACGCCACCAGCAAGTCGTTCCACACCCAGAGGAACTGGAAGACACAGAAGGCGGCGATCGCCGGCATGATCAAGGGCAGCATGATCGTGCCGAAGATCTTCACATGCCCGGCCCCGTCCACGCGGGCAGCCTCCACAAGTTCGGCGGGAACGTCGCGCATGAAATTGTGCAGGAGGTATATCGCCAACGGCAACGCAAACGTCGAGTGTGCGATCCACAACGGCCAGAACGTCCCGTTCAGACCGACATCGACGAAGATCTGCAGCAGCGGCACCAGCGCGATCTGAATCGGAACGATCTGCAGCGCGAACATCGCGACGAACAGGCTGTCCCGGAACGGAAACCTCATCCAGGCGAATGCGTACGCGGCGAGCAACGCCAGCGTCACGGGAATGACGACAGACGGCACGGTGATCGCGATGGAGTTCACCACGTACGTCGACAGCTCCGTCTGGCTGCCGAACAGCACCTCACGATAGCTCTCGAAGGTGAGCTCGGGATCGGTGAACCAGTTCCACCACCCGTTGCCCTTGATGTCGTCCTCGGGACGGAACGACGAGAGCAGCAGGCCGAATGTCGGGAGCGTCCACAGCACCGCGATGATGATCGCCGCCGTCGAGGCACCGGGGGAGCTCAGCCGCTTCCGCGCTCGAGCGGCGGACGAGACGACGGCGGTGGATTCCGGACCTCCGTGGGCTTGCGGCGTGGTCGTCACGGCGTTCATCGGATGTCCGCCTTTCGCAGCTGTCGAACGTTGTAGATCACGATCGGAACCACCATCACGAACAGCACCATCGCCAGGGCGGCACCGAGCCCGTAGTTGCCGCGGACCAGGCTCTGCGTATAGAACTCATTCGCCACGATGCTGGTCTCGAACTGACCGCCGGTCATGGTGCGGACGATGTCGAAGACCTTCAGCGTCGCGATGGAGATCGTCGTCAAGACAACGATCAGCGCCGGTCGGATGCTCGGCACGGTGACGTAACGGAACAGCTTCACGCCATACAACCCGTCGATGCGCCCGGCCTCGACGATGTCCTGTGGAATTCCCTTGATCGCGGCCGACAGCACCGTCATCGCGAACCCGGCCTGCACCCAGATCAGGATCGCTATCAGCAGGAACGTATTGAGTGGTGCATTCAACATGAACTGTTGCGGCTCAAAGCCCAACCAGACGAGGAACTGGTTGATCAGGCCGATCTGCTCGATGTTCTGCTGGTCCGGGCGGTACTCGTACATGAACCGCCAGATCACCGAGGCGCCCACCAGCGAGATCGCCATCGGAAGAAAGATCAGGGCCTTGGCGAATGCCTCGAACCGGGACCTGTCTACCAGCACCGCGTACACCAGGCCGATCAAGGTCGCGGTCACCGGC
Organism: Phytoactinopolyspora halotolerans; assembly: GCF_010550675.1. Taxonomy (GTDB): domain Bacteria; phylum Actinomycetota; class Actinomycetes; order Jiangellales; family Jiangellaceae; genus Phytoactinopolyspora; species Phytoactinopolyspora halotolerans. The sequence goes on along the minus strand of NZ_JAAGOA010000002.1, from coordinate 24,016 downwards.
GCCACGAGCACCCACAACAGCGTGTTGCGCAAGACAATGAGCAAGTCGTCGCGTTCGAACAACGCACTGTAGTTGTCCAACCCGACGAACGCCTCGGTCGTCCGGTCGAAGAACGACTGGTATGCCGTCCGTGCCGCCGGATAGAGCAGCCCGACCGCAAGGAGGAGCACGGCAGGGGCGACGAAGGCCAGCGACTGCACCAGGTCGGTGCGCCCACGGACGCGTCCCACCACGAGCAGGATAAAGCCCATCACACCACCGAACAGTGCAACGGCGATGAGCATCTGAACGAGCTTCTCAGCGGTATCCATAGATTCCACCTGTGATACGGCCGCGGGGCCGGACGCGACACGACCGGCCCCGCGACACCCGGGTCAGCGACCGAATGATCACGGCTGAGCCGTGGATCATTCCGGCCAGTTCTCCTCGATCTGGGTCAGAACGGTTTCCGTGTCGGCACCTGTGATCCAATCCACCATGCCGGTCCAGAACGAGCCCGCGCCGACGTCGCCCGGCATCAGGTCGGACGCGTCGAAGCGGAAGACCGCGTCGTCGTCCTGCAGCAACTCGGCGGAGAGCCGGCTGATCGGATCCTGGTAGTTGTCCAGATCGACGCCGGTGTTGGCGCTGACCCACCCACCGAGCGTCGCCTTCAGGTTCGCCCACTCGGCACCGGCGACGTACTCCTGGAACGCCTGCACCTCGGGACGGTCGTCGAACGCCACGGTGAACTCTCCGGCGCCGAGCACCGGATCGCCGAACTCCTCCTCAATCGGGGGAAGATAGAAGGCGTAGACATCGCCGTCCTCGGCGATCTCCGTGCCCTCCGGCCAGTTCGGGGCGTAGAACGACGCCGCGCGATGCATGTAGCACTGCTGCTCCAGGATGGGAAGCCCTGCCTGGTTGACGTCGGTGGTGGCGATGCTCGACACGTCCCCGAAACCACCGTTGACGTAGTCTGGATTCTTCAAGATCTCACCGGCCGTGTTGACCGCGTCCACGACCTGCGGGTCGTTGAACGGGATCTCGTGTTGGTACCACTGGTCATACACGTCCGGGCCAGCGGTGCGCAACAGAACATCCTCGATGAAGTCGGTCGCCGGCCAACCGGTGGCATCACCGGATGCGATTCCCTGGCACCACGGAATGCCGCCATCCGCGACGATCTGGTCGGACAGCGCGATCATCTCGGCCCACGTCTCGGGGATTTCGTAGCCGTTGTCTTCGAACGCCGACGGCGCGTACCACACGAACGACTTCACGTTCGACCCGAGCGGAGCGGCGTAGAAAGTTCCGTCGACCGTTCCGTACTCCTTCCAGTCCGGCGAGAAGTATTCGTCGACGTTCTCCTCCACTCCGGCCGGCGCCGGGACCGGTGCGCCCGTGTCACGGACGATGGTCTGCAGCAGACCGGGTTGCGGCAGATACGCGATATCCGGCGGATTCCCGCCCTGAATGCGAACCTGCAGCTGTGCCTCGAACTCGTCCGAGGACTCATAGACGACGTCGACCCCCGTACATTCCTCGAAGCCCACGTACGAATCGATGTGTGACTGGTCCTCGGGCGGCGTGATGGTGCTGTAGATGGTCACCTCGGTGCCCTCAAGGTCACCGTAGGTCTCCGTGTAGTGCTCGAAGTCCGCGCAATCGACGTCGCCTCCGCCGCCGGCGGACGCGTCGTCTCCGCTATCTCCATCATCTCCGCCATCGTCGCCGCAGGCGGCCAGGAGCAGCGCCAAGGCAGCAACGCCGCCGATGGCCGCCGTACCCTTGCGGGTCTTATGAACCATGGGATCTCTCCCCCTCCCTATGCCCGGCCGGGCGCCGATCGCCCTCTTAACCGGCTCGGCACGCGTAGTGCTCGGGACTAACGAAAACGTTTACGTCATGGAATCTCAAGGGCCATAAGGCACCGAAAACGTAACGATTACGTCACACCGGATCGACCGAAAATTTCGGATGGCGCCGCACCTCGGGCAACGTCCGCACACCGGAGCCACATGCTCGGAAGCCCGAGGACTTGTCCGGGTCGCATGAGTCCACGCCGGGCGAACTTGTGCAAGTCAACGAGCCCGTAATCCTGCATCTACCGGCAGGCTTAGACATGAGGTTGCCGACGTGTCGGCGTCGATGGCCGTGCGGTCACCGGTGCGGAGAATCCGAGTCGAGTATTCACGGAGCCGCCGCACTGGGTACCGTGGCGGTAGCAGCATCGTGATGTGAGTCACGAACGCCGACGGTCAGCCGAGGGCACACCCTCCGCTCTCATCTGACCGGCGGTCACAACACGGCCAGGCTGGCGCGGCGACCCCGCGACGCCGATGACGTGAAGGAGAGACATGACTGTCGACACGGCGGCCACCTCGAACCGCGGTGCGGCTGATGGCGAGCCCGAGCTCGTCCAGCTGTTGACACCCGAGGGGCAGCGGATCCCCCACGAGCGCTATGACGCGCTGATCGACGACATCACGGCAGACGAGATCCGCGGCTTCTACCGTGACCTCGTCCTGTCCCGGCGCATCGACAGTGAGGCCGTCTCGCTGCAGCGTCAGGGCGAGCTCGGCCTGTGGGCGAGCATGCTCGGGCAGGAGGCGGCACAGGTCGGCTCCAGCCGCGCACTGCGCCGCCAGGATCACGTCTTTCCGACATATCGGGAACACGCGGTCGCCTGGTGCCGCGGCGTCGATCCGGCGCAGCTGCTCGGCCTCTTCCGCGGCGTGGACCAGGGCAGCTGGGATCCCGCGCAGAACAACTTCCACCTCTACACGATCGTCATCGGCGCACAGACCTTGCACGCCACCGGCTATGCGATGGGCGTGCAGCGGGATGGGGCCAATGGCACCGGAGACCCGGACCGGGACGCCGCGGTGATCGCGTATTTCGGCGACGGTGCCACCAGTCAGGGCGACGTCAGCGAGTCGTTCATCTGGGCCAGCGTGAACAACGCGCCGGTGGTGTTTTTCTGCCAGAACAACCAGTGGGCGATCTCCGAGCCGCTGGAACGCCAGACCCGGGTGCCGCTCTACCGCAGGGCGCACGGCTTCGGCTTCCCCGGGCTCCGAGTGGACGGCAACGACGTCCTGGCCTGTCTGGCCGTCACCCGTGAGGCGCTGCAACGCGCACGCGACGGCGAAGGACCATCGCTGATCGAGGCGTTCACCTACCGCATGGGCGCGCACACCACCACGGACGATCCCACCCGATACCGGCTAGATACGGAGCTCGAGCACTGGCGGTTGAAAGACCCCATCGAACGGGTGAAGGCCTACATGATCCGCAGTGAGATGGCCGACCAGGCCTTCTTCGAACAAATCGAAGCTGAGGCCGACGACATGGCCGAGCGGCTGCGCCGGGAATGCCGCGCGTTGCCGGACCCCGCGCCTGACTCCATCTTCGACCAGGTGTACGTGGACACTCCGCCGACACTGCTCGCTCAGCGGGACGAGATGGTCCGTTACCTGGATTCCTTCGCCGACGAGGAGGCTTCGCGATGACCTCCAACGCATCCACACTGACCTTGGCCAAGGCGCTCAATGCCGGTCTGCGGCGCAGCATGGAGAACGACCCGAAGGTCCTGATGATGGGGGAGGACGTCGGCAAGCTCGGCGGCGTCTTCCGGGTCACCGACGGATTGCAGAAAGACTTCGGCGAGGACCGGGTCATCGACACGCCGCTGGCCGAGTCGGGCATCATCGGGACCGCCGTCGGACTGGCGTTGCGCGGCTACCGGCCGGTGTGCGAGATCCAGTTCGACGGCTTCGTCTTTCCCGGCTATGACCAGCTCGTCACCCAGGTCGCCAAGATGCACTTCCGCTCGGGCGGCAGGCTGCGGTTGCCGATCGTCGTGCGCATCCCCTACGGCGGAGGCATCGGTGCCGTGGAGCACCACAGCGAGAGCCCCGAGGCCTACTTCGCGCACACGCCCGGGTTGAAGGTGGTCACCTGCGCCAACCCGATCGACGCCTACTGGATGCTGCAAGACGCCATCAGCGCCGACGACCCGATCATCTTCTTCGAACCGAAACGCCGCTACTACGAGAAGGCGGAGGTCGACCTCGACAACCACCCGGGCATCGGGCTGCACGCGTCCCGGGTGGTGCGGGACGGGTCGGACGTCACCGTCGCCACCTACGGCCCGATGGTCAAGACGTGCCTGGAGGCTGCCGTCGCGGCGGAGGACGAGGAGCGTTCCCTGGAGATCATCGACTTGCGCACGCTGTCTCCGCTGGACCTGGACCCGGTCTACGAGTCGGTCCGCCGCACCGGTCGGCTCGTCGTCGTCCATGAGGCGCAGCGCACGCTCGGAATCGGCACCGAGGTGGCGGCCCGCGTCACCGAGGAGTGCTTCTACTCGCTCGAGGCGCCCGTCGTCCGGGTGACCGGGTACGACACGCCATATCCGCCTGCCCGGATCGAAGACGACTACCTGCCCGACCTTGATCGCGTGCTCGACGGAGTCGACCGCGCCCTGGCGTACTGAAAGCGTGAGGAAAGGACGACGAGCGTGAGCGTTTCGCAGTTCAACCTGCCCGATGTCGGAGAAGGTCTGACCGAGGCGGAGATCGTCTCCTGGAAGGTCAAGCCCGGCGACTCGGTCAAGGTCAACGACATCATCGTCGAGATCGAGACTGCCAAGTCACTCGTCGAACTGCCCTGCCCGTACGCCGGGGTGGTCGAGGGCCTGCTGGTGGAGGAGGGACAGACGGTGCCCGTGGGCACCCCGATCATCTCCGTCCGCACCGGCGAGGGCAAGCCGGTCGAGGACGTCGGCGCGCCGGGCGAGGGGGCCGAAAGGACCGCCGAGCAGCGCGAGGGTATGGCCGAGCAACCGGCCAAGCCCACATCCGCGGAGACCACCGAGCCGGCCGAGCCGGCTGAGCCGGAACGTCAACCCGTCCTGGTCGGCTACGGTCCGCGGACGGCGTCGGCCAAGCGCCGGCCGCGCAAGCCGGGTACGGAGCCGAGTCAAGGACGCTCTGACACCAACGGCACGCCGCAGCGACCGTCGACCGGAAACGGCGAGCCAGCCGGAGCCGGGGACGCCGCAGGAGAAGGTGCGGCGACCGGCGCACGGCCGCGAGTCCTGGCGAAACCACCCGTGCGGAAGCTCGCGAAGGATCTGGGCGTCGACATCTCCACGGTGACTCCCACCGGACCGAACGGCACCGTCACCCGTGACGACGTGCACACCGCCGCCGCGGCCGTATCCACTCCGACACCGACGGAGGCGGAGACGGCGACCGCATCGGCCCAGCCGGCCCGCGAACGCGTCCCGTCCGGTCTCGGCTGGCACGGGGAGGACCGGGAGGAGCGGCTCCCCATCCGCTCGGTGCGCAGGAAGACCGCCGAGGCGATGGTGCAGTCCGCGTTCACCGCGCCGCACGTCACCGAGTTCGTGACCGTCGACGTGACCCGCACGATGAAGCTGGCGGAGCGGTTGCGCGAATCGCGCGAGTTCCGGGATGTGAAGCTGACGCCGCTGGCCCTCGTCGCGCGAGCGCTGTGCATCGCCATTCCGCGCACGCCAGAGGTGAACACCCGCTGGGACGACGACGCCGGCGAGATCGTCGTGCAGCGCTACGTGAACCTGGGCATCGCGGCGGCCACGCCGCGCGGCTTGGTCGTGCCGAACATCAAGGATGCGCACGAACTGTCGCTACGCGAACTGGCGACCGGCATCAATCAGCTGGCCGCGACCGCCCGGGAAGGAAAGACTCCGCCCGGCGACATGATGGGCGGCACCATCTCCATCACCAATGTCGGGGTGTTCGGGGTCGACACCGGCACTCCGATCATCAACCCGGGTGAGGCCGCGATCCTGGCGTTCGGGGCGGTACGTCAGCAGCCGTGGGTACACAAGGGCAAGATCAAGCCGCGCTGGGTCACCACGTTGGGGCTGTCGTTCGACCATCGGCTCGTCGACGGCGAGCAAGGATCGCGGTTCCTCTCCGACGTCGCGTCACTCCTCGAGGACCCCGGCAACGCCCTCGCCTGGAGCTGACCACCACTCCTAAATGATCATGTGAAGTGGGTTTCTTCGTGCACTACCATGCCTGCAGACATGGTACGGCGCGAGAAAACCTACTTCACATGATCATTTGGAGGCGTGCGGGACGGCCCCGCGAGTGTGACGAAACCACTCGCGGGGCCGTTGCATGCGGTTCGGTCGACGGCTAGCCGTTGTCCCGGTCGGCGGTCTTCAGGCCCCGACGCTGCAGCCCCAGAGCGGCAGCCCCGGCGAGCATGGCGGCGGCACCGACACCCAGCAGCAGCGTGGAGTCCGCACCGGTGTCCGGCAGGTCACCACCCTCGTCACCGTCGTCCTCGTCATCCTCCGGCGGCGTCGTCTCCTCCGGCGGCGTGGTCGGCTCCGGGCTCGGGGACTCCTCGTCGTCCTCGTCATCCTCCGGCGGCGTGGTCGGCTCGGGGGTCGGCGACTCCTCCTCGTCGTCGTCCTCGTCATCGTCCGGCGGCGTCGTCGGCTCTGGCGTCGGCGTCGGAGTGGGCTCCGGGGTCTCGGTCGGTTCCGGCTCCGGCTCGTCCGGCGTGGTCCAGGTGACCTCGCCGGAGACCTCGAGGTGGGTGTTCTCCGCCCCGGCCAGGATCAGCGACTGGGTGCGGAACTCATCCTTCTGGCTGTCGTTGTACTTGTCCCCGACGAAGAGCCGCCCCAGGCTCAGCGCAACGTCGGTCTCCAGCGTCAGCGTGCCCGCACCGTCCTCGGCGTCCTCGGGTACGTCGACGTAGATCTCGCTGCCGTCGGTGACCTCGTCGCCGAGTTGCTGCGAATCACCGTCGACCAGCTCGACGCCCTCCGGCAGCTGCGACGACAGCTGCGCCGCCTCCGCGCTGGTGGACACGGTGAAGGGGCCGATCAGCGTGCCGGTCTCGCCGGCCAGAGCCGCCGGGTCCAACGCCAGCTCCGGCTCGGGCTCCTCGCCGATGCCGACGTTCTCCTCGCCGGTCAGGTATTGGTACAGCGCCACCACGTCCGCACCGGAGTGGCGGCCGCGACGCTGCGTCGGATCATCCTCGTCCAGGTTGGCGCCGTCGCTGAAATGCCAGACCGATGCCTGGGTCGCCGCGACGGCCTCCTCCACGGAGAGACCGCCGTCGAACTCGTGCTCGACGGCTTGCTCGATTCCCGCGAGATCGACGGCCGGATACGAATGGTGCAGGATCCAGTTGACCTTGTCCCGGTTCTGATGGAACGGCGAATCCGGATTCGGGTACGCATCCCACGGAACTTCCTCGTAACCCGTGTGCTCGGGGTCGATCGGCACATGCAGCTCGACACAGTACGTCTGCAGCAGCGCTCCGTCATCGGCCTGCAAGCCGAACAGCGTCGTGCCCACTGGCCTCGAGCTGTCCTCTAGGTTCACCCGAAGGCCGCTGACGTGGCGCTCGGGGAACAGCTGAGCCTTGGCCTGCGCCTCGGCAGGCGCCAGGTCTCCGCCCTCGTCGGCCGCGACGACGGCAGCCGTCGAGCCGAGACCGATCATGGAAACAACGAGACCGCCCGATAACAGAGCGGCCCTCTTGCGGACAGGGGTCGGCATTGCTCTCCTTCTCTTGCCCCCACCAGCCCCCGTTACAGGCAGGATCATCAGCCCTTGTTTTGTGTGATGGTCTAACCAAAGATCATCTCTGCCGACGCAGATGCTACCGAACCGTCACATAGCACGTACACCCACCCCATGCGATCAATCGGGGTGTGTCGGAAGATGCCGAATTTACCGCCGACTACCTGCCCAAACGCCGAAATCGTCACAGAAAGTGTCTAGGCAGCAACTGATGGTTAGCATAAGGTCGGTTGCCGTGGCCGACTTCAACGAAGCGACGACCGTCAAGCAGACCGAGCCCGGTTGCTACGACATCGACATCGACGGCACGTGGTCCGTGGGCGACGTGCCCAACGGCGGCTACCTGCTCGCGCTGATCCTGCAGGCCGTGTCCGCCGAGTCGCCGCATCCGCACCCCGTCAGTACCAGCGCGCACTTCGTGGCACCGCCGTCACCGGGGCACGCCCAGATCAACGTCCACCTGCTTCGGGCCGGCCGCACGACGGCGACGCTGCGCGCCACGCTCGTCCAGGACGACATTCCGCGCGTCGAAGCGCTGATCACGACTTCGACGCTGGACCGGGACGCCGACGTCGAGTGGGCCGGGCCCACGCCGGAGCCCGTCGCCCCCGTCGACGAGTGCATCCCGGCGGTCGTCGATCTACCGGACGGGACCCACGTCGGGCTGCTGGAGCACGTCGATCTCCGGCTCGATCCGCAGACGCTCGGCTGGTTCTCCGGCCGGCCCGCCGGGCAGCTCTCGATGCGCGGCCACGTCCGGCTGGTCGACGGCACCCAGCCAAGCCCCATCGTGCTCGCTCTCGCGGTCGACTCACTCCCGCCCACGGTCTTCGGCCTGGGCCGGCTCGGCTGGGCACCCACGGTGGAACTGTCCGTGCTGACGCGCAGCCTTCCGGCACCGGGATGGCTCACCGTCCACCTGCGCGGCAGACTGGTCCGGGACGGCTGGTTCGACGAGGAGGCGGAGGTCTACGACTCGGACGGCTCGCTGGTCGCACAGTCCCGCCAGCTCGCGCGCGTGCGCGTCGGATAACGCCCGATCGCTACGCCGGTTGCGCCGCGGGCCGGGTGACCCACAGGGCGGCCGCGGCGACGTCGGTCAGCTCCAGCTCGGACGCGGCGTCACCGGCGCCGACGAGCAAGGTCGACGATCCGGCGTAGGACCGCCGACGCAGAACCTCGATCCGTTGATCGAGCGAGATCTCATTGGCGGTGAAGTAACGCAACAACTCGGGTTCGTCGTCCGAGATGCGGGCGACGAAGCCGACGTCACCGACACCGAGCGTGGACAGCGGGACCGCGTCGGGTCGTCGTACCGTCCCGTCGGCCGCGGGGATCGGATCGCCATGCGGGTCGCGGGTCGGATGGCCGAGCCGCTCGTCCATCCGGTCGAGCAGCCGGTCGGACACCACGTGCTCCAGTTGCTCCGCCTCGTCATGCACCTCATCCCAGCGGTAACCGAGTTCGGCGACGAGGTAGGTCTCGACCAGCCGATGCCGGCGCAGCATCCGCAGCGCCAGGGCCGTGCCCTCCTCGGTCAGCGCGACCGGACCGTAGCGTTCATGCGTGACCAGCCCCTGCTCGCTGAGGCGGCGCACCATCTCCGACACCGCGGGCGCACCGACGCCGAGCCGGGCCTTCAGGTACGACGCGGTCACCGCGACGTCGTCCCACTCGCGCGCCGCGTAGATCACTTTGACGCAGTCTTCAGCCGCGACCGATACCTTGCCCAGGTGCTCAACGACCACACCGACAGCTTAGACGTCCGGCAACCGGGATTTCCCATCTCGCGAGCCGGGCGACGCAGCCGGTGCACCCCGCGCTCACGGCCTGACCGTCCGCCGTGGCCGCAGCCGGCGCAGCCCAGCCAGACCCCGCGGCGCCAGCAGATAGACGGCGAAGAACAGCAGCCCCTGGGCGAGAACCACGGCACCGCCCGACGACACATCGGCATAGTACGAGTAGTACAGGCCCACGATGGCACAGCCGATCGCGGACGACGGCGCCAGCAGCAGCATCCGCTCCATCCTGGCGGTCAGCAGGTATGCGGTAGCGCCAGGGGTGATGACCATCGCGACGACGAGGATCACCCCGACGGCCTGCAGCGCGACCACGACGGTGAGCGCCAGCAACGCCAGCAGGAGGAGCTGCAACCGACGGGGGCTGATACCGATGGCGTGCGCATGGCCGGCGTCGAACGCGTAGAGCGTGAGGTCACGACTCTTCAGCACCAGTGTCGCCGCCGTCAGAAGGCCCAGCACCAGCACCTGGGCGAGGTCCGTGTCGGAAACGCCTAGCACGTTACCGAAGAGGATGTGGTTGAAGTCGACCTCACTGGGCGTGACCGAGATCAGCACCAGCCCGAAGGCGAACAGCGTGGTGAACACCACCCCGATGGCGGCGTCCTCCTTGACGCGCGAGGTCTGTCGCACCGTCCCGATCAGCCAGACCGCGGCGCAGCCGAACGCGAACGCTCCGAGAGCGAACGGCGCGCCCGCGAGGTACGCGAGCACCACCCCCGGCACCACGGCATGCGAGACCGCGTCCCCCATCAGGGACCATCCGATCAGCACCAGCCAGCAGGACAACAGGGCGCAGACGGCGCTCGCCACGATGGTGACCAGGAACGCCCGCTGCATCACCCCGAACTGCACCGGGTCGACGAGGAACTCGATCACGCCCGAGCCTCCCCACCGTGGAACGCCAGCGCCAGATTCTCCGGGCGCAGCGCCTCGTCCGGCGTCGTGTGCATCAGCACCCGCCGGTGCAGGAGGATGGCCTCATCCGCGAGGTCGGGGACCGCGTCGAGGTCATGCGTAGCGACCAGCACGGCACAACCGTCGTCGGCACGACGTCGCAACAGTTCCGACATGGTGGCCTCGGACCGCTTGTCCACCCCGGAGAACGGCTCGTCGAGCAGCAGCAGCCGGGCGCCCTGAGCGATCCCGCGCGCCAGGAAGACGCGCCGGCGCTGACCGCCGGAGAGCTCGCCGATCTGCCGGTCCGCGAGGCCGGCCAGATCCGCCTGGTCGAGCGCGTCGTCGACGGCGATGCGATCGGCCGCACGCGCACGTCGAAGCGGCGACATCCGACCGTACCGGCCCATGGTCACGACGTCGCGCACCCGGAGCGGGAAGTCCCAGTCGACGTTCTCCGCCTGCGGCACGTACGCGACCTCCCCCGCGCGGCGGCTGCGCGCCGGATCCGCGCCGAACAGGCGCACCACCCCGTCGTGTGGACGCAGCAGCCCCATCACGGTCTTGAACAGCGTCGACTTGCCCGAGCCGTTCATCCCGATGAGCGCGCAGATGCGGCCCGCGCCCAGCTGTAGCGACACCCCGTCCAGCGCGACGACATCCCCGTAGCTGACGCTCACGCCCGACAGCTCGACCACCACGTCGGGCTTCGTCTCCGCGTCGGCGCCTATCCGCTCATCGGCGCCCGTCCTTCCGCCTGGGGGAGCCTGCCCTGCGCCGGTACCGGCTCGCCTGAGATGCACGCCGGGACCGTCGGCCGCCGCCGCGTCGTCGTCGCGTTTCACGCAAGCATCAGCTCCCCTGCCCGTTCAGACCGGCGATGATCGTCGCGACGTCACGACGGATCAGATCCAGGTACGTCGGTACGGGGCCGTCCTCCTCGGACAACGAGTCGACGTACAGCACCCCACCGAACGCGGCGCCCGCGTCGCGGGCGACCTGCCGCTGGAGCTCGTCGCTGACCGTCGACTCGCAGAACACCGCGGGGACGTCGTGCTGTCGTACGTACTCGATCGCACCCGTGACCTGTCGTGGTGTCCCTTGCACGTCGCTGTTGACCGGCCACAGGTAGACCTCGGTGAGGCCGGCATCGGCGGCGAGGTACGAGAACGCGCCCTCACATGTGACCAGCGCGCGCTGATGAGGCGGCAGTTCGGCCACACCGGCCAGCAACGTCTCCTGCACGTCGGCGACCTCGTCCGCGTAGGCGGCGGCGTTGGCCTCGTACCGGTCGCCGCCGCCGGGGTCGATCTCCGCGAGAGCGTCCGCGATGTTCCGGGCGTAGATCGCGACGTTGAGCGGGGACATCCAGGCGTGTGGGTTGGCATCGCCCGCGTAATCGCCGGAGGCGATGGGGAGCGTGTCGATTCCGTCCGTCACCACTGCGCTCGGCGCGTCGATCCTGGCCATGAAGTCGGAGAACCACAGTTCCAGGCCGAGCCCGTTGTACAGGACGAGGTCGGCGTCCGCCACCCGCCGCACGTCGCTCGGGGTCGGTTCGTAGCCATGGATCTCCATGCCCGGTTTGGTGATCGATTCGACGACGACGCCGTCGCCGCCGACGTTCTGCGCGATGTCGGCCAACACGGTGAACGTCGTGACCACCTTGAGCCGGCCGTCGTCGGGGTCGACGGCCGCGACATCACCCCCACAGGCCGACATAACGAGAGCCGAAGTCAAGAGTCCGGTATGCCAAAGACCAAACTTCGGCCTACCGAACTTTGTGCCCGACACGTCTCCACCTCGCTCATCGTCGCCCAGATTTCAGAGCCTAGTGCACGCCGACCACCGACGCGACAGGTGCGGAGGACGGCGCTCCCGGATGCCGCCGGCGTATGGCTGCGGCCCACGCATGGCCTCCGCCACCGATGTATCACTCCGGCCGGCGTATCGGGCCCGCCGGTGCGCGTGGTAGACGCGTCACGGGCCTCGGCCATCTGCACGGACGTCGACCTCGTAGCTTGTGTTGATCGATTCGAAGAAGTTGACCAGCTCGAGCGTGTCGTTCGCGGCAGCCATCCATTTCGCCGGATTGGCGACCTTGTAATGCGGACCGAAGCCAAGCTCCTCCAAGCGCCGATCGGCGAGATACTTCACGTAGCTGTTGATGTATTCCGCGTTCATCCCCAGGATGCCGCGTGGTAACAGATCCCGGTTGTACCGCTCCTCCATGGCCACACCATCGAGGATCATCTGCTTGATCTCGACGGCGAACGTCTCCGTGCGCAGATCGGGATTCTCGTCCAAGACGGTGAGAATCAGGTTGATCCCGAACTTCAGATGCAGGCTCTCATCCCGCACGATCCAGTCGATCAGCGAAGCGAAGTTCCGCAGCAGATTCCGCTGCCGGAAACTCAACGCCACCATGAAGCCGCTGTAGAACCAGATCCCCTCCAAGACGATGTTGTAGGCGACCAGGTTGCGGACGAAATCCCGCTTGCCCTCGGTGGTGCCGATGTCCAGGGGTTGCTCGGTCATCCGTCGGATGTAGCGGACCTCGAACTCCTCCTTGGCCGCCATAGAGGGCTCGTCCACATGCGCCTGATACGCCTGGTGCCGGTCGATGGGGAAGGTCTCCAGGACGTACTCGAAGGCCATCACGTGGTTGGCTTCCTCCCACATCTGCTTGGCCAGGTAGAGATGCGTCTCGGCCGCGTTCAGGTAGGGGTAGACGCCGTACGCCAACGCCTTGTTGACCAGAAGTTCGTTCGGGTTGAAGTAGCTCATGAGGAACGTCAACGCATGCCGCTCCTCCGCCGTCATACGCTTGAAGTCCGCAAGGTCCTCTCCGAGCTGGACCTCGTGCGGGAACCAGGTATTCGCCACGGCTTGGTTGTACAGGTCGTAGGCCCACGGGTAGCGGACCGGTTTCAGCAGCAGCCCTTCCTGGATGCCGGTTCCCAAGATCGTCTTCATCGTGGTGTGCTCCTTGGTTGTCTGAGCCGGTGGCTCTGGCGAGGCCATCGCCGACGGGCGTCGTCAGGCAGGCGATCGTCGGCGGGCCGTAGCCGGCCACCCGGGCGGTGGCGCGGGCGCGGTGGACTCGCCTACTGGCAGGCCTCGCATTCCAGGTGTTCTTGCGGGTCGACGGGGCACGCGACATCGGCGACGACATCAACCTCCTGGAAGCCGAAGCCACGCCCCGCGGCCCTCCGGGCGCGGGTTCCGGTGCCCCTCGTCGCATCGCTTGCCCCGGATTCCGCCGACGACGAGGCCACCGCGGTCACCGTGGCGGCACGAGCCATGGTCGACGACTCCGCCTTGTTCACCCGCACGGTGCTCTGTTCAGCTGTGTGACGTGGCTTCATGTGCAGGTAGTAGGTGGTCTTCATGCCCTTGGCCCAGGCGGCGGCGTAGATCTCCATCGTCTCGTCAGGGTCCCTCGTCTCCAGGTACATGTTCCGACTGATCGCCTGGTCGACCCACTTCTGAGCACGGGCCGCCACCTCGAGGAACGCGTACGGAGACAGCTGGAACGAGGTCTTGTAGACCGCCTTCAGCGTGTCCGGAACGTCCGGCAACGACGCCACGTCGCCCTGCGCCCGCAGCACGTCGTCACGGACCGACTCCCACAACCCACGCGCTTTCAGCGCGGCCACCAGGTTCTGGTTCACCTCCAGGAACTTGCCGGAGCTCGTGGCCCGGCTGAAGATCTGGGTGAAGCGCGGGTCCAATCCGGGCGTCGTCCCCGCCACCAGCCCGATGGACGCGGTGGGCGCGATCGCCAGCAGAGTCGCGTTACGGATGCCGCCGCGCACCTTTCGCCGCAGCCGTTCCCAGTCCATCCTGCTGGTACGTGACACCGTCACCGCGACGCCGCGCTGTTGCTCGGCGAGGTCGACGGTGTCGATCGGCACGATCCCCTCGCTCCACCGCGAACCGCTGAAGTTGGGATAGGCACCACGCTCACGGGCCAGATCGGCACTCGCGTCGATCGCGTGCCAGCTGATGAACTCCATCAGCTCATCGATCAGCTCGTAGGCGAACTCGCTCTGGTAGGACCATCCGAGCCGCTCGACCACCTCCGCGAAGCCCATGACGCCCAGCCCGACGGCTCGGTTCAGTTCATTGGACCGCTCCGCCTCCGGCACCGACGAGACGGTGATGTCGATGAGGTTGTCCAACTGCCGCACCGCCAGGCGAACAGTCTGCGCCAACCGGTCCCAGTCGAACCGGCCCGCCTCGAGGTGGCGGACGAGATTGATCGACGCCAGGTTGCACACCGCGATGTTCTCCTTGTCTTGCGGCAGGCAGATCTCGGTGCAGAGATTCGACAGATGGATCGTCCCGGTGTTGTTGTTCAGCGCGCGGTTGTTGATCGGGTCCTTCCACGTCAACCAGGGGTGCGAGGTGGTCTGCAGGCTCAGCACCATCGCCCTGAACTGCTCCCTGGCGCGGACCTTCGCGAACGTCCGCAGTTCGCCGGCCTCCGCCTTCCTCACGTACTCGGCGTAGCGTCGGGAGAACTGCGCCCCATAGAGCTCGGCGAGGTCAGCGGCTTCGAGCGGATCGAACAGGTACCAGTCGGCGTCGTCGGCCACCCGCTTCATGAACTCGTCTGAGATCCAGACCGCGGTGTTCGCCGTACGGGTACGACGGTACGGGTCGCCAGAGTTCTGTCGCAGGTCCAGGAATTGGGGGAAGTCCAGATGCCAGTTCTCCATGTAGAAACACAGCGCGCCGAACTTCTTCCCGCCACGGGAGACCGCGCGCAACGTGGAGTCGACCGTATGCATGAACGGGATCGGCCCGGTCGACGTCGTGCTGTTACTCCGGATCGGCGACCCTTCGGCACGCAGCTTGGTCACCGACAGCCCGATGCCGCCGGTGCCCTTGGTCAGCCACATCACGTCGCGGATGCTCTTCGCGATGTGCTCGATCTCGTCGTCCATCTCCAGCACGAAGCAGTTGGACAGTTGGGCATGCGCGGTCCCGGCATTGACCAGTGTCGAACCGGCCGGAAGGTACTCCAGACGGGACATCCGCTCATAGCAGGCCAGCGCCGACGACGTAGGGTCGGCTTCGTTCAGCGCCAGCCCCATCGCCACCCGCATCCAGAAGAACTGCGGCACTTCGATCGGCGCGCCGTCCGGGGCGTTCACCATGTACCGATGACGCAAGGTGACCACGCCGATGTACCGAAGCGACTCGTCGCGTCCGGGATCCAGGGCCGCCGCCAGGCGGTCCAGGTCGAACGCCCTGCCCAGCCGCGCGTCCAGCACGCCGTCGGCGACCGCCCGGCGGATGTAGCCGGCGAACCGGGACGTGTGCAGGGCGCGGAGATCGTCGGGAGTCCGGTGGTCACCGAGGACACGCCGGTACATGGTCGTGCACAGCATCCGCGCGGCGACGGTGTCGAACGCTGGATCCTCCTTGACGTTCTGCAACGCGACCTGAATGGCGGCTTCCGTCAGCTGCTCGCTGGTGATGCCGTCGAAGAGGGTGAGTTCCAGTTCTGATCGGACTTGCGCGGCGCGGCCGAACCGGTCATCCAGACCGACGGCGGCTTCCGCTATGGTGCGGGCGATCTTGCGACCGTCGTACGGTTCAGCGGTTCCATCCCGCTTGACGACAGTGATATTCACGCGTCCTCCTTCGCGATGTCAGGGCCTGATGAGCCCGGACCTCGGGGTGGAGCGCAGGGGAGACAACGCCGACTACGCCACGGGCAGCCGTCGCACGGCGCACCCGCGGAGGTGAGTAAGTCCTCGCGATCGTCCTCTGGCCCTCCCACGAGGCCGCGGACCCCCACGTGCATTCGCACGCACGCGGGCAACCGGCAGGTATTCGGACTCACGGGCCCGGCGACCACCTGGCTGGTGGCACCACCTACTGGCCGTCGCTTCCCGAGCCCGCTCGGTGGAGACCGAGGTGTCCCAGTGCTTGTTTGACGGCGGTCGTTCCCGTTCACCGCTGCGGGGCAGTCCCGGACTCACACCGGGTTCCCTGTACGCGACCCACCGCGCCGAGTCGCGCTCTCGGCCGGCGTTGAGCCGCTCCACCTCCGATCTGGATGAGCGGAGGTACCAGCTGCACGCACCACATTATCTTGTAGTTACGAAGATGCAAGCCACCTAGATGTTGTGGTGTGTCGCCCGCGTGCGCGGAGTCGGTACGCCGGTGCGCGCAGACAACGAAAGGGGCGGGAGGACCGTCGTCCATCCCGCCCCTGTTGCCGGCGGATTCAGCTCACCGGCACGTCGGAGTATCTCGTTATCAGTGCAGGGCCAGCTCGCTCCGCCGCTCAGCGGGAGCATCCAGTACCACACCTGCACCGACCGAATGCATGATCCGCATCGACTGCAGCGCCCGGTCGAACGCCTCCAGCGCCTCGTCGGTACGTCCCAGGTCACGGTAGAGGTCACCCAGCTCGCGCCACGCGGCCGCAGCCCGGCGAGAAGCGCCCATGGCTTCGAGCATCGACGCCGCCAGCGCTCCCTCACGTGCACTCTGATCGACGTCGCCCTCGGCCCGGAGCACCCGAGCAAGCACCAGCCGTGCCCGCGCCGACTCCATCCGGGGCTGGTCGCCGAGGTCGCGCAAGGCGGCCGTCGCGGCCTCGTGCGCCTCATCGAGGCGGCCGAGCGCGAGGAGTGCGTCCGCGCGCGTGCTGTCGAAATGCCGGATGTCGTCCACGCCGCCGTAGGTGGTGATCTCTTCCCGAGCACCATCGAGCAACTGCAACGCGTCGCTGGCCCGCGGCTCCTCACCCTGGAGCAGCAACCAGGCGTAGGCGATACGCAGACGAGCCAGGTTACGGCGGTCGTCGCCTTCACCGAACAAGGCGAGCGCCCGATCCACAAGATCGAGTGCCTGCGCGAGGTCACCGCGCGACTCGGCGATGACCGACGCGTTCCAGTAGGCAGCGCCACGAGTGTGCGGGGCGCCCATCTGGTCGGCCGCCCGCACCAGGTCGGCGGCGAGCGTACGGGATCGGACGATGTCTCCGCGGCCGTGGTAGGCGCTGAGCACGGTGCAGCCCAGACGGACGTACTCGTCCGTGTGCTCCAGCCCGATCTCTTGAGCCGCACGCATCGCCTCTTCGCCGATCTGGATCGCCATGTCGAGATCCCCGGCGCTCTGGTAGCAGCGGGACATGGCCAGCGCCACGTCGAGCCACGGCTGTACCTCCGGGTTCTGCCGTGCCTCTTCGGCCAACTCCCCGAGAAGCTCGATCGCGCTCTCCAGATCGCCCTTGCGCTCCAGCGCGAGCGCCTGCCCGAGGCGCGCACGCCGGCTCTGCTCGTCGTTCAGACCCGGATCCCCGACAAGAAGCGAGAAGTTGTCGTAGGCCTCCTCGGCGTTGCCGTCATACAGCGCCTTCTCCGCACGCCCGAGCGCCAGGCGCGCGCGGGTACGGATCGACGCGTCGACACCGTCCCGGAGGTATTCGACATCGATACGCAGACGCTCAGCAATATGCGCGAGCGCCGCGGCAGCTGGCTGACGACGACCACTCTCGACAAGCGACACATAGCTGGGCGACAGCATTCCCTCGGCAATATCGGCTTGCGAGAGACCCAACTCCAACCTGCGCGTACGGATACGCTGCCCGACAGGTGTTGGGGCGGGCGCCTCGTCAAGTGTTGCTTGTGGCTCATCTGTCATGACACTATTGCACTACAGGTAGTCATTTTTCGCTAGTCCTATGTAGACCCCCGGAGGTTGATCGCAGTGGCCCGTCTCAGGCGTGTTGTGGCTGTAACGCTCGCTGCCCTGACTCTGACGGCGACGGCGGCCATCGTGGCCACGCCTGCTTCCGCCGCCCCGGTTCAACCCGACTGGCCAGGGATGTGCTGCTAGCAGTACTATCGATGGCGCACGGACGGCGTCCTGCGTCTCGCCCCCCGAACGCACGGGCGCCGTTCGTGCCTTTTTGTGCCTGCAAGTTGTCGTTCGCCGACAGTCACGCATTGTGACCAGCTAGTCACACAGCGTGATTGTATTGTGTCGAATGTCATACTTCGCTACCGCTGATCCATTCCTGGCTGACTCTAAGGAATCGATCGTTCGCGGCGGATTCACCTACAGTCACGCGGCACCCTTCTCCGGCGAATGGACGGACGATTAGTCCATTCTCCGCACATTTGCGAGCAAAGTCCTCCGTGCTCTCACCGAGCTCCATCCATACGAAGTTCGCCTCGGAGTCCGGTACCGACCAGCCTTGCTCCCGCAGCGTCGCCATCACCCGGGTCCGCTCGTCGACCAGCTCGACCACCCGGTCGCGCAACTCGGCCTCGTGCTTCAGCGACTCGACGGCAGCGGCTTGGGCCACCCCGGACACGCCGAACGGCACGGCGGTCTTACGGAGCGCGTCGGCCACGTCGTCGTGCGCGACCGCAAAGCCCACCCGCAGGCCCGCGAGCCCGTAGGCCTTGGAGAAAGTCCGCAGCACACAGACGTTCGGATGCCGGGCGTACACCTCCAGGCCGTCGACCGCCTCCGGATCGCGGACGAACTCGCGGTACGCCTCGTCGATGACGACCAGCACATCACTCGGCACCCGCTCCAGGAACGCCGCCAGCTCGGCCCGGCGAATCGCAGGTCCCGTGGGGTTGTTCGGAGTACAGAGCACGACAAGCCTGGTCCGATCGGTGATCGCGTCGGCCATCGCGTCAAGGTCATGCCGAGCGTTCGCCGTCAACGGCACGCGTACCGATTCCGCACCGGAGATGCCGACCACGATCGGATAAGCCTCGAACGACCGCCACGCGTAGACGACCTCGTCCCCCTCCCCGGCGCAGGCCTGTATGACCTGTTGCAGCACGCCGACGCTGCCGGTGCCGGTGGCCAGATGCTCTGCCGGTACATCGAAGCGGTCCGACAGGGCTGCGACCAGTCCGGTAGCGAACATGTCCGGGTAACGGTTCAACGAAGACGCCGCTTCGTTGACGGCCTCCAGCACGCCCGGAAGGGGTGGGAACGGGTTCTCGTTCGACGATAGCTTGTACACGGACTGAGCCGGCTCCGATGACGGCCCCGCCGATCGTCCGGGCCGATACGACGGCAACCCCTCGAGCGCTGCCCGGAGTTTGACGCGTGGCTCGCCCGAACCGGACGACATGTCATCTTCGTGTGTCGATGGCGTCATGGTCACGCACCATATACGCTCAGCGACCGTGGTCTCCTTCATCGTTCGAATCATCGTCAATGGCCTGGCGCTATGGGTAGCCACCGAGATCGTCAGCGGCGTCAACATCACCTCCGCCGACTCGACTACCGATCGGGTGCTCACATTCGGCGTGATCGCGTTGATCTTCGCGCTGGTCAACGCCTTCATCAAGCCTGTTGTCCAGTTGCTCACGCTGCCGCTGTTCATTCTGACCCTGGGCCTGTTCACGTTCATCGTCAACGCACTGATGCTGTGGCTGACCGGATGGATCGCGGACCAGCTGGACGTACCGTTCGAAGTCGCCGACTTCTTCTGGGCGGCCGTCCTGGGTGCCCTGGTTGTCTCGTTTGTCAGTTGGATCCTCAACCTTTTGCTCCCGAAATAACAACCAAACGACTGACCCGAGGCCTTTCCCAGACGCGGTAGTGTGCCGTATCTTGGTGTCCACTTCGCATGACGATAGGTGCCCGGGTGGGCTCCACGGGGGTCGTCGTGCCGATTCATCCCCCTGATGACTTGGTGGACACAAGATGACGACCGGCTATGCCCCCGTGGCGTCGCTGCTCACCGAGCGGCCGCCTGAAGACCATCTGATCAATCGAGTGCCGCAGCAGCCACCGGCGCGTGGGCGCTCACACACGCCCTCACCACTGCACCAGCAGTACGAGGTGGTGTACGAGGACGGTCGCGGCAACCCGTTGCTCGCATTCTCCGACGGCCAGTGGTGGGACATCGCGTCCAGCAGCCCGCGCCCGGTATCGGTCCGGTTCGCGCTGCGTCGCGACCCTTCCTGGGCGGGTGCGGTCGTTCAGACCATCTGCCTGTGGATGCGGAGCCATCCGGACGACGAGCGTTCGTTCGACCTCGCGACCGAACTCGCGCTGGCCGTAGGTGAGCTTGCCCGGCAACGCGCCTGACGAGCACCCCGACGCCGATGAGACCATGCTGTCGTGAGCACTTCTGACTCCCAGGCACATGGTCGCGGTCCAGGTGACGTCAGTCCGATCACTCCATCCGAGCACACACCGCCTCGGTCGAAGGGATCCCCGTTCAAGGTCTGCGTGGTCTGCGCCGGCAACATCTGCCGCTCTCCGATGGCCGAAGCCGTACTCCGTGTCCGGCTGGCCAACGCAGGATTGAGCGCACACGTCGAGGTGTCCTCAGCCGGTACCGGGAGCTGGCACATCGGCGAACAGGCCGACCCGCGAGCCCGCAGGACGCTGCAGGCACACGGCTACGACGCGGCGGCGCACCGCGCCCGGCAATTCACCGATTCCTGGTTCGCCGACTTCGATCTTGTCCTCGCGCTTGACAGCGCCAACTTCGCCGACCTGCAGCGGATCGCGCCGGATGACCAGGCGCGCGCGAAGATCCGCATGCTGCGCAGTTACGCTTCGCACGACAACGGGCGCCACGCCGCCGATCTCGACGTTCCGGACCCGTACTACGGCGGCGAGGACGGTTTCGACCATGTCCTCCGCCTCGTCGAACAAGCAGCTGACGGGCTCGTCGAAGCCATCGCGGCTCACCGAGCCGTCGGCGATGCTGATCACCCGAGCCGGTCGTAGATGACCTCGATCGCCGTAGATCATCTCACCGGCCTCGTGGGCAACCAGGTCACGTCCGTCGTCCCCGTCGGCGGCGGCGATATCTGTCACGCGTTCCGGGCGGATCTGGCGGATGGACGCCACGTCTTCGTCAAGACGCTCGACTCCCCGGACAAGGGGTTCTTCGAAACCGAGGCGAACGGGCTTCGCTGGCTCGGCAACGGAAACGACGGCGCACCCGTGCCGGGCGTCATCGCCGTCGACGACACGTGCCTCGTGCTGGAATGGGTGGATCCCGGCGCCCCGTCAGCGGCGATGGCCGACCGATTCGGACGCGCACTGGCGGAGACCCACCGCAAAGGCGCCGACGTCTTCGGAGCGCACGGAGGTGACGGGTGGATCGGCACGCTTCCGCTACCCGGCGGCCCGTGGCCGGAATGGCCAGAGCTGTGGGCGCACGGGCGTCTCGCGCCCTATCTGAAGCTGGCGCGGGACAACAAGTCCATCGGCGACCGCGATGCAGCCGACGTGGAGCGGGTCATCGAGCGATTGCCGGAGCTTGCCGGACCGGCCGAGCAGCCATCGCGCATCCACGGTGACCTGTGGGCCGGGAACGTGTTGTGGGGAGCGGACGGTCGCGGGTGGCTCATCGACCCTGCCGCGCACGGTGGTCACCGCGAGACCGACCTCGCGATGCTCGCGCTGTTCGGCCTGCGCCACATTGACCGTGTCCTGGCCAGCTACCACGAAGCATGGCCCCTGGCGGATGGCTGGCGCCATCGGGTCGCTCTCCATCAGATGCATCCGGTCCTGGTGCATGCCGTACTCTTCGGCGGCTCGTACGGTCCGCAGGCGGGTCATCTCGCGCGGCAAGCTCTCGCCGCCGCGTGACCCACGTTCCGACGATCGTCAACGATCAGCCGTGTCGTGCACGGCTCGGCGGTTGACGATCATGGGCGAGAGGGAATGTCCGTCTCGGGGCGGATCTGGATCTCATTTCATGGAAGGACCTCGAGACGGCCGAAGAACCGATAGGTTCTTCCGGCGGGGATGGATGACCCGTCCCGCAACAACTGTCAGGAGTACCAGTGATCACCGCAGAAGGCTTACGGAAGCGCTACGGCAGCAAGGTCGCCGTAGACAATCTGTCGTTCAACGTACGCCCCGGTGTCGTGACCGGTTTCCTCGGCCCGAACGGCGCGGGCAAGTCCACGACGATGCGACTCATGCTCGATCTGGACAACGGCGAAGGAGATACCCGGTTCGACGGACGGCACTTCAGGGACATCCGCAATCCGATGCAGGAGATCGGGGCGGTCCTGGAGGCCAAGGCGTTCCACCCGACCCGGACCGCGCGCAACCACCTGCGCATGCTCGCGGCCGGTAGCCGGGTGCCGAAGAAGCGTGTCGACGAGGTTCTGGAATTCGTCGGCCTGTCCGACGTGAAACGCAAGAAACCCAAAGGCTTTTCACTCGGCATGTCGCAGCGCTTGGGGCTCGCGCAAGCGCTGCTGGGCGATCCGGCCGTGCTCATCCTCGACGAGCCGGCGAACGGACTCGACCCGCATGGCATCCACTGGCTGCGCGATGTGTTGAAGACGCTGGCCGGACAGGGCCGCACCATCTTCGTCTCCAGCCACCTGCTCTCCGAGATGTCCCTGATGGCCGACGAGCTCGTCGTCATCGGCATGGGCAAGATGATCTTCAATGGCGACGTGGACACCTTCGTCCGGCAGTTCACGCAGACGACCGTCCTGGTGAAGTCGCCGTCGGCAACGCAACTGGCGGAGACGCTGCGCGGGATGGGCGCGACGGTCGAGCCCGACCCCGGTGGCGGGATTCTGGTGTCCGGTGCGGACGCGTCCGTGATCGGCGAGATCGCTCACCGCGACGGCGTCATCCTGCACGAGTTGGCCACCAAGAGCGCCTCTCTGGAGGAGGCGTTCCTCAGCGCCACCGGCGCATCCGAGGAGTACGTCGCCCGCGAGCTTCAGGGCGAGCCTGGATCCGGCGGAGACCAGCCGCCGGCATCCGGCGGCCCAGAACAACCGACGCAGGCGCAGACACAGGGCGGCAACGCCCCCGGAGGTGCGGCATGATCGATGCGCTACGTTTCGAGTCCACCCGGATCCGCACGCTCCGCTCGACGTACTGGCTGCTCGGCCTCGGCATCGTGCTCAGTGCCGGTATCGGTCTGACGGTCGCCATCGCCACCCGGAACGACACGCTCGACGATCAAACCGTCATCACGGTGTTGACCGGCGGTGGAGAGTTCGCCACGTTCCTACCGATCTTCGTCGCCATCATCGGGGTCTTCGCCACCGGCCACGAGTACCGGCACGGCACCATCCAGCCGACGTTGCTCGCCATCCCGCAGCGGTCTACGCTGCTGCTCTCGAAGATCGTCATCGTTCTGGTCACCGCGGCGGTCGCCACGGTCGTCTCGGTGGCGATCAACTACGGGATCGGCATGATCTTCTGGGACGAGGCGCCCGAACTGGGCTCCAGCCCGCTCAACGAGGCCGTCCCCGGCTATGTCGTCATGGTCATGATCTATGGCCTGCTCGGCATCGCCCTCGCCCAGCTTTTCCGCGGCGTGCCGTCGGCGATCGTCGTGCTTCTGGTGACGCCGCTCATCGTGGAGTCGCTCATCTCGGGTCTGTCCATGGTGGACGCGCTGGACTGGCTGCAGCCCGCACTGAAATTCCTGCCGTTCAGTGCTGGCGCCCGCCTCGTCGCCGTGGAGCCCTACGACCCAGCCGGCGGGCCCGACTTCGACTTCTTCGATCGCTGGGTATCCGGCGGCGTCTTCGCCGGCTTCGCCGTCATCATCCTGATCATCGCCTGGGCCCTGTTCAAGAAGCGCGACGCCTGACCCCAGCTCCAAATGAGGCTCTTCTGACTTATCCGTGGGTGGGTTGAGCGTGTCATAGCAGCGCACGCCGTTCTTTCCGGCCTAGGTTTTTGATTGTCGAAGATCAAAACTAGGTGTGGGAGAACGGCGTGCGTGGTGCCAGC